>CAZFQS010000015.1:72612-89677 GCA_964521285.1 uncultured Bacteroidales bacterium | reverse complement strand
GAGGATGTCCTACCTCTAATTTGTAGGCTGAAGCTATAAATTCACCGCAATCCCACAGACTTGTAGTAGGTTCAATTGTTGACAGGTACACTACCGCTGCAATTAAAAATACAATCCAACCTGTTAGATTATTGAGAAGTCTATAATTTTTCATACGATTAAAATTTTTAATTACTTAATATTAAATTAATTAAAAATTTGAGAACGTATGTAACCACTCGCTACGCTCGTTCTCGCATAAAAAATTTAAATCATGCCTGTTTTTGAAAATATGATTTAAATTTTTCATGCTCGGTTCATAATCTTAAATAAATTAAATTATGAGAATAATAAAAATTTTGATAAATATAAAGGAAATTACGGCTAAATTTTTGATATTCTTATAAAAAAATAGCGCTGTAATTTCTTGCAGCGCTATTTAAAGGAAGTTAATTTTTAAATTAAAACCATCCGAATTTAAATGCCAGGAAAACTCCCGGACTCATGAAATCAGATTCCGAATAATTTTCATCATCAACAAATGAAACAAATCGATAATTACCTCCGGCGCTAATTTTGAAGTATTTTGTAATATTCATTTCCAATTCTAAAGTTGGGATAATTACAAATACATTATCACCCTTGTCAAGAGGGCCGCCGGAAGGCAGTCGTTCAGAAATTTTACCCCATCCCAGTTGCATATGAAATGAAGGGTGAATTAACCTCTTTGATAAAAAATTGTAACCAAGCCAAAATCCTCCGTGCCCAAAACCGAGTTCGTTTGGAGTACCTTGAAATTCAATACTATTGGTAAGTCCGATTCCGTAACCGCCAAAAAAGAAATCATTGATTAATATTCCGCCTCCTCCTCCCATGAGGTGGGCAAATTTGTCGTCTATTAAACTGAAGTTCATGAACGGGCCCCCAAATCCTGAAATCTTTATTTGTCCTTCGCCGAAAAGAGTCCGAATTTCAGTCTCTTCCTGGGCTTTTAATCCGAGCAGAAAGTAAATTCCCAAAAATATTAAGAATATCTTTTTCATGATTTATAAATTTAAGGTAAACACAAGTATATTATATTTTTTATAAGATCTCAACTATATAGAAGAAATATTTTAGATTTATTTAAAGGACAAAATAAAAACTATGAGGTTGCATTAACGGAGTTGGAAATTTACAAAATCAACATTGCATCACCGTATGTGCCAAAGCGGTATTTTTCCTTTATTGCAGTTTTATAGGCTTCAAAAAGAAATTCGTAACCTGCAAAAGCAGAAACCATCATTAATAATGTTGACAGGGGCAGGTGAAAGTTGGAAACTATACAAGTAGGAACATTAAATTCGTAAGGAGGGAAAATAAATTTATTTGTCCACCCATCAAAAGGTTTTAAGTAGCCGGTTGTTGAAACTGAACTTTCAAGGGTCCTCATTACCGTCGTACCTACAGCACAAATTTGTTTTTTTGCATCTTTTGCTTT
Organism: uncultured Bacteroidales bacterium; assembly: GCA_964521285.1. GTDB lineage: Bacteria > Bacteroidota > Bacteroidia > Bacteroidales > UBA10428. The sequence goes on along the minus strand of CAZFQS010000015.1, from coordinate 88,218 downwards.
ATTTACTATTTCTGATGCTTCATCAGTAATCATGATCTGCTCGGAATCCATTTTATGCTTGGTAAGATCTTCAACGTCAACGGTTCTGAAATTCCCCAGTCCGACATGAAGTGTTATTTCAGCAAAATGGATACCTTTTATTTCCAGTCTTTTCAATAATTCTCTGCTAAAATGCAGTCCTGCAACCGGTGCGGCAACAGCACCCTCATGTTTTGCAAATATTGTCTGATATCTTTCTTTATCTTCAGGCTGGACTTCTCTTTTAATAAATTTGGGAAGTGGTGTTTCACCAAGTTTATATAATGTCTTCTTAAATTCGTCGTATTCCCCGTCAAACAGGAAACGAAGAGTTCTTCCACGTGATGTAGTATTATCAATTACTTCTGCCACTAATATATCATCTTCTCCAAAATAAAGTTTGTTTCCGATTCTTATTTTTCTTGCCGGGTCAACCAGCACGTCCCACAAGCGTTGTTCTTTACTGAGCTCTCTGAGTAAAAAAACTTCAATTTCTGCTCCTGTTTTTTCTTTGTTCCCATACAATCTTGCTGGAAATACTTTGGTGTTATTAAATACCATCACATCATCTTCATTGAAGTATTCAATTATCTCATGAAAGATCCGGTGTTCAATATTTTTAGAGCTTCGGTGCAGGACCATTAATCTTGATTCATCCCTGTTTTTTGTCGGATATTTTGCTATAAGCTCCTCTGGCAGATGGTATTTATACTGAGAAAGTTTCATAATTTAGTATTAATTATTTATTAGCTTTAGGAATAAGCCCCCCCTTATACGAAAAAAATGCAAATTTGTTACAAAAATTTTAATTGTCTTTCAAAATCTTCAATCGAAATAGCTTTATTAAGCCTGAAGTCCCCTATAGCCGTCCTTACAAGCTTAATTAAATGAGCCCCGCAATTCAGGCTATTCCCCATATCACGAACTAATGAACGTATATATGTTCCTTTACTGCATTTCACTTTAATTTCTAAAAGCGGAAGATCGAATTTTATAATTTCTATTTTGTCAATAAAGATTCTGCTTGGTTTAAGACTAATTTTTTTACCCTTCCTAGCATATTTATATGCTCTGATTCCATTTATAAACTTGGCAGAAAAATCTGGCGGTATTTGATATAATTCACCAGTATATTCTTTAAGAGTTTTATTAATCAGTGACTCATTAACATGGTCGACAGAATAGTATTTGTCAATTTCAGTTTCCAAATCAAAAGATGGAGTTGTTGCCCCTAATTTTAAAGTTGCTATATATTCCTTATGATATTCCTGGTACTCTAATATCTTTTTAGTCAGTTTTCCTGTACATATTATCATTAATCCTGTAGCCAACGGGTCCAGTGTGCCTGCATGACCGACTTTAATACCTGATTGTTTGTATTTTATTGCTATGGTTTTTCTGATTTTTTTTACTACATCAAATGATGTCCAGTTTAAAGGTTTATTTATAAGTATAAGTTCACCTTTAATAAAATCCATCATACAATTTTTAATTCAAGTCCCAAAGCATATAGTATAATAATAATGAGGCCTACTACAATTCTGTAATAGCCAAAGATTTTAAAACCATGTGTTGCAAGATATGTGACAAAGGATTTAATTGCAACCATAGCTACAATAAATGCTATGATATTTCCTAAAATTAATATTCCCAGATTTTCACCTGTAATATGATTATGGTTTTTATAAAGTTTGTAGACTGATGCAGCAAACATTGTAGGGACAGCCAGAAAAAACGAAAATTCGGCAGCGTCTTTTCGTGTAAGTTTTTGTGTCAGGCCGCCTATAATTGTTGCCGCAGACCGGGAAACTCCGGGAATCATGGCAATTATCTGAAAACATCCAATTTTAAAAGCCTTTATGTAGGTGATTTCCTGGTTTTTAGCCGGGTTTTTAAACCAGTTGTCAACAAAAATAAGTACTATGCCCCCCACTACCAATGATATTGCTACAATTATTACATTGTTAAGCAGGATATCAATATAATTACCAAAAATAAAGCCAGCAATTGCGGCAGGTATAAAAGCCACGAACAATTTATAATAAAATATTAAAGATTTTATGAACCTTTTCCAATACAATACAATTACCGATAATATAGCTCCAAATTGAATATTAATAATAAATGTGTTGACAAAATCAGTGCTTTGAATGCCCAACAGCTTCTCGGTAATAATCATATGCCCGGTTGAAGATATTGGCAGGAACTCAGTTATCCCCTCAACAATAGAAATAATAATAGCTTTAATCCAATCCATAGATTTTTAAATAATAACATTAAATATTTAAGGAGAAATTTACTTAGCTTTCTTCGGCTTCTTCATGATAGCCCAAATCTCAAATAGATATCCAAATAAAACAATTATGGGAGCTATTGTTATTCTTCTTATACTAAATATTTCATCTTCATTGAAGACATTTGGATCATTTGATTTCCCTCCAATCATAAGAATAAAACCTGTAATAATGATGATAAATCCTATAATCAGCAATATATAATTGTCTTTCCCGAGGGCATAATTAGAGGAGGCGTTATCATTTGTTTTCTTAGCCATAATTTAGAATTTACATATAAAGATAATCAGTTTTAATATTTAAGTATCTGTTAACAGCAAAATATGTTGATATCCAACTAATCGCAATGCCGATTATTAATACAATTATAAATAAAATACTAAGTAATTTAAAATCCTGAAAATTGATAATACTTTCCATCTCATTCTGAATAAGATAAATCATACCGGTTAACATAGCGATTGCAATAAGTGCTCCAAACGAGCCGTGCAAAGCACTTTTGTATAAGAAGGGCCTGCGAATAAAACTGTTATTAGCACCAACTATTTGCATAGTTCTTATAATAAATCTTTTTGAATATATTGACAGACGGATAGTATTATTTATTAATGTCACTGCAACGAGAAATAATAATCCGCTTATAATTAAAATAAATATGCTAATCTTTCTAAGGTTCTTATTTACCAAATGTATAAGTGATTCCTGATAATATACTTCATCAATCTGAGAAAATTTTCTGAGATCTTTCTTAATAATCGTTATACTGTCTGAATTTGCATATTCAGCATAAAGACGGACATCGATAGAGGGTATTAATGGATTAAATCCTAAAAAATCAATGAATTTTTCTCCCAATTCTTTCTGAAATTCAACAGCAGCCTGTTCTTTTGTAATATATTCAGTTTCTTTTACGTAATGCTTTAAATCCAGATTTTTTTGTATTCTCAAAATATCTACTTCTCTGATATTATCCTTTAGATAAACCGTGAACTTCAAATTCTCTTTCACATAGTCAGAAATCTTTTTTGTATTTAACAATAACAAGCCAATTAATCCAAGCAAAAACAAAACCAGGGATATGCTCACTATAGAGGTTATGTAGGAGCTTCTTAAACGGCGTTTAGTAATTCTGTTATCTACCTTTTGCATTTAATAATTATTCAACAATATCTATCCATCCGAATTTATCTGCTGAATCGCCATTTTGCATAGCTGTAAGCTTATGGTAAAGTTCGCTTGAAACAGGGCCGGGCTTACCGTCTTTACAATATTCGTAGACTTTGTTATTTGCCGGATCGTATATTTTTTTGATAGGTGTAATTACAGCTGCAGTCCCGCAAGCTCCAACCTCATCAAATGTTGGAAGCTCTGCTACTTCAACAGGCCTGCGTTCAACTGTCATTCCCATATCTTTAGCCATATCCATAAGACTCATATTAGTAATCGAAGGTAAAATAGATTTTGACTCGGGAGTTACATATTTATTTTTTTTAATACCAAAAAAATTAGCCGGGCCTGCTTCATCTACATACTTTTTTTCTTTTGCGTCAAGATACAATGCAGTAGCAAAACCCAGATTATGGGCAATTTCAAGCGAAGTCAGGCTTGCAGCATAATTTCCTCCTACCTTGATAGCCCCTGTTCCCAATGGTGCTGCCCTGTCAAAATCGCGGCATATCATAATGTCAACAGGCTCAAAGCCGTCTTTAAAATAGGGACCTACAGGAGTCACAAAAACCAGGAACAAATATTCTTTAGCAGGTTTTACTCCAACCTCTGCTCCTGTACCTATTAACAAAGGCCTTACATATAATGATGCCCCATATCCGTATGGAGGGACAAATTTTTTATTTAATATTATCGCTTTAAAAATAGCCTCTTTAAACAATTCATAAGGAACTACAGCTAACTTAATCCCCACTGCTGTATCTCTCATTCGTTTTGCGTTATCTTTCCACCGAAATATCCTTATTTTCCTGTCTTTACCCATGAATGCTTTCATGCCTTCAAATGCTTCCTGTCCATAATGCAGACATGTAGCGGCAATATGTATATTTAAATATTCTGAATCAGATACCTCAATTTTACCCCATTGCCCATTTGTGAAATAACAGCGAATATTATAATCAGTCTTTATGTAGCCAAAAGGCAAATTTTTCCAGTCTGTAAATTCCATATTTATATATGTATTTGGTAAATTGTACTTTCCCCTCAAAGATAAATAATTGCACATATCCAGGCAATTATGTATCATAAAAATATAATAGTATAAAATTTATAGTAAATTAGCAAAAAGTTAAATTAATAATTACGGTTTTTGTTATCTTGCTAAGAATAAATTACTATTTTTAATTTCATTGTTAATTATCATTGGTTAATATAATTGTTTTTAAATTAATTTTTTATAAATTTTGAACAATTTATAAATTCATACATAGTTATATAAAAAAATTATACATATGGAAGAGCATTCTAATTTGGTCTTAGTAACCTGGGATTTTACAGATAAATCTGTATTTGCATTGGAACATGCTATTAATATAGCCAAAGTTATTAATCATGATATAGCTTTGGTTAACATAGTAAAAAAGGAATCTGAAGTTGCTGATACTGAAAAAAGTATAGCAGAGGCAATACGGGAAAAATTTGAAAATGTAAGCATTAAAGCTAAAATTATTGTTAGAGCAGGTACTATTTTTACTACCATAGCTGAACTCGCAGCTGAAATAAATGCCCGGATGGTTGTTATGGGGACGCATGGAATCAGAGGAATGCAAAAAGTATTGGGTAGCTGGGCATTAAAAGTTATAGCAGGTTCCAAATCCCCATTTATAGTTGTTCAGGATTCGCCTAAAAGAGATACATTGAGAAATGTTGTGTTACCAGTTACTTTTAAAAAAGAGAACAAAGAATGCGTAAACTGGGCAAATTATTTTGCTAAAAAATATGGCACAAAATTTTATATTATCAAAGCTAAAAATACGGATCAGAGTTTTATTAAAGGAGTGGATTCTAATATTTATTTTATTAATAAGTTCTTTGATTCGAAGAATATAAGATATGACATACAAACAGTATCTGTCGCAGGGGATTTTGCAAAAGAAACAGTAGCTTATGCCAAGGAGATTAAAGCTGATGCAATACTTGTTATGACTACAAGAGATATTGGATTTACTGATTATGTGCTTGGAGCACAGGAACAATATATTATTGCTAATACTGAAAAAATTCCGGTCATTTGTATAAATCCAAGGCCAATAAAGTTAGGAGGGAGTTTTAGCGCCTCCGGAGCATAAAAATACTTTTCTTTTATAAATATTATTCAACTTTTATTATTTAACTTTTTTTGAAATAAGGATTTTATTCTTGTTTAATAATTATTATTGATGAAACGAAAATTAGTTTTTGCTACAAATAATCAGCATAAACTAAATGAAATTAAAAACATTTTAAATGACAGATACGACCTGGTAAGTCTGAAAGATTTGAATATTAATGAAGATATCCCTGAAGACTACAATTCTATCGAAGAAAACGCCGCAAGGAAAGCTCTTTTTGTCTATAACAAATATAAAATTGATTGTTTTGCAGATGATACGGGCCTGGAAATAGAGGCATTAAATGGAGAGCCAGGAGTATATTCAGCAAGATATGCCGGGGATCAATGCAATTTTGAAAATAATATAAAGAAAGTATTACGAAAGTTGCTAGGTGTTAAAAACAGAAAAGCACGATTCAGGACTGTAATATCTCTTGTTGAAAATGGCCATATTGTTAATTTTGAAGGTAGCATAAATGGTAAAATTATTTATCAAAAGAGAGGGATTCATGGATTTGGATACGATCCAATTTTTCAGCCAGATGGATATAAACAGACCTTTGCTGAAATGACAATGGATGAAAAGAATAAAATTTCACACAGGGCTAAAGCAATAGAGAAGCTTGTAAGTTATCTTTATAGAAAAAATGAAATTTAAATTAATTTTTACATTTTGATATAATATACTACAAGGAATCAGCGTATATATAATTTCTTGATTAAAGCTATATTATCTGTTATGAAATTTCTTTATTTTAAGTTATTGTGTTTTTTTTACCTGCTTATTATTAATAGTGCAATAGCACAAATACCAAAAGGATCCTGGCGTGACCATCTGCCTTATACCAATGCATTGCAGGTTGCTGAAGTTGGAAACAAGATATTTTGTTCCACTGACGGAGGATTGTTTTCGATTAATAAAGGGGACAATAGTATTCAGAAATATTCAAAAGTAACAGGACTATCTGATATAGATATAAGTGCAATTAGTTATTCGGAAAATACTAATACTATTGTAATAGCATATATAAATGGTAATATTGATTTAATAAGAAACGATTCAATTATTAATATCCCGGATATTAAAAGAAAATTAATAACCGGCGATAAACAAATATATAAAATTCTGTTTATTGAGGATATAGCCTATCTGGCAACAGGATTTGGTGTTGTGGCCGTTGATGTCAAAAAGAAGGAGATAAAAGATACATATCAATTCGGGGAATCCGGAGGTCAAATTAAAGTAAATGACCTTACTTTTGATGGAAATAATATATTTGCTGCAACAGATCAGGGAATATATAAGGCAGATATTAATAGTCCGAACCTTGTTGATTATAATTACTGGACAAGAATTACCAATGTTCCTGTACCTGATTTTAAATATTCTTTTATAACATATTTTAGCGATATGTTACTTGCATCCTATAGAAATCCGGTTACCAATTATGATGATATTATTGTTATAAGGGACGATTCGTGGGACAACTGGGAAAATGAAGACCAAGACTACAGCAATATTAGTAATCACAACAACATATTAATTATTGTCTCTCTCTATTCAGTCAGGGCTTATGATTCACAGTTTAATCTTATCCATCAGGCGGGAATTTACCGAACAGTACATGCAATAGTTGATAGAGATAATATAATGTGGATAGCAGATTATAGAGGAGGATTAATAAAATTTCAGTCAGGCAGCATGGAAAAAATTGCTCCAAATGGACCTGCATATAAAGATGTAGGCAGTATTACCTATGAATCAGGTTACTTATGGGTGGGCGGCGGTAATGAAGCAACACAATATGAGGGTAAGGGAGCATATTCCTTTATAGATGAAAAATGGGAGAACTATAATAAATATTTAAACCCGGAATTAGAGGTATTTTATAATATCAGCGAGGTAGCAATTGATCCTTCCAATCCGGAACATGTTTACGGAGGATCATATGGATATGGTGTTGTTGAATTTAATAATGGACAGGTTAAGGAAGTTTATGACGAGACAAATTCTATTTTAACGCCTGTAGAAGGTTATGGCCACGGGTATATAAGAGTAAAGGGTATGGACCATGACGATGATAACAATCTCTGGATTGCTGTTAGCATAGTAGAAAATCCGGTATTTGTTATAAGATCAGATGGAAAATGGGAAAATCTGGGGTTTGATAGTGATATTTTTGGAATTAATGTAAGAATAGAGGGGATATTAGCTACTTCATTAAACCAGGTATGGCTGCTGCTGAAAAATGATGGCATTTTTGTTTTCAGAGAAAACAGTAATGGTACAATGAGTGAACGTTTTTTTTCAGTTAAAAATCAGGACGGGGAATTAATTGACCGGGTATTTTCGATAGCTGAAGATTTGGATGGGAATATATGGGTCGGCACAAATGAAGGGCCTGTTGTATTTTATAATCCTGCCAATATATTCGAAGAACAGAGTATTATTGGATATCAGATACAGATTCCCAGGAATGACGGCACTAATCTGGCAGATTTGCTACTGGAAAATGAGATAATAAATACTATCGCTATTGATGGAGCTAATCGCAAGTGGTTTGGGACTGAAAGTTCCGGAGTTTTTCTGATGTCAGAAGACGGCAAAGAAGAAATTCATAGTTTCAATGAAGAAAATAGTCCGTTGTTTTCTAACAAAGTTGTTAGTATTGCAATAAACCAGGATAATGGCGAGGTTTTTATAGGAACTGACAAGGGCGTTTTATCTTTTATGGGTCAGGCAGTTGCAGGGAATGAAGATTTTAATAATGTTTATGTTTATCCAAATCCTGTAAGGGAAAATTATGAGGGTGATATTACAATCACAGGTCTGGTTACCGATGCTAATGTAAAAATTACAGATGTTAGCGGAAACATAGTCTATGAAACCACAGCACTGGGAGGTCAGGCAATATGGGATGGCAGGAATTTTTCAGGAGATAGAGTGCATACAGGAATATATCTTGTATTTTGCACAAATGATGACGGGAGTAAAACCTATGTTACCAAACTCCTGTTTATTCATTAGTTCATTATTGTATTCTTATGTATTGACTTCACCTTCTTTAAATGCTACACAAAACCAAAGGTATAGTACTTCATTATATTAAGTATGGCGATACCAGTATAATAGCATATATATATACAGAGATATTTGGAAGACAGGCTTATATTGTTAACGGTGTAAGAAAGAAAAGTTCGAAAATCAGGTTAAATCAGTTTCAGCCTCTTTCTATACTCGAACTCGATGTATACTACAAACCTAACAGGGATATACAAAGAATAAAAGACCTGAAGAATTCTCTGCTGTTAAAAACTGTTCATGATAATATCGTAAAGAGCTCAATAGCGTTATTTATTGCTGAAATTATGTACAAAACATTAAGGGAGGTTGAACCTAATAAGCCTTTATTTGATTTTATATATAATTCAATTCACATTCTGGATATAAAAGATAAGGGTATTGAAAATTATCATCTTGTATTTCTTTTGCTTTTATCAAAATATTTAGGAATATCTCCGGTCGATGGGAATCAAAAAAGCATAGAATTTACTGTAACTGAACACCCAACATTAATAAAAAACGTTAAGGGCTTTTCATTTATACTTACAGCGGAAGAGAAGGGGGCAATGACCCAACTGCACGAATATTCATTTAAAAACCTCGAAAAAATTAAAATAGATAATAATACAAGAAGCAGCCTGCTGGAGAAATTTATTGAATACTATAAGCTTCATCTTGAAGGGATAGGGACAATTAAGTCACTGGCTGTGTTGAAGGAAGTGTTTAGTTAAAAAGCTGTCCGACCAGGATTCGAACCTGGACAGGCAGAACCAAAATCTGCAGTGCTACCTTTACACCATCGGACAATTTAGCTGTGAAAAAGTCGTGCAAATTTATAAAAAATAAAATTACAGGAAATTTAAATAAGGATTATTCGGATTAATTTTTGTATAATTTAAGTCCTTTCTCTGTCATAATCCAGCTTTTACCGGTCATATCACCTTCCCAGTAATAATCAAGATTATCGACATCTCCAAGAATGTCTTCCATGCCTTCAGATATGTAAATAATCTGGTCTTCAGGTATTTTCAATATCAGCTCCACTTTAGGAAATCTCCATTTGTATTCTTTATCAACTGTATAAAATTGATCAAAATAAAATATAGAGTCGTTCTGTTCCCATTTGTATTCAACTTTATCCAGGTAATTGTCAGCATTTTCCATGCTTACATTTCTGGCATATTTTTTTATTGTTAACTGAGGTTTGTCTTCATACCCTTTAATAATGTCAAGTTCAGGTTTCCCAAGTATTTTTTCATTTGATTTGTTATAATATATATCAAAATCAAATATTGAGTATACAGTAATACCCTGATATAGATCATATTCTTCCTTAATATCAAGATATATCGTTTTATAATTGTTGTCTTTGATAGTATATGTAGAAGAACCTGAAGCTTCCAGGGCATAGTTTTCACCTTCAATAAACACTAATGTAATAAAAAGTATCAGAGCGAGAATCCATGCGGTCAACGCTGTGGCACCTAGAATCCTGTTTTTTGCTTTTATATTGAAAATCAGTTTTATTCCTCCATAGATTAAGGCCAGCAATGGTACAAGAACCAGAATAATAATGCAGATTGTCATTAAATTAAAATTAGCAGGATCGATGAAAATTTCTGATAAATCTGGCAAATTTATTTCCGGCCAGTGTATTGAATCAAACAGATTAAATCTGGTAAAAATGGTAATTCCAATGCCTGCAATAAGGGCAATCCCGGCTATAATAAATGCAATGCCTATTATATATATAATGAGTTTCAGCAAAGCTTTAAATAACAATCCTATACCAGTCAGAATATCATTAAATACTTCCTGTGTTTTTTTAAATTTTCCCGAGTCTTTCATTTTATGAATATTTCTTTTTACTTTTTGATATTCATCACTGATTGATTTTTCAATATTCTGAATTGTAACCGGTTCACCCTTCATCTGAAGTTTTTGAGCCGTTGTTTTAGCCTTGGGAACAATAACCCATAAGATGAAGTAAAGAATTACACCAAATCCGTTTGCGAATACCAGTGCAACGAACAATAATCTTGGCCACAAAGGATCAATATTAAAATAAGCACCTAAACCTGCTGCTACTCCACCCAGGTAAGAGTTGTCTGGATCACGGTACAGACGCCTGTTTTCTTTCCGTTTGTATGTTGTTTCCTTTTCTTCTTCTTCTTTGAATTCATCTTTTTCCTCCACAAATTCAAAATCTTCAATCCTACCCAGGATCTTTATTACTTCATGAACATCGTATAAAGAAATGACTTGTTTATTATTTGTTAATCTGCTTTCAAAAAGTTCAGTCATCCTTTGTTCAATGTCCTCAATGATTTCGTTTCCTGCTTCTTTTTCTTTTTCAAAATGGGCTTTTAATGATTCGAGATATTCATTTAATACCTGATAGGCATCTTCATCAATATGAAAGTACCTTCCTCCGATATTTATTTGTACAGCCTTTTTCATCATTTAACAAGATTTTTATTTATTATTTATTGAATTTACAGCATCCATCAGCTCACTCCAGGATGAGCTAAGTTCTTTGAGAAATTCTTTTCCCTTATCAGTAAGAGCATAATATTTTCGTGGCGGGCCCTGTGGTGATTCTTCCCATCGGTAACTTAACAGCCCTGCATTTTTTTGTCTTGACAGAAGCGGATAAAGAGTTCCTTCTACTACTATTAGTTCTGATTCTTTTAATTTTTTTATGATATCAGAGGCATAAGCATCGCCCCTGGATAATATGGAAAGGATACAAAATTCAAGGACTCCCTTTCTCATCTGTGCTTTTGCATTTTCTAAATTCATTTCAGATAGTCTATTAAAATCTTTAAGATTTATCAATTAATAAATTCAACCTGATTCTGCCTAAAAGACTAATCAGGCTTTGGATTTCAGCTTTTTTTCTTGCCTTTAAAGCTGTTTTTTAAATTCTCAAATTCTTCCCTTACAAATCCCCCTATGTTTGATACATTGACATACTCCCCTCTCATTTCGAGCTTCTGGGCCGTTGTTTTAGCTTCAGGAATTATAATCCATAATATCAGATAGATTAGTAATCCGGCTCCAAAACCAAAGAATATTACTATGAATATTATTCTCATTATTATCGGGTCGACTCCCATATATGCACCTAAACCACCACAAACACCACCAAGAATGCGATTATCAGGATCTCTGTATACACGTTTTGTGGAAGTACGGTAATAGGTACTCTTTTTTTCTTTGTCAGGATCACCGAATTCATGAGGTTCTCCCATTATTTTAATAATTTCTTCAATATCCTGAAGTGTTACTACCTGCTTTGTTGGGGTTATTTTCTCTCCTAAAAGCTCGGCTATTCTTGTTTCTATGTCATGCATAATATCATTGACTTCCTTTTCTTCTGAAAAATATGTTTTAATTTTTCCCAGATAATCCTGAAGACAGTAATAGGCATCTTCGTCAATATTAAATACCAGGCCTGCCAGATTAATTGTTAAGGTCTTTTTCATTTCTATGATTTTATAATTTAAATTGCGCTAATATTTATTTATAACTAAATACTTTTAAAGCATTGGCTTGAAAGTGTATTTAAATGTTAAATTTGATTACTATGTATAAACATGATAAATACAATGCAAAGATATATAAAAAAATTAGTACTATGCAAAACATAGTAGTAAAAATTTAAAAAAATATTAATAATAATTCATAAATGCCTATAATTCAAAATAATACAAAAAGCCTATTTTTATATAATTTTATTAATTTTAAAGTCATGTTTAAAATATACAGTAATGGTTTATGAGGGTAATATCATAAAAATGAGGGTTGAATATGATTCTCCGATAAGTTACTATCTGCCGGTTGGAGAAAAAGAAATTTTTATGAACAGCTTGTTAGGGAAGAATGTCTTAATTAAATATCAGGGTAAGATTAATTGTATTAAATGCGGAAGGGAAACAAAGACCTCCTTTGCACAGGGCTATTGTTATCCTTGTTTTATTTCTGCTCCTGAAACTGAGGAGTGTGTAATTCGTCCTGAATTATGCAGGGCACATGAAGGAATTGCACGTGATATGGAATTTGCAAAAGGACATTGTTTAATTGATCATATAGTCTATATTGCCGGTTCAAGTGATATAAAAGTTGGAGTTACAAGGCAAACTCAGGTCCCCACAAGGTGGATTGACCAGGGTGCAAGCTATGCCATAAAACTAGCCAGAACACCTAACAGGTATCTGGCCGGATTGATTGAAGTCTCTTTAAAAGAGATTTTTCAGGATAAAACTAACTGGAGATATATGTTGACCAACAGAATTGCTGAAAATATCAGTCTTGTTGATGAGAAAAGTAAGGCAAAATTTTCAGTACCTGAAGAATTGAAGCAATATATTATTGATGATGATCAGATATTCTCTTTTAACTATCCGGTTAAGGAATATCCGGTAAAGGTGAAAAGTATCAGCCTGGATAAATCATATGAATTTGCAGGAGAATTAGCCGGGATAAAGGGCCAGTATTTAATATTTAAAGGCGGGAATGTTATAAATATCCGAAAACATGGCGGATATTTAGTCCGGATAGAGGCATAGGAATGTACATGGGCAATTGTTTTATCAACTAAAATTATTAGCTTCTTTCAGAAGCATTTACTATAAATAAATTTACATATTTATGAGCAGTGTATTTATTTGGGAACAAGACTATTTCCGGCCTGTAGTATGTATATCTGCAACTTTAATTAGCTTTTTGTTTTATCATTTTATAACTAATTCCGGCAACCTTTATAATAAATTTCACAGTAAGTTCGGTATAATAAAGGCACAGGAATACTGGATCCATTTCAGGCAAATAACCGGATTTATTTTTTTAGGAGGGATTCCCTTTCTGACGGGATTAATAATATTAAGAGAAAAGATATCTGCATATGGCTTAAGTATAGCAGTTGGAAGAGATGTACTTTATTACATTGTCATTTTATCAGTTATCATAATTTCTATTAACTATTTTGCTTCTAAAAGTCCTTTTAATCAGAAAAAGTATCCTTTGATTAAAACTAAAATATGGAGTGTAAAATTACTAATAATAAGTTCCTTAGGCTGGATTATTTATTTACTTGCATATGAATTCTTATTCAGGGGTTTTTTGTTATTTACATGCATTCAGTCTTTTGGGATATGGCCGGCAATTATTATAAATATTATGGTTTATTCACTGGCACATATTCCGCAGGGATTAAATGAAGCTGCAGGAGCTGTTCCTTTCGGACTTATATTATGTTTTATTGCAGTATTATCAGGGACAATATGGCCTGCATTTCTTTTACATGTTATACTTGCAATTTCTAATGAATGGTTTTCAATTCGTAATAATCCTGAAATAACCTTAAGGCTTTCTAGTTCTGATCAAAGCAAAATAATATGAGGGTATTAGTAACGGGATCGACCGGATTTCTTGGTATTAATCTGTGCAATGAACTTATTAAACGCGGATATATTGTTAATGCTTTATATCGTTCTGAAGCAAAGGCGAAATTTCTAAAACATAAGAACATTAATTTATTTAAGGGAGATATTACAGATATTAAAAGTATTGAGAATGCCATTACAGGTTGTGATTATGTTTTTCATATGGCGGCTTATGCGGAGGTATGGTCAAAAAGCCAGGATACTTTTTACAAAATTAATTATATAGGTGCACAGAATGTATTGGATATTGCTGAAAAAGCAGGGGTAAAAAAAATAGTTATGACTTCTACTGCAGGGGTTTTTGGCCCTTCAAATAATGAAATTATTAATGAGAATACCATTAGGAAGGTTAATTATTTTTCTTTGTACGAAAAAACAAAGGCTGAAGCTGAAGAACTGACTTTAAAAAGAGCAGCGAAAGGATTAAATGTCGTTATAGTTAATCCGACACGCATATATGGCCCTGGTTTAATGAGCACAGGCAACAGTGTAACTAAAATTATTAAATTATATATAGAGGGTAAGTTTAGATTTCTTCCTGGTAATGGGAAAAGTATTGGCAACTATGTTTTTGTTGATGATGTTGTTAATGGGCACATTTTAGCATTGGAGAAGGGTGCAGCCGGTGAAAAGTACATTTTGGGGGGAGAAAATATATCCTATATTGATTTTTTTAAAGTTTTATCAGAAATTTCGGGAGAAAAATATATACTTTTTAAGTTTCCCTTATATTTGATGTTGTTTTTATCATTTTTCATGTTATTAATTGCAAAAGGTTTTGGTGTTAGGCCTTTAATAACTCCGGGATGGGTAAGGAAATATAATTATAACTGGGTCTTATCAAGCAATAAAGCCCGTGAGCAGCTTGGCTATAAGATTACACCTCTAAGAACAGGAATTACAAGAACACTTGATTTTTTAAAATCAGGAAATAGCTAATGATGAATAAAAGTACAAAACCTTATACCTTAATTACTGGTGCCAGCAAAGGATTGGGTAAAGAAATAGCACACGAATTTGCCAGAAGAAGAAATAATTTAATCCTTGTAGCACTGCCAGGTGAAGATTTGGAAAATTTTAGCAAACATCTGGAATTAAAGTATCATATTTCAGCTAGTTATTATGAAACAGATCTTACTAAGGAAAATGCACCTCTTGAATTGACATACTGGGTAAAAAATAATTTTTCTGTAAATATTCTGGTTAATAATGCAGGAGTCGGAGGCACTATACCTTTCAAAGAATCCTCAGCGGAATATCTTGATGCAATAATTCTACTTAATGTGAGGGCTCTGGCCTTAATAACAAGGCAAATGTTACCTGAACTGAAAAGGCATACCAGTGCTTATATTCTTAATGTTGCCAGTCTGGCCGCATTTAGCCCTATACCTTATAAGACTGTTTATCCGGCATCAAAGGCTTTCGTATATTCGTTTTCACGAAGTCTGCAGGAGGAATTAAAAG
>CAZFQS010000015.1:0-72512 GCA_964521285.1 uncultured Bacteroidales bacterium | reverse complement strand
ATCATAAATTCATGTGAGCCGTAATTATATAGTTGAATTTTAGTCAATCCCAGATCAAATACATAAGCGATTGTTAAATTGCCCAGAGTAAGTCCGAATACTGACATTAATGAAATACTTTGTAAGGGAAATTTAGTTATGTTATTACGATATGAGAGAATATACCAGTATTTGTCATAGAAAGTAGTCTTTATATTAATATCTATTTGTTTTTTTAAGCTTTCAGTTACTTTTAAAAGAAAAGATGGTTCAAATTCAAGAGCGGAATTTTCTTTTTTCAAGATAATGCCTGAATTAAGATAAAAATGTCGCTCAAATTCCTGTATTGTGCCTGGAGGTGAAAGTAGCTTCATCCCCGAGAGTCCTGCAAAGAATTTGGGGCTATATAGGAAAATACCTGCCCCTGCATCAGGCACTATTTCATGCGTAACAGCTCCACTAATTATTGGGTCGAAGACATCCGTAAAATCTGATTCATTTATTGAGTTCTGTAAAATTGAGAGTGAAAGACCAAGTCCCAACCTAAGATTTTTTTTGCTGTTAATTATTAAGTGATATGAATATAAAATATCTCCGCCACCTTTTCTGAATGCACCATTGTGATCATAGTATAAGTTTAAACCAATACCGTGGATTTTATTTGATTTACCCGTGAAGCCTGTTTCTAAACCTGCCATTTGTGTACTTGGAGCGCCTTTTATACCAATCCATTGATGGCGGTCTGTTAATAAGAATGAAGTACAACCGGTATAGCTTGTTAATGCGGGATTTATCAAATCAGGATTTAATAAATATTGCTGATATACTGGCAGCTCCTGTGCAATCATTTGATTATACTGAAATGCCAGTAAGACAGCAACAACTAATCTCAGCTTCATTTTAATAGTTAACTGTAATTTTACCTTTAATCGGAGAGGAATCATCTTTTAAATCGATTATGTACCAGTAAGTGTCCGGAGTTACAAGTTTACCATCAGCTGTACCATCCCATCCCTGATCGCTACCTTTATAGGAAATTATTAATTTGCCAAAACGATCATATATTTTTATATCTGTCTCGGGATTATTTCTGAGAAAGGGTAATTCCCAGCTATCGTTATAACCATCACCATTAGGTGTAATGAAGTTAGGTATCCCAAAATCAACGCTTACTTCTATTTCATCCACCGCAGGGCAGCCATATTGGTTTGATACAGTTACTGAATAAATACCTGCAGTATTTACTTCAATAATCTGACTGGTTTCGCCTGTGGACCAGTAATATTCAGAATATCCTTCACCTGCATCAATCAACAGGACAGTTCCCATAGCAATAGTTGTATCATTGCCAAGAGCAAATTCGGGATTCTCAAATACAGCTATATTCTCGCAATAATATTCCTGATTAATTGTACCCTCATCCAGGATTAATGAGATTTTATAAATGCCAGGGGAATCATAATAAATTACCGGGGGATCCCTGTCAGTTGAAGAAGATATTGATGAATTACTGCAACCGGTAAGTAATAATCTTGTAAGAGTTGAATTATCAACATTTGCCACGAATGCGTATAGGGAATCACTAATTCTGAAAACGTTAGAAAGGCCGTGTGGATTATAAAGATTGTCCATTTCTCCCAAAAAAGTAAAAACAGGTTCATTTATTATTCCTTCATTGAAATCTAATCTCACCACCTCATTACGACTGTTAAAAACATATCCAAATATTATATCACAATCTTTTGACAGTACAAGATCAAAAGGCTGGTACAGGAATTCTTCACCACCTATGTTTTCTCCTGCCGGTATGTTAAACAATGAGCTGCCAAAATCAAGTCTGCTAATCCGGTTGGAATTAAGATTTGCTATAAATATATACCAGTTATTATCTTCACGCCAGGGTATAAAACCGCCCGGCCCGTCAAGATTGCCAATATTTCCGAGATTTAGACCATGGGGACGGTTATTCAGACTATTTCCGAAATTAAATCTGGTAATAGTATTGGAATTAAAATTAACTGTATAACCGTACCAGTTATTATTTTCTTCAAACATAAACAAATCCATCGGGGAATCCAAGCTTCCTATATTTCCTAAATTTAAGGAAGTTGGGACATTATTTAGAGAATTACCAAAATTAAGTCTGACAATTCTTGAATTCACACCTTGCCCTCCCGTTATTAATACATACCAGACACCATCATCTTTAATAACCTGGATTCCCTGTGCATTTAATGGAATTGAAGATTCAAAATTTCCTAAATTATCTGAAACGGGAGTTGATAGGAGATTATTATTAAAAAAATATCTGGTCAGTGTACCATCTGTCAGATTAGTAATAAATGCATAATATAATTCCTCATCTTTTACGATATCTATAAATGAAGGGCCATTCAAATTACCTTGATTTTGAAGATTTTCTCCCTGCGGGGTATTGATTATATTTCCTGTACAAAAATTCCAGTAATATGTGCTGGCAGTGCGTGAATTATTTATTATAGTAACAGAGTCATATATGCATATAGTATCAGGAATTACAAAGCTTACCTGTGAGCTTACCATCTGGCTGATAAAACATAGTCCCGTAATGATTAAACAGGTGTTATGCAATATCCTATTCATACTGTTTTTCATGCTAAATATATTAATGCTGATTAATACGATGAGATATGAATTCTTATGTATTAATGTACATTCGTAATCAAAATAATTGTAAAGATAAGACTTTGTTATTATCTAATGCAGTCCGTATACATTTTGATTTAATTTTTATAATTAACATAATATTTCATAAATTTATTACCAATTAACGGAAAATTTTTTAAAATGAAACATTTAAAATTTCTTTTTGCCTTGTCATTCATTTACATGTTAAGCACATGTAATGTTGGCGTTAATAAAGATCTATTAACGGGGTTGACCTATTCTTATAAAGGACTAAGCCTCGAGGACGCTTATCTGACTATTGATAATGATGAATTAAAAACGAATGAAGTACAATACGGGAAAAGGGTTAATATTGTATTAACAGGAATTAAGGGATATGAGCTTGACAACGGAAAGGTTAAAATAGGATGTAAAATAGTTGTAAACAATAATGAAGGGGAGGCCGTTTTATCAGAAGATGATGCATTTTCTGCATCTTATGCGGGAGGCCTGGCCCCTGAAGATGCTGAAGTATTAAGTACAGCACTCACTGTAGGTAAACCCCTGGAAATAGGCAATGAATATACATGGAAATCTTTATTTTGGGATAAAAATGGAAAAGGGACAATAAATACTGAAATAAAAATAAAAATTATCCCAGGGGCTGAATAAATAATTATAAGAAAATATTCTTAATTAACCCTGTGAATAAGAAATATGTATTATTAAATTACTGTTCTCTGTTTTCAATCGGGACATAATCCACTCTTCCGTATACATTTTTATAAGCAGGCCTGATAATACGTTTTGATGAAAATGTAACTTCTTCCAGCCTGTGGGCACACCACCCTGCAATTCTGGCAACAGCAAAAATAGGGGTAAACAGTTCCTGCGGTATATCAAGGCACTGATATACAAATCCTGAATAATAGTCCACGTTCGGGGCAATAACTTTTGTACTTCCACCTTTAAATTTATGAAAGACTTCAGGAGTAAGAGTTTCAATATTATCATAAAGAATAAATTCATCTGCTTTACCTTTTTCTTCAGCAAGCTCTCTGGCTTTTTCTTTTAACAGCTTTGCCCTGGGGTCACTAAGTGTATATATTGCATGTCCTATTCCGTAAATTTTACCTGATCCGTCACCAGCATGTCCTCTGAGAATTTTTAAGAGATATTCGGAGAGTTCTTTTTTATCGGTCCAGTCTTTTACGTTCTTTTTAATATCTCTTATCATATCTATTACTTCTCTGTTTGCTCCTCCATGGAGAGTGCCTTTTAAGGAACCCAGTGCAGCAGCAATTGCTGAATATGTATCGGTATTTGATGAACTTACGACCCTCGTTGTAAAAGAGGAGTTGTTCCCACCTCCATGCTCAGCATGAAGAACTAAAGTTAAGTCAATCAAATCAGCTTCAAGCTTTGTATATTCTTCTCCTTTAAGCATATAAAGGAAATTTTCAGCATGGCTTAATGTGGGATCAGGATGGCGGATTATCAGGGATTTTCTTTGAAATGAATGCCTGAAAGCATAGTAAGAATATGCGGTTACTGTCGGGAATTTTGCTATAAGGTTAAGTGCCTGTTTAAGCAAATTTGAGTGAGTATATGATTCTGCATTTTCATCAAAAGTATATAATACCAGGACTGATCTTGCCAGCATATTCATAATATTTTTCCCTCTTAATGAAAGAATCACGTTTTTGGTATGAAATTCCGTTAAATCACGCATTGCTGTCAGACAGGATGAGAATTCGTCCAGTTCAGTCTTTGGAGGCAGCTTTCCATAAATCAGGAGAAAAACAGTCTCTTCGAAACCATGTCGGCCACCTGTCTGAAATCCGCGTACCAGGTCATTAATATTAATTCCCCTGTAGTATAATCTTCCTTCACATGGAATTACCTGGTCGTCCTTTTTTTCATACCCTACAACGTCACCTATATTTGTGAGGCCTACCAGTACTCCTGATCCGTCCTGATTTCTTAATCCGCGTTTAACATTATAGGTTGTAAATAATTCTTTATCAATCTCAGATGCCTGAATAGAATATTTTTCCAGTTTATTAAGAATTTTGTCCATATTATTAATTATTTAGTTATTTAATTATTTGTTTATTTATCTATTTATTCAGCAATATAACAATACAACAATAGAACTATCAATCCCTTAAACCTTAACCCTTATTCCTTTATTCCTGTATTTTTAGTCAGAATTATAAATATAATATATTCTACTTATACTTTATGCTATTTAGTATAAAAATAAGTTAAAAAAATTAAGAAAAAATTACTCTGATTTAGACAGGAACGACTGGTTAAATTCTGATATGTCCGTTACCAAATACAATATATTTGGGGGCTGTTAATTCTTTAAGTCCCATTGGCCCCCGGACATGTAATTTTTGATTGCTTATACCAATTTCTGCACCTAAACCGAATTCATAGCCATCATTAAAACGTGTTGAGGCATTAATAAAACATGCAGCAGAATCAACCTCATTAATAAACTTCATTCCATTTGAATAGCTATCTGTTACTATTGCATCTGAGTGATGAGAACTGAACTCATTGATATGAATTATTGCTTCATTTATACTGTCCACTATTTTAATTGAAAGGATTAGGTCGAGATATTCTGTATGCCAGTCTTCATGAGTAGCATCTTTTATGCCGGGTAATATTTGTTTGGTTTTTTTACAGCCTCTAAGTTCGACTTTAGCTTTATCAAATTCCTTTTTCATTTCAGGCAGGAATTTTTCTGCAATTTTAGAGTGTACAAGCAAGGTTTCCATTGAATTACATACTCCTGGTCTTTGGACTTTTGCATTATAACAAATTGAAACAGCCATGTCAGAATTGGCATATTCATCAACATAGGTATGACATATACCTAAATCGTGTCTGATAACAGGAATTAAAGAGTTTTCTTCAACGAACTTAATGAGCTGCAGACCTCCTCTTGGAATAATTATGTCAATATATTCTTTCATCTTTAATAATTGAGTGACAGATTCTCTCTCTGTATTTTCAATTATTTCAACAAAACTATCTGGCAGGCCTGCTTTATTAAGCCCTTTTTTAACGGTTTTTATTAACGATATATTAGAATTTATGGAATCAGCCCCTCCTCTTAAGATTGCTCCATTGCCTGATTTTATTGTTAATGCTGCGACTTCAATACATACATTGGGCCTTGATTCAAAAATAATACCTATAACACCTATGGGGACTCTCATCTGGCCTACCTTAAGTCCGTTTGGAAGAGTACTCATATTAATAATTTCACCTACCGGGTCTTTAAGATTAATTACATCTGTAAGAACGCTAATCATTCCATCAATGCGCTTATCATTTAGAGTGAGTCTGTCAATAAAAGCATCTGACAGGCCCTTTTCCCTTGCCTTTACAACATCAGAATGGTTTACCTTTTTAATCGATTCTCTGTTTATTGTAATTTCCTCTATAATACACTTAAGAGCCAGATTTTTTTTGGCTGTTTCAAGTGTTGCCAGTTCTCTGGAAGCAATCTTAACCTTTCTTGCTTTTTCTGAAATTAGTTTCTCCATAGTAATGTTTAGCTTTTTAAAATGTTCTGGTTGTTATTAATCTTTATTTACGACCTTATTTTTTATCAATTTACCTGATTTGGCCAGAAAAAGTGTCCCTATTTTTTCTCCATCGAGTATTTTAAAAACTACTGCCGGATCAGAACCGTTTGTTATAACCGTATTAATATTTGCTTTGGAACTTATTTTTACAGCTGCTATTTTTGTTGACATACCACCTGTACTAAATGATGTTCCGCTATCAGTAGCAATCTTTTCAATCTGAGGAGTGATTTCATGAACAGTATGAATAATCCTGGCTGATGATTCTGTTTTAGGATCAGCAGAATATAAACCATTAATATCAGATAGCATAATAAGCAGGTCAGCGCTTATCAACTCGGCCACGTGTGCTGAAAGTGTATCATTATCACCAAACTCTATTTCATTTGTTGCAATAGTATCATTTTCATTAATAATAGGAATAATACCCATTGATAATAGTTTTTTCAAAGTGTTTTTGGCATTCTTCTGTCTCCCGGGAATTGTAACAATATCCTTTGTTAATAAAACTTGCGCCACTATCTGGTTATTATTTTCAAAAAACTTTTGATAGATTTTAATAAGTTCAGCCTGTCCGATTGCGGCAAGAGCCTGCTTTTTTGACAGTTTATCAGGTTTAGCTGTCAGACCTAACCGTCCGGCACCAATTCCAATCGAGCCCGATGAAACAAGTACTATCTGGATTCCCCTTTGCTTAATTTCACTAAGTACTTTAGCAAGCTTTTCAACAAGCTGGAAATTCAGCCTTCCATTCAGATAAGATAGTGTGGAAGTCCCTATTTTAATTACTATTCGTTTTTTATATTTTAGAGTATTCCTGTATTCCATTAATTGTTTTAAATATCAATATAATATTTCATTAATTGAAGCGGGGTAATCAGACTTATATAAATTTACAGAATTGGGACTGGCAGGTAGAGTATTAATTTTTTCAAATAAATCGTATACATCGTTCACCAGGATTGCTTTTTTTTGTCCTTTTGGTAAAATTAAAAATTTACCATTTGTATCAAGTTTTATTAATATAATATCAGCCTGAACAATTTTTGCGACATTTAAGGCTAACGGATAGTTGTCATCGAGTTCAATGTCTGTTGTTGATACCGCGTCATTCTCATTGACTATTGGAATAATATTCATATCAAAAAGGGTATCAAAGGTATTTCTGGCATTTTGCATCCTGACAGGATTATCTATTATATCACTTGGTAATAATACCTGAGCAACAATCTGATTATATTCATCAAAATATCTCTGATAGTGCTTTATTAATTCAGCCTGACCAACTGCTGCTGTTGCTTGTTTTTCGATGAATGATCCGGGTTGTTGATCAAGTTTAAGTTTTTCCGCGCCAAGTGCTATAGCTCCTGATGCGACAAGGATTAACTGTTTCCCGCTATTCTGTAAATTAGATAGCACCATTGCCAGCCGATCCATTTTTTTTCTGTCAAGTTTTTCATTACTATCAGATATTGTTGCAATTTCTATTCTTACAACTATCCTTTTCTTTTTATCTTTCATACCTATGCCTTGAGTAATTTAGTTAATGCATTTTTAACTTTTTCAAACTTGTAATCGGCTAAAATTTTATGCATTTTTTCTCTGATCTTCTGATTACATAAGTTACCTATACTACCTTCATGGGTATGATTAATGCTTTTATCAGGGGTATATTTATCTTCCTGAATGCTTTTGCTTACTTTAGTATAAGCATCGCGAAAAGGCACTCCTTTGATTACTTCTTTGTTGACCTCTTCGACTGAAAATATATATTTATATTTTTCATCATCAAGGATATTTTCTTTTATTTCAAGCTTATCTATTATATAAGCAGTAAGCGACAGGCAATTTTCAAGGCATTCAAAAGCAGGAAACAAAGATTCTTTGATAATCTGAAAATCTCTGAAGTACCCTGAGGGTAGATTATTAGTTATATATGATATTTCATTGTATATAGTTTGCAGCTTATTGCATTTGGCCCTTAAAAGCTCAAAAACATCGGGATTCTTTTTATGAGGCATTATACTTGAACCTGTACCAAATTCATCAGGGAGAGTAAAAAATTCAAAATTCTGGCTCATGTATAAACAAATATCTGTTGCCAGCCTGGATAATGTTGCAGCTATCGTAGCAATGGCAATTGCTGCTATTTTTTCGGTTTTACCTCTTCCCATCTGAGCATATACAACATTATATGACAGAAGGTCAAACCCTAGCAGTTCGGTTGTTAACTGGCGGTTTAAAGGAAAGGATGAACCATATCCTGCTCCTGAGCCAAGAGGATTTTGATTGTTTATTTTATATGCTGCCAGTAAAAGTTGCAAATCGTCTGTAAGAGCTTCGGCATATGCCCCAAACCAGAGTCCGAAAGATGATGGCATTGCAACCTGTAAATGTGTGTAGCCTGGCAAAAGGACATTTTTATATTTCTCACTTTGGTTAATCAGGATATCAAACAGCAGCCCGGTTTTTTCAACTATTGTTTTAATTTTACTTCTTATGTACATCTTTATGTCAGCTAATACCTGGTCATTTCTTGACCTTCCGGCATGAATCTTCTTACCTAAGGCTCCAAGCTTTTTGGTTAACATCAGTTCTATTTGTGAATGAACATCTTCAACACCTTCATCAATATGAAATTTGTTCTCTTTTATTTGCTTGTAAATTTTTATTAATTCATCTTTTAATTTCGAGAGCTCATCTTTATTTAAAAGTCTTATATTTTCAAGCATCATTATATGGGCAAGGGTGCCTAAAACATCAAATTCAGCCAGGTAAAGATCCAGTTTCCGGTCATTACCGATAGTGAAGTTTTCAATCAGGGTATTTATTTTTCCACCTTTGTTCCAGAGTTTCATAAGTTATTAATATAAAATTATTAACAGTATTTTACTTAACTGTATAGTTTAGTTTATTTAGAAGGATTCAGTTCAGATTTAATTCTACGATCTTTTGGTTTGTCTTTTAAGAATAGCATTATGTGCCATCAATCTGATAGCATTAATTTTTATAAAACCGGCGCTATCCTTTTGATCAAATCCTCCTTCAATATCCATGCTGGAAAGTTCTTTATCATATAATGAACTGGGTGATTCCCGGCCGTTGATTATAATATTTCCTTTATAAAGGGTTATATATACAATGCCATCTATTAATTCCTGGCTTTTATTCATAGCTGCTCTTAAGAAATCCATTTCAGGACTGAACCAGAATCCATTATACACTATTTCAGCGAAAATCGGGGAGAGCATATTTCTCAGACGCATAACCTCTCTATCCATTGCTATACCCTCAATATCAAGATGAGCTTTCATCAGGATAGTTCCCGCGGGAGTTTCATATACTCCTCTGGACTTAATACCTACAAAACGATTTTCAACCATATCAAGCAGGCCTATACCGTTTTCTCCTCCTATTTTATTCAGATAACTAAACAGTTCCAGGGGGGCTTTTTTTACTATATTATCTTTTTCATTGACCACTTTAACGGGAATTCCATCTTTAAAATGAATGGCAATTTTTGTTTCTTTATCAGGAGCATCCTGAGGGATGACCATTTTAGTATACAGGTCTTTTTCAGGTGTGAATTTAGGATCTTCCAGAATACCTGCTTCGTGGCTGATATGCATAAGGTTATCGTCTTCGCTGTAAGGTTTTGATATAGATGCCTTTACAGGAATGTTATTTTCTTTTGCATAGTTTAGCATATCAGTTCTTCCTTTAAATTGATCAAGGAATTCCTCCATTTTCCAGGGGGAAATAACCTTTATTTTTGGATTTAATGCATAATATGAAAGTTCAAACCGTACCTGATCATTACCTTTTCCTGTTGCTCCATGTGAAACATATTCTGCCTTTTCTTTATATGCCAGTTCTATTTGTTTTTTCGCAATCAGAGGCCTGGCCAGAGATGTACCCAGTAAATATCGATTTTCGTATGCTGCATTAGCTTTAATCGCAGGGAATATATAATCTGTAATAAACTCTTCTTTTAAATCTTCAACATATACTTTGGATGCGCCAACATCTTTTGCTTTTTTTACGGATTCATCGAAATCATCATCCTGCCCGACGTCAGCAATGAAGGCAATAACATCATATCCTTTATCAATTAGCCACTTTAGAATTACTGAAGTGTCTAATCCTCCGCTATAAGCTAATATTACTTTATCTTTATTCATATTAATTGACTGGTTTTAAATTTTATCTTTTAATTCAGGTATTATCAGGACGAGAGTATTTATAATGTTTTTTTCAGTTACATTATTACGGGGAATTACCAGAATGGTATCATCGCCGGCAATAGTCCCGACGATTTCAAAGGGATTTGATCTGTCAATTAAAGATGCTATACTGCTGGCATACCCGGGTAATGTTTTTATTACACATAAATGATTAGCAAACTGTAAAGACACAAAACCTTTTGCAGCATAATTTTCGGCAATATTCTTTTCTTCTCCGAATTGTTTATCGGGGAGCTCATAAATATAGCCTTTTTCAGGATTAGCAATTTTATTTACTTTAAGAAACTTCAGATCACGAGAAAGCGTTGCCTGAGTATAATTCAGACCTTTTTTTTCAAGTAATTGAAGAAGCTCTTCCTGACTTGATACCTTGTTATTGGAAATAATGTTTTTTATGATTAAAAGTCTTTCTGTTCTGTTTCCCATGTTGAATAAATATACATTATTAATGCAAAAGTATGCATTATTTAGTAATTATACAATAATATTCTGTCAAATAATTAGTACTTTTGCACCAAAATTAAATATTAATATATTTTTTTTAATACAAAGTGATGGTTAGTAAAGTTAGAAAAGTAATTGTATTAGGATCAGGAGCGTTGAAAATTGGTGAAGCAGGGGAATTTGATTATTCCGGGTCCCAGGCTTTGAAAGCCCTAAGAGAGGAGGGAGTATATACAGTCCTCATAAATCCAAATATTGCCACTGTTCAGACTTCCGAACATATTGCAGACAAAGTGTATTTTTTACCAATTACGCCTTATTTTGTGGAGAAAGTTATAGAAAAGGATAAACCTGACGGTATTTTGCTGTCTTTTGGAGGCCAGACAGCTCTGAATTGTGGCATAAAATTGTTTGAAAGTGAAGTATTTGAAAGAAACAATGTAAAGGTTTTGGGAACCCCCGTCCAGGCAATTATTGATACAGAAGACAGAGATTTTTTTGTTAAAAAACTGAATGAGATAAATATTAACACAATAGAGAGTATTGCTGTTACTTCAACTAAAAATGCAATTAAAGCTGCATATGAACTTGGTTATCCGATAATTATAAGAGCCGCTTACACACTTGGGGGACAAGGAAGTGATTTTTGCCATGATGAAGAAGAACTTAAAAAAGCAGCAGATAAAACTTTTTCATATACAAATCAAATTTTAATTGAAAAATCTTTAAAAGGATGGAAAGAAGTTGAGTATGAAGTCGTGCGCGATACATATAATAATTGTATCGCTGTTTGTAACATGGAAAATTTCGACCCTCTTGGAATACATACAGGAGAAAGTATAGTTGTTGCCCCATCCCAAACATTAACAAATTATGAATACCATTATTTAAGACAATTATCAATTAAAATAATCCAGCATATAGGTGTTATAGGTGAATGCAACATACAGTTTGCACTGGATCCAAATTCAGAAGATTATAGAGTTATTGAAGTTAATGCACGATTATCGAGGTCAAGTGCACTGGCATCCAAAGCCACGGGCTATCCGCTTGCATTTGTTGCTGCAAAGCTGGCTTTAGGTTATGGATTACACGAAATAAAAAATTCAATAACTAAAACAACATCAGCCTTTTTTGAACCGGCGCTTGATTATATTGTATGTAAGATACCGCGGTGGGATTTAAATAAATTCATTGGTGTTTCAAAACAGATAGGCAGCAGCATGAAGAGTGTAGGGGAAGTTATGGCTATTGGAAGGACATTTGAGGAAGCTATTCAAAAAGGATTAAGGATGATAGGACAGGGTATGCATGGATTTGTGGGAAACCGTGACCTTGAATTTGAAAATATTGAAAAAGAACTTGTGGAACCGACAGATTTGAGAATTTTTGTGATTGCTGATGCACTTGCCAAAGGATTTTCTGTAAATAAAATTTATGAACTTACCAAAATAGATCCCTGGTTTCTATATAAATTAAGGAACATATATGATCTAAAGGAGGAATTACAGAAATATAATTCCCTGGAGGAACTTCCTTTGAATTGTTTGAAACGTGCAAAAATAATGGGTTTTTCAGATTTCCAGATCGCAAGGTTTGTAATCAAAAGTGTTAATGAACATATTGAAGAAGGATTGCTTGATGTCAGAAAATTCAGAATTAAAAATAATATTGTTCCTTATATAAAACAGATTGAT
Organism: uncultured Bacteroidales bacterium; assembly: GCA_964521285.1. Taxonomy (GTDB): domain Bacteria; phylum Bacteroidota; class Bacteroidia; order Bacteroidales; family UBA10428. The sequence goes on along the minus strand of CAZFQS010000015.1, from coordinate 59,894 downwards.
ACCCTGGCTGCCGAATATCCGGCAAAAACTAACTATCTGTATCTTACTTACAGCGGCTCCGAACATGATATAAAGTCTAATGACAGCAATAAATCAATAATTGTACTTGGTTCAGGGGCCTATAGAATTGGCAGCAGTGTTGAATTTGACTGGTGCAGCGTAAATGCTCTTTATGCAATAAATAAAGAGGGATACAGATCAGTAATGATAAATTATAATCCTGAAACAGTCAGTACTGACTATGATGTTTGCGACAGACTTTATTTTGATGAATTATCACTGGAGAGGGTTTTGGATATTGTTGAATTTGAAAAACCCAGAGGTGTAATTATATCTGTAGGTGGCCAGATCCCTAATAACCTGGCAACAAGACTCCATAACCAGAATATAAATATTCTTGGTACATCTCCCATATCAGTTGATAATGCTGAAAACAGGCATAAATTCTCCATGCTTTGTGATAAATTAAATATAGACCAGCCAAGATGGAAAGAATTAACAAGCATTGAAGAAATATACGAGTTTATTGACCATGTTGGATTTCCTGTATTAATTCGTCCGTCATATGTATTATCAGGAGCAGCAATGAATGTAGTCTCGAACAAGGATGAAATGGAGCATTTCCTGAATCTGGCAGCTAAAGTATCTAAACAATACCCGGTAGTAGTATCAGAATTCATACAGCAGGCAAAAGAAATTGAAATAGATGCTGTAGCAAAAAACGGGGAACTGATAGTTTATGCTATTAGTGAGCATGTTGAATTCGCAGGCGTTCATTCAGGGGATGCCACAATGGTATTCCCTGCACAAAAAATATATTTTGAAACTATGCGCAGGATAAAGCGCATTTCAAGACAAATTGCAGAAGCATTAAATATAAACGGACCGTTCAATATACAGTTTCTGGCAAAGGACAATGATATAAAGGTAATAGAATGTAACCTTAGAGCTTCCAGAAGTTTTCCATTTGTTTCAAAGGTTCTGAAAGTCAATTTTATTGAAATTGCTACACAAATAATGATCGGCAACAATGTTGAAAAACCCAAAAACTCAGTGTTTGATTTAGATTATTTAGGGATAAAAGCTCCTCAGTTTTCATTTTCCCGCCTATCAAAAGCAGACCCGGTGCTTGGAGTGGATATGTCTTCCACAGGAGAAGTAGGATGTATTGGTGAGAATTTCTATGAAGCAATTTTAAAATCTATGATTTCTGTAGGATATGTTATACCAAAGAAAAATATTCTTCTATCGACCGGACCAATGAGATCAAAAGTTGAATTAATCAACAGTTGCAGACTTCTGACAAAAAACGGGTATAATTTATTTGCAACCAAAGGAACTGCACAATTTCTTGAGATGAATGGAATTGAAAGTACGGTCCTCCATTGGCCTGATGAGGACAAAAAACCAAATACGCTGGATTATCTGAGAAACAAATTGATAGACCTGGTAATTAATATTCCAAAGGATCTTACATCCACGGAATTAAGTAATGACTATATTATAAGACGCAGTGCAGTTGATTATAACATTCCTCTCATTACCAATGCAAGATTAGCAAGTGCATTTCTAATTGCTGTTTGTAACTTAAAGATTCAGGATATTGCAATAAAGAGCTGGGATGAGTATTGATGAAACAATTCCTTATTACAAATATGGGAGGTAAATTACCAAATGACTTTAATTAATTTAATTTTGTATTAAATTTTTTATCTTTTGGTAAAATATCTTTTCAAAAAATTTGCTGTTGTCAAGCTATTCAAATAAGGCAGAAAAAATTCTTGTAAAAGAAATCAAAGAGGGTGATCATGATTCCTTCAGGCAGATTTACTATAAATATTCTGAAAAAGTTTATCTATTCGCAATCAGATATATCAAAAATATGGAGGATGCTGAGGAAATTGTACAGGAAGTTTTTACAAGAATATGGGAGTATAGAGATAACCTCGATGAAAACAGGTCATTTAATGGTTATATATTGACAATTACGAAAAATATAATTTTTAATGAGAACAGAAAAAAAGTTAATTTTGATATTTATGCACAATATATTATTAATTATCTCCAGGGAATTTCAAATCAGACCGAAAACCAGATTATTTTTGAAAATGTTAAAAGTATAATCAGTAAAGAAATTGATAATTTCCCCCCAAAACGAAAACAAATATTCAATTTGAGCAGAAATGAAGGATTATCATATAATGAAATAGCTAAAAGACTGGATATTTCCAAGAAGACAGTAGAAACTCATCTTCGTCTGGCATTAAGCAGATTAAAAAAAGTGGTATCATCTATTCTAAATAATAACCTGTAGACCATTATTTTAGTATTACTTTTCCTAAAAAAACCTGAAATCAATTAAGGGTAAACTAACGTGAGTGTGTATATAATAATAGGGATAAGGATTAAGGGATAAGGGACCAGATAATTTATATATATGAAAAAAGGAAAGATAAATAGAAATATTAAAGATTTACTGGCTAAGTCTTTATTAGGTGATTTGAGTGAAAAAGAGCAAAATAAACTGCTGAGTTTTGCTGAAGTCAGAGCCATGATGTTTAAGCAATGGGAAGAAAACAGTGATGTTAAGGCAGAAGTAAAAACTCCGGATTATAAGAAAATACTTAATAGAATTACTGCTAATAGGAGTTTTAAATTAAGGAATGGGGAAGTAATTGAAATGCAAAAAATTAAGAAAAAGTATTATAATCTCAGGAAATCATATTTGTTAATCTCAAGAGTTGCTGCAGTATTATTAATATTATTACTTACTGTTACAGGTTTATATATATCAAATTCAGTCAGAAGAACAGCTGTCTCCGAATTAGTTGCTCCCAGAGGACAAAAATCAATGGCAATTTTGGAAGATGGTACTGTTGTCTGGCTTAATTCAGGAAGTTCTATTCGCTATACAAGAAATTATAATAAAAGAAACAGAGAAGTTGAACTCTTAGGTGAAGCCTATTTTGATGTTTCAAAGAATATAAAACTACCTTTTACAGTTAAATCTTCAGGCTTAATGATAAAGGCACTGGGTACAACTTTTAATCTAATGGCTTACCCTGAAGATGAAACCATTGCGATAACATTAATAGAAGGGAAAGTCCAGGTGTATGCACCGGGTAGTAAAACAATAAATCTTTCTCCGAATCAGAAAGCCATATATAATAAGTTAAATAATAATTTTTTTATTAAAGAAATTGATCCTGTATTTTCTGTCTCATGGAAGGATAATGTATTAAAGTTTGATGATCAGTCTTTGCCGGATATCCTTACTCAGCTTGAAAGATGGTATGATGTAAAATTCTATTATCCCGAAAATATGTTAAAAGATCAAAGATTTACCATGACAATAAAAACAGAAAGTTTAAGAGAGGTTTTGGAACTAATCAGAATTTCTACTCCAATAAAATTTAAAATTGAAGTTGATAGTGTATATATAACATTAATGAATTAATAAATTGTTAATCCTAAAAATCTAAACGCCTATGAGAAAAATATTGATTGTTAAAACATCAGGCTGTACTTAAGTATCTGCCCCTGAAAGATATTAATAATTATCTTTCTGCAAATCTAACTTAATGCTTTACTAAGCATAATTTTAATTCGAATTTAATAATGTTGAATTATCTGAAAACTTCTGAAGTTATTCACTTACAAAAAAAATTAATGACAAATAAAAGCATGAAAAAGAATTTTTTACTGGAGTTTATTAAAGAAAGACTATCATGTAGGAAGTTATTTATATTTCTGAAATTTTCTTCAATTATATTGATAGTCTTTGCATTAAATACTAATGCAGGAATATTCTCTCGGGATTCAAAGTTTGAACTAAGCTTAACTAATGTTTCAATAAAGGATGTTCTGAGAGAAATAGAAAGTCAAAGTGAAATTACTTTCCTTTATAATAATTCTGACTTGGACGTATCCAAAATTGTGAGTATTAACGGATTAGACCTGGAAATTACCGAAATATTAAATAAGATTTTTAAAGATACCAATATTGGATATATTATTAAAGACAAGCAAATTATTTTAATTAATAAGGAATCTGCACAACAGGATACGCTTATTACTATAAGTGGAAAAGTAATTGATGCTGAAACCTCCGGTGGTCTTCCTGGAGTTACCATAGTCCAGAAGGGGACAACCAAGGGAACAATATCAGATTTTGACGGAAACTATATTATTACTGTAACTAAAAACAGTACGGTTTCATTTTCTTATGTTGGATATGTTACAGAAGAAATTGTTGCTGACAGGGCACAGACTAGAGATATCAGCATGATTCCCGATATATTAAGTCTAAGTGAAGTAGTTGTAATTGGTTATGGTGTTGTGGATAAAAAAGACCTCACTGGTGCTGTAACTGTTGTTAATAAAGAAAACTTAATTAAGACCCCCGGCACAAATATTAATGAAGCCCTTCAGGGTAAAGCTGCAGGTGTACATATTGTTGCCAATTCAGGTACTCCTGGTGCCGGTGTAACAGTCAGAATCAGAGGTGTAGGGACCGCGACCAATTCTGATCCATTATATGTTGTTGACGGAATACAAATGACACCCGACGAGGTAGATTTTCTTAATCCTGAGGATATCGAAAACTTTTCAATCCTTAAAGATGCATCAGCCACCGCCATTTATGGCTCAAAAGGCGCAAATGGTGTAGTTTTAATTACTACAAAGGAGGGAAAAGCCGGGAAAAACAACATTACTTTTAAATATTATTATGGAGTGCAGGAGAATATCAGAACGATGGATATGATGAATGCAGATGAATTTGTAGAAACATGGAATAAACTTGTTACCCGCTCTAACAGGATTGATACCAATACCTATAGGGATATGTATGCAAATACAAACTGGTTTGATGAAATTTTCAGAAAGGCACCAATGCAAAATTATTATCTTTCCGTATCAGGAGGAAATGAGAACTCAACTTATTCTGTAAGCGGCAGTTATTTGAAACAGGATGGTATAATTATTAATTCAGGTTTTAAACGGTTTAACCTTAGAATCAATTCTACTCACAAAATAAGAGACAGGATAACTATAGGTGAAAAGCTTTTATTAAACCGGGGAGTAAGAGATGTAGTACCTGAAAATAATGAATATGAAAGTGTTGTAGCTAATGCTATACTGACTGATCCCCTTTCTTCACCTTATATTACTACTGAGGATGGTAAGACATACTGGGGCCCAACCCTGTTTTCGAATTACAGGAACCCGGTTTCATTAGCAGAACTGGGATTATTAAATGTAAGTCCGGGTGCTTTGTATGCAAATAATCGCGGATGGGATAGTGAGACTCAAAACAAGTTACTTGGAAATATATTTGTTGAAGTTGAATTGATTAAAGGATTAAAACTAAAATCAAGTATAGGATTAAAATTTGATTATATCTCAAATTATGATTTCCTGCCGGAGTATAATATTGAAGGCTCTGATTTGAATGCGCAATCAAAGCTTGAAAAACAACTCGAAGAGACCAGATACTGGAACTGGGAAAATACAGCCACCTATACAAAAAAAATCGGGGCACATGATTTTACGGCATTGATTGGTATGACTGCCGAAGAATTTGAAGGTGAATATTTAAATGCTATAAACAGATCAGGCCCCGGATTGGAAAATGAAATACCTGAACTCAGATATTTTTCATATTACTCTGAGGATCTTGATGACAGGATTGAAGGTAGTGGAGAAGAAAATGCAATGATATCATACCTTGGAAGGATAAATTATAACTATAACGATAAATATTTGGTTACTCTTTCTGTACGCAGAGACGGATCATCAAGATTCGGGACTTTATATGAGAAAAACATTTTTAATAAAGGACACTGGGGAACATTTCCTATGGCTGCTGTCGCCTGGAAAATATCTAATGAACCTTTCTTCTCGAATGTACCTGTTGTAAGTAGTTTAAAGCTGAGATTAGGATGGGGACAGACTGGAAACCAGAATATCGGTGCTTATAGATATGTTTCCAGTATTGATCCGACCCGCTTGAGATATAGTTTCAATCAGGCACAGGATAGCATATCAGTCGGGTCATTTCCATATTATGGAGCAAATGAAGCTATTCACTGGGAAACAGTTGAACAAACAAATATAGGACTTGACGCAGGGCTTTTTAATAACAAACTCTTATTGTCTGCCGAATACTTTATTAAAAATACAAAAGAAATGTTGGTTCAATTGCCTGTTCCTTATATTGTTGGTATTCCTACAGCAGGGGCACCTTACCAGAATCTCGGAAATGTTCAAAACAAGGGAGTTGAACTGGTAATAGGCTATAGAGAAATGGAAAGCCAGTTAAAATATAACATTGACTTTAATATTTCCTACATAAAAAATGAAGTGCTTGATTTGGGAGAGGAAGGGAATTATTTTGAGTTAGGTACATTTGGTGACCGGGATGCAACTTTTACAAGAACGGAAAAAGGAAAACCAATTGGTGCTTTTTATGGCTATAAAACAGACGGGATTTTCCAAAACTGGGAAGAAATAAACAGCCATGTTCAGTGGCAGGCTGTACCGGGTGATATTCGATATGTTGATGTTAATGAGGATGGTGATATAACTCCGGATGACAGAGTTATGATAGGTAATCCCCATCCTGACCTTATTTTTGGATTAAATACACAATTCTTCTTTAAAGGTTTTGACTTATCCTTATTCTTCCAGGGAACCTATGGAAATGAAATATTCTTCCCTTTTATAAACTGGACACATGATCCGTCGCCAAATGGAAGAAACTGGCATCGTGATCTTCTGGACGCATGGGAAGCTCCGGAGATTGACGAACAGACAGGTGAAGTGATTGATCCCGGAAACACTGATACTGATATCCCATGGCTGGGAGTAAGTGATAACGATAACAACCAGTGGTCTGACAGAATGGTTTTTGATGGTTCGTATTTACGGTTAAAAACTATAGAATTAGGTTATAACTTACCAAAAAGTATTCTTAATATATTTAAGATTGATAATTTAAGAATATATTTCAACTCAAAAAATCTCTTTACAATAACCAATTATATAGGCTTCGACCCGGAAATAGGCCGGACACGCATGGAAGAACAGGGTGGTGAGACAAGGCAATTATTATACGGAATTGACTATGGTTTATACCCACCTTCCAGGGCATACTTATTTGGCATACAATTAGGATTTTAACTTAAAAAAGGAATACTATGAAAAATTTAGTTAAAGTAAAAATAATATTTCTTATTATTATAAGTCTGTATTCCGGCTGTTCAGAGGAGTTTCTTGAAAGGACACCTTTGGGTATGGAAACAACAGCTACTTTTTATACATCAGAAGATAATGCTGTTCAGGCTGTTACAGCATGCTATGCAGTTATGTTATTCAGAGGTTCATTTAGCAGGAATTTCTGGGCATTCGGAGATGTTGCTTCTGATGATACTGAAGCTGCAGGTGAAGTAGGTGGGGTTGACCAGCCTGACATGCAAAGAATAGATCAAATGTTACATGTGCCAACTAATGCTTATTTTTTTGAATATTGGCGCAATATTTATGAAGGTATAAACAACTGCAATATCGTGCTCGAAAAATTTCCTGATGCAGATTTTAATGAAGATATTAAGAACAGATTAATGGGAGAAGCTAAATTTTTACGGGCAATTTACCATTTCTATTTAAATGCTATATTTGGAGGTGTACCAATAATTACCAGGGTATTACCCACTGAAGAGTATTATTCTGTTCCCAGAAATACTATAGCTGAGGTATTACATCAGGTACAGACCGATTTGCAGGAGGCTGCATCTGCTTTGCCAGATACTTATTCTTCTTCGGGTGATGATGCCCGGGCAACTAAAGGGGCGGCCAGAGCTTATCTGCTTAAAGCATTAATCTTTGAATCCAGCTATGCTAAGAATTATTCAGGTGATGAAAGATTCGAAGGATGTGAAGAAAAGTGGGATGAGGCATGGAATGTTGCTCAGCAAATTATAGATTCGCGGGTTTATGAACTTGAACCACACTATGCAGATTTATGGACTGAAGCCGGAGATGAGAGTAGGGAACATATTTTCAGGGTGGTAAACGCAGCTATTAATATAACGGGATCAGAATTTATTAATACACCGCTGGTTTCATCATCTCACAACACATACCAGTCAGTCAGGGCATATTGGGAATGGGATACCGTTACATTAGATTCCATTAGAATTGAGGGTCAAATTTTAGCATGGGGATTAAATGCACCGACATATAACCTGGCAGCTGAATATGAGCCGGGTGATCAACGGAAAAAAATATCAATTGTAACTGACAGTGATACTATAGAAATTGATCCGACCGCTTCAGGTGTAAGTATATTCAGAAGGGCAGCCCCAAGTTATGCCAGCCCGACTAAGATGAACAATGCAAAATATGATCCTGAACCGGATGAATGGGCAATAAGAAGTTTCTTCCGCGGTCCTCTGGATATTAAAATGTTTCGTTATGCCGATGTGTTATTGCTGGCAGCTGAAGCGGCACTTGAACCGGCGGTTAACCAGCCGGATAAAGCTACTGAGTATGTAAATATGATAAGAACTCGCGCAAGAAATAGCGGAAATACGGGGCAACCTGCTAATATGACATCAGTAACCCTGAATGATGTTATTCATGAGCGTAGAGTTGAACTGGCTATGGAGGCTCACCGCTTTTTCGATATAGTTAGGTGGGGTATTGCCTATGATAGGCTCAATGGTTTGTACAGGGCTACTGATACACTTGGAGGAACGAAAGGAAATCCTATTGAATTTTTTATTGGTAAACATGAGTTTTTTCCGATTCCCGAAGAAGAAATTATTTTATCAAAAGGTTCAATAAAACAAAATCCAGGCTATTAAATGAGATCACTGATTAAAAAGTTATAAAATATACAACTATGAAAAATTTATTTAAATATCTTTTTTTGATAAGCTTTATAATATTTATTGCTTGTGAAAAAGAAGTTGAAGATCCTGAAATAATATTATTTGAAGCAGTACCATCAACTATAGCTCAACTTGAAGAGGTTACTTTCAGGATTCAGGTAGAAGCCGATTATATATCATTATGGCCGGGAGAATATTTTGAAGGTGCGAAAAATAACTCAAGCTATGATAAATACCTGGAGGAAATTAGTAATCCTCCGCCCGATGCTGAGAGATCTGTTAACAGATTCTTTGATAAAGGTATAGCACTTTCAATTACTGATACTGCATTTAAGTATAGCCTGTATGAAAATGCAGGTTTATATACTGTAGTATTGATTGTGACAAATGTAGGGAAAATGGGGGAAGAATATAAGAGAAAACAGGCTTCAATACAGGTTGAAGTATTAGAAGCACCCTGATTATAGAAAGGAATTTAAAAAGCATCTGCTTTTTAAACTATGACTTAAAAAGGCAAGCCTCCTGAAAGGGATTTAAGGTTTGCTTTTTTTTTAACATGTGCCGGGCCGGTCTAAATGAAAATTTACTTTTATTTAAAATGTGATAAATTTGAAAATAAGAAAAAAGAAAAAAATTACATTTGTATGAATAGTCCTGTCAAAATTATATATAATGGGGAAACCAATAAAAAGTAAGAAGGATGATAAAAAGAAACCGGATAAATACTCTGATCCTAAAAGGAAAACTATTTTTTCAATAATCCTGGTTTTAATACCTTTTATAATTTTATTTTTTATTGAATTTTTTCTTAGAATTATTCATTACGGAGATAATTATAACCTTTTTACGGATTATGATTTTTACGGTAAGGAGTACAGAAAATGTAATCCTGAATTTGGCAAGAAATATTTTTACAGATTTCAAAATACTGTCCCGCCTGACGACATATTCCTGAAACAAAAGCCAGAAAACGGATTTAGAATATTTGTTATGGGAAGCTCAACTGTTTATGGCTTTCCATACAGTTCAGGTATAATGTTTTCAAGAATATTACATGACAGGCTTCAGGATAGCTATCCGGACAAACACATAGAAGTAATTAATACTTCCATAACAGCAGTTAATAGTTATACATTACTTGATAAGATTAATGATATTATTAAGGAAAAGCCTGATGCTATTTTGATATATGCAGGACACAACGAGTTTTACGGAGCCCTGGGCATTGGTTCCAAGGAAGGGCTGGGTAAAGTCAGATGGCTGAAGTTGCTTCATCTGAATTTGCTCGAATTAAAAATATATCAGCTTATCAGAAATATTATATATGGAATCCAGGGAACTTTGAATTCAGGGAACAATAATTCTGATTTAGCTACTGCAACACTTATGGAAAGAATTGTATCGAACAAAAGTATTGAATTCGGAACAAATATCTATTATTCAGCACATACACAATATAAAAAGAATATAAAAGCGATACTTAAAAAGGTTAATAAGAAGGGTATTCCGGTTATTATAAGTGAAGTGATAAGTAATATAAGAGATTTAGAGCCCTTTTGTTCGGCCAAAACAGGTGAATATCCGCAGGCAATGGATATATTTAATAAAGGAAGAAAGTTTGATCATACAGGAGAGTATAAGAAGGCCAAAGAATTATACTACCGGGCAAAGGATTTGGATTGTTTAAGGTTCAGGGCTTCTGAAAAAATCAATGAAATTATTCAGGAATTAGCCATAAAATATGAAGCATATCTTGTTCCTATGAAATATTATTTCGAAGATAAATCTTATAACGGACTGATAGGCAATAACTTGCTGACAGAGCATGTGCATCCGAATATCGATGGCTATTTTTTAATGGCTGATGCGTTTTATAATGTTATAACAGGTAATAATATAATAGGAGAACTGGATTCTTCATATTTCAAAGATTCGGAATATTATAGAAATAACTGGGGTTTTACGGAACTGGACAGTATTTATGCTGATTTAAAAATCAAGCAGTTAAAAGGAGGATGGCCTTTCAAACCTGAGAATATGGTTAATAAATTTATATACGAATATAAGCCAGCTTCAATCTTTGATTCACTTGCATATCTTGCAGTAAGGTATGATGATATAAGCCTGGATATTGCACACAAGAAAATGGCAAAATTTTACGTTACTCATAAAGATTTCCTTAAAGCAGCTGAAGAATATTATTCCTTGATTAAGATATCACCCTATAATATAAGGAATTATATTGAAGCAGGTAATTTATTACTTAAAGTCAATGAATATAATAAAGCACTGGCAATATTTTTATCGACACTGAAAATAAAAAAGGACCCCTATATATTAAGTAAAATTGGAGAATTATATTATCACAAGGGGGAATATGAGAAAGCCATTTCATTCTTGGAAGAAGTAAAATCAACAGATCCGGATTATTCCAGGAAAGATGTTTTAAGCTTTTTATATCAGGCATACAAAGCAAATAATGAAAATGACAAAGCCCGGGGCATTTTTAATGAACTGGCTACTCTTAAAGACAATAGAAAAGATGAAGAGAGTGTAATTATTTATACTCCATCAAGTGTTAAAGAATATATAAATCAGGCTATAAAACATTTGCAGTCAAAAGAAATAGATGAAGCATTGGACATTTTATATAAGGCAAATGAAATTCAGGAGACAAGTATCTCAAACAGGTTAATTGGAGAAATACTTTTACAAAAGGAAGACAAAAAAGCCCTGATTTATTTGAAAAAAGCGTATTATGAATTTAGCTCTGATCCTAATTTTCTGAACACATTATGCTATGCAAGTATTTATAATAATGATTTAAATTATTCAGAAAAGATTCTGCTTGAGTTAAAACAACTTTCGCCAAATTCTGAAAAGATCAAAATGTATGAGAATATGATATTACAAAGAAGAAAGAGTAATTAAATTCTATAACCTGCAGGAATATTTCTACCAGACGTTTTCCATATCTTTTTTTGCATATTTATAATTACGGATTATCCAGTATGAACTGTATTTATTCTTGAGCATTAGGGTGTCTCTTTTTATTAACCGGTATATTAATGCAATGGGTAACAGAATAAAAAAGAAGACAATTGCCAATACCGTTTTTGAAACAAAAAAGCCCGTTATATCGCCCAGCTTATGCCATAGCCATGCTATTTTTAGTGCTAACGGCCGGATGAATATTCCGGTAAGTCCGGTGATAAATGCAACAATCAGTAAGATTTTAACCTGAAATATGAAATACAACAACAGGAATCCTGTTGTTATTACCAGGCAGGTTTCCAGAGCTTTTTCCTTATTCATTGAAGTTTAAAATAAAGTATAAATAAAAGGTGCTATAGCACTTCCACTACTTAACACTATTAGAATCCCAAGTAAAAGCAAAATAATGATAGTAGGCAGCAGCCACCATTTTTTTCTTTCCTTAAGGTAGAGCCAGAAATCACGCAGAAATTCCATTTATTGATAATTAATTTGTAACACTAAATTAAAAAGTCAAAGATAATGATATTTCAAGTTCATTTGTTAATAATATTTTAGTCTAATGCAAATTCTTTTTTCCAGCTTTCATCTTTAGGCCATGAGGGTTGATTGTTTTTATCGAAAAAATAATTACCCATTACCAGGTAATCCATTTCAGTACGCATAAAGCAATGATATGCATGTTCAGGGTTACATACAATTGGTTCTCCACGTACGTTAAAGCTTGTATTAACAATTAAACCGGTACCGGTCTTTTGTTTAAATGCATTTATTAATTTCCAGAAGCGTAAATTTGTTTCCTTATGAACTGTCTGGATTCTTGCTGAAAAATCGATATGAGTTACTGCAGGGATATCAGATCTTAAAAAATATAATCTCTCCAGTAAAGGCAGATCATTGTAGTCGCCAGGAATCTGATTTCTTCTTTCTATTTTTACATCGGCAACAAGCAACATATAAGGAGAATCTACATTCAAATCAAAAAAATCCCTGGTGTCTTCAGCAAGTACTGATGGGGCAAAGGGTCTGAAGCTTTCGCGATATTTTATTTTCACATTCAGCTTTTTTTGCATTTCCCTGCTTCTGGCATCACCTAATATGCTTCTGTTGCCCAGTGCACGGGGTCCGAATTCCATCCTGCCCTGGAACCAGCCAATAACCTTTTCTTGCGTAATAAGTTCTGATACTTTGTCAGCCAGTTCATCAAAATCTTCATATTTCTCATACCTGGCCTTAAGTTTCTTTGATGTCAGTTCAATATCCAAATCTGAGAATTCGGGGCCAAGGAATGGATCCAGCATCATAACTTTATTTTCGGATTTCCTTTCATTATTAAAATATAAATAGTATGCTGAGAGAGCTGCTCCTATAGCCCCCCCGGCATCTCCTGCAGCTGGTTGTATAAATATATTTTCAAATATGCCTTGCCTGAGCAATTTACCATTTGCTACACAATTTAAAGCAACCCCTCCTGCAAGACAGAGATTTTCTGTATTAACTAAACTTTTTGCTTCCTTTGCCATATTAATAAAAATTTCTTCTGCTACTTTCTGAATTGCTAGCGCCAAATCGCAATGTTGTTGTTCTAATTTGCCTTCGGTCTCACGTCTGGGAAATCCAAACAATTTCTCCCATTTGTTTTCATCAACCATTTTAAGTCCGGTTGAATAATTAAAGTACTTCTGGTTAAGCCATATTGAGCCATCTTCTTTAATATTTACCAGTTCCTTTTTAATTTTTCTTACATATTCTTTTACTCTTTCTGAATGCGGGTTCCCATAAGGGGCTAACCCCATTAGCTTATATTCGCCTGAGTTGACCCTGAAGCCAAGCCAAAAAGTAAATGAAGAATATAACAGTCCGACAGAATGCGGAAAATGCAGTTCTTTTATAACTTCAATTTTATTACCCGTACCTGAGCATATAGATGCAGTTGCCCATTCTCCGACTCCATCGACCGTAACAATTGCCGAACGTATAAAAGATGAAGGATAAAAAGCGCTTGCAGCATGAGATAAATGATGTTCAGGGAAAAGCAACTTTATTTTTCTTTTATTAAAAACCTCAATTTTTTTCAGCTCATTGAGAATTAGTTTTTTCAGAAAGATTTTTTCTTTTAACCAGACTGGTATAGATGTAACAAAAGATAACAGTCCTTTAGGGGCAAAAGCATAATAGGTTTCAAGCAACCTTTCAAATTTAAGAAAAGGTTTATCATAGAATGCTATAGCATCTAATTCATCTATTTTAAATCCTGAGTAATCAAGGCAATATTTACAGGCATAAAATGGGAAGGAAGAATCATGTTTCTTTCTTGTAAACCGTTCTTCCTGTGCTGCAGCGATAATATTCCCGTCTTCTGTAATAGCGGCTGCCGAATCATGATAAAATGCAGAAATTCCTAATATTCTCATGATGCAAATTTATATTTTTTAAGTAATTATCTGGAATCCGGAATATTGAGAATCTTTTCAAGTTTGGGGATACTCTCATGATTCGGATTTAAGCGTTTAATATTATTAAATATTTTTTTTGCCTCATTAGGCTTGCCGTTTTGCAAATATGAAATACATAAATTATAAAGAAAGTTCTCATCATTCTTAAATTCAGGATAAGCTTTAAGTAAGAAGACTATTGCATTTTGGTTTTTTCTTTTCAGAAGAATATCTCCTGATATACGGTTAGCTATGGGGGTTTCTTTAATTTCCAGTGATCTTAAAAAAGTACTTAATGCAGCGTCAATATTACCTGCTTTATAATGATTTAGGGCACGGATAATTAATGGTTTAACCTGCTCCGGGAAAAGTAAAGCATAGTTTGTCTTTTGCCGTGATAAATCAGGAGTATAATTCGGATTTAACTTTTTTATTTCAACCAGCAGCACTTTTGATTTTTCAACATCCCCGCTGAAATAATATGCTTCAAATTGTTTTGATAGTAATTTTTCTTTGTTATTCGGGCTATCAGCAAATTTTGATGCCATAGCAAAGGAATTTAAAGCTACATCATAGTCTCCTTTTAATAATAGAATTTCGCCTTTTCTAAAATATCCATAAAATGTTTCCTTAAGTTCCAGAGATTTCTCCAGAAACTCTAATGCTGTAGGAAAATCATTAAGTTTAATAAGGCAATCAGCGCTTTCCAGATAATCCTCATACCAGTATGGAAAACATTTAATTGCTGCATTATACTCTTTAAAGGCATTATAAAAATCATTCTTTCCCTTATAATATTTAGCTAATTCCAGGTGGGCATCAGCAATATTAAGATCTGGCGATTTCATTACAGTAAATGCCAGAGAATCGACCATTGATTTAGGTTTATATATTTGTCTGTAGTCGATATATGGAGAATTTAAGAGACGGAAAGGCCAGTGGTATTTTAAACTGTTAATTCTGTGCAAGGCTAAAAGGCTGTCTAATACAGAATACCCCCAGTTTCTTTTATAATATTGCGAATTGCGGTAATACAGTATATTTACGTGGTTACTAATTAATCCTGATCTGGCCATTTCATTGTAGAATGCATCGGCCATAAGAAAATAGCCATCGATATTCGGATGCACATGCTCTGTCAGCAAATTATTACCAATTAGGCCGTCAGGTGATTCATTTTCAAAGCGCTCCTGCATAGGAATAAGTATGGCATTATGTTTATTGGCCAGGTCCCTGATAATATCATTAATTTCTTCTGATGCTCTGAAACGTATACAGTCTAAATCTTTTGCCTTATAATAATTTTCTTTTGCCAGCTTATAGTTTTTTTCCTTTTCATATTTCCTTGCATCGCGATATACATCCATCGCAGCGGGATACTCAGTTGTAATTGCTGAACAAAAAGGTTCCATGTCCCTTATATTACATATAAGTTCACTAATAAAAACAGGAATACTATTTTGTCCGGCTTTTTTAAGTATTTCTGACATGTTCTTCCTGTACCGGGCAATTCCAATGTTATAGGATTCTTCCTTATATGGTATATTCTTATTTCTGGCAATTCGTTTCATTAATGGACCCCTAACCTTTGAATCATTATTTTCCCCGGATAATAGCCTGCCAGTACCGTAGATTACATTTCGTAACAATTGATACACTCTTAAAGACATTAAATCCAGATGAATAAATGTAAGTTTTCCATGGCTGCCAGTTTTTTCTTCCGATCCAATTCCAAATGCCCCGTAAAATTCATTATGGCCCGCATATATTAGAATAGCATCCGGTTCTTCTTTTAAGATATCATTCATATAGTCCAGCAGGGAAAAGCTGTTTATGGCAGTAATTGCCGTATTTACTACTTCTATATGCTTTTCCGGATAACTATCCTGCAACCTTTCATGCAGTATTCTTGAGAACATAAGGTTGTAGTTATAGGGAAAACCAATAACGGTTGAACTCCCCATTACGAAAATTCTGAATCCGTTGGCTGGTTTTTCCTTAAGGAATATATCATTTGCAGGACTCGTATATTCAAGCTTTTGAAAATACTTTTTACCAATTAAGGGATTTACTATTTTGTATTCTTTGAATTCTTTATCGGGATGATCAATAAATAAGTTTAAATTATCTCCAAAACCAACAACTCTCAGTATAATCTCAAGAAGGAATAAAATCAGAAAAGGTATACAGATTAGTATGAAATTGTAAAAAAGCTTTTTGCCAGGACTTAATTTTATTTTGTTATTCAACTTTGTCATAGGATATCACAGGATTTAAAAATTAAACCCGGGATTTAAAGGTTTCAAAATAATCAAATACAAAAAGGCTCTAAATATAGAATATTATTTTCTATAAAATTTAAAAATTAGTTGTAGCGTGATTCTGATGGCTAGAAATAATCACCTAAATAATTGATATAGAGGCGTATATGGAGCCAATCCGACAAATTTATATAATTGTCTGAATATGAGACTATAACAAAAAATTCAAATTTATTTATAATTTTTATCTTATTTTGATTTTCAGGATTATCAAAATAAAATATTTTTTCCAAATCTTTTTATTTAAGGGGAATAGGTAATTTTTTTAAAGCTAAAATAATTTAAAAAATATTTGTTTTTTGAAATTAAATAACTATTTTTAACCTCATAATATAATTATTAACTAAAAAATTAAAACTATGAGAAAAATTTACACATTGTTTCTTGCTTGTATTTTTGCGGTGGCGGCAATAGCACAGGATGCTACTTTTTACAAACTGCCAGATGGATGTGAGATTAACATCGATGGTATTGCAGAAGATTATTGGGCCGATGTTGATGCATACAATATTGAGCAGCCTTTTCAATTAGAGGAACCAACACTTATGGAATGTACATGGCAGGCAGTTTGGAATGATACGGTCGTCATAGTACTTCTTACTGTGGTAGACGATTACTATTGCCCGGCATGGTGTTCAGGTGTAGAAGACTGGAATTCTGACAAGCCTGAAATCTATTTTGACGTCAATGTTGGCAACCTGGACGATGGTTTAGGCCCATCAGGTGCTCCCAACGGTCATTATCAGGTAGCTCCTCCTCCCATACAGGATGTACTTGACATTGAGAATTCGCGCGCTTCAGGACAAGGTCCCAGTGAATTTTATTATGGATATTCACTCGTCGATCCTGATGAAACCTGGGAGTATGCAACCTTAATAGAATTTCTTTTAAGTTCTGATCAGGTTATTCTTGATCCGTATGCTGCACCAACTATCGGTTTTGGTGCAACTTTCATCGATCGTGACGAAGGTGATACCGGCAGAAAAAGAGCCGTATGGATGAATGTCGGAGAAGTTGACGAATCATGGGTTACCATGGATGCCTGTGGTGAGGTAGACTTTAGCACTGATGAAGTTGATTGTGGAACAGGAATTTATACTCCTCAGGTATCTAACCTGAATGTTTATCCTAATCCTACAATGGATTACCTGCAAATTGAAGCTGATTTTAATGAAGTAGTTATTACAAACATTATTGGCCAGGAAGCTTTAATACTAAGAGATGTTAAAGGAACAAGAATTGATATTTCCAGCCTTGAAAGCGGATTGTATTTCATATCTCTGTATAACAACAGTAAATATATTGGTACAGCCAAGTTTACTGTTGAATAAAAAACATTAGGCTTCACAATTAGCCCGGAATTTTTAATTCCGGGCTTTTTTATGTGCGCCCGGCAGGGCGCTGATCAGGAATATTATTATATTACAATATTCAGCATTAATATGATTCAGAGTTTCTTTTATAACAGGGGCCCGGATTTTTTTAAATATATTTAGCAGGTTTAATGTTACAGGTTTAATATTTATGTGATGAAATTAAAAGCTTTGGATGTCGCAATTATTTTTATTTATCTGTTTTCAACGGTAGTAATCGGACTGGTTTTAAGGAGACAGGCGCAGAAGAGTAAATCGTCTTATTTGCTCGGGGGTAATAAGCTTCCGTGGTATATGTTAGGGCTTTCAAATGCTTCCGGCATGTTTGATATATCAGGTACAATGTGGCTTGTGACCCTGGCATTTGTATATGGCTTAAAAAGTATATGGATTCCGTGGTTATGGCCGGTTTTTAACCAGATATTTTTAATGGTATACCTGTCAGCCTGGTTAAGACGTTCAAATGTAACTACAGGTGCGGAATGGATATCCACAAGATTTGGAAGGGACTTAGGAGCATCATTATCGCATAATATTGTTGTAATTTTTGCTTTAATAAGCTGTCTGGGATTCCTCGCATACGGATTTGTGGGGCTGGGTAAGTTTATTGAAATATTCATTCCGTGGGAATCAGTGTTAAAATTATTATCAAATACTCCGGACTGGATACAGAAAAGTACATTCCTTGGCAATATATATAATATATTTCTGGAGTCCTTGTATAGCATTAAACCTGAATTTGTACCGCACTTATATGGAATAGTATTTACTGCATTTGCGGCGTTCTATGCTGTTTTAGGAGGCATGATAAGTATAGTATGGGCTGACCTTGTGCAGTATATTATAATGACTGTTTCTTCGCTGATAATTGGTATAATTGCAATGAAGGCATTAACGGTTCATCAGCTGAATGTGCCTGACGGATGGTTTTCGCCATTTTTTGGATTAAATCTTAATATTGACTGGGGTGGTATAATAAGTGAAGTTAATGATAAAATAAGCAGTGATGGATATTCATTGTTTTCATTGTTTTTCGGGATGATGCTTTTTAAAGGAATACTTGTGAGCGCAGCAGGACCGGCCCCTAACTACGATATGCAAAAAATATTAGCAACAAAAAGTCCGAAAGAAGCAGCAAAAATGAGCGGATTTGTATCGGTAATACTAAATCCCATCAGATATTTTCTTATTACCGGCTTTGCAGTGCTTGCAATTCTTTTTTATGACAAACTTGACCTTTTGGTGGCCGGTAAAATCGATTTTGAGCAAATATTACCCTCTGCAATAAATGAATTTGCTCCGATAGGAATATTGGGATTGTTATTAGCAGGTTTGTTAGCAGCTTTTAATTCCACATTTGCCGGCACATTAAATGCAGCTCAGGCCTATATTATTAATGACATTTACCTCAAATACATCAAGCCAAAAGCAAATAATAAGCAAATTAAGATAGTAAACTATACCGCCGGATTAACAGTGGTAATAATTAGTATAATATTTGGCTTTTTTGCAAGAAACGTCAACAGTATATTGCAGTGGATTGTATCGGGCTTATGGGGGGGATATCTGGCAGCTAATGTTCTGAAATGGTATTGGTGGAGGTTTAACGGGCATGGTTATTTTTGGGGAATGCTTTCAGGGATACTCGCCGCATTAGTCTTTCCAAAGATATTACCGCCATTGTTCCCGAGTATTCCACAGGATATAATATTATTATATTTCTTTCCTTTATTAGCAGTTATATCATTAATTGGCTGCATAGCAGGGACATATTTGTACCCTCCGCAGAAGATGGAAGTTTTAATGAAATTTTACAGCTCAGTGAGACCATGGGGATTTTGGAAACCTATACATGATAAGGTTGTTGAACAGAATCCGGAATTTAAAAGAAATAAAAATTTCTGGAAGGATATGTTTAATATATTCATTGGTATTATTTGTCAGACTTCACTTGTTGCATTACCAATATTTATTATTACCAAACAGAGCCGGTCATTACTTATTACAATTGCTATTATTTTAATAACCGGAACAATTCTTAAGAAAACATGGTGGGACAGGCTGGAATAATGACAGCTTCAATAAAAGCCTGATTATTAAATCATTAATTATAATATTAAAGAATATATTAATATTTAATATATTATACTACAGATATATAGAATATATAAATAAACTAAAACTTTAAGTTAAATAATCATATTTATAACTAATAGAATAATTAAACCATATATATATTTAATAGAAAGGAAAATAAATAATATTACTTATTTTAATTCTTTAAGTATGAGCTTAAAGGAATTGCTTAGTTTCTTTTCTATTTCATTATATGATACAATTTCTGGTCCGATGTAAATATATGCAAGAACGATTGATTTATTCAGAGATCTTAAATCCTTATATAATATATGTTTTTTTAATCGATAGGCTTCTTTGATTTTTCTTGTTATCAAATTTCTTTTGGAAGCTTTCTTAATGGTTTTTTTTGAAGCGTTAATTAATACCTGGGCAGGAAAGTTAAAGTTTTCATTTACTTCCATCCAGTGAATCTTTAAGGGAAACAATGATAGCGAATTTCCCGAATTAAAAAGTTGATTGATTATCTTTATTCTGGAAAGTCTTTCATCTTTTTCAAAACTGAATCTTTCTGACATTAAGGTGTAATAAGAATTAATTATTTTCTTAGTACTATTCTTATAACAGTGCCCTTCCCAATCTCAGATTCATATACAAATATTTTACCGTCATGATATTCTTCTATGATTCTTTTTGTCAATGATAATCCCAGACCCCATCCTCTTTCTTTGGTTGTGTAACCGGGCTTAAATATTGTTTTGAATTTAGTTTTTGAGATACCTTTTCCTGAGTCGGTGATATCAATATATATTACCTGAGTATGATCTGTAATTGAGAGTTCAATTTCACCGGTACCATTAACAGCATCGATAGCATTTTTACACACATTTTCTATAACCCATTCAAAAAGCGAAGCATTTATTGGTATCATAAGCTCTTCTGTTGGCATATTTAGCTTAAAAGTTATTTTTTCTGAAGAGCGGGATTTTAAATAATTAATTGCAGTTGTTATTATTTTCTGTATATTTTCTTTTTTTAATAAGGGCCTGGACCCTATTTTAGAAAATCTTCCTGTAATTTTTTCAAGTCGTTTTATATCTTTTTCCAGTTCAACAAGCATATCTTTATCAGAACTTTTAAGTTTCATCATTTCCAGCCATGCAAGCAGAGAGGAGATAGGAGTACCTAACTGGTGAGCAGTTTCTTTTGATAACCCTACCCATACCTGGTTTTGCTCAGCTTTCCTTGAGTAGCTAAATGCAAAATACGAAACCATGATAAACAGCAATATTACTCCTAACTGTACATAGGGGTAATAAGTAAGTTTAATCAATATTATTGATTTGCTGTAATACAGGTATTGTTTTTCATTTTCTGACAATATTATTTCTATTGGCTTGTTTATCTCCTTCATCTGTGATAATTTCCTGTTAAGATATCTTAGATTATCGGTTTTTTTTGTATTTAGATTTCTGTAAGTGATAATATTATCATCTTTATCAACCAGAATTACAGGTACTGTTTCGTTGTTCTGAAGAACTTTGACATAAAAGGATAAATTTTCGTCTGACAATTCCTCATTGGTTATCTTACTTTGTGCTTCAGCCCATAGTTCTACTTTTTTTCTTTCCTCAACTGCCAGTTTTCTTACAAGCTTACTGGTGTACCATAATGAACTTACACCAATAATTACTGCCGAAACAAATAGCAGTAATTTCCATCTTAGCTTTTTTGTATATATATTCAAGGCAAGGTAATTTTACAGATTTAAAATTAATCATTTTTTCTTTCCAAGGTATCTTCATTTTCATCCCATTCCATAATATATTCAGGTGCGTTTTCTTTATTTATATCCTGATTTTCAAATATAACATCTTTTTTATCATATTGTTCCTCCCATGAAATTTTATAATCCGGATTTTTACTATTAAAAGAATTCTCAAGCTCAACAGAGTCCTTTTCAGCATAATTGAATTCATCCCTGAAAATGACCTTTAATACTTTCTTTTCGTTTTGTATATTTTTCTTTAATGTGCTGAAAGCGGTTTGTTTATCGAATGATGGTTCATATTTATCTCCTTTACCTGTAATTTTTAGCGGAATAGTTATTTTTCCCAGTCCGTCATCTTCGACTATTCCAAATTTATTAACCTCTTTTGTTTTTGCCCTGGCTTTATTGAATAATAAATCTGTTATTGATACTTTAATTCTGTAATCGTAACTGTTATCAAACTTATGAATACCTAAAGCAGTTATATTTATGGCCGAAGAATAAATATCCATTTCAGGGATAGTTATAATCTTATCTTTAATAAGAATTTCATTATTCAGTGTTTTAAATTTTATATGGCTTAATTCTTCTACTGAAATAAATTTTGATAATGCCATTAAAGGTTCAAATTGAATTAGTTCTCCGTTTTCTATTTTCAAATTACCATCAGCCGTAATACTTTCCTTTGAGACAATTAATTCTTTGTTAAAAATAGCGGAGAATTTAAGATCACCTGACAAATTACCCTTAAGATTCTTATCGACAATGAAATTTTGTCCAAAATTGTTAAATGAATAGAAAAATTCATTGATGTCAATCGATTTAAGTTCAGACTGGCACTGTATAAAATAGTTATTGTCCCTCAGGATAATAGAGCCATATCCATTTATTTCACCATTGTATGAATTCAGCCGGAGTATTTTGAAAGATATGGCTCCCGGACTGTAATTGATAATACTTGAAATATTTGCAGCATTGAATTTACCAAATTCAAAATCTTTAATGGAGAGAATTGTTTTAAAGTATATATTTCTTTTATAAATGTTTTCTGATTTGCTATTTTTGTTTTTAGTCTGTAATTGATTTGATAATAGTCTTTTAAGATTAAGATAATCTGAATTTACTTCAGCATTAAAAACCAGGTTTTTATTTTTTAATAAGGCAAATTCAAATACATTACTAAATATCCCGTTAACAAGGAAATCATTGTTATCTATACTAAAAGATATATTGTTAAACTTAATATTATCACTAATAAGGATTTTTCCGTTAATATTGTCTGCAATGAGTTCAGAATTAGAGATTTTAAATTCAGTATTAAAAAAAGTTAAACTGCAATTTTTCGTTAGTTTCACAAAATCTACTTTAGAAATCTTTGACAGACTGGATATATTTCCTCTAAGATCAATTTTTGCATTAAGTTTACCCCTTAAATAATCCAGGGTGTCGATTTTAATAAACCGGTCTATTTCCATCAAATCTAATTCAGAATCCAGGCTGAATTTAACCTGAGGGGATTTGAAATTATTAATGTTTAATTTGCCATTTAGTAGAATGTTTTTATCATAAGTATAAAATTCCTCAATAATAATTGATGAAGTGTTACCATTATTTAGTTCTCCATTTGTGTATATTCCTTTAAGCTTTATATTGGACAATTTTTCTTTTGATTTTTTATTAATAATTGTCCCGTTATTTATAAAAAAATTAGATACAACATGTGGATAGGAATCTTTAGATAAAGTACCTGATATTGTGGCATTAAAATATGTATTTCCATAGAATGAGTAAGTGTTGGTAAGAGTATTCAAATGATCCTGGAATAATGATAATATTTCTGATAGTTTTACCTTGCCAGCTGAAATATTCAAATTGATATTTTTGGGGTAGCTTTTTGTTATAACTCCATCAATATTGAAATTCATACTACCGAGTTTAACTCCACCCTTTTTAATTTTATAGTTATTATTCTGATAAAGAAGATCAGTTTCGAAATAGAATTCTTTGTGATTAAAAATGTTTTTGTTTCCAATAGAAAAGTTGCGAATATGAAAATTTCCTTTTGTAATTACCGAGCTTATTGAATCTGACAGTCTACCTTTAATAATTATCTTTTTATCATAAGCATCTAAATGATATTTGTCTTTAAGATTATTTATGTATAGGTCAACATCCGTTAAAATCAGACTCTGCAAATCAATATTTAAACCCGGGACGGATTTCTTATCACCAGAATCCCAGATTTTATAATTTGATCTGCCATTTTTATCGATATAGATTTTAAGTTCCCCATTATTAATATGAACGTTCTTTATGATATATTTTCCTGAAAGTATTTTTAAAAGACCAAATTCAAAGAAAATACTTTTAGCAACAAGCAGGGTATCAGTATTTTCATCTATAAAATCACGTTCTGAAAAGTTTAGCGTTGATCTTGCATAAATATTTTTTAATTCAACAGATGCCCGGGGAAAGTTTTTTAAAAGAGAGAAATCTATTTTGTCTACCTCTATTTCAGTAATCAGGTGTTTATCGAGATATTTTTTTAAATATCTGATAACAGATTCATCGTAGGTAGTCGAAATAAATATACCTGCGGGAATTAGAATAATAATCAATACAGCTATTATAATCCCTATTCTCTTTACAATCTTCATAGATATGATCCGGAAATATTGAGCAAAATTAAAATAAAAGCTTTAAAACCGGACATGATTTTTTTGCATATTATTGAAATGCACAAGTAAAATATATTTATAAAACTCCAGGAGTAATAAAATGTTCCCTTAATTTCGAATAAATAATAAGTGATCAAAGAGATGTTTTATTTTTTACGGCAGGGTCATTAATATTACCATCTTTCTTTGGCTGTTCTATCTTTTTATTCCCGGCCAGAAATTGATTTATCTTGGGCAATAATTTGTTTATGTTTATTGGTTTTGAAATGTAATCATCGCATCCGGCTAAAATACTTTTCTCTTTATCACCGGCCATTGCAAAGGCAGTTTGAGCAATTATTGGCAATGATTTTCTGAATTTCTTAATTTCACGTGCAGCTTCATATCCATTCATTTGAGGTAATTGAATATCCATGAGGACAATATCTATATCCAGATTACTTTTACAGATATCAATTGCGATTTCAGCATTTTTTGCGTGAATAGTATTTGCATTTGTTTTTTTCAATGTTTCTTTTAAGAATGAAAAACTATGAAAATCATCTTCTACTATAAGTATAGTAATCTTGCTCCAATTGTAATCCTGAATCATATTTTCCTCATATAAAAATTGTTCGATTATTTTTGTAATTTTCAGATAGGGCAGGGTAAAGTAAAAAGTTGTTCCAACGCCAGGATAAGAGTCAACCCACATTTCTCCACCAAGAAGTTCAACAAGGTTTTTGGATATAGCCAGGCCAAGTCCGGTGCCCATAATATTTTTCTCTTCAGAGGTAACAGTTCTCTGGTATCTTTTAAAGATTATAGATATTTCATCTCTTGTGAGACCTATGCCTGTATCTTTTACATAAAATTCAAGTGTTTTTTCGTCCTTTATCATGTAACCAAACTCTATTGAACCGGCATCAGTAAATTTAATGGCATTATTAATGAGATTGCTTAATATTTGTTTTAGCCTGTAGGGATCTGTCTTAATAACCAAATCTTCCGGGTACTCAGTGTTAAATAATATTCTCAGATGTTTTTTACTTGACTTATTTATTGTCTCCTTAAATGTGAGTTCCAGCTCCTTAAGCAAATTAAACAGATTACATTCTTTTTTATCAATTTTTATTTCACCGGCTTCAATTTTAGCAATATCAATTATATCATCAATAAGCTTTAATAATAACTCTCCGCTTGATTTAATATAAGTGGCAAATTCAGCTTTTTGATCTTCCGGGATGTCATCAGAGGAAAGCAAATTTGAGAATCCGATTATAGAATTCATCGGGGTTCGAATCTCATGTGACATATTAGCCAGAAATGAAGATTTAAGCTTATCGGCAGTCTGTGCTTTATCAGTTTCTTTCTTTAGGGTACTTATATACTGATCCCGTGCAGTAATGTCTATAATAATGCCTCTTCGTCCACAAAACCTGGTTCCCTTAATAATATTATCAGAATAAACAGATGCCGGAAATTTAGACCCATCTTTTCTGATTGCTATAAAATTGGAGTTTTCAATCTTGTGGTGTCCGAGTAGATCATTATTTGATTTTGAAATAATTGTCTCAATAAGGTTCAATCCATCATCTAAATCTTCATTTGTGTATCCGAAAGTTTTATACCAGGCCTTATTAACATATGTAAAATTCCCTAATTCGTCTGTTTCATAAATACTCTGAGGCAACATGTCTGCCAGCTCACGATAGCGAAATTCGTTATCCTGGGCATTTTTCAAGGCATTATCCCTCTGTTTCTCCCAGACATTCAACTTAGCAATCATATTTCTGAATTCCTCATAAATCTGTCTGATTTCAGTAGCAGAATTTGTTAAATTAATTTTTTCTGCATATTTGAAATTATGTTTTGTAAGGTTTGAAATATAGCTTGTTAATGTCTCCAGGTGCGATACTATATGTTTTGATAAAATATAACTTACAGATATAGAAAGTAATATTACAAATCCGACGAAAATTGCATAATAAATGCTGGTTTTTCTTAGTAATGCCTGCTGGGTTTTAACCGATTTCTCTTCAAGTTGAACAAGAAGTGATTCTATTATATTGCATTTTTGCCTTAAATTAAGCCAAAGTCCGGAATTATTTTTTAATCCTATTTGATTATCAAGCTTAACTAATAAATGAAATATACTTATATAATTGTCTAATGTAGAATTAATTAAAGATTTTTCATTTTTTGACAATTTGTTATTTCTGATAATAGATAATTTCAAATTCTGGGAAAGTCTGTCGAAATTTTCAATATAAAAATTATCATTTCTTAAGAAATAGTCTTTTTCATTCCTTCTGATTTGTAAAATCTTAGTCTTATCAATTTTCAGGTTATTTTCAAGTTTATAAATATAATCTATCATTTCACCCTCAATGCCATAATTTTTGTAACCCTTTTTGTATATCAGATATACAAGGGTATCGAATACAATACTATAATCTTTAAATTCCTTAATGACCTTATATAGCTCAGGGTCTATATTAAATGAATTCAAGGTGGTTGTGTTGTGTATACTCTCAATTTCTTTCTCAATATAATTTGACATTGACAAATGTTGATTTAGGATATCACTCTCACCTGTAATAAAGAACCTGGGATTATAAGGTTCGGAATAAAAAAAGTTATCAGATAATCTGAATATTTTAAGGAAATCAATATGAAGGGTATTTATTTTATTAACAACTGAATTAATCTTATCTTCTTTTTTTTTAAGAATGATATTAGACGGAATAATTGCACAGGCAATTAGTAAAAAGAAAATAAGAAACCAGCCTAAAAGTCTATATCTTAGCGAATTAACCATTAGCGAAAAGCAAACGCATTATATGATTGAAAATAATCATATTTAGTTAAAATATGCATACAATATCAGAAAATTTTTACACATTTTTGAATTGAACAGTATTTCAATTATAACAAATACTCTTTCAAGGTATTATATGTAATTTAATATTCTTATTAAAACATAATCATCCTTTAACTTAAAGAGCTGATAGCTAAATTCTTAGGATTTTTAGTTATTTTATTAAATGAAATAGTATAATCTAATACATTGAACAATAGCAATTTGTCGCTCATTATATTATCGATTTGCAATATAATCTTTAATATTTCATTTGCCATAATTGTGCCAACTATACTATAAAGAATCCCTATAGGGGCAGTACTTTTTAGTCCGGTTCTTTTATCACCAGGGGGGTCAGTTGGAAATAAGCACCTTAATGACGGGCCCTGTTTATAGTTAAATACCGAAACCATTCCAACCGGATTCAACACATAGCCAAACACTAATGGCTTTTTGAGAATTATTGCAGCGTCGTTTATTAAATATTTGGAAGGGAAATTGTCTGTTGCGTCAACTAGCACGGAATAGTCTTTGCAAATGTTAAGTATATTATTTTTATCAATGCATATGTTATGTAATTCAAAATCCACATAGTGATTTAATTCGACCAGTTTTTGTCTGGATATTATTGCTTTTTGTTTACCAATATCGGAATTTCCGTAGAGCCTTTGTTTTAAAAGAAATTTTTCTTCAACAGGAAGATTGTCTGAAATACCTATTTTACCAATTCCGGCAGTTACGAGATTTTGAAGTACTGTAGTTCCTTTACCTCCTGCTCCTATTACCAAAACCCTGGCTTTTTTTAGTTTTTCCTGCCCCTTAATACCAAT
The DNA here is from genome assembly GCA_964521285.1 of uncultured Bacteroidales bacterium. GTDB lineage: Bacteria > Bacteroidota > Bacteroidia > Bacteroidales > UBA10428. The sequence goes on along the minus strand of CAZFQS010000015.1, from coordinate 31,680 downwards.
AGACTCCAATTTTATTTGAGATGCATATTTTCGGAGTTCATTATTATTTAGTATTTCTGATTCCATAACGAATATTATTTTATAAAGTATAAAAATAAAAAAAGTGCTATTTCTATAGCACTTTTTCTGAGTATTTATTTTAGCGATCTTTTTAAAAGGCAAGTGATAATCCTATTGCCACAGGATATAGTTCAGGATCATCATTTTTTTCAAAAAAGGGAGTCATATAATAATTTGCGTAGAAATTCAAGCTTCTGTATCCAATTCTTGCTGTAAGTCCATATCTCAGGGGATTAATATTAAAATCGTCTTTAATTTTATCTTTTTTTCTGTTACCATCTGCTTTGTATATAACCTTTGAATTCGATCCAAGCTTTAATCCTCCGATTACACCTCCTGAAACATGAATTCTTTTTGATCTTTTTGCTTCCAAGAGTTGTAATTCCAGTAAAAGGGGAACTGTCAGAAAGGTTGTTTTGAGTTTACTTTTAGTAAGTGAACTGGGATAATCATCTTTGGTAACAATATTTCCATCAACTTCCTGAATATTATTATCGCCATCAAAGTGGTAGTTATTAAATTCAAGTCCAAGTCCGGTTACAAGCCCTAACCTGTCTGTACCAAATCCTATACTGTATTGCTTAATATTCCAGTTAAAGTTCCATGATTTTCCGGTATTAAGATCCATGAACTGTTCTCCATCTGCACGTGTCATAGAAAATTTATCATCTACAAAATTGTTTAAACCAAATTCAACACCGGACCAGTGGCCTTTAAATTTCTTTTTCTTCTCTGCAGACAACTTCTTTTCATCGTCGGACTCGGTTACTTTCACGCTGGTACCTTCATCGTCATCAACAATACTAACTTCCTTATCGCCAATTTTTATTCTGGTAGTATCACCCCTTTCATCAAACTTAATAATTTCATTGACACCTACACTTATTTCGTCTTCATTATCATTTATAATAACTGGTGATATTTTTCCCTGTTCTTTATTTAAGGTGTCATTTTCCTGTGCAATTAAGCAATGGCTAATTACAATCAACAATATTAAAAATCCTGTTATTTTCATCTTTATGTGATTTTTAGTTAATAAATATTAATCAATTTATTGTGGGACGGATAATCAACAGAATAGTTACAGTTAAGAATTTTATTTTTTCAGGGGGGATGAAATACTAAATGATTCTGAATTTAATGCAAAAGCAACAATCGCTCCATCACTACTTACTTGTTTTTTTAACATGACTTCAGATTCAGTTAAATAGTTAAAACTTTTAATCCCTGCTTCGGCTATGGCCCATACATTAATTTTATTTAAAATGATTTCATGAATACTATGATCATTTATATTTTCCAGGTATTGATTTGCGAATTCTTTCAGTGCATATTTATTTTTATCAACACTCTTTATCGTTTTAATTTCTGTATTCATTATTAAATCAGCATATTCAACGGTATTATTTAGTTGAGCACTTATTGGAGTTAAATATTCAAGAGCTTCTCTTTTATCATCTGTATTATCTTTGGGTAGGTTATCAGATATTTTTTCTGCAATTTTTTCATTTTTAATATTTTCTAATACTTTATATTTCTTTCCTTTTGTAATCTGCTTCTCAGTAACTTCAACATTATTTTCATATTCTTTTTGTGATGAAATATTTTCTTCAGTTATATTATCTGCAACCTGGATTTCAGAAATTCCCTCTCTGTCTTTGCCCGGCATATAAACAATCAATATAAGTAAAAGTATGGCTGCAGCAGCTGAGGTAACATATAATAACAAATTCTTTCTGCGGATGAAAGGGCTAATCTTTTTGATACTATTTTTTTCAGAATATTTAATGCTATAATCAGGGGACAGATATATCTTTGAATAAAGGTCAAAATCTTTTTGTTTTTCCGGGTATTTTTTCAGGTATTCTTTTAACCTGCATTCATCCTGGTTGTTTAAATCACCTTCAAAATTAGCAACACAAAACTCATCAAAGTTCTCATCATTTATTTGCTTTATATCAGAAAAGTCTCTTTTAAGTTCTTCTTTATTCAGCTTCATCTCTTTTGAAGAATTAATCTTAATACTTTCAAATTCATTAAATTCTTCTTCCAGGTCAGGATTCTGAGATAAAAAATGCATTAGCTCGGCGGATTGAACCGGATTCAGTTTCCCGTCAAGATAATCAATAATATAAGCTTCATAATTTTCCCTGGTTATATTCATGGTGTAATGAATATGTTAAATAACTGTTTCAATACTTCCGATATATTTTTTAAGAAACATGCGACCACGGTAAATATACACTTTCACCTGTGATTCATTTAATCCTGTAATATCAGCAATCTCATCATATGAATATCCTTCATAATCTCTTAGTAAAATAACAGAGCGTTGATCCTCAGGCAGCTTATTCACAGCTTCTTCAAGTATTTCAGAAATGTCGGTATATTGTTTTGTATGCGAATAGATTTCAGTATTTATTTTTTCCATGTTTTCCTGTCTTTTTTCCTTCCTTATTAGATCTATCATTGTATGATATGCTGCTGTAAAAAGATATGATTTTACTTTTTCGTATGAAACATTTGAGATTTTGATCCATAATTTTTCGTATGTATCCTGTATTATATCTTTTGCTTTTTCTTCATCCTTAACATTCTTAAGAATGAAACGATATAATCCATCTGAAAAATCATCAACACTCTTATTGTATTCAGCTATTGTCATTTAAACTTGATTCCAGGTCTATGACGTATAAGTCATTTGATTTGTTACAAAAGAAATTTTAAATTAATAAATATTTTGATTATAGTAAATAAACTCGGATATAAAAGTATTTGTATAAGTTGATTCATTTAATTACTTTAATTGAAAAAAATTTAATATAAGCCAGTCCTGAGTGCAGATTGAAAGGATTTTAATGATTTTAAATTGATATATTTTTTAATTAAAGGATAAAAAAAAATTGAAAAAACTTGACTTATATACAAAAAAATATTATTTTTGACCAAACGTTCAGTCAAAATGCAATAATAATAATGCCAGAAAGGCATTTTTTAAAAATATGATTATGACTGAACGTTCAGTCTAAAAATGTTAAATATGGTACCAAGAACTGAACAGCAATATGAACAAATAAGAGAGCAGAAAAGAGCCTTAATACTTCAGGCAGCTCTTAAACTTTTTGCAGATGAAGGATTTCACAGCACTTCAATAAGCAGAATAGCTAAATCAGCAGGTATTTCCAAAGGATTAATGTACAATTATTTTAAGAGTAAAGAAGCATTGCTTAAAGACATTGTAATATCCGGGATTAGTGATTTGACAGGAACATTTGATCCTAATCGTGATGGAATTTTAACAACCGAAGAACTGGAATTTTTTATTAACCAGATTTTTGAAATTTTGAAAACAAATACAAAATACTGGAAATTATATTTTGCAATTATTTTACAGCCCAGTGTCCTAAAAATGATTGAGACAGATTTCTCAAAGATTATTGCACCTATGTTCCAAATGCTTGAGGAATATTTCCGTAGGAAAGGATACAAAAATCCTGAACTGGAGAGTAAATTATTTGGAGCAATGTTGGATGGCTTAAGTTTTCACTATGTGATAGATCCGTCCAATTTTCCACTGGAAAAAATTAAGCAGACTCTAATTGACAGATATGTAAGAAAACATTAAAAATAAAAGCTATGAAAGCAATGAATTTATTACTTCTTGAGATGATATTTGCAGTTATGGCAGTTACAACTGATGCACAGGATTTAACGGCAAAGGAAATAGTAAAAATGGCCGATGCAAAAATGAGAGGGGAAAAATCAAGTTACAGTACGATGACGATGACTATTGTAAGGCCCACATGGGAACGAACAATAGGATTCAAAAACTGGACTAAAGGGACAGAGTATTCACTGGCATTAATCACTGCACCGGCAAAGGAAAAGGGGCAGGCCTATCTTAAAAGGGAAAAAGAAATGTGGAGCTGGAATCCCACGATAAACCGGATGATCAAGCTCCCTCCGTCAATGCTGGCGCAGGGATGGATGGGATCTGATTTTACCAATGACGATTTATTGAATGAATCATCTGTAGTAGTGGACTATACCCACAAGAAGATGGGCGAAGAGGATATTGACGGGCGGAAATGCCATAAAATTGAGCTTATCCCGCTGGAGGATGCCGCAGTAGTCTGGGGGAAAATCTTTATATGGATTTCTGTGAGTGATTATTTATGGATGAAGGCAGAATATTATGATGAGGATGAATACCTGATCAAAACAGAGCTGGCATATGATATTAAAAATATGGATGGAAGAATAATTCCGGCAAAATATGAACTTATTCCCGCCGACAAGCAGGGCCATAAAACTGTTGTTGTTATGAACGAAATCAAGTTCAATATACCTCTGTCAGATGACTTTTTTTCTCAGCAGAATATGAAAAAAGTAAGATAAAAGCATAATAAATAAAATTCAGAAAAATGAACAATCTATTGTTTGCATGGAGAAACCTCTGGAGAAACAAACGCCGTACAACAATTACAGTTACGGCAATAGTTGTTGCAGTCCTTATGTCAACCTGTATGAGCTCTATGCAGGAAGGTACATATTCAAAAATGATTGATAATGTTGTAAAGTTTTATTCCGGATATCTTCAGATTCATAATGTCAACTACTGGGGATCAAAATCCATAAACGATGTGTATGAGCCTGATGACAAATTTTATGGTGTACTTAACAGTGTTAAGAACATTGTTCACTATGTCCCCAGGGTCGAATCATTCAGCCTTATTTCAACGGGTGAAAATACAAAGGGGGGAGCAATTATAGGAATTGACCCTGAGCTTGAGGATAAGTTATCTGAATTGTCAAAATGGATCTCAAAGGGAGAATATCTAAAAGAAAATGATGATGGCCTTTTAATAGCTGTCAATCTTGCAAAAAATCTGGAGGTAAATATCGGAGATACTTTAATACTGCTGAGCCAGGGTTATCATGGCGCTACTGCTGCAGGGTTATTTCCGGTAAGAGGGATTCTTACATTTCCTTCCCCTGATCTGAATAATTTTGGTGCTTATATTGATATCCACAAAGCACAGGACTTCTTTTCCATGCCCGGGATGGTTACATCAACTGCTATAATGGTAGATAATTATTCAGATGTTAAAACTGTGAAGGATGAACTGGAAGCTAAACTTCAGAACAGTTACAGCATAATGACCTGGGATGAAATGCAGCCTGAAGTTGTGCAAATGATTGAAGGTGACAGGGCGGGCGCTGTAATAATGAAAGCCGTTTTATATATCGTTGTGGGATTTGGCATATTAGGCACAATAGTTATGATGGTGGCGGAAAGGAAGAGAGAAACAGGAATTACAGTCGCTATTGGAATGCAAAAAAGAAAATTACAGTCCGTTATGTTTTATGAAACATTATTCATGGGATTTTTAGGAGTATTTTTCGGATTCCTTTTAAGCATGCCTATAATTATTGTACTGCTATACAATCCCATACCATTACCCGGTGGGGAAATTTCTGAAGTTTATGAAAAATTCGGATTTGAGCCGGTAATATATTTTGGAGCACAGGCCAGGGTATTTGTTAATCAGGTTGTTACTGTATTTATTATTAGCCTGCTCATATCTTTATATCCGGTATTTAAGATAAAGAATCTTAAAGTTGCCAATGCTTTACGAGCTTAAAAAATTAATTAATAACTTAAAATTTAACGATATGTTATGGTCAGTTGCCTGGAGAAATATCTGGCGAAGTAAGGTACGAAGCCTGGTAATATTATCTGCCTTAGCTATAGGTATTTTCGCAGGAGTATTAACATGGGCTGTTTACGAAGGAATGGCAATCCAGCGAGTAAACTCAGCAATTAAAACAGAAGCATCACACATTCAGCTTCATCATAAAAAGTACATGGAAAATCCTGATGTAAAGTATTTTATAAGCAATTCAAATAATATCAGGGAGCAGATTGATAGTATGGCCGGTGTTAAAGCTGTTACTGTCAGGGTAATCGTTAATGCAATGATTGCCTCGGCCGAAACCGGCTCAGGTGTTCAGATTGTTGGCATAGTTCCTGAAGATGAGAGGCAGGTTACCAATCTGTATGAAAAAATAGTGGAAGGAGCATATTTTGATGGAACGAGACGAAATCCTATAGTAATCGGCAAAAAGATTGCAGAAAAGCTTAATGTTAATGTCAGGTCAAAAGTTGTCCTGACAATGCAGCAAATGGACGGGGAAATAACCCGCGCACAGTTCAAAGTTGCAGGCATTTATAAGATTGCAAATTCGGTGTATGAGGAAATGACCGTATTTGTGAAGAATACCGATTTGACAAGCCTTATTGGTATGGATAATACCAGTGGCCATGAAATTGCAGTGCTCCTTGAAGATGACCGGACTTGCAATGATATTAAGGATAAATTATCTGCTAGGTACAATAATCTTGATGTGAAATCCTGGAAAGAAATAATGCCTGAAGTGAGTCTTGTTGAGGAATCAATAGATATTTCAATGTATCTTATTCTTGGTATTATTCTCTTTGCATTGCTTTTTGGAATTATTAATACAATGCTTATGGCAGTCCTGGAAAGGGTGAAAGAGCTTGGCATGCTTATGGCAGTGGGAATGAATAAAATCAGAGTATTCACGATGATTATGCTTGAAACAGTATTTCTGGCTATAACAGGATGTATAATAGGAATAATACTGGGATATCTATTTACAGTTTTACTGATGAAAACAGGAATTGATTTGTCAACCTGGAGTGAGGCATATGAAAGACTGGGATATGACACTGTAATATATCCCGTACCAGATGTTTTAATAGCCGTTAAAGTAACGATTATGGTATTTTTAACCGGACTGATAGCAGCGATATATCCGGCGATAAAAGCTTTAAAATTGAAGCCTGCAGAGGCACTAAGGACCGATATTTAATAAACAATAAATAAAGAATTAACAATCAACAAAATCACAAATCATGAAAGTAATTGATATAAAAAATCTGACCAAAATCTATAATGACTCTGAATATAAAGTCAATGCACTAAATGGCATAGACCTGTCATTTGAGGAAGGTGAATTTGCTGCCGTAGTAGGGCCCTCTGGCTCAGGCAAAACAACATTGCTGAATATTATAGGAGGACTGGATCAACCTTCAGACGGGGAAGTAATAATAGACCATACAAATATCAAGGAGCTGAAATCTTCCAAACTTATTGATTTCAGACTTAGAAATATAGGCTTTGTTTTCCAGGCATATAACCTGATACCTGTATTAACAGCAAGGGAAAATGTGGAATTTATAATGCATTTGCAGGGAAGGCCAAAAGCTGAACGTGAAAAGAGGGTAAAAGATTTGCTGGCAGCGGTAGGCTTAAGCGACAGGATTGACAGCAGGCCGGCAAAGTTATCGGGCGGACAGCAGCAAAGAGTTGCAGTTGCTCGGGCCCTGGCATCTAAGCCAAAGTTTATCCTTGCTGATGAACCTACTGCAAACCTCGATTCAAAATCAGCTGAAAATCTTCTTGATATTATGGAGAAGTTAAATAAGGAAGAGAAAACTACTTTTATTTTTTCAACTCATGATGCAAGGGTTGTGAAAAAGGCCAGGAGAGTTATTACTATAGAAGACGGGAGAGTAGTAAGTGATGAAGTAAGGAAATAAGGATTAATGGAATTGATAATTAAAAACATTTGAACAATATAAATTAAAATCATGAAATGGATTACCAGTAAAATTCTGCTGTTTTCCATACTATTTGTTAATTTGGGATTTGGCCAGGATGATGAAAAACTTAAGAATTGGGAATTAGATGGTTATATTTCAAATATGCAATCAGTTATGTATGAAAACCTGAATGATTTATGGCTGACAGAAAATTTATTACATAATCGGATCAACTTCAGATGGAATATTTCTGACAGATTAACCCTTAGCATTCAATTCAGGAACAGATTTATTTATGGAGATTTGATAAGATTTGATCAATTGCTAAAAGATATTGATGACCAATTAGATGGGGATACTACCTCAAGTATTACTTCACTCTTTGGAATTGATCCGGGTAATTTTAACTCTGGATTAACAGGATTTAATAATTATGTGGATCAAATTGATAGTGATAACGGCATTGCGGATTTATCCCTTATGTTAGCAAAAGGGAAGACATACCTTCTAAATGTGTTTTTTGACAGATTTTGGTTCCAGTATACTATAGGTAATCTGGAAATTACAGCTGGCCGGCAGCGTATTAACTGGGGCCAGACTTTTGTTTGGAATCCGAATGATATATTCAATACATATAACTTTTTTGACTTTGATTACCCTGAAAGGCCCGGAAGCGATGCAGTCAGGATACAATTTTATCCGGGGTTCACATCTACTGTTGAAGCTGCTATTAAGCTCGATAGTGCGGAAAACATAACAGCTGCAGCGCTTTACAGGTTTAATAAGTGGAATTATGATATACAGTTTCTGGGAGGAATTTTAAACAGTGAGGATTTTGTAACAGGATTGGGCTGGTCAGGGAATATTAAGGCAGCAAGTTTCAGAGGAGAACTAAGTTATTTTCATCCAATAGATAATTTTAAAGACACAACAGGTCTTTTCTTTGCATCTATATCTTCAGAGTATATTTTTAAAAATTCATTAATGATCCAGGTCGAAGCATTATACAGGCAGCTGCCTGAAGATTTTAATGTGTCGGACTTTTCAGAATTTTATTCCGGCTCCCTGTCGGTTAAGAAATTATCTTTTACTGAATACAATATTTTTTCACAGGCATCATATCCTGTTACACCTCTTTTAAACGCAACTCTGGGAGGTATGGTATTTCTGGGGGAAATATCCGGATATTACATAGGACCATCATTAAGCTATTCATTAATGGATAACCTTGATTTTTCAACTTATTTTCAGATATTCAGCGGAAAGTTCCCGGATAGTGAAGGGATAAAGCGTAAACAAAATTTTAATCTTGCATTTTTAAGACTTAAAATGAGTTTTTAAAGTATTTTGGATTCTTATATAGTCTTACATATACCTGCAAGCATTTATATTCTTTTTCAAGTATCCAGTTGTTCTTAAGCTCATCAATTTCTTCATCACTAAACATATTATAAATGTTTGAATAAAAAATATACCTGTGGATGGTAAAATTCTTTAAGGGAAATTGCCTTTCATCATTTGATAAGTCAATATATTTATTTCCTGCAGTATTTGGAACTTCAGAACCAACATCATTGAAGGATATACCTTTTTCTTCAATATAATTAATCATTTTTTTTCTAAGCTGATAGTAAGGAATATGAGCAATAGTTGCATCCCATCCCTTTGCTATTTTATCAGGATAAATCCAAAAATTTCCTGATATCAGGCCAATTAATATTACTATATAGAACAGTCTAACCAATTTTTTATTTTCAATTTTTTCAAATATTAAATATGCAACAGTAACAGTAAGCAGAATATAGACAACTATGAAATATCTATGACCCGTCAGGAGGTTAAAAAATAACATTGATGGAAGATTAACAATAATAGCAACAGATATTAGTAATAATAATAAATTAATGTTGCTGTCATATTTTATTTTCTTATTAATAAAATGCATCAGGAAATATATGCCAGTAATCCATAAAAATAATCTGCCAAAATCAATTAATCTCCATACTATGATTAGAATATTCCTGATGAATCCACTGAAATTAACTACTTCAAAGCTTCCTGCCCAGGGAGATTCATCGTGCTTAAAAATCCATCCGGTTGTTTTATAGTGATAAATGAGATAGCTAGCATAGATGATTATAGAGGGCAGGTATTGCGGGATAATCTTAAAGAGACTTTTTAAATAGGGGTTTTTATACTCATTTCTAAATATATAATAGTCAAAAATAAAAACTATAAAACATGAAATAACACCACGGAAATGAACTAATGATAACCCTATTAAAGAAAAGTAAAGGATATTTCTTTTTTTGTTAAGTATTGAATTAATTGAGAGAAAAAAGAAGAAAGTAAGGACCAAATCACTTGAAACAACAATAACCTGCGATAGTAGAGTTGTATCAATTATAATTAATATAAGTGTAAGAATAATGTATTTTTCATTTCTAAAAAAATGTTTTAAAAATATATATAACTGATAAATAATGCCAAGGCTGAAGGGCAGCATTAAATAGTGTCCAACCTGCAGTCTTATTCCAAATATTTTCCATAAAAAGGCCAATAAAAGACTCAGCGCGGGCGTATATCCGGTATCAATTGAATTTGGCAATTGTAATGAGAAATTATTTTCATAAAACCAGTATGCTTTCTTTGAGATGATAATATCCTTGTCCCAAAAGAATGAATTGTTTGATACGGCTATTGTAAGGATAATTAAAAAAATATAGAACGGGAGTAGCTTTAATGATTCCTTTTTTAACAATATATATACTTTTATAGTTATTAACGGGAATAAATAAAAGAATGAATATTAATCAGGCTATTCATTAAGTGCTTCAGCTCCTCCGACTATTTCAAGGATTTCCTTAGTAATTGAAGCCTGGCGAGCTTTATTATATTCAAGTTGTAAGTCCCTGATTAATTCAGTTGCGTTATCAGTGGCTTTATGCATCGCAGTCATTCGTGCGCCATGTTCTGAAGCATTTGAATCCAGCAGAACCTTATAGAACTGGACCTGTAAGGATTTTGGTATAATCTCTTCTATAATATATTCTTTGGTTGGTTCAAGAATATAATCTATGCTGGACTCAAATCGATCCATAATTTTCTCTTTATAGACTATAGGGAGAAACTGTTCCTCTATCAGTATCTGAACGGCTACATTTTTGAATTGATTATATACAATTTCAACTACGCTATATTTATTATTGACAAAATTTTCAATTATTTTCTTTACTATTGGTAGAACATTACTAAAGTGCAGCATATCAAATATTTCTATATATGATTCTATCACATTGTATTTTTTTGATTTAAGTAAATTTTTCCCTTTTTTACCAATAGCAATGATATCTAAATTGCCATTCTCATTTTCTGATTTGTATTTTTCATCTGCTATCTGTATAGTTCTTTTTATCACGTTCGAATTAAATGTGCCGCATAATCCCCTGTTTGAGGTAACCACAACTAGTAATACCTTTTCCGGTTTTCTCTCTTTAAAGAATATATTCTCCTTAAATGAAATAAGATTAGTGTCAAGTTCTCTTAAAATATCATTTAACTTATTTGTGTATGGACGTATTTGCATGATATTATCCTGCGCCTTTCTGAGCCTTGCTGCAGAAACCATTTTCATGGCATTGGTTATCTGGCGCGTAGACTTAACAGATAATATACGGGTTTTTATTTCTTTAAGATTCGCCATTTATTACATTTAGATCTAATTCGAAATCAGGTTAGTGAGAACCTTCCTCAACATACATTATTATACCAGTTAAGCACTTCAATAAAATAGTTATTTATATTTTTCTGCAATCTCCAAAGCTATAGCTTCAAGCGTTTTTTCTATTTGATCATTTAGTTTTCCTTCTCTCAGATCAGTTAATATATTCTTGTGTTTTACCTCAATAAAGTCCAGGTATTCCTTCTCAAATTCAATGACTTTTTCAACAGGTATATCTCTGAGCAGTCCTTTTGTTCCACAGTAAATTATTGCGACTTGCTTTTCTACTGCCATAGGGGAATATTGGTTTTGTTTCAGAATCTGGACATTCTTTGCTCCTTTATCAAGAATTGCAAGAGTTGCTGCGTCAAGATCTGAACCAAACTTTGCGAATGCTTCCAGCTCTCTATATTGAGCCTGATCTAATTTTAGTGTTCCTGCTACTTTTTTCATTGAATTTATTTGAGCAGTTCCTCCAACCCGTGATACTGATATACCAACGTTAATTGCCGGCCTGATACCAGAATTGAAAAGTCCTGATTCCAGGAAAATCTGACCATCGGTAATTGATATTACATTAGTGGGTATATAAGCAGAAACGTCTCCGGCCTGTGTTTCAATAATTGGTAAAGCTGTTAATGAACCACCTCCTTTAACTATTGTTTTGATTGCATCAGGGAGATCATTCATATGTGCAGCTACTTCATCATTGTCAATGATTTTTGCAGCTCTTTCCAAAAGGCGTGAATGCAAATAGAAAATATCACCAGGATAAGCTTCACGACCGGGAGGTCTTCTAAGTAACAGGGAAACCTCTCTATAAGCTACTGCTTGTTTAGTTAAATCATCATATATAATTAACGCGGGGCGTCCTGTATCCCTAAAAAACTCACCTATTGCAGCGCCAGCAAAGGGAGCATAGAATTGTAAAGCAGCTGGATAAGAGGCTGTAGCTACTACAATTACTGTATAAGACATCGCCCCTTTTTGTTCAAGTGTTTTGGCAATATTTGCTATTGTTGATCCTTTTTGTCCGATTGCTACATAAATACAATATACGGGGCTGCCTCTGTCATAAAATTCTTTTTGATTAATAATTGTATCAATAGCAATAGCGGTTTTTCCCGTTTGTCTGTCACCTATAATTAATTCCCTCTGCCCTCTTCCTATAGGAATCATTGAATCTATAGGCTTAATTCCTGTTTGTAAAGGTTCATTTACCGGTTGACGAAATATTACTCCCGGGGCTTTTCTTTCAAATGGCAATTCATAGGTTTTTCCATGAACAGGGCCTTTTCCATCAAGAGGTTCTCCAATTGTATTTATTATTCTGCCAAGTAATCCCTCTCCTACATTTATTGATGCTATTCTGTATGTTCGCTTAACAGAATCTCCTTCCTCAACATCTTCGGAAGAGCCTAATAATACTGCCCCTACACTATCTTCTTCTAAATTTAGTACAATACCCAATATACCTCTCTCAAATTCAACCAGTTCATTTGATTCTACTTGTGATAAACCATATATTCTTGCTATGCCATCACCTACCTGCAATACTGTCCCTACCTCTTCCATATCTATTCTGGTATCGATACCTTTAATCTCCTGTTTCAGGATTTTCGATACCTCTGAAGGTTTTAAGATAACCATAATCTTTATTACATTAATTATTTAAATATTTAATAACTCTTTCTGAATTCTATTAAGATGATTTGATACACTGGCGTTAATTTGCTGATCTTCAATTCTTAATATGAATCCCCCAATTAATTTATCATTTACTTTTTCAGAAAGTTCTATGTTATGATCAAATTCTTTTGATATATAATCCTTTATAGTTTTTCTTATTTTTTTGCTTACAGGTCTTGCTGTTGTTAGCACCGCTGATCTGATTCTATTATCTTTTTTAAATAAATCAATAAAAACGAGTAAAATCCATGACAGGTATAATTCCCTTCTATTTTTAATAATAAGTGCTAAAAAAGAAAGCATTAATGGATTGAATGTATCTTTAAATGAATTATTTATGATTTTGAGTTTATGGGATGGTTTAATAATAGGGATTTCCAATAAATCTTTTAATTCAGGGATTGTATATATTAACTTATTAAGAGTTTCTACATTTTCTCTTATCTCCTTTGATATATTCTGTTCATTAGCTAATAACAATAATGCTTTAGCATATCTGACAGATATTTTGCTTTCGTTCATCTTTAATATACTTAAAGTACAATATTAATTCAACTTAATATCTCTTAAAGATTTTTCAATTAGTTCCTGCTGCTCTTTATCGACACTTAGCTTCTTTTGAAGTATTTTGGCTGCTATTTCAACAGACAGAATAGTAACCTGGTTTTTTATTTCTTTCATAGCATTAATCTTTTCGTTTTGTATGCCGATTCTTGCCTTTTCAATTAATTGTTTTGATTCGTTAACTGCTTGTTCTTTTGCCTCTTCTATTATTGATTCTTTAATTTCACGCGCTTCTTTTAATATTTTATCATGTTCGTTTTTTGCTTCTGCAATAATTTTTTCATTATCCAACTGCAACCTTGACATTTCTTTTCTTGCCTTTTCTGCAGTCTGTAAAGCATTTTCAATTGAAAACTCTCTTTCTTTTAAAAAGGTAAGTATTGGTCTCCAGGCGAATTTTCTTAAAATAAGTAGAATAAACAAAAAAGCTATTGTTGTCCAGAATATTGTACCTAAGTCAGGATTAATCAGTTCCATAATAATAAATTAAATCAAATTAATAATAACTTTGAAACCTCAGTTAGCAGCCAATCGCTGCTAACTGAGGGTAAGATAGATTTTAGCCCATAGTTATCAAGCAGACAACTACTGCAAATAATGATACACCTTCAATAAGTGCTGCAGAGATTATCATGTTCGTTCGAATATCCCCTGCAGCTTCAGGTTGACGAGCAATTGCTTCTACGGCAGCGGCACCGATACGACCGATACCAAAAGCAGCAGCCAATGCACTAAAGGCTGCTCCAAATGCTGGGGCAAGAGCTCCTAAACCTTCAGCTAATAAAATAAATTGAGTTAACATTTTTTATATAGTTTAAAATTAGTGATGTTCTTCAACTGCAAAACCTATATATAAAGCCGATAAAAATGTAAATACAAAAGCCTGAATGAATGCAACAAGTAATTCCAGAAACATCATAAATAAAAGAAACAAAATTGATAATGGTGAAAATACAAATCCTGCTGCAGGATTTTTTTCACCGAAAACAAAAATAAGACTTAAAAATCCGAGCGTAATCAAATGACCGGCAGTTATATTAGCAAATAGACGGATCATCAGGACGATTGGCTTTGTAAATATACCGAACAATTCAATTAATGGCATTAAGGGAGGAATTTTTAACCATATAGGTACGCCGGGAGTATTAAATATATCTCTCCAGTAATTTTTGTTACCACTGAGATTTGTAACTAATAAGGTAAAAAGAGCTAGCACACCTGTAACGGCAATATTCCCAGTGAGGTTTGCACCTCCGGGAGGTATTGGAATAATACCTAACATGTTATTAATCCAGATAAAAAAGAAGACCGTCAATAAATAAGGAGTAAACCTTTCGTAATTCTTTTCACCAATAGATTGTTTAGCAATATCATCTCTCACAAAAATTATAATGGGTTCAAGAAGTGACTGTAAACCTCGCGGGGGTTTTCGTCTGTTTTTTCTGTATAATTTAGCTGCAGAAATAAAAATCCAGGTTATTAGTATAATACTGAAAAATAAAGCAACTATATTCTTTGTAATTGAAATATCAAATGGAATGCTGGAAGTGCCATTTTCTGAAAATTCAACAATTTTTTCTTTGTTCTCACCTTCGAGCTCCAGCTTATATTTATATCCTTTGTAGCTGTATAATGATTGGCCGTGATGAAATTTTCTGGAGGAGAATACTATTAAGCCTTTATTTCTACTTATTAAAATTACCGGCAGGTATAGAGAAATATGTTTATTTTTATATGTGAGTATATGCCATTCATGCGCATCACTTATGTGATCAAATAAAAATTTCTTTGGATTAAATTTGGTTTCTTTTTTGTGTGTGGGATTATGTTCTGGTTCTTTAAGCCTATCATTACATGCTGCCAGAGAAGTATTCAGGATAATTATTGCTGAAATTACCCAGGTGATCCAATTTCTAAATCCAACCAAGCCTTTAATCATTATTGTATCTGCAAACTATATAAAGCCTCATAAAGTTAATAAAAACTATTTTGATTTTTTATAATTGTCGGTTGATCTTTTCAAGAATGAGGTTATTGATCTAATTTCAAATAATGTGTAGATTATATACAGAAAAAATAAACCGGCAACAAATATTATGGAACTTTCTTTATGTTTACTTATATATAATATCAAAAAAATAATATAACCAAAAAATTTGATAAAAAAAGAAAGCAGGAAGGCAGTTTCAAACTTTATTTTCTTCTTATTTGATGAATTGACAAGCAATGAATGAACAATAATATTCATAAATAAGAAAAATAATAACAGCCAGGGAAATATTGGGAGATAATATTTATTAAGGAAGGTTGTAAAAGCTAGTAATCCTGTTAATGCAATTATTCCGGTCAGAATAACGCTATTAATTATAAATTTTCTAAGTTCATGATGCATAAATATTTATTTAGTGCGTAATAAATCTTTAATTGAATAATATATAGCAAGGATCACAGCTAATACGGATAACAAAGCCGTAAATACAGGTTTTTCAGTTTTTAACCATTTATCTATTTTCATTCCTCCGAAAACACCTATTAGTATAATGGCTATCATTTGAAAGGCAATTCCTGAATATTTCACATAACTATTTAGCCTTTCCTTGTTCTTCTGCGATTCTTTATTTTTCTTTTGGAGCATCTTGAGGTTCAATATCGCTTGTCATTTTACAATTACCGGTAAATTTTGACCCTGGCTCAATTGCTAATTTTCGGGCTATAATATCACCGGTAAGATTTGAAGTAGCTTTAAGTGACAATAATTCTGTTACATGAATTTTACCTTCTATATTCCCTTCAACATCAGAATTCTTACATTTAATTTCTCCTTTTACCGTTCCTGTTTCGCCAATAACGACCTTTCCTTTAGTTTTTAAGTTACCCTGTAAAATCCCGTCAATACGGATATCTCCATTTGAAGAGACGTCTCCTTTAATCTCGGTGCCCACTCCAATAAGATTAATAGCATTATTCTCTATTTCAGTAAATTTTGCCATTTATTCAAATATTAGTCTATTAGTAATTTTGTCTTTAACAAAGATATAAATTAGAATTTAAAACTTTTCATGCTGAATGACCAAAAAATTAACAAAAAGTCCCTTCTGCTAAGGACCTGAAAACTTAAACTGAAAAGTTTTAATTTCCGTTATACGCCCATTTTAAATAAATTGATCCCCACGAAAATCCCGCACCAAAGGATGTCAGTATGATTTTGTCTCCTTTCTTAAGTTTATGTTCAAAATCCCACAGGCAAAGTGGAATTGTAGCAGCAGTTGTATTTCCATATCTTTCAATATTTATTAGTACCTGATCACGTCTTATTCCCATTCTCCGGGCTGTAGCATCAATAATTCGCATATTGGCCTGATGAGGCACAAGATAGGCAAGATCATCAGGTTTAATATTATTCCTTTTCATTATTTCTATCGAGACATCTGCCATTTGAGAGACAGCAACCTTAAATACGGCCTGACCTTCCTGGTAAACAAAATGCTGATGTCCATCAACCGTATCCTGTGAAGCAGGATTCAGGGCCCCTCCTGCTTTCATGTGCAGATATTTACAACCTGAGCCATCGACAGCCAGAATGGAATCAATAATACCAAAGTCATCTGTTGATGGTTCAATAAGCACTGCACCTGCTCCATCACCAAAAAGAGGACAGGTAGTCCGGTCAGTATAATCAGCTATGGAGGACATCATATCTGTACCTACGATAATAATTTTTTTATAGCCTCCTGATTCAATAAATCTTCTTGCTGTCTCCAGTGCATAAACAAAGCCTGAGCACGCAGCATTCATATCATAACAGAATGCATTTTTAAGTTTCGTTTTTTCACAGATTATATTTGAAGCAGCTGGTATAAACATATCAGGAGTTATTGTTGCACAAAGAAGAAATTCAATTTCTTCAGGTGATGTATTGGTTTTTTTTAGAAGTTCCTTAACGGCTTTGATCCCCATATAAGAGGAAGCTTTGTTTTTTTCCCTAAGTATTCTTCTTTCTTTAATGCCGATTCGTTGCATTATCCATTCATCACTGGTATCTACCATATTGCATAACTCTTCGTTAGTAAGAATATATTCAGGGACATATCCACCCACTCCTGTTATAATTGCATTAAGTTTTTCCATTATTTGAAGGCTTCTTTAAATTTATCAATCAGATTTGCCTTGATGACATTAACAGTATTTAGTATCATATTTTTTATTGCTATATCGTTGGAAATGCCATGTCCGATAATAACAGGGGCATTTATACCCAGAATGGGACTTCCTCCATAATCTACATAATTGTATTTTTCAAAAAACTCATCATAGGGTTCGCGCTTTTTAACTAGATCATAAAATGCTTCTACTTGTTTAAGTATTACGTTTCCAACAAAGCCATCACATACAATAACATCAACTTTATCATCAAATATATCATTACCTTCAACATTTCCAATGAAATTAAAGTCTGTAGTATCTTTCATTGCCTGGTATGTAGTTTTTGTAAGCAGATTACCTTTTTCTTCTTCCTTTCCAATATTTAATAATCCAACTTTGGGAGAATGAATATTATAAATATATTCTGCATACATAGAACCTAATATGGCATATTGATACAATACGTCTGGTTTAGAGTCGGGATTTATTCCAACATCGAGAACTATTGTATGTTTATTATTATGTTTTGGGAGTGCAACAGAAATACATGGACGAATTATACCGGGAATTGATTTGACTACTTGCATTGCACCTACCAGCATAGCCCCTGTATTACCCGCACTTAAAAATCCATCAATTTTGCCGGCCTGTAATAATTTAAACCCTATAACTATACTTGCATCAGGTTTTTTGGCAAAGGCTTTTGCAGGATGTTCTCCCATATGGATAAATTCAGGAGTATGTATAATTTCTACCTTTGGAGAAATAAGGTCTTTAAACTTGTCTATTTCAATAATTTTTTCTTTATCACCAATAAGTACCAGTCTAACTCCTTCAGGAATTGATTTAGTGGCTAATATCGCTCCTTTAATTGTAGCTTCCGGGGCAAAATCCCCTCCCATTATATCTAAGCCGACTTTCATGATCATAAAATAGTCCGGGGAATTTAGTACATATAATTACTATGCAGCAACCTCTTTTTCTATAGCCAACTTCCCTTTATAGTGCCCGCATTCGGGACATACTCTGTGATATTGAACAGTCCCGCCACAGTTAAGACAAGTCGAGATTACAGGTTTAACGGCTTTATAATGTGTTCTTCTCTTACGCTTTCTTTGCTTAGATGTTTTTCTTTTTGGATGTGCCATTTTAGGTGTAATTAATTATTAGTTTCAAAAAAATACTTCAATTTATCCCAGTTTGTATTTACTGCTTTCTCCTGTTCTTCTGATTCATGTTCATGAATTTTTTGAAGCATTTCTTTTTTACATAAAGATTTACCATCTTTTGATTCAGGATGAATTTTCCTGTATGGGATACTTAAACTTATACACTCGTATATATAATGTTTTAAATCCAGTTCATTATCATTTGGATGCAAAATAATTGTATCATTTGATTGATCAACAGAAGTATCGCTGAATTTTACCAGAAGATTATCCCTAAATTCTATGGGATAATTAAAATACTCAAGGCACCTGTCGCATTCGACAAAAATAATCCCTTTAATAAGTATATCAAGCGTTAAAAAGTCAGGTTTTTTATTCAGATTAATAATCACTTTAAGGTTGCCATCTTTTGCTTCCATTTTGTCAAATTCAGAGAAAAAATATTCTTTAACATCAAACATTATTTCATGATTTCCTTCCTTCAGCGCCTTAAACCGGATAATATATTGATTATCAGATTTCACTTTCTTTATTTTAAAGTGGTGCAAAAGTATTAATATTATTCAGAATAAAAAAGTAAAAAATTTCGGATTGAATTTTTTACTTTTTACATGAGTTTGAAAAGAAATTTAACAGCTATTGTAAATAAAAACTTACAAATTTGTTATTGAAAAAGAGAAGTCAGGTCCCTGCTTTTATTAAAGATTCTCTAATGATTAATATTTATTAATTATCCGAGAAGTGCTCATCAATGGTCTCTATTAATGTATCTATAAAAAAGTCGTCTTTAATCACATATCTCTTTGCTCCGTATTTCAAAAATTTTTTAATCAGGGCTTCGTTTTTTTCACGACTTAAGATAATAACTGGTATATTATTATTTTGTTCGGTTATTTTTTTTAGGGTTTCGAGACCTGACATCGCTTCTGATTCTTCATCACCAAGGATATAATCAAGAACTATCAGATTAGGATTCAAATATAGATTTTCAACACATTCTTCTCCTGTGAAATATGACTTTACATCATATCCATCCTTACATTTAAAGGTATACTCCATTAAATTCAGCATCATCCTGTCATCATCAATAAAAAATATAAGTTTATTGCTCATTTAGCTTAATAGCCATTTAAAGTATATTCTATTTATTGCAGTTTTAAAGTTAAACCAATAGACAACCATGCTATACCATAGCCCAGTTCACCCATAACTCCAAGATTTTCTGAAAAGAAATACCTGCCTCCAACAAAGAATGAATATGCAAGGGATGAACCAGTAGCTGAACCTGTTACCCAGTTTTCATCTCCAAAATATTTAGAACTTATAATGTTATATCCTAACAATAATCCTCCATAAGTATCCAGATTATCAATAAATTCCATATGATAAGTGCCTCTACCACCGATAATTATTGAGGTATACTTCCATCCCCAGTTACCCCAGATACCGCTAACATCATATTTGTAAGATGATAGGCCCAGGTAACCTCCAAGGCCTAACACACCGGGGCCTATATCGTCTTTGAAACCAAAATCCCCGGAAATAAAAATTGGAGGAAGAGTTGTTTTGTAGTAAGCACCAGTATACCAGGTAGCACCAATGCCTAAACCGGCATTTATTAGTTTGTCACCAACATTAAAAAGCTGAGAATAAGTATTTACTGCAGGACGAGTCAGAAAAGCCAGCAATAAGATACACGGGGCCAATTTAACATAAAGTTTTTTCATAAGTCAATTGTTTTAAATTATTTTATTGTAATAGTACAAAAATAAGAAATGAAATAAAATTTGAAATCTTTATTACAACAATTTTTTTAATTGAAAGTTTAAATATACTTCTATTATTGTTTGAAAAATGTATTTATAGTAGTTTGGTAATTATTTGAAATTGGGTTAATTTAGATAATTTAAATTGTGTTTACAAGGAACATTATAATCAAATTTTTAAAATAGGATTTTACAATGGGAAAAAATGTTGGTGAAATTGTTCAGATTATAGGTCCGGTTATTGATATTAGCTTTGAAAAATCAGTTGAAGAGCTCCCGAAAATTCATGATTCAGTAGAAATAAAAAGGGAGGATGGAGATATACTTGTAGTGGAATGCCAGCAACATATTGGAGAAAATACAATCAGGACAGTGGCCATGGATTCCACCGATGGTCTTAAAAGAGGCATGAAAGCGGTTGCTACAGGTCATTCTATACGCATGCCTGTTGGCGAGCAGATAAGAGGAAGATTGCTAAATGTAATAGGGGAACCAATTGATGGATTAGGAGATCTTGATACATCAGAGGGCTACGAAATTCATAAAAAGCCTCCTAAGCTTGAGAGTCTGTCAACGACAACAGAAGTTTTATTTACAGGGATTAAAGTGATCGATTTATTAGAGCCCTATTCAAAAGGAGGGAAGATTGGTTTGTTTGGAGGTGCAGGAGTAGGAAAGACTGTTATAATTATGGAACTTATAAACAATATAGCAAAAAAATATTCAGGTCTTTCGGTTTTTGCAGGTGTGGGAGAACGCACAAGAGAAGGTAATGATCTTTTGCGTGAGATGATTGAATCGGGAGTTATTAAATACGGGGAAGAATTCAATAAGAGTATGCAACAGGGAAGCTGGGATCTTACTAAAGTAGATAAAGAAGAGCTTAAGAAATCACAGATAACATTGGTTTTCGGACAAATGAATGAGCCACCAGGAGCACGTGTGACAGTAGCGCTATCGGGACTTACTGTTGCTGAATCATTCAGGGACGGGGATGAGAAAGGTGAAGGAAGAGATATATTATTCTTTGTTGATAACATATTCAGATTTACACAGGCAGGATCGGAAGTTTCTGCACTGCTCGGCAGAATGCCTTCCGCAGTGGGCTACCAGCCGACGCTGGCAACTGAAATGGGCCTGTTGCAGGAAAGAATTTCATCAACCAAAAGGGGATCTATTACATCAGTACAGGCTATTTATGTGCCTGCCGATGACCTTACAGATCCAGCTCCTGCTACAACTTTTTCACATCTTGATGCTACAACTGTTCTTAGCCGTAAAATTTCAGAATTAGGAATTTATCCTGCTGTTGATCCTCTTGATTCTACTTCCAGAATTTTAGCTTCTGATGTTGTAGGAAAAGAACATTATGATACTGCCCAGAAGGTAAAAGAAATACTACAGCATTATAATGAATTATTGGATATTATCGCAATTCTTGGCATGGATGAACTTTCTGAACAGGATAAAATAGTTGTTCATCGGGCAAGAAGAATACAAAGATTTTTGTCTCAACCATTCCATGTTGCTGAACAATTTACTGGTATTTCCGGTGTATGGGTTTCAATAGAAGATACTATTAAGGGATTTAAAATGATTTTAAACGGTGAGGTTGATCAATATCCCGAGGCAGCATTTCATATGGTTGGAACCATTGAGGATGCTATTACAAAGGGTAAAAAACTAATTGAACAGGTAAGAGAAGAGTAAAGTTTTATTAATAATTAATTTTGACTAAAGTGAATCTTGAAATTATTACTCCTGTAGAGAAATTATACCAGGGTGAGGTGAATATTGTCAGGGTCCCCGGGACAAAGGGCACTTTTGCCATACTGAAAAATCATGCTCCTATAATTTCAACCCTCGAAAAAGGAACAGTTAAAATCGTCGATAAACATAATGAAACCTCTTATATTGAAATTTTAGGAGGAATAGTGGAAGTGAATAAAAATAAAATCATTGTATTGGCAGATATAGAGTAATATATATTAAGATTTTTTCTCAAAGCATTTTTTAATGAGGTATTGGATTGTTTTCTATTTCTTATTTATCCTGAATATTTATGGATTTTGCCAGCATAAAGTAACTTTTATTGCATCAGACAGCTTAAGAATTACAGCAGATCTTTATCTAAATAATTATAACTATCCTTTTATTTTATTATTTCATCAAAGCGGTTATAGCAGAGGAGAATATGCAGGAATAGCCGATAAATTACTGAATTTGGATTACAATTGTCTTGCAGTTGATTTGCGATCAGGCGGGAAAGTAAATTATATTAAAAATGAGACAGCTTCCAGGCTACAGGATAAAAATATGTCATGCAGACTTATAGATTCCAGAAAAGATATACTTGCTGCTATTGAATATACCAGGAATTATAATAATATCCCGGTCATACTTTTTGGAAGTTCCTACTCTGCATCCTTGTGTATGATAGTTGGTAAAAATAACGAAAACGTAAATGCAGTTGTTGCATTTAGTCCGGGTGAGTATTTCGAACCTGAAATATCTGTTAAAAGTACTTTAAAAGATTTTGATAAACCTTTGTTTGTGTCCTCATCAGAGAATGAGTATTCATACATTTTAGAAATGTTGGATTTTGCTCCCGAGAACATATTAACAATATACAAACACAAAGAGGGTAATGATTCTCACGGGGCAAAAATATTATGGGAATCAAATAAGGCCAGCAAGGAATGCTGGCTGGAGTTATTAATGTTTTTCAGAAAAATTAAATAAAGCAGGGAGCCCTTTGTTATTCATTTATTTATCTTAGACATCTTAAATTCAGGATAGTGGTAAAATTTCTTGTTGTAAGATTCAGTTCAATCGGAGATATTGTTCTAACAACACCTGTTGTGCGTTGTTTAAAGACACAGGTGGAAGATGCCGTGGTCCATTACCTGGTTAAAGAGCAATATAAATCCATAATCAAGGACAATCCATATATAGATAAAATATATTCACTTGACAGTAGTTTTAATAAACTGGTAAAAAGATTAAGAAAAGAGCATTATCATTATATTATTGATTTACATAAAAATCTGAGAACACTCGAACTTAAAACACAGTTAAGAATACTTACCTTCACATTTAACAAACTTAATTTTAAAAAATGGTTACTCGTAAACTTTAAAATTAACAGACTCCCTGATATACATATTGTTGACAGGTATTTTAAATCAGTTGAAGCTTTTGATGTAAGAAACGATGGTAAGGGATTGGATTATTTTATAAGTAAAAGTGATGTAATCGATATTAATAAATCTGGTGCAGAAATGGATGATGGATATATAGCATTTGCAATTGGTTCAAGACATTTTACAAAGCAGTTGCCTATTGATAAGATTATTTCCTTATGTAATAAAATTAATTATCCGGTAGTATTGCTGGGGGGAAAAGAGGATTTTGAGAAAGCTGAGACAATAAAAAATTCAGCCAGTAACAAAGTTATTAATTATTGTGGCAAACTGTCGATCAATCAGTCAGCTTCAATTGTCAAAGAGGCGAAATTAGTGATTTCACATGATACTGGTCTAATGCATATAGCTGCTGCATTTAAGAAGAAAATCATTTCTATCTGGGGAAATACTGTACCTGAGTTCGGTATGTATCCTTATTTACCTGACAGAGAATCCCGGATTATTGAGGTTCATGGATTATCATGCCGCCCCTGCTCTAAACTCGGATATAAAAAATGTCCCAAAAAACACTTTAAATGTATGATTGATATAAATGAAAATGAAATAGCGGATATAGCTATTGCTTTACTCCCAAGTTAGCTAAAAATACTTTATAAATAGGTGCTCTTCCTAAATCATTATTAATCAGACTAATGTATTCATTTATTGCCGGAAATATACTTGATTCTTAAGTGCTTTAAAATGCTTATTAATATAAGTTTATGAGCCAAATATGTTGATATTTCTTAATTATTGTTAATAAATAATCTTTAAATTGCTAACTTTGATGCTTTAATTTGGCAATGCTTTGCTTATAATAGTAAGGGTATTGCGGGACAATTAAGTTTACAAAAATGGAACGCTGGTGTCAAATCATTATATTTTTCATATTATTGGCAGGTTCAGCAAATTGTCAGTTTATTTCTCATTCAGTAGTAGCCTCATTAGGCAATTCCTATGATAATAATTTTGAAATTGTACAATTAACTGTTGGCGAGGCAGTTATCGAAACCTTTAATGATAACACCAATTACTATTATGTAACCCAGGGATTTCAGCAACCAGGTTTAAAAACTACCAGGTTTAAGTATTCCAGTAATTCAGTTGATTTTTTCCCTAATCCTGTTTTGGATAATTTGTTAGTTGTATTTAATTATACGGAATTAACAGAATATAAAGTCGAATTATATTCAATAGTAGGAATTTTCATTGAAGAACACAATATTTCCGGAGCCTTTGAAGGATATAAAATGGAAGTTGATTTTTCTCGTTTCCCACAAGGGATTTATTTGATTTTTATTTATTCTAAAAGTAATAATTTATTAAAAACCGGAAAGATAATAAAACTATAGTCTTGCTTAAGGCGAGATGGTTAAATGGAGTTTGAACTTAAGTTTCAAGGAATATGAAGTTATTTATATATATACACACATTCTTATTAATTTTTGCTCTGGCTGTCTGCAATACATTTTCCCAGGAGGTGCCTCAAGGCATAAATTACCAGGCCGTTGCACGTGATTTTACAGGTGAGGAGTTGACTAATCAAAATATCTCTGTGCGGGTATCAATTATTTCAGGTAGTCCGGGCGGACAGGTTGAATGGATTGAAAATCACTCGGTGACAACAAACAGGTTCGGATTATTTAATCTGGTTATTGGTCAGGGAACCCGTGAAGGGGGCGAAAAAGATGAATTTTCAGAGTTAAAATGGGGATTATTACCACACTATCTTAAAGTTGCAATTAAGTTTCAGGAAAGCGATGAATATCTGGATATGGGGACAGCCCAGTTCTTTTCGGTGCCCTATGCAATTTATGCAGAATATGCTGCCAGCGGTAGCGGTGGAGGAATTGGAGATCCTGATGATCGTGATAAGGATCCGACCAATGAAATTCAAACTCTTTCGATAAATACAGAAGATAATGAAATACTTCTTATGAATCCTGACGGATCTGAGCAAAGCTCATTACCAATAGACTATGAGCCTGAAAATGAAATTCAGGATTTAGCGTTAAACAATAATGTTCTGTTAATTACAAAAAATACTGATGCAAATCCTATTAGCTTGACTCCATATCTTGATAATACTGATAACCAGACACTATTTTTAAATGCAGATAGTATTGGTATATCAGGGGGTAATAATATAAGTCTTGAGAAGTTTTATGATAATACTGATGGTCAAATATTAGCACTTGAGGAAGACTCTATAAGAATTTCAGGAGGAAATGCAATTAATATTTCAGAATTAAAGAATCCGCAGAGTATTTATTTTTATGCAAACAGGACAATATCTGAGGATGCTTTGAATGGTGAATATTATAAACTTAAGTTTGATGATGTAAAGATTAATGAGGGATCCCCTTATAATCCATTAAATGGACGATTCACTGCATTGTTAAACGGATTATACTCATTTAATATTGTTTATCAGGCTGATGAATCGCAAAGTATCCTTTTTTATTTAAATGGTTCGCTGGCCGAAACATTCGTTGGCACTACTGCAACGCAGACCTACAGAATTCCGTTTATGAAGTATTTAAATGCAGGAGATGAAATCGAAATTGTAATTTACAATAAACTTGCTGTTCCAAGTCCTATTGGTACCGGAAATTTTGGAGGATTTAAGGTTTATTAAATGAATTTCACAAGATTTATCTGTAATAATTACCAATAACTTATTTAATTATCTCGGCAGACCTTATAGTGTTATCCTGGTTGTTATTAAAATCCCTTAAAAGATAGGTAGTGTTGGTTTTTTTATGGTAAACTCTAAGGTCGTTTCCTGCCCACTTATAAGTAGTTTCCTTGCTGATATCATTACCATCTATATAAAGCCAGTATCCATTCTCAGGAGTTGCTTTCCATAGCGGGGGCATTTTGACCAGGCCTGAACCTGATTTAATTTTTGCCGGTCTGAACTGATTATCACAATTATTGTAATAATCTTCCAAAATAAATGTTCTTTGTGTATTTGGATGATAGACTTCAAGGTCTTTACCATTCTCAGCCCATACATTGGTAGTTTCCTTACTTATGTCTTTACCATTGACTAACAGCCAATATACATCCTGAGTCCCTTTCCATTTTATAGTAAGGTCTGATTCACCCTGTATTTTGGATTCCCCGGTTACAGGGGAAAAAAGTTTATCAGTTTCTTCCAAATATTTATCAAAAGATGGTATTTCTTGTTCTTCCTCATATGCAGTAATATTATTATTTCTTAGTTCCGGATTTTTTTGTAATTCATCTACTGGAATCTGTGCTGAGACTTCAGAGGTGGATTGAGCAGATAATTCGGTCATATTTATGTCCGGAGGCATGAAATAAAAGTCCCCTATCAGTGAAGAAGATTCCCATGGTACCTGTCTTCCCCCGCTTCCGGCTAATACTTCTGCCCTTACCTTTTTGAAGACTTCTTCAATTTTTAAACCTTCCTGTGTTATTTGCTTCAATAGTACGCTTGTATAAAGTCCGTTTTTGCCTATTCCGTCCATGGCAGTTGAACCCGGAGCAGTGGCATAAGCTATTATTGAGCCTGTTGGAGCATTTATAGAAGCTAATCCACTGGTTGTAGATCGGTAGCTTCGTGCATATGGATTATTTCTGCAGGCATCAAGTATTACTATATTCATTTGATTTTGTGCACTTTCCATCTGAGCAAGCACGAAACCTACATCCACACCCTCATATTCTACTTCTTCTTCCGAATATATTTCGGCACGCACCGGAATCAGATAGTTAAAACCTTTAACCTGGAGACCATGCCCTGCAAAATAAAATATTCCGGTACCTCCTTGTTTAAGTTTGAATCCAAATTCACGTATTACCCTTTTCATTTCGTCTTTGGTTTTTACATCAACGCGAATCAAAACATCAAAACCTAATCTCTGAAGTGTAAGAGCCATAGCATAAGCATCATTTACCGGGTTTTTTAACGGACCTGTAGTATAATCGCTATTTCCAATAACAAGCGCAAATCTGTTATAGTTTTGAGGCTGTCTTATTTGTGAGTGACCTGTTTTTTGGGATAATTGAATAATGACTATAGCTAGTATTAACAGTCTGGTAAATAAATACATTTTGTTAAGTGTAAATTAATGTATAATTTAATGTAAATTTAATTTTATTTTTTTTGAATATTTCACAATAGATCAATTTTTACAGATTAGTGAATGTTTATCAACAGGTCTTAAATACAAAATTTCAAATATTAATGCTTATACGTTTTATAATTCTAACCAGTATTATCATCTGTTTTATAAATAATACCTATTCACAGCAGAAAGTAGTCCCACCACCCGAAACAGAACGCAGTAGCTCAACCGCAGAATCAATCAAGTATTTTGCAAGGTTTGAAATTGGTGCTGCATACGGTATAACAAGCGTTGGTAGTACTGAAGAGGTGGAAGGATTTACTTTGCCGGTTGAGTTTCAAATAGGAATCGGTATAACAGATAATGCATTTATTCATGCATTAGTAGGTGCCAATGTTATTACAAATCCAACTAATGTTAATACTGAAACAGAAGCACCTTACACAGTATGCATGTGGAATTTTGGAGGGGGACTTACTGTCTACGCTATTCCTAAAATGGTCTATGCTTCTGCTTCAGTTACAGGCAGTTCAACTGTCCGTTATCTTGATACCTGGGATAATACGGTTGATACTGATACGTATAATTCAAAATTAGGAGTTGGTTTTGAATTAAAAGCCGGGGCAAATGTGATGATTGGAGGATTCTTACCAGTTGGCATGACAGCTTTTTATTATACAAGTTCTATGAACGACATGGAAGAAGAATTTGAAAATGCTGCAAAAATTAAAAATAATGTCGTAGGGATCACACTAACTATAGGTATAGCAAACCTATAGACTATAAGTATTTGTTTAACATGATATTTGATGACATTAATTGCTTTAAAATTTTAATACAGGAATAGGAATATTAATATTTGAAATTTTACGGATTACATTATTAATTAAAGTATGAATATTTATACTTTTATAAGTTATATTCATTTTTTATATCTTTGAACTCGCAAAAAGTATTAATATACAATAATTTTTGATTATTTTAAGTTTTATAATCAGTGACTAAATATTAAATTATCGGCAATGGTAAGTTTTAAGGCTTTACTTGGCTTAATTCCCAATACATCAGAAACTGAAGCAAAAAGAGCAGCTCTGCAAAGGGAATATGAAGCATTTTTAGAATTCTCTAAATCCAAAGAACTTTCTGAATTCATAAAATTAGAAAATGAGGTGACATCTCATGAATTTGCACAACGGAAAAAAGAAATTATGGCTCAGAAATTTAAGAATACTGAGGAATACAGAAAAGAGCAGGAATATTTGAAACGCAAAAAGGAGAAGGATATAAAAAATTATTACAGGATAAAGGAATCAGATGAACTTAAGGAGTTACGTACTTTTGAACAGTCAGATGAACTAAAGAGATATAATGAGCTTGAAGAATTTATAAAATCACCTGAATTTAATAAGGTGAAAGATTATATGGCTTTATCCCCAAAAAAGAAATTTGAAAGTTCAGAATTATATAATACACTTCGGCAATATCTGGAGCAAAAAAGATCACCAAAAATTAAGAATTATTTTAAATTCATAAATTTAAAGGGATATTCAGATTTTAAAAGCCTTTATAAATCAAAAAGACTTAAGGATTTCGAAGAGCTAAGAGACTTTATTAAGTCAGGTGAATTTTTATCTGCACGCCGGTCCAAAAAGAAAAGTGACTTCAAATTTACTGAAGAATACCAGAAGCTGCAG
The DNA here is from genome assembly GCA_964521285.1 of uncultured Bacteroidales bacterium. Lineage (GTDB taxonomy): Bacteria > Bacteroidota > Bacteroidia > Bacteroidales > UBA10428. The sequence goes on along the minus strand of CAZFQS010000015.1, from coordinate 1,962 downwards.
CAATACGAGGGATTAAAGAAATCTAAGGAATTTAGAAATTATTTCAAACTCGTAAAACTTCCTATACTGATTGATTATAATGAACTTCATGATTCTCAGGAACTGGAAGCTTACATTGAGCTTGAAAAATATATAAACTCACAAGAATTTAAAAATGAGAAAAACAGAATAGAAAGTCAGAAGTTTCAAGACACAAATGAATATAGAAAACTTGAAGAATATAAAGCCTTAAAGAATTCAAAGAGATTTAAAGACAATTTCAGATTCAAGGCGTCCAGGTTATATGCAAATTATATTAATCTGGATGGGTCAGAAAGAATTAAGCAAATAGAAGAACTTGAAAAAGTTATCCAGTCTGATAAATTCAGGGAGGTAAAGGAGTATATGCTGCTACCACCTGCAAAAAAGCTGGAATTATCTGAGGAGTACAAATTGGAACAGAAATATATAGAATTAAAGAATTCGGAAAAAATAGTCTGGTATTTTGAACTTAAGGATTCAACAAAGTTTGATGAACTTAAAAGCTGGAAGGTAACCTTTGAGGAAGATTTTTCAAACGGAAAGCTTGATCGTGAAAAATGGATGACAAAATATTACTGGGGAGATGCCATATTAAAGGAAAGTTATTCATTTGCTCATGAGAAACATTTCTTCACTGATGGTGAAAACCTTGAATTTGATAATGGTATTTTAAGGATATTGACCAGGAAAGAAAAAGCCAGAGGAAAAGCATGGAATCCACAAGTTGGATTTTATACAAAAGATTTTGACTATACATCCGGGCTAATAAGTACAGGAAATAGTTTCAGACAAAAATACGGCCTTTTTGAAGCCAAGATAAGATTTAATAGAAGTTTTCCTGTTAATCATTCATTCTGGATGTTATCTAACCAGGTTTTACCCCACATTGATATTGCCAAAGCAGAAAATAGACTGGTTATGAGTAGCTTCTGGGGCAATATTAATGAAAAGAGGGGGATACGAAAAAAAATTTCCAGGCTGGGGCTGTCGAAATTTTCTAAAGATTTTTATATATATTCGTTAGAATGGTCTCAGAATAAACTGGTCTGGAAAATAAACGGAGTTGACGTAGCAGCCTCAATGCAGGGAGTACCCCAGGAATCTATGTATTTGATTCTCAGCTCAGGTATTTATAAAGATATAAAAGGAAATAATCTTCCGGCTGCAATGGAGATTGACTGGGTAAGATGTTATAAAAAAGTATAAATTTTATAGTTGTATTCCAAACATTATAATACATCATATAATTATATATTTTCATTACATTTTCCCGGGCATACATCAAAAAATAGCATTCAATCTTGACAATCAACACTTTTAGTAATATCTTGTAAGAAATATCTTTAAAATGAATTCAAACAGAGTTTCACTTTTATTCATTTTAGCATTTTTTATTTTTTTATTCAGCTGTGAAAAGCTTCCTTTGAAAAAACAAGTCATTATTGAAACATCATCTGAGATCAGACATTCAGTAACTGAAGCATGGGTAACCGGCAGAATTATTGATGCAGGTGAAAGCATTATTGTATACGGACACTGCTGGGACGTAGAACCAAATCCAACAATAAAAGATTTCAGAACAATTTTTACATACCCCGGTGTAGAAGAATTTGAAAGTACATTAAGAGGGATAGAGCCCCATGCATGGTATTATGTTCGTGCTTATGCGATAGATAGAGACTCAATAATTACATACAGTAAGGATGAGCCAGATTTTATAATAGAGGATGTATGGATTCAATTAGAACCATTCCCTGGTGAACCCCGGCAACAGGCCTTTGGATTTTCAATAGGGAGCAAAGGATATTTTGGAGGTGGCCGTCGATGGGAAGGTGTTAGTTATATTCAATTAAATGATTTCTGGGAATACAATACTGAAAACGGTATATGGACCAGACTGCCGGATTTTCCGTCTGTTAGTGCACTTCACTCAACATTTGT
>CAZFQS010000014.1:0-105612 GCA_964521285.1 uncultured Bacteroidales bacterium | reverse complement strand
CTGTTACTAAAGACAGTTATTTTTTTCACCCTCCTGCAGAAGATTTAAATCTTAACCCGAATCTCAGGGAGTGAATAATTTTTTAGTATGAAAGCTGATTATCTTATAAAATACATAATTATGAACATGCAGCCGCAAATTCTAAGGTTTAGGAGGCACATTGGAATCGGTCGAGAGGACATCAGAAATATTTACTTCAAATTGTAAGAGATGCAGCTAACTCAGAAGATGTTTATTCACAGGTCTTCACATCTTAAACTGTAGTCCTATATATTAATTTTATCGATTTTATTGTTAGATTTATATAAAACTTTTCAAATCATTAATTATGGAATTTAAAGCAAAAAGTCTTGCCTTATTAAGCTGTATTGTATTTACATTATGCTCCCCGTCAAACAAGGAAGTTATTCTTTTTTATGATGATTTTGGTGAATTGAAGAGAGGTCCCTTAAGTAACAACCTTGGCGCCCATACGGAATACCACTACCTGTCCGAAGCTGCTCCCAAAGGAAACTGGGCAGTATCAAATGACAGAGGGTGGTGGAGTGTGCGGGAAGCTGATAAAACCCGGTATATATATCAAAGCAAGACAGATGATGCAATTTATGCTCATCCAATGATTATTGCAGGTGATGATTTGTGGGAAGACTACAATATTTATGTCAGTTTTTCACCAGAATTTGATACCCGCCAAAGCGGTATTGTTTTCAGATATCAAAATGACCGGTGTTATTATTTCTTTGGAGTAGAAGAGAACAAAGCCATTTTAAAAATGGTTAAGCATGCTACAGGATTTCACGAGCCATACGAAGAAATCCTGTCTCAGTCCGGATACCAATGGCAGCCAGGTAAATATTGTACAGCAGAAATAAGAATAAATGGTAACCATATTAGTGCCCAACTTAATGATACCATAATCCTGCAGGCAACAGATTCAACTTACCTAAAAGGTAAAATCGGCCTGACCGCAAACATGCCTGCAAGATTCACTAGTGTTAAAGTAACTACAACCAGAGCGAACCTAAATAAATACATCTCTGCACGTACTGCTTTTAACAAGTTAGAGAATGAACTTCAGGAAACCAATCCCAAACCGGTTATCTGGAAAAAAATTGAAACACCGGGATTTGGTGTTGGCAGAAATCTCAGGTTCGGAGACCTTGATAATGATGGAGTTATTGATGTGGTAATCGGACAGGTTATTCACCATGGTCCAAAAGACCGCAACAGTGAATTAAGCTGCCTTACAGCAATGACATTTGATGGCATACAATTATGGCAAATAGGTAATCCCGACCCATGGAAAGACCATCTTACTAATGATGTGGCATTTCAGATTCATGATATTGACCTCGACGGTAAGAATGAGATTATTTACTGCAAAGACTTTGAAATTGTTGTTGCCGAAGGTGCTACAGGTAAAACAAAATATAAGGCTCCTACCCCAAAAACTCCCGGAGGAAAACCCTACAAATCAGTCTATAATATTTTTCCGCGAATTCTGGGGGATTGCATTTATTTTTGCGACCTGCGCGGTAAGGGATATGACAGCGATATCATAATCAAAGACCGCTACCGCTATCTGTGGGCATATAGTAATGATTTAAAACTGTTATGGAAAGCCGAATGCAATACAGGACATTATCCTTTTGCACATGATGTTGATAATGACGGTAAGGACGAGCTGATAATGGGATATACTTTATTTGATGATAATGGTACAAAATTATGGTCGCTGGATAGTGCCTTAACTGACCATGCAGACGGAGTAGCTGTTGTTGAATTTATACCTGGTTCAGAATTAAAAATATTATGTGCTGCAAGTGACGAGGGTATATTCTTCACAGATTTGAAAGGAAATATCTTAAAGCATAATTATATCGGACATGTTCAGAATCCTGCAATGGCAAATTTCAGGGATGATCTGCACGGACTGGAAACAGTAACTATAAACTTCTGGAAAAATCAGGGTATAATACATTACTTTGACTCTGACGGAAATATATACTATAGTTTCGAACCTAACCAGTACGGGAGTATGTGCCTGCCGGTTAACTGGACAGGCCTTTCAGAAGAGTTCTTTGTTCATAATGCTAATGTGGAAGAAGGCGGAATGTTTGACGGATGGGGGCGTAAAGTTGTTGAATTCCCTGATGACGGACATCCTGATATGTGCAATGCTGTACTGAATATTACAGGAGATTGCCGTGATGAGGTTGTTGTATGGGATCCCAACGAAATATGGGTTTATACCCAGGATGATAATCCAAAGCAGGGAAAACTATTTAAGCCCAAAAGAAATCCACTGTATAATTATTCAAATTACCAGGCTACCGTATCACTTCCGGGGTGGTCCGCTAAAAAGTAATTTTTTTTGACAGCTTATTTAATTAATACAACTAACAAAGAAAATATTATAATGCATATAACTGCCCCTGCATAAAATGGATAACTTAATCCGCCCAGTATAAACACAGCACCCGCAAGTATTGGTCCCAATGTCTGCCCTAATCGCAGCACCATTCCGTTTACAGACATAAATGCTGCCCTGTATTCAATAGGAGCAATCTCGGCAAGCAAGATCTGTATGCATGGAATATTTATTCCATGTGCCAAACCAAAAATGATTAAAGGGACTAACAACATCCATATATCTGAAATCAACGGTATCGTTACAAGAGATAACGAATATAAAATAAAGGAAATCTTTAAAAGATTCTTTTTATCAAACAGTCTTGATATTTTACCCAGCTGTGACGAAGTAATTGCAGTAACAACGGACATAGATGACATCATTAGTCCGATTAAAAACGGAGAAGCATCATGAAGATTTTCGAGTAAAAAAGGGAAATAAGTCAGATAAGATCCGTAGAGAATAATAAATGTGCCAAAACTTGCAAAAAAATATGTAAGCACCTGGCGGGTTTTAATTGCCTTAAGTGCAGCAACTAAGTACTGTTTCAAATTCTGTTTTCCGCCGGGTTCAGGATTTTTTAATTTTAACAATACAATTATAGCTACAGGTACAGCAAAAACAGGAAGTATAAATGGATAATACCATCCTGCAGATGCTAATAATCCTCCCAGAAAAGGATAGCTGGCAGTAGCAACGCTTAAAACACTTGAATTATATCCCATTGCCTCAGTACGCCTTTTGCTTGAAAATATATCACCGATAAGGGTAACATTTATTGATCCCAACGAGGCAGCTCCTACCCCCTGAAAAAAACGCAAAAAAAGTAATACCTCAAATTTTCTTGCCATAGTGCATAGGCCACCTGCAATGCCAAAAAGTATTAATGAAGGTATAAGAACATTTTTTCTGCCATACCTGTCAGCCATCACTCCCAGAACAGGAGTAAGAACCACCGCAGGCAGAGTAAAGAAAATAATCAATAAGCCAACCGATTGTTTCGAAATACCCAGTTCACGGGCTATTCGAGGGAAAGCAGGTGTAATACTTGCAACACCCATAACAGCTATAAGGGTTATTAAAAAAATAATCTGAAGATTTTTATCCCGGTAAACAGGTATAGAATTTTCCTTATTATTAATATTAAAGTGTGTTTGCATAACAATATTTTTTCCCGTCCCACGTTAATAATGCTTTTACGAAAGTATATGAATCACTGTGCATTTCTTTTTCGAAGAGTTTTACTAATAAAAGATATAATTTTAAACAAATCTATTCTAAAATATGTTAAGTTAATTGGAATCTTACCAGATCATAAAATTTTTATGTATCTGAAATATTTTCTATAAAAAGAAAACTTATTTATAAAATGCACGTATAGTCTAAAGATTTCAAAGTCAATCTTTAAACTGAGCAATACAAGGGTAAAATTTTTTTATATGATTTGGAGAAACAAAGCTACTGATAAAATTAAGCTGTTCTTAAGACAAGGAGGAACACCTGAAAAACTGGCACTTTCATTATCTCTTGGAATAACAGTCGGTATTATACCTTTATATGGATTAACAAGTTTGCTGATAACTTTAGTTGCACTGGGTTTCAGGCTTAATTTTGCAATTACCCATGCGGTACATTATGTTGTTCATCCGTTACAAATAGCTTTGATTATTCCGTTTTTAAAACTTGGTGAAATTTTTTACGGTAACTCTTTATTTCCATATTCCATAAAAAAAATTATTTATATGCTAAATACTGATCTATGGGGCACATTAAATAATTTCTGGACAGCATATTTGTCAGCCTTCTTTATTTGGCTGATAATCTCAGGTCCTCTTTTCCTGTTACTTTACCGTATACTGGTATTTACACTAAGAAAATATTCTTTAAGTATTGCTAAATAATTTCAGAATAAATTTCTAATAGCCTCTTCTCTTCCTTTTCCCAGCATAGCTTTACAGCCGCCTTCTCAAGGTTCTGCTTCCAGAGTTTCCTTTTATCCTGGTTTTCTAACATTTCTTTAAAGACAGATGCCAGTTGTCCGGGATCAGACGTATTAACAGTTAATCCCACACCATAATCATTTACAATCTTTGCCATTTCAGGAAAGTCAGATACCAAAACAGGTATCCTGGCCTGTATATAGTCAAACAGTTTATTTGGAAGAGCGTAATAATAATTAAGTCCCATTTTCTCCTCCAGCGAAATACCTAAATCTGCCTGAGCTGTATATGCCATTAGCTCGTCATAAGGCATTCTCTCATAAAAAATTACTTTGTTATGAAGCTCATGTTTATCTGCAAGTTGCTGTAAATCAGCAGTTATATCTCCATCTCCGATAATAATCAGTTTAGCATTATCGATGAATTTCATGGCCTGTATAGCAAGCTCCAGACCCCTGGCAAGATTTAACGCCCCCTGATAAATAATTATTTTCTCATTTGCCTGCCTTATATTAATTCCTGGTTTGGGCAAATCTCTGATATATACCGGCAAATTTCTGACCACATGCATATCTATGTTATATTTTTCTGAGTAAATCCTTGCAATAGATTCGCAAACAGTGTAAGAATATTTTATTTTGGGCAAAATCCACTTTTCTATTCCGCTCCATACCCTCTTGACAAAATCCCTGTCCACCAGTTCCGGCAATTCTGTAAAATATTCATGACTATCATATACCAGTTTCTTTTTTCTTATTCTTGAGACCAGATAATTTGCCAGTAGTGTGTCCAAATCATTAGCCACCAGAATATCCACCTTTTTAAGCAATAAAAAGAAAAACAATCTGATATTATATTCAGCATAAAAAAGCGGGCCTTTATTGAATATTAACCTCATTAGCTTATGCTTGTCAGGTTTACTTGTTATTTGTACTTTTCTTTTGATCTTTCTTCCAACGATGATAATTTCAACTCTTAACTTCTGCAATGAAAGAGCAATTTTATTTACTCGCTGGTCTGTTATAATGTCATTAGTAACAGAAATATATACCTTCATCAAATTTTTATGTATTTTTTTACTAAAATAAAGATTCTTTACGTAAACAAAATCTAAAAATTAAATTAGATAATTATTTTTGCTAAATAGATTTCTAATATGTGCGTAATACATAAAAATTATTCATTAAAAAAACACAATTCATTCGGACTTGATGTCTATTCCAGGTACTTTATTAAACTTACCGATCAACAGCAGGTTATTGACTTTATTAAGTCCGATTTATCAAATATCAGGCCATTGCTCATAATTGGCGAAGGTACTAATGTTTTATTTTGCAAAGATTACAGTGGTTTAATAGTTAATCCTAAAATACCGGGGATTGAAAAAATAAAGGAAACATCACAATATGTCAATTTACGTGTTGGAGCTGGTGAGAACTGGGATTCTTTCGTGAATTTTTGTGTGGAAAATAATTACGGGGGGATTGAGAATCTTTCATTTATTCCCGGAAGTGCCGGGGCCTGCCCTATTCAAAATATAGGTGCTTATGGAGTGGAGGTTAGAAAAGTAATAGAAAACGTTGAGGCAGTTGATATAGAAACTTCAGAAATAAAAATATTTTCAAACGAAGAATGCAATTTCTCTTATCGTAACAGCATCTTCAAGGGAAAGCTTAAGAACAGGTATATTATAACTCATATTATATTCAGGCTCAATAAGACTCATGAATTCGTTACCAGTTATGGAAGTATAGAAAAGGAGCTTGATAAATTTCCCGAAACCAACATACTTAATATCAGAAGTGCAATAATAAACATCAGAAAAAACAAGCTGCCTGATCCGACAGAAATAGGTAATGCGGGAAGTTTTTTTACAAATCCCATTGTTAGTATGGAACAAGCTAATTCAATAAAGCAGTATTATCCTAAAATGCCTTATTTCAAAGTCACAAAAAATGAAGTTAAACTATCAGCAGCCTGGCTTATCGAACAATCTAACTGGAAAGGTAAGAGGATTGGCAATGTAGGAACATATAAAAAACATCCCCTGGTACTAGTAAACTATGGTGATGCAACAGGAACCGACATTTACAGTCTGGCAAAAAAGATACAGAAATCTGTAAAGAATAGTTTTGCCATAAATCTGGAGATGGAGGTTAATGTATTTTAGATACTACTTTTTTATAAGCACTCCGTAACTAGCTGTTAAAATATCCCGTGCCACTTCCTGTGTTTCAGCTTCGGCATATATCCTTAATACAGGTTCTGTATCGGACAGACGTATCATAAGCCATTCATTCTCACTAAAAAAGAATTTATAACCATCTAAACTTTCGGTCTTAATAACTTCATAATCACCAAATGAATTAAAATAGCCTGTCTGGCACTTCTCCAGAATTTTGTTTCTGTCATTCTTATTTACATTCAAATCGGATTTTTCAACGGCAAATTTCCCTGTTATTTCATAAACTTCATTAATTAACTTTTTCAAAGACATCCCGGTTTCAATCATTAACTGCCATATTAACAGTCCTGCCCATATTCCATCTCTTTCAGGGATATGCGAACCAATAGTTATAGCACCGGATTCTTCACCATACAGCAGTATTTCTTCACCTTTCATTAAATTTGCTATATCCTTAAAACCAACTCTTACTCTTTTTATATCAAGTTCATAATTTTTACATAACTTTTCAATTTTACTTGTACACGAAAATCCAGTAATAACCTTCCCTTTAAGCTTTTTATAGCCTGCCAGATAATGAATCAGTAAAAGTATAATATGATGTGCATCAACGTAGTTTCCCTCTTTATCATATAATGCAACTCTGTCTGCATCTCCGTCAACAGCCATTCCACAGTCTATTTTTTTACTTTTCCATATATACTCGGCAAGCTCGTGAAGATTTTTATGCTGAGGGTCCGGGGGAATACCTTTAAAGGTAGGATTTAATTCACAGTGAAATAATTTGATTCCCGGTATTAGCTTTTTAAAAATGCTCTGGCCGCTACCATACATTGCATCAAATGCAAATTTCAATTTTGAACCGGTAAATCTGTCAATATCAAAATTATCTTTTATCTGTTTAATGTAAATGTTTTCAAGATCAATATAATTAATCATTCCCTGTTCAATAAGGTAATTCCAGTTTAATAATTCAAGATCAATGTCATAGTCCTCAGAAATAAGGTTTTCAACATCTTTTACATCTTTTTCCAGCATGGGCCCGCCGTATTCTCCTTTTAGCTTAAATCCGTTGTATTCTGGGGGATCATGACTTGCAGTTATAATAATTCCACATTGTGCTTTTAGCTTCATAACACCCAGAGAAACCATAGGAGCAGAAACAAAATGTTCCGGGATATAAACACGAATTCCACGCGAGGCAAGTATTTTTGCTATAGCCTCCATGAACATTTCACCTGCAAATCTGCAATCGTATCCGATAACTGCCGAGGGATTTTTATATTTTCTGGCTAACCAGAGGGATGTGGCATAGGCTACTTTGATAATATTTGTTATGGTAAAATCTTTTGCAATAACTGCTCGCCATCCATCAGTCCCAAATTTTATTTTTTCCATAATGTTAGTTCAATATTCTGCGTTTATTAAGTGCTCTCTGATATAACCGGGCATATTTATTATGTTGTGCCAGAGTCTTTGCAAAATAATGATATCCTGAAAAGTCATCTTTGGCACAAAAATAAAGATAATCATGTTTCTTATAATTTAAAACAGCATCTACAGACTCTATGGAAGGTATTCTGATTGGGCCGGGTGGCAGCCCGTAGTATTTATAAGTATTATAGGGTGATTCTATTAAAAGATGCTTTTTTAATATTCTTCTCATCGAAAAATCCCCATGTGCATATCTTACAGTTGGATCGGCCTGAAGTTTTATACCCTTCTTTAACCTGTTTATATATACACCGGCAATTATGGGGTCCTCCTCTTCTTTGCTCGATTCTTCATCAACAATTGAGGCCAGGGTTATTACTTCATTTTGTGTAAGATTTATTTGTCCGGCCTTTGACTTTCTGGCTCTGGTCCAGAAACTGTTATATTCATTTAACATCCTGCTTATAAATTGTTCAGCTGATGTATTCCAGTAAAATTCATAAGTATTGGGAATAAATAAACCAATCATTGTATACTCATTAAATCCTATTTGACTAATGTATTCTTTATTATGCAATAAATTAATAATTGCCGAATAATCGGCCTCAATTTTACGGGATACTAGTCCTGCAAGTTGTTCTAAAGTTCTGATATTGTTAAAAGTTAATTTTACAGGTTCCTGTTGGCCTGAACGGAGCATTAATATTAACTTATGATTTGTCATCCTGTTCTTAAGCTTATATTTGCCCGGTTGAATATGTTTTTTATAATTCATCCGTTCTGCTGCCCATTCAAAAGTTGACTTGTTCTTTATAAGTTTTTCAGTATATAATAACTTTAATATGTCATCATAACCTGAACCTGTTGGTATAAATAAATACTGTACTTTTTTATTCCTTGTAAAAACATTGGGACTGAACGCCTTTCTGTATATATCAATTCCTTTTATCCCCGCAATTATGAATACTATGAGAATACCATATAATATTTTCTTTACCAGATTGTGTGAATTCATTTTATAATCTCAGGGAATTTATAATGTAAAACTTAAATTCAGGTTTTCATTACGTACAACTGTCCTGCCTCATCCCTGACAACTTTTACCTTTTCTCCCTTGTTAATATATCCAATTTCTGCTTTTGCATCATATATTTCCCCTTCGATTTCTACTAATCCCGAAGGTCTTAAAATTGTATATGCTGTTCCTTCCTTGCCTATCATTTCCTTCTGATGACTGTCAATGCCGATATAACCCTGATTTTTATCCTGAACAGTGTTTAAAGCCAATTTCAAAGATTTAGAAGTAAATAGTTTTTTACTCAGAATTATTGACATAATAAACGATGCTAATAAGGAGAATATTACCAGGAAGAATGCTTTTAATACCTTATCCCAGGCTCCAAGCCCCTCATATTCAAAAATAATATTATCAATAAGGCTCATTGTCAGGCCAACTATAACCAGGATGATACCCGAGACACCTGCCACGCCAAAACCAGGAATAACAAATATCTCCAGGGCTATTAAGACTATACCGACAACAAAAACAAGAATTTCCCAGTTCTCTGCCAGACCATTCAAATATGAAGGAGCAAAGAATACAAGCGCAGCAGCAACAGCTGCAGCTAATGGGAAGCCAATACCAGGGGTTTGCATTTCAATATATATTCCGCCTACAATTAGTATTATTAGTATGGCCCTGGCTATTGGATTTAATAAAAATACAACAATAGCCTCAATGGTAGAAGGTTTATAGGTTTTCAGCTCATAATCCTGAATACCTGCCAATTTCAGAACATCATTTACATTTTCGGCAAGACCTTCGCAATATCCTACTTTAATTGCTTCTTCAGCTGTTAATGTCAATACCTGTCCGGAATCAATAATACCATCGATCTCTAACTGGGGATCAACCATGGCTTCTGCAATTTTTGGATCACGGTGCCATTTTATAATTGTATCATTACCTGATATTATTGTGTCCCTGCCATGAGATTCCGCCGTAGCACGCATGGTTGAGCGCATAAATGACTGGTACTTATCGGGGACTACTTCACCTGACTGGTTGACAACGGTAGCAGCGCCTATACTACCACCGGGCCGCATATAAATACTGTCGCAGGCTATTGATATTAATGCTCCTGCCGATATAGCCTGGTTATCAATAAATACAAAAACAGGAATTTTGCTATTCAAAATCTTTGTTCTTACAGAATCAGCAATATTCAATGCTCCTCCATAAGTATTTAAATGTAATATTATATAATCAGCCCTCAGTAAAACAGCTTCATCAAGCGCCTTTTGCGTAATCCTCCACACAGGTTTCATTATATTGTCCTTGATATCAAATTTATAAACAAGATATTTACTTTTAACAGGGCCTGTATTATTAACCACAACAGAATCTGCTGATGTACATACAATTAAAGCGAATATCAGGGAAATATTTACCAAGATTTTGACTTTCTTTCTCATGCTTTGAAATATTTCTGGTTTATTCAGATAAAGTCATACACACAATTATAAAAGTCTTTAAACAATATATTTAACCAAATATAATCTAATTTAATTAAAGCCGGAAACTAAATAAAACTGTTTTTACAAACATTAATAATAAGGTTTTTAATTTTTCCTAACTTTGTATCTTTTAAAAATTCTGATTATAATGAATATAAATACACTAACATCAATATCGCCCATTGATGGCAGATACAGGAACAAAACTGATGAATTAGCCAGTTACTTCTCAGAATACGCATTAATTAAATACAGAATTCAGGTTGAAATAGAATACTTCATTGAACTTTGCTTATTACCCCTGCCTCAGCTGGCTCAATTTGATAACAAATACTTTTTGGGTATGCGAAAAATATACGCGGAATTTACTGTTCAGGATGCCGAACAAATAAAAAATATTGAAAAAACAACAAATCACGATATAAAAGCTGTTGAATATTTTTTAAAAGAAAAATTCGATGAACTGGGAATAGCAAAATATAAAGAGTTCATACATTTTGGCCTTACATCACAGGATATAAATAATACTGCAGTACCATTATCTCTTAAAGATTCTCTCAATGATATCTATTATCCATTAATAACTGATACTGTTAGTAAACTTAATAACCTGGCAGAACAATGGAAATCAGTAGCTATGTTGTCAAAAACTCATGGCCAGCCTGCCACTCCCACTTTACTGGGAAAAGAGATGAAAGTTTTTATTGAAAGGCTCAACATTCAGATAAATCAGCTAAGATCTATACCTTTCTCAGCCAAGTTCGGGGGTACTATAGGAAATTTCAACGCACATCATGTTGCCTATCCTGAAATTGACTGGAAAAAATTTGGTAATCATTTTGTAAATGATATTTTAGGCTTGTCACGAACTCAAACCACTACCCAGATTGAACATTACGATAATCTTGGTGCAATATTTGATTGCCTGAAAAGAATAAATACCATAATCATAGATATGAACCGTGATATATGGACTTATATATCAATGGATTATTTCAAACAAAAAATAAAAGAGGGTGAAGTAAGTTCATCTACAATGCCTCATAAAGTTAATCCTATTGATTTTGAAAATTCTGAAGGAAATCTGGGAATTGCAAATGCGGTATTTGAACATTTATCCGCTAAACTGCCAGTTTCAAGATTACAAAGAGATTTGACAGATTCAACAGTTTTAAGAAATATCGGAGTTCCCATATCACATACAATCATTGCGCTTAGATCATTAAATAAAGGATTAGGTAAATTATTGCTTAACGAGGAAGTCATTAAAAAAGACCTGGATAATAACTGGAGTGTTGTTGCTGAAGCAATTCAGACAATTCTTAGAAGAGAAGGTTACCCTAAACCATACGAGGCATTAAAGGAACTGACCAGAACCCATAAGAAGATAACTAAAGAAAGTATACATAATTTTATTGATAGTCTTGATATTAAGGAAACTGTTAAAAAAGAATTAAAAAACATTAGTCCTTTTAATTATACTGGCATATAATAAGGATAAATCCTTAGTGCAAATTCCCGGGAATAACTTTTTCATAAACATATATATCCTTATTAAAGGTTTTAAGTAAAATATAGTTCTTATTAATATAATCCTGTAATTTCTCATACCCCACAGCACCTTTATTTATTACAAATCTTGGTTCAGCTTTAATTATTCTTTCTATTTCAGCATCAGTATTAATTTGTAAGGCTTTAATATGGTGGCCTGCCCTGATTAATGTTCTGTGAACATATTTTGCCGGACTGTTCTTATCTAATAAAAAATAAATAATGTGATGGTAATTTCCCGTATATATCACATCACTTTCATTAAGTCTGGGCGCCAGAAATTCTGCAATTTCCCGCGGGTAGTCAGGTTTATCAATATAATCTTTCTTTTGAGTGAATAATATTATTACTATCAGAATTATTATCAGTATAAAACCGACAGGCTTTGATATGGCTTTTCTTAAAACAAATGGTAACTTTCTTCCCGAATCAAAGAAATTCCCTGCAAAGAAACTGAAAGGCAATATTAATTGAATAAAGTAATGTCCAAATGGTTTTCCGGGATACAATATGGCAAATAAATCAAATAATACCCAGATTATTACCAGCAGTCTTTCAAACCTTATATTTGCTGTTTTTACTGACTTGTCAAACAAACAATAATAGAAGAATAAGGTAACCGGCAAAAATCTAACATGAAAATCCACTATAAACCTGATACTACTCATCAGATCTCTCTGTACCGGATAGTTCCTGCTCAATTCAATTGTATGGAAAAAAAATTCCTTGTAATGCCCGATTAACAAGTAGTATAAATTTACAGCGCCAAAAGGAATTATAAAGCCAATAACAGGAATACACACTTTTAAAATGATTTTGAAAAATGCTGGTTTACTTTCTCTGACACTTAATATAAAATAGAATGTTAAAAATGCTAATAAATCGAAAAGCACTACATACTTTATAACAAATCCAAAGCCAAGAAATATACCGGCAATAAATAAATTAATTTGGTTCTTTCTGTTCAGAAAAAATAGCAGTCCGCTTACAGTAAACAAATTAAAATATATTTCTGTATTGACAGAAACACCATAAAAAGTATAAATTGACAGCATGAAAATGTAAATAAATCCTGCAGCCAGGGCTGTCCTTTTTTCAGTCCCAATTTTTAGCTTAGCCCTGTAGAGAACAAAAGAAGTAATTGCGATAACCAGCGAGGTGCATAAACGGACAAAAAAAATTGAATTCCCAAATATTAACTGTATAACAGCCATAATGATAAATATCCCAATTGGTTTTACATCAATTATATCAACGTATAAAACTTCTCCTCTTAATAATTCCTTTGCAATAACTATATAGGTTGATTCATCATGGTTTATTACACTAGGGAAGAAGGATTGGAACCGAATCAGAACAGTAACAATACAAAAAAAAACCAAAGGCAGGTAGCCTTTGTTTAATCTCAATATATTAGTCTTATCCATCCGCGTCACAATTCAATTTATTGCAATTGTACATAAAAAATCTCATTTAAGAGATTTAAAATTCAAATTAGATATAATTATAAAAAATATACCTATATACTAAGATATTACAATAATTATGCTTAAAACTTGTTTTATACACATACATATTTTTATGCTAAATACAATTATTTCTATATTTGCCGTAGTTAATAAGTTTATTTTTAATTTCTGTGTTTAAAAAACTAATAAGGAATTACTTAATATAATGCCTTCAAAAATATCTGTAATCATTCCTGTATATAACGAGGAAGAGAATATTAAGGAGCTTTACAAGCAGATTAACCAGTCATTAAGTAAATATAAATATACTTATGAAGTTATTTTTATAAATGATGGCAGTATAGATATGACCTGGAAGGTAATCAAAGAATTAAGTAAAAATAACTCCAACCTGGCTGGAATTGATTTGGCAGGTAATTATGGGCAAAGTTCAGCTCTTGCTGCGGGAATTGATTATGCTTCCGGGGATTACATCGTTACAATGGATGGTGATTTGCAGAATGATCCGAATGATATCCCGGCTATGGTTGATGAACTGGAAAACAACGATTGGGATTTAGTTGCCGGTATAAGAACCAACAGAAGAGATGGTTTAATATTACGTAAGATTCCAAGCAAACTTGCCAACTTTTTTATAAGGACAATTACAGGCGTTAAATTTAAAGATTACGGCTGCACCCTTAAAGTATTTAAAAGCGACCTGGCAAAAAACCTCGGGTTATATGGTGAACTGCACCGGTTTATTCCTGTACTGGCGCGCTTGCAGGGAGCAAGAATTACTCAGATGAATGTTAATCACCGGACACGTATTCACGGTAAGTCAAAATACGGAATTAGCCGTTTTTTCAGGGTAATAAGTGATTTATTACTCATGTTATTCTTCAAAAGGTATCTGCAAAAACCTATGCATCTGTTTGGAACCCTTGGCATAATAATACTTTTTATCGGTATTGTTATAAATATATATCTGGTAATTCTGAAGATCCTGGGTCAGGATATCTGGGGCAAACCTTTACTTTTGCTGGGTATTATGCTTACTTTGGGAGGCATTCAGATAATAACCATAGGTATCCTGGCAGAGCTAATGATGAGAACATATTATGAGTCACAACAGAAAAAGCCTTATAAAATAAAAAGTATTTTACAATGAAAGACTTTTTCAAAATATTAAGAAGATATATTCCTCCATATAAAATTCATTTAATATTAAATATCATTTTAAATTTTTTTGGTGCACTTTTTGGAATATTTTCTTTCTTCACTATGATACCTGTTCTCAGGATATTATTCGGACTGGAAGAAAAGGTATATGGTTTCAGGGAGATTAGTTTTTCATTATCTTCTCTAAAAGAATTTCAAGAGGCATTTGAATACAATATATACAGCCTTATAACAAAAATCTCGGAAACACAGAGTGCAACAATGGCTCTTATTTATATAGGATTATTTTTCATTTTTATGGTATTTTTAAAAGTCGGCTTTTCATATATGGCCAGTTTCTTTATAGTTTACATAAGAAACGGGGTTGTTCGTGATATAAGAAATCAGATTTACAGGAAGACAATTTCCTTACCCATATCTTTTTTCTCTGAAGAGAGGAAAGGAGATATTATTGCAAGGATGACAGGAGATATACAGGAGATTGAAGCCTCAATAATGAATTCGCTTGAAATGTTGTTTAAAAATCCGATTATTATTCTGGTCTCTGTAGCAGCTATGATAATTATGAGCTGGAAATTAACCCTCTTTGTATTTCTTTTATTTCCTGTTGCAGGTGCAATAATCGGACGGATAGGAAAAAGTCTTAAAAAAAGTTCAATGGCCGGCCAGAATAAAATGGGACAGATCCTTTCTATAATAGAAGAAACTTTATCCGGATTAAGAATAGTGAAAGCATTTAATGCCGAAAAAAGCATGTCTGCTAAATTTACGGGAGAAAATGAGCAATATAAGGGTATTATGAATAAACTAATGAGAAGAAGATACCTGGCCCACCCGGTAAGTGAATTTCTCGGAACCATTGTTATAGTTATACTCATGTGGTATGGAGGAAATTTAATTTTAAATGATATGAGTAAACTGCCTCCTGAAAATTTCCTCGTATACCTGGTTGTTTTTTATAATATTATTAATCCAACAAAGGCATTTTCACAAGCATTCTATAGCATACAAAAAGGACTGGCCTCAATGGAAAGAGTGGACAGGATATTAAACACCACATCAAACATAACAGAAGTTGAAAATCCTGTTGACATGAAAATTTTTAAGGATCAGATTGAATATAAAAATGTTAATTTCAAATATGAAAAGAAATATGTGCTCAGGAACATTAATTTAAAGATTAAGAAAGGAAAAACAATTGCGTTTGTCGGACAATCAGGTGCGGGAAAATCAACTTTGGTTGATCTTCTGCCACGCTTTTACGATGTTACTGAAGGTGAAATATTAATAGATGGTATAGGTATACGAAATTTAAAAATCAGCAGCCTCAGGCACTTGATGGGCATCGTTAATCAGGAACCTATACTTTTCAACGATAGTTTTTTTAATAATATAGCATTTGGCGCAGAAAATTCAAGTGAGGAGCAGGTGGTGACAGCGGCAAAAATAGCAAATGCACATGAATTTATAATAAATACAAAAGAAGGATATCATACAAATATCGGGGACAGGGGAAGTAAGCTTTCGGGAGGACAACGGCAAAGAATCAGTATTGCCCGTGCCATACTAAAAAATCCTCCCATATTAATACTTGACGAAGCAACTTCCTCACTGGACACTGAGTCAGAAAGACTTGTACAGGATGCTTTAATAAAATTAATGAAAAACAGGACTTCGGTTGTTATTGCACACCGGCTTTCAACTATTATACACGCCGATGAAATATATGTTGTAAGTAACGGACGGATAGTAGAACATGGTAAACACGAAGAGCTTATTACATCCAAAGGAGAATATAAAAAATTCTTTGAATTGCAAAATTTTTCCTGATATTTGTCCATTTTAATTCCACAATTAACAAATAATGAATCTGCAAAGTCTTCTTAGAGATTTTCTTTTTCCTAAACTTAAATTTGGCCTTACCTCAATAATTGCTACAGCTATCGATCATATCATATATCTGATATTAATAAAATATCTGATAGAATCCAGGGCTCACTTTATCTCTTACGGAATAGGTATGATAATAAATTTTCTGCTTCAAAAACGCTTTGTTTTCATGTTGAAAAGGAGAGTATATATAGTCTTTATTATTTCTGTATTATTCTCTATATTCGGATTAATTGCCAGCACATTCCTGGTTCATAATTTCGCAAAAATAGAATTTTTCAGTAACCATAAGTATTTAAATAAACTTGCAGTAACCGGGATAATATTTATTTATAACTTTTATACAAAAAGATTTGCTTTTGAAAAAGAATATACAAAATTATAAAAATCCCCAGGTGTTGAGCTACTTAAAAAGTTTCTTCCCGGATCCAAAAAAGCAAGAAATATTTTTTATTATATTATCTATTATACTTCTCGTAATATCCCTTTTTATTAATCTCGGCCTTCAGCCATTATATCTTGAAGAACCCCGCAGAGCTATTATTGCATTAGAGATGATATTAAACAATAATTTTGTTGTCCCGACAGAACTAGGTGAATTTTACTATAACAAGCCGCCTTTATGGAACTGGATAATTATTCTGTCTTTTAAATTATTTGGCAATTTTTCTGAATTCTCAGTAAGGTTTTTCTCTGTTCTTTCATTTCTGCTTATAGGATTATTACTTTTTCTTACTGGTAAAAAATATGTGAATACAAGATTCGGAATTTATACTTCACTTCTCTTACTGATTTCTTTCGATTTGTATTTTTACTATTCCAATCTGGGGGAAATAGACATATTTTACTCATTAATTACTTTTTCATGTTTTATTGTTCTTTTTATTTTCTATGAAAAGAAGAATTATTTGTTCCTGTTTTTAAGCTTTTACATTCTGTGCACTATAGGTTTCCTTACAAAAGGACTTCCTTCAATTTCATTTGCAGGTATATCTCTTATTGTTTTTTTTATATATCATAGAGAATTTAAACGATTAATTTCCTGGCAACATTTGTCAGGTATATTAATATTTATTGGTTTAATTACAGGATATTTTTATTTATATTCCCGGTATAACAACTACAGGTTATTTTTAACCGAATTATTCTCACAGGCAAGCGGAAGGGTTTCCGGTATAACAGAGGACAGGGGAATAATTGCACATTTACTTATTTTTCCCTTTGAAACGTTAAAGAATCTGTTGCCGGGTTCAATTTTTATAATTTATATCTTTAGAAAAAACTTCCTGAGGACTGTAAAAGAAAACAGGTTTATAGAAGTCTGCATGTTATTATTCTCAGCTAACATTATTTTGTACTGGTTATCCCCGGGAACAAGACAAAGATATATTTATATGCTTTATCCTCTGTTATTATCGGTTTTTACATATTTTTTTCTAAAATACAGAACCCATAATAAAATAAAAGACTTATTTGTTAACTGTTGTATGGCCATTTCAATGGCTTTGCTGATATTGTCCAGTATTGGCCTTCCTGTGATTCCAAAACTGGATGAACTGAAAGGAATGCTGCCTCTGGCTATTATTTCAGTATTATTCCTGGGAATTCTCTTATACATGTTTTTAAAACACAGGCAATTACGTTTAATCACTTTCATATTGGCTGTTATAGTACTCAGATTTATATTCAATTTCACGGTTTTACCTTACCGGGCAAATAATAGCAGGGCACAAAATTTAAAAAATTCTGCATACCAGATTCATAAGATTACTGATAATTCGCCCCTTTACTTATATAAAGATTCATACTATTCAAGAACATTTGTTTTTTATCTCGAAAAAGAAAGACAGAAAGTACTGTTTAAGAAGGGTGACTTTATCGATAATGAATATTATATAGTAGGTAAAAATTGTGAGATTCCCAGGCCTCATAAAGTGATGTATGAATTTGATGATGGTAATGGCAGTATGTCATATTTAGTGAAAATTTTAGATGATAAAAGTATCTGACAATATTAAAGTATCATCGATTATAATAATCCATATAAAATAACTGTTGAAGAGCTCTGCCCTGATTTAAGGACATATCATCCAAATAGCCTTCTTTCAAAATAACTTTTCTGCTATCGTTATCATAAATATATCTTACACTATCTGTTAAAAAACCGAACCCATTATTATAATCATAAAATGCAAAAGAATTAGATGACTCAGACAATAAATCTTTACTGTAAAAGAATTCATCTGCATGCAATCCCAGCTGGTTAAGGAGTGTTCTGGCCAAATCTGTCTGAGATCCGTATTTATTAATAATAGTATCCCTTGTTATTACACCCCCAAGCCAGAGCATTGGTATATGATATTTCTTGAATCCATAAACTGGTGTCATTCCGGGCAATATATGACCATGATCTGCCAAAAAGACAATCAGTGTTTTGTCCCACAATTCTGTTTGCTTTAATTTCCTCACAAAATCTCCAATACAACTATCTGTATACAGGGATGAGTTATACATCTTTGATTCTGTATCCTTTCCTTCAATTACAGAAGGAACAGGAATATCGAAAGGTTCATGATTACTTAATGTAAATAAAACTTTAAAGAATGGTTCTTTCTCCTTTTTCATATCGTCATATAATCTATTGAAGATTATTTGATCAGGTACTCCCCACCTTGATAATATTTCTGATTTTTCAAAATCTGATTTAGATATTATTTTATCAAAATCTCCATTAAACAAATATGAATTGATATTTGCAAAATTAATATCCCCCCCATAATAAAATGAAGTGTGATACCCAACTTCTGAAAGATGCTTTGATATATACGGAAGGCTCTGTGTCTTTTTTGGAAACTTAATAATTGAAACTATTCCCAGAGCAGGATATCCGCTTAATATTGACACTATTCCCTTATCAGATCGTGAATCATTTGCATAGAACTTCGTAAAAAATATACCTTCTTTTGTTAGTTCATTGAAGTTTGGAGTAACACCTTCAATACCTCCTAAAGGCTGAATTAATTTTGCAGTAAAGCTTTCCAGAATTACAAGGATAATATTTGGCCTGTTCAGGTTAAGGATTTGGTTTGTTACACTGTCCTGTTTGTATAAATAAGCAGCAATATTTTCTATCTCATCCTTTTCAAGGTAATCAAACTGATATGTTTGCGAGGCCTTGATTGTAAGTGAATTGCCAAAATTCCATAATATATTTACCGCAGCATGGTTAGCAAAATTGTTTTCATGAAAATAAGCAGTACTAAGATTTACCGGTGAGGTATCAAAACCTCCACGTACAGGTACTATTAAAGCAGCTAAAATTAAAGTAAACAGCCCGGCTGATTTAAATTTACCTGGTTGAGGATTCTCTATGATAACAGCTATATATTTAAGATATAAAAATCCGGAAACCAGCACAAATACAAGTATAGATACAAGTCCTATGACTATTGTATACCAGTATACAGAAGCCAGCATCTCTCCCGGCGTGTTTATATAAAACAATGGGGTTTTATCTAACCTGTAGCCCCAATACCTGTAAAGCTCCAGGTCTACAATAGTAAGTATGGCAAAAAAGCTGATTAATATTATTGTGTATACATTTAAAATATAATAGAGTGTTTTACCAGAAAAGAATGATGTAATAATAAGGATTATAACCGGAAATATTAAAATATAGCCAATAGCAGAAAAGTCCAGTTTAAAACCATGAACTATAACCCCGACCCAGTCACTGAACTTTAATTCAAAAGACTGGATATGATGATAGAATAAAAAGAGAAGTTTGCCGATTATAATAAGCAATAACCAGAATAAAACATAAAAAACAAAAAATCTAATACGAGATTTCATAATCCTGCATAGTATAAATCATATGTAGTCAAAAATAATAAATATTTAATATTTTGTTTATTTTTACCCGTATCTGTTTACTATATATAATATGAGCCAATATATTAACCATCTAATCGTCTTATTTAAAAGATTAATATTAATTCTGCTGGTTTTTAGTATTCTCCGGCTAATATTCTTTCTGTCTAATTTAAACACATTTGTACCGGGATCTTTTTATAGTATTTTTAAAACATTCGTGTTTGGTATAAGGTTTGATTTTATTGTTATATTCTATCTTAATTTACTTTTTATATTGCTGCATTTCATCCCGGGTAAATTTAAAAACAGTATTACTTATCAGAGAATTCTTCAATATTTATTTGTTGTAGTTAATGCAATTTTATTAATAGCAAATTTTATTGATGTAGGATATTTCAAATATACAGACCGCCGGAGCGGGACGGAATTAATAAAACTACTGGTTAAAAGTTCGGATACAATTTCTTTGTTACCCCATTACATATCACGTTACTGGTATATTTCCATATCCTGGATAATAACCGTTTGGATATTATGGAAGTTTTATCCCAAACTGCAATTCAGGAATTGGAATATAAAATTACGCGGTATTTATAGCATAGTTCTGCAGTCAGCAGCCACCATATTTATTTTAGTAGTCTTTTTCGGCATAGCAAGAGGTATAGAAGCCAAACCCATAAGGATCAATACTGCTCATAAATATACATCGCCAAAATATATCCCTTTGCTGTTTAATACCCCTTTTGTAATTATAAATACATTAAGTCAGAAGGAACTGATAAATGCCAAATATTTTGATTACGAATATGCAGAAAATATATTTTCACCGGTAAGATATTACAAAGACAATGAATCCTTTAATTATCAGAATGTTATAGTAATAATTCTGGAAAGCTTTTCAAAGGAATATATCGGTGCACTAAATCCCGGACAAAAGGGATTCACCCCGTTTTTAGATTCATTAATTAATGAGAGCCTTGTATTTGACAATGCTTTTGCCAATTCTAACAGATCACTGGATGCATTGCCGGCAATAATATCTTCATTACCCCAACTCGATCGTCGTACTTTTATTACTTCAATTTATTCAACAAATAAGCTTGAAAGTGTTTCAAGCCACTTAAAAAAGAAGGGTTATCATACGTCCTTTTTTCACGGTGGTAAAAATGGAACTATGGGATTCGACTACTTTTGTAAAAGTGTTGGTATTGAGGAATATTACGGGGAAAACGAGTACCCTTATAAGGGTCATCATGACGGAACCTGGGGAATATTTGATGAGGAATTCTTTCAGTTTTTTGCAGCTAAACTTAGTAAGTTTAAAAAACCCTTTATTTCAATAATTTTTTCTCTTTCATCCCATGAACCTTATCCTGTTCCTGAAAAATACAGGAATAAATTTTCTAGGAGCAAATTACCAATACTGAATACCATAGCATACACGGATTATTCATTGAAACGTTTTTTTGAAACAGCTTCCGGGGCGGAATGGTATAAAAATACTTTGTTTGTTATCTGCGCTGACCACACATCTGCAGCCATTGAGAAAAAATATGGCACGCAAATTGGGCGCTATAAAATTCCGGTTATATATTATCATCCGGACGATACAACTCTCAGGGGTATAAATCATAATATTACGCAGCAAATTGATATTTTGCCATCAATTCTGGATTACCTGAATTTTGATAAGAAGTTCATCTCTTTTGGAAAATCTGTTTTTAGCGATGGAAATCAAAAATTCTGGTTTTGTAATAACCGGAGTAGTTATTATATCGCTGATTCTGAATATTTCCTGATATTTGATGGCTATAAAAGCATTGAACTTTACAATTATAAAAATGATAGTCTTTTACAATCAAATATAATTAATGAAAAGCCGGAAATTACAGAATTTCTCGAAACCAGCCTTAAAGCTATATTACAGAACTATCAATACAGGATGGAAAAGAACCTTATGGCAGACACTGTGGGGATTTCTGTGGCAGCAATAAAGCAATAGAGCAATAAAGCAATAGAACAATAGAGCAATAAAATCAATATGTGTTATACGAATAAATTTCTTCCAGATTCTTCCTTTTCTTTTCCCTTATTTCATCTGATGCAGGATATCCCAGTGTAATAATTACCTCGGCCCTTTTATTCCCTGGAATATTAAGCAGTTCTTTTACCTTTTTTTCATTAAACCAGCCTAAAATGCAAGTGCCAAGTCCTTCGGAAACTGCCTGCAGACAAAAATGTTCAGTAGCTATTCCCAAGTCTATTAAGGTATATGTTTTGTTACGGATTACTCCGCCCAGTTTAGATGTTATATTAGGTTTTTCACGCACTACAACTATATGAACAGGGGCTTGTTTAGTGAAATGGTTCATTGATAAAACACGATCTTCAGCTGCATCGGCCAGAGCATTTTTGAGTTCAGTATTGTTAACCACTATGAATTTCCATGCCTGTGCATTACATGCAGAAGGAGCGAGTCTGGCTGCTTCAAGACATCTTTCAATTTTATCAGTTTCAACAGGTTTATCTGTATATGAGCGTACACTTTGCCTTGATTTTGCTAATTCAAGAAAATTAAAATTTTTGTTCATTATCAGGTCTTTTATAAATCTCTTTTTCTAAGAATCAAGTATAATAATGAAATAAATATAATTAAATATATAATTACAATCAAAGCATCATCCCATGCAATATAATCCTGAACTTCACGGAATGCATATTTACTGAAAGGAAACCTTATCAGATTATTAATAGCTTTTAATGGGAATAATCCCTTTATCCACTCTGTTTTAATTCTAAAAGTAATAATTGGTTCAATAATAAGTGTATAGAGAAAAAGAAGACCCATTGATAACCCTGTCCTTTTTATTAATAATCCAATAAATAATGCGAAAATAAGATATGTAAAGATCTGAAGTAAGTAGCCAGGTATAAATACCATATAGGTTATAATATCAAGAAATTCCATGTTTTCTGAATATAAAAACCCAAGTACAAAACCAGTAACAAGAATGAAAAATGTTGAAGTAATGCTTAGTAATAAGACCAGCACCAGTTTGGATATAAGAAATTCCCACCGGCTTAATCCATTCATAATATTCAGGCGGATTGTGCCATAATTAATTTCATTTGTTATCGAAATTATTATAAAAATAGCAAGTATAAATTTCAAAAATCCTGCTACATAGGTAAGGTTGTGCCAGATATCCGGAAAATCATATATTGGTATCCTGGATGGATCTATAATATCACCCAGGTTTTCTCCTTTTTTTGCCAGAAAATCCAGAAAAAATTTACCGCTAAATAAGATTGTTATAAGAATAAAAAAATAAAGAGCCGTCAGAACCCAGAATGTACTGTATGACCTTATTTTAAGTATCTCTATTCTTACTATTCTTTTCATTCTTCTGATTCATTTAAAATATCAAGGAACTGTTGCTCAAGGCTTTTCTTCTGAATAACCAGATGAGTAACAATTATTCCACTTTTAACCAGGTATCTGTTAAGATCTAAAACTGACTTATTATTTTCAAGCTTAACAATTATCTTGTCTTGTTCTAAATCATACCCTTTCTTAAAAGAAAACTTATTAATAGCTTTTTCCAGATTAACAATGTCCTCTGAACTTACTTCAACAACTTGCTGTTCTTTTGATACTTCATCAACTTTACCGGTGTAAATTAATTTACCATAGTTTAATACAGCAAAATGAGTACATACCTTTTGTACTTCGTCCAATAAATGACTGGCCAGAATGACAGTCTTACCCTTTTTTGAAATATTCTTTATTACTTCCCGAATTTCAGCTATACCCTGTGGATCAAGTCCATTTGTCGGTTCGTCCAGTACCATTACCTTCGGATCACATACCAATGCCGAAGCTACAGCAAGGCGTTGTTTCATTCCCAGCGAATAGGTCTTGAACTTATAATCCTTTCGCTCATAAAGACCTACATCTTTGAGCACTTTATTTATATTGTCATATTTAATACTCTTTATATCTGCAATTATCTTCAGATTCTGTATGCCTGTCAGATATGGATAGAATGTCGGTGTTTCCAGTGTAGAGCCTATTTTCTGCCTGTTTTCTTTTTTACTTAGGTTCCTGAACCAGGTAAAAGTGCCGTCAGTAGGATTGATAACATCTAAAATTATGCCCAGTGTAGTAGTCTTTCCGCTGCCATTCGGCCCCAGAATCCCAAACACACTTCCTTCCGAAATATTAAGTGATAAATTCCTTACAGCAGTTATATTACCGTAATTCTTTGAAATGTTATTAATGGACAGAACATGTTCCAAAGTGACCAGATTTTAACAGTAAGTATTGTAATTAATATAAATTCTTATAATACAAGGACTAACAACATTATAACTTTAAATCAATTTTATTTTTGAACTCTATGAATTTTTTAAAGTCAATACTTCCCTTTACATCAATAATTACAAGCTTCTCTTTATTATCCACAAGTGCTGTAAAACCAACAGTCTTTTCCTTTTTGTCTCTTTTATACAAATTAATGGTATTACCATTTTCATTAATTAGCAGTAAGGGGACATAATTTTCTTTTTGCAAGTCATTTTTAAGCCCTGCGACTTCCTGTGTTTTAAATTTCTGTTTCTCTTTTTCATAAAGTAATACCATTACTTTGTCAATATCCTTGATTAAATCAGCAAATTCGGGTTCATTTTCAGCATTTATCATTTTTATTGTACTACTATAAAAGAACACATTCTGATCCTCTTTATGAAGTTTTCTGAACTCTTCTATGCTCTTGCTCTGTGCTGCCACAATTACATGCGTCACAGCCAGAAAAAATAATACAAATACCTTCTTCATAAAAATTGAATTAAGTAAATTTTGTAAATAAGCTTTCTTTATTGACGATAATGAATAACTAACATTACAGTTTATATTAAGCTTTTATTATTATTCAGTGAATTTATGCACTAAAAATGGTTATTACATATTTAAAATGCAAATTTTTATCTGCTTCAGGCAACCTTAATTAAAAAAAACCATCTATTATATGGACAGATGAATAATTTCCATTCCCAAATGAAGATTACCGGGTTAATATATATTATCTTCTTAATATTCCTTATTTCATTTAACTGTGAAAGAAAAGAC
Organism: uncultured Bacteroidales bacterium; assembly: GCA_964521285.1. GTDB lineage: Bacteria > Bacteroidota > Bacteroidia > Bacteroidales > UBA10428. The sequence goes on along the minus strand of CAZFQS010000014.1, from coordinate 80,051 downwards.
GACAGTTACCAGAAAACTTCCGAGAAACTTATAATTGGAGAGTGGAACTGGATAGAATCTGTTTATTATTATACAATGTCAGGTAAGCCATATATTCTGAATCCTGATACTGTTGGGTATAATATTAAGCATATATATTTACCTGACGGTACATTTAAAATATATAAGAACAATATTCCTGAAAGTTCAGGCAGTTACTGGTTTGATAAAATAATATATCCTTATGGAACAGAATCAGATTTGAGATTATTTACTCAAAGAGATTATTATATCAGGTCAGTTAATTTCCAGATAAAGGATGATACTCTCTGTATTGATAATACTGAAGCAGATGATGCCAAGAGAGTATTTATCAGGATAAAATAATAAGAGAGTAACTAATAATATAAAGGGGCAATAAGATAATGCCCCTTTATACTTCATATTGAATAATTCCTGTTAAATTATCTGGTTCTCAGGATTAAACCTGACTGATAGCCCAACCAAGGGCTTCCTGGAGCATCTCCTTCGCAGGGACTTTAATGAATCCCTGATCTACCAGTTTTTGTGTCATTGACCTGGAATAGCTGATATCATTTCTTGCTTTATTATGGGCCTCTTCCCTTGATATTGAAATTCTGGCAACACCGTCTTTTATTGCCTGCATGGCTACATCAGCTGCTTCTTCAACAAAAACATCTGTTTCATCCATCTTGGATATAATATCTTCAGTATTAATTCCTCTTTTTTCAGCAAAATTCGCCAGAGAATGTGCAGCAGCTATAGCCATTTCATCTGTAATTTTTTTAGCTCTAACCATTAAGGCGCCCTTAAGTATTCCGGGAAACCCTAATGAATTATTCACCTGGTTAGGGAAATCTCCTCGGCCTGTCGCGACTATAAATGCACCGGCTTCAATAGCAGCATAAGGATATATTTCCGGCACCGGATTTGCACATGCGAAAACAATAGACTTATCTGCCATACTGCTTATCCATTGTGGTTTTATTACATCAGGCCCTGGTTTCGATAATGCAATAAGAACATCAGCATTTTTCATTGCTTCCCCAAAATCCAGAACCTTTTTAGGATTGGTACTTTCACAAAGTTCCCATTTACGGTAGAACCTCGGATCTGCTTTAAGATCATCTCTTCCCTTATGTAATGACCCCTTTGTATCAAACAGTATAATTTTCTCAGGGTCAGCTCCGTCAGTAATGAGTAGTCTCGCAATTGTAGTATTGGAAGCCCCTGCTCCCAGCATTGTTATTTTAACATCTTTCAACTGTTTGTCTGCCAGTTTTAATGCATTAATCAGGCCTGCCAGCGTAACACAGGCCGTACCCTGTGCATCATCGTGCCATACAGGTATTATGCATTCTTCACGGAGCGTATCAAGAACTTTATAACAATTAGGCTGGGAAATATCTTCCAGATTGATAGCCCCAAAGCTATGCTGAGCCATTTTTACAAACTGAATGATTCTTTCAGGATCATTTTTACCATTCTCATCCTTACTGTCAACACATAAAGCTATTGCATCTATACCTCCCAGGTATTTCATAAGAAATGCTTTCCCTTCCATCACTCCCAGTCCACCTGGAGGCGTACAGTCACCATCTCCCAGAACACGGGTGGAATCGCTTACTACGGCCACCAGATTTCCCCTGTTTGTGAGATCATACGAAACATCATTATTATCTCTGATATTAGTCGATATTTTTGAAACACCAGGTGTATACCAGACATTAAACCAATTAAATCCTAAAACGGGTGCTTTTGGGACAGTCTGAATTTTACCAATATAATACTTGTGTGCTTCCTCGGCCAACTTTTTTAAAAATAATGTCTTTGCCTTGGCAATTTGTTCCTTTGAAAAATTCTCAGGGAAAACCTTATCGAGATTTCCCAAATCTAGATCTATTTGCTTCTCTCTTTTTATCATTTGAGCATGATTTTAAAAATTAATATTACTGGTTTATTATAAACAAAATAAGTTATTCTAATTAAAACATCTGGTTCATCTCCCCTTTTATATATTTTATTGCATCTGCAGTATGAATTTTTTTCTGATCCATCACAGATGAAAGAATTGCCTTGCTGAGGTTCAATGAGGGTGAATCTGCTTTAACTTTATCAGCACTGACATTAATTAACTGAATTATATTGGCTTTTGCATTCTTAACCACTTCCCATGATTTTTGTGTAACATATAGTTGTTGAGAAAGATTATGTTCCCATTCGATTCTTATTGTATTTAATAATTCGGTTTGTAACTGCTGGCAAGTGTACCCGGGTTTATTAACACGAAGAATTAAACTTTCCGGAGATATTCGCTCCAGATACAAAATAATTCTCTCATATGCCTGCAATCTCAAAGGTGTTATTACATCATGATTCTTAAGTAAAGTTTGATGCATCCTTTTCTTAGCTTCATTTTCAAAATATTTCTTAAGAAAATAATATACAGTTAAAAAAACAATTAAAGAGGGCAGCGTGTATTTCAATATTTCCAGAATGTCTTCCATTGTGTGAAAATTAGTAAAAAATTATACTTTACAATATTAAGTAATTTATGATAAAAAGATTATTTTTACCGGCTTAAAAATAATAATGTATTAATTCAGTAATAATATGGTATTAAAAATGGAAAGTGTTTCTTCAAGAATTGCAAATCTTTCACCGTCTGCAACTGTGGCTATGAATCAAAAAAGCAGGGATTTAAAAGCCCGGGGAGTAGATGTAATTAACATGAGTGTTGGCGAACCTGATTTTAATACTCCTGATCATATAAAGAAAGCTGCTAAAAAGGCTATTGATGATAACTTTTCATTTTATCCTCCGGTGCCAGGATTTCCTGATTTAAGGGAAGCTATTTCAAATAAATTTAAAAGAGAAAATAACCTTGATTTCTCTCCCGAGCAAATTGTTGTCTCAGCAGGTGCAAAAAACTCGCTGGCAAATGTCATACTTTGTCTTGTTGATAAGGGGGATGAGGTTATTGTGCCAGCCCCCTATTGGGTTACCTATGTTGAACTTGTTAAAGTATCTGAAGGTAAAAATGTTGTCATAAAAGGGAAAATAGACAATAACTTTAAAGTTACTGCAGATCAGGTTGAAAAAGCCATTACATCAAAAACTAAGGCAATACTGTTATGTTCACCCTCAAATCCTACAGGTTCTGTTTACGATAAACATGAGCTTGAATCAATTGCAAGGGTCGTTGAAAAGCATGGCAATGTCTTTGTTATTACCGATGAAATTTATGAACACATAAATTTTGTAGGTAAACACGAAAGCATAGCGCAGTTTGATTCAATAAAAGAACGTGTTGTTGTGATAAATGGTGTATCAAAAGCATATGCAATGACAGGCTGGAGAATTGGATATATTGGCGCACCTTTATGGTTAGCAAAGGCATGTACAAAACTGCAGGGACAGTTCCTGACAGGGCCTACAACCATTGCACAAAAGGCTGCTGTAGCAGCTTTAAATTCTGATCAATCTTGTGTTTCGGAAATGAACAAAGCTTTTATTAGAAGGAGGGACCTGATAATAGGCTTATTAAAAGATGTAAAGGGACTTAAAACAAGTGTGCCTGACGGAGCATTTTATGTTTTTCCGGATGCAAGTTCATATTTTGGAAAATCCGATGGTAAAAGAAAAATTGAAAACTCTACTGATTTTTGTATGTACCTGCTTGAAGAAGCTCATGTAGCTACTGTCCCGGGAGAGGCATTTGGAGATCCATCAGGTTTCAGGATTTCATTTGCAACATCGGATGAGAATATTGTTAAGGCTATTGAACGAATAAAAAGCGCATTGTCAAAATTAAGTTAAGCTATGGGCTGAAACATATACGGAATTTATACTTCTGATATAATCAATATTCTATTTTTTAACAAAATCAAATATATCCACTTTTTAATCTGCTTTACTTTAAGTATTACATTTTTAGTTGGCGCAAGTTTTAAATATAATCTGTGTCATATAAAAAATATACGTTAATTTAGGTGAAGTTAATCGCGATAATGACTGACAGGGAATTTGTATTGGAAATACGTAAGGGCAATCAGCAGGCATTCAGAATGTTTGTTGAAAAGTATCAATTAACCGTAATAAAAACATGTAATGGATTTATACATAACCTTGAAGATGCGGAAGATATTGCACAGGAAGTATTTTTAGAAGTATACAAGTCAATTCATAATTTTCGCGAAGAATCAAAGCTGTCAACCTGGCTTTACCGTATTGCAGTAAATAGATCTTTAAACCATTTACGAAAATATAAACTGAATAAAAATCTGAAAAGCATTGAATCATTATTTATGACAAATAAGAATATGATAAATGAAATCAGAGATAACAGTAATCTGCTGCCTGATGATAAAATTGAACAAAGTGAAAAGGTAAAAATTCTGTATCGGGCAATAGACTCACTTTCAACAAACCAGCGTATTTCTTTTATATTAAATAAATATGAAGACTTATCATATAAAGAAATTGCAGAAATAATGAATACTTCATTGTCAGCTGTTGAATCACTTATACACAGGGCGAAAATAAATCTTCAGAAAAAACTGTTTAACTATTATAAAAAAAATTAATAATGGTACGCCAGTTTTAACAAAAATGTGTGTCAAATGTATAATAAAACAACAAAATGAAATGCAATAAATTACATAAGGATTTGATTTTTTTTGCGGAAGGTAGTCTTACTCCTGAGAAAAAAAATGAAATTAATTATCATTTATCCGAATGTAATGCATGCCGGAAATTTGTTGATGAATTGGCATACTCGCTGGAAATAATTGATAAAGAAAAAAAAATAGAAACAAATCCTTTTCTGTTTTCGAGAATTCTTAATAAAATAAATAATTATGAACAGTCAGCAAATACTTTCAGAGTTTTTGCTTTAAAGATACTGCGTCCTGTATTTGTTATATTGCTCATATTATGCGGCATTTTCTCAGGGATTAAGCTTGGTAATTCCTACAGCAGTAAATACACTGATGAAGATTCAGAGCTTCAGATTATAACTTATTATCTGAATGATTTGCAGCATGAATCAGTTGAAACAATACTATTATCTGAAGAATCAGAAATTGAAAATATTAATTAGATGAAAACTTACTTTAGCAGATACAATATATTATTCTGGCTTATAATAATTCTCTTAATTATAAATATTTCAGCTATAACCACAATTTTTTTTGGTATTAGTGTAAGAGATAAAAAAGACTTTAGATCATATCCTCCAAAAATTGAATATCGCAGGCATCACGAAGGGAGATTCTTTGATAGAAGTCTTAATCTCACTGAAGAACAGCGACAACATTTCAGAAAGGCAAAGCATAAATTTTATTCCGAAGCAAAAAAAATTGCAGTTCAGATGCATAAAAAAAGAGTTGAATTCATAAATGAACTGGCATCTGATGAGCCAGACACACTAAAATTACAGGAAATTGCAAAAGAAATCGGCTCCTTGCATATAAAACTTAAATATCAGACATATAAGCACTATCTGGACATGAAAAGTATATGCACCAAAGAGCAGGAAGAAAAATTAATAAAAATTTTCAAATCTATGCTGGATAATGAGGATTCTTTTATGTCTCCACAAGACAGGAATGGAAAAAGAGGCAAAGGACCACCTCATCATAGAGAAATTAAATTCAAATAATTGTCAAATTTAAAATTGTTTAAAAATGAAAAAGTCAAGTTTAATAAAATCTGTACTATTGATTGGATTGGTTTTAGTAGCTATGAGTCAGACATTAACAGCCCAGAGGGAATTAAGACATAATCGCGAAATGGATGAACGCGGGCCCCAGGGTCCACAGTTCAGCCATAAAGTCCCTAATCTCACTGAGGAACAGGAAATGAAAATAAAGGAGTTAAAAACAGCACATATGAAAGAAATGCTTAAATATAAAAGTGAGTTAGAGGAGAAAAATGCCAGGCTCAAATCATTGCAGACAGCTGATGATGTTGATATGGACAAAATATATAAGGTCATTGACGATATTGGCGCCATTAAGATAAAAATGACAAAAGGAAGGGCTGATTTGCATCAGAAAATAAGAACCCTGTTAGATGATGAACAAAGGGTATTTTTCGACACTCAATATCTCAGCAGGAAAATGCATCATCAGAGGGCTGATTGCATACATCAGAGACAAGGTTTTGAGAAAGAATAGCGATATTTTCTTGCGATTACTTAAATACTTTTAAAATATAATAAAAGTAAAGACTAAATGGCGATAGGTGGTGTAGTATTAAGAATATACCCACTTATCGCCATTTCATCATTATAATTAACACCTATTATTACTATAACTAAACCTTTGCAATTTCTTAACCGGCTTATGTGAAAATGATTTGTGTTCCTTCACCAGTCGCCAGCCCATAAAAATCCCCGACAGTTATAATATCTTTAACATGGTCGATTAAGTCTTCCTTTTTAAGCTTAAACATATCTGTTGCCATTTTACAGGCGTATATTTCTCCTCCACCTGCAGTAATCATATCGAAAAATTCATCAACAGGCGGAATATCCAGCTTTTCCATTTGTTTTTTCATCATTACAGATACCCCGGCTTCCACTCCCGGTATTATGCCAAGAAATGTAGGAAATGGTATTCCACCTGGCATTGTTAAAGACGGATTACCAACTGTGGCGGTACGAATTTTTTTCATTCTTTTTTTGTTTATGGCATCGAGGCCAAAAAACGTAAAGAAAAGTTTTGTCTCAATACCCTCCATAACAGCGCCATTTGCAAGGATCAGAGATGCATATATATCTTCAATAGATCCTTTGGCACAAATGATTAGTACTTTCTTTAATGGATGATTATTCGTTGAACTCATTTTTATTTGATTTTAATATTTAACTTACTTAAACACAACTTTCAGGTTTGGGAACTCCTGCAATTTTTGTAGCCTTCTTAAGGGGAGCACCCGGAAATAGCTGATAAAACTCCTTTATATCCACTATTCCTGATTTTCCTATCCTTCTTAGAGATAAAGCTTCTCCATTGAGGGTTTTTTCTCTTATATAGTCAATAATTGTAAAGTGTCTTTCCGAAAGGTCAATGCCCTCCTCTTTAGCAATTCCAATTGCAATATTTCTATTCCATTGATCAGGATTAAGCATGTAACCTTCATCATTCATTTCTACCTGATGTCCATCAATAGTTTTTGTTGCCATAGTCATTATTATTTTTGGTTAATATTTGATTTATTTTGTTCTGTATTTTTTGCCACGTTTATTAAAAATGTCATTATAAATCCCAGAGCCCGCTTTCCATCTTTTGAATTCATCATTCTTAAAGCTTTTAACATAGATATTTCTTTCATATTCTCCGTATCTAAATTCTTATATATAGCTATAGCATTGTTAACTGCTTTTAGCATATCCGGCTGGGTGAGATTTTTTATCGTTTCAAGTATGGTTACAACATTATCTGCAAGTGCCTTTAAATCATCAATTGTGAAATGTGTTACTATTTTATCTAAAATATTAAGCAGTTCCCTGAAAAATATGAAGTAACCCTTTTCCTCCAGGTTGTGAAGCATATTAATTAAATCCAATCCTATCTGCCTGATAACGGGAGACAAATCTTTAATAAGATCATTCCCGCTCTCGAGAGAATCAAGCAACATATTGAATGTACTTATGTTCCTGGCTATTTTTAAAACCAGCTTCTCAAGATCATATCCGTTAATTTCAATTCCGGCTTTATCAAGCCTGTTAACAGTTGTTTCAAACAAGTCTTTTCCGACTAATGAAACATCCTTGACTAAATCCTCAACCTGTTCTCTTCGGTTCCTCTGGAAATTAAGCTCCTCAAGTATAACATCCAGTTTACCGTTTAATACTTGTATCTGATCTTCCAGATTTGCATCAATTACAGCAGTTTCTTTCATGATTACAGATATTTGCCGGCCATTGACATTTCAGTGCTAATGGGCAATTCTTTTCCTCTTAAAAGAATATGCCAGTATATCCATCTGAAAAGCAATTTGCCGTAATGATTAATTCTCGTCTCCTTTAACAATCCAAACGGTCCTATACCCGGGAAAGGGAAATAACCTGGTAAGGGTTCAGTCTCGTAATTAAAATCAATTAGTGCCCCTTTACAGTGTCCTGTCTCGATATAGCAGTTTGAATGCCCGTCATACTTTGCAGTGAAAGGCCTGTCCTCTATGGCACAGATTATATTTTCATGTAACACGTCAGAAGAAAAGTGAACAACTGATCCTGCTTTTGAAGTGGGAATATCAGAAGCATCACCTAAAACAAATATATTATCAAAAGCTTTGGACTGAAGTGTGTGTTTATCCGTTGGAATGAAACTCAAATCATCACCTAATCCGCTTCGGTCAATCATCTCATCGCCCATATGAACAGGGATGGTTACCAGACAACCGAAACTTACTTCATTATCAGCAAAATCTCTGATTACTTTTTTACTATTATCAACCTCTGCTATACTAAAATCAGGAATAATTTCAATATTCTTTTTATCCAGCATATTGCCCAGGATTTCTGAGGCTCTGGGCCGGGTGAAAGCACCGGAAAGCGGAGTAACAAACTTAATTTTAACTTTATCACGCATTCCTCTTTCTGTAAAAAAAGCATCGGCAAACATAACAAATTCAAGAGGTGCTACAGGACATTTAATAGGCATTTCAGCTATATTTATAACCAAATCACCTCCATCCCAAGTCTTAAAAAAATTCCCTAAAGCTACTGCTCCGTCAATAGTATAGAAATCAAAAATATTCCTATACCAGAGACCGTCTTTTAACCCCGGGGTTTCTTCAGGTACTATCCTTGCCCCTGTGGCTATAATCAGATAATCATATTTTAAGACCACGCCATCCTTAAGAATCACTTCACTTTTTTCACCATTTATCCTGTCAACATCAGAAAAGACAATATTTACTCCTGCAGGTATAAAATCATACTTAGGTTTGATGACATCTTCTTTTTTGTAGAACCCGAAAGGAATAAACAAAAATCCAGGCTGATAGTAATGGACTTTTTCTTTATCAATAACAGTAATTTCCCACTCGGCTATATCCAATGACTTTCTCAGTTTGTTTGCCATTATTGTCCCTCCGGTTCCTGATCCAATAATAATTAGCTTCTTCATATCAATTTTTATATTTTTGAATTAAGTTTATAAACAACATGATTAAAAATCTGTTTTATTTGTATAAGTTTTAACAAATAAACACTTATTAATTGGTATAAGTTCAAATAACTTATATGATAAATATCATGTTATGATATATATCATAAAACATTAATACAAATTAATTCATGAACCAGGAAGTTACAATATGTGATTGCAGGGAGTGCATATTGCGACCTTTGTTCTTTAACAATGTGGAAGACGAAGAACTAAAAAATGTATGCAATTCAAAGCATGAGGAGTCCTTTTTAAAAGGTGAGCTAATATGTGAAGAGGGAGAAGAAATAAAAGAGTTTATGTATCTTAAAAGCGGTCTGGTTAAAATATTTAAGAAAGTTGAATATAGCAGGGATCAAATTATTAAAATCGCCAGGCCCTTTGATTTTGTGAGTATGTTATCAGTTTTTTCAGACACACATTATAAATATTCGGTGTCTGCATTAGAAGATTCCACTGTCTGTTATATAAACCTGTCTCTAATAAAAAACTTCGTAAATAGTAATGGTAAGTTTGCCCTCAATTTGCTCAAAAATATGAGTAAGAATTCCGATGACCTTATAGACACCAGTATTAATATAAGTAAAAGAAATTTACGTGGCAGAATTGCATATGTATTAATATATTTTGCAGAGTATATCTATAAGAGCAATATTTTTGAATTACCTGTATCAAGGAAGGAAATCGGTGAATTTATTGAAATGACTACTGAAAATGTAATACGTACACTTTCTGAATTCAGAAAGGATAACATTATAACAATAAACGGGAAAATTATTGAAATAGTAGATTATAAGAGATTAAAACAGATTTGTGAATTTGGTTAAATCAGGTTAACTTTTCCCTGAAGTCTTGTACTGCCCTGTTTGTGCCGAAAACGATAACATTATCTTCCAGTCTGATATTAGTATCTCCATGAGGCACATGCATTTCCTTGCCTCTTTTTATTAACATAAGAAAACCATCATTATGAAAGGGTATTTCCTGAACTTTAAGTCTGTCAATTTTCTTGTTTGTAACAGTTATTTCTTCAACGGTAAAACTTTCAAATGTTTCGACAAGTGCCTGATAAGTTGTTGGCCTCAGAATCAGGTTTTCAACAGTAGTAGCTATAATCCTGGATGTATCGATCAGATCAACACCCAGGCGTAATAATTCCAGTTCAATTTTTGAAGTCCCTGATCTTGAAATGATCTTTTCATGCCCGAATTCTTCACGGAGAAGACGGGATATTTTAATATTGTCCTGATCAGAATCAGTTAACACAACGACATAGTTGGAGGGTGACAACTTTACTTCTTTATAAATCGACGGGTCCATTCCATCGCCATGAACTGCCTCAAGTCCCTTGGCAAGTATTTCAGTGTATCGCTTTTTATTCTTTTCTATTATTATCCCGGCCCTGGCATGCATTTTAAGTCTCCTTAAAAGAAGAACACCTGTACTGCTGCCTCCAACGACAATAGTTTTTCCTATATCAAAGATACTCCTTGGATTTATCATATTGTAAAGTGTCGGAGAAAACAGGCATGTTATCACAGCCATTAAAATAAAACATGAATTTATACCAGGTGTTATAATGCCGAGATCAAGACCAATTTTTGATGCCGCAATTATTAAACTCAACCTTGAAGCAAGGAGAATACCGCCAGCAAATACCTTTCTTATTCCATACTTATACCATATGAAGGAAGGAATAATTTTAACCAGATAAAGAGCTCCCAGTAAGAGACCTAAAAATGGAATTAACGAATTATCCAGTTCTTTCAAATCAGAAGCATTAAACTGTGCTCCTACCACTATAAAAAATATGGGAATAAAAAACCCGTAGCCCATACCGTCGAGTTTAATTAGCAGAAGAGACCGGGTTTTATATAAAAAAACTGAAAGGAGCAAGCCTGCGAGAAAAGCGCCTAACAAAATTGTCTCTTTATCAATAAATTGTGAACTTACAATAAAAATTAAAATAAGAAATATTGTTCCCCTTATTCTTATTTGCAAATCTGCATGTGCCAACTGATATGTTACCCTCTTGAAAAACTTAATATCCTTTAAGCGCAGGCCGATCCTGTAAAATATATAAAACAGAATAAAAAGGGCAATTATGAGCAAGATTTCTGTCTTAAATCCTTTTTTTATAATGAAGGCAGAAAGAGTAAACAATATGATGCTTATAATATCAGCTATTGCCGCAGCTGAGATAATCATCTGGCCATATTCAGTATTTATTTCTTCCCTGCTCTTCAGAACCGGTAGTATTATGCCTACGGAAGATGTAACCATTATAAGTGAAAAATACCATATGCTTTTTATATCAATCAGTTGAGATATGACAAATGTCAATATCAGAGACAAAGATATTGTTATAAGAAATATTAATATCCCCATAAGAAAAGAATTCTTTTTAAATCGTGATAATGACATTCTCTTTAATGACATTGAATCTAGAATCTTATTTACATCTATCTCCAGTCCGGTTAAAAACATCAGAAAAATAAATCCTGTTAAGGCAAGAAATTCAAGAATTCTTATGCTTTCAACAGAAAAATTATTCAATAAGGGCCTGGCAATAACAAACCCCAGCACTAATTCAAGCACGGGGTTAGGGATTTTAGTCAGTCTGGCCAGAGATTTTAACATTGGAATTGACCAGGCAAGCGCAGCAATAATAAATAAGGGAAGGTAATCGAAATTAAAAGATATGTTTAGTATAGAAAATAACTGCATATAATGTCAATCAGAATATTATATATAAATATATGGAAATCCTTTGATTTTGCATAGAAGATCATATAAGTTTAACTCAATTTGGTTTAAAAGTCCGCTAATAACTTTTTCTTAAATCTTCTTACTTCAATATCTGCGAGTCTCAATGGTTCAGGAATTCTGTACCTGGTCAGACAATTCATTATAATTTCAGCTGATTCATGGATTCCTACCAGATGGCCGGGAGAAATGAAAACAGGTTTGACATTTTCCCTGCTTCTTAACACTATACCGACTGGTTTGTGTTGATCGTTGTATAATAGAGTTTTTGAACCTCTTTTTCCCCCGGGTTCTTCATAGCAGCCGTAAAGAATTGATTTTGCACATCCTATTGACGGTATATTAAGCAATAATCCAACATGTGAGGCCAGTCCAAATCTTCTCGGATGGGCAATTCCATGACCATCAAAAATAACTATGTCCGGTTGAATTTTCAGTTTTTTAAAGGTTTCTAAAATTACAGGTCCCTCCCTAAAATAAAGCAATCCGGGAATATATGGGTAGCTTGTTTTATTATGATGATTGATAATGTTCAGTAATTCAAGTTCCGGATAACTAAAAATAACGATGACACAAAGTGAAATATTGGTATCATTAATATATGCAACATCAGCAGCCGCTATATAATTAATTTTATGTGGCCTCCCCCTTATTACAAGCTTTTCAGATAATCTTATTTGAAGTTCCTCAGCTTCATTTATTGATTTGCCTGATTTATGCATTTGTTAATCTGAGTAAACAGGATATAATAACCTTTGTGAAAATTAAGTATTATTAAGGCTGATTGTATTATTGTATGAAGTTAAATAATATCAGATTAATTTTTAGGTAATAATGTTACATATTATTACACTGTGCTACTGATCTTTTGAAAGTTTTTATTAATTAAGGGAAGTAATTCGCTGCCTTTTATAGGTTTTGTAATATAGTCATCGCAGCCTGCTTTCATTAGCCTTTCAATATCATCGGACATTGCATAAGCGGTCTGAGCAATAACAGGCATATCAGGATAGATAGATTTTATTTTTTGAGTGGCCTCATATCCGCTCATACCCTTCATTTTAATGTCCATCAGAACAAGATCTATATTTTTTCTCTTACATAGCTCAACTGCTGAAGACCCATCAACAGCCCAATATATTCTTGCATTTGATTTACTCAAAATAGTTTTGAGATAAATAAAGTTCGTCTTTTCATCTTCAGCTATCAGGATAACCTTGTTTTTCCAGTTATAAACATGTGAGGATCCATCACTTGTATCATTATCTGACAGTTCTTCATTAGCGTTAAATCCGGAGGGTATGGTAAAGTAGAATGATGATCCTGTTCCTTCCTTTGACGCAACCCAAATATCTCCCCCCAGCAACTCCACAAGTTGTTTTGCTATAGATAATCCCAGGCCGGAACCATTATATTTCTTGGTATAAGGATCTTCAACCTGGTTAAATCTTTCAAAAATAGAATTTAACTTATCCCTTGCAATACCAATACCGGTATCCTTAACGAAGAATTTAATTTTATTGCTATTAGAATTTTTAAATCCGAATTCTATTTTACCCTCATATGTAAATTTAATTGCGTTGTTGATTAAGTTTGACAGAATTTGTCTTAATCTGTGAGGATCAGTAAGTATATATGTATTTTCTCTTTTCTGATTGTAAACAAGTTTTAACTCAACCTCAGGTTTATGCTTTTTACTATGTATTATTAAATCATTATAATATAAGTATATATCTTTCATTAATTCAGTCAGATTGCATTTTGTAATGTTAATTTTCAGTTGCTCTGCTTCAATCTTGGAAATATCAATTATGTCATTTATAAGATTTAAAAGGTCGTTCCCATTTTCAATAATTAATCTTGCAAATTCTTTTTTATTTTCATCTGATATATTTTCTTTAAGTAACAAATTTGAAAATCCCAGTATAGCATTCATCGGAGTCCTTATTTCATGACTCATATTAGCTAAAAAGACCGATTTCAACCGGTCATTTTCCATAGCCTTATCTTTAGCCTTCTTAAGTTTCTGCAGACTATTTCCAAGATCTTTATTTATTTTCAAAAGCCTTTCATAGTCAGCCCTTATACCATTTTTTACAGAATCCTGATTGTTATTCTTAACCGGAGGTCTTTTATTTATCATGTTCTTACCTAAAAGAACTTTGTATGATAAAAGAATAAATAAAACCGCAGTTAAAAATGATACAATAAAAAACATGATTTGAAATAAATTGAAATTGGTTTAGGTTTTATTTCTTTAATCCGGCTGTGAACCAAAAATTAAAGACCCAATTTACTATAATTCTCTATAAGTATTCTTGAATTTTAAATGATATCGCTTACCCATTTATGGTGAGATAAGTCATTAATTTAGAAATTTATTTCCCGTTGAATATACTTGGAATAATCTTTTATTACTGGTTTGTAATCTGATTTCATTAATTCCGATGAAATTAAAAAATCAGCAGTTGACCTGTTACATGCGGTAGGAATATTATACAGAACAGTAATTCTCAGCAGAGCTTTGACATCGACATCATGCGGTTGTGGCTGCATAGGGTCCCATAGAAACACCATTATATCAATTTTACCTTCTGCAATTAAAGCCCCAAGTTGCTGATCACCTCCCAGCGGGCCGGATTTAAGAATATTTATAACCAGATCGTTCGTTTTTGTTCCGGAGAAATCCTGTTTCAATACTTTTTCAACTAATTTTCCTGTTGTACCGGTACAGGTTAAATTGTGCTGTAACAATATCTCCCTGTTCCATTCCACCCATTCTATAAGATCTCTTTTTCTGTTATCATGTGCTACTAATGCAATTCTCTTTGTTTTATTCATGACAATATAATGTATTAATATAACTGAATAATATTTTAGAATTTCTGATTGTTTAATATATAAAGATATTTTTGATAATATTTGTCTATCAACTCTTCTAATGCTGCCCTGTCCTTTTCCTGCCTGGTTTTATATTCTGCCTGGGTTTCTGACTTTTTTCTGGGTGAGAATAATCGCCTTCCCTCAATCTCCTTTTCTATCTCCTCTGAAAAATAATAGTCGGTAAATATTTTCTTGTTTAGTTTCCACAATATTACAGTTTTATCGCTCGAAGCACTTGCAAAGTATTTGCCACCCGGACTAAATTTAACTGCATTGACGAATCCTTTATGCTCAACAAAAGAGTGTATATTTTCCCCTGAGACAGTTTCCCAGAGGATAATAGTATTATCCAGTGAGCAACTAATTAAGTGGTTTCCATCCGGACTAAAATCTATATCCATGACTTCCTTTTCATGTCCGATATAGGTTTTTATCACTTCTCCGGTTACAAAATCCCACAACCTTATGGTTTTATCCCCGGATGCACTTGCAAAATATTTTCCTCCGGGATGGAATTTAACGGAATAAATATTATCTGTATGCCTGTCGAGATTTTTAAGTTCATTTCCTGTAGCTGCATTCCATATTCTGACTGATCGATCAAGAGATCCGCTGATTATATACTTTCCATCAAAGCTTATAGCGACAGGAAGAGTACTTTTTTCATGGCCTTCCAGTATAAGGAATGTTTCTCCTGTTGCATAATTCCATACTCTTATATTCGTGGCATAGGAACCACTGACTATCTTATTGGTTTCGGCATTAAAATCAAAAGACCAGATATGTGTAGTATTACCGCTAAAAGTTCTTAGCAGGTTTCCATCAAGATCCATTAGCTTAATATCGGGGCCACATGCTGCCAGGATTTCATCCATATCTGCAAATTTCAAATCTCTGATAGGAAAATAATTATTAGCGAGAGTATATTTCAATTCACCGGAATTTATATCCCATATATAAATTGATTTATCTTCTCCCCCGCTTGCCAGAAGAGTCTCATCATCGCTAAATGCTACTGTATATACAGGCTGGTTATGTTTCTTGAAAATATAAATAATATTATCGTCATCTTGAGCTGACAATCCAATACAATTAGAGGCAATTAATATAAAAAACAATCCGTATTCGAATTTCATATTACAGGTTTTTATTAAAATTATACTGAGCTTTTAGAATTAGATATATCGTATTTAAAATAAAAGTTAATTTAATTTAGCTGTCGTTTTATTTCTTAATCCTCTGGCATTTATAAGTAATGCTTTAACAGAACCCACCAATATTTTCGCCTCTACTAATACCGGAATTCTGTTTTTATCATCTGTAACCCAGACAAAAAGATCTTCCCCTCCTTTAAATATTGTGCCTTCAACAAGTAAGGCGGAAAATTTAATACAGTTATATCTGCTGCCATCTTTTGTTTCTATTACTTCTTTCCCCAGATAGCGTATATAAAGATCAAATAACTCGTTATCAATAATAGTAGATACGGGGATGGTATCATTCACTTCAAGATCATTAAAGTCGAGATTTCTGGCATAATATGAAAGGCTTATGACATCAAAAGTACAGGAAGGTAAAGTAAGAGTATCCCTGCAAAAAGGTTTATTAGAATTTTCTGTGAATGAAAATATTCTATTGTTTCTATGATCAAAGATATATTCATTATGCACTGCATATCCGCCTTCATATGTCTTTCTTTCAAACCAAAGTGGTTTAAGAGATTTCATATCAAGGTAAGCATCAAAACTGTCTCTTATCTTGAAAAACCAGTCATATGCCTTAAAAGTAGCGCCATAGGCATCAAAATGATATACATCCCTCTCCATAAATTTTGCATATTTTACCTCAAATTCTACCTGCCCGGCATTTATCCATATAAAATGCCAGTTATATACAATATTATATGTTATCTTTTCACCAATCTGAAAAGCAAAATTAGTATTAAAGCATTGTCCTTCAACTATTGTAGCTATACAAAATACTGCAATTAATATGGTAATAAAACATTTGATAATATCTTTTATCACTTATGTTATAATTTAATTTAGTAAGCTATACCCTGTTAGCTGATAATCTATCCTTCGGCTAATATCTTCTTATATATATTAAAGTTCTCTTCATCAAAGCATACAAAAATTACCTCTTTAATTTGCTTACTGTGCCTTAAAAATTCTCTAACATTTGCAATAGCAATCCTGGCAGCAAGATTTTTAGGGAATCTATACACCCCTGTACTTATGTTTGGAAATGCAATGGTCTTTAATTTTGTATTCTCTGCAATCCACAGACTGTTACGATAACAATTTGCCAGCAGCTCTTCTTCATTATAATTACCCCCGTTCCAAACCGGACCAACTGTGTGGATAATAAATTTTGCCGGTAAATTATATCCGCTTGTTATTTTAGCTTCACCGGTCAGACACCCATTTAGCTTGCGGCATTCCTTGAGTAATCCGGGGCCCGCTGCACAGTGAATTGCCCCGTCAACGCCACCTCCGCCTAATAGAGAATTATTGGCCGCATTGACAATTGCATCAGCCTTAAGCTGTGTTATATCACCTTTAACAAGTTTAATTTTTCCCATTTAGTTAATATCTGATATTATAACAACTATTTTCTAAATATCTCAAGTATTTAAATTTCCTCTAACCATATCAGCCATCAGCGAATCTCAGCATTAAGTTCCTTTTTAAAAACACTTGCCATCTTATTCATGATTTTATCTATTTGCTTGTCTGTAAGTGTTTTTTTCAAATCCTGTAAAATAAAACTTACCGCATAAGATTTCTTACTTTTCTCTATCTTATCCCCTGTATAAACATCAAAAAGATTTATTTTCTTTAGAAAATATTGTTCAGTTTTAAAAGCCAGTTCTTTAATTTGTTCAAAAGTTACTGAGTTATTTAAAAGCATTGATAAATCCCTTCTTACTTCAGGGTACTTTGGTAACTCTTCAAATTCAATTATACTTTTTCTCAATTTTTTAACAACATTATCCCAGTATAAATCACAATAAAACACATTTTCTTTAATATCATAGGATTTTATTATTGAATTATGAATTATTCCAAATTCAGCCATTATTTGATCATCATGACTATAACTAAGCCCATCAATATAAATATCGGATTTCTTCCTTATGTTACCGGTTTTAAAATCATTAATTTCAAATCCAAGTCGAATAAAAAGATTCTCTACATACGATTTCAATTGAAAATATGAGCTTTTCTCCTCTTTCATTATCCAGTTAGATTCGTATTTGTTTCCTGTAATGAAAATGGCAAAGTGTTGTTCTTCTGAATATTTGTTCAGAGGATTACTTTCTGCACTATTGTTATTGTAAAAATAGCAATTGCCTAATTCATAAAACTTCAGATTTGTCATCCTGCGGTTTGAATTATACTCTATTGCTTCTAATCCCCCAAAAAGTAAAGTCTGCCGCATTACGTCCAAATCACTGCTTAACGGATTATACAGCTTAACAAGGGCTTCAGATTTGTAAGACCTAAGTTGTTCATAGTAAACTGATTTTGTCAGTGAATTTGACATAATCTCATTAAATCCATTACTGCTAAGATAATCAGACACTATATTAACTAATCTGTCTCTGTCAGGTTTTTGTGTGTATGATATATTTGAATTCAGATTTCCGGAGAACTCTACATTATTATATCCATATATTCTCAGGATTTCTTCAATAACATCAGCTTCCCTTGTCACATCTACCCTGTATGGCGGGACATTAACCACCAGTTGCTCATTATTCTCATTAAGAATTTCTATTTCCAGGGAATTAAGTATATTTTTGATCTTATCTCTTTCAATTTGTTTCCCTACTAATCTGTCAATATTTTTATAAGTCAGTACTACCCTAAAAGGTTTCACCGGTTCAGGATAGACATCAATAACTTCCGATGAAATTGTTCCCCCGCCAAGTTCTTTCATTAATAAGGCTGCACGCTTTAATGCTATAATTATCATATCCGGATCAACTCCTCTTTCAAAATGAAAAGAAGAATCAGTAATAATCCCATGCCTCTTTGATGTTCTTCGCACAAAAACAGGATTAAAATATGCACTTTCTATAAAAATGTTTTTTGTTTCATCAGTTACTCCTGAATATAATCCACCGAATACACCGGCTAATGCAACAGCTTCCCTGCCATCACAAATCATCAAATCTTCCGAAGACAATTTATGATCAATTCCATCCAGTGTAGTAAAAACGGTCCCTTCGGGGAGATTCTTTACAATAATCTTTCCGTCAGCAAGCTTATCGGCATCAAAAGCGTGGAGTGGCTGGCCAAGTTCATGAAGAACAAAATTGGTAATATCTACAATATTATTTATTGGCTTCAGGCCGATTGAAGCTAACCTTGTCTGAAGCCAGTCAGGGCTGGGAGCAATATTAACCCCTGTTACTGTGACCCCTGCATATCGGATGCAGGAATCAGTGTTCTCAATATTAATGTCTATAGTATAATTATTGTTTTCAGTTTTAAATGCACTAATATCAGGCAACCGGAGCTTAACTTCCTGCTTTTGTCTGAGGTATGCAGCCAGATCACGAGCTGTTCCATAATGTGATGCCCCGTCAATTCTGTTTGGAGTAAGGTCTATTTCAAAAACAGTATCTTTTTCTATTTTAAAATATTTTTTCAATGGCATACCTGCAGGGGCCTTATCACTTAATACCATTATACCTTCATGACTAGTGCCTATGCCTATCTCATCTTCAGCACAGATCATGCCTTCCGAATCAAAACCTTTAATTTTTGTCTTTTTAATTAAGTAACTGGCATCATCTTTATATAGCGTAGTTCCTGGTTTTGCCACAACAACCTTCTGCCCTGCCCTGACATTTGGGGCACCACAAACAATGTTTAATATTATATTCTCTCCGACATCAACCGTGGTGACATATAATTTATCCGCATCAGGATGCTTTTTGCAGGTTTTTACCTCACCTACAACCAGACCTTCCATTCCACCCCTGACTTTTTCAAAAATTTCAGTTCCCTGAACTTCAAGTCCGATATCAGTAAGGATTTGTGCTACATCTTTTGGATCTAAATTAATTTTCAGATATTCTTTCAGCCAGCTATATGATATCTTCATTTTAGATTAATTGAGTATTTATCCGGATTATCTCTTTGTTTTATCCTAAATGTTCTAAAATAGACGATAATATAACAAAAATATAAAAATTTGTTATCTATAATATCTGTGATAATACTTTTAATGAATTTTATCAGGTTATTAATATTATTCTCAATATTTTAAAAACAGTCTTGTATTAATTTTACAAGACTGTTGTGCTCAATTATTTATTAAATATCTTTGTATTTCTTATAACCCGGTTATTATCGTGACAAAGAAAAGAGAACTATTAATACTTATAACTAATGATGACGGAATTAAGGCAAAAGGATTAAAATCATTAGTAAATGTAGTAAAGCCGCTGGGCAGGATTTTTGTTGTATCGCCAATAGAAGCTCATTCGGGCATGTCTCATGCAATCACTGTTAAAGTTCCGTTGAGAGTAAAAAAAATAAAGGGAGACAACAATATAACAATTTATGGCTGTAACGGCACCCCTGTTGATTGTGTAAAGTTAGCTTTTAATGAAATACTTCCCGGAAAACCTGATTTACTGCTAGCTGGTATCAATCATGGGTCAAATGCTGCAGCAAGTATATTTTATTCAGGAACAATGGCAGCAGCTTTGGAAGGTTGTATTAATGAAATTCCGTCTGTGGGTATTTCCCTGGCTAGTCATAATCCTGATGCTGATTTGACCGCAACTGAGTTTTATTCAAAAAAAATAATCCGGAAATTAATAGAAAATGGTTTATCCAAATCAATTTGTCTGAATGTTAATGTGCCTGATATTCCTCTTCAAAAAATTAAGGGTATAAAAGTATGCAGACAAACGAAAGGTTACTGGCAGGAAGAATTTGAAAAAAGGACTGATCCGCAGGGAAATAAATGTTTTTGGCTTACCGGCAAATTTCATAATTCTGAACCCGAAGCATCAGACACTGATGAATGGGCATTAAAGAATAACTATGTGTCGATAGTTCCAACACAAGTAGACCTTACCAGCTATGACACAATAAGAACAATAAAAAACTGGAATTTCATATAAATGAATAAAAAATTAAATTCACTGGCCTCTGGTATCATAATTGGATTAATAGTACCCATATTATTTTACCTGATATTTTACTATACAAAGTTTAAAAACCTGGATTTTATAAGTTATTATAAAAATATATATCTGGGCAGATTACTTCCACTCCTTATAAGTCGTTGTGTTTTGCCCAATCTCCTGTTATTTTTTGTATTTAATTTGCTAAACTGGCAAAAAACAGCAAAAGGGATTTTTATTTCTACTCTTGGACTTACAATTACATTATTTGCATTAAAGCTGATTTTTTATTAGAAGTATTTATGAAGTATTATATTATAGCAGGTGAAGCATCTGGTGATATGCATGGCGCAAACCTGATGAAACATGTCATGGGATATGACACTAAAGCAGATTTTAGATTTTTTGGGGGTGATATGATGAAAAGTGCCGGAGGATCACTCGTCAGACATTACAGTGAAATGTCTTACATGGGCATATGGGAAGTAATAAGCAATATTGGTAAAATCTTCAGGAATATAATATTATGTAAAAAAGATATTATTCAATTTAATCCGGATGTCATAATATTAATTGACTATGCAGGTTTTAATCTCAGAATAGCAAAATATGCTAAAACTCATAATTTAAGAGTCTATTACTATATTTTACCTAAATTATGGGCATGGGGAAAGTCAAGAGCAAAGAAAATAAGAAAATATGTTGACAAAAGATATGTTATCCTCCCATTTGAAGTAAAATTCTACAATCAATTAAATATTTATGTTGAGTTCTTTGGCAATCCGCTGGTTGATCAAATAGAGAATTTTAAAAGATCTTCAAAGTCTTCAAAGGACTTCAGAAACATAAACAGACTTTCAGATAAGCCCATTATTGCGTTATTGGCCGGAAGCCGTAAACAGGAAATTGACAGATGTCTTCCTGAAATGATCGCAATAACAAAGCACTATCCCGATTATCAGTTCGTTGTTGCAGGAGCAGTTTCTATTGAAGAAAAATATTATAACAGGATTTTGCATAATACAAATGTAAAGATTGTTCATAATCAGACTTATCCGCTTTTAACACAGTCATCAGCTGCTGTTGTTACTTCAGGGACTGCAACACTTGAGACTGCATTATTTAATGTTCCACAGGTTGTAATTTATAAAACAAGCAGCTTTAATTATTATTTTGGCCAATTATTGGTGCTGATTAAGGTTATACATGTTAATTTTTTTTCATTAGTTAATATTATTCTTAATAAGGAAGCGGTAAAAGAATTATTACAATTCAAACTGGCTGAGAATATTAAAAAGGAGCTGGATAAAATTCTCTTTAACAGGAATTATAAAGAAGAGATAATAAAAAACTACAAAGAATTAAGAAGTATTATAGGTAAGCCTGAAGCATCAAAACAAATTGCAAAAAGTATAGTGGATTCACTCAGCCAGGAATAATACAATATATCAAAACAGTGTTATTAAAAAAGCTTTTTATTCTTCTGATTGTTATAGGTGCTGTAAAACCCGGTTTTACACAGAAACTAAACATTGCTGTTTTTCATAAAAATAATATAAAGGCTTTAATATTTTCCACCCTTTCAGGGAAATACAATATTCTTGGTGATGAAATTCTTGTTAAAAGTCCGAACCCTGCGGATAAATATTTCATCACTGCAGAAAATAATGTAATATCAATCAGTAATAACGAAAAATCATTAGGGGTTTTTAAAAAACTTGAGTTCGCAGCGACAGACAATTCAGGCATTTTTCAACTTAAACCTACTCTTCCCCTGATGGATACAAGAGAATATGATGATGATCTGGTAATTATTTCAAAAAATGGAAATCTGCAAATTATAAATAAAATCAATATAGAAAAATATATTAGCGGAGTTGTTGAAACTGAAGGGGGTTCATATGCGCCACTGGAGTTCTACAAATCGCAGGCGATACTAACAAGGACCTATGCCATAAAAAATATGTATAAACATTCAGGTAATGGGTTCAGTCTTTGCGACGGTATACATTGCCAGGCATATAAAGGTAAAAGCAGAAATAATCTTGCTATTCGGGCCGTTGAAGAAACCAAAGGGATGGTTTTAATTGACATACAAAATAATCTTATAACAACACCATATCATTCAAATTGTGGCGGACTAACGAGTAATGCATCTGATGTCTGGCAAAAAGATCTTCCTTATCTGGTTAAAATAAAAGATCCTTTTTGTACGCAGAGCAAAAACGCCGTCTGGATTAAAAAAATCTCAGTAAAAGACTGGGAAAGCTATTTGAGGAAATGCGGGATTTATATAGAAAATTCTAAATCCACTGATTATGATTTTAATCAATCGGTAAGAAAAAGATACTATCGTTTTAAAAATCAAAAAGTATTATTAACCAGAATAAGAAATGACTGGAATTTGAAATCAACATTTTTTTCAATTACTTCAGATGGGAATACTCTTACTTTAACGGGTAAAGGATTTGGACATGGTGTTGGTCTTTGCCAGGAAGGGGCTATTGAAATGGCCAGGGTTGGTTATACCTATAAAGATATTTTACATTTTTACTTTCGAAATATTCGCATAGCAAATTATAAAGATATTAATAAACCTTAATCGATTTTTATCAGATTGCCTGTAGATTTTTTCTCCATAATCTCTACTTTGGCTGGATTTCCTGAATAATAAACATTTCCTGGCCCCCAAATCCATACTCTTAGATGATCTGTGACGTGAACACGAATATCTCCAATGGTTTTAAAAAATATATCTGCATCTTTTGAGATCAAACTGTCTGCAAATAAAGAAGAGCCATAATTAACATAAAACCTGCTTTTATCCGATTTACCTTTAAACTTAAACTGGCCAAGTGTAGAATAAGAATCATCGAACCTGAGATAATCGCAATTTAATATCATATCAGCTTCACCTATTTCTCCAAGAGCAAAATATTCAAGTCTATTGCAGCTAATTGTATCTGTAGAAACAATCTTTGCCGGCGAATAAGTGACAATATGATTTAACCGGCAGAAATAAATATATAAATTAATCTTTTCATAATCTCTAAACCAGTTACATCTTATTGAATGTTGCACAATCAGTGTGTCATTTTTTATAATCGTTTCAACATGTCGTAAGATATTTTCACCACCTTCTATAACTACCTTATGCAATGTATCCTGGATCAATATTACATTAAATATATCATTAACCGAAACACAATTAAAATCTTCCAGCAATATTTCCTGTTTCTCTATGTTACCAGTAGTATATAAGCAATTTGATGATTCTTTTTCACAAGAATAAATAATAAAAAGAATAATTATTAACAGGGTTATTTTTTTCATATAAGATATTGTTGCTACCAGTAATATCCTATTCCCCACTCTATAAAATCGGCTTTGGCGCTATGAGCCTTAAGGGAAAGATTTAATAAGATATGACTCGTAAGTTTGTATCTAAGTGCAAGACGGCTGTAAAAAAGAGATAAATCAGTATATTTTGAATATAAATAACGTCCTATATTCACTGACATTGAAATCTTATTATATACTAATGTATGTGAGCCGTGTAGCCCAAATCTGATAAGATTTGCCATATCATTATCCAATTGCCAGTCCACTGCCAACGCTTCACTAATTGATTTATCATAAAATAGATCTGCTCCAAATCCAATTCTTCTCTTCAGGTTCAAATAGCGTTCATAATCAAAGGATAAAGACGAAATAAAATATTTTGTGTCATAAAGATTATCATATACCTTTACTCCGGCAGAGTAAATAATACTATAATAATTCCTTTTATAATTCTCAGGTAACTCTGATTTTATTCTTTCCTTATTTGTTTTATTTATAAAATAATTTAATCCCAATGAACCGGAAAGTACATTTAATCCATAATTAGGGGATTTTATCTTTCCGTTGGAACAATGTGTAAAGCCTATTTCTCCCAGTATTTCGATCTTCTCTGATACCGGTATTTTAGTATCAAATCCAAGTCTGAAATAAATATTCAAATTTGATCCTATTGCTGTATTTAAATGATTCTCGTAAATATCGAATCTTTTCGTCAAATAAGACATGCCGAATGAAATCTGGTAATTCAACAATTGGTGGTTATTATGATTTTTAATTATCGGTATGTTTATATAACCAAATAATGCATGTACCTTACCCAACATTTTTGGATTGCCATAATCACAATAAAAATAACCTATGCCAGTGCGGGGATATCTGTAAAGCTGCTCCCAGATATGATCGCCAAATGTCTTCCGGCTAATATTTAATTCTAAACCTTTTATATGTTTTTCCAGCAAATAGGCAATAGATTCATGATGGGGAATTATAAATCCGTAATGAAATTTTGAATCAATATAGATATTATTTAATATACCATTTTGATCACCTGCAAAAAAATCAGCCGGGATAATAGAAAAATATAATGAGAATATTAAAAATTTAAACTTCATTGGAAAATGAATATTATGAAAACAAATATAAACGGAATTTTTGGTTCTGTGTTAACATAATAAATAATCATAATGTATGATCTACATCAATAATACTTATCTTTGAACTACGTATTTCATTGATAGCAATAAATATTCTTTATGCTCTTTGTCTGTAAAGATCTGTATTATTTAAAAGGTAAACGCGAACTATGTTTTCATTATTTAAGAAAGAAATCAGCAGATTCTTCAGTACTCTCACCGCTTATGTAGTTATCCTGGTTTTTCTGTTAATCAACAGCCTTTATATGTGGATTTTTCCCGGAGAACTTAATATACTGGATGCAGGTTATGCAACAATAGATACATTATTCATAATTTCTCCCTGGGTTTTTTTATTCCTTATCCCGGCAATTACCATGCGAATGTTTGCTGAAGAAAGAAAGTCCGGGACACTGGACCTTTTGTTAACACGCCCCCTGAGTGATTTCCAGATTATTATGGCTAAATATTCAGCAGCACTAACGTTGGTAATATTCTCATTGATACCCTGTCTGGTTTATTTTCTTACCGTATATTTTATGGGTAATCCTCCGGGCAACATTGATACTGGCGGGACATGGGGTTCTTTTATTGGATTATTCTTTCTGGCAGCGACTTACACAGGTTTTGGCATATTCTCCTCATCTATTACAGATAATATGATTATCTCTTTTATTATTGCCGTATGTATTTCCTTCCTTTTTTTTATTGGATTTGACTATGTAAGTCAATTGAATATATTCGGGAGAACAGCTACATTTATTTTGGATCTTGGTATTTATGAACATTACAAATCAATTAGCAGGGGAGTGATATATCTTAGGGATATTATTTACTTTATCTCAATAGTCGCAATATTTTTACTATTCACAAGGACAATCCTGAATAAAAGACGCTGGTAACTTTTACATAATTTTATGACAATGAGAATGAAGAAAAGAAAGAAACACGATATTTTCCACCTTATTCTTTTACTGGCAATTATATTACTAATTAATTACATATCAGGTTACATAAACATCAGAATAGACTTAACAAAAGAGAAAAAATTTTCCGTTTCTCCTGTATCCAGGGAGATTCTTAAGACTTTAAATGATGTTGTTTATATAAAAATTTACCTTGACGGTAAATTAAGTATCCCTTATAAAAAGTTTAAGAGAAATATTGAGGATAAACTTGAAGAATTTAAGGTTTATGGAAATAGTAATATTGAATATACATTTATCGATCCTTTAAAAGATGAGAACCCTGAAATACAAAATAAAATACTGTATGAATTAAAACAGAAAGGGCTGAATCTTATTAATTACAGCTACAAAAACAGGGAAGGTGATCTTACATTCGCTACAATTGTTCCGGGTGCTCTTATATCATACAGGGGTAATGAAGTGCCGGTTAACCTGCTGAAAGATGATCCTGCACTTTCAGAGGAGGAAAAGATAAACAGCTCATTAGAATTACTTGAATATAAATTCATAAACATGATTCGTAAAATATCAGACGATAATCCTGAAAATATTGCTTTCATCATCGGCCATGGTGAATTATTCGGTTATGAGCTTGAAGATATTTTACAGGAACTCGAAAACAGTTATAAGATAGATTTCCTTAAAATAACAGGGCAAGCCGGAATCCTTGATAAATATAGTTCAGTAATTATAGCCAAACCAAAATATAAATTTTCTGAACCTGACAAGTTTGTTATAGATCAGTATATTATGAACGGGGGGAAGGTGTTATGGTTAATTGATGCTGTGTCTGTAAATGCCGATAGTCTGACCAAAGGTACAACTCTTGCCTTTATTAATCAGTTAAATATTGAAGACCAGCTATTCCGTTATGGCATTAGAATTAATCCTGTTCTTGTTAAAGATAAACTTTGTACCATTCTGCCAATAAATATTGCGCCTCCTGATCAATCGCCTGTCTGGGAACCATTTGACTGGCTGTATTTTCCCTTATTAAATCCATCACATGACCATCCGGTAACAAAGAATACAGGTTATCTAAGATCACAGTTTGTCAATACAATTGACACATTAGAATTACGCAAATCAGTAAAAAAAACTGTATTATTAAAAACTTCAAAAAGAAATAAGCTGGTTAAATTACCGGCTTTAATCAGCTTAAGTGAGATAAACTATAGTACCCCGGCCAGTGAATTTGATACAGTTGCAAGACCTGTTGCAGTTTTGCTTGAAGGCACTTTTGAAAGTAATTTTAGAAACAGGCCTGTTCCGGATAATCTTGTATCAGGCGAGAAAAAAATCATATTTAAAGATAAAAGTGTAAATACCAAAATGATATTGGTTGCTGATGGAGATGTTATAAGGAATGATTATAAGATTTGGCCTGACGGCAGAATTCAAATATTACCCTTAAAAACTGATCGGTATATAGAATTTATCAATAATTATTATAAAAAGGAAGTGCTGCATGCTTTCTTTGATAATAAAGAATTTATTGTTGATGCCATTAACTATCTGACAAACACACAGGGGATCTCTGAATTACTTGACAGGGAATATAAATTAAGGCTGCTTGACCGTGAAATTACCGGAAACAGGAAGAAAAAATTAAAATGGCAATTAATAAATATTTTGTTACCTGCAATTATTATAATAATCTTCGGCATTATATACAATTATTTAAGAAAAGTAAAATATGCTTCACAAATTACAGTAAAGTCCTGAGATTAAGATTTTGTATCCCTCTGCTTAAGTATGTTGACTATTTTATGAAAAAATAATTATCTTCAGGTTTAGAAATAATATTTTTTTTGTAATATTGATAGACTAATAAAGAAGGTAAAAAATCAATTATTTGTGATATAATACTTAAACTTTTAATAAATGAAATTTGTAGTATCAAGTGTTGATCTTTTAAATCATTTACAATCAGTAAACAGAGTAATAAATCCCAAAAACACATTACCCATACTTGATAATTTTCTTTTTGATCTAAAGGGTAAGGAGTTAAAAATAACAGCATCTGATCTGGAAACTACAATGATTACAACAATGACATTAGAAAATGCTGATGCCTCCGGTAATATTGCAATACCTGCCCGTTTACTTATTGATTCACTTAAAGAATTTCCTGAGCAACCTCTTACATTTGATATAAATCTCGAAACACTTTCGATCGTTATAAATACTGAAAACGGCCAGTTTACCAGCGTTGGTCAGAAAGGATCTGATTTCCCTCAAATTCCTCCAATTAAAGAAGATAAAAAGTCAAGTTTTCAGGTAAATTATGAGATGTTGGCAACCGGATTGAATAATACATTCTTTGCTACTGCTGACGATGAGTTGCGCCCTGTAATGAACGGTATTTTCTTTGAATTAGCTCCGGATAATTTGATTTTCGTCGCGTCAGATGCCCATAAACTGGTACGTTATAAGAGAGACGACGCTAAAACTGAAATAAACTCATCATTTATACTTCCAAAAAAGCCTGCCAGCTTGCTAAAGAATATTATTACAAAAGACAAGGAAAAACAAGTGACAATAGAGTTTGATGATAAGAATGCATTCTTTTCTCTGGCAAAGTATAAGTTGGTTTGCAGGCTTGTCGAAGGAAATTACCCAAGCTATAATTCAGTGATTCCTACAGATAATACAAACAAATTGATAATAGACAGGCTTAACTTTTTGAATACGATTAAAAGGGTATCGGTATTCTCAAATCAGGCAAGTAATTTAGTTAAACTAAAATTAAGCGGAAATCAAATAACTGTTTCAGCACAAGATATTGACTTTTCTATTTCAGCTTATGAAAGATTATCCTGTCAGTATGAAGGAGATGATATGGAAATCGGTTTCAAATCAGTTTTCCTGATTGAAATACTATCAAATTTAAAATCCTCTGACATTGTTATCGAACTTTCTGATCCATCAAGAGCAGGATTGTTCCTTCCTTTGCAAAAAGAAAATGATGATGAAGATGTACTGATGCTTCTTATGCCGATGATGATAAATGCTTAATAATTAATAAGGACTTCTTATAAGTAATTCTATTTACTTCTTTTAATGTTATTATATGGAACTTAAATTAAGAAATCCTTTAATATTCTTTGATTTAGAGACTACTGGAATAAATATCTCCAGTGACAGGATAGTAGAAATCTCCTACTTAAAGATATATCCCAACGGTGATGAAGAGTCAAAAACAATAAAAGTTAATCCTACAATTCCTATACCTGCTAAAGCATCACAAGTACATGGACTGACTGATGAAGATGTAAAGGATGCTCCTGCTTTCTCAGAAGTAGCAAAGACACTGGCAAAAGCCATCGAAGGATGTGATCTGGCAGGCTACAATTCCAATAAATTTGATATCCCTCTCCTGGCAGAAGAATTTTTACGCGCAGGGATTGATATTGATCTTAAGAAAAGAAAATTTATTGATGTGCAGGTAATATTTCATAAAAAAGAACAGAGGACATTAAGTGCAGCATATAAATTCTATTGCAATAAAGAGCTGG
Organism: uncultured Bacteroidales bacterium; assembly: GCA_964521285.1. Lineage (GTDB taxonomy): Bacteria > Bacteroidota > Bacteroidia > Bacteroidales > UBA10428. The sequence goes on along the minus strand of CAZFQS010000014.1, from coordinate 50,111 downwards.
AAGAAGCCCACAGTGCTGAAGCTGATACCAGGGCTACATACGAAATTCTGAAAGCACAGATTGATAAATATAATGATCTGCCCAATGATATTGATAATCTCGCAGCTTATTCAAGCCACAACAAAAATGCTGATTTTGCCGGAAGGATAGTCTATAATGAAAAGGGAGAAGAAACATTTAATTTCGGCAAATATAAAGGTCAGAGGGTAGAAGATGTATTTAAGAAAGACCCTGCTTATTACGGATGGGTGATTAATAATGATTTTCCTTTGTATACGAAAAATGTCCTTACATCTATAAAATTAAGAGGAGCTTTTAAATGAAAATAATCTGTATTGGCAGAAATTACGAAGATCATGCAAAAGAGTTAAATCATCCTGTTCCCGAAGAGCCAATATTTTTTATGAAACCCGATTCAGCAATTATCAATAATAATAAGCCTTTTTTTCTTCCTGACTTTTCTGAAGAAATACATCATGAAGTTGAAATTGTCTTAAAAATATGCCGGCTGGGTAAAAACATTAATGAGAAGTATGCCCATCGTTATTATAACGAAATAGGTATAGGAATTGATTTTACAGCCCGGGATTTACAGCGTAAATCTATTGAACAGGGCAATCCATGGGAAATATCAAAAGCATTTGATGGTGCTGCTCCCCTGGGAAAATTTCTCAGGAAAAATCAGTTAGCTGATATAAACTCAATAAATTTTCAGTTAAATATTAATAACAAAACTGTTCAGAAAGGAAATACAAAAGATTTAATTTTCTCTTTTGACAAATTAATTGCATACATTTCAAGGTTTATAACATTGAAAATTGGCGACCTTATTTTCACCGGCACACCCTCCGGAGTGGGGCCTGTTAAGATTGGGGATCATCTTACAGCATCTATCGAGGGTATGATACTACTGGATTTCTATATAAAATAGTAATTCTGTTTATCACTGCTAATAAAAATCAGCATTCTAAATATATTTATTGACTGTTAACAGGAATTCTCTTCTGTTTATCGGCTTAGTAATAAAATCATCGCAACCTGCCTCCTCAGCCCTTATTCTGTCTTCCGGAAGTGCATTAGCTGTTTGAGCAATTACCGGAAGTTCAGGGCATATTTTTTTTATTTCAGTAGTGGCAGTATACCCGTCCATTTTTGGTATTCGCAGATCCATTAAAACTAAATCTATGTCCGGATTGCTTTTAATTAAGTCAATAGCTTTCAGCCCATTCTCTGCAATCAATATTTTCACTTTCGTTGGCTCCATTATCTCCTTGAGAAATTCATAACCCATCAGATCATCTTCAATAATAAGAATTGTCTTATCACTCCAATCATATTCTTCATCAGAATCAATTATTTTTACCTCTTTACTAATTAGCCCGGCTTGTTTATAAGGTATAGTAAAATAAAATAAAGATCCCTTATTCTTTTCTGACTTAACCCCTATTTCACCGCCCATAAGCGCCACAAGTCCTTTTGATATTGCCAGGCCAAGTCCGGTTCCTCCATATTGCCTTGTAAATGATTCATCCTCCTGCCTGAATTTTTCAAAAACTATATTTTGTTTACCTTCTGATATACCTACACCTGTATCTTTTACGTAAATATTCAATCTGTCATTATTTACGAGTTTATATCCAAACTCAACTGCGCCCTTATGTGTAAATTTAATTGCATTACTTAAAAGGTTAGATAAAACCTGTTTGATTCTTACATCATCACCTTCAATATAACATTCAGGATCATTAAGCCCTTTAGAAAAGCTGAGGGCCAGATTATTTTTTCCCTGAGCTAAACGTTCAGATTCATATTGATTATATAAATCATCAATTAATTCATTCAGATCGAAATCATTTATATTTAATCTCAGTTGACTGGCCTCAATTTTTGAGAAATCAATAATGTCATTGATAATTGTCAGTAACTGGTTTACACTGGAATGTATATAATTAATATATTGTTTTCTTTTGTCTACCAGTAAATTCGCTTCCAGCATTTTTGAAAAGCCAAGTATACCGTTCATAGGAGTTCTTATTTCATGACTCATATTTGATAAGAATGCTGATTTCAGCCGATCACCTTCTTCAGCTTTCTCTTTGGCCTTTATCAATTCCTTTTCATAGAATTTACTGGAAGTGATATCTCTTGCAATTGAGAATGCTATACCTTTATCATAAAGTGGCTGGGAAATCCATGAAAACCATTTATAAGAACCATCCTTACATAGATAACGGTTCTCAAGGTTGATAGTAGGTTCATTATTTTTCAGCTTCTCTTTTACAATATTAACAGTACTCTCTATATCAGCAGGATACATAAAATCGAAAAGTGACTTTTCTAAAAATTCCTCCTGTTTATATCCAAGCGCTCTTTCAAATGCCGGATTAACTTTTAAAATTTTTCCTTGCAATGTTACGATGCAAATTAAGTCTTCAGATAAAGTAAATATTTTATTTAGCTCTTCTTCAGCCTTTTTTCGATCAGTAATATCAGTTGATATGCCACAAATTGCGTAAATATTATTATCATCCCCAAAAATTGGAAATTTGCTTGACAGGAAAGTACGTGGTTCATCATCAAGGGGAAAGACTTCTTCAACAATTATTGTATTCTGATTATTAATTACTTCCAAATCATTCTTAACAATTTCCCTGGCATATTCCTCCGGGAATATATCATAATCTGATTTCCCGATAATTTCCATACTATCCAAATGTAATATTTCTTCAAATTTTTTATTAATTAATAAATATCTTCCGGATAAATCTTTTAAATAAATTACAGAATTGGAATTGTTTAATATAGATCTAAAGCGAACCTCACTTTCTTTTAATGCTTTTTGGAGTCTCCTTGTTTTTGTAATATTCTCAAATGATACTCCGATATAATTTTCGTATAAAGGAAAAGCTTTAATTGATATGATTGCTGGTTCAATTTTTTTAAGTTTATAAGAGATTTCTTTTATCTTTTTAGGTTTCTTTAAGGTTAAGACTTCAGATAATAATTGGGGAATTCCTTCTTTCTGAAATTCAGGAAAAATTGCATTAATTGTCTTACCTTTTATATCATCCACATTTAAGCCCAGGAGTTTTTCAGATTCAGAATTTCCATACACTAACCGTAAATCACTGGTATCATTATTTTTCTCCGGGTGAAGAATATATATACCTGAATAGAAGTCATCAAAAACTTTGAAATTCTCTTTATTTATGCCTTTCTTTATTTTACGTGTAACCTTAGTGTCATTTAATAATTTATTTTCAAATTCTGATAATTCTTTATTCTTCCTTCGCAGTTCATAAAGCTCATTTATTAATTGAGAATATGATAAGTTATTCTGGGCTTTTTTTATTTCATTTAACTCTTTTTCAAGCTTTAAGACTCTATCCTTCAGTTTATTATATGATAATTTTTTAGTATTATCCATTATCTGTCTAGTCAAGCAAACTTTATTTTTAAGTTACGAAATAATATGAATATACAAATGAATCTATTTAATTATTTGTTTATCTGATTATTTGTTTATTTAATTATTTAGCAATAGAACAATAGAGTAATAGAGCAATATTACAACACTAATACCTTAGCACCTTTAATCTTTCTTTGCTTAATCTCTATAAGGGCTTTATTGGCTTCTTCAAGAGAATATTCCTGAATTTCAGGTTTTACAGGTATTTCAGAAGCAATCCTTAAAAATTCTTTTACATCGCTACGCTCAACATTTGCCACACTTTTGATTTCTTTTTCCATCCATAAATGTTCAGAATAATTTACCTTCTGGAGGTAATCTTTATCAATGTTTTCTTTTCTTATAGCATTTATCACTAACCTTCCTCCGGGAGTAAGATTATTAAGAGCTTCAATTACAGGTTTCCATACAGGTGTTGTATCTATTATACAATCCAGCCTGACAGGTGATCTGTCTGCTGTATCTCCAGTCCACACAGCACCCAGCTGCCTGGCAAAATTTCTTTCTTTTTCACTCCTGGCAAAAACAAATATTTCCGTATCCGGATAACTATGCCTTACCATTTTTAACACCAGATGAGCAGATGCTCCAAAGCCAGTCAGACCTAAAGACAATCCGTTCTTCAATCCTGTAAGTTTTAATGAACGATAACCTATTGCACCTGCACATAATAATGGTGCTGCCTCAGTATCGGTAAATACTTCTGGAATTTTATATATAAATTCTTTTTTAGCAAGCATGTATTCCGCATAACCGCCATTTACATCCCTGCCCGTTGCCATAAAAACAGGGCATAGGTTTTCTTTTCCCGACAGACAATGTCTGCACTTCCCGCACGAGGAATAAATCCATGCTACTCCCACCCTATCCCCAACATTTACATTTTCATCTTCTTTATCCATGTCCTCAATAATTCCAACAACCTGGTGCCCCAAAATTATTGGAAATTTAGCAGGGGGTGTTCTGCCTTCAATCTCATCTATTTCTGTATGGCATACTCCACAGACATTTACTTTGATTAAGACTTCACCTTTACTAACTTCTGGTTTAGCGATATCAGCAAGTTCCAGGGGCTGACTATTTTTTGTTAAATCATATATTTGATTTAAAAGCATTGCTTTCATGACGCTGTTTATTTTATTGTGAGTATTTATTTAACATAGCTGATCTTCATCATATTTGTCTGCCCCCGCTTTTTTATGGGAATACTGCCTACATGTACAACAACATCGTCACCCTTAATATATCCTTTACTCTTGAGAATTTCAATAGTATTATCAATAGCATCATTAACATGGTTTTCATGTTTTAGATAAAATGCCCTCACTCCCCAAACCAGGTACAATTTCTTAATCAGTTGTTCATTTGATGTGAATACAAAAATATCGGCTTTGGGTCTGTGGCTTGATATTTTAAAGGCAGTTGCACCTGAATGAGTAAAAGTAATTATTGCCTTTGCATTTGTAAGATCAGCCATTTTACATGCATTATAACAAATAGAATCGGGCAGGTATGATATTGATTTGCAATCAGGTATATGTTCGTGATTTAAAACAAATTCTGTTCCTTCAACATAATCGATAACTCTCTGCATAGCTTTTATTGCTTCCACAGGATATTTGCCTATTGAAGTCTCTCCACTGAGCATAAGGGTGTCAGCTCCATCAAAAACTGCATTAGCAACATCATTTGCTTCAGCCCTGGTCGGCCTGAAATTAGATATCATACTTTCAAGCATCTGTGTTGCTATAATAACAGGTTTTGAGTTATTAATACACTTATTGACTATTTGTTTCTGGATAAAGGGAACACGGTCAAATGGTATTTCAACACCCAGATCTCCCCTTGCTACCATAATTCCATCTGCAACATCAATAATATTATCAATTTCGTTCAGTGCTTCTGGCTTTTCAATTTTAGCTATAACCTTTACATATTTTTTCTTTTTCTTTATTATCTCTTTCAAATCAACAATATCCTTTGCTGATCTTACAAAAGAAAGACCAATCCAGTCTACTTCATGGTTTAAAATAAAATTTACATCTTCAATATCTTTCTTTGTTAAACTGGGGAGCGAAATACTTGTATCCGGCAGGTTAACACCCTTCTTTGATGATAAAATACCTCCATGTATGATTTTAGCTTTAACCTTATCTTTTCCGTTTGTTTCAGTTACTCTTAATTTAATTTTACCATCATCTATAAGAATTGTTTCACCAGGTCCAACATCTTTGGGAAATTCCCTGTAATTTATAAACAGTTTCTCCTGGTTACCAACACATTCTTCGGTAATGAAAGTTACCTCTTTATTCTCCTTTAATTCAATCAAGTTATTTAATACTTCACCTATCCTTAATTTTGGTCCCTGCAAATCAGCTAAAAGGGCGACATTACTGGATAATTCATCGTTTAATTCATGAATATTATTAATAACTTTCAAATGTTCCTGATATGTACCATGAGCTAAATTCAACCTGCAGCAATCAATGCCTTCCATAAACAATTTTCTGAGAACGTCTTTTGAAGACGATCCGGGCCCTATAGTTGCAATTATTTTTGTTTTTGAACGATCATGCCTTTCCATAGTTTTTAATTGAGATCTTTAGGAATAATAATTCAATATAAGTCAAATTTAAAATGAATAAGTTTAATACTCTGTTTTCCAAAGATAAAATTTTAACATAAGCTTTAAAATATTATAATCCCGCCTTTGAAAAAAAGTATATAAATAATATTTTGTGGTTTACAATTAAATAATGACCTTTGGACTTTTTCAAAGTTGACATGTCTAAATGAAAGATTTTACAACAGGTAATGAAGCTGGATTAATACTCAGGTTTGCAACACCAATGCTTCTTGGTAATCTATTTCAGCAATTATATAATGTAACTGATAGAATAATTGTAGGCCAGGTAATTAGTGAAAAAGCCTTGGCTGCTGTTGGAGCTTCATTCCCAATCCTGTTTGCCTTAATATCCTTCAGTATAGGTATAGGTGCAGGAGGTACTATTGTCATTTCCCAGTATTTTGGAGCAAAAGACTATAATAATGTCAAAAAAGCTATAAATACTCTCTATTTCTTTTTTTTCATAGCTGCAATTATTCTTTCAGCTACAGGTATAATATTTAGTGAAGGTATTTTTCGGCTAACAAAACTTCCTGAAGAAGTTATTCCTTATGCAAAGGTTTATTTTAATACAATTGCTCTGGGCATAGTTGTTTTTTTTGGTTTTAACGGAACCAGCGCTATATTGAGAGGTCTTGGGGATTCAAAAACACCACTGTACTTTTTAATCATTGCATCAATCTTTAATATATTCCTTGATTTATTATTTGTAATTGTATTCAGGTGGGGAGTTGCCGGTGCAGCTGTTGCCACGATAATATCACATCTTGGGGCTTTCATAACAGCAATAATATATTTAAATAAAACTCACAAGCTAATTAATATAAACTTTCTCAAGCTGAAGTTCGATAGAAAGATATTCTACCAGAGTGTGAAAATTGGTGTCCCTGCAGGATTACAGCAGACTTTTGTAGCAATTGGGATGATTGCTTTATACAGAGTTGTAAATGAATTCGGGACCGGAGTTACTTCTGCCTACACGGCAGCTGGTACGATCGGTAACCTGGCAATCCTTCCTTCAATTACACTAAGCCAAGCCCTTGCTGCTTTTGTTGGCCAGAATATGGGAGCATTTAAAACTGACCGGGTAAAGGTCGGACTGAGAGCTACTCTGCTTATATCTTCATTAATTTCAATAGGGATAGCTGTTATTATTATTTCATTTCGAAATATATTAATGCACTTCTTTACAGATAATGAAGAAGTAATCCGTGTCGGGACAGAATATTTGATAATTACAGCTACATTTTATTTATTGTTCAGTGTAATGTTTACTTTCAACGGTGTAATGAGAGGGGCCGGGGATACCTTAATTCCAATGTTCATAACATTAATAGCCTTATGGTTAATAAGAATACCATTAGCCTTTCTTTTATCAGGTATAATCGGCACAAATGGAATATGGTGGTCCTCTCCTGCATCATGGTTCACAGGTATGTTATTCTCAATACTATATTATTTAACCGGCAAATGGAAATCAAAAGTTATTGTCAAAAAAATAGAGAGTACAGGCCTAACAGTAGCCCCGACCTAAATATAATAGCTAAATTTTTATGCTCATTTCATAACAAAATTTTAACTTTGATTAGTTCAATATAAAATTTTCATTTTATTAAGATATTATAATAAGTAATGATAAAATCAATGACCGGCTATGGTAAGGCCGAATGTAAACTAAAAAACAAGACTGTATCAATAGAACTGAAATCTTTAAACAGCAAACAATTAGACATTTATACTAGATTACCTAATCTTTACCGGGAAAAAGACCTGGAACTGAGAAATATATTAATAAATCTGCTAAAACGGGGGAAAGTGGAATTAACAATAAATATCGAATATTCGGATAAAGAACGTGCATCAATAATTAATTCAGATATTGCAAAAAACTATTATAAGCAATTACAATCAATGAGCAAAGATTTGGATATTAATAGCCCGGAACCACTTTTACAAATAATAATGCGATTACCGGAAGTGCTTAAAACAGAAAACGAAGAACTGGATTTTGAAGAATGGAAATCAATTATGGATTCAATGAAAAGTAGTATTGATGAACTGGACAATTTCAGAATACAGGAAGGAATAGCCTTAAGCAGGGACTTATCCCACCGGGTAGACCTGATAGAAAATTATCTGGAAAAAATCAATAAATTCGAGAATAAGAGAATTGAAAATATTAAAAAAAGATTAACCGGTAATTTGAACGAATGGGTAAGTAAGGAAAACATTGATCTTACAAGATTTGAACAGGAACTTATATATTATCTTGAAAAACTGGATATAACTGAAGAAAAAATAAGGTTAAAAAACCACTGCAAATATTTCAGGGATGTAATGAATGAGAATAAAGATGAACCTGTTGGTAAAAAGCTTAGTTTTATATCTCAGGAGATGGGCAGGGAAATTAATACTATGGGAGCAAAAGCAAATGATTTTGATATACAAAAGCTGATTGTAATGATGAAAGATGAACTGGAAAAGATAAAAGAACAATTAAATAATATTTTATAAAAATAAAACGTATGGCGGGAAAACTAATAATATTTTCTGCTCCTTCAGGTGCTGGCAAGACCACCATTGTCAAACACCTATTGAATATTAAAGACTTTAGACTCGAATTTTCAATATCAGCCTGTACGCGTAAGAGGAGAGATAATGAAGTAAATAACAAGGATTATTATTTTCTTACTGTCGATGAGTTCCAGGCTAAGATAGAAGATAATGCTTTTATAGAATGGGAAGAAGTCTATAAAAATCAATATTACGGCACAATGAGAAGTGAGATAGCCAGAATTAAAGCAAATAATAACAATATAATTTTTGATATAGATGTAAGGGGTGGAATAAATATAAAAAGCCAGTTTGGAAATGATGCACTGGCTGTTTTTGTAATGCCCCCTTCTATTGAAGAGCTCTGCAAAAGACTGGAGAGTCGCGGAACTGACTCAGAGAAAAAAATCCAGAAAAGACTGGAAAAAGCAAATTATGAAATGAGATTTGCAAATAAGTTTGATAAAATTATTATTAATAAAGATTTGGATTATGCATTAAAGAAAGCTGAAGAGATCGTGAGAGAATTTCTTAACAATTAAGATTTTTGTAATGAAAGTCGGGCTTTACTTCGGATCATTTAATCCCGTGCATATTGGCCACCTGGCTATTGCAAATTACATTGTGGAATTTACTGATATTGATCAACTCTGGTTTGTACTGAGTCCGCAAAATCCTCTTAAAAGAAAAGCCGCCTTGCTTGAAGACTATGACCGGTATGAACTTCTAAAAAAAGCAATTGGCGAAGATCATAAATTTCAGATTTGTGACATCGAATTCAGGCTTCCCAAACCTTCATATACCATAGATACATTAACATATTTAAAAGAAAAAAATCCAAGCTTTTATTATGTATTAATAATGGGATCAGATGTACTGCCTACATTCCATAAATGGAAGAATCACGAAGAAATAACTAAAAACTATCAACGCTATATATATCCCCGACCGGGATTTGAAAATATTAACTTAAAAGAACATAAAAATATAAAAGTCATTGAGGCACCATTAATAGAAGTATCCTCAAGCTTTATAAGAAAAGCGTTGAAACAAGGGAAAAATGTGAAATACTTTTTACCCGGGGAAGTATATAAATATATTCTTAAGAAGCATCTATATGACAGCTAGTTATATAAATCATAAAAAATAGATCATTCAGATTCTTTTCAATGCGAATAGCCACTAATCACAAAAAAAAGAAAGCAGGAAAATCAAATTAATTTTAATTTTTCTATATTAATCTCGCTAAAGGATTTTACTATCAAATCTGCATTTTTTAATTTTTCATCAGAGTAAGTAGTTGCCAGTCCGATACATTTCATGCCCGCTTCCCGGGCTGCATCTATACCATTTGGGGAATCTTCAATCACCAGGCAATTATAAGGACTTGACTTCAATTCTTTTGCCGCATATAAGAAAATATCAGGACATGGCTTGGATTTGTAGCTGACATGTTTTAATGTATAAATATTTTTGTTAAATAATTCATTTAATAAAAGCTTTTTATCGATAATATTTAATAATTCTTCGTCCATTGAGGTTGCTATACAGGTCTTATATTTATGTTTTACAAGTTCATAAAATTCCATAAATCCTTCAATAAAATATATATCTGACTTGAGCAGATTCTTTACTATCGCATATCTTTCATCAGATAAAACCATTTCATCTCCGGTTAAATTATATTCCTGTTTCAAAATCTTTACTCCGTCTGTTATACTTCTGCCGCTCAGTAAATGTTTAATTCTATCCTTTTTGTATACAATCCCTCTTCTTCCCAGAAATATCTCCTGTTCTTTATCCCAAACAGGTTCAGTATCAGCAACTACACCTTCATTGTCGAAAATAATTGCATCTATCATATAACAAACTACTGAATTCTTACTGATTATTAATTTTAATAGCTAAAATAGATAAATATTTATTTATATATTCTTTATTAAAGAATTATGGAGAATCATTGCAATAGGAAAGACGATTATTATGTCCAATAGATTCACTGGTTGTATAAAAAGATTTTATAAATTTGTTTATAGTTATACAAAGAGCCCAAAATTAAAACTATAATAGAATGAAAAAGTTACTTTTATTAACTCTACTTATTTTTGGTATTCTGAGTTTTTCCTATAGCCAGATTGACCTGAAGGATAAGCTAAAAAGAAAATCAGAGCAGCGTATTGATCGAAAAACTGATCAGACTATAGATGAAGGATTCGATGAAGTTGAAGAAGGCATTGGTAATATTTTTAAGCAAAAAGATGAAGAAACAGAAACATCAGACGATGAAAGTAAATCAGGTACTACGGAAACACAACAACAAACAGATGCAGAATCTTCAGAACAGGCAGCTGATGTTTCAGCAGTAAAATCATCACCTGAGCTTATGTGGTCAAAATTCGATTTTGTTCCGGGGGATAAGATTATATTTGAAGATAATCTGGTTGGTGAGGAAAACGGGGAGTTTCCATCACGCTGGGATTTGTACAGGGGTAATGCTGAAGTAGCTGAATTCGGGGGTGAAAAAGTTATTATGTTCAGGGGCGGAACACCGGTTATTGTGCCATACATAGAGAATTCAGAAAAGGATTATTTACCAGACGTTTTCACTGTTGAATTTGACTTGTATGTTGAACCAAACGGCTCTGAGGTTCATTTATGGGACAGGAAAAATCAACGTCCCCCGGATGGATATCAGGAAACACTTAGTATTACACATGAAAGAATGAAAATAGGCAGTATATCAAGTGTCTATCCGTCTGAAAATATTGAGGAAAGAAGGTGGGTGCATGTGTCTATGGCTTATACAAAAGGAAAGTTTAAAGCCTATATGGATGATGTCCGCCTGATAAACATACCCCGTCTTGATATTAATCCTACAGGTATCTCTATAGATTGCTACTGGGCCTCAAATGACAGGCATTATTATATTAAAAACATCAGGATAGCAGAAGGAGGAGTCAAATATTATGATCGTGTACTTCAGGATGGAAAAATAATAGCCAGTGGTATCCGGTTTGATGTTGGCAGAGCCACACTTAAGCCTGAGTCGATGGGTGTAATTAATGAAATCTATGACTTAATGAACGAGCATACGGATTTGAAATTCAGTGTCGAGGGGCATACTGACAGTGATGGCGATAATGATTTTAACCAGAAATTGTCAGAAGACAGAGCCCTTACAGTTATGAATAAACTGATAACAATGGGTATATCAAAAGACCGGTTAACCTCCAGAGGCTGGGGTGAAAGCAAACCTATTGACATGAATAGCACTGCCGAAGGTAAAGCAAATAACAGAAGAGTGGAATTTGTTAAATTATAACTTACTCTTATCAATAAATGTCGGTGCATTTTTAGGAGCAAATCCCTTCCTCACTTCTCTGTAATAGGCATATGTCAGGGGCTCCTTTTCCGAATCAATTATATCGTTCTTTACTACTTCTCCTGCAAATAACAAATGAGTTCCTACATCATAAGTCTGTCTTAACTCACATTCAATCCAGGCAATGGTATCATCTATAACAATTGGTACACCGGTTTTACCTGTTATATAATTTACACTTTCAAATTTATTTATATCTCTTCCACTTTTATAACCAAACAGTCCAATCAGTTCCGCCCTGGTATCTTTATGCAAAACAGATATAGAAAAAACCTTACTTTCTTTAATGTGTAAAGAAGTATAATTGTCTTTGTGACAACAAACAGCAAACTGGACCGGCTCAGCTGTTATCTGAACTACTGAATTAGAAATGAATCCGTTTAATTTATCATTTAACCTTGAACTAACAATATACAAACCATAAGTAATCTTAAAAAATGCCTCAAAGTTTATTAAAGAATTATCTGTCATATTTAGGTTTGGTTTCTATGTATTATTCAATAATCTTATCTTAATGTCTTCGATTTTAAATTTAAAAACTCCTTTCAAAAAGTCAAATTTAATATTGGCTTTTCAATCATTAAATTAAAGTTATAAGTGACACAGTATTTATTATGAAGTGCATTGTTTATGCAACCAGGCAATTATTTATTAAATCTGTAGCCCCCACCCAATTTATAAGAAGCCGTAAATCCGTAGTTTTCTTTATGTATTCCAAAGCTGGATGGTTTATTGTTTTTATCAATTGATCCTATATAAATTCCTAATCCCAGAGAGCTATCGAAATAGAAACGGTTATTTATTTTTAATTGCAGTCCAAGTGACACATAATGTTCTATTGTAGTTACAATATCAGGTCCGTTATAAGGCAGTTCTATCCTTGATTTACCTATAGTAACAAAGACAGGAGCATCAACAGTCGCTTTCTGATATACTAAATTATACTGAAAATAGGGGCTGAATAATTTTTCACATTTTAGAAAATCATTAAAATGACCTAAAAAGATTTTATATCTTAAATCGGCTCCAGCTATTTTGTTTTCACTTGTCTTAAATATAGCACCAACCTCAAGAGATTTTCTTCCTTTTTGAATATTAGTATTTACTACTATCCCATAACCATGTCCACTACCGGAATGAATCTGAGAAATATTCATTCCATAATGGGAATAATACTCTTTTATTCTGTCGTATTGCGATTTAACTGTGAAATTTATAGTTGAAACCATTATAAAAAGAATCGTAATTCTTTTCATGGTTTTGGCTTTTCAACTTAACCTCACTTAAATGTACATCATTAAATAATTGCAATTGATTTTTATTTGATGATAAGTATCACCAGTAACTGGTGATTTTGCTTATTAAGTAACAGATAAAAAATATATTTACAGGAGTCAAAAAATTAATACTCAGGCATAAAAGGAGCTAAAAGGTATTCAGACAGTAATTACTTCCTTAACTATCTGCATACCTCTCTTTAGCGCTTCCTCATTTAATGGGATCAAATGGTGATGCCTTTCCGGCAATGCCTTTTTCAATCCGGTAATGACGTTCTCAAATTTTACTATAGGTTTTATTTTCAAATAGGCTCCGAGGACAATCATGTTAAACGTTTTGGATGTAACCATTTTACCGGCTTCAGTAACAGCTTCAACCTGGTATATATTTATGTCGGTACGTTCCGGGTGCCTTGTTATACCATTTGTATCATACAGTAACAATCCTCCGGGCTTTATAGCATTCTCAAATTTATCAAGTGACTGCTGATTCAGAAGTATACCTGTATCAAATGTATTCAGAATAGGAGAGCTAATTCTTTCACTGCTAAGAATTACTGTTACATTAGCTGTTCCGCCCCTCATTTCAGGACCGTAAGAAGGCATCCAGCTAACTTCTCTATTTTCTATTATTCCTGAATAGGATAAAATACTGCCCATTGATAAAATTCCCTGACCACCAAAGCCAGCTATTATAATTTCTTCATTCATTTTTTAATAATATAGTTTACTATGAATATTAAATATTTAAGCGATTAGATTTAAAAGTGAATCATTATTACTTGTTGACCATTTTACCGTCAACCTTAATATCTCCGAGCGGATAAAAGGGGAACATATTCTCTTCCATCCATTTGTTGGCTTCCACCGGTGTCATTTTCCAGCCGGAATTACAGTTTGATACTATTTCAACAAATGATAATCCTTTTTTTTCTTTTTGAATTTCAAATGCTTTTTGTATCGCTTTTTTGGCTCTACGCACACTTAAGGGTGTATGGACTGCCTGTCTTGTTACATAATAAGTCCCCGGAAGATGTGCCACCAACTCGGTCATTTTTATTGGGTTGCCCATCAGTTTAACATCCCGTCCATAAGGAGTGGTAGATGTTTTCATACCGACAAGTGTTGTGGGAGCCATCTGACCCCCGGTCATTCCATATATACCATTATTAATAAATATGATCGTTATGTTTTCACCCCTGTTACAGGCATGAATAGTTTCTGATGTCCCGATAGCAGCCAGATCACCATCACCCTGGTAGGTAAACACAAATTTATCAGGCCAGCATCTTTTAATGCCAGTGGCGTTAGCAGGAGCTCTTCCATGGGGTACCTGCTGCATATCAACATTCATAAATTCATAGGCAAACACTGAACAGCCTACAGGTGCTATTCCAATAGTATCCGCTACTATTCCCATCTCCTCAATTACTTCCATTGTTATTCTATGCGCAACGCCGTGACCGCATCCCGGACAATATGAAAGAATATTGTCAGTTAGTAATTTGGTCTTTTTAAAGACCAGGTTCTCTTCTTTAATTATATCTTTTACATCCATTTTTTATCCTCCTGAAAATTTTTCCTCTAATACATTTAAAATTTCAATAGGCGTAGGTATCATGCCCCCCATCCTTCCATAAAATTCAACTTTTCTCGTTTTCCCGACGGCCAGTCTGACATCTTCAACCATTTGGCCGGCACTTAATTCAACTGCCATAAATCCTTTTACATGGTCTGTCAGTTTTTCGATTTCTTTGGCCGGAAATGGAAATAATGTTATCGGACGTAACAGGCCAACCTTAATTCCTTTTTCCCTGGCCAGTTTTATAGTCTTCTGGCAAATTCTTGCACTGGAACCGTAAGCTACTATAACGTAATCAGCATTGTCACATTCAATCTTTTCAAACCTTACTTCATTTTCGATTATTTTTCTGTATTTCTCCTGAAGATGACGGTTATGCCTTTCAAAACGGGCAGGATCAAGATCAAGGGATGTATGTATATTGCGCTCCCTGTCAGGTGTCTTTCCTGTTGTGGCCCATGATTGATCAAATTCCGTAGCCCGTGGCACCTGGTCAAATAACTCAACCTTTTCCATCATCTGGCCAATGACGCCATCCGATAAAATCATGGCCGGATTTCGATATTTAAATGCCAAATCGAAAGCCAGCGGAACAAAGTCAGACATTTCCTGAACCGATGCCGGTGCTAAAACAATAAGTTTATAATCTCCATGACCTCCGCCTTTTGTTGCCTGTGAGTAATCTGCCTGAGAAGGCTGAATTGTACCTAATCCTGGTCCTCCTCTGACAATATTTACAATAAGACAAGGCAACTCTGAGCCTGCCATATAGGATATTCCTTCCTGCATCAGACTAATACCCGGACTTGAAGAGGAAGTCATCGCTTTCTTTCCTGTTCCTGCAGCACCGTATACCATATTTATGGCTGCTAATTCACTTTCTGCCTGTAAAAGGACCATACCAGTCCGTTTATGAGGCTCCTGTGCAGCAAGATATTCAATTATTTCAGACTGAGGGGTTATAGGATATCCGAAATAGGCATCACAACCAGCTCTTATGGCTGCTTCGGCAATTGCCTCATTTCCTTTCATTAATCTGGTTTCACCCATAATTTATTTAATTTAACTAATCTTCTACTTTTGTTCTGTATACAGTAATTACACTATCAGGACATACAAGGGCACAATTTACACAGCCCGTACACAATTCGGGATATTCCATGTATGCATAGTGATAACCTTTACCATTTACTTTGGTTTCCATTTTTATAACCTTGGTAGGGCATGCTTCAATACATAATTCACATCCCTTGCATCTTTTAATATCTACAACAATCGCACCTTTTACTTTAGCCATTATAAGAAATTGATGTTAGTATTTGAATAATTCATTCAGTTTGATCCGGTAATTATTGTTAACTGGTTTTATTAAAAAATAAGTTGTTAAAAAATTAACAAATCTATGCTAAAAAAGACTAAAATTATAAATTCTGTTATAAAATATAATAACAATTTCTAAGTACAATTGTTTTTGAATGCCATAAGCCTTTGTTGCAAAACAGGAATCTGATCAGGTTTTATCTGTGACACACATACTCTAATTCCTTCAGGATATTCACTTCCGGTATTATCAAGAGATACAGTACTTATTCCATAATAAAACAATTTTTCAACCAATTCATTACCTGTAAATCCAGGACATGAAACTGTAAAATAGAATCCATCCGCTATTGGCACATCTAAATCTTTATCATAAAGTATTTTAAATCCATGATCCATAAATATCTTTTTAATGACTTTTGCCTTATTTTCATACTCCCTAATCTCTTTAACCAGATTATATTTCCCATCACTGGCTGCCTTTAATAATGATGCTATTCCCAATTGCGATGAGTGAGGGGTACCTGCTGATAATGAAAATAAAGCCCCATATATCATAGCATGACCCAGAATGTCAGAATTATAATATCTTTTCAAATCAGGATAACGCCGCTTAAAAACCTTATCTGACATTACCATTAAAGCTGTTCGTTGTCCGGCGTAACTAAATGTTTTGGAGGTAGAAATTAATAAAATATAATTATCTGTAAATCTGGCTACAGTTGGCTGAAATGGAGGTTGTCCGGGCTTTGATATGTCTTTTCTGAAATCCATACCAAAGTAAGCTAAATCTTCTACTACAATAACGTCGTATTTAGTTGCAAGTTCACCAATAATCGAAAGTTCATCCTCAGTCAAACATATCCAGGACGGATTATTCGGATTAGAATATAAAATACTTGAAATCTTATGTGTCTTAAGATATGACTCAATTTTACTTCTCAATTTATTTCCCCGGAATTTATAAATATCGAAGGCCTCGAAATCATGTCCCACAACCAGGCATTGCTGTTTCTGCACAGGAAACCCGGGATCTAAAAATAGTGTGCCCTCCTTTTTCCTGTCTGTTCTGTTAACAGTTATAAATACGGCAAATGAACCCTGCATTGACCCGCAGGTAGGTACACAACCTTCCGGACTTACATCAATATTAAGAAATAATTTTAAAAACCTCGATGCTTCCTTTTTTAGTACTGGCAAACCTTCGATATCCGGGTATTGTGAGGCTACACCTTTCCTTAGTGCTTTTATCTCAGCTTTAGTTGCAATTTTGGGAGGAGTTAATCCGGGCACACCCATTCCCATACGCATAAATTTAATATCTGAAGACTTCTCAATCTCATTAACAAGTTTTAAAACCTCTCTTATTGAAGCTTTACCTAATTGTTCCAGGTTACATTCTTTGAGCTTTTGTTGTACCAACTCAAATGGAACTATTGTTTCTTTCATATAATTACAAGCATTAAATTTGTATATTATAACTGCTCACTTTTCCAGTCTTATTCTGGCATCAACCACAGTAATTGTATCCTGACTTCCGATCAGGGGATTCAGATCTAATTCCTTAATTTCTGTTGCATATCTGAGTAATGAAGATAAACGAACGATTATTTCAGCAAATTTATCTTCATTTATTCCTGGCTGCCCCCTTGCACCCTGAATAATCCTGTAACTTTTTAGATTACGTATCATTGAATATGCCTCGTTATAAGTTAAGGGAGCCAGACCTGACGAATGATCTTTAAGGACTTCAACAAATATTCCCCCTAATCCGCATAAAATAACGTGTCCAAACTTTGGTTCATATTTTGCTCCAATAAATAATTCCATACCGGATAGCATCTGCTGAATTAAAACTCCTTTAACGTTTTTTATTTTCATCATACGGTGGAATTCAGCAAGAAGATGTATTTCTGACTTAATATTAAGGGTAACACCACCAATTTCTGATTTATGGACAGGTCCGATTGCCTTTAAAACAAGTGGATATCCAATATCTTTTACACCGCCTATTAGAGTCTTCTTCGATTTTGCAAACCTTTCCTTAACTATAGGTATGCTGGCATATTCCAGTAAGAGTTGAATAGAATCTGGTTCCAGGAATCCCGACTTTGAACTGTCTATTATATTTCGAATTTTTGGTATATCAACACCTTTAAGAAAGATACCTTCTTCGGCCGGTTTAGGTGTATTATATACTTTAGTCAGTGCTTTTCCCAACACAACTTCATCAGGAAAGTTAATATGTCCCTTTAATAAAAATTCTTCAACTTCATTTTTTGCACTGCTAATTGATGGTAGTATAGGAAAAACCGGCTTGGAAGAATTCTCCATTTTATTATGCAGAACTTCATAAATATCGTATACATTACTAAGACCGGTACTTCCAAAAATAACAATCATGCCATCAATATAATCCAGTTTTTTATCACAATACTCTATAACTTCTCCCAGCTGCTCAGCATTTCCTGTAGCAAGTAAATCTATTGGATTTGATGCTGATGCGTATGGATTTAGCATCGATAATAATTCTTCATTTTGCTTACCTTCAATTTGAGGAATATTCATCCCGCCATCTGATAAAGCATCTGCTAACATTACAGCCGGACCTCCTGAGTGTGTAATTATTGCCAGATTCTTACCTTTAAGTTCTTTATGCATTAGTATTGATGCTACAGTAGTCAGTTCCTCCCTGCCAAAACACCTGACAATTCCGGCTTTTCTAAATAAGGCTTCTACAGCTGAATCCGAACCTGCTAATGAGCCTGTATGCGATAATGCAGCTCTCCTTCCTTCTTCTGAACTACCAGATTTTATAGCCGCTATTTTGTAATCCTTTCTTATTAACGAAGATGCATGCTTAAGCAGTTTATCAGGATCTCTGATTTTTTCCAGATAGAGTAATTTAATTTTAGAGCTTTTTTGATCAGCTGAAGTATTGTCCCAATATTCCAATATATCTTCAACTCCTAATTGTGCACTATTGCCAACAGAATAGACATTTGCAAAGGTAATTCCTTTTGGAAGTGCTGATTCAATAATAAATACTGCCGTACCACCTGACTGGGAGACAAAATCGCATCCTTTTTCATCAAGTTTAGGTACAGGAGATGTAAATATTCCCTGGTAGTTTGGGGTAATTACTCCTATACAATTAGGTCCGATTAGGCAAGCTTTGGCCTTATTTACTATATTGACTATTTCTTTTTCAAGCTTAGCACCATTTTCCCCCTCTTCACTGAAACCAGCAGATATAATAATAAAGACTTTTGTATTCTTTAACCGGATTAAATCCTCAATTGTCTTTTTACAATATTTAGCTGAGATTGCAAGAAATGCCAAATCAGTATCAGGTAAGTCTGTAACTACTTTATAGCTCTTTACTCCCTGAACAACATCTTCCTTGGGATTTAATACATACAGATTTCCTTTGTAATTGCCATTTAAAATATTTTCCAGTAATTTTCCGCCGGGTTTATGTTTATTGTTGGAACCTCCAACAATAACAATACTTCTTGGATTTAAAAGCTGATCATTTATCATACTGGAAATATTTTTATTATATTCAAATCCAGGATAACCAAAACTAAGAAATAACAAGTTATCAAATCTTAATTTACAACTTTTTAACCTGACTTTATAATTAATAATTAAGTTTTATTAAATGGCTTATTATAAAGCATATATCATCAGATTCCATAATAAATTCATTACAAAATAATATTATAAATACCCAATTATTCAAATTATAGGTACTTACAAGGGTAAATTGGGATAAAAGGTTAATATACGGGGCGAAATTTACTATATAGGGATAAATATCTATTTTCTATCATATAGTTAATATTTTTATGTTTTATAAAACTGGATTTTTCGGCTTATTACATAATTTTGTCATTGTAATTTTCATAATAAATAAATTAGCATAAAATGCCTATATGGGAAACATCTATACCTGAGTATCTAACAAAAAAGCAGAATATCTTAAGGACTGTATTATTCACAGCAGTATTTGCGCTTGCTTTTATTAATTTTTATTCTCCTTTTAACGTAAATATCAGGTTTAATATCACTACCAAGATTCAACTTCTCATGTTTTCAAGCCTGATAATACTCACAGGTGTTCTTGTTATAGTAATCAGCAGAATAATATTGTACCATTACAGTAAAATCAAACGGATAAATTATTTACAATATATCCTCTGGGTAATAGCTGAAATTATAAGTATGGCAGCTTTTTATGCGATTTTTGTTAAGTTTATTCTAAAAGATGAAAGATACTTTACTGAAATATTCAAAGTCTCGATTAAAAATACTTCCCTTGTATTGCTTCTGCCTTATTCAATTTTATCCTTATACTTTTCCTGGCGTTTTAAGTCCGATCAGCTGGAAGAGCTTTCATATAAAGATAAAATTGCTGACTCTTCAAAAAAGATGATCCCTTTCCATGATGAAAAGGGTACTTTACGCTTTTCAATACTGCTCGAAGATTTATTATATCTTGAAGCAACTGATAATTATGTTACAATATTTTATGTAGATAATGGTAAAATAACGAAGTATCTCATTCGTAATTCTTTAAAGAACCTTGAGCCTAAACTCCAGCCAAAGAAAATTTTGAGGTGTCACAGATCATATATGGTTAACTTTGAAAAGGTTAAAATTATACATAAAGAGAAAGGGGGTCTTTTTCTTGAATTAGATATTGAACAAAAGTTTAGTCTTCCTGTATCAAAAACTTATGTAGCCTCTGTTATCGAAGCATTTTCGGAGTATACGGAATAATTGTTCTATTGCTCTATTGCTCTATTGCTCTATTGTTATATGGTTAGAAAAGGGGACAGCGCCTGAACCTATCCCACAATCTCACTTCTTATTTTATTTATGTCTTTCTCAAGTTCAGCTATCATTGTCAGAATTCTTTCAATTCTTTTCTTGCCTTCTCTGGTATTTGAATCAAAATCAGTATTTAATTCCTTATCTAACAGGTCAAAGGGTGTTCTTAATTCCTCAAGCTTAGTTAAATAATGATCTATGGCTTCATCATCAGAATAATTCTTTAGCATTTCAATGAGGTTATCAAGAGAATACTTCTGTTCTGAAACTCTTTCAAAAACTTCAATATTTTTGCTTTCCTTGGCTATATGCATGGCAATATATAATGCCTCTGTCCATCCTCCAAGAATTATTTGTGCAGCCGCACTATAGCGTTCATTTTCTTTTAAATAATCGTCAGTTGTAACATATGCCTCGTTGGCTATTATTATTAACGAATCCTTATCATTTATATTTCTGTCAAATCTCTCGGCAGTAGTAAGAAAATAATCACCAGGTATACCCAGTTCTTCTGATAATTTCTGCATAGCACTAAAATACCTGCCAGCAAATTCAATTTGCTCAAAGATTCTTGCATAACTTAAATCAACTGCATAAACTCCAATATTTAATGCCTTCTTTGAACTTGTTATATATTCAGAAATTTTTGATGTGCCGTTAAGCAAATCAGGATTAAATACTGCGCCAATTGATTCAAAAAGAGTAGACATTTCAACAGATAAATACATATTATAAAAAATTGGTAAGCCTGCGCCAATAGTATCAGCACTGTTAATTGCTTTTTTCCCTTCATCCAGACTAATACCCTCAAAATCAAAACTATCGGTTTCGGATTTAACTCCTGATTTACAACTAATTATAACAGCTAAAATAAATACTGTTGGTATGAAAATAAATCGTCTTTGTTTCATGATAATTACTTTATAATATTCATTAATAATACACGATAAAACTATTAATAATTTTAAAAATATGCAATTTATATAAGTGATTGTAGCTTGAACAAAAACTAAAAATATTGTAAATCAATTAAAAGATTTGTTAATATATATATTTCCCAATTAATTCCAGCAATCCGGAAGGAGTTATTGGTTTGGAAATATAATCATCAAAACCTGAGGAAAGATACTTTTCTCTATCTTCAGACATTGCATATGCTGTTTGTGCTATCATTATAATATCTCTATTGATTTTCCTTATTTCATCTGCTGCCTCCTGGCCATCCATTACAGGTAATTGTATATCCATCAGTATTATATCAATATCAGGATTATCTTTACACATTTGTATTGCCGTCTTACCTTCTTTTGCAAATAACAATTTCGCTTTTGTAGGTCTCAGGACTTCCTCGAAAAATTCGTTACTAACATCATCATCTTCGACTATGAGAATTTTTTTATTTGCCCATGACCCTAACTTCATCTTAGTAATTTTTGTTATGTTAAAGTTCGCTGGTTAAATCTTAGCCTGATTAAATGGCATGATAAATCATTGTGCTGCAGCCTAACTATGTTTCTCTTATAAATTTTTCCCAAAAATAGTCTTTTTATAATTGTTAGATACTATTTTATATTCCTTTTTAATGACTCTTTAATAATTATCCATAATCAATTAGCTTTAATTTCTTATTTAAAAGAGCATTAACTGGTATTATTAATATAATTTTTATTATTTACAATAAATTCTTTCAGGAAATCATATGCCTTGCTAAGATTATTTTTTGCATCTTCAGTCATTTCTTCAAGAAATTCCCACTTATAACCTTTAATATGAAGAAGATAAATATCAGGTGTTTTATTATAAATAACCTTACATAAGTTTAACAAATAGGACGGAGAGACTGTATGAGTAGTGAATTCCAATCTGTCTGAAGGTTTTACTTTAGTTAAATAGTAATCATTTATTTCTTCTTTTGATGCATCAATAAATATTACCAGGTTTTTATCAGCAATTTCCAGAGCATCTTCAATATTTAACTGATAATTGTAATCAACCTTAACAGACAGTATATTTTCTTCTTTTATCCAGTTATCAATTTTTTCCGAAAGAAAAATACCAAGTCCGTCATCCTGTCTTCCGGGATTTCCGTATCCATATATCAATATTTCCGGTACTTTATCCAACTAATAACTACGTTTCAGGTCAATAAGTTCATTATTTACATTATATAAAGATATTTCCAGTGGCATTTGACCAAGGGCATGTGTTGCACAGCTCAGGCACGGATCATATGCTCTTATTGCAACTTCAACTGCATTCATCATCCCTTCTGTGATTTTTAGTTTACCTTTCATTACTTTATTTGCAACAAAATTCACTGCCTCATTCATGGGCTGATTATTGTTAGTAGTGGAAACTATAAGATTTGCCATTACTATCTGGTCGTTCTCATTTATCTTGTAATGATGAAATAAAGTTCCTCGCGGGGCTTCTATTAATCCTACTCCTTCCAGTTGTTTTTGTCCTTTAGTAAGCAGTTCACCTTTTAAAATATCGGGATCATTCAGAAGTTGTTTTATCATTTCCGCAGAATGCAATATCTCAATTAATCTGGCCCAGTGCATATGCATAGACATATTATTTGGCTTTCCCTTTGTATAGGCCTTAAATCTTAAAAATTCCTTCTGGGCAACAGGAGTATCAATGAATTCTGCTGTGTTCATCCTTGCCAGCGGTCCAACCATGTACCAGCCTGCATTCTTACCAAGCTCCTTTAAATAGGGAAATTTCATATAACTCCATGATCTTACTTCCTCATCAATATATTTATAATATTCCTGATAATCAATATCATGAAGTATTGTTTTACCCTCGGCATTTACAGCACGCAGTACGCCATGATATAAATCCAGGGCGCCGTCTTTTCTTACCAGACTCAGAGAGCTTGAAGGAAATACTGAAAAGTTATCAATCAAATCTTTATTCTTTGAATGATATTCATGAAAAAAATCAAGTGCAGCCTGAGACCATTCAATCATTTTATTGATATTCATTGGTTCAAGTCCGTTTAACAAATATTCTTTATCCTCTGTTGAAAGGTGTTTATTTATGCCTCCTGGTATTGCACCTGTTCCGTGTATTTTTTTTCCCGCAGTAGCTTTTATAACTTCCTGTCCGTATTTTCTCATAAGAACTCCCTGGACTGCCAGCTCCTTATTTTCGATCGTAACCCCAATAATATTCCTTTTCAGGGGATCGGCATCTACTCCAAATAACAGATCCGGTGAGGCAAGATGAAAAAAATGCAATGTATGCGATTGAAAGATTTGACCATAATGCATTAATCTTCTCATCTTTTCCCCTGTTGGAGTCAGACCTTCACCTGTACCTGCACCTACAATAACATCCATTGCTTTCGCAGCTGCAAGGTGATGGCTGACCGGACATATGCCGCATAATCTTTGCACCAAAACAGGTGCTTCCCAATAAGGCCTGCCCTGTGTAAACCTCTCAAAACCTCTAAACTCTACTATATGTAATCTTGTCTGTTCAATATTACCATCATTGTCCATATAGATAGTAACCTTTCCATGTCCTTCGACTCTGGTAACCGGATCAATTGTTATCTTTTGTCCCATTTCTCTTACCTCTTTAATCAAATTTTATATCATCATAATCTAATTTCATTTCTTCACCATTAATTATTGCAATCAGTGCTTCATATATAAGATCTGCACTCGGCGGACAGCCGGGAAGAAAATAGTCAATTTTCACTATCTCATGACAAGGATAAACCCTGTCCAATAGTATTGGAATTTCAGGATCATTAGGGATAATTTTATCCTGATTACCTATTACGGTAACACTGTTTATATATGCTTCCTCGAGACATTCCTTAATAGGTATACCATTTCTTAATGCCGGCAATCCTCCCATAATTGCACATTCTCCTACAGAGACAAGGATTTTGCAATTCGAACGAAAATCTCTTAGAATATGAACATTTTCACTATTGCAGCATCCACCTTCAATAAATCCAATGTCACACACTTTAGTAAATTTCTTAATATCATTTATAGGTGATTTATTAAACTCCACTAATTCAATAAGTTCTAAAATTCTGTCATCTATGTCGAGTAATGACATATGGCATCCAAAACATCCTGCCAGTGATGTTGTTGCTATAATTGGTTTACTCATTGTTTTTTTCCTTTATTATTTAGAAACATTAATTTCATCAATTTCGCTTCCAATAGGTTTTTCATCATATTTACGTTTGCCTATAGGTATGGAAAATCCTTTTCCTTTGTAAATAATAGATCCGACAGGGCACACATCCATAGCTTTCTGTGCAAGTTCATCCGTAAGTTGATGACCCAATTTATTATCTACAATCACTTCTGTTCTGGTACTTCTTCTTCTGTAAGCAAAAACACTTCTGCCCTTCTCATCTTTAATAGTACGGATACACCGCTTACAAAGAATACACCTGTTTTGTTCCTTTATAATCTTTGGAATAGATGCATATACTTTCCTCATTGGAAACTGGTATGGAAATCTCGGCGCCATGATTTTGAAACGGTATGCTAAAGCCTGAAGTTCGCAATTTCCGCTTTTTTCACATGAAGGGCAAAAATGATTACCTTCAATAAATAACAATTCTATTATTGATTTTCTGAGTTCATTTATCTTATCAGTATCATTTTCAATAATCATAGCATTAGCAATTGGTGTAGTGCATGCAGTCATTAATCTTCCATTTACCAGCACGGTACATATCCTGCAGCTTCCTCTGGGTTTTATGCCCGGGTAATTACATAAAGCCGGAATATATATTCCGTTTTCTTTTGCAGCACTAAGTATGAACTGGCCTTTATTAGCCATACATTCCCTTCCGTCAATTGTGAATTTTACGATTTTTTCCATTTCATTCTATTTTAAACATTAGGTATTCTGTTTGCTGCTTCACAGGACTCTTTGATGGCAGCATTTAAATCAAAACTAGTTGCAAAATCTTTGTTCTTTTGTACCTTTTCTTCATATAAATTTCTAAAATTCTTTATACTGGATAAAATCGGATTAGCAGCAGTCTGTCCTAAGCCACAACGACTGGCTTTTAATATCTTGCCCCAGCTGACCATATCATCAATATCCTGCATAATTGCTCTTCCATCGATCAGGTTTTTAAGCTTGGTTTGAAGCAGTCTGGGTACAATCCTGCAGGTAGAACAACTGCCACATGACTCTTCAATAAAAAATTCCATTGAGGGGTACACAATATCAGATAAGAGATCCCTCTTATTACTGATTATTATGATTGCTCCTCCTGTGGCAAGATCCTCATATCCTAGTTTTCTGTTAAATTCATTTTGTGCAATCAGTGCCCCTGAGGGCCCCCCTACATGTACTGCCTGTATATCTGTTGCACCAGCCATATCAAGAATGTCATTTAAAGTTATACCCCATTCAATTTCATAAACACCAGGAAAACGGCAATCACCAGATATACTGATTATTTTGGTTCCTGTTGATTCGTGTGTACCAAGTTCTCTGTACCATTCACTTCCATTTATAATTATCCTGACAACAGCACAAAGAGTTTCAACATTATTTACTACAGTAGGCATATTTTGATACCCGTTTTCAACCGGAAAAGGAGGTGCGTCTCTGGGTTCTCCTCTTTTACCTTCAGCAGATTCCAGTAAAGCGGATTCCTGACCACAAATATAGGCTCCGGCACCATACTGAATTCTTATATTGAAATTAAAACCTTTCTTACCGCATATATCTTTGCCTATATAGTTATCCTTCATAAATTTTTGAAGTATATCTTCCAGATATTTCTGTAAATATTTATATTCATAACGGACATATATTATTCCTTCAGTAGCTCCTACAGCATATCCGGCTATAACCATTCCTTCAAGAAGCAACATGGGTAATTCAGTCAATATTACCCGATCTTTAAAGGTACCTGGTTCACCTTCAT
The DNA here is from genome assembly GCA_964521285.1 of uncultured Bacteroidales bacterium. GTDB lineage: Bacteria > Bacteroidota > Bacteroidia > Bacteroidales > UBA10428. The sequence goes on along the minus strand of CAZFQS010000014.1, from coordinate 23,137 downwards.
CAGCATTGCAAAAGATATATTTCCTGTCTCCTGAAGAATTTCTGCAAAACTGCCACTTTAGTCCGGTTGGAAAACCTGCTCCTCCCCTTCCCCTTAAATTAGAGACTTTAATCTCTTCAATTACTTCCTCAGGTGTCATATTCAATACTTTATATAATGCCTCGCCCACCTTGTAATTTGAATCCAGTGTCGGACCTTTCTTCATTATATTATTGTTAACAACAGCCTTGATAAATTCCGAACTGTTCTTCCCGTCACCATAACCCGCTGAAAACATATTGTCAACGTTCTTACCCTGCTTAATATCCCTGACTATTTCTTTTACCCTGAATGGAGTTAGTTTGGTAAAAATGCGGTTATTTATTATAGCAGCAGGTTCCTGATCATTCATACCGATACAGGATGTATTATATAATCCTATCAGTCCATCAGGAGTTACCTGTCCGATTTTAATACCTGTTTCTTTCTCAAATGTAGATACAACTTCTTTCCTGCCCATCATATTCGCAACAGCACTATTATTAATATAAATGGCATATTTTCCAACCGGTTTCAATGAAAGGAAATGATAAAATGATGCTGTTTGTATAACATCAGCTTCAGATAACATCAATTCATCTGCAATGAGCTCAATAGCCTCTTTTGATATAAAACCAAATTCCGCCTGCAAATCCAGTAACATATCCAATAACCTGTAATTATCTTTATTATACTTTTCAATTATACTCTTTAAATTATTTTCCATAGAATTAGTAATTTTTAATTATTTACAATAATTATATACAATTTGTTAGGATCCTTTAAAAATCTCATTTTTGTATTTCTTAATTAAAAAGTAACTATTAAATAGGGGGGTAAATCAGGGATTAATTTCTACATTTAATACTATTATTATCTAAAAAAAAAGTAAGAACCTTAAAGGTTATTTCAAACTTACAGGATGAAAGAAATCTTGTTTCAGGATAATAAATTATGAAATTAAACCTCTTATACGATTAACATATCAAGATTTCATTAAATGACTTACAATAATCAGAAATCAATATCTCTTGCCCCGTAATTATAATTAGCATAAAAATTCGATAGTGTATCATAAATGTCTTCGAAAGAAACAAAATGTTTCTTACAACCAATACGCGAACAAACATGAACCTTTCCTCCCTTTTCAAGATTGAAATCGATTATAGGAGCATCACAATCATCACATAAACTGGTTCCGGAAAATTCCTTTTTGCAATGGGGACAAGATAATCTGGCTATTTCACCTTCTATTAAATCTATATTACTAACCTTCTCATAACAACCATAAGTTGAACATAAATTTATTACTCCTTTACTTTTACCCACTCCTATGTGAACCTTGATACTAGGTTTCCCATTAAGATATTGAGTATAATCCATAAGTGATTTTTTGCAATTAGGGCATTTTACTTTAAGTGATATTAGATGCTTACCCATGGTTCAGTGTTTTTTGTATAAATTACAATAAAAAATATCTGATAATTTATTGATTAATATACAACAATAGAGTACTATTTGCAAGTTTTAAAGTAGAGAAATTGAAAATATTTTTTTCTATTGCTCTATTGCTGACACATATCCTGAAATTTCAGGATGACAATATTCGATTTATATTCTCCACTATTCTGTCTGCTGATTCCTTTACCTGCCTGCTAAGTCTTTCCCCAAAATTCAGTGAAGCAGGCTGAATTCCCAAAACAAGTACTTTCATTTTAAAAAATTCCGATATTCTCTTAAGTGAAATATTATGGGTATTTGTAGTAAAGTCTTTTATCTTTTCAACCGGAAGCAAATCAAAATAACCCGGCTTTTTATTAAAATTTACACAATCAACAAGAATTAATATATCCGGATTTAAGTCATTAATTTTTGAAATGTAATTTTCAATGCTTACCTCCGCTATTAAAGTCCCTATATTATTTGCTGCCATTATGTTCCTGCATATGTATACACCTGCACCGTCATCGCTTCTTAGTATATTACCTATTCCGACAAACAGCAGACTCTTATTCTTCTGCTTCAGGAAGTACTTATGTAATTCGACCAATTTGTATTATTTTATTCTATAGTCTTTATATATCTTATTATCCGATAAATGTAAATTACAAAAGAAAAAATAAAATCAGGAGGAAAAAGGTATAAATGCTGGTAATTTCACCGAAAAAGATATACCTGGTTTAACCGGAAGAGCCTATATACTCTTTACCAGCACCTTTCTCAGGCAGTTCGGACAGATGATATTAAATGTATCCTTTCTCTTTAATTCATCTTTAACATCAAAACTAACATCTTTAGGCTCGGCAAGTTTTAATTTCTCATTCAGCATATTCAGGTTAAGGATAGAAGAATAGGCTATCGGACCTAGCTTTTTATGCAAATATTGTATATGTTCCTTTGTTGTTATTATAGCGCCGCAATTCTCGCATACAAGAAGTTCTTTTTCCTGTTTCTCAACCAGCTGAGATCTGTCAAAGGTTGCCAGATCAAATATTTTATCTGATAACTTAACACCCTTGCCCGTAATACAATGGTCCTGGCATTGTCCGCAAAAAATACATAATCCGTAATTTCTTTCAATAACTCTTAGCTTCTTCTTTTTATCATCTTTAAAAGTTATGGCATGTGGAGGACATACATTAGCGCAAGTTTCGCAACCAACACAATTTTCATCATCAACTACCGGCTTCCCTCTGTAATTCTCAAACGGAGTATGCGGCTTTTTAGGGAATTTTGTTGTATAAGCCGGAGTCAATAATGAAATTACCGCTTCTTTAACTTCTCTTAATTTAGGATACTTCATTTTTTCGATTCTTTATTTTTATCTGATCCGGCGACTTCTTTATAATCATCTTTAACACTTTTCTCTCCCAGCTTGATGCCAAAGAAATATGAACCTCTGATAAGGGCATGTGCAGCTACTGTAGCTGCGAAAAATAATAATGGAATGGCGATCAAGGCTTTAACCCCTATTTCATCAAATCCGTAATATACTATAAGGCTAAGAAGTATACTGCAGGTTCCAAGTGTTACACATTTGGTTGCTGACTGCAGTCTGTTATACACATCAGGTAACCTTAAAAGTCCGATGCAACCAAATAAATTAAATAAAATACCTATTGATAGCAGTATTATAAAAATAATTTTACTCATTTAGATTTCTTCCTCCTAAATATTTTGCTAAAGTTAATGTGCCTATGAAACTTAAAATAATCCACGCAATTCCAATATCAATAATAAACATACGATCAGTTATGACTGCTATTATTGCGCAGATACCAACCACGAGAATACCGAAAATATCTATTCCAACCATTCTGTCAGCTATTGTTGGCCCTCTTATTATTCTGTACAGACAGAAGAAACAAAGGGCAATCTGAGTATACAAAAAGTAATAAAGCAGCTGGTTCATTTTTAATTTTTTATCGTTAATTATTCAAATATCTTCTTTATATATTTCTCGAATCTTCCTGCAACTTTCTTGCTATATACTTCAGGATCAGTACTGCTTACATAAATCCAGTGTACATATAAAGTGTCATCTATCAAATCTACAGTAATTGTTCCCGGTGTCATTGTAATTGAATTGGCCAAAATAGTTTTTGCCATATTTGTTTTCAGGTTGAGTTTTACTTTTACGATCCCCGGTTTTATGGGCATAGCAGGATGCAATACCCTGTATGCCACATCGAAATTAGCTTTAATACACTCCCATATAAACACAATCAGGTAAATAATAAACCAGAAATACCGCTGAGGCTGCAGCATTTTCCACACAGGTTTAACAAAATGTTTTGCAAATACCAATACAGTAATTAATGATGCGACAGCACCAACAATTAAATTAGGAGTTTCAATACTATAAGTAAAAAGTAACCAGAAACCCAGCAATATTATAAAAGCAAAAATGTATTTCATATTATATTTCTTATAATATTAACAAATAATTAGCTTTATTAATCAAAGTATTTACAGCAGGTTCCATTACTGCTTCCCTTATTCCCGGTATTATCAGCAAACTAAGGCCAATACACAATATAGCCAGTACAATCATTGAAAAGCACATTGTAAAAGGAACCTCTTTTAAATTATTTATTTTATTATTTGCTTTACCATAAAAAGCATATTTCTGAAGCTTTAAGAAATATGCCAACGTAATAATACTAATAACAATAGCAATAGCTGCAAGCCAATAATACTGTGCCTGGATTGCAGCAATTATTATAACCAGCTTACTGAAAAATCCATTGAAGGGTGGTATACCTGAAATTGCCAGGGAGGCTATTAATGAAGAAGAAGATGTGACTGGCATCTTACTTGATAAGCCACCCAGCTTTTTTAAATCCCTTATTCCTGTTCGATGTTCAACAGCTCCTGCACTTAAAAACAGTAATCCTTTAAATACAGCATGGTTGACCAGGTGAAACAATCCTCCAAAAATTGATAATGCCGCTATGGCTTTATTTCCATTTGTTGTTAAAATAAGAAGTCCGATTCCCACTCCCATTATAATATATCCGACCTGGCTGATACTTGAGTATGCCAGCAAGCGTTTAATATCCCATTGTCCGATTGCTAATAATGATCCTATTACCATTGACAAAACACCTAAAGTTGTTAAGGTTAATGCTATTTCATGTGATATGGCAAACATATTAAAGAATAATCTGATAATAGCATAAATTCCAATTGCCTTTATTAGTACTCCTGATAACATGGATGATATGGGGGAAGGCGCTGAGGAATGTGCATCAGGCAGCCATGCATGAAATGGTATAATTGCTGCTTTCAGTCCAAAACCGGCAATTAATACAAGCTGAGAAAAGATTAGAATTTTATTGTAAGTACCTGCCTTTATCAATGTGGCAATATCAGCAATATTTAATGTTTTTGTGTTCCAATATAAAAGACCTATACTAAAGAGTATTAATAAAGAAGCCATACCACCAAGAACCTGGTATTTGAATGATGCTTCCAGTTCTTCTTTTTCAATACCAAAGGCTACCAGTGCATACGAAGCAATAACTGCAATTTCTAAAAATACAAAAAGATTAAACAAATCACCTGTAAGTATTACTCCATTCATGCCGGCCACCATAAGAGAGAATAAAGCGTAAAAGTTATTTTCTGCCGTATATTTCTTAATGTAGGATATAGCGTAAAATCCCGAAAGGAATGCTATCAGGTTTACAATACATAACATAAAGATACTGAGTCCGTCCAGCACAAAATATATTGCTATAGGTATATTGCCAACTGGTTCCCATCCACCGATTTTGTATGTTAACGGCTCATTAATTCCATTTAATATGAACTTTATGCTTAAAGCCAGAAGAAAAAGGAAAACCAGTGAGGTAATAGTCTTTTGAAAGCCTTTAATAAATCTTCCTATTACAGGAATAAGAAATGCAGCACCAAGGGGCAGTATTACATATAATGGAATTAATTGCTCCATAATCATCCTTTTAAACTATTTATTTTTCTTATATCAAAAGTGTTATATTTCTTATATAATCTAATTGCAATGGCAAGCAGCATAGCATTTGTAGCCAGTCCGATTACAATAGCTGTTAGCACCATTGCCTGCGGTAATGGATCAACAAATTTTGCATTTGGTATATTCTGAACAATAATGGGTGCAATTCCTTTATCGATATATCCTATTAATGCAAAAAACAGGAACAAACTAAATTCCATTACTGAAAGGCCTATTACAATTTTAATTACATTCCTTTTAGTTAATACTCCAAAAAGTCCAACCAGGAATAATATAAAACATAACAAATAAACAATCATTTTAATACCTCTTCTTTATAAATTACTAATGCCAGAAAAATAGTGAATAATGCTGCTGCAACTTCAATTCCAACAGCTATATTATATAAAGGAATTACGCCCGCACTTATTAATTCACCTATTACTCCTTTGGGCAGATAATTTGCGAAAAAGACCTTTGTCCCTATAAATATTGCAGCAAATGCCAGTACTGTAAATAACAGTATTCCAAGACTCTCAACAACTGATGACCCCTCCTCCCGTTTCTTTAATTTTAAGATATTACTCCCATAGGCAAGTACCAGTAAAACAAATGAACCTGCCACAACTGCTCCACCGGCAAATCCTCCGCCAGGGGTAAGATGTCCGTGTGTTATAATATAAATTCCATACAGGAAAATTAACCCAACAATAAGTTGTGTTACTTTTTTTACTATTGGAGTCATACCATTCATAATAATAATTTATTCTTATTTCTTACCTTTTGCTCTTAAAATTGTTAATATTCCAATGACTGCTGTAAACAATATTGTTGCCTCACCCAAAGTATCATATCCTCTGAAATCAAACAGAATCCCGGTTACAAGATTTGCGCTGCCGGTCTGCTCTGCTGCTTTTTCAATATATGCCGTTGACATCCTTGTTACATGTTCGCCAAAATGATCCAGGGTAAAAATGGATTCCTTGAAAAAATATAACAGGAACAATGCAAAAACCACTACCAGTATAACATTAACAATATACCTCTGGTGAACATAAGATACGCCGTCTATGTTTACCACTGCCTTTTCTTTAAGTTCTTCTCTTGTGCTGTTCAAAACAACAGCAACCATTATCACTAATGTAATTGTTTCTACAACAATTTGTACTATAGCCAAATCAGGAGCCTGAAGAAGCAGGAAGCAGATAACCAGCCCATAACCAACAATCCCGCAAGAGATAAGTGCCGATAATAAATCCTTTGCATAGAGGGCATAAATTGCTCCCAATATCATAAAGACAATTACTATTGAGAGTACTATTTCCATATATTTATAATTTTCAAATCTTTATCAGATTAAAAATATTAACATTATAATAAGTCCGGCTAAGATCCAGATTGCATAGTTTGATAAAACTCCATTATGTGCCAGACTAAATTTCTTATTAAGCCAGAGTACTATATTTTTGGATAAATCGTATATGTCAAACCACTTTTCTTCTGCCTTTCTGTATATAAATGAAAACGACTTAAAATTAGCAATAGTCTTATAAAATTCCGTTGAAGCAAAACCTGTCTGTTCCCTAAATGTTTCCCCTCCTACAAAACTGTCATCTACCCGGAAGTTTTTAACATTACCTACTAAATAAATAATAATACCCAGTATTATTGAAATCAATATGAGCAATGAAATTGTTGTGGAATTCCATGCTCCTACATACTGAAAATCGCCCGCAATGGGGATGAAAGTCCTTGGTATTACAAAATTTGTTGCGAAAACACCAAAACCGATACAAATTAAAGCAAGAACAACTTGTGGAAACCACATAATTATACTGACTTCCTTAACATCTTTTAAATCTTCCCTCCTTCGGCCCAGGAAGGCTCCTGATATAAATTTGATAAAACTGGCCAATGTCAGCGCAGAACCTATAACCGCCAGAGACAGCCATATAATCCACAGTTGATTCGCTACGCCCGGTGTTTTTCCAAAATCAATTATTCCCTGGTATATAGTCCATTTGGAAGCAAAACCGTTCAGAGGAGGGATACCTGAAATTGACAATGCAAAAACCAGTCCGGTTATAAATGTTAAAGGCATAGCCCGGGATAATCCACTGATATCATCTAAGTCTTCTTTTCCTGTGCTCTTTTCAATACTTCCTGCAACCAGAAACAGTCCGCTCTTATATAAAGCATGGTTCATCATATGAAATAATCCCCCGATAATCCCCAGAGGAGTTCCCAGTCCGAGACCTGTCACCATATAACCTACCTGTGATACCGCATGATAACCCAACAGCTTTTTATAATTATGTTGTATCAAGGCCATCATTACAGCAATGATTATTGTTGAAACACCTATGATAATTATTACCAGTCTCAGCCATTGATTAAGTATAAAAACATCATTACAGATTCTTGCCAGGAAATAAATTCCCAGAAGCTTGTCCAGGGATGCCGGCAGGTAAGCTGAAGATGAGGCAGGTGCTTTTTTTACATAGTCAGGAATCCATGTGTGAAAAGGAATAGCTCCTGCTTTTGTAAAACTTCCAATAAGCAAAGTAATAAATGCTATATTTCTGATTGCATCTGTTGTATTTATACTTAATTCAGACATATTGATAGAACCTGTAATCTTCCATATAATCCCTATTCCTAATAACATTATACCATCAGATGCACCAATTATAACTAATGTTTTCTTGGCAGCGGCCGAGCTCTCCTCATCATAGCCCTTAATCAATTTATAGCATGTAATAGCCAGAATACCCCAGAAAACAACAAATAGTATAAGATTATCTGCGAGAACTGCGCCAAATGATGAACCCAGAGTTATAAGTACATAGGGATAGTAATTACGTATACCCTTTGCTTTGGTTATATAAACAAGTGAATAGATAACAATAATAAATCCGAAAAAGCCAATTAACAATGCGATTAATTTACTCAGGCTGTCAATGTTAACAGCCGTATATTTACCAACCCCTTCAAGCCATGTATTAATAACCTGACTTTTAATTGTAATAGCATCCATAAGATTGGCTTTTCCTGCAAGACTCTTCTGAGCAAAAATATCGTAAGCAAAATAGAGTACCGGTGCAGCAATAATTAGTGAAATTATTCCTTTAACAGTTTTTATTTTCTCCGGTAAGATAAATAAAACTACACCTACAAGTATAGGTATAACAATTATTGCTGTTATAACAGTCAAATATGAATTATCTAATAAAATATCGTTCATTTTACAGGTATTACAACTTTTTTCTTATTTCTTCAGTTTTTTTGTGAGATAGCTTTAATATATCTTCTCCATTAAGAATCTTGTCTCTGGTATTATAATCATAGGCATAAGCCATTCTTTCGGTACAACAATAGCAGGGATCAACAGCTGCAAGTGAAATTGTAGCGTCTGTTATTGTCTGTCCGACACATGATTTTTTAAAGGTTGCTATATTCACATAGCTGGGAGCTCTTACCTTATGCCTTACCGGGTAATTTGAACCATTTGTTACAACAAAATGAAATACTTCACCGCGGGGAGCTTCAGCATGACCTGTACCGTATCCGGCAGGCACCTCCCTAACTTCTACTTCAATATCTCCTTCTTTTGTCTTTTTCAGTCCGTCAAGGCATTGTTCAATTATTGAGATTGATTCATACATTTCCAGAAGCCTCACTTCAGCCTTTGCAAAAACATCACATCCTTTGGCGGTAATAACTTTCCAATTTACTAACGGATATGCAGCATATGGATCGTCCTTCCTGACATCTATAGCAACATCTGAAGCCCTGGCTGTCGGACCTACCGCTGCGTAATTAATAATATCTTCTTTTGTTAATATACCTACTCCTTTTGTTCTTGCATGTATAACAGGATCATCCATTACAGCCCCTGTGAGCAGATCATTCTTTTTCTTGAAAGAATCCAGTACTTTCTGTATTCCTGGTATCTTATGTTCTTCAATATCTCTTCTGACGCCCCCAATCTTGAACATAGCGTAACTATTCCTGTTGCCAGTAATGATCTCAAACAGGTCAAGAATAGGTTCCCTGTATTTCCATGCCCACATAAATACAGTATTATAACCAAGAAAATGGCCGGCAAGACCAACCCATAATAAATGACTATGTATCCTTTCCAATTCTCCAATTATGCTGCGTATATATTTTGCCCTGTCAGGTATTTCCACTCCTGCTATTTCATCCATACAATTTGCAAATGCAAAGGGATGTGAAGTCGAACATATACCACAAATTCTTTCAACAAGGAAAAATGCCTGATCAAAAGTTTTTGATTCGCTCAGTCTTTCTATGCCTCTATGATTATAACCGGTCTCCCACTTAATATCTTTCACAATCTCTCCATCACAGTATAATTTGAAAAGTTCAGGTTCTTCCTGCAGCGGATGATATGGTCCTATTGGTATTATTTTACTCATCTTTTTCGCTTTTAGCTATTAGCTTTCTACTATTAGAAATTTCTAATTCCTGTATGGATAAACTCCCTTAGCCCAGTTTCCTTCAGAAATAAGTTTCTCGAGGTTAGGATGGCCTAAGAAATTTATGCCTAATATTTCATGCATTTCACGCTCAATCCAGTTTGCTGCTTCAAACAATCCTGTTAATGATTCTACTTCCGGTTTTTCTTTTGGGAGAATTACATGCAAATTAGCTACCAGTCCTGAAAAATCATTACTAAAATGATAATAGATCTCAAATCCTTTTTTAGAATCCAAAGCAGAAGCAATAATAAACCTTAACTTAAGTTTATTAAACAAATAATCGGCAGCCCTGATTAGTGCGTCTTTCTTAATAGTGACTGTTGCACGTGTTGCACTTTTTATTTCTGTTTCTATTATATCTCCCTTTAGATAATTCTTAATATTATCTATGTCTTTTATTGATACCATCTGCTTAATTCTTATTTTATTTATTAAGAAGCTTTACAATACCAGCTAGTATAGCCTCTGGTTTTGGCGGACATCCGGGTATATAAGCGTCTACCGGGATAATTTTGTCAACCGGACCGGCAAAGGTATTACCTTCTGCAAATATACCACCTGTACAGCCGCAGGCTCCTATTGCAATCACTATAATTGGCTTGGGGGCCTGCCTGTAAATTTCAAGGAGTCTTGGTTTATCCTTTTTATTGATAGAACCGTTAACCAACAAAACATCTGCATGTCTTATGCTTCCCACGAGTTGCATCCCAAACCTTTCGACATCATATCTTGGTGTGAGGCAATCGAGAATCTCTATATCACAGTTATTACAGGATGCTCCACCAAAGTGAAACAAAAAGAGTGATTTCTTAAAACAAAATTCTTTAAAGCCCAATTTCTCAAATTTTAATATCCAAAAAATATCAAAACAATAGCAATAATAGCCAGCAGGTTCATCCATACAAAGAAGAACCGCATGGCTTGACTTATTCTAACCCTGGGATTAGTATTTCTTATCAGTGTTAAGATTAATACTATGGCCAACACTTTTAATACCGTCCATAAAATTCCTATTCCTTCAAAATTAAATCCTTTCATAAAAAGTGCAACAACAAATGCAGGCAGAGTAAATAACATCATGTATTTAGTCAGTTTAATCAGGGCATAGGCAGAACCAGAATATTCAATAAATGAACCATGTGTTATCTCTGTTTCTGCTTCAGCCATATCAAAAGGTACAAGACCTAATTTAGCCTGCAGGCAAAAGATTACCACAATAAATAATATTACACCTGAAACACTTCCTATGAATGCATTAGCGGGTTGTTGTGCATTAATAATATCATAAAGGCTGATACTCATATCGCTTTTAATTATTATAGCGATTAATACGAGTAAAAATGATAATTCATAGCTGATAACCAATTTCATTTCTCTTGAGGCTCCTATTGATGCTAATGGATTTCCGGATGCCAGTGCTCCTATAATATAGGATAAGGAAGGAATGGTGAGCAAATAAAATATAACTATGACATCGCCGGTAAATCCCGTTTTAATTCCGAGTAAAGGAAGAAATATCAGTACACTTGATACAGTAGCTCCAAAAAGCGAAAATACCGGTGCCAGTAAAAAAGTCATTTTTGATCCTTTAGCCGGAGTTATAGTCTCCTTAACCAGAAGAAGTTTGAAGAAATCATAAAATGGCTGTAATAAGGGAGGTCCTTTTCTGAATTGAACCCATGCCGTAATCTTTCTGTCAAAAAAAGACAATAATCCGCCTACAACAGCAACAAAAAGAAAGCCCGGATAAATCAAGTAGTAGAATAAATCTCTTAGCATATTTCTATTTTCTATTATTTAACTCATTCCCAAATATATTCTTTAACTAATATTTTATCGTTTAATTTATAAATGTTTTGTTTCGGATCCTCATCTATATCAACAATACTTACAATATCATCAGGGTATGCTGACGCAAATTTTTCCAGTTCTGACTCATCTGATAAGTTCATGTACTTGTAATCAGATGTTTTAACTTCAAATAAATCATCCATCATTGTTCCGAAAGGACAAATTGTAATACATGATTTACATCTGATACAAAGATTAACTGCCCTGTTAATGATCCCATCTTTATCTTTTTCAAGTGCATCTGCCGGACATGCATTTATACATGGAGCATTATCACATTTGCGACAGGTAAACTGAAATGTTGCAAGTTCCCTTATTGTCTTAAATGATTTATCGTCCGGACCTCTTTTGTAAATAGCCTCGGATTTACACTCATCCAGGTTCCTCAACTTATAAAGATCAATTAATACCTTTTTGCTCATACTTTTGCTAATTATAACCAAATATCCGGTTCATTTTTAATTTCTTCATAGGTAAAAACAGGTCCGTCTTTACATACAAAATATTTCCCCATCATACAGTGTCCGCATTTACCAAGGCCACATGACATATTCTTTTCCATTGATAAATAAATATCACTTCCAGGATATCCCATCTCCAGTAATTTCATTGTGCCAAACTTCATCATAACCGGCGGACCACAAACAACCGCTACTGAATTTTTTATATCTACCTTTATATCATCAAGTAATATGGTGACAACACCTTCCTTTTCCTCCCATTTGTCATCAGCATTATCCACACTTCTGTATACCTCAAATCTTTCTGTTTTTCTCAACTCATCAACAAAGGGTTTGTAGATGCATTCTTCGGGTGTTTTTGCTCCGTAACAAACCGTCACTTTCTTAAATTTCTCCTTCTCTGCCATCAGGTTATAGAGTAATGATCTTATGGGTGCAAAACCACATCCACCGCTAACAATTACTATTTCCTTACCATAGAATTGCTCTACAGGATAACCTCTTCCAAACGGGCCTCTTATTCCAACTACTTCTCCTGCTTTAAGTGCATGTACCTTTTCTGTAACATAGCCGGCTTTCATAATAGTAACTTCAAGCCTTCTTTTTTCAAGTGGTGATGAAGAAGGTGTAAAAGGAGCTTCACCATACCCATTAAGTGTAAGTTGAATGAACTCACCTGTTTTAAAAGAAAAATCAGCCTCAGGGATAAGAACAAGTGTCTTAATAGTAGGCGATTCAGTAATTACCTTATCAACTTTTGCTTTAAGAGGTTTATATATGCTTCCGATATTTGACACTTCTGTAATATTTTATTTTTTGTTCACTAATTCGGTGAATAATTCGTTTTTGTTTATACTGCCTATGCATGATTCGATACATCTGCCGCAACCTGTACATGCTATTGATTCAAACTTTTCAGGTTTCCATACATATTTACATAAGTATCTGTTTCTGAACCTCACATATTTCCTCCCAAGAGGATCTTCCCCTGCTGCTATCCTTTCAAACCCTGGATACTGGCATGCATCCAGTTGTCTTACTTTTTCAAAATCAGGCCTGTCAATTAAAAGGAAACAAGTACAAGTCGGACAAATAGTTGCACAGGCACCACAAGAAACACATGTCTTTGCATATTTCTCCCAAATTGCATCCTTTGATTTAATGATAAGTTTTCCGGTTTCCTTATAATCCGGTAAATTTTTGTAACTCTTTTTTAATTCCTTTTTAACAGCTTCTCTTTTTGTTTGCACTGCTTTTATATTCTCACTACTAATTTCATGTACAGTAGCTACTTCCTTAATCCTGGCAGCAATTTCAATTCCTTTATCCGTATTCACAAAAATTAATATTGAACCATTTAAAGAAATCAATGACAGGTCATTATTCTTTTCCGGATAAGGATTAATCCCATATGCAGTACAATGACAATGTTCCTGTGTAGTAAAACAATCTGTTCCAATAAGAATTGAATTTTCTCTTACATTCCTGTAATAGGGATCTATAAAATCTTTATCAAGATATATTTCATCTAACAAACTCACGCCGGCCAAATCACATGAGGGAATCCCCATGATTATATTTTTATTGTGAATTTTTTTGTTAATAACCACATTCTCCTTTACAGGCAGGAAGAATGTTTTAAGCGGTGTAACAGGCTTGGGAGTATTGTATATTATATCATTGATATTATTATCACCAACTATCTCGTAATCAATGCTATCACCATTATTAACAGGTGCATATACTATAAAAGATTCATTTAATTTCTGTAAAGCCTTTAACCAGTCGGCTGTAGCTATCTGGAAACTCTCCATTATATTTTTTTGTTCCAAATTTCACAATAAAGAAAGGTAAATATAGTTTAAATGATTATATTTAACAAAATTTTTAACAAAGAATCTTCTTATTTTAATATTAATATATATTTAATTTAAATAAAAGAAATAACTGCAACCTGACAATATAAAAAGGCAATTAAAATGCAATGATTAGTGATAAAGTCATAAAGAGATTTCTACAATATCGTATTTGCCTGATTAAGTTTCAAAGACTGGGATTTGAAAAGGTATTTTCCTACAACCTCGGTGAAGAAGTGGGAGTTACTCCTGAACAGGTGAGAAAGGACTTCTCATATTTCGGAATAAAAGGAAATAAAAAAGGAGGATATGATATTGAGAAATTACTAAAGGCAATTAGTCAAATATTTAAAAGAGATGAAGACAGAAATATTATCATTGTTGGGATGGGTAATATTGGCAAAGCCTTAACCAATTACAAGGGATTTCCTGAAAACAGAATGTTTATTGTTGCAGCTTTTGATTTGGATCCTGCAAAATATACGAAGAAATTTAATGTTCCTGTTTATCATCCGGATAAAATGGATAAAATTGTAAAGAAGCATAATGTAAAAATAGCAGTTATTGCAGTCCCGGAATTTGCGGGTCAGGAGACATGCGATAAACTTGTTTCATTGGGAATTAAGGGAATTCTTAATTTCTCTCCTATAATATTACGCGTACCAGACGATGTTTATGTTAATAATGTAAATCTCAGGAGTGAAATTGAAAGTTTGTTTTATTATGCCTGATGCTGAATGAGTTAATAGATTATTTGATAACTTATTTATTTACTATCAGATTTCAAGAATTAGCTGTTAGCAATAGAGCAGTAGAGCAATAAAACAATATAACAATAAAATCATATAATTAAAATTTAAAATTATTGTATTTTAGCTTTTAACTGCAGGCCATATAATCTAACACCGTAATATCGGATATAAAAATAATAAAATAGAAAACCCATACTATATAATATTATTGTAAAAAACCAGACAATGAAAATAGGCTGTGTAAAAGAAATTAAACATCATGAATACAGGGTTGGATTAATTCCGTCAGATGTCAGGTCATATATTTCCAGAGGACATAAGGTTATAATACAGAAAAGTGCAGGTAATGCTGCAGGATTTGAAGATAAAGAATACCAGAAAGCCGGAGCTGAAATTGCTGCTAACAGGGAGGAAGTTTATAATAACGCGGAAATGATAATCAAGGTAAAAGAACCAATACCTGAAGAATATGGTTTATTGCATAATGAACAAATACTGTTTACTTATTTGCATCTTGCAGCTGACAGAAAATTAACTGAAAATCTAATGAAAGCAGGAGTTAAAGCAGTTGCTTATGAAACAATTGAGGATGATGAGGGTCAGCTGCCATGCTTAAAACCAATGAGCGAGATTGCAGGCAGACTGGCAGTACAGGAAGGAGCCAAATATCTTGAAAAGACTTACGGAGGAAGAGGCGTATTACTTGGAGGAGTTCCGGGAGTAAGCAGAGGCAAGGTTGCAATTATTGGCGGAGGAGTGGTAGGCACAAATGCCTGCAAGATAGCAACAGGCATGGGAGCTGATGTAACTATCCTTGATATTAGTGCAAAGCGACTTGGATATCTCGATGATATTTTTGGATCCCGGATAACAACCTTATATAGTACAGATGCAAATATCGAAAAAGTCCTTATAGAAAGTGATTTAATAATTGGTGCCATATTGCTGACAGGAGCAAAAGCTCCTCACTTAATTACCCGCGAGCATCTGAAGCTGATGAAGAAAGGAGCTGTAATAGTGGATGTTGCAGTTGATCAGGGAGGATGCGTTGAAACAATAAGGCCAACAACACACGATGATCCGGTATATGTCATTGATGATATAGTACATTATGGTGTGACAAACATGCCTGGAGTAGTAGCACTTAGCTCAACCAAAGCACTTACCAGCGCAACACTTCCTTATGGATTAATGATTGCTGAACTTGGTCTTGAGGAAGCCTGCAGGCAATCAAATGCAATAAAATCAGGTGTTAATATATACAAGGGCAAATGTGTTTATCCTAATGTGGCAAAAGCCTTTGATATGCCTTGCTACTCAATTGATATGTTGATGGAATGAAGCTGTTGATTTTTATCTTAATACCTGTTAAGAGACATCAGTATGAAAAAAAATAAAAAACAGGGATTTTCTACAAAGTCAGTTCATGCAGGTGAAATCCGGTATAATGAGTACGGATCAATCACCACACCCATAGTGCAGTCTTCAACGTTTATATTTAAAGATATTGAAGAAATAAAAAAACTGACAAAAGGAGACCTGCATCGGTTTGAATATGGTCGTTACGGTAATCCTACCCAGCTTGCCGCAGAGAGAAAACTGGCAGAAATAGAAGAAGCTGAGGATGCAGTGCTATTCTCATCCGGAATGAGCGCGATAACCACCTCGCTTTTTGCATTACTGAAATCAGGTGATCACATAGTAATAACAGATGATGCATATAAACGCACACTGGATTTTTGCCAGACGTGCCTTGACAGATTCAATATTGAATGTACTGTGGTTAAAATGTGTGATTATAATGCAATGGAGAAAGCAATAAAACCCAATACGCGAATCTTTTTTTCCGAATCCCCGACCAATCCCTACCTCAATATTATGGATCTTAAAAGACTGATGAGTATATTTAAGGGAAGAGACATACTGGTAATTTCTGACAGTACCTTTGCCACCCCGTTTAATCAAAAGCCTCTGGAATATGGAGTTAATCTTGTAATACACAGCGGCACAAAATATCTTGGCGGGCATAATGATTTGCTGAGCGGAGTAGTACTTGGTAAAAAAGAACTAACAACGATTATACGTGAATATCTTAAAATAACAGGGGGAGTTATAGATCCTAACTCTGCTTATTTGTTAATACGCGGATTAAAGACTTTTGAACTACGTATGAAGCGTATAAACGAGAACGGTCAAACAGTGGCAGAATACCTTGAAAATCATCCCAGGGTTAAGAAGGTATATTATCCGGGGTTGCCCAGTCATCCGCATCACGATGTCGCTAAAAAGCAGATGAAAGGATTTGGAGGAGTCGTTACCTTTGAGGTTGAGGATAATATTGAATACGTACTCGACTTTTTAAGCAAGCTTAGTATTATAAATATAGGGCCTAGTCTGGGCGGTGTGGAATCTCTTATTACACATCCTGCAACTATTAGTTATTATAATTGTACCAAAGAAGAACGTTTGGCTCTTGGTATTAAAGATGGTCTTATACGCCTTGCTGTCGGCGTCGAAAATGCCGAAGATATTATAAATGATATAGACCAGGCGCTTTAATAAAACAATATTTATAATATAGCAATGAAAAAAATTTTGCTTCCGTTTATATTAATAATTCTGCTGCTTGGCTGTAAAAAAGACGATCCGATAATAATTGATATCCCTGATGATTATTTTAAAAACGGAGTATATGTAACAATAGATCCTAGAATGGAACTTTTAGCTGTTGTACAACATTTTACTACATGGGCAGATGATCATCACACAAATTTGAATTTTGACTATGTGAATGTAGTTGAAAATTACTTTTCCTCATTTTCACAACATCCTGCAATAACAAAGTGCCAGGAGCTTATTGATAATGGTTTTACATATGATGCTCCTGTTAACTTCATATTATTTCACAATTATCCGCCTGACTTAACCAGACTGGGTCCCTACTCTGATTATTTGACAGGCAGGGCCCGGGGAGTAAATAACCTTATTGATTTTGCAGAGAAGTTAAGGGATTTTTCTGCAGTAACAGACTTCATGAATTTTTATGATAGCTGCAAAACTTTCTATGATAAAATGTTAACTCTTGCATTCAATACGTTAGGCGATTTGAATTATATAGACCTGATTGAAGATTATTATGGAGAAACAAAATACAAATATATTATTATTCCAACACCATTATTTGATGGCGGAGGATACGGTCCCAGAGTAGATATTCCTGAAGGTCAATATGTATATAATGTCCTCGGACCAAGAAATCTGAATAACGGCATTCCTGCTTTCGGCAAAGAATCTGACTTCAAGCATATCCTGTTGCATGAATTCAGTCACTCATTTGTCAATCCATTAACTGAAAAAAATATTGATGAAGTAAATAAATCCTCAATACTATTTGAACCGATTAAGGAAGAGATGAAAGAGCAGGCATATTCTAACTGGTATGTATGCGTAAATGAGCATCTGGTAAGAATTAATGTAATAAGAATGCGCGTAAAAAGTGAAGGGGAAAGTATTAAAGACAATTTAATGGAATATGAAAAATCGAGGAGCTTTATTTACATAACTCAGCTTGACACTTTAATGCAGAGTTATGAATCTAACCGTACTGAATATCCTGTATACGAAAATTTTTATCCTGAAATAATAAATCTTTTTAATACTCTGGCAGGTATCGAATAAATAACGTACTGAGGATATAATCTTTCCGGCAGATAAAGAATTTTATAAAGACCATTACTTCCCTGCCCGATTGAAGAGAAGTAATGGTGTAAAATCATATTTCAGTTTATCAGTTAAATTCCTGAAACAAGGATGTCATCAAACACAAGGCTTGGTGTGAGCCAACTGCCGTATTTCCAGGGATCATTTCCTATGGCTGAGAGTTTATTCCAGAAATTTAAATGATTATCAGCTATATTCATTTCTGCAACAGACTGCACAGGTATACCATTTTCAAATAATTTACCGATGATACCAACAGAAAAATCACCCGTTGCCGAGTTAGAATTTCCACCGATAAATTCCTTTATTAAAATACCTCTGTTCAGATCCTTCATTAACATGTCAACAGATTTATCACCAGGTGGAATGATGAGGTTTGATGTTCCTCCCGTAGTGGGTTCACAGTCTAACTTCCTGCTGTAATACCAGTCGATGAGGAATTCTTCAATTTTTCCTTCACTGACAATGGTTCTCTTTTTGGCAGGAAATCCATCCCCATCGTATAACCGGCTGCCAAATCCTTTTTTAATGAAAGGATCATCCTTAATGGTAAATAATTTGCTTGCTACAATCTTTCCCTTTTTATCTGCAAGAAAAGATCTTTTTTGCTGTATATTGTTACCATATAAACCGCTTAAGAATCCCCAAAGCACATTGCCAACAACCCTGTTTTCAATGACTATGGGTAAAGATTCTGTTTTGATTTTTTTGCCGCCAAGCAAATCAAGGGTTCTTAAAGCGGCTTGTTCTCCAATTGATTTCAGAGATGGCATATCCTCAAATGTTCTGGCGCCTGCCCAGAAGTATCCCATTGGTTTACGGTCTCCTTCATCGGCGATGGTGACAGAAGCCCCTGCCCAGTGATCGGTGGTTTTATTAGCACCTTTAAAACCGTTGCTGGCCAGAATAACCTCTTCCCATTCACTATCGTTCATTCCTGCTTCAACCCAAATGACTTTATCTCCTGCTTTTTCAAGACTTACCTGTTCAATGGTTTTAGCAACATTATGCCGCTGCTCGGCTGTAAGATTACCATGTCTGGGATCTGATAATTGCAAATCCATTTCAACTCTGCCTTCATAATACTTTGGATCAGGCAGGGATCGATATGGATCATCTTCGATGAAGTGAGTATTTTCGACAGCTTTTTTAATGAAACTTTCAAGGGCAGTTTGTCTTAAGTCGGGAGTATTTTGTGACGAAAATTTACCGTTAATATAAATATTAAGGTTAAGTCCGCGAGTGGTAGCCTCTTTTACAACTTCCGGTTTATGATCGCGATAGCGTATATTCACAAATCTTCTCCTGGACATACGTGCCCTGCAATCAGTAGCGCCATTTTTAAGGGCTGTATCAATGGCCCATTTACATAAATCATACATCTCTTGATTCATGATACACCTCCTTTCTGTTGTGTTCCACCAACTGTCATTGATTTAACCAGGCAGGTGGGTAATCCGAACGAAACTGGTACGCTTTGGCCCCATTTACCACATGATCCGGCTCCACCTTCGTAAATTTGTAGATCATTGGCAACCATTATGATATTTTCAAGCATTTTCGGACCATTACCCATGATGTTAACATCTTTAATCGGGGCTGTCAGTTTACCATCCTCAATCATTCTGCCCTGTGATACATAGAATGCAAAATCACCCTCTCCGATCTTAACTTCACCATTGCTCACATCCTCAATATAGATACCATTTTTGGCAGCCTTGATCACATCTTCGGAAATCTCATTTCCTCCAAGCATGTAAGTGTTTCTCATCCTTGGTTGCGGATAGTGTTCAAAATTCTGTCTTCTGCCATTTCCTGTAGGTTCAACACCATAGTATTTTGCAGAAATTTTATCATGCATGTAACTTGTTAAAATGCCATTTTCTACCAGTAGCGTTTTCTGTCCCGGAACTCCTTCATCGTCGACATTAATAGATCCCATCTGATGTGGATTTGTGCCATCATCGATAATAGTTATAAAGTGTTCAGCTACTTTTTTGCCAATCATGTTCGAATAGGTTGATATCTTCTTACGGTTGAAATCGGCTTCCATTCCATGGCCAATGGCTTCATGCAACAGAATACCGGTTACACCGGGTCCGAGTACAACAGGCATTTCACCGGCAGGTGGTTGAATGGCTTCAAAAAGTTTCTCTGTTCTGCCAACAACTTCTTCTGACAGCTTTGTTGCCAGTTCATCTGTGTAGTAAGAGAAATCTCGTCTGCCACCAAAATTGTACCATGACTGTTCTGTCCGGCCATCCTTTTCACCCACCGTTGAAGCATACAGGTAATTGCGGGGTAGAATATCTTCGGCTTTTACTCCCTCACTGGTAACAATAAGAATTCTTTTAGTGCTGTCGTGAAAGCCGGCATTTACTTTTACAATTAAATTTGACAAGGCAAAGCATTTGTCATTGATGGCTTTCACAAGAGGCAACTTCGATTGCAAAGGTATTTCAATCATTGAAGGATCAAAAGGATAGTAATTTTTTAACTCGATACTGTTAAAACTTTTTCCAACCGGTCTGGCAGATTCATTGACCAGAGAAGCGGCAGTTGAGGCTGCTGATAACATCGATTCTTTAGTCAGCTCCTGTGTAAAACCATAACCTATCTGGTCACCTTTTACCGTCCTTATTCCAACTCCAAGCAATACATTACCATAGGAACGACTGACTTTACCATCTTCCAGAACTAGCCAGTTTTCAAGGGAATGCTCAAAATAAACGTCAGCAAAATCACCTCCTTTTGACAGTGCTTTTTCCAGTAGCATCTGACACATTTTATCATCAATACCAAATTCGCGCTCAAAATATCCGATTTGTATCGATTCAGATGAGGATAACATGCTTCCGCCAAAATAAGGTGTCAGAAATAACACCCCTGCTGCGGATGCAGAATTTTTTAAAAAGGTTCGTCGGTCTATTTCATTCATTGTTTTAAATGAATAAGTATAATCTATTTACGCGTTAAAGTACAAATTATTACATTTATTATCAATTCTTAAACTAATAAATAATGTTAAATGAAATTTTTGTCTCCTAATGAAAAATATTTTTCAACGGAGGATTACTCCCTTCGGTCGTGATCCCTTAAAGGTTGTCCTGCAAAAAAACAATTGCAGGGCTAACGCCCTTATCATTTTTCTTTTCTTCCCATTGCTCAAACAAGTTTGGCAAGTAGGGATTACTCCCTTCGGTCGTGATCCCTTAAAGGTTGTCCTGCAAAAAAACAATTGCAGGGCTAACGCCCTTATCATTTTTCTTTTCTTCCCATTGCTCAAACAAGTTTGGCAAGTAGGGATTACTCCCTTCGGTCGTGATCCCTTAAAGGTTGTCCTGCAAAAAAACAATTGCAGGGCTAACGCCCTTATCATTTTTCTTTTCTTCCCATTGCTCAAACAAGTTTGGCAATAGTCTGAAAATAAAAATGCCCCTTTGGGGGGCAATTGTTTTTATTGCGGAGTAAGAGGGAACTGAACCTGGTTACTATATCGCCTGTATTTCCGGCTTTTAAGATATTCAGATTTTGACAGGTAGCCTAATAGGTGGATGAGTTCAATAATATTCGTGCTTTTTAATATTATAATGAGAAAATTGTATATTCCCACCTGAAACATTGCCCGGAGATCGAGCTGGGAATTACCATTATTTTAGCCCTCCAGTTTAAAGGGGAAAAAACTTTTTTCAAAGATAATCATTGCTATTATTACCAGAAGAAAATAATGCAAATTGTTAACAACCTTTATTTATATTAATCAACATTAATGTGCAATAATGCAATGATAAATGCCAGTCAATTGTTAACAATATATATATTTGTTGATACTAAGTTTAAAATTATCAAGAAAATTAATCTATTGAATAAATTGGTTTAACTAATTTTAATTATTAAATAATATGAATGGAGTCAAAGAACCTTTTCCTGAAATGATAAATGAGATGTATAAAACAGAATGTAAATTTATACTTGGTGATACTTATGAAAATCTAAAAAAAATTAATGATATTAAGTTTGATTTAGTTATTACATCTCCACCATATAATATTGGAAAAAGGTATGAAACAAAGACTTCAATAGAAAAATATCTAGAAACACAAGAAAAGATTATAAAAGAATTAATAAATGTTACTTCTGATAAAGGTAGTATATGCTGGCAAGTTGGTAATTATGTTAAGAACGGTGAAGTATTTCCTCTAGATATATATTACTATCAAATATTTAAAAAGTATGGATTAAAACTTAGAAATAGAATAATCTGGCACTTTGGACATGGATTACATGCATCAAAAAGATTTTCGGGAAGATATGAAACCATATTATGGTTTACAAAATCAGATGATTATATATTTAATCTTAATAATGTTAGAATACCATCAAAATATCCCGGGAAAAGGCATTTCAAAGGACCAAATAAAGGTAAACTATCAGGTAATCCTATGTATTAGCCCCCGAAATAACTGGACAAAAAAATAAAAACAGATTAGAAGAAAAC
>CAZFQS010000013.1:12202-111431 GCA_964521285.1 uncultured Bacteroidales bacterium | reverse complement strand
GGGCGTATGAAGGACTCGCACCTTCAAGTATCAGCGCCCTGCCGGGCGCACAAAATAAAAACCTCCCCTTTTAAACAGGAAGGTTTTTAAAACTAATTACTTAAGATGTAACTAATCAATAGTAAATTTCTTATTAACAATATTTTTACTCCTCTTAATACTAATGTAATAAATACCTTTGGATAAATTACTAAGGTTAATTTTTATTATATAGTCCTTATTAATATTATTAAATCTCTCTATCAACATAATTCTTCCTGAAATATCAAAAATTTCTATATCAACAGGGCCAGTTTCAATGTCCGTTAGCTGAATGTTTAAAAAATCACGCACAGGAACAGGATAAATATATAATTGTTCAGAAACTTGTAAATCTGCGTTTAAAGTTTCTTCTGTTACAACCAAATCAAAAATTTCAAATGCAGTATGTGATGCTGCATCCATTACAGTGACCTTAATATTCAAAGTTCCGGTAACAGTAGCAGTACCTGAGTACTCCCTCGTGGCCGGATTGAATGCCAGCCACCCGGGTAAAGGATTTCCGTCAGATAAAGTTGAACTATAAGTCAGTATATCACCTGCATCATGATCATAAAATGTATTTTCAGGTATTGTGAAACTAAATGGCTGATTAACAAGGGCATTTTGAGCAGGTATTTCATTAGCTACAGAGGGCGGATAATTATGCTCATAATACTTTATTGTTCCATAATGCTCCCCTACAAATAAGTCTAAATCAGAATCATTATCAATATCGCAAAAATAAGGGCTAGAATAATTACCTACATCTATTCCATCCAGCGGATTGTCGAGTCCTGTCTGTTCTTCAAATGTGATATTTCCTCCTGCGCTTGTGTTCTCAAAATATCTTATTGTCCCGTTATAGGCACCGATAAATAAATCCTGATCCCCATCATCATCAATATCGCATAAATCAGGATTTGCAGAATTACCTACATCTATCCCATCCAGAGGATTATTTGCACCTGTCTGTTCACTAAATGTAATATTTAATCCTACACTTGTGTTCTCAAAATATTTTATATTCCCGTCCAAGCAGCCGATAAATAAATCCTGATCCTCATCATTGTCTATCCTGGCAAAAGTAAGTTTTGCTGCATCCCCAATATCTACCAGATTAAACGGATTATAGGCTCCAGTCTGTTCAATGAAAACAGGTATTTCCTGACTGCCATTATTAACAAAATATCTGATAGTGCCATCGTAAGTCCCGATAAACACGTCATATGTATTGTTATTATCTATTTTAATAAAAGTTGCCTTTGGCCATGTTTTTATTGTATCTCCATAAAAAGGATTATTTATACCCTTAGATTTGTGAAAATTAGGACTCTGAGCATTCCCATCATTTTTGTAATTACTAATTGTTCCATAGTATTCAGGAATAAATGCGTCCAAATCGCCGTCATTGTCGATGTCTATCAATGCTGGTTCTGCAAGATATCCCACATCTATCGGCTGGTATCTAATAAAATTGGGTGATGCCGGTGTTCCCTCGTTATTATAATAATTGATTCTTCCTTCTTTATTACCGACTAATACATCAAAATCAGAATCTCCGTCAAAATCAAAGAATGTTGGTGTTAAGTTTAATCCCATGTCCACGTCAAAGAATATATTATTTAACCCTTCTTTCTCCTCAAACTTGGCTATATTCATATTACCGGTATTCTCAAATTGTCTTAGCGATCCATATTTTTGGCCCATAAAGAAATCAAAATCACCGTCATTATCTATATCAGTGAAACTTGGTACTGAAAATATACCTCCGATACTATCCAGAGGATTATCTAATCCAGTTCGTTCCACAAATGTTATATTTCCATCAGTACTTGTATTTTCATAATATTTAATATAGTCGTACTTTGATCCGACAAATGAATCAAGATCCCCGTCATTATCAATATCAACAAATGCAGGTGCTGAGCATGAATTAACTCCCAGTCCGTTAAATGGATTATCTGTACCTGTTATAAAATTAAACAAAGGACTCCCCTTGGTCCCATCGTTTCTGTAAAAGTTTAGATTTCCTTCAAATTCCCCTATAAAAGCATCAAAATCTCCATCATCATCTATATCAACAAATGCAGGCTTTGTCTCATCTCCCAAATCTACTCCGTTGAAAGGATTGTTTGCTCCTGTTTGCTGTTGAAAAACATTGTTCCCTGTATTCCTGAAGTATTTTATTGTACCAAGAGTATCACCCACAAAAAGGTCTTTATCGCCATCATCATCAATATCAACAAATGCCGGCGCAATTTTCTCGCCCAGAGCATATCCTTCAAAAGGATTTATTTTACCGCCTAAAGGATTCTCTTCACCAGTTCTTTCAATAAATTTCCCCTGGGAATTTGCTACAGAACAAATTAAGGTGAAAGCAAGGGTTGTACCTGCAAATTTTATTCCTAAATCTGGCTGAAATTTCAATAGCCTTTTATAAAACAATTTTAGCCGCTTAAGAAGCCTGTTTCTTTCAAATAAAGACAAATGAAAAAATAATCCCTCTCTGAGAAGCACTCTGATACGAAAATAAAGCTTCCTGAATTTGTTGTAATGTTTTAAATAATCGCTGTTAACCTGTAATAAGGGTGGTCTTTTCATATTATTAGAGTTAAATTATAGACTGGCTGACCAATTAAATTGCAATAAAAAAGCAAATAATATTTATAAATCTTTTAATGAATAATCAAATAACAATTTTACATGATATGATATTTTCTTCCGGAAAACTAATTTAAACTATTTGTATCAAATATTAAAATTATTATAATCATATATTGACCTGTTTATGAATAATATTAGCACGAAATACTAAAAACTGAATTAAAAAACAAATTTTATGATTGCATAATTAAACAAATTAATATACTTTTGCGTCGCAAAATTCCTCAGTAGCTCAGTTGGTTAGAGCATCTGGCTGTTAACCAGAGGGTCGTAGGTTCGAGTCCTACCTGGGGAGCCTGAGCCGGTGTAAATTTCACCGGCTTTTTAATTAATTAAGTATTCTGTTTCGCCCTCTCTATTTTGTTTTAATTCTGGTAATAAATATGAATTGCGCATTGTCTTCCAATTATTTATTTTTGCTCAATATTAAAATTATTTAGTTATGCGGGCAGTTATCCAAAGAGTTACTGAAGCTACAGTAACAATAAATAGTAGTGAAAAATCGTCAATTAATAATGGACTGGTGGTTCTGCTGGGAATTGAGGAAGCCGACACCTATGAAGATATTGAATGGTTAAGCGGGAAAATTTCAAGATTAAGAATATTTGATGATAATAACGGAATTATGAACCTCTCAGTGAATGATATCAATGGTGAAGTAATGGTTATAAGCCAGTTTACACTGCACGCAAGTACGAAAAAGGGTAACAGACCTTCATATATTAAAGCTGCAAAACCTGAAATTGCTATCCCGATTTACAATGATTTCATAAAAAAACTAACACAGGATATTAACAGGAAAATTAAAGCCGGAGAATTCGGTGCCTTTATGCAGGTCGCATTAGTTAATGATGGACCTGTTACAATTATTATTGATACAAAAAATAAAGAATAAATTATATATCTTTGCATCTGACTAATATTCAGACAAATAATGCTCAACCCTATAAATATTCCTGGAAATTCTGAATTCATTTATCTTTCTTTCAATATGGAAGACACTCTGGACTATAAAAATACAACAGAGAGTGATACTTCCTTACCGGCATACAAATACAGCAAGGACAGTATTATTGACAGTATTCCTGTAATTCCAAAAATTGAAATTCATGATTCAGTAATCACCGATTCGATTAAACCAGGGATTGAAAAAAAAGTCGAAGATCAATTTAAGAAACAAGTCCCCATAAAAAAAGATAAAATTGAAGATTATTCAGAAGACTATTATCCTGAAGAATTAACCTGGAATACTTCCGGAAATTTTTTAATCAGGCCTGATAGTTATGATACAGTAGACTATAAGAACTCAATATCTGCTCCCCTGCCTGAAAATATCGAAAATTTAAAAACAACATCTCTTAGTCATGATAACGCAAATATTCAGCCAGTAAAAAGAGACGTTATATCAAATGACTGGTTATTAGGACTATTTATTTTTATCTCATTACTTTTTCTATGGGTAAAAATGTTCTATAATAAATATTTCAGTCTTTTATTTGGGTCATTACTAAGCTATCAGTTATCATTAAAACTACTAAGAGAAAAAAACATAATGACAAGAAGAGTATCTTTTGTTTTAAATTTTATTTATTCAATAGTGCTGGCAGTATTTATTCTAAGGATTTTAGAATTTTATGATATTAAAATATTTAAATTCAATACATTCGAAACACTGCTGCTTTTAATCAATTTAATAATAATAATATCTATAATTCGAATATTTATATTAAATATGGTTGGTATAGTTTTTAACAGTACTCAAATATTTAACGAATACATACATAACAATTATATAATAAATAAAAATCTGGGATTATTCCTGTTTCCACTGTTAATAATGCAGGTTTATATCAATGAAAAAATAAAAATCATATTTATATTAACAGGTATTTTATTAATAATTATTTCCTATATATTTCGCCTCTATAGAGGTTTTCAAATAATAATTAAAAAAGATATTTTTTTATTTTATTTGATTTTATACCTTTGTACCCTTGAAATTTTACCATTATTACTTGGATATAAATTATTCTTCTTATTGGTTTAGACGTAGTTAAAAGAGGAGCCTCGAATATGAAAATCAAAAAGATCTTAGTTTCTCAACCCCAGCCTGAATCAGAAAAATCACCTTATCATGAATTAGCAGTAAAAAATAATGTTAAAATTGACTTCAGGCCTTTTATTCATGTAGAAGGTATAATGTGTAAGGAATTCAGAAGACAAAGGGTTGATATTTTAAATCATACTGCTGTAATCTTTAACAGTAAAACATCAATTAATCATTTCTTCAGAATTGCTGAAGAAATGCGAGTCACTGTCCCTGATTCCATGAAATATTTTTGTATTTCTGAATCTGTAGCATTTTATCTTCAAAAGTATATTATTTACAGAAAAAGAAAAATATTCTATGGACAGGGTAAATTTTCAGATTTAATTGACATTATCGCCAAACACCGTGAAGAAAAATTCCTGGTGCCTTTATCTGATCAGCATATGGAAGAACTCCCCCAGTTACTTGAAAATAATGATATCAGGTATACAAAGGCTATTTTATACAGGACTGTATGTAGTGACCTGTCAGATCTATCAGCAATAAATTACGACGTACTTGTATTTTTCAGTCCTTCCGGTGTAAAATCACTTCTGCATAACTTTCCTGAATTCAAACAAAATAACATCAAGATTGCTTCATTTGGAGAAACAACTGCCAAAGCTGTTAAAGATGCGGGATTAAGATTAGATTTGCAGGCTCCGATGCCGCATGCCCCCTCAATGACTATGGCACTTGATCAGTTCATTAAAGAACACAATAAGAATAACAAATAAATATGAAAAAAGGGGCAATGTTGACTGCCCCTTTTTTTAATTATATTCTTATTGCATAGTTTATCAATTCCCTTATTATGAGACTTTTAAATATATAAGAATTAATAGTTCTAAAAATACCAGTGATATATCTCATCAAATTTTTCAAAAATAATTGCAACTATAAAAATTTGTAATTCGTAAAATAACCAGTAAAAGTTAAATTATGAATAGAAAAAAACCTGAATCAGAGTTTAAGGTTTGCAAACGATGTAACAGGCATCAGACTAAAGACATTATTTGTCCCTCCTGTAAGAATGAGCTATTAAGTTCTTATGATAACAGAATAGACTGGCAGACTGCCTATGAGCTTGAACAGGCTCATAAATTAGTCATTAGATACAGAATGAGAGGAAAATTTTAATAACTCCGTTTTGCTTATACTTTCCAGGCAAATCACTTAAGTCATTACAACACTAAATGTTTTTTCTGCCAGTAAAATACCCTCTGAATAAATACTGATTATCCACTTCCCTATTTTATCTTCTACAGGATGATCAATACTGTCCCCCACAAAAAATTTATAATCGTTTGACCTTATAATATACTTGCCGGTAAAATCATTTTCAATAATATTGCTCCCGTCTTTTAGTAACTGCCGCCTAACGTAATAATCAAGCTTTACGCCCTTTCCCTTTCTTATTCTCAAAATCATCCCAAATTCATTACCTGCATATGCCCTTATAACATTTGTAAATTCAATTATCTTAGGTAATTCCTTGCTACTACTTCTCCATTGAGTATAGAGGCCATAACTTTCAATTTCAACTTCGAACTTCTTTTTAGATTTTTTCACTATTTTACAAGGTTCATTTATCTAATGATGTTATTTTCTTCTATTTTAGCAAAATTGTAATAATATCTATTTACGACCAAGTTATTTTAATGATTTTAACCACCAAATTCAGAGGTATATTTTTTGCTTCAGTTACGGCCTTTTTATGGGGATTTCTGGCAATCGCCTTAAAAGTTTCATTAGTTGATCTTTCTCCTGTAGATATTACATGGATCAGGTTTATTGTGGCTTTCATTTTGCTGACTTTATTTTATATAATATTTGACTCTTCACAACTAAGAATCATTAAAAATCCTCCTTTACTCCTGCTGGCAGCAGCAATATGCCTCGGGTTAAATTATCTGGGATTTATAACGGGAATAAATTACACCTCTCCGGCTGTTGCACAGGTATTTATTCAAATCGGACCTGTTCTTCTTGCTCTGTCAGGCTTTATTATATACAAGGAAAAAGTCAGTATCATACAGTTGTCAGGCCTGATTATAGTAGTCTGTGGTCTAATATTATTTTACAACGAGCAATTAGCAGGCATAGTCGTTGAAAAGAAAATATTTAATACAGGAATATTGTGGGTGATTTTTGGTGCAGTAGCATGGTCAGGTTATGCAGTAATACAAAAGAAGCTGGTTCAAAGTTATCCTCCTATGCAACTTAATATTATAATTTTCGGTTTACCTGCATTATTCTATTCTCCCTTTGTTAGTTACAGCAAGTTACAGGAAATATCCCCTGAATACTGGTTATTACTTATATTTTTGGGACTTAATACTCTTGCTGCTTATGGTTCACTGGCCATGGCTTTAAAATATATTGAAGCAAATAAAGTCAGCGTTATCATCACCCAGAATCCTGTTATTACTTTTATAACAATGGCAATATTAGGAGGATTAGAGGTTTCCTGGATAGCACCTGAACATTTCACATTTTTAACAATCATTGGTGCTGTACTTGTTATTGCAGGAGCTGCTCTAACTGTTTTTACCCGTAATAAAATATATTTAACCGGCCGATCCGGGAAATAAGTTATTTTATATTTTTTTATTTAAGATTAGAGTATTATAATTACAATACAAAATTTCTATGTTTATAAATATGAATTTTTTAAACTAATTATTCATTATATAAAAGTAATTTAAGATATCAGGCATGATAATAAAGAACTTAAAAACTATATTTATTAATAAGTACGGCCCCTCTGACAACAATATTTCAGTGTTTTTTTCTCCGGGCAGGGTTAACCTGATTGGAGAACATACTGACTATAACGGCGGATATGTATTCCCTTGTGCTCTTAGCTTTGGAACATATTTGCTGGTAAGAGATATAGAACCAGGTGTAATCAGATTTGCATCTATGAATTTCGATTATTATAGTGAAATCCCTGTGGGCAAATTATCAAATAAAGCAGGTAATGAATGGGTAAATTATCCCCTTGGAGTAATTGACGAATTCAGAAAAAAGGGTGTTTTAATAACCAGTGGTGTGGAACTGCTATTTTCAGGAAATATTCCTGATGGCGCAGGATTATCGTCATCAGCCTCTGTGGAAACTGTTACAGGTATATGTATTAATGAAAAATTCGGGAATAATAAGCTGAACAAAGAAGAATTAGCGAAGCTGTGCCAGAGAGCCGAGAATAATTTTGTTGGAGTAAACTGCGGAATTATGGATCAGTTTGCTGCCATGATGGGTAAAAAGAATCATGCGATTTTTCTGAATTGTGATACTCTTGAATATGAACTTGTCCCTTTATCTCTTTCCGGATTTAAGTTAGTTATTTCAAATACCAACAAGAAAAGGCAGCTGGCAGATTCTAAATATAATGAAAGGAGAAGTGAATGTGAGCAGGCAGTTAGTTATCTGAACAAAATCAGGCCTCTAAGAAACCTTGGAGAGCTTAAACTGGCAGAGTTTGAAGAGCTTTCGGACAACATTCCTGATGAAACAGTAAGAAAACGGGCAAGACATGTTGTTTCAGAGGATCAGAGATGCCTTGATGCAGTTAAAGCCCTGAAAAATAATGACATGGCTAAATTTGGAAAGCTAATGAACGGATCGCACGATTCTTTGCGAAATGATTATGAAGTTACCGGTCATGAACTTGACACTCTTGTATATGAAGCCAGGAAAATTGATGGTGTTATTGGTTCAAGGATGACAGGAGCAGGGTTTGGTGGTTGCACGGTTAGCCTTGTAAATGAAAAATCAATAGATAAATTTATTACTGATGTTGGGATTGGATATAAGAACAAAACAGGATTAAATGCTGATTTTTATGTTGCTGATGTGGGTGACGGTGCTGCAAAACTGGAATAATAATCTATTTCATTATTAAATATTCATTTAAAATATGTTTGATATTAATTTATAACTTTCATGGATAACAGCCAATGTTTAGTTCTCATATCAATTAAATTATAAATAAATATGGAAACCACTATCACCCTTGGAACGATAGACTTTCTGATAATGTCAGTCTATATCCTATTTGTAATAGGTATCGGCTGGGTACTAAAGCGCTATATGCTTACTGCCACTGATTTTCTGGAAGCAGGACGATCATTACCGGCATGGATTACCGGTCTGGCATTTATTTCTGCAAATCTTGGTGCACTTGAAGTATTTGGTATGGCTGCGTCAGGTGCAAAATATGGAATTAAAACCGTACACTTTTACTGGATTGGCGCCATACCTGCCATGATCTTTCTGGCCATTTTTATGATGCCATTTTATTATGGTTCAAAAGCACGCTCTGCTCCTGAATACTTAAAGTTGCGATTTGACGAAAAAACAAGAGGCCTGAATGCAATTTCATTTGCTGTAATGACAGTATTTACCAGCGGGATATCAATGTTTGCCCTTGCCGAACTTTTAAGAATACTATTGGGATGGGATTTTAACTTCAGCCTGATTTTTTCCGCAGTAATAGTACTTATTTACACTTACCTGGGAGGGTTGACATCTGCGATTTATAATGAAGTACTGCAGTTTTTCCTGATTGTTATTGGATTTTTGCCACTGTCAATTATCGGGCTTATTAATGTTGGCGGATGGGATGGGCTAAAAGAATCCCTTAAGAGTGTAGCAATCGAAAGAGGATTTTCTGCGGGAGCCTTTACCGCATCCTGGGAAGGGATGGGCAGTGCAACCTCCAATCCCATGGGGATTCAATGGTTCGGACTAATAATGGGACTGGGATTTGTATTATCTTTTGGCTACTGGTGTACCAACTTTCTTGTAGTTCAGAGAGCCATGGCAGCAGGATCAATGAAAGCTGCCAGACGGACTCCCCTGATAGGAGCAGTTCCAAAAATGTTTCTTCCTTTTCTGGTTATTCTACCCGGAATGATTGCCCTGGTATTGCTTAATGATTCTGAAAGTGGCTTTGCATTGCTCCAGAAAAACGGTTCTGACGATTTTAATTCCGTAATACCTATGATGCTTGGCCATTATTTCCCGGCAGGAGTACTTGGCCTCGGACTAACAGCACTAATGGCATCATTCATGTCAGGCATGGCAGGAAATGTTACGGCATTTAATACTATATGGACTTATGATATATATCAAAGCTATATCAATCCTAACAAACCTGATAAACATTATCTCAGGGTAGGACAGTTTGCAACTATTTTCGGAGTTGCCGTAAGTATAGCAACAGCCTACCTTGCAGCACAGTTTGACAACATAATGGACTTTATTCAACTGGTATTTGCATTTGTAAATGCACCATTATTTGCCACATTTATGTTAGGAATGTTCTGGAAAAGATCTACAGGCCATGGTGCATTTTACGGACTGGCTGCAGGAATAGTCGCTGCTACTGTTCATCATGGTTTAACTCTTACCGCAGGTGAAGCCATTGGAATAAAGGGAGGATGGATATCTGTACTGCATCAATATCCGAGTGAGATGGCATTATCATTCTGGACTGCTATATGGGCATTTATAGTATGCTTTGTATTTACAATAATAATTTCATTTGCTACACAACGAACTAAATCTGACAATGACCTTAAAGGTCTTGTATATTCTCTTACACCAAAATACCGGGAAGAAGGTATAAAATGGTATCAAAGCAATTTGGCATTAGCAATTTTAGTTGGTATAGTGGCAATTATTTTAAGTATAATATTCTGGTAAAAATATAAAATCATGGGCGTAGATATAAAACTTCCAATCGGACTGATGTTTTCAATAATAGGGGTTATATTAACCATACACGGATTTTTAACTGCCACAAATGCAGAATTTTATAAAAAATCTATGGATATTAATATTAACCTCTGGGCAGGATTGTTTATGCTCGCATTTGGTATTATAATGCTTGCATTTTCAAAAAGACTCAAAAATCCAAAAGCCGGCAAGTAACCTGGATTTTTTAAGAGCAATAGAACAATATAGCAATAGAGCAATAGAATTACCGATTCTTATAATGGATCTTTGGCAGTTCCCTTAGCTGTTTTGCACTTATTTCAGGCGTAATATCCCTTTGAGGATTTCCCAGCATTTCATAGCCAACCATAAATTTTTTTATAGTGGCTGATCTGAGCAATGGGGGATAAAAATGCATATGAAAATGCCATTCGGGATGATTTTTTGCGTCAGTCGGCCTCTGATGTATACCTGCGGAATAAGGAAACGAGACTTCAAAAAGATTATCATAGACAATTGTAAGTTTCTTCAAAATGTCAGCAAATGATAATTTTTCCTCCTCTGACATCAGACTTATATCCTGAAAGTGTCTTTTACTAATTATTATGGTTTCGTATGGCCAGACACCCCAAAATGGAGCAACAACGACAAAATTATCATTTTCAATCACTACCCTGTCTTCCTTTTCCAGCTCTTTTTCAAGATAAACAGAAAGTAAACTCTTCTTGTTACTGTCATAAAATTTCTTCTGATAAAAACACTCCTTGGAAGGCTCTCCAGGTATTGATGTCTGGGCCCATATTTGCCCATGCGGATGCGGATTGCTGCACCCCATTATACTTCCCTTATTTTCAAATATCTGTACATAGTTAACATAATCGAGTCCCCCGATTTCAACATACTCTCTTTGCCACACATCAACTACTTTTTTTATTGCATCTGTACTCATTTCAGGAAGAGTAAAATCATGTCTCGGCGAGAAACAAATCACTTTGCATAAACCTTTTTCACTATCAGCATCGAATATTTTATCTTCTTGGTATTTTCCTTCAGGAATATCAGGTTTTAAAGCACTAAAATCATTTACAAATACAAACGTATTCTTATAATCAGGATTTTTCACTCCCCCTGCTCTTATGTTGCCCGGACATAAATAGCATTCAGGATCAAATTCGGGAAGCTTCTCTTCCTGCCTTTTCTCAACCTGTCCCTGCCATGGTCTTTTAGCCCTGTGAGGAGATACCAGAAGCCATTCACCTGTCAAAGGATTATATCTCCTGTGTGGATGCTCAGATAAAGCGAAGTTCGTCATAATATTAAATATCTTTTTGTCTTCTCAATATTAACATTAATTTATCATTTTTTAAAATATGAATTGTTTTTCGTATTTTGGCTTGTGAATACAAATCTTAATACATATTATATGAACATAACAAAAGAAATATTTGGCACAACCCGGGATAATAAAGAAGTTATTCTTTTCAGCTTACAAAATAATAATGGCATCACAGTAAAAATAATTTCCTATGGCGGTATAATAACAAGCCTTTCTGTTCCCGATAAATACGGCAATTTCGATAACATAGTTTTAGGATTTGACGCCCTCCATGAATATACAAACCCAAAATATTTAGCAGGATGCCCTTATCTGGGGGCTATTATCGGAAGATATGCAAACAGAATTGCAAATGGGAAATTTTCATTAGCCGGAAAAGAATACAAACTGGTTAAAAACAACGGGCCCAATCACCTTCATGGAGGCACGACCGGATTTGATAAAGTTATATGGAAAGCTGAAGAAATTAGAAGGGATAAATCAGCCGCTTTGAAAATGGAATACTTTAGCCCTGATATGGAAGAAGGATATCCGGGGAATTTAAATATTACAGTAATTTATACACTAACAGAGCAGAATGAATTAAAAGTCGAATATGAAGGAACTATAGATAAACCATGTCCTGTTAATCTTACTCAGCACAGCTACTTTAACCTCAACAGTCTGAACAGAAATATTCTGGATCATGAATTATTCCTTAATGCAGATAAATATACAATTGCTGATGAAACTCTTATTCCCACAGGTGAAATGGCAGATGTTAATAACACTCCTCTTGATTTCAGAAATCCCCGCAGGATTGGAGAACGAATTGAACAGCTTGACATTGGTTATGATCACAACTTTATGCTTAACAAAACAAATGAGGGTGAACTTACACTGGCAGCAAGGGTATCTGAAGCTTCATCAGGGCGTATCATGGAAATGTACACAACGGAACCCGGAGTACAGTTGTATACCGGAAACTTCCTGGACGGCAGCTTTATAAATACCGGGGGAAAAACAATCCATAAACATTACGGATTCTGCCTGGAAGCACAACATTATCCTGACTCTCCAAATAAGCCGCAATTCCCTTCAACAATCCTGAATCCGAATGAAAAATATTTTCAGTTAACTGTGTATAAGTTTTTAATTTAAGTATATAACCTCTTATCTTATAACATCCTGATAACTAAACAGGCATGTATGATTTTTGTTATTTTGTAATATCCTGGTATATTTTTAAAATCCTGCTTTTATATTCCGGTGGTGCTTCAATGTGCCCCCACCCTTTTTGCATTTGAAAAAGACCATTATAGGCAGAATCATGATAAGACATTATTATGTGAGGAATATTCTTTTCCTTTAATACGGTTGCTATAATATTAGCTTCTATTTCATTCTTAAGAACAATTATTTTAACATTTCTATCCATAAAGCATGTATTTTTATACTTGTCAAAAGTAATAATTTATGTATTTTTTGCATAGTCTTTCTTAATCTATAATTTTGCTAAGTATTAAAAATTGTCCTTTATATGCCATTAATTACTTCAATAGTAAACTGGTTAAACATTAAAAGAGTATATCAGATAGACCTGATAAGAAAATATCCTTTTGATATTCAGCAGGAAACGCTTTTTAAACTTCTCGATAAAGCTGCTGAATCGGAATGGGGCAAAAAAAATGATTTTGCATCAATTGATAGTATTGAAGAATTCCAGCGACGTTTACCGATTCAAACATACGAGGATGTAAAACCATATATTAACCGTCTGCGAAACGGTGAAAGCAATCTCTTATGGCCGGGTGAAATCAAATGGTTTGCCAAATCTTCAGGAACAACCAGCGATAAAAGCAAATTTATACCAATGAGTAAAGAAAGTCTTGAAGAGTGTCATTTCAGGGGAGGAAGGGATGTTCTGGCGATTTATACCCATAATAATCCTGATTCAAAAATATTTTCAGGCAAGGGATTGACACTTGGAGGAAGCCATAAAATCGATAACTTCAATAATCAATCATATTACGGAGATTTGTCTGCTATCCTGATAGAAAATTTGCCATTCTGGACAGAGTTTATTCGTACACCAAGCTTTGAGGTTGCATTACTTGACGAGTGGGAAGAAAAACTGGAAAAAATAGCAAAAGAGACAACACAGGTGAATGTAACAAACATAGCCGGCGTACCTTCATGGAACCTTGTTATGATAAAATATATACTTCAATATACAAACAAGAATAACCTTTTAGAGGTTTGGCCAAACCTTGAGCTTTTTATACATGGAGGTGTAAACTTCACACCATACAAAGAGCAATTTAAAAAATTAATCCCCTCAGATACGATGAGTTATCTTGAAACATATAACGCTTCAGAAGGATTCTTTGCAATACAGGACGAGCCAAAAAAGAATGATATGTTATTGATGCTTGATTATGGTATTTTTTATGAATTCATTCCATTAACCGAAATTAATAATGACGCTCCAAAGGCTATTACAGTCGCCGATGTTAAAACAAATGAAAATTATGCAATAGTAATCACAACTAACGGGGGCCTTTGGCGCTATCTGATTGGTGATACTATAAAATTTACCTCTCTTTATCCGCATAAAATACTAATTTCAGGTCGTACAAAACATTTTATAAATGCCTTTGGAGAAGAAGTCATAATTGATAATGCCGAGAATGCCCTGAAAGTTGCATGTAAAAAAA
Organism: uncultured Bacteroidales bacterium; assembly: GCA_964521285.1. Lineage (GTDB taxonomy): Bacteria > Bacteroidota > Bacteroidia > Bacteroidales > UBA10428. The sequence goes on along the minus strand of CAZFQS010000013.1, from coordinate 96,901 downwards.
CAGGGGCTGAAATTTCGGATTATACAGCAGCTCCAATATTCATGACAAGAGAAAAAAAAGGAGCCCATGAATGGTTAATTGAGTTCACACTCCCCCCTTCAGATCTGGATTATTTTACATCTGTGCTTGACCACGCTTTAATGGCTGTAAATTCCGATTATGAAGCAAAAAGATACAGAGACATAACTTTAGACAAACCAGTCGTCAACCAGGCCGAAAAGGGAATTTTCTACAGATGGTTAAGGGAGAAAGGTAAGTTAGGAGGGCAAAATAAAGTGCCACGATTATCAAATGACAGAAAATATATTGATGAGCTGTTGAAAATTAATAACGATCTAAAAACCAGATAAGAATCACATTATTCGTTTAGATATAATATAAAAATTATTAGTACATTAGTATGACTTACTAAATATTAAAAATATGCATTTAGCAGTAGCAGGTAATATCGGATCAGGGAAAACAACACTTACACGTCTGCTTTCAAAACATTACGGATGGGAAGCACATTATGAAGATGCTGATGATAATCCTTATCTGAATGATTTTTATAACGATATGCAACGATGGTCATTTAATCTTCAGATATATTTCCTAAATAGCAGGTTTAACCATATTCTTTCTTTTAGAAAGACAGGTAAAACCTTAATACAGGACAGAACAATATATGAAGATGCTTACATTTTTGCCCCCAACCTTCATTCTATGGGTCTGATGTCAACACGCGATTTTGAAAATTATTTTACCCTTTTTAATTTAATGAGTTCATTAATAGAGCCTCCCGACCTGGTTATTTATCTGAGAGCATCGGTACCAACCCTGGTAAAACAGATTCAAAAAAGAGGGAGAAAATACGAAGATAATATTCGCCTCGATTATCTGAAACGGCTGAATGAACGGTATGAAGCCTGGATAGAAGCTTATAATCTGGACAGATTATTAATTATCGACGTTGATAATAACAATTTCTCCGATAATCCTGAAGATCTCAGCATAGTAATTGATAAAGTTAATGCTGAAATCCATGGACTTTTTAAATAAATTAATAAACCAAAATCTTAATCAACGGGCCGGATAAAACTTCGGAATACTTAAAAAAATATTAATTATAGAGATATAACTGAGTGGAAAGTTATAAGTTGAGCCTGCAACAAGGATAAAAAAAGAATTTGTTAGGCAGCTTCAGCATATTCATGAAAAATAAATTTTATCCGCTGTGATAATTCTTCCAATATCTGCCCTGTTTCCAACGCATCATCATCATCTTCTTCATAATACCAGTTAATTTCAATTTCCTTTATGTATTTATTTGCCTCAAGTTCTTTTAATATTTCCAAAATATTCTTAACTGAAGCACTATTTATATATTCCAGGTTAATATCAAATTTTACTCTTTTTACCTTAAGGCCCATAACCCAGTTTATGATAGGATAATAAAACCTTGTTACGTTAACAGGACATGATTTCCCTTCAAGCAGCAGATTTCCATTATTTTTGAATTCCACTCTGGGAGTATAATGTGTACCTTCAATAATCAAGTTTTCCATAGTTATATATTTTTTTAGCGAGAAGAGGCTTTAATAGTATATTTATACAAACTATTCTACGTACTATTTTATTTACAGATTCATTCAATTGACTAATAAGCAAAAGGGTTTGACAAGGAGACTCATTTTATATGCTAATAATTTTTACCGGAATTTGTACAAATAACTTTAATTATTAATTTTATATTCCAGGAACTACTAAACTTACTAAAAGCTATAAAAACAAATTTCCTCCATTCATTTCTAAATGCTGTTATCTGAATCAGACAATTCATCTAATTCCAGATCTTTTAACAGATATAATTGCTCAGAACAGTTTAGCAGTTTCTTAATAAGGTCTTTTACTTTCAAAAAACACTAAACGACCACCATAGATGTAAAATTTGAACCAAATAATTGAAACGTAATGAAAAAAGGGATTGTTCCAATTGTTACTGTAATCTTGTCTCTCGCAATCACAGGTTGTGAAAAGATTTTTGAAGATAAGCACCATGAGAGGTTTGAAGATCCTCCCTGGCTGGATGGTTCAATATTGAAGACATTACAGGAAGATACCACTGGTTTTGATATTTTTCTTGCATTGATGGATCAGGCCGGGTATACAGACAAAATGGAAAGAGGAATTTACTCTTTGTTTGTGGCTAACGATGAATCTTACAGAAAATATTTTAATTCAATAGGAATTGATTCGGTCGGACAGCTGAGTAATAATGATGCAAGACAACTATTTGAACTAAACGTGATAAACTCCCCCCGGTCAGAGCATCAACTGATTTATGATTATATTTTCGAAGCCTGGCAGGGCCCCGGCAGTGAATACGGAGCATTGATTTTCAGGATCAAAACATTAAGTAAAACTCCACCCCAACAGGAGTTGGTAAAGTATGATCCAATATATCAGGGACAAACACTAAATATAATAAGTAGTGAGAAATTTGTGCCCATATTTTCAACAGAATTTTTCAGAGATTTCAACGGGGCAACAGATGGTTCTGATTATACTTATTTTTTCCCTGATGTACCATGGGAAAACAACCTTGTTTATAACACAAAATGGTATAATGCAAACATAGAAGTTCCCAAGGTATGCTCGAACGGATATATTTATTTTCTTGACAAAGCCGTTCCTATTATATACAGTATAGAAGAGTATCTGCGCAACAATCAGGACAAATATGGTCTGTATTATGATATTGCGCAACGCTTTGCCAGGTATCATTATGCGGGAAGACTTGACGACGCAAATCTTACAATGGCTTACATCAAATCATATACCTCATCAGGAATTCTCGGTATTAATTTTGCTAATGAAAACGGACCTTCTGGCTCTGATGCTGTTTATCAGCGAAAAAGCATTTATTCAGCACTCATACCAACCGATGAAGCATTGCAGGCTTATCTTGATACCACAATATTTGAACACTATTCTTCTATTGACAGTGTTCCTGAAGTTACCCTGTCATATATTTTACAGGCCCACCTGACAAAACATTTTGAACTTCCTTCAAAAATGGCAAAAACATTCTTTAATTATTATAGCGACATTATTCCGATAGACCCATGGTCGGATGTTATTGAAGCTACTATTTTAAGTAATGGTGCTTTCTTCGGACTTAACAGGGTTTTAGAGCCCCTTGCTTTTAAAACAGTCACAGGTCCGTTATTTTTTAACAGCATCTATACAACTTTTCTGTATGCATTAAATGCTTCCGGCTTGATGACTTCGCTTACAAGGGATGAAATTAAAGCTACAGTTTTTGCACCCCCTAATGCAAAATTACTTGAATGGGGCATAACCTATAATAAATCACTTGAGAGGCTCGAAAAAAGAAGATCAGATGGGGTATGGGAAAGAATGGATGAATTGGAAATAATTGAGTTTGTTCAGGACCATATTATATATAAAGAACTGGATAACTTAATGGATGAAGGATATATTACTACAGAGTCAGAAAATGTCTTTTATCATAAAGATAACAAAATAGTTTCAGGCGGAAACATTGAAGATAATGATGAAGCAGTAATAGTTGAGATCATTGACAGTAAAATAAATGGAAAACTGATGTTGCTTGACAATGTGGTCAAAGCACCGAAAAAGTCAGTTGCTGAACATGTAGCCAGCAATCCCGATTTTTCAGAATTTTTCCAGTTGTGTGTTCAGGCTGACCTGGTTGACTCCCTCACAGTTCAGGGTACCCTGGAAAGAATACCAAGAATAAAGTTCATGATTGATGCAGAGAAATGGACATGTTTTATTCCTGATAACAATTCAGTAACAACAGCCATAGCAAATGGAAATATTCCTCAGGATGCAGACTCTTTAGTCCGGTTTATAAGGTATCACTTTATTCCGGATGCAATGCTGGTTGATTTTTATGAAAACACTGATAAATATGAAACTGCAGCTTCCGATACCCTTGGAAATCCTTTAACTTTAGATATTGATATTACTCCTGGCAAGCTGGATGTAACTGACAGATCGGGTCAGGTTATCACAGTTGCACCATCAAATGCCAACATCCTGGTATCTGATGGAATATATCACAAAATTTCATCGGTATTTAAATTAGATTAAGCATTTTAATCAATAACTTACTAATAAGACTAAGAATGAAAAAGTACTGCATAACGATGTTTTTGTTAGTATTATTCTTTTCACCTGGAAACTTCTGCTCTGCTCAGAATAACAGTGTGATAGTAAATGGAAAAGTTAAAGATAAAGCCACTGGCGAGACATTGGTTGGTGTCAACGTTGTTGAAGTAGATCAAAACGGCAGGTTTATTTCAGGAACTACTACAGATCTTAACGGAAACTTTAGTATCATGGTAAGTTCACCAAATGCAGTAGTCCAGGTTTCATATCTTGGATATGCTTCACAAATCTTTGAACTGAATGGAAAGAGTCGTTTGAATGTTACCCTGGAAGAGACATCAGCCCTGCTTGAAGCAGTTGTTATAACAGCAGAAAAAATAGGAAACGACGGGATTATTGCTGTACGGGACAGGGCCACAGCCGTATCCAGGCTTGAGATGAAAGAAATGGGTGAATTAATGACCACTACTGTGGAAGACATGTTAATGGGAAGGATTGGTAACGTTGATATATCAGCTATATCAGGAGATCCGGGTGCCGGCCTGAACATAAGAATCAGAGGAACAGCCACCCTCAATGCAAGGAATAATCCGCTCATATTGGTTAATGGAATACCTTATGACACCAATATTGAAGATGATTTTGACTTTGCTACTGCTGATATTGAAAGATTCGGAAACCTCATTGATGTATCTCCTGAAGATATAGAATCAATTGAAGTGCTGAAAGATGCTGCTTCTACTGCTGTTTGGGGTTCAAAAGCCGCCAATGGAATATTAAGTATAAAAACCAAGAGGGGAAGTAAATCAGAACCTGTTTTCAATTATACATTCAAGCTGACAAGATCTACTGAGCCAGCCCCAATTCCAATGCTTAATGGTGCTGAATATGTTGAACTAATTAAAATAGCGCAATTCAATAATAACGCTATCAGTTATACACACCCTACCATAGATCCGGAAGTGGGATCGCTGGATTATTACAATTATTCACAAAATACCAATTGGATTAAAGAAATAACAAAAACAGCCTACACGTACCAACATAGCTTTTCTGTTCGCGGTGGCGGGGATAAAGCCAGGTATGACCTTTCTGCAGGCTATAACGATGAGGAAGGTACTACGATTGGAACCGGACTGAAAAAACTATCGTTAAGAACAGCACTTGATTATGATATATCCGACAAACTCAGGTTTAAAACTGATGTGCTTTTTACCAGGTATGACCAGGATGCTACTTATGATGTAGAAGATTGGGATTATAGAGATAAAAGAATACGCTCTGTAGCCTATAAAAAAATGCCAAATATGTCAGTTTATGAAAGAGATACTTCAAATAATGAATTAAGTGATTTTTTTACTCCTGCCAATACTTTACAGGGTAATTCAAAGGACATGTACAATCCGGTTGCTTTTGCTGAACTGGCATCTCACAAACGTTACCAGGATAATACAAGAACACTGTTTAATTTACGTTATTCTATCACTGATCGTCTGGTATTGGACGGTACCATCACATTGGATTTGTTCGACAGGAAAAACAAAAAGTTTTTACCTTATAAGGCAATTGGTTATAACTATAATGATGATATCACAAACCAGGCCATTGAAGACTATCATAAGAAAACTTCTATCTATACCCAGGAAAGGATTATTTATACACCAAAACTGGGAGCCAGGCACGACCTCTCGGTTTTATTCCAGCTATTAACAGAAAACAGTGTATATAAAGATTACAATGTAAAAACCAGCAGGTCTGCTTCCATACAAGACCAGGACCCGACAGGTGATAAGAAACTGGTAAGTTTTAGTTCCGGTTCATCTACATTCAGGTATTTAAGTGGTTTTTTGCAGTTACATTATAAATATCTCGACAAATATATTGTTACCATTGGGACATTGCGTGAGGGTAGTTCCCGTTTTAGTCCGGATAGCAGGTATGGCTTTTTCCCTTCTGTTTCAACAGCCTGGAGAATATCAGAAGAAAATTTTATGCAGTCGCTGAATTTTATTAATGATTTTAAGCTTAGGTGCAGCTGGGGAGTTTCCGGAAATGCGCCCGATAAAAATTATCTTTATTTTAATAAGTACAGTGCCTCTTCAAGTTACGGCTACAACGGGATTGCAGGTGTCAGGCCAAGTGGCATTGAACTTACGGGCTTACAATGGGAAACTGTTGAGCAGTTGAACCCGGGCGTATCCCTGTTAGCCTTTAACAACCGTTTGAGCATTGAAATTGACTATTATAACAAGCACACAAAAAATCTCTACCTGCCCGAGTTTGAAATACCAACCCATAGCGGGTATTCAAAAATTGACCAAAATTCCGGTGAAATGGTAAACAGGGGATGGGAAGTTATGACTGATGTCAGAGTTATTGAAACAACGAATTGGAAATTCAGCTTCAATTTGAATTTGTCGGCTAATGAGAATCTGGTTTTAAAAATGCCTGAAAACTATAAGTTTGAAACAGGAGACATGCTTGACAATGGGAATTATAGAATCAGTATTGTCCCGGGTAACCCAATAGGAGGCTTTTTTGGATATGAATACCTGGGTGTGTATAAGGACTATGATGAACTGGTAGCGGTTGACATAAACGGGAACCAGATATATGATATCAACGGTACACCTTTACATATGATCCATGGAGGTTCAGCAGCTTATGAGTTTCAGCCAGGCGATGCAAAATATAAAGATCAAAATTATGACGGAGTGATTAATGAACTTGACCTGATCTACCTGGGTGATTTGAATCCTGATTTAATGGGTGGTTTCGGCCCCCGAATCGAATATAAAGGCATCGTTGTAAACGGTTATTTCTATTTTAAGCTTGGTCAGAAAATAATCAATCAGACAAAAATGGATACAGAAAATATGTATAAATTTGATAACCAGAGCAAAGCTACTAACTGGAGATGGAGAAATCCGGGAGATGAGACAGATGTACCCAGGGCGCTTTACAACACAGGTTTTAACTGGATGGGATCAGGGCGTTTTATTGAAGATGGTTCTTTCCTGAGGTTAAGAACTGCTTCATTAACCTATAATTTTCCAAAAACTTTATGCGAGAGGATTAATCTTAATGAAATAAAGGTTTATGCAACCATGTACAATCTTTTCACATGGACCAATTATTCAGGACAGGACCCTGATGTTTCACAACCAAATAATCCAAGCCAGTTGCCTAAAGATATAAGCAGGACTCCTCCAAGTAAAAAAGTAATTTTTGGATTGACTATTTCATTCTAAATTAACGAAATATGAAACGAATATGATTTTTATTAATCATAAAATTTTAACCGAATGAAAATATATAAAATAAAAAAGTATATGAAAAATATGATGGTGATTTCACTGTTGCTAGTTTTGGTTTCATGCGACAAATGGCTTGATCTTGAACCTGAAAATGATTTGATTAGACAAGAATTCTGGCAGACAAAAGATGATGTTGACGCTGTTTTGGCCGCAATGTACGATGCCTTCAGGGAAACATCTCTTGAATCATTAATCTGGGGAGAGCTAAGGGCAGACATGATTTTTATAACAGGAACCGATTTTGCCGATTATGCAAGAATTGCCAGAAGTGATATTTCACCAACAAATGGAGCCGTGAAATGGAGTGAATATTATTTTGCAATTAACCTCGCCAATACACTGATGGAATATTCCGGTGATGTGCTGGAGAAGGATTACCAATTCACTGAACAGTTAAAATTGTCATATGATGCTGAAGCTATCTTTATCCGTGCATTGTGCTACTTTTATCTTGTTCGTGTCTGGAAGGATGTTCCGCTTATACTTAAGGCTTCAACTTCTGATACTGTCAACTTTTATGTACCAAAAAATACAGAATACGAGGTGCTGGACTTCTTAATCAATGATTTAAAATATGCAGAAACAATTGCATATGACATGCAAAATTTAAATTATCCGGTGGTTTTTAGAGGCAGGGCTAATTTATATTCAATCCAGACACTCTTGGCTGACATTTATTTATGGCTTGAACAATATGATCAATGCCTTGAATATTGTGAAAAAATAATTGGTTCCGGTTTCTATTCGCTTCTTTCCGAAGAAAACTGGTTCTCATTATATTATCCCGGCAATAGTCAGGAAAGTATTTTTGAAATACAATATAATGACGGTTATGATTTTGAGGAGAATCCCATGTATGAGAAATTTTTACCTCTATCAGGAATAGGAGCTGTCTATCCAACCAATATTGCTTTAACCATGTTTGATAGGGAAGACATCAGACTCTGTGCAGGAAATCCATGGTATAAATATCTCAAGAAATCCATTACAAGTTTTATTAACAGAGATAACTCTGAAAGAGACGCAAATTTTCTATATTATCGATATTCCGATATACTCTTAATGAAATCAGAATGTTTGGCAGAGACCGGTAAATTGAAGGAAGCATACCAGCAGCTTAACGAAATTGTTAACAGGGCTGGAGTAGGTTCTGTCGAATTAACCGAGTCAATTTTTCAATACAGGGAATCATTACTTAACGAACGTGCTAAAGAATTTGCAATGGAAGGTAAAAGGTGGTTTGATGTATTAAGGTTTACCAAAAAAGATAAATATGCCGATAAGAATAAGATAACCAGTATCATATTAAGTAAGTTTTCAAATCCTAATGATTTGGAAAGACTTAAAGCCAGAATAAAAGATACAATGTTTTATTACCTTCCAATCCCTCAAATAGATATGGATGTAAATAAAGCGCTTGTGCAAAACCCATTTTATGACAGGTAATCATGATTAAAAATCAGAAGATGAAAAGTAAATATTATAAAGCAGAAAAATTAAGCACCCTGTATTTTTTCATAATCATTGCAATCATGCTTATGACCAGGTGTGAAGATACCCCTGACACCTTGCCTGTTAAGGATATAGAATTGCAGATTACGACCTATATGGAGGCCCATCAGGACAAATACTCTGAATTTCTGAAAGCTGTTATAAAGGTAAACCTCCAGCATCTGTTTAAAACAAGGGGGCCCTATACACTATTTCTTCCCACTGATAGCGCCATGTTTAATTATTATCAGGAAAATGGTATTGATTCACTCGGGCAAATTCCTACTGATGATTTAAAAGATCTGGTTTATAATCATATTGTGGCAGGAGAGATAATGAGCCCGGAGATCAGTCTGGGCAGTCTGCCATATCCCAATGCAATTGGCGACTATCTTGTAACTGAATTCCGGGAAGCAGATATCATTGTCAATAAAGAGTCTGTTATAACAAACAGGGATATTAATGTTAATAACGGAGTCATCCATGAGATCGACAGGGTTATAGATGTTGTTGTCTGGGATATTTTTGAACCTCTTAAGAATGATCCGGGGTATTCGATATTCACACAGGGACTTGAGGCAACCGGAATAAAAGACACCTTAAAAATTATCTCTATTCCTTATGGAAGACTGGATGCAAGAACAAGGTATACCATTCTTGCAGTTCCGGATTCAGTTTATTCCAAAGAAGGAATCTACTCGTTTGATGACCTTGTTGCCAGGTTTGATGATGGTAATGGTCCGAGAACCAGTGTTGATAATGGATTGTTTACATATATGGATTATCATTGTCTTGAGGGTACTTATTATATTTCCAGCTTTACAACGGGAACTTATTATACACTTTCAAGGGAGAATCAGTTAAATTTCGAGATTAGAACGGATTACAAAATCAATATCGATCCTGTTACAGAAGAATTTACAACTTTTAATATCTCTTACTCGAATATTCCTGCTAAAAACGGGACAATACATCAGATAAACACTATACTTTCTGATATTGAGCCTGTTACATATAAATACACTTTCCAAATGACAGATTTTCCTGATATAAAAAATCTTGACTGTTACCGGTCGGAAATCAGAAATTTTACAGACGGGCAAAATCAATTTGCCAAAATAAAATGGGAAGGTGATTATATGCAGTATTATTATAAACCGGGTATACTTGCTAATGACTGGGATGCCATTTGTATGAGCGAAGATTCATGGTGGCTTGAGATTACCATTCCTAAAATACGCAGAGGTAAGTATAAGATTGTCGGAGGTTTCAGATCAGGTAATAACCGTGCCGACGTGGTTGTTTATATTGATGGCATTAAGACCGAAGGGTTCATTGACCTTACTGAACCCGGATATAACAATGTTGAGAGAGATGTAATCCAGGAAATTGAATGGACAGAGACCAAAGAACATGCCTTCGAACTGAAATCACTGAATCCTGGTATTTTATTCTGGGTATTTCTTAGGTTTGAACCCATTCCATAAATGTAGCTGAATTTAATTAGAATGTTTGTAAAATAAAAAGCCCGAAAATGATACAAAGAGTTATAAGAACTGCTATTCTCAAAGGATTGATATTACTTTTCCTAACAGGATTTCAGAATATCTTCGGCCAGGAAGCAATGGTAAAAGTAACCGGAACTGTAAGGGAATCCGTTACAGGAACACCCCTGAAACAGGTATTAATTGCGAGTTCAGGTTCCGATACTAGCGTTGTTTCTGATGAACAGGGACAATACGAAATATTGGTAAACAGCGCAGATGATTTGTTAACATTTCAGCTGGCAGGATATACTACACAACAAGTCTATTTATATGGCAGAAATTCATTGGATGTGTATTTTGTCAAGGTTTCTCAAAAATCGGGCAATGACAGGATTGAAACTCCATTTGGAGAAGACGTTTTCAAAGACATAGATTATGAAATTGATTATCTGAAAAAGAATGCTTTTGAAAAATATCCGGCTGTCACATTTGATGAAATTTTGCAGGGTAAAGTAGCAGGAATGAATGTGATTGGTCATTCAGGATTACCCGGGCACAGAAGTTACATGAATATTGGAGGTATATCTTCAGTATATGGCAGCAATGAACCAACTGTTATAATTGATGGCATAATCAGGGAAACTCATTACCCGGTGGAAGGATCAATTGATGGATATATCTTGAATCCTTTTGATATAATTGATGTCGATGATATCCAGGATGTTACTGTTTTAAAAGATGCTCAGTCCTATCTGGGTTCAAGGGCATCAAATGGTATCATTTATATTAACAGTGAACAAAAGGAAGAAGCAAGTACAGCCATTAAAGTTCATATTTATCAGGGCATTGTTACTTCGCCCAAACAATTACCCCTCATGGATGCCGGCCAATTTACAGCATACCTGAATGAACAGGTTGCTGCTCAAGGATTGTCACAGAATGAAATTGATGAATTATTTCCCTGGTTGAATGGAAACAGCGATCCAAAATATAATAACAATACAAACTGGCAGGATGAAATATTCAGAACAGGAAGACTTCAGAAATATTATATATTCTTAAAGGGAGGGGACAATATTGCCAACTATAACATTTCAACAGGTTACCTGATACATAACGGAATTATTAATAATACAAACCTGTCTCGTTTCAATTTAAGAATTAATGGAAAAATCAATATAACGAATAAATTTTCGTTTAATCCCAATTTTAAGCTCGCGCTTGCTGATTCTTATCTGCAGGAACAAGGATATAACCAGGTGACTAATCCGATTATAGCTGCCAGTTTAAAATCACCATTAATGAAACCTGGTTCAACTCCCGGAGAAACAGACGATAATTTTCTGGAAGATGTTGGTGTGTTTGATGTGAGCAATCCATATGTTATTGTTAAAAATCTGGACGCTCAAAGCAGGAATTTTCAGCTGCTGGCATCCGCTAAATTCAATTATAGTCTTTCAAAGAAACTATCTGTTGCCTCCTTTATAGGAATTGATATAAACAATGCATGGGATAAAATATTTATCCCGGACTTCGGGCTGCCGATGATTGATTCGGCAAGAAACCAGATGGGTGTTTCAGTAACAGAATACAGATCGATTCAGAATAACAACGAGTTGATTTATACCAATAATTTTCAAAACGGAAACAATCTCATCGTACAGCTTGGTAACAGGATCATCGTGAACCAATATGAAATAGGAATTGCCAACGATTTGAACAGTGCTACTGATGATTTCAGAAGCGTTGGAAGTGGAGGTGAACATCAATATTTGCGCTCTACAAGTGGCGGTGCTGACGGACTGAGTTGGATTTCTTATTACACCACAGCCAACTACCGGATTAAGGACAGGTATTATTTTAATGCTGCTCTCTCTTATGAGGGGAATTCAATTTTAAACAAGAACAATCGTTATAGTTTATTTCCATACGTTAGCGCCGGCTGGAGAATCCCATCGGGCATGTCTAAAATTGATGACCTGAAGATAAGACTGTCATATGGGATTACCGGAAACCTGCATCACTCTGCCTATACTTATTCAAATTTATTCTATGTAGGTAAAAGATATAATGAAAGAGGTGTAGTTGTACGTGAATCAATACCTAACGAAGACCTTGAGCTGGAAAAGAAAACAACCATAAATTTTGGAACAGACATTTCAGCATTTAATAAGGCCATTCATGCAGGTATCAACCTTTATTATGCTAATGTCAATAATCTGATTATCAAGCAAACCCTGGTAGATGCTGCTGGATTTAATGAATATTATGACAATGGAGGCAGCTTAAATTCTATGGGTATAAGTTTATCTGCCGATTATGGTTTTCTTACAGGAAATGCTTTATGGAATGTGGGATTTAATGTGTCAGGCCGGTCATCCAGGATTTCAAGGCTTGACTTTATTTATAATCCAGGAAATATAGACTACTTTCTGACCAGCATTGAAGGTGCAGAATTGATTTCGCAGGTGGGTGAACCTGTTTACTCATTTTATGGTTTTGAAACAGATGGCGTGTTTACATCAGAAACCGAAGCCAGTGCTGTTACCGGACCAAACGGACTGTCAATGAAGGCTGGCGATGTAAAATTTATTGATCAGGATGGAAATGATACAATTAATGATTTGGATAAGGTAATTATAGGAAGTCCTGAACCTAAATTATTCGGAGGTTTATATGCTTCCTTTTCAAAAGGCAGATTTAAAGTCGATGTTGATTTTTATTACAGTATAGGGAATGATATTTTCAATTATCTGGCTATGCGTACACATTCAATGGACAACTATTATAACCAGGCTGAAGATATTACTGGCAGATGGAATACCTCCAATACAGGATCTGATGTTCCGGCTGTTTCCTTTGGTGATCCAAGGGGAAATACAGTTTTTTCTGATCGCTGGATTGAAGGCGGTTCATATGTTAAAGTAAAACGTTTAACTGTAGGTTATACACTTCCAGGCACTTCAAAATATTATAAAAATTTAGAAGTGTACTTAACTGGCACAAACCTGCTTACAATAACTAAATATTCAGGGTATAACCCGGAATTTATGTTTTTAAATAATCCTTATTATATGGGTGTTGATTATGGTAAAATACCTTTCACCAGATCATTTATTATTGGAATTAAATTAGGTTTATAATTATTTAATGTATCATAATATGAAACGATCAATATATGGCTTATCGGTTTTAATATCCGCTGTGTTAATATTTGCATCCTGTGAAGATTTTTTTGATGAAAAACAGGGTGGACAGATATTGCCGGATAAGCACTATCAATCGGAAACAGATGCCGGGAATTCTTATTTGGGTTGTTTTACTACTTTATATGAAATGATGCCAAACTATATTATGACAAGTTCGTTACTGGCCGATCTTGCTTATGTTACTGAAAATGCAGGCAGTGACCTTGTTGATATAAATTTGCACAGACCTTCGAAATACAATATCTATACTGACGCTTCCGGTTTCTACAAATTAATTATATCTGTAAATGAAGCATTAAAATATCTGGCTGAAATTCAGGAAAAAGATATAGATTTTACTGACATTGTCTACAGAGCCTATTATAATGCATTTCTTGGTTTAAGAACATGGGCATATTTCACCCTGGTGAGGTTGTATGGTGAAGCAGCCTATATACCTGACAATGTGCCGACCCTTCCGGAAGATTTGGTTTACCTGAACAGGGAAGTAATGATTGATACACTGATAAATCAGTTAGACAGTGCCATTACAAGAGGATATGAAATAAGATTTGATCTGACTAATAATTTGTACGCTTTAATGGGAGAACTCCTTCTTGAAAAAGGTTATTACGATGCTGCTGCAACTGCTCTTTATACTTCCATGTTAGGAGTGGATTTTCCATATGTCAATAATTCATACAAAGATTTTAATTGGATCAATATTTTTATAAGTTCTGAAACCAGGTCGGATGAAGTATTTACAGCTGTTCCCTATTCACGTGACAATAAAGTGGAGAACCAGCTTTACTACTGGACATCTTATTATCTTGATTACCTTATGATGCCTACATCTATTATTATTGAACTGTATACAAAACAAGTAGCACAGAATGATCAGCAAACAGGCGATGTATACAGGGGGCTGGGTATTACATACGATGTGGTTGACGGAAACAATGTAATTAATAAGTATTTAATTGATGATGCGGTTCCTGCCAGTAGTGACATTATCATAAAAAGGGTTTCTGATGTTCATCTGCTATTGGCAGAAGCATTAAACCTTGCAGGTGATCATACAAATGCTCTTGATCTGGTGAATGCCAACAACAGCCAGTTTGATTTATACTGGAGAAGCGGCGTCGGAATCAGAGAAAGGGTATATCTGAAAAGTTACAGCATTCCGGCAGGAACAACTGATTCAGCAACTTATATTGAAGACATTATAATGGAAGAGCGTGCAATGGAAATGGCTTATGAGGGAAGACGCTGGTTTGACCTGATGCGGGTTGCACGCAGAAGAGGCAATGATTACCTGGCCAATAAAGTAGCTGCCAAGTTTTCTAATCCTGCTGTTGCTGATGAAGTTCGCAATTTGTTAATGGATGAAAAAAACTGGTATTTACCATTTGATAAATAAATCCTGCTGCAGGAAAAAACCTGCCTTTAATGAATAAACTCAACTTTCGGCATATAATCTGTACTTTCAATAATCAAGTTCTTCATAGTTATATAATTTTGTTTTAGCGAAAAGAAATTATAATATCATATGTCTGACATTTGGAAAGACATAATTGAATCAATCAGAGGTACAGAGCAGGATACAGCTCAAATTAAAGCATATAATACCAAGAATAAATGTTATGTTCCGGCTTCTTAAACCTTCAGCCGGGGGAATTGGACAGTATATAATAGCCACAGCCAGCTGGATTGGCCTTTATAGAATTGTTGCCGAATTTGGTAAAGAAGCTGTTGCAGGTGATACATATACACCTACTGTATTAAATCTTATTTGTTTCTGGCTTATTGAAATACCATTGGCATATATAATGTCAATTTCAATAGGATTTAATGAAACATGAGTTTTTTGGGCTATAGTAATTGTAGAGTCAATGTTAACAATTCTTGGAATAATCATTTTCAAAAGAGGCAAATGGAACCTCAGAAAAGTATAATTTAGATGTTTAAAACATTATAAGTTGACTATAATATTTTTTATTAATCTTACAAGCATAATCAACACAGCTATGGAAATATTTGAATCAGATTTATATTCGTATCTTATTCTCCCCTTATTGATATTCCTGGCAAGAATATGTGATGTTACATTGGGAACTCTCAGAATAATTTTTACATCAAAAGGGAAAAAGTATATTGCTCCTTTTTTAGGATTTATTGAAATGATAATCTGGATTTTAGCTATAACACATATTTTTGAAAATTTAAATAACTGGGCCTGTTATATTGGTTTTGCAGCCGGATTTGCAATGGGTAACTTTGTTGGCATAATTGTAGAGGAAAGACTTGCTATAGGTTATGAATTAATTAGAATTATTACAAGTAAAGATGCTGATAATCTGATTTCCACACTCAGGCAAAGAGGCTTTGGAATTACATCCATACGTGCCAAGGGGAAAAAAGGTGATGTAGGAATTATATACTCAATAATAAGACGTAGTTATTTAAAGGATTTTGTATCTTTTATGAAAAAATTCAATCCAAAGGCATTTTATACTATTGAAGATATAAGGTTTGTTAATGATAAAACATTTAGTCCCATTAATAAATCAATAATCAGAAAGAAACTGTTTAAATCCAAAAAATAAGAATATAATTATACCAAATTAAAAGGGACTAACAACCTTAAGTTTAATAAAACTGACCGGATAAACCCTGCCAAAAATGTAAAAAAATAAATACCCCTGATTTAAACGAATAAAGAGATTGAATAAATTTATTAAATAATGAACCCTAATGAGCTGCAAAAGAATACTTAATATTATTTTTTTTATTTTATTACCTGTACTTATTTTCTCGCAAAATGAGACTCTGATTAAAGAATTTAAGTCAGATTACTTTTACGATAAAAAAGATTCTTTAATAAAAATTCATGGATATAAAAAGATATTTATATCTGAATATGAACTGCCTGCAATTACAGCTTTATCACACTATCCTGAACTGGATTCAACCATAATTGAATTTAAAAATAAAAAATTAAAAGGGCTTGGTAACGCAAGGCCAAAAATGGATTTTTTATTCAGAAAACAAGTAAACAGACACTATGTTATAATTATTAATAAAAATGCCGAAGATGTCCTGGGATTACCATTTAGCGATATTCCATTTAACGCTCAAACCGGATTTTTCGGACATGAACTGGCTCATATAGCAGACTATACTGAAAAGAATAATTTAAAACTTATATTTTTCGCAACCAAATACATGTTTATGCAGAAGAGTATTGAAAGGTATACTGATAAAATTGCTATTGAGCATAATCTTGGACATCAATTATATGAACTAATAAGTTTTATAATGAAAAATCCGGATACTAATAAAGACTACCTGAAATTTAAAAGGAATAATTATCTTAATTGTGAAGAAATACTTTATGAGATTTCAAAACTCAATAACGGTTTACCTGTTAACATTAATCAGCATTAACATTAATTAAGAAATATAATTGATAACAAATTATTAAATACACTAAATTTGAAAATCATAAACAGGGATTAAAAATTAATTGTAAAATGAAAATAAAAGTACCCGGGAAAAAAATAAAAATTATAACAATAATCACCTTATTGTTAGTCAGTTCTTTTTCATTCATAGCATTTACCGACAAAGAGTTTAAAATAGCTAAAAATCTGGATATCTTCTTTACATTATTTCGTGAGCTAAATCTATTCTATGTTGATGATACAGATCCTGAAGAGCTAATTGAAGCCGGTATAAAGGGAATGCTAAAATCACTTGATCCTTATACTACATATATTCCTGAATCTGAAATAGAAAATTTTAACTTTATGACCACAGGGCAATATGGCGGCATTGGTGCACTTATAAGAAAAGGAGGGGATTACACAATTATTTCTGAACCTTACATGGATTTTCCCGCCTACAAAGCAGGATTAAAAGCAGGGGACACCATAGTATCCATTGACGGGATCTCTACTAGCGGGGAAAAAATAAACGATGTCAGCGAAATGCTGAAGGGAACACCAAATACATCAGTAAAGCTTGAAATAAAAAGATACGGTGAAGATGGTATTATAGAAAAAACACTTGTGAGAGAAAAAATTACAATTAAAAATGTCACCTACTATGGAAAAGTAGACGACAATATTGGTTATATAAGGTTATCAAACTTTACCAACAACGCTGGCAAGGAAGCAAAAGAAGCCTTAACTGAACTAATAAAACAAGACATAGAATCAATTATTCTTGATCTCAGGGGAAATCCGGGAGGATTACTAATTGAATCGGTTAATGTTGCTAATTTATTTGTCAATAAAGAACAGGAAATTGTTAGTACCCACGGTAAAGTCAAACAGTGGGATAATATTTATAAAACCACACAGGCCCCGGTTGATACTTTAATTCCAGTGGTAATTCTGGTAAACAGGGGCTCTGCCTCTGCTTCAGAAATTGTTGCAGGTTCAATGCAGGATTTAGACAGAGCATTAATTATGGGAGAAAAAACATTTGGAAAAGGACTGGTGCAAACAACACGGCCTCTAAGTTATAATACCCAATTAAAAATAACAACCGCTAAATATTATATACCCAGCGGAAGATGTATACAGGCAGTAGATTATGCACAAAGGAATGAAGACGGAAGCGTTGGTTATATCCCCGATTCTCTTATTAATGAATTTACAACCAAAAATGGCAGGATAGTCTACGATGGAGGAGGTATTACTCCCGATATTGAAGTCAAATCAGAATCCCTTAGTAATATTACGGTCAGTCTTTTAACTAAGAATTTGATATTTGATTATGCTACAATCTTTGTCGCAGAAAATGAGCCAATACAACAGATTGATGAATTCGAATTTACTGAAAATGACTATCAGAAATTCCTTAAATTTTTGGAAAATAAATCCATAGACTATACCACACAAAGTTATAAAACACTTGAAGACCTGATTAAAACAGCCACGAAAGAGAAATACTTTGAAGGAGCAGAAGAAGAATTTGAAGCACTTAAGAAAAAGCTGGCACATGATAAAAATAAAGATTTGCAAACATTTAAAAATGAAATAATTCGCTTGCTTACTGAAGAGATCATAAGCAGGAATGATTATCAGGAGGGAAGAATAAAAGCTTCCCTGAAATATGACGTACAGTTTGATAAAGCTCTTGATATTTTAAAAAATAAAGAGCAATATTTCAACATATTGAAAGAAACCGTAAAAGAAACAGCTGAATTGTAATTTTTTAGTAATAAAACAAATTAGCTATATTGTTGATAAACAAGAATTTATAATTTCTATTTTATTCTTCTTTCTTTTGCTAATATATTCAATAATAATATTCTCATAAGATTCAATTATTTGCTTTAATAATTTGTTGTTTACCTTAAAGAATACATCATTAATCCCTTTTACGGGCAATATCTTCGCTGAAGTTCCGCTTAAAAATACAGAATCGTAATTTATTAAATTATTAATTGAAACATCCTTTTCTATAAGTCTAATATTTAATTTATTACAAATTTGAAGTACATATTTTCTGGTAATACCGGGAAGAACTTTATTTATTGGGGGCGTACAAATTTCATTATCTTTTAAAAAGAAAACATTGGATTTACTTCCCTCTGTAATATACCCCTCTTTATCTACCAGTAATATTTCATAAAACCCTTTACCAAGTAGTTCACTCTTTACTGCAGTTATTACATAATTATTAACAAACTTGGCATTGGGCATCTTCCTTTCCAGGGATAATAACGAAACATTAATTCCATGCTCGTACTGTGTAATACCCGGATACTTATATTTAGTGAAATAAGCCAGTATATTTGGTTTGTTTTTTAAAGACTCATTAAAGCTTATAACCAGCTTAACATTCCCGCGTTTTACACGATTATTTAAAATAAGCTTTGAAAGACTTTCAGTAATAGACCTATAATCGATTGAATAGTCAATGTTGAATAATCTTATTGAATTTGTTATTCTTTCAAGATGATCCTCAAGAAAAAGGCAATAACCGTCAATATATCTTAAGACTTCGTAGAAAGATTTGCCTGTATTCAGGTGAGCCTCATTAAAATCTTTTCTTCTTTTTATTTTATCGTTTAAAATAAAGGTATCATGCAAACACTCGTTCATTATTCAATATACTTTAAAGTCCAACCTTAACAAAATTCTTCATTTAATTTATAAAATCCTGTTCAGATTAATAAAAATGATATTAATGACAGCAGCAGAAAGCTGAAAATAATAAGAGACTATTGCGGAATAAACTGATACATAATATATCCGTTTTGCCTGGGATCTGCATTATAATCTGTATTAAATTTAGTACGCACAGCATATTTTAGTGCTGTTTCCAAAAGGCATTGTTCCATGGTGTCAGATTCTGATGATATTGATGTAGAAATAACTCTACCCTTTTGATTTACAATGATATCTACTCTTACCAATCCGCCTCCCTTACATGTATAAACAGGAATAGGAAGATACTTTTTAAATCTGTGTTCAAGAAAATAGGTTACATTTGTAGGGCCTGAATATTCCTCATCAGAATCTGATTGCTCATTTTCATCAACCTCCTGATCTTCACTGTATGATATATTATCATCAGGCAGGCTTCTATCCAAATATTGCTCCAGATTTTCAATTCCCAGTTCTTCCTTAAGCTCCTCAATATACTTTTCAGTACTTATCTGGTCATTAATTTTATCTGCGACATTTAATGCTATGTTTCTTCTTACCTCATCTTCAAGAGATGGAATTTCAGCCCGCATAGTTTTAATCTCCTTAATAATCTCTTCTATATCCACCATTTCTTCTTCAAATTCAATGGGATAATATTCCATCTGTTTTCTTCTGACATCGCCAACTTTTACCAGGAGAAATAACAAAATCAATGCTAAATGAAATAATATAGTACCTAGTATGCCATTAATATTATCACTTAATAAAATTTTCACCCTGTATTTTTAATTAATTCAGGTTATTAAATTACTAAATAAAAGGATGGCAAAATTAATAAATTACGGCAAAATTATAATTATTAATTTAAAGCTTTTATTAAAGTCCTTTTATTAATTGATTATCAATATTTTTACTGATTCTTGATACTTATCATTTCTTAATCTGAGAAGATACATCCCATTTATTAATTCGGATAAATCTATAACTGCTTTAGTGCAATTTTTTACGAATTCAGTCCTTATAATTTTACCGTAGCAATTTATAATTTCAACACTGCCACTGAAATAATTATTAAATTCAATAAATATTGATTCTGATGCCGGACTAGGAAAAACTTTAAATTTATCTGCAAATGATTCATCCATATCTAAATTACACATTTCAACAGTCAATGAGGTTACTACAACACTGTCGCATCCAAATACTGAATTCAGGCTATCATAATATGTCCCCTCAGAATTTTGCCACTTTCCTCCAATATAGATGCTGTCATTTTTACAAATTGATCTGTATGTGTCTGTTTCAAAGCCTGTATTGACAATTAAATCAAATGAAATTGTGGTATCTGTGAACAGGCCATTACCAATAATACATCTATAACTGCCGTTGTCTGCTGTTTCTGCATAACTTAAAGTATATAAACTATCTGTTGCTCCTGGTATGCCCGCTCCATCTTTTTGCCATCGATATTCTAATTCATTTTTATTTCCAAGTGAAATAAATAATGATATGCTATCTCCGGTACAGAGCATGTAATCATTGGATCTGGGATTATATTTTAGTGCAACTTCAGATGTTTCAATTAATGTGCTGTCAACTGAAAAAGCTGTTAATAGCAGGCTTATAACCGTATCCTCTGTAAAATATGAAGGATTCCAATAGTAGCTAGTGTCACTAATTGCCTGAGCAATATTTAAATATGTATTTCCCCTGTCGTAACTGATTTCAATATTATATAAAACCGGATTTCCTTCATCAGGATTAATTAGCTTCCATTCAATAGATTCATATTCTTCCCAAATGCTATTAACATCAGGATGTATAATTGAGAAATCAGGTTTCTCATAGGAATGTAATAATTCCGCAAAACCTTTACCTTCAACCTCTAATCCATTTACCGTCCCTTTAATTACTGTACTGCCTGCAAAAAATCTGAATGGCAGCTCTACTTCACTTTCCGAATTCCTTACCGATATTAAAAGGTCAATGTCAAATGTATCCATTAACAAATTCCATTTTTGTGAGTAGCATCTTACGCTATCCCATGTATATTCATACCTTAAACGTTCTATGTTAAAATCATAAGTAGTAAATGAGGATGAATCATTAACATAAACGGAACCTATTCTATAATTAGGTTTAACAGGTATTTTATTATCTTCTGTGAAAATATTCCATATATTCAGGTCCATCCCGTTATCAAGCTGAATGCAAAACCATTCATATTCCTCACCACTATTTGGATTAAAGCTGCCATACTGATGATCTATCCATCCGGTGCCGGAGATAGTGTCTTCAGTAGAATTGAAACTTAATATCCCCGAAATATCAATTATTGTTTGAGAATAATAATAAGTATAGTCTTTATTTCCCTGGTATAGAAATCCTGAATCGGCAATAATTAAGGGGCGTTTTATGGCATTGCAATTAATATCAATAGAACCGGTTTGTGATTCTGCGCTAATATGGTATTGAAATGGTATCATTTTACCACTGCTATCAGCTAATGTAATCCACTCTTCAGTATGTGTTGAAATATATCCAACGGTTGCTATTATATTCAGACTGTCCTCTGCGATAGATTCATATATGCATGGCATTGATTCATCATAGAACTGTTTTGAATTTTCGTTTGCCAGATTAAATATCCTAAACCCGTCAAATCCGAACGCAGGCGTATAGAAATAGGCCAACAAAAATGAATATTCGTTTCCAGTATTCTTACCAGTTACATGTCCGTTAATATACAGCCATTCTATTGATTCATCAAAATGAAAACCTTCATCCTTCGGGAAATTTAAAACACTTCCTGATGGTTGATATGGATAGGTTTTCCATTCCTGGGGATATGCTTTTACTGTAAAGAAAATTAATAATAATATGAATCTTTGCAACATCCTGATCATTCTTTTAATTTGTAAAAATTCTATATAAGAAATGTACTTAATATCACACAGTATCTGAAAATTTACTTCTTATATTACAAATAAAAAATAAAAATTATTATATTATAAAAATATCTAAATTATAACACTTGTAAAAATTTAATATTCACTGATTTCTAATAAACATTTTTAAAAATAAATAATCCATGGTACTAAAATCAGTTAATCCCTATAATGGTGAATTACTCGGTGAATTTGACGAGCATGGGAATAATTATATAAATTCAGCAATAGACAAAGCTGAGTTTGCTTTTACAAAATTCAGGAAAACCAGTTTTAAATACCGTGCAGAAAGAATGCTTAAATGTGCTAAAATTTTGAGGGAAAATAAAAATTCATACGCAACAATTATTTCAGGCGAAATGGGAAAAGTTATTAAAGAATCGGTTGCAGAAGTTGAAAAATCAGCATGGGTTTGCGAATATTATGCACAGCATGCTGAAAAATTTCTGGAAGATGAAGGACTAAACGTTAATGACGGAGCCAGCTATTTGGTTTATGATCCCCTGGGTATTATCCTGGCTGTCATGCCCTGGAATTTCCCTTTTTATCAGGTTTTTCGTTTTGCTCCCCCCGCGGTAATGGCAGGTAATGTTGTTCTGCTAAAACATGCATCAAATGTCCCTCAATGTGCATTGATAATAGAAGATATTTTTAAAAAAGCAGGATTCGGAGAAGGCATTTTTCAAACGTTACTGGTCAGATCACATAAGGTGAACAGCATAATTGACGATCCCAGAATACAGGCAGTAACAATAACAGGGAGCACTGAAGCAGGCAGGAATGTTGCTCAAAGGGCAGGATTAAATATTAAGAAATCAGTACTTGAACTTGGGGGCAGTGATCCTTTCATAATTCTTAAGGATGCTGATATTAGTTCAGCAGCTTATATAGCTGCAAAAGCACGAATGATTAATTGCGGACAAAGTTGTATAGCAGCAAAAAGATTTATTATTGAAGAAAAAATTTATGATAAGTTTATTTTAAAATTTCAGGAAAATTTACATCGCCTTAAGTTTGGCAATCCTCTGGATGAATCATCAGACTATGCTTCAATGGCCAATAAAGAACTTAGAGAAATTTTAGCCGGCCAGGTAAAAAAATCTATAGAGAATGGAGCAAATATTTTATGGGAAGACAATAAAACTCCTCATGAGGGAGCCTTTTATAATCCAACAATTATAAATGATATCGCACCTGGCATGCCAGCTTACGAAGAAGAAATATTTGGGCCGGTAGCATCAGTATTCAAAGTAAAAAATGCAGGCGAGGCTATTGAACAGGCTAATAATTCTGAATTCGGACTTGGTGCATCAATATGGTCACAGGATATTAAAAGGGTACAAAATATTGCCAGGGATATTGAGTCAGGAGTTGTTTATATAAACGGGATGGTTGCTTCACGTCCTGAAATTCCCTTCGGGGGAATAAAAAAATCTGGCTATGGAAGAGAACTATCGCATTTAGGAATTCGTGAATTTGTAAATCAAAAGACAATTTTTATTAAATAAAGCCTGGAAATCCTTTATATTACTAACAATATTCCTTTTTCTTTATTAAAAATCCGGTATCCCCTTTATCAATAAAGAATTTCAAACAGAAACTGGTTAGTTAGTTGTTAAAAGTAGAAGTTATGGCCTTTTTAAATGTATTTGTGAGTGAATGCTCCCGCTTAAGTTCCTTAATATACTTATTTCTTATCTCTAATGCTCTTTCCAGTGTTTTATTTTTATCAAATATTCTGATAACATCTTCAGGTCCGTTAAATCTGTTAATAATTCCCAGTGCCGAATCAAAATTAGAATTTTCAATTTTCTTCTTAACATTATGAGTTATATTTTCAAGAATCTTCCAGTTTATCTGATTAGGTATGGTAAAATAAAATTTCGCTCCTTCAAACAAATCTCTGTAGATTCCTTCAGTAATTTCGGAAATTTTAAAATGTTTATATACTTTAATTTTCCCTTCACTGTCAATGGCTTTAAAACTCATAAACTTAATATCATTATGCTTATAGTCTGCCTGTATGTCAGGAATTATCTCATAGCATTCAAGACCTTTAATCCTTATGCACGGAAGTATTTTGTTTTGTATGACTATTTCACTGCAGCTGAAATTACATTTATTGTATTTTTCATTTTTTAATACTCTTGAAATTCGTTCAATCTTCTCAGGAAAGTACCTGTACATAAGGATAAGATAAACATAATTTAACCTTGCTTTGGTTTTTATACCGCTCTTATCTTCATACCCCGGAAATGGCTTCATACTCTTAAGAACCAAAGTATTGGACATAATACTCTCCTCCAGGCTTTTAAGTCTTTCGGTTTTTATTATATACCCTGTTGTTTCTATAATTTGATTTGATAACATAATAACGGGTTTTAGTTAATTATAATATTAGAAAGAATAATACGATAGATATGAATTACAAGTATTTCCAGTAAACTCACAATTTACAAAAATATCGTCACATTATCAACTTAATCCGGTTTAATTTAACCTTGTCTTATAAGTCATCTATTAGCTGATGATGAATGTTCAAGTAACTAAATAACAAATATTTATGAACATCATAATATATTTAATATGCTAAATATTCTTCCTTTTATAAAAATCCAGCATTTACAGAAAATAAAAACTCTAACGATAAACTATTTTTCCCCGGGAGGTATGAACACCTTATACCGGCATCAAAGGGAAAAATAAACCGTATAATATTTAAATCAGATGTCAATTCTGCTCCAATGGAGTTGTATATCCCGGTATAATTATTGTTGGCAGACTCAAGGTTTTCCCTCACATTATAACCGTAAGCATGATCATAAAAGAGATTTAGTTTAATTCTCTTTATATAAATAAACGGACCAAGCGAAAAGTCAGGATAAGATAAAGGAAAAGCATAATCAAGTGTAATTTTCCAGAATTTATCTGAATAGTAGTTTGGATATCCTCTTGGTAAAAGTACTCTGTTTATAGTATAAATATATTTTTCGGGATTTTGTTTTTGAATACCTCCGTACAATCTCAGACTATGATGCCTGAATAATCCCGGGAAGTATAATCTTGAGCTCACTGAAATTATAGAACCGAATAATGCACTTGCAGGGGTATGGGTATATGCAAAATTTATTGTTTGCCCCCATTTATATTCAATATCGCGGGATGATAATTTTAAATATCTATATACTCCAAGCTTATAATGAAAACTTGATATACCGTTTTTATATCCGCCGTCAAAATAATAAAGACTATTATATTCATATTCAATTTGAGGCCTTATCAGTTTAGTATATTTATTGTTACTGAACTTCAACGGCAAATATGATTTTATGAAAAAAATTTTGTTATATGATCTATTTTTCGGAGGATCAACATTTTCATAAAGTTTCAGGTAAGATGACGGACCCCCTAATTTGGCGGAAAACTCTATTACAGGATAAAATCCCGCATAAGTAATTTTCGGATAAAAATAATGACCCCCATTTTCATACGAATAGCCGATACTTGAAATCGCTGTACTTAGTTTATTTTGTGAAAGTATAGTTATCCCCGGTGATACAGGCAGATCCGAAAAATCAAAATTATTAAAGTCAATGTCAAAATAAAAAGGATACCAGCTGTGGAAATTAAATAAATTCGTTAGCCTGTAATACTGTTCAGACTTATAAGTTACATCAGGTATATCACTTTCCTGGATATTTTTTCCCTCCTGTTTAGCAAGCTGATTATACCATTTTATAGAATGATCGGTAACATCAGATAAAGGTATCCATAAACTGGAATCAAGAGTTGTTATTACTGCTTTATAACCATTTGAAGAATAATTTGCATATAGTAAATCCTTTTTATTTAAGCTTACAGAAGGATCAAATGCACCAAATTTAGAAGATGTTACCTGATAAACATTTTTCGATTTATTGTTAAAAGCATAAATATTATCTATACCATTAAACCCTCCTCTGAATAGTATATAATCATTCCATTGCACAGGTTGAGAAATATCAATATATTTAGAAGAGAATATTGTATTCCATTCCTGCCTTAAAGGATCATACCGCCTTATTCCTTTCCCTTCTTCATCAATGGAAATTACAATTATTTGTCCGTTTTCAGTCCATACAGGAAATTGTAGAAGTTTGTTTGACTGAGACGGGATTCTTTTTTCAACAGCCCCATCATGCAAATTAATTATAGTCAAGAAATTATTGTTTTGATTATCTATCTCAACTACAACTATTTTATTGCCATCATATGAAACTGATGGTGAAAAATACCTTGATTTTTTTGTCAACTGCTTTTCTTTGCCTGATTCCAAATCGTAAATTTTGATTACAGAATAACTGCGTTGTTCCCATCTGGGGTCCTGTATTATTTCATCCCATACTAATTTGTTGTTTTTAAATGATATTCTGTCAGAAGACAAATAACCGGGAGTATGAATAATTCTTTCATCTCCCCTTTTTGTAATTGTAACAAACTGATCAATCTGATCAATCCCGCTTTTTAAAACAACTATTGTGCTGTCATTTACAAATTGAGGATACCTGTAACTGGTATAGAATTTTGATTTGGCATCTGACAAATATTCATAACTTGTATAATCAATATAATTTATCTGATATTGCCAGAGGTTTTTAAGAGTATCAAAAGTCTCTTTAAAAAGTTTTATTTTGGAAAGACCATAATATTTTTTCAATCCGAAGTAAAACGGGCTTATTAAATAAGGTTTTCTTGCTACATTATCAAGCACTTTACTATAGAATTTTGTATCATAATTTAGTCTGGAATATGCGACCATATAATAACCTGAATGATAATAATCGGGGATAAAATCCTTATATGATCTTAAATAAAGTCTGTCATAAGAAATCCTTTTGTCATTTTCAGTAAAAAAGGCTTTCAATTTCATTTCGAATGAAGGAAGACGGCCCCTGCCGGTACTTGACAGTGCAGTTTCTGTTACAACAGCATCTCCTTCCATAAACCACTGGGGCAGATACCCGAGTACTGCCCCAGTGGCCTGTTGCCCGAAAATCAATGATAATAATTTTGTTAATCCCTGATTCAATTTATCCACCTGAACAACATGCCTGAATTCGTGCAGAGTCAATTGTTCAAGCCAGTCTTCAGCATAACTCTCCCGGGGAGGAGTGGTAACAAATTCCATGCGCTTTGGAGCCCACGATACATAACCATTTGATATAACAGAACTATTATGAAGAATAACTGATACTTTTCCCGGCTTTCTATCAAGACTTTGGGTTAAGTATCCATAAGAATAATCCAGAATATTTGCCAGTCTGTTTGCCTCTTTATTAAACTCTTTCGGGTAAATTATCCGGAAGTTTTCAGTTCTTATCTGCTCCCACGCAGTTAAGTAGGGGTCCTGGCCAGTCGAGAAAAATTGTGTATAACCCTCTGAAAAATATATAACTAAAAGGTAAAGAGTAATAAGTGTTTTCCTGTAATTGTAAACTTTGAATTTCAATTGTAGTAGTCTCTGGTTTAACAATACTCTAAAAATACTCATCTAATTTTTATAATTTCTCTGAATCCACAATCTTAAAAAGCTTATCAGATCTTCTGACAACCTGATCTACAGGAATTGAAAATCTTTCACCCTGTATTGTCTGGGTAACATTCTTTAGATTAACTCTTATTTCCTTAACGGTAGTTTCTACTACCCCGGTAGTTGGTCCGGTTATTAGTATCTCATCCCCTGTATTTAATGTATTTGCTTCACAGGTGAATTCTGCAACTTTGATTTTATCAAAATAGTTCATTCCCTTTCCAACAAATATCTTTCTTTTTGTAGCTTTTGAACCATATATGTCACTCCATTCTCCAAGCTTTTGACCTAAATAATATCCATCCCAAAATCCCCTGTTGAAGACTGCGGATAACCTCTTTTTCCAATAATTAATTTTGTCACTGTCATAGGTTCCTTCCAGATATGAATTTATAGCCTCATTATAACATTCGGTAACTGTTTTTACATATTCCGGGGGCCTTGCCCGGCCTTCAATTTTCAATACCCTCACCCCTGCCTCAAGGATCTTATCTAAAAAATGAATTGTATATAAGTCTTTTGGTGACATTATATACTCATTATCAATATCCAGTTCAAATCCTGTTTCTTTTTCTTTAACTGTGTATGCTCGCCGGCAATCCTGCAAACATTCTCCCCTGTTTGCTGAAAAATTATGTTCATGCAAACTCAGATAACACTTTCCCGAAATTGACATACATAATGCTCCATGAACAAATAATTCCAGCTTTATAACCTCTCCCAATGGGCCCTTTATATTATGCATTAAAACCTTATTCGCAATCTCAGATATTTGGGCTAAATCAAGCTCCCTGGCTAATACAACTACATTAGCATATCTGGAAAAAAATTTTAAAGATTCAATATTACTAATATTAACCTGGGTTGAAATATGTACATTCATTCCTATTGAATGAGCATAATCTATGGCCGCCAGATCAGAGGCAATTACAGCGTCAATTCCCTTCTTCTTTGCCATGTTGATTATTTCCCTAATCCTGGGCAGCTCGGAATCATATAAGATTGTATTTAAAGCAAGATAAGCTTTAACCTTATGTTCATCACAAATACCTTTGATTTTCTCTAAGTCATTTTCATTAAAGTTATATGAAGATCTGGCCCGCATATTTAACTTTCCCAGTCCGAAGTACACAGAATTTGCTCCTCCCTGAATAGCAGCAATCAGTGAGTCAAAGGATCCGGCAGGAGCTGTTAAATCAATATCTTCTCTTTTCAGCTTCATTGTTTAAAAATATAAATACCTTGTGTTGATCTGTAATTTATCTTAAATCGTTACAATTTTGATGCCCATTTTCTTGCTCCTATATACCTGCACGATTCGGCTGCAATAGCAGCAGCCTTTGTTAAAGCTTCTGCAAAATTATTCTCTTTTAAGTAATAAAAACAAAAAGCCCCGTGAAAAATATCCCCTGCCCCCAGTGTATCAACCGGACTTATTTTGGGTACATCAATTTTACCATAGTCATTTTTGTCTTTATAAAGAATTGGTTTTTCTCCCCTCGTAATTGCAATTCTTTCACAATTTCTTAAAGACAGGTATTCAAATACCTCCTCCGATTTTTTAAGCCCCGGAGGATAAAAATTTTCAGAGCAAATAGCTATATTAACAAAATCAAGCAAATTTTCCATGCCATTTTTCCAGCTTCCCCCATCAATAACAACAGGTATTGATAACTTTTTTGCTTCCCTGGCAATTTTAACTGCCCCATCAATATAAAAGCAATCAATAAGGACTATATTACTTGATTTAAGTTCATCCTCACATATATCCTTAAATAACCTGTAATTAATATTGCTCTTGTTAATCTGTTCAGGCTCAACAGTAAGTATTGTGCGATCACCTGTATCCACTGAAGTTATTATTGAACTTATTACCGGACTGGTATTTATATTAAAACCTGCATCATATAATTTTACATTATAAGTTTTCAATTCATTAATAACAAATTCAGAAAAAAAATGATTTCCAACAAATGTGATTAATGCAGCACCGCCTCCCAGATTTGAAAATGTTATAGCTGCATTTGTTGCCGGTCCTCCTGTATAAATACTATTTTTCTCAACTAAAGTCTTTGTATTTATTCCGGGATATTTTTCAACCAGAAATTGTATATCAATAGTATTAAGCCCGACAAAAAGTCCTTTCATATTATAAAATGATTTTTTATATCCAAAGTAATCCTAACATGTCTGGCCGGATTAAATAAAAGAATAATTTAGAAGTCTATCTCAATATAAACCGGACAGTGATCAGAATGATTTACCTTATTTAAAATACCGGCACCTCTTAATCTGGGTTTTAGACTTTCTGATATTACATGGTAATCAATACGCCAGCCCAGATTCTTAACCCTTGCATTTGCCCTGTAGCTCCACCACGAATATTGTTCAGGCTCTTTGTTAAACTCTCTGAAAGTATCAATAAATCCGCTTTCAATAAACTCATCCATCCATTTTCTTTCTTCCGGTAAAAACCCTGATGATTTTTTATGTTTTTCAGGATGGTTAATATCAATTGGCTTGTGGCATATATTAAAATCTCCTGAGATAACAATATTAGGCCGGACTTTTTTAAGATTATCAATATATTTTTGAAAATCCATAAGGAATTTCATTTTAAAAACCTGTCTTTCACCACCCATAGTGCCCGAGGGCACATATACACATAACAGGGTTAAATCGTTATAATCAGCCCTGATTAGTCTTCCCTCCCTATCATATTTTTCAATATTCATTCCGTATTGCAACAATTCCGGTTTGCTTTTGGTAAATATCGCTGTTCCGCTGTAACCTTTCTTTTTTGATGAATACCAGTATGTATTATAGCCATAATCATCATAAATACCCTTGTCTATTTGATCTGACTGAATTTTTATTTCCTGAACACACAATATATCCGTATTCATATCCCTTATCCATTCATGAAAACTTTTATTAACAGCAGCCCTTATACCATTTATGTTGTAGGAAATAATTTGTTTTACCATAATTATTATGTTTAAATGATAAAAATAACAAATATATTATTTAATTTGAGTAATAAATATTTCTGCGGATCCATTATATAATGCCAATTGGAAAAAGGCTTAGTTATAAAATCAACGGGCAGCTGGCACACTGTTAAAAATGGCCCCGATATCATAAAATGCAAGATTAAGGGTAAATTCCGGATAAAAGATATTACCACCACTAATCCTGTCGCAGTAGGTGATATAGTAAATTATAAGATTATTAGTAAAAATAATGTTGGTATAATAACTAATATCCAGGAAAGGAAAAACTATATAATTCGTAAAGCAGCAAACCTTTCCAGGGAAGCGCATCTTATAGCATCCAACGTAGATCAGGCATTCCTTATGTTTACACTTAGTTTCCCGGAAACACAACTCGAATTTATCGATCGATTCTTAGTTACATCTGAAGCCTATCATATACCAACAGTACTGATAATTAATAAAATTGACTTATATGATACCCCAACCCTGGAAAAGCTAAAATCAATCAAGGAAATTTATTTAAACGTCGGTTATCAATGCTATGAAACATCCGTAACAAAAAGCATTAATGTTGATATAATAAAAGAACTGATGAAAAATAAAATAAGTGTTATTTCCGGAAATTCAGGAGTAGGAAAAACTGCTCTAATCAATGCAATCAACAAAAATCTCAACTTAAAAGTTGAAGAAATATCCTCATATCATAAAAAAGGAAAACACACAACGACATTTTCTGAAATGTTTGAACTTGAAGAAGGCAGTTATATTATTGATACTCCAGGAATTAAAGGATTTGGATTGATTGACTTTGAAGAAAATGAAATCAGCCTGTTTTTCCCTGAAATTTTCAGGACATCAAAAGATTGTCAATACTATAATTGCAGTCATACCCATGAACCAAAATGTGCAGTTAAAAAGGCATTAGAAAACGGTACAGTGAGTATGTCAAGATACAGAAGTTATGTTAATATTTTAAATAAAGATGAAAGCAAATACAGGATAGAATGATAACATTTTAATTTTTAGTACTTTTAATAAATTGAAAATTTTTTTATTTTTTATAAATATCTTAGATTTAATCGATTTTTAATATATTTCCCTTTACAGATTATTTGATCATTATAATGAAAAAACTGTATATCTCTCTCGTAGTAATAATCATAGGAATTATAGCTTTAAATATTTTTTTCTATTATGATATTTATTTAAAACAAATATCATATCAGAAAAATATACTCTTTCAACAGGCTGAAAATGCAAGTAATGAAATTGAAACAGTAGTATCATCATTTGAAAGTGACATAAATAAAATATTGTTTTACGATGATATTGCTGAAATATTTAGCATTACCGATATCAAGGAAAGCGGAATGAGAAAACTTAAAATGTTTTACTCAACTTATAATCATCTCATTAAAAATATTTATATATATGACAGATATAAAAATGTACTCAATCTTTTTAAAGATAATAAAAACAATTTCATAGTTGACTATTATGTAGCTCAACGTCAAAGTATACTTGAAGACCGGGATATTATTAAAACAAAAAATAACACATACCAGTTTTATCTTCCTGTTTTTAAATCCAATTCTGTATATGGTAATATTATTGTAGCACTGGATTTTACCAGATATATAAATTCTGTTGTGGGAAAATATTATCTTGATAATACGCTATGGCAATGGATTGTTGACAGTACAGGTAATGTATTATCCACAAATATAGGCCATAAAGTGGAGTTTACTGAAATAAACGAAATTACATCAAATCTGAACAAGGATAAAAAAGGCTTTATTAAGCATACTGCCTATATCAATAACAAAAAGGAAACACTTATCTCCGTATATTATCCTATTGATGTAATAAAACAACATTTTGGCATTGTATTTTCATTAAACAACAGTGTAATTCTTGACTATATAATAATAAAGATCATAATTGCAAGTGGCCTTAGTATGGTTATTCTCTTTGCATCACTATTTGTTTTATTAAGGATTATCAAAAATAAATCCACAACAGGCCGTAAAGTATCTGCAGAACTTAAAAGAATCGAATCAATTATAGACAACCTGCCAATTGGAATATTGATACTTGACAGTGAAAGGAAAGTGAAAACCTTAAATAAGACAGCAAAAGATTTACTGTTATTAAAAGATAATGAAAATGTGATTGGGAAAGATATTTCAGACAGATTTTTACTTTCAAAAAACTATTATACCGATGAAGAACCAATATCAGCATATGACTCAAATCAATTTATTCTTTACCAGAAAGAAGGTAATGAGGTGGTTGTTTATAAAAAGGAAGTGCCTTTTCCTTTAGAGGGGAAAATTGTCTTTCTTGAATCTTTTGTAGATATCACATCAGTTGAAAAATCCAGGAAATATGCTGTTGCAGCAAATACTGCCAAATCTGAATTTCTGGCTAAAATGAGCCATGAAATAAGAACTCCTATGAATGGAATAATCGGTATGACAGATGCCCTTGATCAGCAAAGCCTTACCCCTGCACAAAGAGAATATGTTGAAATTGTTAAGAAATCAGCTGACCTGCTACTTAATATTATTGACGATATTCTTGACTTTTCCAAGATAGAATCCGGTAAAATGCAACTGGAAGAAATACCATTTAAATTAAGGGAAGAAATAAAATTGTCTTTAGACTTATTCCGCCCTATAATTGATGAGAAAAAACTTAAACTAACAATAGATATAAATCCCGATATCCCTGAAAATATTATAGGTGACCCTTTCAGACTGCGCCAGGTATTAACTAATCTTGTCAGCAATGCGGTAAAATTTACACATAAGGGAGAAATTGCTGTTGGAGTAAAACTGGAAGAAGAGTATTCCGGTAATCTTACATTATTATTCTATGTTGAAGATACAGGTATTGGTATCCCTGAAAAGAAAATTGAAAGTATTTTCAGTTCTTTTGCCCAGGCAGAGGATTCAACAACCAGAAAATACGGGGGGACAGGACTAGGGACCACAATATCCAAACAACTGGTTAACCTGATGCACGGGGAAATATGGGTAGAAAGCCCTTCAACATTATCAATCAGTAAAAAATATCCCGGGTCAAAATTTGTTTTCACAATTGAAGTCTTTTCAAATGAAAAGCTTAATAAGAACTTAAATTTTGATAATATCACTGATTTTAATCAGGTGAATGTTCTGGTCTTAACCAATAATTTTAACAATAAGGTAAGGCTGGATAATTTTTTTAGACAATTTGGCTTTAATGTTGAAATATTTAATTTACAAGCAGATAAAATAAATGACCTGAAGAAAAAATTGAAAATAAACAAAGAAACCTGCACTATAATATTTATCTTAGACGAACCAACTTATAAAGGATTTCAGGTTGCTCATAAATTAAAAGAAGCTTCAATATCAAACTCATACATAGTATTTCTTATCAGCTCAAACCATAAACCTGATAACTATATACAGGCAAAACTTGAAGGGGTAGATTATTATTTGATACAACCTTTTGAACATGATCATCTTATAGGCTATT
The DNA here is from genome assembly GCA_964521285.1 of uncultured Bacteroidales bacterium. GTDB lineage: Bacteria > Bacteroidota > Bacteroidia > Bacteroidales > UBA10428. Next base: position 62,076 of record CAZFQS010000013.1, on the reverse strand, counting down.
TGCAGGACACATTTCCAAACGTTAAAATAATATTAGAAGAAGAGACAAAAATTATAAGACCTGATTTATCTGTACTTGTGGCTGAAGATAATGTTATCAATCAAAAGGTTGCCGAAACAATATTCAATAACCTTGGACTTAAAATTGATATTGCCAATGACGGGACTGAAGCTGTTGAAAAATTCAAGACCAAGTCTTATGATATTATTTTTATGGATTTAGTCATGCCTAATAAAGATGGGATACAGGCAACAGTTGATATCCGCGGAATGGGTGAACAGGTACCTATAATAGCTATGACTGCAACTGCCAGTAAACAAAGTCAGTCCCAGGCAATAGCGTCAGGGATGAATGATTATATCACAAAACCGGTTAAGATTGAAACTCTAAAAAACATTCTATTAAAATGGTTTCCCTAATACTAATGAGCTTCCAGCCAGTTATCACCAGTACCCATATCAACTACCAGGGGAACCTCCAACCTCACAGCATTCTCCATCTCATGCTTTACTATTTTCTTAATCTCATCTAATTCTTTTCTGTATACATCAAATATCAGTTCGTCATGTACCTGCAATATCATTTTGGTTTTATATTGTTCGAGTAACTTTTTATGTATGTTCACCATGGCAAGTTTAATAATATCGGCTGCCGATCCCTGCAGAGGAGCATTTATTGCATTCCTTTCGGCCATGCCTCGAATAAATGCATTAGCTGAATTAATATCCTTAAGGTACCTCCTCCTTCCGAAAATAGTTTCTGCGTAACCTTTTTTCTTTGTCAAATCAATTGACTTATCCATGTATTCCCTTACCCTGGTGTAGGTATTAAAGTAATTATCAATTAACTCCTTGGCCTCTCTCCGTGAAATGTTAAGCCTTTGCGAAAGTCCGTATGCTGAAATCCCATATATAATTCCGAAATTTGCGGTTTTAGCCCTTCTCCTCATTTCACCTGTAACATTTTCAGCTTTAACATTGTAGATTTTCGCTGCTGTAGCCGAATGAATATCCTCACCTTTTTTAAAAGCTTCAATCATATTCTCATCCTTACTTAAGTGGGCCATTAATCTGAGTTCTATCTGGGAATAATCTGCTGAAAGAAGAACATATTCCCTGCCTGAAGCAACAAATGATTTTCTTATTTCCCTTCCTCTTTCTTCTCTTATTGGAATATTTTGCATATTGGGGTTTTTAGAACTTAGCCTGCCGGTTGTTACCCAGGCCTGCTCAAAAGAGGTATGTATTTTTCCTGTTTTGGTATTTATTAACTTTGGCAGAGCATCCACATATGTTGATAGTAATTTCTTTAATGCTCTGTATTCTAGAACTTTACTGACAATATCATGTTTATCTTTAAATTTAACCAGAACTTCTTCACTTGTGGAATATTGTTTTGTCTTTGTTTTCTGTACATTACCTGGAATATTGAGTTTTTCAAACAATATCTCGCCCAGCTGTTTGGGAGACGATATATTAAATTCAACTCCGGCAAGCTTAAAAATTTCCTTTTCAACATCAATAATCTGATTTCTTAATACCCCGGCATATATATTTAAGTCTTTGGTATTTAGGCTAAATCCCGAATTCTCCATATCTGACAAAACTCTAATCAGCGGCATTTCTATCCTTTGCGATAATTCTGTTAACCCATTAGCATCCAATTCCTTTTCAAGTATTTTATACAACTGCCAGGTCAGATCTGCGTCTTCACATGCATAATCCTTTATAACATTTATATTAACATTACGCATGCTTTGCTGGGCCTTTCCTTTGCTGCCAATTAGTTCTTCAATAGGTACAGGAGTATAATTTAGACAGTTCTCAGATAAATATTGAAGGTTATGTTTGAGATCAGGCTGAATTAAATAGTGTGCAATCATTGTATCAAATAAATATCCCTTAACAGTTATATCATAATTAATTAATACCTGAATATCATATTTAATGTTCTGCCCAACTTTTTTTATCCTGTCAGATGAAAAAACCATTTTAAATTCATTGATTACATCTCTGGCTTCTGCCCTGTCTGCCGGAACCGGAACATAATATGCTTCATGAGCTTTATAAGAAAAGGATAATCCAACAAGTTCTGCTTCATGCACATTAAGACTTGTAGTCTCTGTGTCAAAACTAAATTCTTTTAACCTTAATAATTTATTTATCAGGTCCTTTCTGCCGGATTTTGTATCAACCAGATAATAATAATTCTTAACTGTTTTTATATTATCATACTTTTTTATTTTTTTATCAGGGTTTTCTTCTATCTGGTTTTCAAATAATTCCTTTTGAACTGTTTCATAATCACTATTCAGTATTCTGGAAATTAATGTCCGGAATTCAAGCTCATTAAAAATTTTCATTAACAAATTTCTGTCCGGTTCTTTAGTCTTTAATGATTTTATTCCTATATCAACCGGCACGTCCAGGATAATTGTTACTAATTGCTTTGATAATTCAACTTGTTGTTTAAATTTCAGAATATTTTCTTTTTGCTTTCCCTTTAATTCATTTATATTGTCATATATGCCAATGATATTATTGTATTTCTCAATCAGGCTCTTCGCTGACTTTTCTCCAATTCCGGGAACTCCGGGAATATTATCTGAACTATCTCCCCATAATGCCAGAACATCAACCACATTTTCCGGATTTTTAACTTTAAAATTTTCATTGACTTCATTAATTCCTATTATTTCAGCCTCACCCCCAGATCGTCTTGGTTTATATATAAATATATTATCAGATACTAATTGAGAATAATCCTTATCCGATGTCATCATATAGACTATAAATCCCTCTTTTTCAGCCCTTTTAGCTAATGTACCAATAACATCATCTGCTTCATATCCTTCAATTTCAATTATCGGTATATTAAATCCCCTGATTATCTCTTTAATATAGGGAACAGACAGCTTAATCTCCTCGGGCATCTTTAGACGTGTTGCTTTATATTCCTTGTATAGCTTGTGCCTGAATGTTGGAGGAGGAGGATCAAAGACAACCGCAATATGGGTCGGTTTTTCTTTCCTGATAATTTCATCAATAGTATTTATAAATCCGAATATTGCGGAGGTATTAAATCCCTTTGAATTTTTAATAGGATGGTTAATGAATGCATAGTAAGAGCGAAATATCAATGCATATGCATCAAATAAAAAAAGTTTTTTATCAGACATAATAAATATATTTTGAGCTCATTAGATTTGCATTAGTTTGAAATATTATCCGATTATCTTAATTACAGGCACATTGGCTAATACACTCTACTATGCTGGTAATATTCTCATCCTTAATATAATAGTAAATATTTTTACCTTCCCGCCTGGATAAAAGTATCCCCCTGTCTTTTAAAATGCCCAGATGATGTGATGCTGCAGACTGTTCTATCCCCATTAATTCATGTATTTCTTTAACTGATAGTTGTTTCCCTTCATCCAGATGGTTCAATATAGATATCCTTATCGGATGAGCTATGGCTTTCAGCATATTTGCTGATTTCTCAACCTGTTCTGCTGTAAGTTCACTAAATTTCATTGTTATCAACAACTTAATATTAATTTATAAATACAAATATACAGGTAATTTAAATTATTTTTTTCAAATGCATGTGTTTATCAGATTAAGTAAGAATAGCTGTCTTTTTGCCTGGTATACTAAGGATATAGCTTTACAAACAAATAAATATATGCAGAGAACGCCTCATTTATGAAAAACCTTGGCAATTATTATTAAATTTGGAGCTTTATAATATATATATGGCAGAACTTGATTTAATAAAGAGGTCTATTGCAGCTGAACTAAAATCATTTGAATCAGAGTTCAGGAATATACTAAGAAGTAAAATTCCCCTGCTTAATATTATTACCAATTATATTATTCGCAGAAAGGGCAAACAAATGCGCCCTATGTTTGTCTTTCTCAGTGCAAAATTGTTAGGAGACATAACACCTTCGACTTATATAGCTGCCGCTTTAATTGAAATATTACATACAGCCACTCTGATCCATGATGATGTTGTGGATGATACTCATGAAAGAAGGGGCTTTCTTTCAATTAATGCCATATGGAAATCAAAAGTAGCAGTTCTTGTTGGTGATTATTTATTATCACGGGGCCTGTTACTTGCCGTTAATAATAAGCAATACGAGGTTTTAAACATAGTTTCCCACGCTGTGAAAGATATGAGTGAAGGTGAGTTATTACAAATACAGAAATCCAGAAAATTAAATCTCACTGAAGAACAATACTATGAAATAATCAGAAAAAAAACAGCCACACTTATTGCGTCATGTACAGCATGCGGAGCAAAATCTGTATCTGCCAGTGATGAGGTTGTAGATCAAATGTGGAAATTTGGTGAATATACAGGAATGGCATTTCAAATCAAAGATGATCTTCTTGATTACCATGACAGAAGTATAATTGGAAAACCAACAGGTAATGATATTAAAGAAAAAAAACTAACTCTGCCTCTAATCCATGTCTTGTCAAATAATAATAAATCAGATAATAAAAAAATATTAACTATAATAAATAATAAAAAAAAGAATTCAAAAAATATAAAAGAAGTAATTGAATTCGTTAAGAAAAATGGAGGAATAGAATATTCTGTCAGCAAAATGATTGAATACAGGAACAAAGCATTGGGTATTATTGACGATTATCCTGATTCAGAAATCAAGCAATCCCTTGTTGAACTTGTAGACTTTACTACCACAAGAAAATTATAACCTTCTGAAAAACAAATTATTCTCTGAAAAAATCAAATAAAATTCTTGCTTTTTTTTCACCTACAACCTTTATTAGTTGCCCTAAATCAGTTTTTTTTAAAGAGTTAATACTTCCAAATTTTTCAATTAATTTTTGCATAGTTCTGTCACCTACACCAGGAATATTATTTAATTCAGAATCAAGTGCAGATTTTATTCTTCTGCTTCTGTGAAAAGTTATACCAAACCTGTGTGCTTCATTTCTGATAGTCTGAATTAGTTTAAGAGACTGTGAGTTTTTATTAAGATAAAGAGCTACTGAATCACCCGGAAAATATATTTCCTCCAGTCGTTTTGCAATTCCAATCAACCTGAGTTTATCTTCTATATTTAATGATCTGAGGCTTTTCAATGCCGAACTTAATTGTCCCTTGCCTCCATCAATTATAACAAGCTGGGGCAAAGATTCCTCGTCTTCAATTAATCTTTTAAACCTTCTGTATACTACCTCTTCAATTGAAGCAAAATCATTTATTCCCTTAACTGTTTTAATAATGAAATGGCGATATTCCTTTTTACTTGGCTTTGTGTTTCTAAATACAACGCAAGAAGCCACCGGATTAGTCCCTTGAATATTTGATATATCGAAGCATTCCATGTGGTGAGGTAATTCCTTGAGTCTTAAATCTTCTTTAACTGTGTGCAAAAGTTTTTCAATCCTGCTATCTACCTTGCTATCAGCCTTTTGTCTTTCTCTTTCAAGTTTATAATTCCTTGCATTTCTAAGCGATAAATCCAATAATTTTTTCTTGTCTCCTTTTTTTGGTACTGTGATTTTTATATTATTAAAACTAATATCTGGCTTTATTGGCAGGATTATTTCATCTGAATCACTTTTAAGTCTTTCCCTGATTTCAACTATAGCGTATGATAACAGTTCTTCTCTTTTTTCTTCAATTCGTTTTACAAGTTCAACAGAATGGGATTGTATAATTGCCCCGTTAACAATTTTCAGAAAATTTACGTAAGCAACATTCTCCTCATCATCCATAGAAAATACGTCCACGTTCTTAATATTCGGATTAACAACTGTTGATTTGCTCTTGAATTTTTCAAGTATTTCAATTTTTTTCTTTACTATTTCCGCCTCTTCATATTTATACTTACTGGCAAACTGATGCATTAAATTCTTTAAATAATATATAACACTTTGCAGGTTACCTTTCAAAATTTGCCTGATCTGTTTAATTGAGTCATCATAATCTTCCTCAGTTTGAAGGTTCTCACATGGTCCTTTACAATTCTCAAGATGATATTCAAGGCAGAGTTTATATTTTCTTTTTTCTATATTTTCTTCTGACAGATTAAACTTACAGTTTCTAAGCTTATATAACTGTCTTATTAAATCTATTAATGTTCTTACCATCATGGCTGATGTATAAGGTCCAAAATACTGAGATCCATCTTTTTCCAGTCTCCTTGTCAGAAATACTCTTGGAAACCTTTCATTCTTTATACATATCCATGGAAAGGTTTTATCATCCTTTAATAATACATTATATCTGGGCAGATATTTCTTAATAAAATTATTCTCTAATAATAAAGCATCAGATTCGTTTTCAACGACAACATACTTAATGTTTTCAATTTTGCGAACCAAGACGTTTATCTTATAGTTTAATTTTTTTGAGATTGTAAAATATGAAGAGACTCTTTTTTTTAAATCTTTTGCTTTGCCTATATATATAATATTGCCCGACTTATCAAAAAATTGATAAATTCCCGGCCTGCCTGGTAATGCCTTTATAATATTCCTTAGTTTTTCTCTAATCAATTCTTAATATGAATTATTACTAGCCCCTGCTATATTTGACTATCAGAATCTTAAAAACGTTCCACGTGGAACGTTATCTTCCTATATGAACCAGTAAAACATTTATGTCTGCCGGAGAAACACCCGAAATTCTCAATGCCTGTCCAATTGTCTTTGGCCTAATTTTGGTAAGCTTTTGCCTCCCTTCTGTCGAAATTGATCTTAACATATTATAGTCAATTTTAGGGCTAATCTTTATTTTTTCCAGTCTCTTTAGCTTACATGCCTGTTCTTTCTCCCTTTTTATATACCCGTCATATTTTATTTCTATTTCACTTAATTCAATAATATCTTCCCTTGAATCATTAATATTATCAATTAATTCTTTAAATTCCTTTATATAATCAATTATATCATAAATCCTTAATTGCGGACGTAGCAATAAATTATGTAGCTTTGTTTTTTGATTTATAGCTGATGTTTTCTTTTGAGTCAGAAGTATGTTGATATCTTCTGGCTTTACGCTGAAATTCTTAATAAACTCAATCATTTCTTTCTTTTTTTCCTTTTTATATTTCAGCTTCTTAACTCTTATATCCTTTGCAAGACCTATTTTATTAGATTTTTCCGTTAATCTTTCATCAGCATTATCCTGCCTTAAGACTATTCTGTATTCTGCTCTTGATGTAAACATTCTGTATGGTTCATCAACTCCCTTATTTATTAAATCATCTATCAATACTCCGATATATGCTTCATCCCTGTTTAAAATAAATTCCTTTTCCCCTTTAAGTTTCAAATGAGCATTTATTCCTGCAATTATTCCCTGCGCTCCTGCTTCCTCATATCCAGTAGTTCCGTTAATCTGTCCCGCAAAATATAAATTTTCTATTCTTTTGGTTTCTAATGTGTAGTGCAGCTGCGTAGGCTGATAATAATCGTACTCTATTGCATAACCGGGTCTGAATATTTTAACATTCTCCAGCCCTTCAATAGTCCTTAAGGCTTTGTATTGTATATCAATTGGCAGGGATGATGAGAATCCGTTAAGATAATACTCTATATTTTCTTTCCCCTCAGGTTCTATGAATAACTGGTGCCTCTTTTTATCCGAAAATGTAACAATTTTACCTTCAATACTTGGACAATATCTTGGACCAACTCCTTTAATTGTGCCGTTGAACAAAGGTGAGTCTTTGAATCCCTTTCTTAATATTTCATGCGTCTTTTCATTTGTGTATGTTATATAGCAACTTCCTGTAGTAACAATTTTCCTCCTGGATAAATACGAAAATGCTCCTCCTTCTTCATCTCCCTTTTGTTCTTTCAATACTGAAAAATTTATTGTTCTTCCATCTAATCTTGCAGGAGTTCCGGTTTTCATCCTGTCAACCTCAAAATCAAAACCTTCCAGTTGTTTTGATATACCATAAGATATAGGTTCAGATATTCTTCCTCCCCTTATTTTTACCTTTCCAATATGTATTAGTCCGTTTTCAAATGTTCCACATGCAAGAATTACTGATTTTGAATAAAACCTTACATTATTTATCGTTATTACACCCTTAACCTTTTGTCCCTTTATTATTAATTCCTTTACATTATCCTGCCATATATCTATATTCCTGTTCTTTTCAAGAATCTTTCTCCATTCCCATGAAAATAACATTCTATCACATTGAGCACGGGGACTCCACATTGCAGGACCTTTTGATTTATTTAGCATCCTGAATTGTATCATACTTTTATCAGTAACTATTCCCGAATATCCGCCCAGTGCATCAATCTCTCTAATAATCTGACCTTTCGCTATTCCTCCCATAGCAGGATTGCATGACATCTGTGCTATTTTCGTCATATCCATGGTAATCAAAATCACCTTTGAGCCCATATTTGCTGCGGAACATGCGGCTTCACATCCTGCATGGCCTGCTCCTACCACAATTATATCATAAACATAATCCATATTTCTGCAAAAAAAATTTATGATTGTAAATATAATTCTTCCTTTTGTGTCATTATACTCTTATCTTCCTTACTTTTATCAGTATATCCTATCAAATGAAGAATTCCATGAATAATTACTCTTTTCAACTCTTTTTCAAAATTTCCTTCAGAATATTCTATAGAATTCTCCCTTATCCTTTCAATACTAATAAAAATATCTCCTGTTACCGTATTTTTGAATGAGTTGCTAAATACAATAACGTCTGTAGAATAATCCCGGCTTAGAAATTTATTGTTTAAATTAAGGATGGCTTTGTCCGATGTGAAAATAACGCTTATTTCTCCTTCTGTGTATCCTTCCCTCCTGATTATATTACCTATTAAATGATTATATTCTTTTTCCTTAACTAATCTAAATGAAGTGCTTTTATAAAAATATTTTACATTCAATTATTTACTTTAAATTAAACTCAAGTTCAACAGTTGCACCATTTCTTGAGAATTCCATCCCGTCTGATAACTTTTCCATAAGAAATATTCCCCTTCCGTTAATATTTTCGATGTTCTCCGGGGCAGTCGGATCCGGTATATTTTTATAGTCGAATCCCTCTCCTTCATCATCAATCCTTATTTTTAATGTTTTTTCATCCTTATTTATTATTATGTATACCAACTTATTCTCATCCAGCTTGTTCCCATGTAAAATGGCATTATTGGCCGCTTCCAGAGCAGCAATTAAAATATTTCCATATAAATCTGAGCTTATATTGTATTCAGCCGATATATCATCCACAAGCTTTTCGACTTTTCTTAGATTTTCAATTTTTGATTTTATTTCAAATTTCTTTTCCATCTACTTAAATTTTCAATAAATGTCTTATACTTCAAACTCTTATACTTAAATTTGGCAAATTATGTTACTAAATTAGTTAATTTCTGTCCCATTTTAATAAAAAATAAATTTTTTTATCTATAAAATTAATTTTCTAATTACTAAGCCATAACTCCGGATCGTTGTTTTTGGATTCTTTCCATATTTGAAAATGAAGAATTGTCTGGTTTGTCTTTTCATCAGTAAAAACATTTCCAATGCTCTGCTTTGTATATACATTTTCCCCTGTACTTACCCTTATATTCTTTAAATTATGATACAAGGTATAATAATCACCATGCTTTATGATAACTGTATAGTTTTCTCCAGGTAAAGAAAATATTCTTGAAACTTTTCCATTAAAAATGGCCCTGACTTCCGCATTCCTTACTGTAGAAATATCTATCCCATCATTTTTTATTTTTATATTTTTTAAGACCGGATGTGGTTGTTCTCCATACTTCCCTGTTATAATGCCATATTTGGTCGGCCATGGTAATTTCCCTATATTTTTTTCAAAATTCTCTGAAATTATCATTTCCTCAGGTGTTAATTTAATTGCCATTCCTTTTTGCTTATTTCTCTCCTCTTCAATTAACTTTTCCAACTCTCTTTTTATTTCCTCAGCCAATCTTCTTTTTTCCTCTAATTCCTTTATTAATTCACTCTCCCTTTTTGTAAGTTCTTTAATCATCACCTCCTTATTGCCTTTTTCCTCGATTATATTAATGCTTTCCAATTCTTTTTCTCTTATCAGTTTTTCTTTCTCTGCCTTATACTCATTTAATTCACTTACTTTCTGTTCTATTATGTTTCTAAATGCAATTATCAATTTTGCCTGTTTCTTTTTATACTCTGTGTACTGCTGAATGTATCTAATCCTCTTATATGCCTGATTAAAACTTTCAGAAGCAAGTAGATACATTAATAATATATTTTGCTCTCTTTTTTTATAAGCATTTACTATAATTTTTGCATATTCATTCCTAATATTTTCTAAATCAGCCTCCAATGATTTTATCAGGTTCCTGTTTTCTTCAATTTTTTCGTTAGTATTGCTTATTTCCTTATTTAATTCACTTATATATTTATTACGTGCATCAATTTTGTATTCCAGAACCTTTAATTCATTAATCGAATATTTCTTTTTTTCCCTTGTTTCACTTAATATTTTATTTGCATATTCAATATCTTCTTTTGCTTTATTCTGTAAATCCTTAAGTTTTTCTTTATCCTGGCCGTATAAATTACTAATTATTAAGCTAATAATTGTTATAATAAAATATTTTGGATTGAAGTAATATATTCTAATATTTTTCAATTTTTTTGTATTATTTCTCCCCCTGAGTCTCTGCTTTTTTAATCTTTTCAATAATATCGTCATTATTATTTGAATACTTTATTGCTTCATTCCAGTAAAATATTGCTTCCTTCGAATCAGATAAATCAAATAATATATCACCGTAATGGTCAAGTATTTCACTGTTTCTATCTCCTCCATGTTTTATGGCCTTTTCAATATATTTCTTAGCCTTGTTCTTTTCTCCTCTTTTATATAATATCCATCCATATGTATCCAGATAAGTAAAATTTTTTGGTTCTATTTCAATTGTTAATCTACTTAATTCTTCAGCCTTTTTAAGATTTTCTTCCCTTAAGGCTAAATAATAGCTGTAATTGTTTCTAACCAGTAAATTGTCTGGTTCAATTTCCAAAACCTTTTCAAAATTGTTATCTGACTTCTTAAAATCATTCAGATTTTTGTATGCTTCTCCTAAAAAATTATAAAACTGGACCTGCTGTGACTCATTTTGCGCAAACTTTATTCCGTTTTCCAGAATTTTTACTGCTTCGTTATTCCTTCCTTTCTGAACTAAGGCAATGCCTCCAAAAAGATAAAAAACAGGTTCTTCCTTAAATAATTTTATCGCCTCATTACAGTTCTCAATAATATCATCATACTTCCCCAGTGCATTTTCAATATATAATAACTGCTCCCATATTAAATAATTTTTCCTGTCAATTTCTAAAACCTCATTTAATTCATTTTCAGCTAATTCCAATTCATTATTTTTTATATAAAAGTCCGCGCTTAATGTCTTTACCTTAATATCTTTTTCATATTTGTTTTTCAGCTCTTCAATAAGTTCTTTTATATAATTATTGAAATAGTCAAATACTGTATCATTCTTAATAAAACCTACTAACAGAGATATCTTTATATCAAGCTCAATATTGTCATTATTTATTGCATCCCTGTAGTAATTGAAAGCTTTCTCCAGTTCGTTATTCTCTCTCAGGAACTCTGCATAAGAGAGCTGAGTCTTATTATTTCCCGGATCTGCATTTAAAAGTATATTGTAATACTTTTCAGCTAATTCATAGTCTCCTAGATCTGCATAGTACTCTGCCAGCAATCCTAATAAATTATAGTTGTCCGGATAATATTCAATGGCTAATTTTAGCTGCTCCACTGCTTCTTTCTCCCTGCCCGTCTTGCTATAAATTTTATGTCTTGATACCAACACATTTTCATTTACTCCAATAGCCTCTTCTATTTTCCCAAGTATCACTAATGCTTTATCAAATTCTTCAACCTGTTCGTACATCAAGGCCAGCTTATATTTTATATCCATATCTTTCGGATCTATAATTACCAGTTTCTCGTATATATTAATACTACTGTCTATTTTATTTTGAAAATTGTAAATATTTGCCAAATGCAATAAATACCATTTATTGCCGGTTTTATCATAGAATACAGCACTATCAGCATACTTCTCTGCTGACTCAATATCGCCTGCATTTAAATATATACTTGATAACATATAATGTATCGCAGAACTGTTTCTTTTATATGTCAGACATTCATTAAAATCTCTTATAGCCTGCCTGTATTGCCCGAATATTGCGTTCTTTGTTGCATTTGTGAATGCATAATAATATTCATTATCATAATTATCAGATTTACTCTTACTTAAAGGTTTTACATCATTTGTCTGGTATATCTTATGACTACACGAAGTGTTTATAGCCAGAACATAAGTTATTATAAAACAAATATTTATTATATTATTTCTTAAATTCATATCTACTTAACAGGTTTATAATTGCTAAAATCTCCAATATTAAGCTCCTCATCACTTCTTATATATTCTACATTACTTCCTATTATTGATTTTGAAGTTACTATTCCACTCACTGTTGAATTATTATATATTATCGAATCTGATATAATACATTTGGATATTTCCGTATTTTCTTCAATAGATACATATGGACCTATTATTGAGTTATATATCTTAACTTTTCTTCCAATATAACAAGGATCAATAATTTTTGAATTACTTATTACAACATTATCGCATAATAACTCTTCCTTATTCAATAATTCCAAAACTCTTGCATTTGTTGAAATAAAAGTATCTTTACTTCCGCAATCCATCCATTCATCAACCGCACTGACATTAAATTCCAGACCTTTATTTTTCATATTCTCTAAAACCGTTGTCAACTGATACTCTCCGCCAATTAACACTTTATTTCTAATGATATTTTTAATTTCACTTTTAAGCAAATCACCATTTTTAAAATAATATATTCCAACAATTGCCTTATTAGAAATCTTTTCCTTTGGTTTTTCAATGAAATCAGTTACAATATTTTGATCATTCTCCTTAACAACGCCGTAGTTATGGGGATCATTTACCTCGTAAATCCATATTACAGCCTCACTTTTTTTATTAATCTTGAAATCAGCTTTAAATAAGGTATCAGCAAATGCAATAATTACTTCATTATTAAGCAGTTCATCCGCACAGTATATAGCATGCGCTGTTCCCAGGGCTTCCTTTTGATAATATATTCTTCCTTTGGAATTAACATTTCTGGCAATGCTAATAAGTTCCTTTTCAACATCCTTACCAAAATCTCCAATTACAAAACCAATATTGTCAACCTTAATATCAACTGATTTTATTAACTCTTCAATCAGCCTTTGTACAATTGCTTTACCTGCAATTTTCATTAATGGTTTGGGTACAGAAAGCGAATGAGGCCTCATCCTTTTCCCTATACCTGCCATAGGAATAATAACATTCATTTATTATATATCATTATTTATTACTTTCCGGTATGTCCAAATCCTCCTTCTCCTCTTACTGTTTCTTCAAGAACCTCAACTAAATCCCATTCAACTTTCTCATGCCTGCTTATGATCATCTGGCTAATTCTTTCACCATCCTTAATTGTATATATATCATTGGATAAATTTATCAGTATAACACATATTTCTCCCCTATAATCGGCATCAATAGTGCCCGGAGTATTTAAAACCGTTATGCCATGCCTAACAGCTAATCCGCTTCTCGGACGAATTTGCGCTTCATATCCTGCAGGCAGTTCGATAAACAATCCCGTAGGAATTAAAGCTCTTTCAAGAGGTTTTAACTTAACACTGTTTTCAATATTTGCCATTAAATCCATTCCTGCTGAATTATTAGTACTGTACTCAGGCAGAGAGTGTTTGGACTTGTTAACTATTTTTATCTTCATGACCTTTTATAAATACAGATATTAACTTTTCCTTTTTCCCCACAAAATATATAAAAGGAATAAATAAAATTGAACTAATGATAATATTATAAATTAATATTTCGGTTTTAATTAAAATATTGACAAAATATATGCCCAATCCCAATAAAATGTAAAATATTATTTGTTTAATATCGTATTCTATTCTATAATATTTCTTCCCCAGTAAATAAGACAAAACCAGCATAGTAAAATTACTAATCAAATGTGAAAAGGCACATGCCCTATAACTATAATGCGGTATAAATATTACATTTATTGCAATATTAATTATTGCCCCGGTTCCTACTATCAGTATAGCATATTTTGTCTTTCCCGATAATTTATACCAGAAATTAATATTAAAAAGAATTCCCAGTAATATATTTGCAAACAATACAACAGGCACTATACTCAAACCTTCATGAAACCTTGGGCTGATAAAATACTTGACAATATCAATATATAATACAATGAACAGGAATATTATCATGCTAAATATCACGAAATATTTTAAAATATTAGCAAAAACCTTATTTGATTCTTCTTTTTTATAGTTTGAAAAGAAAAACGGGTCAGCCGCAAATCTAAACATCTGAATAAAAATAGCCATTAAAACAGCAATTTTATAATTTGCTCCGTAAATCCCGATTTCATATAATTTATCGTAACCTGAAGCCAGGAAATGTCTTAATAGTATCCGATCAATAGTCTCATTTAAAATTCCTGCCAGTCCGGCTATTAACAAAGGAAATGAATATTTTAGAATATTTTTGTATAGTCTTAAGTTAAATCTTAAAATAATTTTTTTCAGGTCAAATAATAATATGAAGCAAATAAAAATACTTGCTATCATGTTAGCAATTAAAACATATCCTACTCCTAAATTTCTGTTATAAATTATACTTGTCCAGCCTATATCCGAAATCCTTGAAAGATAGGGCATTATCTCCAGGAAAAACATTATAAAGAATATATTTATCAGCACTCCGAGTATTTTAAATACTGCAAATTTCATTACTTTTTCTTCCATCCTGATTTTTGCATAAAAAATAGCACTAAAAGCATCTGTTGCAATTATTACAGCCATCCATTTAATATATTCAGGCCTGTTACTATATCCCATTAAACCTGATATCCTGTTGATAAAGGCAAAGACAAATACAATAAATATTACTGATGTAGTGAATAAAGATATGGCTGTGGTAGAAAAAACATCGCCTGCTTTTTGTTTATCGGCAGTAAATTTAAAGAATCCTGTTTCCAGTCCGAATGTCATTATAACCAGCAGAACTGCCACATAAGCATACAGTTCAGTAATTATTCCATAATCCTGAACCTGAAATTTGTATGTATAATAAGGCGTCAGTATTGCATAATTTAAAAACCTGGGTATAATGGAGCCCATGCCATATACTAATGTCTGACCGCCTAGTTTTCTATAAGGATTCAATTTCCCTTGCTTTTTTTATAACATATAGCAATTTACTATTTTCAATTATATATCTATTCTTAACTTTGTATCTTAGCTGAATATTATAAATATTAAAATTATGAAAAGGCTAGTAAAATTAAATTATTCTTTACTTATCGTTTTATTTTTTTTTAACAATATTTCCCTGATGTCACAAATAAATGACAATGCCGATGTCCTCATTGAAACAACATATGGTAATATTAAAATAAAGCTTTATGATGAAACACCCTTTCATAAAGAAAACTTTCTAAAACTTGTCTCAGAAAAGCTATATGATGATCAGATTTTTCATCGTGTTATTAATAATTTTATGATACAGGCCGGCGATCCCAATTCAAAAAATGCAAAACCAGGTCAGCCTCTGGGCTATGGCGATTTAGGCTATACAATACCTGCTGAATTCAACAAAAATTTATTTCATAAAAAAGGAGCTCTGGCAGCAGCACGACAGCCCGATAATGTAAATCCTGATAAAGAATCATCTGCCTCACAGTTTTATATTGTCCATGGCAAAGTATATTCTAACGAAGAACTTAATTTAATGGAACAAAGAGGTGTTCATATTAAATTTACTGACGAACAAAGGAAAATCTATACATCTATTGGAGGGACTCCTCATCTGGACTACTCATATACAGTATTTGGCGAGGTAACTGAGGGCATTGACATTGTTGATAAAATCGCCTCTGTTAAAACAGACAAACGTGACAGGCCTCTAAATGATATTAAAATAAAAATTAAAATAATAGACTGATTATCAGGCAAAACATATTTCAATGATTGATACCATAGATAATTATATTAAGGAAATAGAATCTTTCAATTCAAACAATAAGGATGAAATTGAACAGTTCAGGATTAAATTTCTTAGTAAAAAAGGTATTATTCCAGATTTGTTTAACCAGCTTAAAAACATACCACCTGAAGATAAGAAAGCATACGGACAAAAAATTAATATCCTGAAGAACAAAGCCCTTGACAGGATTAAGATTCTTAAGGCACAATCTGAATCCCGCCAGGAAGAGTCCCTGATAAATGATTTGACTTTGCCTCCTGAACCTATACCAGTTGGTTCAAGACATCCTGTTTCCATAGTAAGAAATGAGATTATCAATATTTTTTCCAAAATAGGATTCGTCGTGGCAGAAGGGCCTGAAATTGAAGATGACTGGCATGTCTTCTCAGGTTTAAATTTCCCTGATGAACACCCTGCAAGGGATATGCAGGATACCTTCTTTATTGAAAAAGATCCTGATGTTCTTTTGCGTACACATACTTCATCGGTACAGATAAGAGTTATGGAAAATGAAAAACCTCCTATAAGAAAAGTTTTTCCCGGAAGAGTTTTTCGCAATGAAGTCATTTCTGCCCGTGCACATTGCATATTTCACCAGGTTGAAGGTTTGTATATCGACAAAAACGTATCTTTTGCTGATCTTAAACAAACACTATTATTTTTTGCAAAGGAAATGTTCGGAGAAAATACTCAAATACGCCTGAGACCGGCATTTTTCCCCTTTACTGAACCCTCGGCCGAAATGGATGTTTCCTGTACTTTGTGCGGCGGTAAAGGTTGTAATATATGCAAATATTCCGGATTTGTAGAAATTTTAGGTTGCGGTATGGTTGATCCTAATGTTCTCGAATCTTCGAATATAAGCAGTGTTGAATATACTGGTTTTGCTTTTGGAATGGGCATTGAGCGCGTTGCAATGCTTAAATACCATATCAATGATTTGAGATTATTTTTTGAAAATGATGTAAGGTTTCTCAATCAGTTTAAAGGTGATGTTACCTGAGTAATTGTTAATACTTTTTATCTTTTAAATAGATACTATATACGACCTTGCATTAACCGGACCTGCAGCTAATATTTTCTAAAAAAGTAACTCTGTTTCCCCAAACCTTGATTTACCCAGATGCTTATAGGCCAGCTCAGTTGTTTCCCTTCCTCTTGGAGTACGCTTAATAAATCCTTCCTTTATGAGAAAGGGCTCATAAACCTCTTCTATTGTTCCCGGATCTTCTCCCACTGCAGTTCCAATTGTATTCAATCCTACAGGCCCTCCTTTGAATTTATCAATTATTGTAATCAGTATCTTATTATCCATTTCATCCAGGCCTTTCTTATCAATATTCAGAGCTTCAAGCGCATATTCGGCTATGTCCAGGTCAATTATTCCTTTTCCCTTTACCTGAGCAAAATCTCTTACCCTCCTTAATAATGCATTTGCTATCCTTGGAGTTCCCCTTGAGCGTCCGGCAATTTCCCTGGCTGCATAATCTTCAATCTGTATTTTTAGTATTCCTGACGATCTCTTTATTATTAAATAAATTATATCCTCATCATAGTATTCCAGGTGTGATTTTATTCCGAATCTTTCCCTTAAGGGACTTGTCAATAATCCTGCCCTGGTTGTTGCGCCAATTAATGTAAAGGGATTTAAAGATAATTGTATTGATCTTGCGCTTGGTCCTTTGTCAATTACCAAATCAATTTTATAATCCTCCATTGCTGAATATAAATACTCCTCTATTGCTGAATTTAATCTATGTATTTCATCAATAAATAAAACATCGTTTTCTTCAAGATTGGTAAGGATCCCGGCCAGATCTCCTGCCTTATCCAATACTGGTCCTGATGTTGTTTTTATATTTGAATTAAGTTCGTTTGCTATTATATTTGCTAATGTTGTCTTACCCAGTCCGGGTGGCCCTGACAATAATATATGATCAAGAGCCTCACCCCTCATTTTTGCTGCCTTAACAAAAACTTTAAGATTTTCTACTATCTTATCCTGCCCCTTAAACTCTTCAAATTCATGAGGCCTGAGTTTTTTTTCATATTCCTTTTCAGCTTCGCTTATTCCGGAGTTTCTCATATCATAATTATTGTCCATAAATTCTGCTTTTATTTAATGAGTTTTACTTTATTGTCAGGTAATTCTATTTTTACTCCATTAATTCTGACCTCCCTGTTGTCCTCATAGCTAATTGTTATCAGCAAATTACCGTATTTATCATATTTTTTCCACTGTTTTTCTTTTATACCCATCGCAAAATATTGTTCTTCTTTCAGTAATCCGTTTTCATGATAATATTTATGTTTTCCGTCAGGATTACCCTGAATATAATTTCCTTCATACTCCAGTTGATCATTATCATAAAAGTATTTCCACTTTCCATCTCTTAATCCTGTAACATAGGAACCTATTTCAATATGATCGCCGGCTTTATAATACCATTCTCCCTCCTTTTCACCATCAAAATATTCACCTTTTGTAATAATTTTGCCAAACTCGTCGTACTCAACAATTAAACCTTCCTCTTTTCCATTATAAAATTCTTCCTCCCTCTCAACCTTTCCGTCTTCGTAATACCAGACCCATTTACCGCTGATTAACCCGTTTTTAAATTCACCTTCCTGCTCTATTCTGCCATCTCTGAAATAAAATGTCCATTTTCCTTCCTGTAGATTATTCTGGTATTTTCCCGTAGATTTCAGTTCACCAGTATTATAATAATTTTTCCACTGGCCAATTTTATTTCCTTCTTTATCGACTATACCTTCAGAAATCCTTAATCCGTTATCATTATATATATAAGAATTTATAACATTTCCGTTTATATCGTACCTTCTGTGTATGCCAATTGGTTTTGAATTTCTGAAGGCCCCGCTATAAGTCAAATTACCATCGTTATCATATTCATTTCTAATATCAATATCCTCGGCATTAATATTATTATCCTCTATAATTTTACCATCTCTGTATCTCAGTAGCAAAGTAAGGTTTCCGCTTTCATCATACTCTTTGTAAAGACCATCGAGTATATTATTTGTATAATTAGCCTCCCTTTTTACTTTATTATCAGAATAAAAATCTTTCCATGTTCCCTGTTTTAATCCATTTTCATCAATCCTGTTAATTTTTTCTCTTTCTACAAGCGTTCCCTTATTATAATTCAGGATAGTTATAATTTTACCTGATTCGTCATATTCCAAAGCTATCCCGTTCCTTTGGTTATTCCTGTAATCAACTTTGCTTTTCAGCTTCCCGTTTTTATAAAAATAATAAGAAGTACCTTCCTTTTTATCATTTATATAGAGTTCCCGGGAGACAATATTTCCGATATATTCCAGGTCAGCATTCCTGTCTGTGTTATAAGACAGCATGTATCCTGTCTTTTTACCCAAAATATAATTTATTTTTTTTACTGTGTCGCCAACATTATTATAGAAAATCCACGTACTATCCAGCAAGAGATTTTTTCTGTTGCCTTCTGACTTTAATACCCCTGTCATATAATAAGTTTTCCAATATCCGTCAGGTTTACCATTTTTCATCATCCCCTCGCTTGATATTTTGCCTGTCCTGTAATAAAATATATTATATCCGTCCTTAATAGTATCCTGCTGGGCACCTGTTCCAATATAAATACTTAAGAGTGAAAAAATGATAATATATTTTGTAAGTTTCATAATGTTAAATTCCTGTTTTTTCAGAGATTTCAAGCATCCTTAATATGGGTTTTTCGGCCTTTATTCTCAAATCTTCATCGAGTATTATCTCTGGCAGTTCATACTTAAGACATATATATATCTTTTCCATGGTGTTTAATTTCATAAAATTACACTCATTACAGCCACATGTCGAATCTTTTGGAGGGGCAGGGATAAAGGTTTTTTCAGGATTTGCCTTTCTCATCTGATGAATTATCCCTGCTTCTGTAGCGACAATGTATTTATTACTATTATCATTAATTGTATATTTTAATAATGAAGATGTTGAACCAACATGATCAGCAATCAGAAGTAAGGGTTTTATACATTCAGGATGTGCAATTATTTTAGCATCAGTATTTTCCTCTTTCAGTTCTATTATTTTTTCCAGGGAAAATTCCTCATGCACATGGCATGCTCCGTTCCATATGACCATATCTCTGTTGGATAAACCTTTAATATAGTTGCCCAGATTTTTATCAGGAGCAAAAATAATTTTTTCTTCCTTTGGTAAATAATTTATTATTTCTACAGCATTTGTAGATGTACATATAATATCAGATAATGCCTTTATTTCAGCGGTTGTATTTATATAACTAATAACTGTATGATCAGGATATTTTTTCAGAAATTTTTCAAATTCTTTGATCGGACATGCTTCTGCCAGTGAACATCCTGCATTTAAATCAGGAAGAAGCACTTTTTTATCCGGCGACAAAATTTTTGCCGTTTCTGCCATAAAATGCACTCCGGAAAAAACTATAATATCAGCATCAGTGCTGGCTGCTTTTCTTGATAAATCCAGACTATCGCCAACAAAGTCAGCTATATCCTGAATTTCATTATCCTGATAATAATGAGCCAGTATTACAGCATCCTTTTCTCTTCTTAACCTGTTTATTTCCTCCGAGATATCCAGTTCTTTGCTGATATTGATTTTCAGATACCCAAAATCCTCCAGATCTTTTTTATTAACAATATAATTCATTTATTATATATTCAATATTATATATATATTCTTTTATATATTCTGTTAGTTATGTTTATAAATTTGTTGTACTTTTTTTGCTTTTAAAGTAATTAAAAATTTACTAAATGACTGTTAACAATCATTATCTTATTTAATTTTTGATTTTTAAAGAAATACATAATTTTGAACAAGCTGTTAATTAACCTGATCTTGTAAAATTAATTAGAATTTTTGAAATGAAATTCTGTTTAAATGGTGTTAAGTTTTTGATAAGAATTATTAAAAACAAATTTTCATATAATTAAACAATTTATATATATCTCTGAACATCAAATGTCAAGTTTTTTTATAAAAATAAACCCTAAATAAACTAACAACAATTTAACATATTGTATTGTTAATAGTAATAATTAATTTAAAGAAATAAGAATATTTAATCAACAAGTGTATTCTTTCAATCATTAACATGTTTAGGTATTCATTCGGTATATTTGTTTTATCTTTACTTTTAAGATATATTAACCATGGGTAAATTAAAAATTGCCATAGCCAGTGATCATGCCGGATATAAATTAAAGGGGGATTTAATTGAGCACTTTAGGAGCAGGAAATTTATGGTCAAAGATTTAGGGACATTTTCTGATGAAAGCGTGGATTATCCGGATTACGGTCATATTCTTGCAGAAGCAATATTAAGAAATGAATTTGATTTTGGCATATCGCTCTGTGGTTCGGGAAATGGTATTAACATGACAGTAAACAAGTATCAGGGAATAAGATCTGCACTGTGCTGGAATACAAAGATTGCAGAGCTGGCCAGGAGTCATAATGATGCCAATATCTGTTCATTACCTGCAAGGTTTATTAGCCGTGAGGAGGCAAAAGATATTGTTGATAAGTTTCTGAGTACTGAATTTGAAGGAGGGAGGCATAAAATCAGGGTTGATAAAATTCCTGTTAAGGGGACAAAATAACTCTAAGTCTTCAATAAGTATTTTCCTAAGAGTAAAATAAAAAGTATTCCTGTTAATATTCCACCTATATTTGCCAATATATCAGCAATACTCCCTTCCCTGTATGACAAAATATAGTATTGAACTAATTCAATAATAATTCCCCACACTAATGATATAAAAAATATATATAAATAGCCAAAATACTTGTTTTTTTGTGCATTTATATATTTACGCAGATCAAAGCACAGGATCAGGGAAAAGATAAAATACATTAAAAAATGAAGAAATTTATCTATATGCTTTAATTCCAGGAAAGCTACCTTATTGATCTTATTTCCGGGTATTGTACAGGACACTAATATGATAAGACCCCATATTATTGATTTAACGAGACTATTCCCTGTTTTTAAGATTAATAATTTCCTCATTAATGTTATATTAAGGTCCGTAAATATAGTTATTATGGCTTAATTTTTTTATCATTTAAATTTTTCTTAATATTATATAGGAATAACCATGACATAAAAAGCATGAAGAGACGAATGACAGTAAATGAGATGCTTTCAATATTAAAAGGTGAAAAAATCAAAACATGGTTTGATTTGGGAATATTTATTGACAGATTCAGGGAAATAAAACCCTTGCCTGCTGTGAAGTTTAACGGAACCTTTAAAGAATTTAAGAAAAATATTGTGGATGGGGGAATAGCATTTATTACATTTTTATATTCTGTAGACGGGGTAACAATAGAAGTTGAAAAATATGCCAAGTTATACAGAAAAATACTTAAAGGAGTTAAAGTACACTATATCTGCGGTAAGTTCTATCCTGAATCCTTTAAACTTATTGATCAGAGGACAATAAAGCATGAAATACCTGAAATGAGGGGGTTTGATAACTGGAAACTATACAAGGATTTTTATTTTACCAGGCTTGAAAGAGGGAGTAAGAAATATAATGAGTTAATACTTAAATTCTGGGATGAAGTATTATTAATAACGGAAAAATTAGGTACATATATAGAGAATAATAATATTAATCTGTTGTATTTGATAAACATATGTTCTAATCCGGGCAATGTATCCTTATCTTTAGCAACTATATTCGTTTCCGAGTACCTGGGAATACCAGTAATAAATAATAATCATGACTTCTACTGGGAGGGAGGAAATAAGAAAATAGATATTCTTGAGAAGGGGCTTAAAAAAGGCCTCCGCGATTTCTTTTTTAATAATGCTGACATAGGTGAAGTATTTTCAATAATAGAAATGTTATTTCCCTGGCAATCGCGTTCCTGGATAAATGTAAATATAAATCAAACACAATCACAGCGCCTGGTAAATATTAAAGGAATTAATCCTGCTAATGTCACTGAAATAGGTACGGCAGTTGACACTGACAAGTATTTTAATGTAAGTAAAAGAGAAAAAATAAATACCTTTTACCAGTTTGAAAAAATTTTAAGCCGCTACAGTAAGGCACTGATAAGCTATTCGGTTTCAGATGTAATTAAGAACAATCTGGTTGATAAAAAAGATCCGAGGCCAATATTAATTGGAGCAAAAACTAAACCGGTAGAGAAATTCCTGGCTGAAAACATAATTTTTCTTCAGCCGACAAGAATAATTACACGAAAAAGAATAGAGCTTGGCTTCAAGTTAATAAGGAAGTTGTTTAATAATGTTAATTTTATTGAACGCTTCAGGATAACAGATAATTTAAAGTTGACAATAATTATAACCGGGCCTATTGCTGTTGGGCATTTTGAATATTTTCAAAATCTGATAATCCGCTTTTCAGAGCTTCTAAATGTAATTGAGCCAAATCTCCGCAACAAGGTATATTTAGCATTTTTATTCAGTGAGCTGGATAAGGAATCATTTAAAAACAGGTTTAAAAATCCGGTAGGTATACCTGAATTGTATAATATAGCTTCTCTGGTTTTATTGCCAAGCAGAACAGAAGGAAGGGGATTGCCAATAATTGAGGCCACAGCCTGCGGCACACCAATTTTTTGCAGAAGGTATTTTCCTAAAATTGTCTATAAAGAAGTTATTGGAGAGCATTTGCCTGAAGAAGACAGATTAAAGGTTATAGAATTCAGCGGAAAGAAGATAACCTCAAGGCATGCTGATGATGTCTTTAAGAGAGTTATGTTTCCTCACAAATTTACAGATGAAGTTTTGCATAATAAGAATGCCGTATTAAAAAGATACAGCCTTGAAGCCCTTACAAATAACATAAATGATGTTTTGTGCATACTTTACAATCAGATATTGCCGAATGAGAAATCTATGGAAATTGTAAAGGCCGAAATAAATAATTACAAGCAAATAGTAAATTTTAACAATAACGATCTTAAGGCAATCTTAAAAACCGAAAACAGGCATTTTTTACCTGGTTTTGGAAGGCTGGCATTCATGCTAAATTTAAAATCTCTGATTGACCCCAGTGCTTTCAGAGTTGAAGAGCAGCAAATAAGGGGATTTATACACAGTTTTAGTAATGAATTGCTGGCAGCCTATAGTTCATACAATATTTCTAATGAAAAAAGAATTAAGTTCTTAAATGCTGTGGACAATATATTTTACTACCGTAAGGGTGAAGTTGATATAAGGCACGACCATTCATTTGCATACAGGCACAGAAACAAGAATTATTATCCTTACCAGGATTTTACAATTCAGGAATTAACCGGACTTGTTAATTTACTTTTTTTAAAGATTGTTAATCCTAAATCAAGAAAAGCACTTGACGAAAGTCCGAATTTTTTCACTGACTGGAATCTTGCTCTGGCAGAGTTAACTTCCAGTTCTGATATTGCTATTGATGACAGGGAAAGGTTAATTAAGAAATTGCAAACAAATATTCCTATAGGGATTTTCCCGGGAGATTATGTGAAGTATGAACTTGAGTTTTTTGCCCTTCAGTCCGTGCGCTCAAGGCTCAAGTTAACAATAGAAGAAGAACTGGATAATAAAATAATATTGAAGAACAAGGACTGGCTGGCTCCTGTATTTATTTTCGCACATACAAAGGCTTTAGGGAAATGGTATAATAAAAATGATATTACTGAATATATTGAATCGGGCGGAGAAAAAGAATTGTTTTTATTATATAAACACGGACTTATTAAAATTATAGAATCCAGTCAGTTATGCGTAGGTATACATTTCCCCCAGATGGGCAGTAAGGCCATAAAGGTATTGAGATACATAAGGGATCAGAATGGGTTTCTTATTTCAAACAGACAATATGCATCGATTATGTCAGATGTCGTTGACATAGATTGTTTCCATATAGGCAATGCTATACATCCTATTACTGCAAATATTATGGGTATTCCGGTAAATAGCGGTTATATTCAGTTTGTCCCTGCCGGAATAAGAACTACCCTGGCATATCCCTCACCAATACAAACGTCCAAAGATTTTAACCAGGTGCTGAACAGTAAGCAGTTTAGCAGCACAGTTAAAAAATACGGGGAAGAAGAATTATTCAGGATTATTAAAAAGGATTCGGAGCAGAGGGGTTCCCCTGTAAGTTTTGTAATAGAAAATTTAAATAATATAAAGGAAAAGAATAATGAAGTTGAATATGAATATTTAAGTGGCATATATAGTGATGGATTACCGTGGAATGGAGTATACGCTAAAGTAAATATCAATAATCCGGGACATAAATGGGCATTCAGGACTTTGTCCAGCAACGATGAAACAAAACAGGTTACTGTCCTGGCAAATGAATTCAATAAAGCTACAGGGAATAATGTTAAAATAGCATGGAATGGCGGTTATATTCTGAATCCGGAATTAGTAGGTAAACTCGGACTCCCTGAATCCTATATAGGGTCGCCGTTAGGATTATTAGTATCAGATAAAAAAATTATTAGTCCGCCTTTATATAATAAAGCAGCTTTATTAATTCAGAATAACGGTAAATTGGATATAAGAAAAGTAAATTCAAAAAAAGGTATTTCTATATCACGGGGAAAAACGAAAATAAATATTGATAAAGGAAATTACAACCTGGAAAATCCGGGACATGAGCCATGCTACTATGATCTGCTGTTTAAAAAAGAGGAAATTCCTTCAAAGAAAAGGATAATAGTGAGATTATCAGGAAATGTTATTAAGGATATAATAAGAGGCAAAGAAAAAGTTAATATTATTCCTGTTGGACTTACTTTATCTTTTCCTGAAAGTAAATTTCCTGCAGATTTTGATGAGCTGGAAGGAGAACTTAATTTAAAGGTAGAAGGTATTGAAAATGTGGCACATGCAGTGGAGGCCGGACCATTACTCGTTGATAACGGAGCAGTTGCGATTAATATGGATGAGGAGGGGTGGACTACAATGAATTCAATTTATACTCAGGCAGCAAGATTAGACTTTACTGATATGCGGGGCCCCAAAATAGCAGCAGGACTGGATAAAAATGGTAATTTGCTTGTTCTGACAGTTAATGGCAGAATAAGGGAATCAGTAGGAGCTACTCATATTGATATGGCAGAGATAATGCTTAAGCTGGGAGCTGAAAAAGCTATGGGATTTGATCCTGGCGGAAGCAGTACACTGGTAGTTGACGATAATGTATTAAATATTTCTCCTTATAATAAAGATTACGAAAAAAACAATTACTCATTACCTCCTGAACCCCGCGCAGTATCAAATGCTATTATCGGTTATACAGAAGAGGAAAAATAATTATTAAATATTTAATTTAGCAGAATAACATTTTATATTTTTCACAGGTATTTTTAAAAACATTTTTGATAGTTTTTCGTCATATGAATAGAATTAAATTTAATCGGTTGAGGATGAAAAGAATCTTATTTGCGAATATAACATTAATTTTTGCAATTAATATTTATTCGCAACTTATTAAGGATACGGTTTTTTATGATAATAACTGGCAGCAGTCAGATCCCGAAAATGCCAGCTATTACAGAATTGTGAGCAGTGACACCAGTGGAAAAATACAGTATCTGGTCAAAGATTATTATATGTCAGGACACCTGCAGATGACCGGAACATATAGGTCAATATCACCGGATTATAAAACAGGAACATTTAAATACTGGTATGAAAACGGGCAATGTCAGTTAGTATGCAGCTATGTGAACAATAAGCTGGATGGCGAGTATTTCGAATATTATGATAATGGCAGGCCAGAGAACAAAAAGAACTATAAAAACGGATTATTGGACGGGACAGAAAAGAGCTGGTCATCACAGGGATTATTAGCAAAGGTTGTTGAATATAAAGACGGGGTTAAACATGGCAGATTTCTGACCTATTATGATAATGGCCAGTTAATAAGGAAAGATATTTACAGGAATAATAAGTTCGTAAAAGGGAATTGTTATACCCGCGAAGGAAAAGACACCAGCTATTTTGATTATTTTATTATGCCAAAATTTAAAGGGGGATTAGAAGGATTTAAAAGATTTATTCTTGACGGAATTAAATATCCTGAGATTGCCAGGCAAAATAAGGAAGAAGGACAGGTCTATCTTAAATTTACTGTCGATAAGGAAGGAAATGTGATTAAGGCAAAAATAATTAAAGCAGACAAGGAATATTTTAATGAAGAAGTCATGCGGATATTAAAACTATCTCCAAAATGGATACCAGGCAGAAAAGATGATAAATTAATCAACGTCACCATTACTATTCCGATAAGCTTTAAAATATACTAAGTTTATATGCCTGTAAATTAGAACATTATATCATAAGCCGGCATTTTCATAGTTAATTAATTTTGATTATATCATTTATTATTAAATTTGCAGTCGGATTAAAAATTAATAATAGCATTTTCTTATTAAGAACCTAAACATTCCTAAAAACTGTCCTTTAGAATACATATTTTTTATGTAAACCTTAAAACCTACACAATAACAACTAATTAGATGGATATAGATGGTAAATTATATAAAAGATTCCTCGAAAGGCAGGAGCAGTACATGAAACAGCATGAGGATGCTGTGAATGAAAAGCAGCACTCCAAGGGAAAGCTTACTGCCATAGAAAGAATTGAATTATTATTTGATCCTGACACTTTTGAAGAGGTTGATGCATTTTCTAAACCATTATCTTCCGGAGGAGGTGAGTTTGGGAAAATTGTTTCAGCATATGGCGATGGCGTTATTATTGGGCACGGTAAAATCGGAGGCAGGTTAGCATTTGTTTATGCACAGGATTTTACAATAATGGGAGGATCATTAGGATCAGTGCATGCTTCCAAAATTGCCAAAATACAGGATATGGCCCTTAAGATGGGAGCCCCAATGATTGGACTAATTGATTCAGGGGGTGCCCGTATACAGGAAGGAGTTGCAAGCCTGGCAGGTTATGCCAGTATTTTTCACAGAAATGTAAGGTCTTCGGGAGTTGTCCCGCAAATTTCTGTTATTATGGGTCCGGCAGCAGGAGGAGCAGTATATTCTCCGGCGCTTACTGATTTTGTATTTATGACAAATAAAACGAGTTATATGTTTGTAACCGGGCCGAATGTAGTAAAGGAGGTGTTGAACGAGGATGTTACATTCGATGAGCTCGGAGGAGCTAATGTTCACATGCAAAAAAGCGGGGTAGCCCAGTTTGTATATGAAGATGAAGAGAATACCATAAGGGGAGTGCAGAAATTACTTTCATATTTGCCATCAAATAATCTTGAAAATCCGCCCCTGATTGATTGTGGTGACAGGGAAGAGCGAATTGAGGAAAAACTACGTGAAATAGTCCCTGATGATCCTAATAAAGGCTATGATATAAAGGAAATAATTAACCTTATAGTTGACAAGGGGACCTTTTTTGAAGTAGGAGAAAGTTATGCTCAGAATATAGTAATAGGATTTGGGCGATTAAGTGGAAAAACTATTGGTATACTTGCAAACCAGCCAAAAGTTCTTGCCGGAGTCCTGGATATAAATTCTTCTGTAAAAGGTGCAAGATTTATCAGATTTTGTGATGCTTTTAATATTCCTATACTCACACTGGAGGATGTACCCGGCTTCCTTCCGGGAATTGATCAGGAACATAATGGAATAATAAGGCATGGCGCCAAGCTTCTTTATGCATATAGTGACTCAACAGTACCTAAAATTACAGTAATATTGAGAAAATCATACGGAGGAGCATATTGTGTAATGAATAGTAAAAATCTTGGCGGAGATTTTAATTTTGCATGGCCATCTGCCGAGATAGCAGTAATGGGACCTGAAGGTGCTGTGTCAATATTGTTCAGAAAGAAGTTGTCTGAAGCCGAGGATCCTGATAAATTAAAGAAAGAATTAGCAGTAAAATACCGTGAAGAGATAGCGAATCCTTATATAGCTGATGAAAAGGGTTATATTGATGAAGTAATTGACCCGGCAACAACCAGAAAAAAGCTTATAACCGCATTTGATGCATTGGAAAATAAACATGTTAGCGTCCCTTCAAGGAAGCATGGAAACATTCCTTTATAATTTCTTGAATAACCTATAACTGTATTTACTAAATAGTATTAAAGGCGAATATAAAAATCATTGCTTGCTAAATGAAAATTATATCGATTCCCATCGTATTTTGTTATAATTTTTAATACATTTGAAGTCTCCTTAGAACCTGCATTATGAAAATTAGAAGCCTGTTAATCGCCAATCGTGGAGAGATAGCTGTGCGTATAAATAACACAGCAAAGAGGTTAGGGATAAAAACATATGGAATTAAGACTGCAAGAGAACCCCATGCCTTGTATCTTAAATATGTTGATCATGTCGTTGATTATTCTGATAATGTAGATGAAATCCCGGAATTTTTAGATATTGAAAAAATTATAAATGCTGCAAAGAAAAACAAAATTAATGCTATTCATCCCGGTTATGGATTTTTAGCTGAAAGTCCCTATTTTGCAAAGCGTTGTGAAGAAGAAAAAATTTGTTTTATCGGTCCTTCTGCTTCAGCCATTTACAAGATGGGCAATAAGACAATTGCCAAGCAGTTAGCAACCAAATATAATGTTCCCCTTTTAAAAGGCAGTTTGGGAAATATAAGGGACGTAAAACAGGCAAAGGAGATTGCCAGAAGGATAGGGTACCCTGTAATATTTAAAGCTGCGGCAGGCGGTGGAGGACGTGGCATGAGAATTGTGGAAAAGGAATCCAGGATAGAAAAGATGTTTAAGATTGCTGCTGATGAAGCAGAAAAGGCTTTCAATGATCCCTCATTATTTATCGAAAAATATGTGCGAAATCCAAGGCATATTGAATTCCAGATTCTTGGCGATAAACATGGCAATTATGTGCATCTTGGAGAGAGAGAATGTTCAATACAGCGTAAACACCAGAAACTTATAGAAGAATCACCTTCTGTCGTTATGGATGAAAAGTTGAGAAAAGCTATGGGAGAGGCTGCAATCAATATTGCAAAAGCTGTTGATTATTATAGCGCCGGGACAGTTGAATTTCTTGTTGATGATGCCAGGAATTACTATTTTATGGAAATGAATACAAGGATTCAGGTTGAACATCCAGTAACAGAGATGATTACAGGCATCGATCTTATTGAGCAGCAAATTAGAATTGCTGAAGGTGAAAAATTATCTCTGAAGCAGAAAAATATCAAGCTAAAAGGATGGGCTATTGAATGCAGAATTAATGCTGAGGATGTTCAGGCAGGATTCTCTCCTAACCTGGGGACAATTGAAAAGGTTTTCTATCCCAAGGGGAAAAATATTCGTATTGACAGCGGTATCAATAACTCATCAATAATTACTCCTCATTATGATTCCATGATTGCAAAGCTTATTGTCCATGCTGAAACCAGAGATAAGGCCATATCCCTGGCTAGCAGCGCGTTAAAAAAGTTTTGGATCAAGGGAATCAAGACGACTATTCCGTTCCATATAGCAGTTATGAGTAATAAGAAATTCAGGAAAGGAGAGTTTAATACTTCTTTCATTGAAACAGAAATGGACAAACTCTATTACCAGGAACCAAATGATGAAATGCTTGCAGCTTATGTAGCTGCATTTGATTTTGCCGCCGAGCTGGAAACAGATCGCTCAACTTTAATTAACTTCCAGCAAGGTAAGAATATAAGCCCCTGGGTATTGAATAAGCGACTTAGATCACTTTAATTTTAAAACAAGTCTATGAAATTAAATACTAAGAAAAACAAAGTTGTGAAGGATGAGTTTATTGCTGTTTCTCAAAACAATAAAAGATATAAAATTAATAGTCTTTTTAGTGAAGATCTTAAAATAAATAACAAGAAGGCAGATATAAAAATATTTGAGAACGAGGATGGATTTACATACCTGGTGTGGAAAAATAGAAAATACCTCGCTGAAATTACTGAGAAAAACCAGAACAAATATACAGTGCTTTTAAATGGGATTAGTTATTCATTTTCAATCGAATCCCCAATATCTTATAAAAGGAAAAAGTATCTTGAAAAGCATATAGAAAAAAGTAAGACCGAAGCAATAATAGCACCTATGCCAGGGAAAATTGTTGATTTACTGGTTGAAGAAAACGCTGAAATAAAAGAAGGTGAACCTATTCTCATTTTAGAAGCTATGAAAATGCAAAATGAGATAAATTCACATGTTGCAGGCAAAATAAAAAAGATACTCGTGAAACAAAATGATTCTGTTGCCAAGGATGAAGTATTACTGGAGATCGAAAAATGATATTAATTTAGCTCTGGTTTTATTCAAATAACCGATTGCCAGCTCTTCATTATCTGTATTAATAATTCCGGTAATATAATTGTATCTAATTGAAAGGATTACCTTTCCGTTAAAAAAATCACTAATTACATAAACATCGTCTACTCTGGTTATTTTATCTTCATTTATCAGACTGGTATAACTTTCCAACATTGCCTCAGCCCCGGCTTCACTTTCCAGCTTGATAATAAATAATTTAAATTTCTCCTGAACATCGTAATCTGCTGTAAAGGCTGAGTGAAAAAAGCTATAACCAAGAAAGTCCCGGGCAATATAATTTTCAGAGTTAGCAACTTTTCCTTCAGCAGGGAATAAATCAATTACATCAGGCCACTTTTTATCCCTGTCCAGTGTATTATTAATTTCTTCGGCCATGCTTAATAAAGTTTCCTGTTCAACACTGGTCATGCCGGAAGACATCATTTTAACATAATACTCGCCTGTAAGAAAATTAAGAGCATCAGGTTCAATATATCCCTGTACCCCAATATCAATAAAATTATAATTAATCATTCTTTCAGCTGTATATATGCCAAAAGCATTTTCAGCAGAGCTATGTCTGTATATTTCAACTTTAACGGACTGCCCTTTTTTATTGACGTATTCTGCCATGTATAAATTCTCAAAATCATAAGAAAGGTAAAGGTCTGCTGCCCCATTGATATATTCCCATAAGTTTAATTTACCGTACACAGTTTTATCTATTGTTGCTTCCCATCCCTTTATCCGGGGGAAAAGACTAGCCGGATTACTGTGTGCTGTAACAGTGCATACTGTAAGGCAAATTCCAAGAACCAATTGATATTTTCTCATATTTAACAGTAATAAAAACCAACTAACTGATAAAATCCCGGGGAACCGCTCTTAAACGTGTAACGTCTGCAATTTTATCGTGAACATTGAAACCTTTTCTGCATATTACCGGGCAATCGCTGCAATCACCACAGGGATTTTCAGGAATGCCAATTTCATCCAGTAATGCATATGCTTTATCAAACTGGTTGTATCCATATGTATACATAAAAGCACGCATTATATCATTTACAGGAAGCTTCTTTTTACATTTGGCAATACATTCCATACATCCGTCACAATAAAGTCCGGCACTTAATCTGGCTTCCTCAAGATGATTTTTTTCTTCTTCTGTAAGATTGAGATTTTCCATTACTGACATGTTCTCGGTTAACTGCTCAATATTAGTAATACCAGGGATTGTTGTGTGGACATTAGGATCCTGTAATACCCACTTAAGGGCGGCCTTACAATTTATAGGCATGGTTTTTTCCCTGTCTATGAAAGCTCCTGCCATTGTCTTCATGCCTATTATCCCTATACCTTTTTCTGCAGCAAGGGCAATTTTTTCCTTTATCTGGTTTATATGATCCTGCTTGAAATTTATAGCTGTTAAAACTATTTCATATATATCGCTATCGATAATAGTCTGAATCACATCAGGTTCATTAGAGTGAGTTGAAACACCCAGATGTCTGGCTTTACCCTGTTTTTTAATCTCTGTAAAGGCATCAGTAACTATTTCATTTAAAATTTGTTTTTCTGATCTTCCGCCATGTAAATACAAAATGTCTACATAATCCATCTGAAGCCTTTCCAGGCTGGTCTCAAATTTTTCTATTATGCTCTCTTTTGTAAGCCCTGGACCATAAGTTCCTGTAGTCCTGTCATAATAATCAGGACCGATTTTTGTTCCTATAACAAATGAATCTCTTGGATACTCTTTAAAGACCTCTCCCAACATCACTTCATTGTTACCTCCCTGGTATCCGTGTGCCGTATCAAAGAGCTTAATACCGGCTTTCAGGGCTGCCCTGACTAAATTTGGATTATCAGCCCGCATTACACCCATACTTACAACAGGCAATTCAATACCTGTATTACCAAGCTTTCGGGTGATTATTTTCGGATTTTCTGAATCACTGATTTTACCCGGAGAGGCTATGGTTGAAGCCCCGGCAATAGTACCTGATGCACCTATTATAGCAGATTTTAAAAAATTTCTGCGTCCAATTTTTTGTCTGGTTGCCATATATATTATTTTTGGTTAAATGCTAAATTATAAAATTATTTAAAACTACAATGCTGGTTGAAAACTTTTGAAAAATTAATTCTCAGGTTCCTTAAAAACATAATAGATTTGGCAGGTGAATTACTAATTCAATTTTACAAAAAACCAGTTTTCATTAACATTTAAATATGTGGAAAAGAATAATCTATTTAAGTGTTATATTATTGTTATTCCTGACATTCATTTCCCTTAACCAGAATCTGATACAGGTAGGGGCAAAGGATCATGTGGATACTGGTTATGAACTTTCAAAAACAAGTGCAGCTTTTACTGATTTTGATAGTCTGGTCAGCAGCTATGATGAGTTTTTTTCCAGAGAATTTAAGGAAAATAATTGTCCGGGTGCTGCAGTTGCTATTGTAAAAGATTCCGGGATTAAATGGCTCAAAGGATACGGAGTAAAGGAAGCAGGCACACAGGATTCTGTTGATATTAATACTGTTTTCCGGATAGGTTCTGTTTCAAAGGGATTTGCTGCTGTCATAACAGGCATGCTTATTCATAAAAATATTTTGACCTGGGATGACAAGGTGAAAGCACATTTTCCTAATTTCTCATTAAAGGATTCAGTAAATACCAATGAATTAACTATTCGCCACTTAATGAGTCATACAACAGGTCTCCCGAAACATACATATACTAATTTGCTTGATCAGGATGTACCCTATGAAGAAATTATAGAATTGCTTGATGATGTTCCGGCAATTAGCCCTCCGGGTGAAGTATACAGTTATCAAAATGTTTTGTTCAGCCTTATTGGAAATATATTACAGAATTTAACAGGAAAATGCTATAATTCTTTGATCGTGGAAGAGATATTTGAGCCGCTGGACATGTATGATTCTTCAATAGATTATTTTAACCTGGTTAAAAGTAGCAATTTGGCCAAACCCCATTATAAAATTGATAATACCTATAAATTTCAAAAGAACAGTGATAAGTATTTTTCAGTATCACCTGCATCAGGTATAAATATGAGTATTTCTGATATGTCAAAGTGGCTGACAGCATTGTTAGGCAATAATCCTGATGTGATAAGTCCGGATATCCTGAATGAGATATTTAAACCGCATATTAGAACGTATATTAAATACAAATACCTGAAGTACTGGAAAGATCTGGGAGATCTGTATTACGGACTTGGCTGGCGAATTTTTAACTACAGGGGAAATGAAATAATCTACCATGGAGGATATATTAATGGCTATAGAGCAGAAGTAGCTTTATGTCCAAAAGAGGGGATAGGAATAGCTGTTCTGATGAATTCGTCATCAAAACTGACAAACATGTGCATACCGCAATTCTTTGATATCTATTTTGAAAAAGCCTTTTAACCGGAGATATTTTCTTTTAGGATTATTTATTTTAGAATTATTATGTTAAATACAATATCTAAGATTATTTATTATTTATCAATGGTCTTAATCTCTGCTGCATCTGTCCGCGCTCAGGAAATAATGTTAATAGGACTTGCAGATGCGCTGGATTTTGCACATAAAAATCTTCCTGACAGTACATCTGACAGATATGATTACAATATTAAATCAGCATATTTTAAGTGGATTTATGATCATAGCAGATTTAAAATTTTTAATGAAAAGAAAGTCCTTTATAAAGATTTTATGATAATATCTGACCTGCATTTTAAATCAGGAGAGATTAACCTTATAAGTAAAGCCCTGGCTGAAACTGAATATTTAAAATTTGAATCACAATATTCTGATGCACATCATGATCTTTTGATTTCAAAAAATAATTTGAAAAAACTTTTATTCATTAGTGATGATATCCTGCCTGAAAATGACAGCCTGGAGAAATATTGTCTGTTGAATGATATTGTGGAGGAATCCCTTCAGGATAGTATTATTGAGAATTACGGAAATTTTGCAGCCCGAATTAATTACTTAACCCTGGTACTTTTACTGAGAAAGTATGATAAGCAATTAATATATCATGAAAAGCTTTTGTCACTTGCGCAGCAATTAATTGCTGCAAGCAGATTAAGGTACGATAACGAGGATATTGAATATTTTCAATGTATAAAAATAATCAGCAAGGCAATTGATGCTAAGCTTGAATATTTGAAAACGCTGAATTTATACAACCAGGCAGCACTAAAAATTGAAATGTATAATAACTAATTTTACATGATGAAAAAAATTAAATACATTTTCTTTATAATTCTTATTACGTCGTGCCAGGGAGAGAAGAAAGAGAGGAATATTGAAGATTCTCCGGTAAGTATAATATTAAGCCATAAACAGATTCAGAAAGCGGATATAAAAACCGACAGCATAAGCAGAAGGTTATTTTCTCCGACTTTTAGATGTAACGGATATTTCTCCATTCATCCCAATAAATTAGCCACAGTAACTGCACCTATTAATGGATTTGTGAAAAAGATGTTTTATAATACGGGAGATTATGTAAAAAAGGGAGCATTATTAGCTGTTTTAAGACACCAGGATTATATTAAAATTCAGAAAGACTATATTGAAGCAAAAAACCAGGTTGACTATTATATTGAGGATTTTAAAAGACAGGGTGAATTATCCCTGGAACATGCGGCTTCAATAAAAAAAATGCAAAGGGCAAAAACAGATTACTGGGCTAATGAAGCAAGGCTGAGAGCCCTTAAAGCTCAAATGGAGTTTATCGGGATAGATGCAGAAAAGGTTGAAAAAGAAGGATTTACAACAACTATAAATATTTACGCACCTATTAGTGGTTATATTACCAGGGTTGAAGGAAATATAGGCAAATTTGTCGATTCATATACATTTATTTACGAGATTGCTGATATAAATGAGTTATTACTGAGTTTTGAAATACCGGTTTATCTGTACTATAATGTCTATAAAAATATGCCCGTCATGTTTTCGTTACCAGATACAGGTAACGCATTGTCAGGTGCCATAATAAAGGGGATCGGACAGATTTTTAATACTGAAACAAATACTGTAGGAATAATTGCACAGCCCGATTCTGTAAATAAAGCTTTAAGGCCGGGAATGAATGTTGAGGTAATAATAGATTTAAAGGATAAATTACTTCCTTCATTGCCTGATGAGGCAATAATGAAATTAAATAATAATTCGTTTATATTTGTTAAGGATAATAATAACTTTATCAGAGTACCGGTAAAGACAGGTAGTACTAATAACGGCTATACTGAGATAAAAGACATACCTGAAGAAATTGAAAATGCAGATATTGTTGTTTCGGGGATTCAGTATTTAAATAAAATGTTAAACAATTTATAGCCATAAATTATAATTTGATTAATTTTTCATATACATTATGTTATACAACATGCAGTTATTGTATATTTGTTAAATATTATTTTAATTATTACTGGAAATTAACCAATTAACTAGTTCTTCATATGGAAACATCTAATAATTATGATCAGGAAATTAAGGAACCTGGGAATCAGGGACCTGAAAGTAAAACGCCTTTAATTCTGTTAATTCTGATAGTTGTTCTGGTTATTATAAATGGAATTTTGGGGTATAAATTATATGTGGATTCTAAAGAACGAAAGAAGACTAATGAAGCTAATATGCTTCTTAAAGATGAAAAGGTTGACCTTGAGGTCAAATTAAATTCACTTATTGTTGAATATGATTCATTAATGACTGAGAATGACAGCATTAATGAATTGCTGACAAGCGAACAGGAAAAAATAAGAAATTTGCTGAAATACAGGGCTTCGGATGCAACCAAGATTAAAATGTACAGAAGTGAGTTGGAGACTTTGCGCGAAGTAATGAGAAGTTATATTGTACAGATTGATTCACTCAATACAAGAAATCTGGAGTTAACTGCTGAAAATGTGCGTGTAAGGACAAAGCTTCGGGAAGCGGAAAGCGATAAAGATGCATTATCGAAGCGAGCTGAAGAGCTCACCTCCCAGGTTCAGGTGGCTTCGGTTTTAAGCGCTAAAAATATTGTGGTCTATCCCTTAAACAAAAACAGTAAGCCAAAAGATAAAATAAATAAGATTGACAAGATAAAAGTATGTTTTACTATAAGAGAAAATAACGTTGCCCAGCCAGGGACCAAAGATATATATATGAGGATCATAAGGCCCGATGACGTGGTATTGGCATCCGATATGAATGATCTTTTTGAATATAACGGAGAGCAGATTATTTACACATCAGTAAGGGAACTTGAATATGAAAATTCGGATATTGATATGTGCATTTTCTGGGACAAGACTGAAGCTCTGATTCCGGGAGTTTATACCACGTTACTATATTCTGAGGGGTATGAGATTGGATATACTACTTTTGCATTAAAGTAAAAGCAGGTAATTTTTTGTATCCTGAATATTATAATAAATGGACTGTATCAATTAAGATACAGCCCTTTTTTATGTATTTTAATTATTTTAGTAAACAGAAAAAATATTAACCAAAACTTTTTTCAAGTATGAGAGTAGGAATAGTCATAGGAAGAATAGGGGGAGTAGATGGAGTTGCCCTTGAAACCGAGAAGTGGATAGAGGTTTTAAAGAGGATGGGACATGAAGTATTTATACTGTCAGGTCAGTATGAAGAGAGGAAAATGAATCATGATTTTGAAACGCTTATTCCTGAGATGTCCTTCTTTTCACCTGAAAGCTATTGGGGACAGAAAAAAGCATTTTTTCATCCTGAGGGTGATGTTGATGAGTTACTCGAACATATTGATCTTTATTCCAAGGTAATTTATAAAAGAATACTAGACTGGATTAATTTGAGAAAAATAAAACTGCTTATTTCAGAAAATGCTTCTGCTTTACCATCTCATCTCGAAATGGGAATAGCAATTAAAAAAGCGGTTAATAGAACCGGATTACCTACTATTACTCATGATCATGATTTTGCATGGGAAAGGGGGACCCGGTATGTTTCTCCTCACAAAAAGATAAATGATTTAATAGAAAAAACTTTTCCGTTACGAATGCCGAATTCTTTTCATGCAGTTATAAATACGCAGGCTCAGAATACATTAAAAGAAAAGTTCGACAGGGATTCTGTAAATGTCCCGAATGTTATGGATTTTGACAGGCCTTTTGGTGAAGTAACTGAAAAAAATATATGTATGCACAAAAATATGGGATTTGAGGAGGATGATATTTTATTGTTTCAGATTACCAGAGTAGTCAGGCGAAAAGGAATTGAAGTAGCAATCAGGCTTGTTGAAAAATTGCAGGATAAAAAAGTGAAATTAATAGTTACCGGGAACTATAATGATGATGCCGGAAGCAAATACTATAATGAACTTATTGAGTTGATACACCAGCTTAAATTAGGACAACAGGTTGCTTTTGCATATCATTTATTTAACAATAAAGGGCTGATGTCACGTAACGGGGATTTGAATTATTCCTTATCCGATGCTTATGCTCAGGCTGCAGCATGCACATATTTCAGTACTTATGAAGGATTTGGAAATGCATTTGTAGAGGCAGTATTGGCCAGGCGACCCATTTTTGTAAATAATTATAAACCTGTTTACTGGCCTGATATTGGCAGCAAAGGATTCAGAACCGTTATGCTTGAGAATAATGACCTGAATGACAAAGCATTGGAAGAAATGAAAGAGGTTATTTATAATAAAGATCTGGCAAGGGAAATTGCCGAACATAATTATGTATTGGGAAAGAAATACTTTTCATACGATACTTTAAGAGAAAAATTAGAAGAACTTATAAATAAGGCAATAAAAGCTGCAAAATAATTTTTATTGTATCAGAAAATTGAGGTGATTCTAAAAATTGTTTTGACCTGAATTTCCCTTCATATATCAGGGAAACATCAATTCCGAAATTATATAATCGGAAATAAATATTCCCCTGTTTGTCAGTTTAAGGATGGTCCTGTCCTTTATCATATTATCCGCATCAATGAATTTTTTTGATTTGAGGGTTATATAATCCGAATATTTTAACCCAAAAATATTTTTTATATAACGTAAATCTATACCCCACATAGTCCTTAATGAAGTCAGCAGATAATCATTAAATTTCGTTGTTGTAGCTAGTGTTTCTTTTTTGGTAATCGGATTGCCTTTATTAATACCCTCAATATATTTTTTGTTATCTGCAATATTCCATTGCCGGGAATTATAGTCATATGAATGTGCCGAAGGGCCAATCCCCAGGTATTTTTTC
The DNA here is from genome assembly GCA_964521285.1 of uncultured Bacteroidales bacterium. GTDB lineage: Bacteria > Bacteroidota > Bacteroidia > Bacteroidales > UBA10428. Next base: position 22,292 of record CAZFQS010000013.1, on the reverse strand, counting down.
TGTCTCCAGTAATTTGTATTGTGGATAGAAAAATACCCTTCCTTTGCAAAATTTGAGACTTCATAATGAATAAATCTGTTTTTTTGGGCCAGGCTGGTTAATACTTCAAATTGTTTAAAACTTTCATCTTCTGAAGGCTGAGATAGTTTGCCTTCATTAAAAAATCTGTAAAATAATGTCCCGGGTTCAAATGTTAAGTGATAGGCGGAAATATGCTGTACATTAAGTCTAAAAGCCTGCTGCAGGTTCGATATCCATTTACCGGTAGTTAATCCAGGAAGGCCGTATATTAAATCAATACTGATATTGGAAAATCCTGTTTTCTGTGCATGTTCAACCGATTCTGCGGCCTGCAGGGAACTATGGCGGCGGTTCATTAATTTCAGGTCATCGTCATAAAATGATTGAATGCCAATACTTAAACGGTTAACAGGGGTATTATTCATTAATCCCTCAAGATAATCCCTGCCCAAATCATCAGGATTTGCTTCCAGCGTTATTTCGGGGTTATCATTTACCTTAAAATTATTATATATTGCGGAGATTATCAGGTTTATTTCCCTGATATTAAGTATTGAGGGAGTTCCCCCTCCAAAATAAATGGTTTCTATTAATTCATGGCCAAGGTAATTTTTTCTTATTTCAATTTCTTTAACCAGGGCGTCCAGGAAAACACTTATGTTTTTAATAAGTAATGACCGGTGAAAATTACAGTAATGGCATAATTTCCGACAATAAGGAATATGTATATAAATACCGGCCATAAAACAGAATAAGTTCTTTTTTAATAACTATTCATATACTTATAAAGCAAAGCTAAAAAGTATTAATAATTAAGGCGGTATAAAATTCTGATTTTTATAAAAGATTAATTCCGGGAAAAATTGCTATTTGCTAATAGGGTACGGGGAGGCATTATCAGATATTAAAAATCCCTTGTAATTATGCTTTTTAACAATACTATACGCCCAGTTGCTAAGCTCTTCACGGGAGCTATTGATAAGGTTTCCGGGAATGTTAAGTTTTGACCACCCTCTGCCCGGCTTTGAAATAAATACATGTTTTTCCATTTCCAAAATGATTATAAAATAATCAAACAATACGATTATAATATAATCAAAATATTTTATATTTCATAATTTTTTGTTAAAAAAAAGTTTATTTTATTGATTTTTTCTTTTCTGGCAGGAATTTTGTAAGTTATTCTATTGTTCTATTGCTATATTGCTGGATAAAAAAATAGTTCAATAAATAAGTGTTGATAATTAGTCTAACTAATAAAACTGTTATTAATAAAGAAAATTAAGAATATTGTAATAAATTTGACTGTAAATTAAATATCTGGTATCATGGGAAATTACGATCGCATAGTAGAAAAGAAAATAAAGGAAGCAATTGAAAATAAAGAATTCGAGAACCTGGAGGGCCTGGGTAAACCTTTAGATAATTCAGAATATTTTAGTGAGAACCTGGAGGGCCTGGGTAAACCTTTAGATAATTCAGAATATTTTAGTGTTTCTGAAAAGGACAGGGTAGCTTTCCATATTATGAAGAATGCAGAAGTTGTACCTGAAGAGTTAAGTATCAGAAAAAAAATAAGTAACCTTATAAAAGAGATTAAGGATTGTTCAGATGAAACTGAAAAGGAGAGCCTTAAAAAAGAACTGAACCTGTTATATACGGAGTACGAATTAGTTATGGAGAAAAGAAAACTGAAAAAGACAAAGTAACTGTATTTTCAGTAGCAGTTTAATTTAATAATAGCATTTACGGCAGATATCCCAGAAAGACAGCATATTCCGATTCATAATCAAGACCTTCCGGACTGCCAATTTCTTTCCACACTTCATCAATAGCTTCGAGCCTGTTTCCCGGATCAGGGTGAGTGCTTAAGAATTCGGGATAACGGACTGTTTTTATTTCTTCCAGTTTATTAAAAAAGCCGGAAATACCTTTGGGATTATAATCAGTATTTGATGTATATTTAACAGCAAATTCATCAGCTTCATATTCCTGGTTTCTGCTGTAAGCCAGGGAACTTAATCCTTTTGCTATACCTGCAGCATATTCCTCCAGCTGTGATGGATCTTTGCCAAGAATTATTGAAATAATAACGCTCAGGGCCAATTCACGCTCCAGTCTCTGAGCCGAATGTCTTCGGTCTACATGTGCTATTTCATGAGCCATTACCCCTGCCAGCTGGGCTTCATTATCAAGATATACCATCAGACCTGTATAGAAATAAAGATATCCGCCGGGTGCCGCAAATGCATTAAGAACATCTTCATCAATAATTCTTATTGTCCATTCAAAATATTCTTTTCTGTTCAGATACCCTGATTCAAGAATTTTATTCATCATATTATATATATATGAATATGCTTCAATATATTCATTTTCATCTATGACATTATAATCCTCCGGAGAGTTTGTAACCAGACTGTCAAGCTGTTCCCCGAACTGAATTTCCTGGTTTTTGGAAATGAGCCCGCTCTTTTCCTTTTCACATTTTATTGAAATGACAGATATAAGAATAGAGATTATTAAAACTGAAGCTGAATTTTTCATTTTATAGTGTTTTTGCGCGGTTAGATATGACAATTATGAATATTAACAAATATGAGGTTTTATAGCTGATATAATGAGCTGATTATTATCAAATTTAAATGATATTTACCGATATATACATAGCTTTTGCCGATTTGTTGTTTTTTTCCTTTGCATAGCTTTATATTTTTGACGTAAAATAAAAAATTATAAAAATGGAAACAAAACATTCAGATAAAAGACTTATTGTTGGAGTAATCATAGTATTGGTTGGAGCAGTAATACTGGCAAGTAATTTTGGAGTATTACCTTCAAATATCAGGTACTATCTTTTTCACTGGGAAGTAATATTAATGGGTATTGGACTTATTGCCCTGCTGACTAGTGAACACAAAGGTACAGGAATTATACTGATTGCAGTCGGAGGGGCCTTTTATCTCCGCAACTTTATAGACTTTCATTTTAATTTCTGGCAGTTATTTATTCCTTCAATAATAATATTAGTAGGCCTGATAATGATTTTTCGAAGGAGAACAGGAAATGAAGATGAGAAAAGAATATTGGAGCCGGGTAATGATTATCTCGATGATGTAGCTATTTTTGGCGGCAGTGAGAAAGTTATAAACTCCAAAAACTTCAAGGGCGGTAAAATAACTGCTGTTTTTGGCGGCTCAAACTTTAATATGTCAAGAGCAAAACTTGCCCCGGGAATACAAGTTATCGATATTTTTGCTTTATTTGGAGGTACAACATTTATAGTACCCGAGGACTGGAATATTAAGGTTAAAGTTTTTTCAATATTCGGAGGATTTAGTGATAAGCATAAGCTAACAAAGTCTGTAAATGAGAATGATAATGATACTATGCTAATAGTTAAAGGGCTGGCAATTTTCGGAGGAGGAGAGATTAAATCCTATTAGTATTTAATTGATTATTAACTTTTTCTTAATTTGTGCTAAATAATTTATTAAGTAACAGGAGATATTTATTAGTCTATTTTTTAATATGGATATTCATATCAGGTATCCATATTATTCTTTTATTATACACTCAGAAATTTACTTTTGAATTAGTACTTGCTGAAAGCCTGGTGTCAAATTTTCTTCTGGCATTTTTAGGTTTGGGATTGCTGGTTTCTATATTTTACAGCAATATTAAACATCAGGCCCTGTTTACAAAAATTATTAATCATATAATACTAATCATAATTTTCTTGGGACTATGGGTTATTATAGATTACCTTATTTTAAGCTCATCTTTTAAAGATAACAGTGGCTATGTAGAATACCTGAAAACAACACTTTCCTGGAGAATAGGCAACGGCTTTCTTTTTTGCGGCATGATAATTATTGCCTATTATTTGTTAGTCTTTTATCAAAACTTCAGAGAAAAGGTAGTTAAGGAGGCCGAATTAAAAACACTGGTAAAGGAATCGGAATTAAGTTCTTTAAAATCCCAGATTAATCCTCACTTTATATTTAACAGTCTTAATTCCATAAGTTCCTTAACAATAATAAGCCCTGAAAAGGCACGTAATATGATTATTAAACTTTCGGATTTTCTGAGGTATTCGATATCTCACAGAGATGAACAGATGACTTCTCTGAAAGATGAAATGCAAAACATCAACAGGTATCTTGATATTGAAAAAGTAAGGTTTGGAGACAGATTGAATGTTGTAGAGAATATAGATGAAGGATGCCTTGATAAGATATTACCCGGCCTCATTCTTCAGCCGCTTGTTGAAAATGCGGTTAAATACGGGGTTTACGAAAGTGTTGATCAGGCAAAAATTGAAATATCCACAAGCTGCAGTGAAAAAGCATTAAAAATAAAAATAAGAAATGATTATGATCCTGATTTAGTTGTAAAAAAAGGAGAAGGGATCGGGTTAAAAAATATTGGCAGCAGGCTTGGTATTATTTATAAAAATGAAAATCTTATGGTTATTAATAAATCAAATAATACTTTTGAGGTAGCAATTATTTTTCCACAGGAAGAATAAAAATGATTTTTTAATTGAATTGAAAATGGACAGAAAAATCAAGGCAATAATCGTTGAAGATGAAGAACTTTCCAGAACACTAATTATAAATTATTTAAAGGATTTTAGTGAAATAGAAATTTTAAGGGAATGTGCCAATGGTTTTGAAGGAATAAAAGCTATTAGCGAATTAAAACCCAATCTGGTATTTCTGGACATTCAAATGCCAAAGTTAAACGGTTTTGAGATGCTTGAGTTGCTTGATTCTATCCCGGAAATTATTTTTATAACCGCCCATAATGAATTTGCCATAAAAGCATTTGAGCTTAATGCAGTAGATTATTTGTTAAAACCTTATTCAAGGGAAAGGCTTGTTGAAGCTGTTAAAAAAGCTATTGACAGAATAAAATCACACCGACCGGCAGATAAAAATATAGGTAAACTTATTAACCAGTCTTTTGGCGATATAATTGAACGCGTTGTAGTAAAGACAGGTTCAAAAATTAAGGTTATCCCGGTTCAGAAAATTCAATACCTGGAGGCTCAGGATGATTATGTTATGATTTATACAGAAGACAGCAAGCACCTGAAGCAGGCAACGATGAATTTTTTTGAGGCCCATCTGGATCCAAAGCAATTTATTCGTGTTCACAGATCTTACATAGTAAAAATTGACCAGGTGGTACAGCTTGAACCTTATGAAAAAGATAATTACATTGCCATACTTAAAAGTGGAGCAAAAATAAAAGTAAGCAAAAGCGGAATGAAGAATTTAAAGGCAATGCTGAATTTTTAATAACTCCGAAAATAATAATTGAAAATAACCACCGTTTATATATCCTAAAACAGCAAAATAAGCTGAATTAGGTCAAATTTTTAATAGTTGGAAACAATTGAATTTAATTTGTTAAATTAACAGAATTAAATTGTTGAAGGGATGAAGTATCTACTATCATTATTCCTTTGGATAATAATCATAACAAAGATTTGGAGCCAGGAAATCCCTTATATTGAACATTTATCTCACAGAGAGGGTAAGATTGAAACATACTATACAAAAGGCTCCGAATCAAAAGCTGAGTATCTTCAAATGCTGCTGGAAGATGCTATGCTGTTTTACGAGAATAAGCTGAAAGATACATTTGATTTGAAATTGCTCGTACTAAACAAAGAAGCCTGGAAATATTATGCTAATGCGCCTTACCCTTTATGCGAGTTTAGAAGGGATCCTGCACGGATAATTCTTCCGGATGTCAATATATATAAAATAAGACTGCAATCAGGAAAGACCTTATTTGGCAGGAGCAAAGTTTATTTCTGGGATTTCATCGCAGTGCATGAACTGGGTCATTATATATCAATAAAGTCCAATGCCAGAAGCCATCCTCTCTGGTTAAGCGAATTTTTTGCAGACTATATACAGGTTGGATACATGGCAGAGCGAATCCCGGAGTTTAGTTTCCCAAAGTGGTGGTTTTGCCTGTGGAAAGTTTTACCATTTAAATATAAAACCCTTGAAGATCTTCGATTTGATAAATACATCAATCCTGCCAACTATTCGTTCTACCAGGCAAAATTTTATGAACTGGCATCAGGAATCTTTGAAAAAAGAAACTATTTATTTATACATGATCATATAAATTATTTCCAGAAACTTAATGAATATTATAGCAATGCAGAAGTTAAAAAACCAGGCAGAGAAGAAATTCTTGATATTTCAATATCATATTTAAAAAATACTGAACCGGATATATTTAATTCCTGGTATAATACCATGAGAAAGAGCATTCATTATTATTTGATTGCCATGGGATTAATCATTCTGGTTATATTAATGAAGATCATTAATAAATTATGCACTCTGCCAAAATACATAGCGATAGCCTCAAAGGTAGTGATGTGGATGTTGTTAGTATGTTTATTGTTCTGGATAGCCCTGTTTTTTCTCGTCAGAATTTAGATGATTATACCCGGACAGGTTTAATCGCTCCCGACGTTATTCTTTAGCCTGTTTTTGTGGTTTCCTATTATGACAAGGGCTTTTTTCTGGACTGTTGTGGTTATCCTGTACATTACAGGCACAATAATAAGTGTCAGAAAAGTAGCAAAAGTCAATCCGAATATCACTGTCCATGAAATAGGACCCCAGATGCCGGTCATTACTCCACCCACATATATTTTAGGATCAAAATTACTCAGGAGAGATTCAAAGTCAATATTCAATCCTATAGCCATTGGTAATAATCCGAGTATAGTAGTTATTGCAGTCAGCAGTACAGGCCTTAACCTTGTTCTCCCTCCCTGTACTATACATTGAGTAGCCTCCTTGAGAGGCAGGAATGCATTGTCAGCCATCCCTAATTCTCTTCTCTTGCGTAGTTTAAGTAATTCAATATAATCAACAAGAACAATAGCATTATTAACTACAACACCGGCAAGGGAAACTATACCAACTCCTGTCATTATTACTATAAAATCCATCTTAAATGTTGCAATACCGCCAAAAACACCAATAGTACTAAACACTACACTGGCTATAATTATAAAGGGCCTTACAATAGAATTGAACTGTGTTACCAGGATCAGCATTATTAATGCAAGAGCTATCATAAATGCCCTGCCCAGAAACGCCATCGATTCGTTCATCTCTTCCTGCTCTCCTGTGAATTTATAATTATAACCGCTGGGTATTTCATAATTTTTCAGCTCTGTTCTTATCTGTTCATTGATGTTATTTGCATTATAGCCAGCAATAACGTTAGAGTATAATGTTATAACCCTGTCAAGGTCCTTTCGTTTTACTGCGCCGTATGTTGAACTATAGTTAAAATCTGCTACTGCTGAAATGGGGATGCTTAGCCACTTGCCCTGGTTGTTCATAAATACAATTTTCTGGTTCATTAATGCTGACACGTCATTTTTAAATTTGTCCATAGATCTTAGCTGGATAGGGTATTCCTCTTCACCGATTTTAAAATCGGAAATTTCCCTGCCAAACAAAGCCGTCCTTATAGTGCTGGCAATTTGGGCGGTTGACATTTCCAGCCTTCTTGCTTTATCCCTGTTGATAGTAACAATCATTTCCGGCATTCCCAGATCCAGATCCATCTGTAAGCCTTCAATCCCTGGTATCTTGGCTGCTTCTATAATCTGAAGCATGGTATCAGCAACATTTATTAGCTTATCGTAGTCTTTTCCTGAAACTTCAATATTTATGGCCTTTCCTGCCGGAGGGCCCATGCTGTTTTTCTCGAATGTAACCTTTACTCCCGCATATTTATTTGACAGGGAGTCAGTTAGTTCTTTCATGATCTTTGAAGTGTTAATGCCTTTTCTTTCCTGGTAATTGACAAATGAAACAGTCATAAGGCATTTATTATCCCTGTTTGCAAAGAAGTCCATATCATTCTCCAGAACAGCACCTTCACCAACATTAATTAATTTTGATTCTATAATTGCATTGTAGGGTTCGAGAATCCTATTAATATCTTCTTCAAATCTCCTGGAAAAATTATCTGATTCATCAATATTTGTTCCAACAGGTAATTCTGCGAGAATATTCATATAATCGGGATCATTGTCTGAAAAGAACAACACATTGGGGCTTCTCATCACGAAGAAGACTATTGTAATAATCAGAAGAAGAAAAGTACCTGACAGGAACCAGGCAGGGTTCAGGCCTTTAAGAGCAAATGTCAGTAGTTTATGGTATCCCATTTCAAGTTTTACAAGAAATACATCTTTGAACCATTTGCCAAGTGCATTAAAGACAAATATGTTCAGAAGAATAATAAGCAATGCGATCATCAGTAAATTGGCAAGCACATAGAATTTTACCAGGTATAATAATGCAGCCAGTACAACAAGTATCAATGATATTCTAAGGTATTTCTTCCTGTCTATTTTACTTCCCTTTATCTCCTTTTTAATAAATGACGATGAAAAGACAGGAATAATAACAAGTGCTACAAATAATGATGATGTAAGCACTATAATAAGTGTTATAGGGAGGAATTTCATGAACTCACCTACAATACCTTTCCAGAATGCCAGTGGAAGGAAAGCTGCCAGGGTAGTGGCTGTAGAAGCTATTATAGGAACAGCTATTTCTCCTACTGCCTGCTTTGCCGCCTGGAATTTTGAGTAGCCCTGATCGACAAAACGGTATATGTTCTCAACAACAACGATAGCATTATCAACCAGCATTCCCAGTGCCAGGATTAAGCTGAACAGCACAATCATATTTACCTGGAAGTTTATTAATTCAAGCACAATAAAAGACAGGAACATTGATAATGGTATGGCCAACCCCACAAACAAAGCGTTCCTTGTTCCAAGAAAGAGGAATAACACGCTGATTACAAAAATCATACTAATTATCATGCTGTTTTCAAGACTGTTAAGCTGTTTTTTAACCAGATCTGACTGGTCATTTGTTATGGTGATATTGAGATCATCGGGAAAGATGTTTTCTTCCTCTACTTCTGAAAGGATTTTTTCAATTTTTCTGGTGGCTGACAGCAAATTTTCGCCGCCTTTCTTGACAACCTGCAATGATACAACCGGCTGTCCGTTTAGCCGGGTATAACTTGTAGCATCTTCGTATCCGTCTACCACTTCTCCCAGGTCACGCAGGTAAACGATATTACCCTGATCTCTTTTTACAATAATATTTTTTATCTGGTCGATGTTATTAAATTCTCCTATTGTCCTTATTGATCTGCGTGTCCCTTCCAGTTTTAATTCACCTCCTGAAATTGACATGTTTTCAAACATAATGGCATTGGCAACATCATCAAAACTTAGCTGGAAAGCTTCAAGTTTAAGTAAATCCACATTTATCTGAATTTCTCTGTCGCTTATTCCTGTAATATCTACTTTTGAAATTTCTGATACTGTTTCTATTCTTTCTTCAAGTATTTCAGCATATTTTTTAAGTTCCGTAGTACTGTAATCGCCGGATAAATTAATGTTTAATATAGGAAATTCAGAAAAGTCAATGTCAGCTACAATAGGGTCAGATGGCAAGTCATTGGGAAGCTCGGAGCTTGCATAATCAACCGCATTTTTCACTTCATCTTCAGCATTTTTTACATCAATATCAGGATTAAATTCAACAAGAATAAATGATATATCCTGTGTTGATGTGGAGGTTATATTTTTAATTCCTTTAATTGGTTCTATTTCTTTTTCAATGGGCCTTGTTATTAAGTTTTCCATATCTATAGGAGGGTTACCGGGATATATTGTCTGTACCATAATCCATGGCAATGCAATATCCGGAAACAGTTCTTTGGGCATATTTCTGTATGAATAAAGCCCAAAAAGAGCTATAACAAAAGTCAGCAGGAAAACAGATGTTCTGTTCTTTAATGAAAGAGATGTAAGTTTAAATTCCCTGATTACTTTCTCATTCAGTTTTTTAATTTCTTTATCTAAAGCCATGAATTATTTGATTATTTGAATATTTAGTTTTTTGTTTATTTTGTTATTTATAAATCTAAAATCTTAAATCGTTAATCTTAAATCGTTAATCTTAAATCGTTAATCTTAAATCGT
>CAZFQS010000013.1:8813-12102 GCA_964521285.1 uncultured Bacteroidales bacterium | reverse complement strand
TTAAATCGTTAATCTTAAATCGTTAATCTTAAATCGTTAATCTTAAATCGTTAATCTTAAATCGTTAATTCAAAACCTTCACTTCCGTCCCTGTAGAAACCGTATTATAACCCTCCACAATTATTTCCTGTCCGGGGTTAAGTCCGTCTTTAATTACAGATTCATTATTATATGTTTCCCCTGTTTCAACATATACCTTTTTTGCAATAATCTTATTATCTTTTTCTTCGGCTGTAAAAAGGAACTCTTTAAAACTACCTGCACCGGTCTTTAGGATATCCTTCTTAACAATATTGGAAGGAACAATTATTGCAGAATCTATAGTCAGATCATTTATCTTCAGCACTGCAAACATGTTTGGTTTAAGTTTTTCACCTCTGTTATTAAGCTGTACTTCAATCTTAAATGTTCTGTTTGCGGGATTTATAACATTCCCTGTTCTGTAAACAGGCACACTGAGTTTCATCTCCGGATATGTAGGAATGCTTACTTCAATCATTTTCCCTTTAGTTATTGAGGGCATATATATTTCTGAAACTTCTGCAGCAATTTTAAGCTTTGACAGATTTACCATCTGTAATATTTGAAACCCCGGAGCCCCGAGCTCTCCCTCTTTTTGAAATATATCATCTATAATTCCATTAAAAGGGGCTCTTATATTTGACATTTTAAGCTGTGCCTCTAAAGTTTTAAGTCTTCCTTCGGTTTGCTCATATGCATTTTTAGCTTCGAGATACTGCATTTCACTGCCAATATTTTGTCCCCATAAAGATTTTTGCTTGTCATACAATTTTTTTGTAAGCTCAAGGCTTGTTTTCACTTCCTGTATTGAGCTTTCAGTTACGTCAGTATTCAATGATACCAGCAACTGACCCTTATTAACTCTCTGCCCTTCCTTAACATGTATTTTTTTTATCTGTCCTCCCATTTCCGGACTTATATAGGCTTCCTCAACTGCTTCAATATTACCCTGAACTTCTATATAATGCCTGAAGGGTTCATATTTAACTTTCTTTATCTTCACCGGAATTGAAAATTGCGGATCCATGCCTGTCGTATCCTTGTAAAGCTTAGCTTCAAGCTTATTTATGCTTTGATTAATCCTGGAAATTTGTTCTTTCTTGTTTATTATGGCCTTCCTTATTGATTCAGGATTATTCGAGCCACAGGACACTGATAATATAACTGCGGCTATTATTAAATTAGTTTTCATTATTATTTTATATTGAATATTATTAAAGATTATTTAATATTTTATCGTAATTAAGTTTTGATGTTAACAGTTCAAGAATGGAATTTGTATAGTTTGAATTGCTGTTAAGATACTGATTGTGAGCCTGAGTTAAATCAAGACTTGAAGCCATTCCTTCTTTATGCTTAATCAGTGTTTTCTGATATATTCTTTTCGAAAGTTCAATATTGAATTGTTCGTTATTAAACTTTTCGATGGACTTTTCAAGATCATATTCTGCCTGTTCTACCATGAGCCTGATGTTATCTGTAGTAACATCTTTGATGTTCCTGGTTTTTTCAAGCTCTATCTTTGCCTGCTGAACTTGTGCAATTCTTTGTCCGCTCGAAAAAATGGGAATATTTACATTCAGGCCAATGATGTGGTTAATGGTGAAATCAAAATCCGGTTTATTTGTTACGTCAGTATAGGAATAAAAAGCAGAAACTACCGGAAGATATTTTGAACGTTCCCTTTTAAGGCTAAGTTCGGATATCCTTTCCTGGGTTTCCAGCACTTTATAGTCGATATTTTCTGAAATGTTAAAATTGTTATACAGCGGAGAATCTGTTTCAACTGAAATAAGAAATTCTTCAAGATTCTGTGTAAGGGTAATGCCAGATTCCAGATCGATACCCAATAATAACTTAAATAGCTTATATGATAATTCTATTTGCTGTTCAAGAGTTCTTGCTGCGTTTTGTGTATTCCTCAGTGTCAGTTCAATCTGATCAACTTCTGTATCTTCAATAAAACCATTTTCACTCATTATCCTGAATTCGTACAAAGTTGAATTTAAGTTTGCTATTGAGGTATCCAGTATTGCTTTATTTTTTTCAAGGGCTAGTATTGAGTAGTATGAAGATGAGACTGCCTGTTTGGTATCCAGATCCTGTTTTTCCTTTGCGTTCTCGGATAATGAAAGAAATGTCTTTGCTGCCTGAAGTCCGACAATATATTCACCGTTAAATACTAACTGCGAAACAGTAAATCCGTATGTTGTAGCATTTTTAACTGCTATTGCAGATTCAGCCTCTCCCATATCCTCTCCAAATGAAGCAAAGGCACCAGGATGCAGGGAATCCAGTATACTAAACAATGGCAGCATTGCTTCACCAAAATTGAATGTCGGAATATCACCCGGTATATGCTGATAATACACTGAACCTGAAATTTGCGGTAATCCGATTGCAGTTGTTTCCCAGACCTTTTTCTTAGATTTCCTGATGTCTAACAATGAATTTTTTGTTTCATAATTATGTTTAAGTGCATATTCCTGGGCCTCCTGCAAAGTAAAGGAATAAACACTATCAGTCTGGCCATAACATATATTAGCAAAAAAAATAACTCCCAAAAGCAGTTTTCCTTTAAATTTCATATTATAATAATTTTGGTTTTTAATATATATAGCTTAACATATTTTCTATTCCAACCACGGAAATGTGCAAATATATTCACCGATTATTATTCGATAAAACTATTATCGGCGAACCAACATAATTTATCGGTAAAAATCTTATATTTAAAACTCATCAGCCAGAGAGAATTCCTGAATATTTTAAGTGATTGATTTTAATCACCGAATCAGAATAATAAATATCATTTACAAATCATTGTATTTAAGTATAATAATCAATAAATTTGTTGTCTCTTAGGTTAAATAATTTACAAATTGATAAGCTATTTTAATTTTAAAGCTGTAATTTTAAGTTTTGTCTTTGTTTTAAAATGATATATGTCATATCATTTATTATGACCTGTATTTTGTAGATACAAACAAAAAAACAAATATTATGTTTACTACGGCAATTAAAGAAACATTACATACTCCCTCGGTACAAGTTTTTAATGACGATAATTTAATAGTAGTAAGCGGGACTTCCAGGTTAGAAGATCCTTCAATTTTTTACCAGGAACTGGCGGAAATTTATGAAGGATACATCCAAACATTTAAAAAAAGTATAACTCTGGATTTTAATATTAATTATATAAACACCAGTTCATCAAAATGGTTATTTCATATATTGAAAAATTTGCAGGTAAAATACTCGGATAAAA
>CAZFQS010000013.1:0-8713 GCA_964521285.1 uncultured Bacteroidales bacterium | reverse complement strand
TCATTCTCCCAGCAAAGTGAAGTCAGGGTAACGGAGCCGTTCAATAAAATTGATGTTGATGACAAAATAATAGTACAGCTTATAAAATCTGATGAGGAATCCCTTGAAGTTAAAGCTCAGGAGATAGAGGTACAAAGGGTGATGTCCACTGTCACTGACAATGTATTAAAGCTGTATATCGATGTTCCTCCCTATAAATACGGGAAAGTCAGGGTAATATTAAAATTCAGACAGCTTGATGAAATTGAAGTTTCAGGCATGGCAGAAGTATCATCAGGGGCCTTATTTAAGGCAGATACACTGTATGTAACCGCAAAAGGCGGGGGAAAGGTGTATCTGGATCTTGATGTTAAGCACCTGGAAAGTAAAATGAGTGAGGGAGGATTACTTTCGGCTGAAGGTTATGCTGTCTCACAGAATGTATATGTTGCTACTGGCGGGGCACTCTCGGCATTTAATCTGGAAAGTGATATTGTTAATGTTAAAGCCGTAACAGGGGGAACGGCTAAAATTAATGTCAGCAAAGAATTAACAGGCCAGGTTACAACCGGGGGTTATATTGGCTACAAAGGAGAACCTGAAAAAATAGAAACCAAAGTTTATTCTGGAGGGAAGGTTGTTAAATTTTAGTCTATTGCTCTACTGTTCTATTGCTTGCTCTGTGAATTCACTACTTAATTTTCTTAAGATAAGATTCCGCAACCAGAAGGTCTGAAGGAGTAGTTATTTTAATATTTTCCTTATTACCCTCCACAAGGTTTATTGAATAACCCAGGCTTTCAACAACGCTTGCATCATCAGTGAATTCAGACTTATAGTCCTGTTTAAAGGATTCCTGTAATAACTTAAGCTGAAAGATCTGCGGTGTTTGTATAAGCCTGTACCTGGAACGGTCAGCCGGAGTATTCTTCCCATTTTCAATTATCCGCATTGACTCCGGGACTTCAATTGCAGGAATGGCATTGCCTGAGGAAGCAGCTTTTTTAAAACATCTCTTGATAGTCTCCAGGCTGACAAGGGGCCTTACACCATCATGAATAGCTACTATCCAGTCCTTGCCCCTTATTTTTGACAGGCCATTTTTAACTGAATGAAACCTTGTAATGCCGCCCCGTACAATTTTATGGCTGTGTGTAAACTTGTAGTCCCTGCATAGTTTTTTCCAGGTCTTTATTTGAGTTTTGGGCAATACTATAATTATATTAATTGAATTGTCATGCCGGTAAAACTTTTTTATTGTGTGCATAAGTATAGGGAATCCGTAAATAGGAAGAAACTGTTTGAGTGTATCAGATTTCATCCTTTTTCCCCGCCCTCCTGCAACAATGATTACAACTTTTTTCATTGAAATAAGAATTAATAAATTTTAAAATTCTATATTTATTTAATCATTTCATTAACAGCTATAATAATACGATAAATGATAATAAGCAAGAATATTTTAAACTTTTTAAAGGATCTGCACAAAAATAATAATAGAGAATGGTTTAATGCAAACAAAACTGTTTATAATAAAGTCAGGTTGGAATATGAAATGTTTGTGGAGCTGTTGATTCGGAGGATTAACCGGTTTGATGATGATATTGCCGCCCTGGCAGCAAAGGATGCAATATACAGAATATTCAGGGATATCAGGTTTTCGAATGATAAGACTCCCTACAAGACACATTTTGGAGCATATATTGCAAAGGGAGGGCGTACAGGTAGTTATGCAGGTTATTATTTTCATGTTGAGCCGCAAGGTTCATTTCTTGCCGGGGGAATTTATATGCCTTCTTCAGATATTTTAAGAGCCATAAGAACAGAGATCTATGAAAATATTGAAGAATTTAAGGAAATAATTAATAATAGTGATTTTAAGAAGAATTTCAACAGCTTGTGGGGAGAAAAGCTGAAATCCGCACCGCGTGGTTTTCCGAAAGATTTTCCGGATATTGAATTACTTAAGTACAAGCACTATATAGTAGCCAGAAACCTCACAGATGAGGAAGTTCAGGATAAAGACTTACTTGAAAATGCAATAGGGATATTTAAAATAATATTGCCATTAAACAGGTTTATTAATAATACTATAAAGCACAGTCAGTAGTCACCTGTTAATTATTCTTCTTATTTACAAGCTCGGCAATTAGCTTGATTAATCTGTTAGTAATTATAGGCTTGCTGATATAAGCATCGCATCCGGCTTCGAGGCATCTGGCTTTTTCTTTGGGTTGAGCATATGCTGTTTGTGCAATAACGGGGATAGTATTATTTATTTTTTTTATTGCCCTGGTAGTTTCATATCCGTCCATGAAAGGCATTTTCATATCCATAAGTATAACATCAATTTTTTTTCCTGATTCTACTATATCTATGGCTTCCTGCCCTACTCTGGCCCAGATAAGACTGGCATTGCTGGGCCTGAGAACATCCAGCATGAAAATCCAGTTGTTCTCTTCATCATCAACAATCATTATCGTTATGTTTTTTAGGTCATTCATTTCTTCTCCGCTTCTTTCCAGGCCAGGGCAGCTGCACCAAGGACAGCCACATTTTTATCCTGAAGGGAGGAAAGCAACACCTTAACCTTACCTTTAAATATAGGAAACAAGTTTTCTTCAAGCCACTTTTTTGTAGGGTCAGTAATAAGCTCTTTTGCCTGGCTCAGTCCTCCCAAAAGAAATATTGCTTCCGGACTGGTATGTGCAACAATATCAGCCAGTTTTGACCCTAAAATTCTCCCTGTATATTCAAATGCTTCCAAAGCTATGGGGTCGCCCTTCCTTGCGGCCTCTGTGATCATTTTGGCTGAGAGGTCGTTAAAGCTGAGCTTTCTGAGTTCACTGTCAACTGTTCTTTCCGCCATTAAACGGAACACTGTCCTCTTAATTCCTGTAGCAGAAGCGTAAGTTTCAAGGCATCCTTTTCTTCCGCAACCGCAATCCCTGCCCCTGAGTTTAACGTTTACATGGCCCAGCTCGCCGGCAAATCCCGAATGTCCGTATACCAGTTCTCCATTTACGATTATTCCGCTTCCAAGTCCGGTTCCCAGGGTAATAACCACAAAGTCTTTCATTCCTTTGGCTCCTCCGTATATCATTTCTCCCAGTGCTGCAGCTTTGGCATCGTTAGTTAATACAATGGGTATATCCTTGTAATAGTTCTTAAACTTGTCGACAAAAGGAATAATACCTTTCCAGTTCAGGTTGGGCGCATTTTCTATTGTCCCTTTATAATAGTTGCCATTAGGTGCGCCAATACCTATACCTTTTAATACTATATCGTCATTTATTGCCTGATAAGTGTTTTCAATAACTGAATTTAAGTTTTCAATATATGCATCAAAATCCTGGTATGTGCCTGTACTCATAAAATCTTCATCAAGGCAATTTCCTTCCCTGTCAATTATGCCGTACTTGGTATAAGTACCTCCAATATCTATTCCTATTACTACTTCTTTCATATTATTTAATTCTTAGTTAATATTATCAATTGAATTGAGGGCGAAAGCATATGCTCCTATAGCTATTGCTTTGCTTGTTCCCAGCTTTGATATCCCTATTCCGGTTCTTTTTAAAGGATCATATTTAACCTTTTCACTGGATCCGGGGATATGTATTTCCCTTTCTTCACCACTGATAAAAAGTTCCATTTGTTCATCATCTTCAAGATTAAACACTTTAAAGACAAGACGGTTTATTTTTTTTCCGTCATAGGACAAAATACTGCCGTTCATCTCATCAATTATTCGTGGCAGAAATATAGAATGCGCACCTGCAAGTCCGCCCCCAATAACTATTAATCCGTCAATTAATGTAATGGCATTTGCCAGTGCGTCACCAACAATTTCTCCCAGTTCGATAAATGCTGACTGGGCGGCTTTTGTGTTACCTTTTGCATTTCCTGTAGCAATCTCAAAAATTTCTTTGGGTGTGGGCGGATAACCTGACTTTATGCCGGCTTCCTTCATATAACTTTTTTGCACTGCCCTGATGCTTGCTCCCTCTTCAGCATATGTCTGCGGATACTTCTTATTGCGCATTAACCATATCTCGCCGGAGACGGAATTATCTCCTGTAAAAAGCTCATTATTTCTTACTATTCCTGCCCCGAAGCCTGTACCAAGTGTTACGCCAAACAGGTTTCTGTATTGTTTCGAGCTGCCCCTGGCAGATAAGCGTTCATTGATATAGGGCAGTATACCAGCTATGGCTTCTCCGTATACAAAAAGGTCACCGTCGTTGTTTATATACACAGGGATATCAAAATGGTTTTCAAGCATGGGGCCGAGTGCAACACCGCCCCTGAATGCCGGCAAATTAGGAAGATCTCCTATTATACCTGCAGGGTAGTCAGCCGGACCGGGAAAGGCAAAACTTATAGCAATAGGATTTGCGGGCAGCCTGTTCTTAACTTCTGAAAATCCCTTTACTATTGTTGAAAGGCAGTCACCAAGTTTATTAGCATGTGAAGGGAGGGTTATAGGTTTGATAATTTCTTTGTTTGCCTGTATAGCAGAAAAAACAAAGTTTGTCCCCCCGGCATCAAGGGTCATTACTATTCTGTTATCTTGGTTAGGATCCATAAATAATTATGCATGTTTGATTAAAGTTTCCTGGTATTTGCTATTGAGACAAATGTAATATATAATATACAAACAACAGGTACAAGGAAGCCCGTTAAAACCGAAAATTTATCTGCCACTGCTCCGAACAGAAGGGGGATAAGTGCTCCTCCTGCAATAGCTGTAATCATTAATCCCGAAAGTTCATTGGTCCTGTGAGGCATCTTGTCAACAGTTATTGAAAATATAAGGGGAAAAATATTACCGAACCCAAAACCTATGATGATGATACAGATAAAAGCAACGACTTCGGTATTGATGACAAACAAACCCAGTAGTCCGGCTACTGACAATAAGGAAGTTATTATCAAAAACAGTTTTGCAGACATCCAGTTTAGTATCAGGGAACCGGAGAACCTCCCTGCCAGCAAGCCTATAAAGAAAAATCCTGTTCCAAGAACCCCTAATGTGTTGGTATTAATACCTGCCAGCTTAAGAGTTTCAATGTTAAGTCCGATTTTTGTCAGTATCTCTTCAATACCCAGGCCGAATTGCGATTTCAAATACTCGGGCAGATAAGAACTCATGCATATTTCTGATCCTACATATAAAAATATTGCCATAACCATCATGAGAACATATCTGTTGGAAAGCAGGGAAAAGCATGATTTAAAGGTGGCAGGTACCGAATCTCTGGTTCGTTTTTCCTCGATTTTTGTAAATCCCAGGATAGCTATAGTGATTGCAAGTGCAGAGACATAGACAGGAAAGATAAGCTGCCAGTCCGATTTAAACCAGAGCACTGCAGCCACAGGCAACAGGGGTCCGGATAACGAGCCAATTGCTTTAATAAACTGTCCGAGAGTAAGGTTCCTGGAATATTTTCCTTCGGGCGATACGTCACGAATTATAGGATTTCCGGCAACCTGGAGAGTAGCAGCTCCTGCACCCAGTAATAACACGGTGACCAGGAAAACATTAAAAGAGCTCAGCTTACCTGCGATCGGTATTGATAATCCTGCTAAAGCAACAAATAATCCTAACATCAGCACAAATTTCTTCCCTTTCCTGTCCTGGTATATACCCATGGGGATAGATAATATTCCGAACATAATAAATCCTGCAAAGGCTATAAAACCTGAAACAAAATTTGATAATTCGAAAGTATCCTTTGCAAGGCTGACAAAAGGACCTACGGCATCACCAAAGCCCATACATAAAAAGGTAAGTAAAACAGGGATTGTTTTGTTTTTCATATTAAGGACTAAAATAAGAATTTTATTAAAGTAATTAGTCCTGCTTCTCCCTGAAAAGCCTTTTCTGGAATATCAGAATTGCGACAACTCCTACAGAAATTGAATAATCGGCAATATTGAATATTGGCCTGAAGAACACAAATGATTTTCCTCCCCATGCTGGGAGCCAGTCAGGTAACCGGGTATCAATAACAGGAAAGTATAGCATATCAACTACTTTCCCATACAGGAAAGGTGCATATCCGCCTTCCCCGGGAAGAAACTCAGCAACTGAGGAATAAGTGCTTTCACTGAAAAGTATTCCGTATAAGGCGCTGTCAATAATATTACCAATTGCTCCTGCAATAATTACCGACAACCATATAATTAACTCGGGATGTGCTTTTTTCTTAATGAGAGTTGATAAATACCAGCCTATGCCAATAATAGCAATAATCCGGAATATGCTTAATGCAAGCTTGCCGAACCTGACAGGTATATCAATACCAAAAGCCATCCCCGGATTTTCTATAAACTTGATTTGAAACCATTTTATGCTCCAGTTGTCCCAGTTAAGATAGCTGCTTTCTCCAAGGGTCATATTTGATTTAACAAGAATCTTTATAGCCTGGTCGACAGCCAGGATATAAAGTATAACCAGTATAACAAGAATAGTACTTTTTCTTACCGACATAGAATACTTTTAAAAAAAAATGATTGAGGCCTGTGCTTCAATCATTTCATAGTTATATTTTAATGTAAATAAACCTATCGCTGTCTTTGTTTTGCATCAATGGACAGAGTTGCATGCGGAACAGCACGCAGTCTTTCCTTTGATATTAATTTACCTGTTTCCCTGCACACACCGTAAGTCTTGTTTTCAATCCTGACTAATGCCGCCTGCAGATGCTGGATAAACTTTTGCTGCCGCTGTGCAAGCTTACCCGATTCCTCTTTTGATAATGTGGATGCCCCTTCCTCCAGTACCTTAAAAGTAGGTGATGTATCCTGGGTGTCGTTACTTTCACTCTGGGTAACGGCACTTTTTAAAAGTTCATAATCCTGCCTGGCCTTATCCAGCTTGTTTAGTATTATCTGCCTAAACTCTTCCAGCTCGTCGTCTGAATATCTTGTCTTTTCTGCCATAGCACTAATATTACAACGTGTAAATATAAGAAAAAAATTAATAAAAGGTAACTCTTTAATCAAATCTTACTAATAATTACATAAGTGTGTATATTATCCTCTAAATCAACGAGTTTTGCAATCCTGTCATCGATGTTATCAACAAGCTCAATTGATTTTGCCAGAGTCTGTGTACTTATGTAATTATTGAAGTTATTTATAGAAGAATTAACGGCTTCATGCTTCTTAACAAGTATCCTTATTTTGTCAGTAACATCAAAGCCACTATCCTTTCTCATATTCTGAATCCTGTTTATAAGTTCACGTGCAATGCCTTCCTGTCTCAGTTCTTCGGTAATATTAATATCGAGAGCAATTGTTATTTTCCCGTCAGTTGTAACCAGCCATCCGGGAATATCTTCAGAAGTTATTTCCACATCATCAAGGCTCAATAAAATTTCTTCATCTCCGGCAGTGATTTTATACTGATTGTCAGATTCGAAAGCAGCGATATCCTCCTGGCTAAGCTGAGCAATGGCTGCCGAGATATTTTTCATCAATTTGCCATACCTTGGACCCAAAGTCTTGAAGTTAGGTTTGATCTTCTTTACCAGGATATCAGAAGTGTCTTTTATATATTCGACCTCCTTAACATTCACTTCTGACAGTATCAGCTGGCTTACTGCCTCAAATTTGTCTTTGAACTTTGTGTCAGTTACAGGGATCATAATCTTTTGCAGGGGCTGCCTTACCTTTATATTTACTTTTCTTCTCAATCCGAGTATCATTGACGATACTTTCTGGGCGATATCCATCTTTTCTTCGAGATCCTTATCAATAAATGACTTATTGTATACAGGAAAATCAACAAGATGAACAGATTCTTCCGAATTCTTTTTATTTACAGAAGTCAGGTCCCTGTAAAGCTTATCCATATAGAACGGAGCCAGGGGAGAAGCTAGCTTTGCAACTGTCTCCAGGCAGGTATACAATGTCTGATAGGCAGCTATTTTATCCGGAGAATACCCTCCGCCCCAGAACCTTTTTCTGTTAAGTCTTACATACCAGTTACTCAGGTTATCTATTACAAATTCCTGTATAGCTCTTCCTGCCCTTGTTATTTCATAGTTATCCATTTGCTTGGTAACATCTTTTACCAGCGTATTAAGCAAAGAGATAATCCACCTGTCAATCTCCGGTCTCTGCTGAACAGGAATTTCATCTTCACTGTTGGTAAATCCGTCGACATTTGCATATAAAGCAAAAAAGGAATAAGTATTATAGAGGGTACCAAAGAATTTCCTTTTAACCTCATCCACGCCCTCAATGTCAAACTTAAGATTATCCCATGGCTGGGCGTTTGTAAGCATGTACCACCGCAGGGGGTCAGATCCGTATTTTTCTATAGTGTCAATAGGATCAATTACATTACCCAGGCGTTTTGACATCTTATTCCCGTTTTTATCCAGTACAAGTCCGTTACTTATAATGTTCTTAAAGGAAACAGAGTCAAAAAGCATTACTGCAATGGCATGCATAGTAAAAAACCATCCGCGGGTCTGGTCAACACCTTCAGCAATGAAGTCAGCAGGAAATATCTTTTTAAATTCAGTCTCGCTTATTGCAAAGGGAAAATGTACCTGTGCATAGGGCATGGCACCTGAGTCGAACCATACATCAATCAGGTCACTCTCACGGTACATCTTTTTCCCTTTTGGGGATACAAGAATTATCTCATCAACAAAAGGCCTGTGCAGGTCAAATTTCTGATAGTTTTCTTTAGAGTAATCATTCTCGGTATAATCTG
>CAZFQS010000012.1:12228-118138 GCA_964521285.1 uncultured Bacteroidales bacterium | reverse complement strand
TTGAAGAAGCAGGAGCCCATCTTGATAAATGTACCACAGTTATAGGTATGTCTGCTATGTGGGTAGCAGAAATTTTAATGGATGAAAATTACATCTAATAAAAAATGAAGACAAAGGCCGTTCGGTTATATGGTAAAAATGATTTAAGACTGGAGGAATTTGAACTCAGATCGCCTGGTGAAGATGAAATCCTTGCCAAAGTAGTATCGGACAGTACCTGCATGTCAACATATAAAGCAGTGTTGCAGGGAGCTGATCATAAAAGGATCCCATCCGGTATTGATCTTAATCCAATAATTATCGGTCATGAATTTGCAGGTGAGATTGTTGAAGTTGGCAAAAAATGGAAGCATAAATTTCAATCGGGTCAAAAGTTTTCCATACAGCCTAATATCAACCATCTCGGCAAGGGCTATGCTCCGGGCTATTCTTTTACTGATTTCGGAGGCAATGCAACTTATATTATTATACCTTGCGAGGTAATGGAGAAGGATTTTCTGATACCATACCATGGAGGTTCATTTTATAAAGCATCGCTTGCGGAACCATTGTCATGCATCATAGCTGCGTTCAGGGCATCCTACCATAACGTTCTTGGTTCATATCAACATGTTATGGGAACTGTTAAGGGAGGCAAAATGGCTCTTCTGGCAGGCGCGGGTCCAATGGGCCTGGGTGCAATTGATTATGCCATTCACTGTGATAGAAAACCTTCTCTTCTTCTGGTTATCGATATTGACCAGCCCAGATTGAACAGGGCTTCCATGCTTTTCACAACAGAATATGCTGACAGATTAGGTATTGAACTGATTTTTATAAATACAACCGGACTGCAAAACCCGGCAAATCATATTTTATCCTTTACAAACGGGGAAGGTTTTGATGATGTTTTCATTTTTGCTCCTGTTAATGAAGTTGTTGAACTGGGTGATCAAATACTTGCCATGGATGGATGTCTGAATTTTTTTGCTGGACCAACGGATAAATCATTGTCAGCCCGAATAAATTTTTATAATGTGCATTACAGGTCAACACACATTATGGGTACAAGTGGCGGCAATGTTGAGGATATGCGAATTTCACTTAATATGATGGAGAAGAATTTGATTAATCCAAGCTTCATGATCTCACATATTGGAGGATTAAATGCAGTGCCTGATACAATTCTTGATCTTCCGGCCCTGCCCGGTGGTAAAAAGCTTATTTATAATAATATAGATATGGAATTAACAGCCATAGAGGATTTTCCCTTGAAAGGACAAAAAGATCCAAGATTTGATAAGCTCGCAGAAATTACAAAGCGCAACCATAATTTATGGTGTGATGAAGCTGAGAAAATTCTCCTTGAGAACTGGTGATCTTGGCAATCTTAAATGAATATAAACCAAAAACTATGAATTATCAATCGATGTTGTTATGCATTCTCTCACTCTTGTGACAGATCCTAAAACCCGCAAGGTAGTATATACAGGTGGTAATAATAAACAACCATATTAAAAATTCAAAGAAATACCAGGCAATTGCTGCCGGGCATCTGTGTCTGGATATCTTTCCCGGCTTTACGGGAATCAAAAATAAACCGGTAACCGAAATTTTTAGTCCCGGGAAACTGACACAAATCAAGGATGCAGAATTATCGGTTGGTGGAGCTGCAACAAATACGGGACTGGTTCTTAACCGCCTGGGTATTTCAACCATGCTTATGGGGAAAATTGGTAATGATTATTTTGGCCGAGTATTATGTGAAATTATCAAAAAATGGGGTTCAGATACAACAAAAATAGCTGTGAGTGATGAATTATCAACATCCTACTCTATTATGCTGGCCATTCCCGGCATGGACAAGATTGCCCTTCATAGTCCGGGAACCAATGATTTCTTTTCAGCAGAGGATATTGATTATAGTGAACTATCAAATGTCAGGCTTTTTCATTTCGGATATCCTGTTTTAATGAAAAATCTTTTTAAAAATGACGGAGAAGAGATGCTTAAAATTTTACAGAACGTTAAAAATCAAAATGTAACGACTTCGCTGGATATGGCACCTGTGGATCCGGCATCTGATGCGGGAAAAGCCGATTGGAAAAAAATCCTGAAAAAAATTTTACCCTTTGTTGATTTTTATTTACCAAGTCTTGAAGAAACAATATTTATGCTGCGAAATGAACTGTATAATGAATTATTATGCCGTTATCCGGGCCAGGACATGCTTGAAGTAGTAGACCTCAATATTTTACAGGAACTTGGTGAAGAACTGGCAGGATTAGGGACAAAAACAGTTGTATTAAAATGTGGTTATAAAGGCGCTTATGTTCTGACCTCCGACAAAAATAGAATGGAAAAAGCCGGGTTGGCTGCTCCTGCAGATATAATAAACTGGAGTTCCAGGGAGCTGTTTCAAAATGCTTATCAGCAGGAAAAAATCATTTCAACAACCGGTTGTGGAGACAGCTTCATTGCCGGCTTCCTGGCTTCTCTGCTTACCGGAGAATTCCTGGAGAATTCGCTCCGTATTGCCTGTGCCTGTGGAGCCGAGGCTACTTCCGTGAGTGATAATATAAGTGGAGTCAGATCGATTGAAGAAATCAAGGAAAAAATATTGAATGGCTGGCCGGTTCAGAAATTCCAGTTCAATGGAAACTATTGGAGTTACTCATCCAGGGAAATGCTCTGGAAAGGTAAGAAAGATTCATCAAACCTGACTTCATAAAGTTTTTAAAATAACAATTTATCAATATTAAAAATAATAAAACAACTAATTATGACACAATTTAAATTTTCTGCCGGTCCATGGAATATCAGTGAAGGCGCTGATAGTTTTGGTCCTCCGGTGAGAAAAACCTTTGAATTTATCGAAAAGGTAAAAATATTCAAAAAGCTCGGAATTGAAGCTGTGCAATTTCACGATGATGATGTTGTTCCTGACATTAACAATAAAACGATCAGGCAAAAATTAAAAGAAGCAAGAGAAGTTAAGAATATTTTAAATGACTACGGACTGGTTGCTGAATTTGTTGCTCCAAGATTTTGGGAAGATTCTCATACTATTGACGGAGCACTAACTTCAAATTCTCAGGCTGATCGGGAATATTGTTATAACAGGGCTCTTACAGCTGTTGATATAGCTAATGAGATTGATTGCAAACTTATTGGTTTTTGGTTTGCGCGGGAAGGTACTATCTGCCAGGAAAGCAAAAGTCCGGTTGATGGTTGGAAAAGACTTGTTGAAGGTCTGAATAAAGTACTGGAGCACGACAGAAATATCCGGATATTTATTGAACCCAAACCCAATGAGCCGGTCGACCGGAGTTTTTGTCCGACCATGGGGCATGCAATGGCATTATCTATGCAAACGGTTGATCCGCCGAGAGTAGGCGGTCTGGTCGAATCTGCACATGCAGTTCTTGCAGGTCTGGACCCGGCAAATGAAATGGCATGTGCATTAGCTTATGGAAAATTATTCGGTGTGCATCTGAATGACCAGAACGGAATGAAATTTGACCAGGATAAAACTTTTGGTGCTGAGAACCTGAGACAGTCATTCAACCAGATTAAATTATTGATTGAACATGATTATAGTAAAAACGGTGAGTTTATCGGGTTGGATGTAAAAGCGATGCGCACACAAAAAGAAGAATCTTCCTGGCGACATCTGGAAAACAGTATTAAAATTGTGAAAATACTCGAGCAAAAAGTTAAGAATTATGATTATGCAAAAGCTTCGGAGTTTATTCAAAATAGGGATTATGAAGCGTTAGAAATGTACGTGGTGGAGTATTTATTGAATGCTTAATGTTACGGTTTTATAATTCAGATTTTAAAATATTTTATACTCCTTCTTTGCTCCTTCTTATTTGTTCAAGTTCGGTAAAATTAGTAGATACCGTATACCCTTTTAACGGAATTATTTTCTCATGTATGGCATCAAGAATCCATTCGGGCTGAGGGAAAAAATAATTTTCAAGTTCATAAGCAGATATTATCCAGTTTCTTGAACCAACAATTACCGGGGGTGCATCTAAAAAATCAAAAGCCAGTTCCGTAATAGTTTGTGCCATATCTTTAAGGTATGAACCACGGGAACATGCATCGCTGGATAATATTATTTTACTTGTTTTCTTTACGGATTCGATAACCAGACTGTAATTAAAAGGAACAAGACTTCGGGCATCGATTACTTCCGCGGAAATATTATACTTATCTTTCAGAATATCAGATGCTTTTATGACATTGTACAATGTAGCACCTATAGTAAGAATTGTAATGTTATCGCCTTTCCGTTTTATATCAGGTTCACCAATAGGTATCTCATAATAATTTTCCGGCACCCCTGTTTTGGTTTCTTTGACGATGAATTCTCTTGACATGACTAATCCATACGATGGAATGTCTTTTGCCTTTGTCTGTATTATAACATTGTCCTCCTTTATAGAACTCTCAACTACTAAACCAGAAGTTGCAATCATAAAATCTGGTGGATATGTAATGGTAACTTTATAATCAGAATGCTTTTGGTAATAGTTGATAAAATTTCTGTTAAACATTTAAATTGCATAAGAGCAGGAAAGCAATTACAATAACTTTTGACAGTATAGAAGTTCTCATGTGATAAATAGTTTAAATTATTTGCTGTAAAATAAAAATAATGAATTGCGAGTTAAACTTGATAGGGGATAAAAGATTTAGGTGTAAAATGTGTTGCTTATATAAATTTAGTTTTAATTATTTAATTTTCCAAATGCATATACCGGACAAATGAATTATTCAAAAATCACAAATCATATTAATATCTTTAGCCAGAAAGTTCGATATCTTGCTAGACAAGTCCACTATACCCCCTCATTCAACATTGCTGTTATAAGTATGTACACTGTTTTGGGCAGAAGGCAGATAATTAATACCAAACCAGCATATTAGCAATATCACAAAAGCCAGGGCAAGAATCCAGAGCTGAAACCTTATCTTTTTTGGATGAAAATTTCTTAGATGAATATATATCAGATAGCCAAGCCAAGTAAGAAATGCCCAGGTCTCTTTCGGGTCCCATGTCCAGTAATGACCCCAGGCAGCTTTTGCCCATAGAGCTCCGAAGAGCAGCCCTAAAGTTAGAAAAGCAAATCCTATATAGACAAGGTTATCAGCCAGGAATAATGTATCAGTCCCTGATTTTTTTGAATAATGCTGATACAGACCTTTAATCGCAACTAAGGATGAAGCCGCAAGCAGGGCATATGAAAAAATATATACTATAACATGAGGTATAAACCAGGGACTCTGAAGTGCCGGCATAAGTGTTTTGTCAAATGTCCCGGGATGATAATAATTTATTATAAGAAATAAGATTGCCATACCTAAGCTGTAACTCAGAAACCATTTATATTTCCACCGTAAATAAGTTATAAAACCTATAAGGGGTAAGAAAAAAGAATACCATAGCCTTGTTTCGCCAAGAGTGCGTAAAGGAGGACGCTGAAGGTCAATCCACAAAAAAAGAATGAATATCATTAATGACATTATTCCAATAACTGTAAAAACATTACCAAGAAAAGTAAATATCTTTCTTTTCCAGGGCAATACATAAGCTATAATTGCAATTATCCAGAGAGAAATTATAATCCTGGCAACCAGAGGAAAATTTGTCCAAATCATAAATCTTAAATCGTTAATCTAAAATCATAAATCCTAAATCGTTAATCTAAAATCCCTGCAAGCCGGTTTACCTGCCGGTGGTATGGCAGGCTGGTCTATTCCAAAATCCTTTTACCCTGCCAAAACATAAAAGCTGCTCCTGCAATCAACAAAAAAACACCTGCATACACTACCGGGAGCCAGGGATCTCTCACTAATTCAATAATACTTATATCAGACCATTTGCCCATCTTTTCATTATAGCTAAGCTGGTACAAATTCCAGCCCATAATCTTATATGGTTTATTTACTTCAATTGCTGCTTTTTTGCTTAATCCGCTTTTTGTATATATCTGTACTTCAGAACTGAATCTCTTTGGTTCAGGAGGTAACATTATAAGTAAGTGTTTTTCATCAAGCAGTAATGATTGAGCTCTTAGTTTAAAACTTCCGCTTGTTATCCATCCTTCAATTGTATCTCCGTAATTAGTATTTACAACACTAATCAATGCCGCAGGAGCTGCCCCTACATTATTTACTGGTATGTAAGAATTCTCAAACCAATACGAATCTTTATAAAATTCATTTATTTTAACATTAAATCCGGAAAATCTGATTTGTTTACCTTGTTCAATAGTTGCTATATTCTTACTATTCGTCCCTGCTATTTTACCGGTGAGCTTATCTACAACTGCAATCCGGGGATTATAAGCTTCAATATTAAACTTTATTAATTTTATAGCCAGTGGCATTTCATATATTCTGTTATTCCTGTCAAATGCATGCCACACTGTATTATCTACCTTTGTTTCCATTACCAGCCGCTGAAGATCACCATTACCCAGGCCGGTAGAAAAAACAATAATCCACAGACCTGTATGGTTTAAGAGGAATCCTGCGTTTTTTCTTTTAAGAGGTATTAGTTTCCTCAATATAACAAGGCCGAGCACAAACAAAAAATAAATAAGAATAATAAAAAAAGGCCAGCTTGATGTTAATTGGGTCAATCCCAGTCTTCCAACAGTAGTATACACATAGCCGTTGTTCTGAGGGATAAAACCTATTAACAAAACAAGTAAGGAAAAAGTTGAAATAATACTTACTGAAGCATATTTGCCGGAAAGCCACTTAACTATCTGACGTCCTCTGTAATAATAATTAATAAAAGCAAGTAATAAAATAAAAATAATACCGCAATATATATTAACCGGCCAACCAGTTTTTATTTTAACACTCCCGCTGAGGTATTCAATTGCAAAGCCAGATAATAATAAGCCAAAAGATATAATAAATCCTTCTTTATATTTCCATTGTAAAACCCTCACAGGTCTTATATTTTCCTTTTTATCTGCAGACATCTGGCATTATAATTTGTAGAGTAACAACATAAAAATAATAAATGTCTTTAATTAATAGTACAACTATTATTGTTCAATCACTTTAAATGCATGCTGCAGATCCTCTTTAATATCATCGATATGTTCGGTCCCTACAGATATTCTTATTAACCCGGGTTCTACCCCGGTTGAAATCTGTTCTTCAATAGATAATTGTTCATGCGTTGTTGAACTGGGATGAATTATTAGTGTTTTTGAATCACCGACATTGGCGAGGTGACTTATTAATTGAACATTGTCAATTAATTTATCAGCTGCCTGTTTACCTCCCTTTATTTTAAAAGTCAGCACCCCGCCAAAGCCATGTTTAAGGTATTTTTTAGCTAAATTATGATATGGGTGGTCTGGTAGCCCGGGATAATCCACGCTAACAACCTGATTATGCTGTGCAAACCATTTCGCCAGTGCCAAGGCATTATCTGCTTGTCTTTGAACACGCAGGGAAAGTGTCTCCAAACCCTGGATAAATAGAAAAGCATTAAAGGGACTCATTGACGGACCGTAATCGCGTAATCCTTCAACTCTGGCCCGAATAATAAATGCAATATTTCCAAATTGGCTCCCTTCACCAAATGCGTCCCAGAATACTAAGCCATGGTATCCTTCAGATGGTTCTGTAAATTGCGGAAACTTCCCGTTTGCCCAGTTAAAGTTTCCTGCATCCACTATAACCCCTCCTATTGATGTCCCATGCCCGCCAATCCATTTTGTAGCTGACTGGACAACTATATTTGCACCATAGTCTATGGGGCGGCATAAATATCCCGCACAACCGAAAGTATTATCTACAATCAGTGGAATACCATGCTTCCGTGTAACGGAAGTAATTGCTTCAAAGTCAGGTATGTTAAATTTAGGATTTCCGATGGATTCAATATATATGGCCTTTGTCTTTATATCTACTAACTTCTCAAAATCTTCCGGCGCATCCCCTTCAACAAATTTCACATTAATTCCCAGTCTTTTAAACTGTACCTTAAACTGATTATACGTTCCTCCATATAGATAGGATGTAGAAATAAAATTATCACCTGTATGAAGTATATTTGACAAGGCAATAAACTGTGCTGCCTGTCCTGATGATGTTGCCAGAGCTGCAATGCCTCCTTCCAAAGCAGCTATACGCTGCTCAAAAACATCTGTTGTCGGATTCATTATCCTGGTATAAATATTCCCGAATTCTTTCAACCCAAATAGGTTTGCAGCGTGTTCAGAATTTTTAAATAAGTATGACGTTGTTTGATAAACCGGCACTGCCCTCGCAAGTGTAGTTTCTTCAATATTCTGACCCGCATGTAATTGCAGCGTTTCAAATCTTAACCTTTTGTTCATAATATTAATGTTTATTTTAATAATATATTTCAGATATAATAGATATATTCTTAATCCATAACACCCAGCTGAATCTGCTTATCAGATAAATCAGATAAGTTTACGGATTCCATATAATTAATAATTTTTCTATTTAACTTGTCCCAAAAGTAACGTGCAGCACACATCTTATCCCTCCTGCAAAATCCTTCTTCTGACAGGCAGTCTATTATGGACAGGTCATGCTTAAAAGCCCGGTAAATGTCATAAACAGATATTCTGTCAGCACTCCTTGTCAACCTGTAACCACTTTTCTTACCTGCAACGTTAATAATTAATCCTGCTGCTTTCAAGTGTGCCACAATATGGTCAAGATATTTCATGGAAATATTCTGATTCATTGAAATATCTTTCTGAAGTATACCTTTATCTCTGTCAGGCATTGCCAGTTCAATCATTGTACGTAATCCATACCTTGTTTTTGTATTGAATTTCATCCGTATAAATTTTAATTTTTTAAATAATATAAAAATTTAAATTTGACTGATAGAACCGCTCCTTCCGTCGCTCTCACATGAAATTTATTCATTCTTTTTAATGAAATTTACGAATGAAAAATTTCATGTTCGTTTCATAATATTCAAATTATTTTATCCTAGTATTTTAATAGGATTCAAATATATTTTTTTAATTAATAAAAATCAAATAATTGTTAGGGTAAAATCATACTTGTTTATCTTAATGTTAGAAAGGCCTTCTAAACTAGTTTTAAAAGCATTCTTATCTAATATCAATGAAGATTAATTGTCAATTTAAAAACATAAAGTCATGAAAACAATAGGTAATTATTTTAATCTGAAAACAGCCGGCATTCTGATATTAATATTGTGTATTCATAGTTTGATATTATCCGGGGCTGATTCATCCGGCAACAAGACCGGAATTAACGACAGTGTATCCTATTTTTCGTACTCCGGGAAAATAACAGACAGTGAGACAAAGGAACCTGTTGCATTTGCAAATGTATATCTGGAGGGATCAAGCATCGGCACAGTCTCAAATCTTGACGGTGAATTTATTCTTAAAGTACCACCGACTATGAGGGAAAAAATACTTAATATCTCATTCGTTGGTTATAAGACATATGAAATATCTCTTGAAGATTTGAAAAAAGTTGAAAACTCTATTAGTATTGTGCCTGATCCTATACCTATACAGGAAGTGATAATTAAAACAGGTGATCCTCTTGAACTGCTCAGGAAAGCAATCGCCAGGATAGGTGAGAACTATACAATTAATCCTGAAATGCTAACTGCCTTTTACAGGGAAACAATAAAGCAAAACAGGCATTATGTAGCTGTTTCTGAAGCCGTACTTGATATATACAAGTCCAGTTATAAAAACTATTTTGATGCTGACAGACTTAAAATATATAAGGGAAGAAAAAGTCAGGATGTCAAGAGAATGGATACAATTTTATTTAAACTCCAGGGCGGACCTAAAACCAGTTTATTACTGGATGTAGTGAAAAATCCTTCCACCCTGCTGTCAGAAGACTTTTTCAAATATTACGATTACAAACTAAGCGGAGTTATTAATATTGATAACAGAGAAACATTTGTAATTAAATTTAACCAGAAGAATAATGTTGATTTGCCTTTATACCAGGGTAATATTTATCTTGACGCAAATAACCTGGCAATAGCAAGACTGGATTTCCGCATTAGCGATAAAGCCCTTGCTGAAGCTGATAATGAACTTGTAAGGAAAAAACCTGTTAGCATGAAAGTGGACGTTGAAGATGCCAAGTATCTGGCAAATTACAGGGAAATAAATGGTAAATGGCATTTAAATCATATCAGGGCCGAGGCAAAATTTAAATGTAAATGGGATAAGAAATTATTTCGCTCAGTATATACGACAATGCTGGAGATGGCAGTAACAGACAGAGATACGGCAAACATCAGCAAATTTAAATTAAAGGAATCAGCAAAAATATCAGATGTATTTGTTGATCAGGTTAATTATTTTCTGGATGAGGATTACTGGGGCAAATATAATGTGATAAAACCTGATGAATCAATTGAAATGGCTATAGAAAGGTTAAACAGAAAACTTGCAAGAAATCAATAGAATATAGAATATTGTAAGCTCCATAATTCTTTTTCAAAGGTTCAAAGCTAAAAGAAATAAGAAGTATTAAATCCTTTTGAATTTGAGTATAAAGAATAAATAATATTAAGACCTGAAAATGGAAAATACTCTTTAACTTTGAACCTTGCTTTTTTATTCATTATTATTATTAGTATAGTTCATTTTCAAGCAAAAACTTACAGTTCTATGCTACTATTCTAATAAAGAACTTTACAAGGTACATGAAGAATTCTGACCGGAAGATATTTAATGAAATAAAGAAAGGAAACATAGTAACCTTTGAAAAATTATTTAGAAAATATTATGCCGGTCTTTGTAATTATGCCACCAAATACCTTAAAGATTTAGATAAAGCTGAAGAAGTTGTGCAGGAATTATTTTACAAATTGTGGGAGAAAAGAAATAAACTTGACATTAATGTTTCTTTGAAATCATATCTGTATAGAGCTGTATATAATGGCTGCCTTCAATATTTGAATCATCGTGCAATAGAAATTAAATATGAAAATTATTATAAAAAGCAAAATAAAGAATATGCCATAGATGCTTCAGAAGCTATGAATATGCAGGAACTTAACGAAATAATTAATGAAACGTTAAATTCTTTGCCTGAAAGATGCAGAAATATATTTTTTCTTAACAGGTATGACGGACTTAAATACAGAGAAATCGCAAAAAAATTAGATTTATCAATAAAAACTGTAGAGGCAAATATGGGTAAAGCTTTGAAACTTCTCAGGAAAAACCTGAAAAATTATGTTGAGGCATAATTATTTATATATGTGCTATTATATTATTCATATGAATTAATTGGAATTATTACGTTAATTATGAAAATATTAAATGAAAATAAAATAACCTGGGGGCTTTTAGGAAAATATTTATCTGGGGAAAGCAATAATGAAGAGACTATTCTAATTCAAAGGTGGATTGAGAGTAGTAATAAAAACAAAATATTATTTGAAAATATTCAATCTGACTGGAACAAAATTAATTTAGCTAAAAATATGAAAGAAGTAGATGTTGATAATGCATGGGAAAACTTGAAACAAAGAATCCTTCAAGAGGAGCCTGAAGTGATCCCAATGAGAGAATTAAGACAGGAAAACAAGTTAACGATATACCTGTACCGGACATTACAAATTGCAGCCTCAATATTAATAGTTATAGGTATGTCATTTGGCATTTATAAAATCTTTTCTGATTCCGGTATTTCTGATAACACAATAATCAAATCAGGCTCCGATAATACTTCAAGTTTAATATTGCCTGATGGTTCAAAGGTTTACTTAAATTCAAACACAATAATTAAATACCCGGAACGGTTCGGAAAAGATTCAAGAAATATATATTTAAAAGGTGAAGCATATTTTGACGTGACTGGTAATCCGGATAAACCTTTTGTTGTTAATACAAATAATGCTTTAATAAAAGTTTTAGGGACATCGTTTAATATAAATACAAAAACAGCGAATAATAAACTTGAAGTATTTGTTGAATCAGGAAACGTACAACTATCTCAAAAAAGTAATAATGAAAACAATATTTTAATTGAACCGGGTTATATTGGAGTATTATCCGGAAATACATTAATAAAGAGTAAAAACAATGATATTAATTACCTAGCCTGGAAAACGAGATATTTAATATTTCGTGATACAAAACTGGGAATAGTAGCAGAAAAAATAGAAAGCGTTTATAATACAAGTATTAAGTTTAATAACAAGGAAATAGCTGATTGTCCATTAACCGCCACTTTTAATAATGCGTCACTCGATTCAATATTAAATGTTATTGAAGGAACATTTAATATTGAGATTGAAAATATAATTAAAACAAACGGAAAGGTAATCATTGTTGGAAATGGTTGCTGATTATATTATCCACGATACGAAACCCAATAATAATAACATTTGTACCTTCAGGGTTATAATACTTATATGGTTATTTTCTGGAATAATCAGTGCTTATGGACAGGATTCTATATTCAATTATAATTTAAGTATAAAACTCCAAAATTACCCGGTATATAATATTCTGAAAGTAATTGAAAAAGACATCAATTATAACTTTTCATATAATTCATCCCTGATAGATGCTGACAGGATAATTTCTGTTGATTACACAAACAAGCCCCTCAAGGAAGTCCTTGACAGTATTCTTGGAAATGAAAATCTGAATTACAGGATTATAGATAAAAATATTGTTATTTACAAACCCGATGAAAATATTGACAGGATTTCTGCAAAACCCCACGATTCCTTTTCAATTCTGAAGATTACAGGAAAAATCATGGATAAAAACACAGGGGCCCCGGTTGAATATGCAAATATCAGTCTCGTAGGAAAAAGTATTGGGACTGTTTCAAACTCTGTCGGGGAATTTATACTTAAAATTTCTCCTGCTTTAATAAATGATACTTTAGGTATATCTTATATAGGTTATAAGATCTATAAACAACCAGTAGCAAACCTTTTATCAGGGAATAATATAATTCATCTTGCTCCCGACTATATTCCTATTCAGCAGGTAATAATAAGAAAAATTGATCCTTTATTATTGTTAAAAAATGCAATCGAGAATATTCCACTTAATTACAGTAACCACCCTTCCTTATTAACTTCCTTTTATCGGGAATCAGTTAGAGAATCCAACAGATATGTTATTGTTTCTGAGGCTGTTTTACAGACGTATAAATCCTCGTACACGGAAAATTATGAAAAAGACCAGATAAAGATAATTAAAGCAAGAAAGAGTCAGGATATAACCAGTGCAGACAGTGTAATTCTTAAATTAAAAGCTGGCCTTGGCACTACCTTATTACTTGATATTGTTAAACAACCTGCTGTTTTTTTCTCAAGAGAAAATTTTAAATATTATAGTTATAAAATGGCTGATGTAATGATTGATAACGATAAAGAAGCCTATGTTATCAGGTTTGATCATAAAGAGAACAATAATTACCCGCCGTTTACAGGAAGAATATATCTCGATCTTAACAGCCTGGCAATAAAAACAGTTGACTTTTCATTAAAAGAGAACAAAATTGAAAAAGCCACTCATTTATTTGTAATAAAAAAGCCCCGGAATATCAGGGTCAGGCCTCTTAAAGCTGAATACCTGGTAAAATTTAAAGAATTTAATAATAAATATTACTTAAATTTTATAAGATGTGAAACAGAATTCAGAATAAGAAAGAAAAAGCAATTGTTTGGAACAGTTTTTAATACAGTAATAGAAATGGCCGTAACAGATATAGATACAACGGATGTTAAAAGATTTAAGGCAAAAGAAGTGGCCAAAACAATGAATATTTTCACTGATCAGGTTAGTGAATATAGCGAAGCCTACTGGGAAGAATATAATTATATAAAACCTGATGAGCCACTGGAAGAAGCTATCAGAAAGTTGAGCTCGGGTATTAAGGATTAAGGGACAAGGATTTGGGATTACTTATTTTTTCTCCAGTACTACTAATAATCTGGTTGCAAATAAAGACGGAAAAAGGTTAAATATCTTATCAAATAAATCTATGAAAGGCATCATAAAACCAGGATAAAGCTGAGGTTTGCGATAACCTCCCGAACATACATAAGCAATAGAAGATATACGCTTCCTGTATGTAACTATCCAGTCCTGTAAATATTTTAAATATTTTTCTTTAAAAAATATTCTGCTGGCATTACCTTGAGCAGCATAATAACTTAAGCTGTCAGGGTTAAAATCTGAGGACGCTTCCCATTTGATTTCTTCTCTTAATGCTACCGGCTCATGATGAAACACTCCGTACGTTATACTTCCTAACAGACTTATTGCAGGTTCAAAAATAATAATTCTTCCACCCTGAATTAATACCCTTTTAAATTCAATCAAAGCAGTACCAGGATATTCTAAATGATGCAAAACGTCAAATAATATAAGATTTGAAATACTGTTATTACCAAAAGTCAATTTATAGGCATTTTCTACTTGATCAATCCAGGGATTATCAAAAATATCGGTGCATACAGCTTGAGGTACAACTGATTTTAAATTCCCTATTCCTGAACCTATTTCAACTATTTTACCTTTTAAATTATAATTAATATGGCTGGATATTAATTTATAAAACCTGTGATATATCTTTCTGAGTACTGGTTTCCGGTTCCAGTATTCTAAATTCTGAAATATTTCTGTCTTATGTTGTTCAACTGGTAATTCGTTCATTTATCTGAACTTTAATTTTTTTGCAGCAACGAAACTCATTTTAACTAATAACCATCCATGTTGAAATCTCTTTATCTGAGTGGAACCATATTCTCTTTCTCTATATCTTATCAGTACTTCAGCAATTTTTAAATTTAGTTTAGCTGCTCCGAATAACAAATCAAAATCCCCAAATGGATCAAAATCTCCGAAATAACTCCTGTTTTGCTTAATCCTTAAGTAATCCTCCCTGAACAGGACTTTAGTACCACATAGTGTGTCTTTTAAACGTTGTCCGAGAAGATATGAAAAAAACCAGCCAAAAAATTTATTTCCAAGCAAGTTTAAAAATCTCATCGCCTGCTTCTCCATGGGATACACAAGACGACACCCGTTAATGAATTCACCCCTGTTTTTTGCAAGCGCTTCATAAAATTTAGTCATATCTTCAGGTGGTGTTGTTAAATCTGCATCAAGAATCATAAGTATATCACCTGTCGCTTTATTAAATCCCTCCCTTACGGCATTTCCTTTGCCTTTTCCTGATTGCTTAATTACTATTATATCATTATCACTATATTTCTTTTTAATCCTCATCATTTCTTCATAAGTGCCATCCTTTGAATTACCTTCAACAAAAATAAATTGTTGCGATTTACCAAATTTGGGTGTACGTATAATAGCATTTTCGATATTACCCTTTTCATTTTTTGCAGGAATTACGATTGACACAGAATATTCCTTATATTCTTCAATTCTGGGTTTGGCTGTTATAAAGCATATTAAGTTTAAATGGTTTATTACCGGAAGATTAGCAATAAATTTGTTCAGTATAAAATTCAAAAAAGGAATGTATTTGGGTAGTAGTAGCTTCCTTTCAACTTTTACTGCTTCATAACCTTCAAGCTCCAGAAGATTTTTAATGTCACTGTATGAAAGCCAGTTTTGCACGGGTTGCTTTTGTTTTAAGCCTATAAATTCACCTAATCTTAAGACAGGTTCCCATAAATAATTGTAATTGGATATAATTAATTTGGTTCTTTTATGAAGCACATGCCTGAGATTATTCAGTAATTTCTGAATATCCAAAGATGAACTTAGAATATCTGATAAAATGATGTAATCAAATTTATTATCCAGCTTAAATTCTTCTGCATCCAGGCAATAAAACTTAAGGTGCGGATACTTTCTTTGTGCAATTTCAACCATATTATTTGCGAAATCAATACCCACTCCAATACCCGGTTTTACTGCATTCAGTAAATCACCAGTACCACTTCCGATTTCAAGCACCTTACTTTTCTCGGGTATAATAAAAGAATAATATTTACTTAATGTTTTATGATATAACTTATTTCTTCTTTTCCATCTATCTCTTTTTTCTGCGGACTTGTTAAAATATATTGCTAATTCTTCTTTGTTCAACATAAAATCATTTTATTTATTTATAAAAAATTTTTCTAAACTAAATTTTTATATAATTTTCAGAAAAATTATATTTTTATTATTATGACATGCGCTAACTATAAAAATTATACTTTTTAATTATTAATATATTTCATTACTATCCTTTAATATAAAATTAATAAGTAGTATGGAATCTTCAGAAAAAAGGAGAAAAAAAATTAAAAACTCAAAAAGTGCTTCAAATTCTGACAATTATAATCATAAAAAAGCTAAACACAAACAAGATTCAAAAAATAAAACAAAAGATTTAATTACTACAGTTGATGGTTTTATCAGCAAACATACCGATATTATATTCCTTATATCATTAGTATTTACAATTGTTTTTAGTATACTTCTTTTTGATTTGAAAATCAGTGAGGGGGGTGATGATTCGGATTATATTTTGAGTGCTAAAAAGTTTTTACAGGGAACACAATTCCCTTATTGGCATGGTTCTTTCTATCCAATATTTCTGGGTATAGTATTACTAATATTTGGTTTTAATATTGTAATTTTTAAAATATTTTCATTTTTATTTATTATTCTTCATCTCGTATTTTTCTATTACGCATTAAAAAAACGAGTCTCCCCAACTTTTTTAAGTTTAACAATACTAATTGCAGCAATAAATTCAGACCTATTATATTATGCCAGCCAGACATATAGTGAAGCCATTTACCTGTTTTTACAGGCAGTAATATTATATGTTTTCCTGTCAATAAATGATAATTTGGATAAGAAACCCTATAAGCTTGCAGAACATTGGAAATCATGGTTATTATTCGGTTTCCTGGCACTTTTATTAAGCACTACAAGAACCGTTGGTTACAGTATGTTATTGGCAGTTATATTATATCTTTTAATAAGAAAAGAATACTTTGCCTTGTTGTATGCTTTTGTATCTTATTTAGTATTTGCAATACCTTATAATATCTACAAATGGATAGTGTGGGATTTAATTCCGGGGAAATCCGGAGGAGGACGTTTAGAACTGATTCTCTATAAAAATGTATATAATAAAGCTGCAGGCACTGAAGACTTTGCAGGCATGGTTACACGCTTTGTCGAGAATTCCAGGATTTATTTATCAAAACACTTTTTTATTATAACCGGACTTAAAGATCCTGCTGCAACAGAGACTAGTAGTTTTTTAACTCTTTTAATGTATGCTTTATTTTTAATTGCACTAATATATGCATTCAGGAAAAGCAAAACCTTATTATTTATTGCATTATATTTGGCCTTTTCTATTGGGATTACATTTATTACATTACAGCAAACCTGGGGACAACAGAGATTAATTCTGGTTTATGTACCCCTGATAATAATGCTGTTCTCCTGGGGGATTTACCAGTTTGTTAATTCAATAAACAAACATGGACTGTTTGCATTATTATCTCTGTTTATTGGCATAGCTCAATTCTACATTAAATATCCGTTAATAATTCAAATTCTTGTTTTTATAACTTTTGCAGGCCTGTCAATTATTTTATTAATAGATAAAAAAACAATTCCAGCAGCAAAAATAATTATGCAATTTGCATTAATTATTATTTGTCTGGTAATAATATTTAATACACTGGGATATACAGCTGAGCGGATAAAACTAAACAGGAAAGAGCTTGCTAAAAATATAAGAGGAAACTTATACTATGGTTTTACACCTGATTGGGTTAACTTCCTGAAAATAAGTGAATGGGTAGGTAAAAATATTCCCGACAGTATTGTTGTGGCTTCGCGTAAACCTTCAATGTCATTTATTTATAGTAAAGGAAAAGAGTTTTACCCTATATTCAAGGTACCAATGGAAAATGCTGATACTCTGATTAACAAATTAAGAGCAAAACATAATAACCTGTGTACAATAGAATATGGAGAATTCAACAAGAAAAAGATGCCAGTGCCGGTACAGATGAATTTCAAATTAACGAATCTGGCATATGTAGGAAAAGGAAATGAAAGCTATGAGATTTATGGAGTTCAGGATAACTATAAAGAAGCCTTTTATAATACACTGAACCAATATAATATTGATTACATTCAGGAAGTAGATTCTTTTCTGGTCAAAATAAATAATAAAAACTATTTTGGAGTTTCTCCTGATACACTGCTTAACATGCTGAAGAAAAATAATGTAGATTATGTAATTATGGGCAGTTTAAGAATTAATCCCGGCATGAAAACAGATAGAACTCTAAATGCAGTGAGAAGATTTTTGTATTATATAGAACAAAAATACCCCGGCACATTCTCACTGGTTTACCAGGAAGGTGAAAATGATCAGGAGCCGGCATATCTATACAAAGTCAATTACAATAAATACAATTTGGGGAAGTAATAGTATTCTGACAAATCAGGGAATTTAAAATTTAACTGTATTTTTGTTAATAGGTATTTACCAAATGTCAGCTTGAATTTAACTAATAATATGAGTAATTATAAAGAAGACCTGCGTAATGTAAAAGCTTTTGTTTTTGATGTCGATGGTGTTTTTACCAATGGAAACATATTTCTTGATCCGGGAGGTGAGTTTATTCGAGTGATGAACATCAAAGATGGTTATGCAATACAATATTGTATAAAGTATGGATACCCTGTAGCTGTTATAACCGGGGGAAATTCAAAGACTGTAAGAAAGCGGTTTAAAAATCTTGGAGTAACTGATATTTATTTAAGATCTTCAGATAAAATAAAGGATTACGAAGATTTCAGAATTAAATACGAGCTTGAACATAAAAATATCCTGTTCATGGGTGATGACATACCGGATTATGAAATTATGAAAAAAGCAGGAGTACCTACATGTCCTGAAGATGCGGTTGAAGAAATTAAGCAAATATCAAAATATATCTCTGATAAAAAGGGTGGAGAAGGTTGCGTACGGGATGTTATCGAACAGGTTCTCAGACTGCATGGAAAATGGATGATTGACGGGGCATTTTCGTGGTAAAATATGAAATAAAATCATCTTGATAATAAAGTGCATAAACTTCAATTCAATAATATAATAGCTTTTTTAAGATTAATTCGTATCCAAAACTTACTTATTGTAGCTGGTACACTTTACCTTGTGAGATATTGCATTCTATCACCTATTTTAAAATATGGAGAGCTGTCATTACAGCTTAATGAATTTTCCTTTTTCTTATTGGTTTTATCAACAGTATTTATTACGTCAGCCGGCTATGTTATAAACGACTACTTCGACAGAAAAACAGATCTTGTCAATAAACCTCATTCGGTTATTATCGGGAAAAAAATTAACAGAAGATATGCTATGGCCTTCCATATAGTATTCAATATTATAGGAATACTAATCGGATTTTATATATCTCTGAGTATAGGAGAACCTTTATTAAGCCTTATCTTTATAGCGGTTAGCGGATTGCTGTGGTTCTATTCCACGACATATAAGAAACAGCTGCTGGCAGGTAATCTTATTGTCGCATTTCTCACAGCTCTGGTACCTTTAATAGTCTTTTTATTTGAATATCCATTACTGAAAAGCACATATAGTAATTTGTTTACAACTTATAGCTCCATTATTAAATATCTTACATCATGGGTACTGGGGTATGCAGGATTTGCTTTCCTTCTCACATTAGCCAGGGAAATAATTAAGGATACTGAAGATTTTGAAGGCGATCGTGCTTATGGTAACCAGACAATACCAATAGTTGTTGGCACCCGTTATACAAAAGGGATAATTGTCGTATTATTTGTATTTACTATTATTGCGGTTTTCTATGTTTATTTCACATACCTGACCAATAAGTTCACATTATATTTTATATTAATTGCACTGGTAATACCTTTAATTTACAATATTTATAGAGTCATCAGGGCAGATAATAAGAAAGACTATTATATTTCAAGCCTTTTAACAAAAATAATTATGATAAATGGCCTTTTATATGCCCTGCTGGCTAATTCTATTATTCCACGGTATTATTAAACCAAATAATTGTGGATATATTAGAAAAATTAAAAAAATATAATATTGTTCTGGCATCGGAATCCCCCCGCCGCAAATACCTTCTTCAGGAACTGGGATTAAAATTTAGAACTGTTAAAAGATCATATATAAAAGAAGAATACCCCTTAAATCTAAGTTGTGAAGAAATACCAGTCTACCTGGCAAAACTTAAAGCACATTCATGTGCAGATCTTATTAAGTCTGATACAGTTTTAATTACTGCTGATACCATAGTATGTTTAAATAATGAAATATTAGATAAGCCAAAGAATTATTCTGATGCCTTTAGGATTTTAAAAAAGCTTTCCGGTAATAAACACCAGGTAATTACTGGTATTTGCATAAAATCGAATGATAAGGAAACAACATTTTATTCAAAATCAGATGTTTACTTCAGGAAACTTACTGATACAGAAATAGAATACTACATAAAATTATATAAACCTTATGACAAAGCTGGTTCATATGGCATTCAGGAGTGGATTGGGTATATAGGTATTGAAAGAATAGAAGGTTCATATTTCAATATTATGGGATTGCCAACAGAACAACTGTATAATGAATTATGTAAATTTATAGAATCCGACAATTAGATCAGAATTATGTTAAAAAAGCTTACAACCTGTATTTTATTAATATGCTGCAATAATCTTTATTCAAAATCTGAAGAAGGACTGTGGCTCCCATTTTTACTTAATGAATTTAATATTAAGGAAATGCATGACAGCGGCCTTAAATTATCTGCTGATAATATATTCAGTAATCAAAACATAAGCCTTAAAGATGCTGTAGTATTATTTAACAGAGGTTGCACAGGAGAGGTAATTTCTAATGAGGGACTGCTTTTAACTAACTATCATTGTGCTTTCAGATATATACAATCACTTAGTACAGTTGATAATGACTATATGACAAGCGGGTATTGGGCACAATCCAGGAAAGAAGAATTACCGGTATCTGATCTTACAGTTTCATTTTTAACTGATGTAAATGATGTTACCGGGCAAATACTGGAAAATATTGATGACCATCTAAATGAAGATGATAGGGAGAAAATAATAAACAAAAGGATTGATAGTATTATATCTTATGCTGTTGATCATCCAAATGGTATAGCAGAAATAAAACCTTTTTATTATGGTAATAAGTACTACATGTTCATATATGAGATATTTAAAGATATAAGACTTGTCGGCGCTCCGCCCTCTGAAATTGGTAAATTTGGCGGTGATACTGATAACTGGATATGGCCACGCCATACCGGGGATTTTTCGATTTTCAGAGTATACTCTGATACTAATAATTGTCCGTCTGAATATTCTCCTGATAATATCCCTTATAAACCAAAAAAATACTTGCCGATTTCCCTAAAAGGATACAAAGAAGGGGATTTCACTATGGTATATGGTTATCCTGCAAGCACAAACCAATTTCTGACATCACATGCAATCAGCATAATAAAGGAGAATATTTTACCAAATAAAATAAAATTCAGGGAGGAAAGACAGGAGTTAATAAAAACAGCAATGAATAATGACAATGAAGTAAGAATTAAATATGCAGCCAAATATGAGAGTATAAGCAATGCATGGAAAAAATGGACCGGCATTCTTGAAGGCTTTAAGAGGATGAATATAATGAAAATTAAAAAGAACCAGGAATTGCAGTTTAACCGTTGGGTTAATACAGATTCGACATTACTGGTAAAATACGGTTATTTGATTTCTGAATTTGATAAATTATATAATGAACTTTTACCTTATTATACAGCAGAGGAATTTCTATATGAAACAATTTTTAGCACCGAGCTTGTTGAATTTGTTTCCCGCTTTAGTAAATACCTCTATTATTCGGAAGAAGACTCTCTGGCAAAACCTGATAACATAATTATTAAGCTCACTGAAGAAAGTAACAGGTTTTTCCGGGATTATAGTGTTGATATTGATAAAAAGATGTTTACCAGAATGATGGAATTGTATTATTACAATGTTGATAAAAAATTTCATCCGGAAATGATGGAAATAATTGTCAAAAAAACTAAAGGTAACTTTTCAGAATACTCAAAATATATATACTCCAAATCAATATTTACAGATCACACTAAAATTAACAGGCTGCTTGAGAATTTTTCTATGGCTTCATCTGCAAAGATAGAAGACGATCCGGCATATCAAATTTATGCAAGCTTCATTGACTTATATAGAAATACAATAAGTCCGAAAGTAAACGAGATAAATAAAAAATTGAATAGCCTTTACAGAGTATATGTCAACGGTTTAATCGAAATGCAACCAGACAGAAAATTTTATCCTGATGCTAATCATACAATACGGCTTAGCTATGGTAATATTAAAGGGTATAAACCAGGCGATGCTATTAATTACCGTTATTATACATCCCTGCAAGGCATAATCGAAAAAAGCCAGGATG
This sequence comes from uncultured Bacteroidales bacterium, assembly GCA_964521285.1. Taxonomy (GTDB): domain Bacteria; phylum Bacteroidota; class Bacteroidia; order Bacteroidales; family UBA10428. The sequence continues at coordinate 95,608 of CAZFQS010000012.1, read as the reverse complement.
AAATTTATGATTATGCTATTCCTGAAAAACTCAAGAACCTTTATGAGTTAAAGGATTTTGGCAACTATGGGATGAGCAGCACCATGCCTGTTTGTTTTATAGCAACAAATCATACATCAGGGGGAAGTTCAGGGAGTCCTGTATTTAATGCAGAAGGTCATTTAATAGGAATAAATTTCGACAGAACCTGGGAAGGGACAATGAGTGATTACATCTTTGACCCTGAAACATTCCGCAACATTTCATTAGATATCAGGTATATTTTGTTTATTATTGACAAGTATGCCGGAGCAGGTCATCTTTTAAACGAGATGTCCTTTGTTTATTAGTAAAACTTAAGAAAAAGGCAATATTTTATGAAAAGTAGATATTATATACGTACTAACGGACGTGCCAATGCCTGGCCAATATTTCTTGGATCTGAGCATCCTTTCTATTCGAAAGCTAATCCGGATGACCTTTCAAATGCCTCATTTTCGATCATAAAATCAGACAGTGATAAATTCTCATCCGGATCGGTCAGGTGGGAAATAATAGTGGATGCAGGGAATAATACTGCATCATATCTTATCAGGAATGAGAACAGAATACCTGAAACAATTGTTTTAACTCATCCACACATGGATCACGCACTGGGCGTTGACTGGATAGTTCAAAGCTACTATTATAAATATGACAAGAAAAGAAAGTACCCTCTTTATGCAACTAATCTATGCTGGGAATTTGTAAAACAATCATATCCTCATCTTGATCATATAATTGACTTTAAAGAACTTAAACCCGGGATATGCACAAAAATAGATGAAGTTGATAATCTTAAGGTTACACCATTCCCTGTCTTTCATGGTTCAACAGCTATTGGAGCATCAATGCTGGTATTTGAATTTTCAGACAATCAGATCCGTTCAAAGGTAATTTTTACTGGTGATATGTTGTGCCCGCTGCTAAGAGAAAAAGACTACATATTTATAAGAGAATCTGATGTAATATATATAGACTGTAACAATCGTTTTTCATATCCAAAATCCAATCATGGAAGCCTTATAACTACAATGCCGGGAAATAACTCAGAAAGCAAATTTTTAACTGAATGGAAAAAAGAAATATATATTTCTTTTCTTATAGCTCCGCATTTAGAAAAAAAATATGATACAGCCAAACACTCCTACTTCGATGAGTTTCTCTCAGATAATCCGGATTTAACAAAAATTCCTTTCAGCATAATTGATTTTATTAAAAGAACTAAAATCTCAGAGGTAAATCTTGTTCATTATAGTGGCTATGAAGATAAAAAATTCTATAACCAGGATATTGTTGATGATAAGATGCTTGAGAAATTTGCTAATGAAAATGCCTTATCCTGTAAATTAACCAGTAAGTTTTCAGTACCAAAGGTCGGGGATATTTACGAACTCAAATGAGATGGCAAAACCCTTTTTTGATTTATGACTGATAATTAACTATTTACAATCTCAGGGCGCTGTCCCCTAAATTAAAAACTCTAATGAAAAATAAACAGAGCAAATATGCTTACTTTGAGGGATGGATTTCTATTTCAATAAATACTCTTTTATTTGCACTTAAGTACTGGGCCGGAATTGTATCAAACTCTATTGCAATAATAGCAGATGCCTGGCATACATTATCTGACAGTATTAGCTCAATAATAGTATTGATCGGGGTAAAAATATCCAATAAACCGGCTGATAAAGAACATCCTTTTGGCCATGGCAGAGCTGAACTTATTGCCTCAATTATTATCGGTGTAATTCTGGGAATAATAGGCTTTAATTTTTTTATTAATAGTATACAAAAATTAAAAAGCAAAGAACGTGCAGCATACGGACTAATTGCTATAGTGGTTACTATTGTTTCAATTATTCTGAAAGAACTGCTCGCTCAGTATTCTTTCTGGGCAGGGAAAAAGACAGATATGAAATCCCTGAAAGCCGATGCATGGCATCACCGCAGTGACGCCATATCATCCATTATAATATTGGCAGGTATCTTTTTGAATAAATACTTTTGGTGGGTTGATGCAATTTTAGGAATTTTGGTAGCATTCTTTATATTCTATGCAGCTTATGAGATATTAAAAGACGGCATCAGCCCTCTGATAGGGGAGGTGCCTGATAAAGAACTGGTCAGCAAGATAAAGGTGATATCCGAGCGGGTAGCGGGAAAGAATGCTGACATACATCATGTTCATATTCATAAATATGGAAACCATACAGAAATAACCTTTCATATAAAATTGCCAAAAGAATATGTTTTGGAAAAAGTCCATAATATTGCAACCGGTATTGAGGCAAGCATAAAAGAGGAACTTAACATGGAGGCGACAATACATATGGAACCAAGGTGAACAGAAAGTGCGACAGCTCCCTGAAAGTTAGCTTTCCCCTCATATCACTTATCCCATAATCCTTTATCCTTAATCCTTACCCCTTATATTACGGATTATAACCTGACTCATTAAGTATTTTCATGTAATCATTTTCGTACATCAGGTCTCTAAGGTTAAGTTTCTTATGCTTGTTCATATAGGCAGAAACAATATTATAACCTAACCAGACAGCTGCCCTGGCAGGGGACTCCCTTGTAAAATCTTTTATAAACGGACCTTCCCTGATAAACTGATTAATTCTGAACTTATCGGTATTAAAAACCAGCTTGTTCTCGATGATGTATGCCCACATCTGCTTCTCATTGTTTCTGCAAAACCTCATCTGCAGGTCTGTAAATCCCCATTTTAAAGTATCGGGTTGATACGGAAGCATAGCATTGACAAAATACATTATCTTTCCCCCGTATATCATATTGTTAATTAGATTATTTACTGAATCATTAAATTCAAATTCAGTTGTAGCCCAAAGTCTCATGCAGTCAGATAAGATCTTATCCTTGTGCATATTCAATAACATATAGTCATAAAGGCCCCCCAATTCTTTATAAAACTCCTCATTTCTGCCAAGGTATTTATCCAGTCCTATCGCTAACAAATTTTCATCAGATACTGCTGACTGATTAAATCCTGAAACATAAGTAATGATTTCAGGTACCGGCCTTGTGTGAAAATAATATTTGTAACGTTTAAAACATTCTGTAATTCCGTCCGTCAATTCTGTCAAATCAGGAAAAACTTCCATTGTACGCTCATATATTTTGAAGTTTATGTAATCAGTTACAAATAATCTTAATAACTCCGGATATTCTTTATTTTGACTACTGCCTATTTTTATTATCCTGTAATTGAATATCTGAAAAAACCTGCCATACTTTTTCCCCAGTTGTATAATATGTTCTTCCATCTGTGATGGATCAATTTCAAATAGATCTTTCTCAAATCTTTTAATCTCAACATCAACATCAATATTTGAAATATCTATATCATTTCCGGTCTTTCCACACGAAATCAGAATTAATAATATGAACGCTGAATTAAATACTGTTGCTTTCATCGGCCAAATTTTATTTGTAGTCCATATTGCAAAATAAATGAAAAGATTCTTTTTCCATAATTATAATATAGACGAGCAGACAATTTAATATTAAAATCAATATTTGCAATAATCTGTGCTGTGAAATATTTTTATTTATTTTTGTATTAATAACATAGTTAATATAATAACATTATGAAGAAATATATTATTGTGATTATCTTCCTTTTTAGTTTTCTTTATATTCAAAGCCAGGATTTAAGATTCGGAGTATTTGTAGATCCTCTGTTATCATGGCTGACGCCGGATACCAAGAACATTAACAGGGACGGTCTCAGAATTGGTATAAAAGGCGGATTGATTTTAGATAAATATTTTGCAAAGAACTATGCTTTTACAACAGGAGTTTCAATATCAAATATGGGCGGAAATCTGCACTATAAAGACTCCGTAATTATAGAAACACTTGAAACAAAGCAAATATTGAATCCTGAGTCCAGGGTAGAGTATAAACTACAGTATGTATCTGTTCCTGTAGGTCTCAAATTCAAAACAAACCAGATAGGTTATTTTACATTTTTTGCACAACTGGGTTTTACTCCACAGGTAAATATTAAGGCAAAAGCAGATGCTTCAGATAACCAAATTGATAATGAAAATATTAGTAAAGAGTTAAACCCGTTCAATATTTCCTATTTCTTTGGTGGAGGTTTGGAATATTCAATAGGAGGTAATACCGCATTAATAGGTGGTATTATTTTTAATAACGGTTTTATTGACGTACTTAGTAGTAAAAATGTCAAAGAGACCCTCAGTTTTTTGTCAATAAGATTTGGAATAATGTTTTAATATCTTTCATTCTACAAAATGAAGGTTGCTTTAGCTCAGTTAAACTATACTATAGGTGATTTTGAAAAAAATACAAATAAGATTTTATCTGCAATAAATAAAGCAAAAAAGCAAAAGGCTGACTTAGTTGTATTTTCGGAACTTTCGGTATGCGGATATCCACCTCTCGATCTGCTCGAATATAAATATTTTATAGCCAGATGTGAAAACTACGTTAAAAAAGTTATATCGCACTGCTCTGATATCGCAGTAATTTTAGGAGCACCAACACTTAATACGAATCCAAAAGGTAAAAACCTTTTTAATTCCGCTCTGTTTATAAACAACAAAAAAATAGAGTATGTAGCAAGTAAAACATTACTTCCAACCTATGATATTTTTGATGAATACAGATATTTTGAACCAAATAGTGAATTTAATATTATAGAATTTAAAAATTACAAAATCGCTATAACAATTTGTGAAGATCTGTGGTATAACCAGCCTATATTAACACAATTCGGAAAGAATAAGCTGTATACAATTTCACCTGCGGAAAGACTTAAGAAGCTTAATCCTGACTTTTTAATAAACATCGCAGCTTCACCGTTTTCTTATACTCATGATGAAATTAAACTGAATATTTTAACAGGAAATGCCAAAGATTATAATATTCCAATTTTATATTTAAACCAGGTAGGGGCAAATACTGAACTCATATTTGACGGCCATTCGATAATAATTAACAAAAAAGGTACAATAGTTGGCAATCTGAAAGCTTTTGAAGAAGATTTAAGAACTTATGATATAGAAAAAATTATCCGAAACACTGAAACAGAAACAAATTTTGAAAGTATACCCGCGATTAGGAAAATTCATGATGCTCTGATTCTGGGTATAAGAGATTATTTTGAAAAATCAGATTTGAAAACTGCGGTTTTGGGACTTTCCGGAGGTATTGATTCAGCAGTTACTCTTGTTCTGGCATCAAAGGCACTTGGCAGGGAGAATCTCAGGGTTTTGTTGCTGCCTTCAAAATATTCTTCAGAACATTCGATAACAGATGCCGTTAAATTAGCCAATAATTTAGCTGTTAAATATGATATTATCAGAATAGATGATATTGTAACCCAGTTTGATATCTCATTAAGACCGGTATTTTATAATCTTCCGGCCGATATTACTGAAGAAAATATACAGGCAAGAATACGAGGTAATTTGTTAATGGCATTATCAAATAAGTTCGGAAATATTTTATTAAACACGTCAAATAAAAGTGAGACTGCCGTAGGTTATGGCACTTTATATGGTGATTTGAGCGGCGGTTTATCCGTTCTGGGAGATGTTTACAAAACGGATGTTTATAAATTAGCAGAGTTTATTAATAAAGATGAAGAGATTATTCCAAAGGCTATAATTGAAAAACCCCCTTCAGCAGAGCTGAAACCTGATCAAAAAGACACGGATTCCTTACCTGAATATAATATACTTGATAAGATTCTTTTCAACTATATTGAATTGCAAATGTCAGATGAAGAAATAGCAAAATCAGGTATTAATATAGAACTGGTCCGGAAAGTGATAAAAATGGTAAATACTAATGAGTACAAACGCTTTCAAACACCCCCGGTATTAAGGATTTCCTCAAAAGCCTTTGGCTACGGACGAAGATTACCATTAGTAGCCAAATACTGAAAGGTTTCCGGTTGCTGCCTGCCTAATAGCAATAAAACAATAAAGCAATAGAACAATAGAACAATTCTACGGATAAATCTTGTTCTCCTTCAGATACCCGTCTGCAATAACGGTTAGCCTGATAGTCTCTTTATTAACAAGCATAGGAGGTAATAATAATGCCGGTACCATTTTCTTACCATTATTTACAGTTAGCTGTGCAGTTTCAAAATCTTCTTTTTTTGCCATTTTTATTGCTATATCTGCTGCTTTAGTGGCAATTGCTTCAATTGGCTTATAAACGGTTATTGTTTGCGTGCCTGCAACAATCCTCTGACAGGCAATCAAATCCGCATCCTGACCAGCCATGTAAACCTTCCCCTTCATGTTACGTTCTTCCAAAGCCCTGGCTGCGCCGGTTGCCAGAGCATCATTAGCAGCAATTACAGCATCTATGTTGTTATTACTTATATTCAGACAATTTATCATATGCCTGTAACCTTCTTCCTGATTCCATTTATCCACAAACTGGTCATATATAATACTTATATCTCCCCTTTCAACAAAGGGTTGTAATACGTTCATCTGCCCGATTTTTAGCAGGATAGAATTATTGTCAGTAGTTGCACCGCCTATTAAAGCATAGTTGCCTTTCGGACATATGTTTACCAGATACTCTGCCTGAATTTTACCAACCTCAACATTATCAAAAGAAATATAAAAATCAAGATTGCAATTCTTAACCAGTCTGTCATAGGATAATACTCTGACTTCATATTGATGAGCCAATTGTATAATTCTGGCAGCATCATTCAGATCAACCGGTACCAGAACTAAAATGTCTATCCCTTCATCAAGTAATTTCTTTGCCAGGTCATACTGCTTCTCAGGATCGCCGTTTGCTACTTCTACAAAAACCTTTGCCTCCTTTTCATTTGCCCTTTTAATAAATAAATTTTTGTCTTTTGACCATCTCTCAAGGACTATATCGTCCATTAACAAGCCAATTTTTATCGGCTTTTCTGAACAGGAGTTTGTAAATACTACTATTATAAATAGTAATATAGTAAATAAAAATGCTGTTCGTTTCATGGTTTTAAGATTTATTTTTTTATAATTAGATAACTGGGAATCGCTGATGATTAATTTACAAAAATTATTGGATATTATCAATAATTATTTTAATTATACAGCAATTTTGTCTGAATCAGCAAACCAGCTAATCCTTGTAGCCAATTTATTCAATAATACATGTTTATAATTAATAAGTACAGGGAAGATATGCCGTTGCCCAAACGGTTGTTAGAGGATATAATTTTCAGGCTTCGGTATTTAAAACTATTTTTCAAAAACAACAGAGAAATAAAAACCTTCCTGTTTTATCCTCATTATCCAAGTAAAAGGAGTGTTCTGTATAAAATATTAGGATTAATGAATTATAACAGAACAAATAATCCTAAATTAAAATATGATTATGTAATAAACTGGCAGCATGAAACATTCAGGGAAAAAATTCCTTTCCTGGAAGAACTGCATAAAAAGAAATATGTAATAAATTTAAACTGCAATGACATTAGTAAAAAATACATTGACAGTGTTTTAAAATCTGTTTTTGGGTATTGCACTGAAATAAATCCTGTTACTTTTAAAGGTATATGTGTAAAGAAGAATAATATTAATGCCATGCATGATGGTAAAATTATTGAATGCCCTGTTAACAATCCTGATAAAAACTATATTTACCAGAAACTTATAAATAATATTTATGACGATACCCTGGTTCAGGATATACGCACGCCTGTTATAAAAGGAAATATACCGGTTGTATATTTGAAAAGAAGACCTGTTGAAGGCAGGTTTGCAAGAGAAAAAACCACATCAAGAATAGGTAATCCTGATGAAATTTTCTCTGATGAAGAAAAAACCAAGATTAAAAAATTTTGTGAAAAGCTGAACCTGGAATATGGTGATTTGGACATACTTCGTGATAATGATGATGGCAAAATTTATATTGTTGATGTAAATAACACACCCCACGGACCAAGCCAGCTAAACAAAAAAGAAAAAAAATATGTATTGGAAATATTAGCCAGAGAATTTAAAAAGGCTTTTATGAATTAGTACGTTTTAACAACATTCTGCATTCTGCATAAAATTTTTAATATTCGTCTATACCATTAATGTCAGTTAATATCCAGAAAATTCTCTAATTCATTGGTCGTATTTTCAACAGAAAAGTGTTTCCTGGCCTTTAAATAACCTCGTTCTCCAAAATCATATCTCAGGTCTTTATCATTAATCAGTATTTTCAGTTTTTCTCCAAAACTTTTTATATTTCCAAACTCAACCAGGAATCCTGTTCTGCTGTCTTCTATTAATTCCGGATTACTTGAACAATTGAAAGCTATTACGGGTTTTTTGCATATCATAGCCTCAACTATAACATATCCAAACCCTTCCCATAATGAAGTCAGTAAGAAAATATCTATAGAATTCATAAACTCTGCGACATTATCAATAAATCCCAGGAATACTATCCTGTCCGCAACTTCATGTTTTTCAGCATATGATACCAGTTCCTGCTTTAAAGGGCCATCGCCTCCTATTAAAACCTTAAACTGCAAATTATTCATTTTCAGTTCCGATGCAATATCAATTAAGTATCTCTGACCTTTCTGGTACACCAATCGACCCATATTTCCTAGGATAATTTCATTATCATTTTTTTTATATAGTTTCTTTTTAGTGCTTAGATCATAATTATTAACATCTATTCCATTATATATTACTTTAATTTTTTCAAGGGGAAACATACTGGGATTATTCTGAAGTACAGTTCTTTTTGTCTCTTCGGAATTAGCAATAACGTCAGTTACAATATTTTTAAAAATGATACGGTTGAGCCATCTGTTTTTAATAGAAATAGCACTTCCCCTTCTATAGATAATCCTGGGAATGCCTGCAAATTTAGCAGCAATTCCTGCCACCTTTAAATCAGCAGAAAGATTTAATATAATGATGTCAATATTTTCTTTGATAAATACTTTTCTGAGCAGTAATAGTTTATAGGGATTAAGAAAGCTAAGATTCGATATCTTTATATTATATACCTTTTGCCCTGTTAAAATAATCCGGGAGTAAAGAACACTCTTTTTGTTTGTGATAACCAGTGTTGAATAACCTTTCCTATGCAGACTGACTGAAATATCATAATGCCATTTTTCACCCCCGCCCCATGCTTTAGTGCTGTTAAAAAAACAGATAGTCTTTTTTTTCACTATATAACTCTTTAACCTAATTAGTTTCTAATCAATCATTATTTATCAGGCAGATATTAAATCACCTTTTCTATAATTCATTTAATTTTTTACAGGATCATTTTTTATTTTATTATCCTGAAGCTGTTTAAGCTTAACATATCTGACATACGCGTAAAAGGCTGAGTTTTTACAGACAATAAATCCGTAATATCCATCCAGAAAGCCTAATCTTACAATATAATTCATGAAGAATTTAAACATGGGAATAAATAATATTTTAAATATATTCGAACGTTTGCCAATATCGAATTCTGCACGGACTTTAATTTCAGAAAATTTATTTATCTGGTCTAAATGCTGGGCAATGCTATAAAAAGAGTAATGCAGAATATTACCTTTTAATTGATTCGTTGAAGAACCTTTTGCAAGAACAAATTTATCGTGGGGATTAATACCTTCCCATTTGCCTTTGCGGCTGTCCCATAGCCTTAATTTTTTATCAGGGTACCATCCGCTGTGTCTAATCCATTTTCCACAGTAATAGTTTAATCTTTTCATTATATACCCGTCATATTTCCAGTCAGATTTAATCCGGATAATCTCATTTTTAAGTTCTTCAGAAATTGCCTCATCAGCATCAAGTGATAAAATATAAGGGTATTTGGACTGAGTGATGGCCCAGTTCTTTTGCTGGATATGACCTTCAAATTTATGTTGCACAAACCTCACACCATATTTCCTGCAAATATTTTCTGTATTATCAGTTGAGAATGAATCAACTACTACAACATCATCAGCAATATCTCTAACAGATAATAAACAACGTTCTATATTCCTTTCCTCGTTTAATGTTATAATTACTGCTGATATTTTTACTTCCATTTTTATTACTTATAGTAATTTATTCATGATAGTATATTCTTTTTACCCTTCCCGATATACCGGTCAGAATTTCATATGGTATTGTATCCAATTGTCTGGCCACTTCAGAAACCGGATAATCATCACCAAATATAATAACTTCATCCCCCTCTTTTACATCTGCATCTGATATATTAACCATACACATATCCATACAAATATTTCCAATTACCGGAACAAATTTATTTTTTATTAAAAATTTTCCTTTTCCATTGCCCTGCCTCCGATTTAATCCATCTGCATAACCAATTGGGACCACTCCAATAGTGACTTCCTTATTAAAGCCGCCCATTCTGCCATAGCCTATCGTTTCATCTGCAGGGACTTTCTTAATCTGGGATATCGTACTTTTAAGAGAACTAACGTTTCTCAGTTTATCCTGATTTAGAGTACTTGCACCATATAATCCAATCCCAAGTCTGACCATGTCGTATTGGGCCTCAGCAAACCTTTCAATTCCTGAAGAATTTAAAATATGTCTTAATACTTTATAGCCCAGTGCTTTTATAAGCTTACTGCTCATTTTATTAAACCTCTCTATCTGGACTCTGGTAAATTCATCATGAACCGGTTCATCTGCAGCCGCTAAATGAGAAAAAATTGAGACAACTTTTAAATTCCTGTATTCTGTTAACCAGGCACATAACTTTTCTGTTTCATCTTCCAGGAATCCAAGTCTGTGCATTCCTGTATCGATCTTTATATGCACAGGATATGCTATTTCCTGATTTCTTCTCACTGCCTCATTGAACAATTCAAGTGATCTGAAGTTATAAATTTCCGGTTCCAGCTGATATTTTATTATTTGATCATAGCTTCCAAGTTCGGGACTCATTACCAGAATAGGAATTGTTATACCGGACTGCCTTAAACTAACTCCTTCATCAACAAAAGCGACTCCCAGATAGTTTACCCTCTGAAACTGAAGCATATTAGCAATCTCATAAGATCCACTTCCATATGAAAAAGCCTTTACCATCACCATTATTCTGGTTTTGGCGTCAAGTAATGAACGATAATAGTGTAAATTATGAACCAGCGCGTCAAGATTTATCTCCAGCCTGGTCAGGTGTGTCTTCTGTTCAAGAATAGCTGAAATTTTTTCAAACTCATATTGACGGGAGCCCTTTATTAATATTGCTTCATTCCTGAAATCATGATTTGAAATTCGTTCAATAAATTCACCGGTATCCCTGTAAAAGGTGCCCGGTATTTCGAATGCACCGGAATTAACAGAAATATCATTACCAATGCCTATTATTCGGTTTACCTTCTTTTCCTTCAACAGTTCAGCTATATTCATGTATAGTTCGTGTTTATCTCTGCCGGTCTGTAATAAATCAGACAATATCAGAGATTTCTCTTTATGCTGAGATTGCATATTCAATGCATCTAAAGCTATGGCTAAAGAGTTTATATCCGAATTATAACTATCATTAATAAGTGTACAATTATTTATTCCCTGCTTTATTTCAAGCCTCATAGCAACCGGCGGCAATGAGGACATCTGTTTACTGATCACTTTCTGGTCTGTATTCAGGCTGATCAGCGCAGCCCAAACATGAACAGCATTCTCAACCGATGCTTTATCTGTAAACGGAATCTCAACATTATATGATTTGCCCTTATAAAAGCCAGTTAAAAAAGTACAGTTTGATTCCTTCTTAACATTTAATATTTGCAGGTCAGCTTCCTGCGAAAAAGACCATTTAAACAGTTTTACGGAGCCCGCTAAATTACTTTGGTTAATGCGCCTGGCTATTAAATCATGATCTTTACAGTATATTAATATTTCACAATTACTAAAGAGCAAAAGTTTTTCATCAATTTTATGCTCTATAGAATTAAAATTCTCCTGATGTGCTTCACCAATATTTGTCAGAATACCCATTGTAGGCTGGATTATTTTTTGAAGCTTTTCCATTTCTCCCGGCACAGAAATTCCAGCCTCAATTATACCTATGTCACTATCTTGTTCGAGAAGCCAGACCGAGAGAGGAACCCCTATCTGTGAATTATAACTTTTAGGACTCCTGGTAATGCTCTTAAAAACTGACAGACAATGAAACAGCCATTCCTTAACAATTGTTTTTCCATTACTGCCTGTTATAGCTATTACCGGGTTTTGAAATGATTTTCTATGATATTGAGTCAGCTGCTGAAGGGCTGAAAGCGTATCAATAGTTTTTATATAATTAGCATCAGACAATTCATTCGGAATTTCATATGTTTCCGATACGACAAAAGATCTTACTCCTTTGGTATATAAATCTTTAATATAATCGTGCCCATTATGCCTGTTTCCCTCAAGTGCAAAAAAAATAGTATCTGAAGGAGATATTAGCCGGCGACTGTCTGTTAATAAAAGTCTTATTGTATCATTATTTCTAATTAATGATTTGCCGGTAATTTCAGCTATTTTCGAAATATTATATTCAGGCATTGTTTTAATTGACTGTTTTATAAAATTAAAACTTATTTTTATTTTTTTTAATTTAGCTTTTGGTTTTTAAGTTTATAGTATACAATAAATAATAATATTTTGCATTTATTAAATAAATTATTGCTTAAGATTAACCAAATTAAAAAAATTCCTTATGGATAACCGGAGAACCTTTATAAAAAAATCAGGTACATTTGCTATAGGAAGTTTATTGATCCCATCTGTTATGTCTTGTGCCAAAGAAAAAACAAAAGAAATCGGACTCCAAATTTATTCGGTTCGTAATGAACTGAAGGAGGATTTGGAAGGGACTTTAAAACAAATTGCAAAAATAGGTTACAAATGGCTTGAAATTGCGAATTATGATAATGGAAAATTCTATGACAAATCTCCTTCCGAGTTTAAGAAACTAATTGATGATCTTGGAATGGAAATAATAAGCAGTCACGCTGGAGTTGAAATAAAAGGGACTGACAGGGGTAATGCTGAAAAACTCGCTGACGCACATGCTGAACTGGGACTTAAATACGTAATTAAACCCTGGCTCATTGAGGAAAGAAGAGTATCAGCGGACAGCTACAAAAAAGTAGCTGAAGAGTTAAACAAGATAGGAGAAGTAATGAAATCCAGGGGACTAAAATTTGGCTATCATAATCATGACTTTGAATTTGAAAATGTTGAAGGCCATATTCCTTTCGACACTCTCTTGTCTGAAACTGATAAAGAACTGGTGATTTTCGAAATTGATTTATACTGGATAAAGAAAGGAGGAAAAGACGCTATAGAATACTTTAAAAAATATCCCGGAAGATTTGAATTATATCATATAAAAGATATGGATAATACAGAAGAAGGTTATTTTACCGAAGTAGGTACCGGAATTATCAATTTTAAAGAATTATTTGCTCATAAAGATTTAGCAGGCATGAAATACTTTTTTGTCGAACATGATAATTGTAGAAATTATTCACCACTGGAATCCGTTAAGATTAGCTTTGATTATTTAAATAACTGCGATTTTATTTAAGAATATACTAAATGTCAATATTATTATGGTTTATAAGAATACACTGGAAGCAATTATAGAAAATGTAAAAGAGATTCATACAATGGTTTCTGGCTTTACTAATTATGATAAAATTCCGGCCATTGAAATGGATCTCACATTGGAGAAAGTGAGGAATCTTTATGATATTCTGCTAATGTTAAAGCAATCCCATTTGAAAGAAGACAACAAAATGACAGAGCAAATATCCGGATCTGAAACAGCATCAATTAAGGCAGATAAGCCAGGGGCCATGGATGGTCCCCTGGAGAAGGGCCCCGATAATGACTCAAAAGATACCCGTGATTCAATAGAATATGAAGAATCGGAGAAGTCAGATTTATCAGAAAAAAAATCAGTCAAAGCAGATGATAATGAAAAAATAATATCTGACAGGTTTAAAAGTCAGTCATCATCAATTCACGATGGCTTTTTGAAATCTCAAAAATATGATGACCTGTCAATAAAATTAAAATCAAAGCCTATTACCAGCATAGCAGATGCAATAGGAATAAATGATAAGTTCATTTTTATTAAAGAACTTTTTAATGGTAATGAAAATAAATATAACAAAACAATTGAAGTATTGAATAATGCCACCAATTTTAATGATGCTTATAATTACTTAATGGGAAATTTTAACTGGGACATGGATAATTCTCTGGTGCAAATACTGTTGGATTTGATTCGAAGGAAACTGATAATAAATAAAGATGAGTAAATTATTTATAATTCCAACTCCTATAGGCAATCTTGAAGATATAACAATCCGTTCCTTAAAAGTATTAGAGCAAGTTGATTTAATCATTGCTGAAGATACCAGAAAAACAGGCCATTTACTTAAACATTACAAGATCACTACAAAACTCCGATCACATCATAAGTTTAATGAACACAATACAGTTAATCACATAGTTTCCAGACTAAAATACGGCGAAAAAGTAGCTTTGGTAACAGATGCCGGCACGCCTTCAATTTCAGATCCCGGCTATTTGCTAATTCGAACCTGTATTGAAAATAATATTGAAGTAGAATGCTTACCAGGGCCAACAGCATTCGTGCCGGCTTTAGTTAACTCAGGATTGCCAAATGATAAATTCTGCTTTGAAGGATTCCTGCCTGTGAAAAAAGGCAGAAAAAAAAGACTTAAAGAATTAACAAATGAAACCCGTACTATTATATTCTATGAATCTCCCCACAGGCTAATACTTACATTAAATCAATTTATTGAATATTTTGGACCGGACAGAAAAGCTTCAATTTCGAGAGAATTAACAAAAATACATGAAGAAAATATTCGTGGAAATCTTTCCGACCTTCTTGAACATTATGCTGAGAAATCTGTTAAAGGTGAAATAGTGGTAATTTTAGGACCAAAATAATAAATTTTCAAAAAATTCTTCATTTATCTGTAACATATTTCCGATTTAATAGTCTTATATAATGAATTCAGTAAAAAGATAAATTTTGCAAATTCTGTTCGCTTTCGAACATACAGTGTTTCATAATTAATCAATACTTAGAGTTCATGAAAAATTTAAATAAACTTAACAGACTGATTAATAATTACTTAAAAAGTATGGTATAGTAAATGCTAAACAAATTATGAAAATAGTTATGAATAAAATTTAAAGGAGATATAAAAATGAAAACACCTATTAAGCCAGCAGTAAACTTAAAAAGAGCATCTCTGATTATCCTGTTGTTAATGTTTGTGATAATTGGGATCCAAAGTCAGAAATCCGTAAATTACGGTTTTTACTATGATACTGATAGTTATAAAAAAGCATTATTAAAGATAATAAAGCTTAATGATCAGGATGATATGTATAAATATACCTATTATCCAGTCCTCAACGAACCTGATTCCAAAATTCTTCCCGCAATGGATAATATGTTTATACCAGTAGAAGCAAATACTGATATTAATATTGAAAATCAGAATATCATGGAAGAAGAAAATGAGGAGAAAATGGAAATTGAATGCTGGATGCTTAACGATTTTAATATCAAGCCATGCGCATCAGAGAGAACAGCTGATGAAGAAGTTAAGGAAGAAGAAATGGAAATTGAAGACTGGATGCTGAATGCTGATAACTGGATAGTTGCCACTAAATAATAAAATATTACTGCAATTCCGAATTAACTATATACAAAAATTAATAGGTCAATATAATATCTTAGTTTATTCTATATATATCATGAGCTTAAATACTCATCTAAAGAAAAAAAAGGTCTGCTCTGGAGCAGACCTTTTTGCTTTTATCAGGACACAGTTTAATCCAGATGATCTACGGCCTCAACAGGACATACATCAACACATTGCGGCACATCATGAAATCCCTCACATTCATTACATTTATTGGGATCAATCACATAAGGATCGCCCTCACTTATAGCACTATTGGGGCACTCTGGTAAGCATATTCCACAGGCAGTGCATTCATCATTTATTGTATAAGCCATTTCAATTAATTTTAATTAATAAAAAAAACAAATTTATACTATAAATTTATTCTAAAAACATATTTTCTGTTAAAATTCAGATTATTAATCAAAAATCCAAACTAAGTGAGAAATAGAAAATTCTGTCCAGTATTTTATTATCCTCGATACCCCAGGCCCAGTCAAGCCTTATAAAATATCCTAATAATTGAGAACGAATACCAAATCCATAACCTGCAACTAACGGCTCCCTGTCAGTATCTATTATGATTGTAATAGGATATCCATTTCCGTCAGTGGGTATTAACTGCTTATCATATGCATTTTCTTTTGACCAGGGAGTCAGGCCTGACCATGCTGTACCAATATCAAAAAAACCTACAATCTGAAAATTTTCCAAAAAACTATTACTAATGGGATAATTAGCAATATATTTAAATATTGGCCAGCGTATTTCTGTATTGATTAATGCAAAATTATTGCCATTTCTGATGTTCTGAGAAAACCCTCTTAAATTGGTAGCCACAGTCTGGTATACATAATTGGCTTCAGTATTAATTGGTATTTCATTTAAAGGAATAAATGTGGGTACTTTAAAAGGAGTTAAATTTGTCCAGTTATCAACTCCTCCAAGATAATAAATCAATCTGCTGGAACCTTGTGATGTACTTGCTGCAAATCTATTAGCCCATATAAGATTTCTGTGTATTTTTACATAATGCCTGAAATCAACACCAAGAACAACTAGTTCATCAAACCTGTCATTTACCTGCTGATATAGTTCTCCAAACAGTTTATATCTGGTACCGCTGGGTAGATTAATTCCTAGAGATCTTGTATTGTCAAATATATATTCAACCTTCAATCCCACCCATGTTTTGTAGATATTTTCCCTGTTAAGGTAATTAACATCAGTAGCAAGAAATACTGTTCTGTCATTTCTGAAAGTAATTGTTCTTACCCATGATTTCACCTGATCAAAAGGATACCTGAAAATAAGAGATAGTTCGTGGGTATGTGTCTTAACTGTAAAGGCATATCCCTCCTCTTCGCCCTCATTCTTAAATGTCTGCCGGTGAAAAACCAATTGTTTGTCCAGACGTTTTTTCAGGTTCTCAACACTAATAAGATATTCATTACTGTTAAAATCAGGTGAAAGCCTTAATCCTCCTGTAATTTTATAATTATCAAATAAATCATTTGTGCCAATCTTAAAAAGTATGTTCATTCCCGGATTAAAATATACTGCCCCACCGGTAAATGCCTGGTAAGATTCATTTAAAAAACTAAAATCAATCTGGTTAACCATATAATTCTGATAGAAGGCCGGCTGATATATACGAATCTTGGGACTCTTTTGCTTTCCTGTATCCAGTGAAAGTGTTAGATTTTTATCTTTAAGTTTCGAATTATAATAATTAATCTTTTCTTTTTCAAAAATATAATTATTAATATCTATTTCATATTCATCAAATACAAATGTATCCTGCTCACTTGTAATAATAGTATTATCTTTCATCGACTGAATGCTAATCCCTTTCTTATAAATATTTTCAGCACTGTCTTTCTCAGCCAGTTTTCTGGATAATTTTTTTCTGAATTGTGTTACTTCCGGTTCATCTTCAGCAATTATTTTTTCAGTAACTGAATTATTATACATATTATACCGTCCATCATTAAAAATTATCTCTCCCAGCTGTCCTGCTTTTGAATTATAATCATGTTCAATTATGTTTCTCGAATAATTGGAAACCGGATAAGATTCGGAATAGTAACGGTAATGTATCGTTGTGTCAATATAACTAATTGTGCTGTCAAACTGTGTTACGTATCTGTTAATTATTCCGCTTTCATCATTTAGTACGAGAAATTTGTTCTTGCTGAACTCATAAGGCTGAATCTTATTAACATATTCTTTATCAGATAAACGTATCAGCTTATTGTCCATATTTTTATAATCAAAAATAAATAAATCATTATACAGGCGTTTTTTACTGTTGTTTATTTCACTACCCAGAGTATCTGAGTATCTGTTGGAGGAAAAAATTATTTGTTCAGAATTATTTATAAATCTTGGACTAAAATCATCAGCAATATCGTCTGTTATCTGCTGGTATGTACCTGAAGCAATAGTATGAACAAAAATATCTGATTTCCCGTTTTTTACTCCTGAAAAGACAAATAGCGACCCATCATCGGAAAATGAAAAATCAAGTATTTTTTCAAAATAGTATAAATTTCTAACCTCTAATGTTTTTGTTGCCAGTGTATAATAATATAGTCTGATTCCTCCCTCTTCCTCAGTGATAAATGTTAATATTCTTCCCGACGGATGCCATGTTAATACCGGATAGGAGTAATCCGTTATTTGCTCTAGTTTATGTTCTCTTCTTAAGATCTTTTTATTTTTATTGGTTTCAGTATTGTAAATCCATATCTTATACCGCCCCATTTCATTTGTTACATATGCTATATATTTTCCGTTAGGATTTAATTTTATTTCCTGATAAATACGCTTTCGTCGCGGACGTTTTAAGATCTTTCCTGTTTTAGGTATATTTCTTTGATCTTCATCATTTTTATAAAGATCTACATAATGTGCCATCCATTCATATGATAATTCCTTTAATGAAAAGCCCAATGCATAGAGAAAACAGGAATTGGAATTTTTGTTTATTCTTGTAAGATAGATAATACTTGGTATTACTGATTCCCCATAGGTATCTGCAATAAATTTCCAGAAAGAATGTCCTGCATACACAGCATCTTCTCCTATCAGGCGATTAAACTTTTTATATCTTTTACTTAATATTCCATCCTTGACTTTATTCTCTATCTCAAAATCCCAGCCTCTTGACACAAAAGAAATCAATCCTTCAAAATACCATTCGGGTAAATTTATTAATGTCGAATTAGTAACATTATCTTTCAATTCGAAACCATATAATATTTCATTAATCAGGACTTTAGCAATTGCGGCAGTAATTTGTTCCTCGAATTTTTTGTAACTACCCTCATAATAAAGAAATACCTTATTTCTGCTGATTGTAGTTACCCCTCCAATATTATATTCATCCTGGCCTGTTATTAATCCTATGTTACTTTGTCGAAAATCTGAAAGTTTATTGAAAATGATAAAGATGATTCGTTTATCCAGATTATAATTAAAGAATTTTTCCAATCGGGGTATTTCTTCTAAAGCGAAGTCTGCTGTATATTGTGCGAGTTCTCTGCCGAACTGGTTAAAATAGGCATCGAATTTCTTATATCGATAGAATTCCCAGTAAAAATCACTATACTGTACACGGTTTTTCCCAAATTTCATTTTATGCCCGTTATAAAACTGGTTAAATACGTTTGAAAAAATAAATAACAGAGCACAAAACAGTATGAGTCTATTAGGTTTAATCATTATTCTACCTATATTGATAACTTATCATTGAAAGACTTTATAAAATTAATTTATTATTTTATTTTTTTCTAATTTTGCTTTTCTCAGTTTTTTAACTCTTTTAATAATATTTTATTTTATTAATATAAATAAAATGAAAAATTTAAAATTGCTTTCATCTATCCTGGTTTTATTATTTTTGGTTTCGCGGATTTCAGCACAGATAAACAAGTCTACAGTCAGATTTGACGAAGAGACCCATGATTTTGGTATAATATATATAGATGATGGTGATGTATTTCACGAATTTACTTTCATAAATACCGGTAATATGCCTTTTATTATAAATGAAGTTAAGGCAAGTTGTGGTTGTACTACCCCTGAATGGACTAAAGAACCTGTAATTCCGGGCCAGACTGGTTCAATTAAAGTAAGTTTTAATCCAAAGGGCCGACCCGGGCCATTTACAAAATCGATTACAATTAGAAGCAATGCTGAAAGACAACCAATAGTATTAAAAATTACAGGGACTGTCAAAACAGGCGAGGGAGATGGTTCAATTGAAGGAACAATTTCAAGGATCATGAGGGAATATAAATATGAAATTGGAGATGTCCGTTTAAAGAATACACATGTTGCATTCAATGAAATTTTAAAAGGAAAAACTCAGACTAAACTGATTAAAGTAGCTAATGCTTCGATTAATAATCCTGTAAAACTGGGTTTTAAGAATACACCTGAATTTCTGACTTTTGTTTTTAAGCCTGAAATATTACGACCAGCTGAAGAGGGGACAATAGAAATCATTTATAACTCAGCATTAAAAAATGAATGGGACAGAGCAATTGAAAGGTTATATCTTACAGTTAACGGTGAAAGTCCGGGAAAAAATATGATAACTGTCACTGCTACTATCATAGAAGATTTTTCTGAACTCTCTCCTGAGGAAAAAGAACTTGCTCCAAAAACATATTTTGAATCAAGGACATATAATTTCGGCACCATCAAACAGGGTAAAAGAATTGAACACAATTTTGTGCTGAAAAATGTCGGGCAACACGATCTTATTATAAGAAGAATATGGGCTACCTGTGGTTGTACAGCTGTCACACCCAAAAAAACAGTAATTAAGCCCGATGATATTACTCAAATAAGGGTAGTATTTAATTCAACCGGAAGGAAAGGCAATCAGAAGAAAATGATAACAGTAGTAACAAATGATCCTGAGAATCCAAGGATTACTTTATGGCTTGAGGGAATTGTAGAAATCTAGAAAATCTTGCATGAAAAAAAAAGAAAAGCATAAAAACACCCTGACCATCAATGATGAGATACCACAGCCTCCTTCAATAAACAAAAATGCAGTCAAAATACTAAAACAAAAAAAGAAGAAGATATTTACTGTTGATGAATTCGTCAGAGGAATACTGGATGGAAACCGTGCCATCTTAAGTCAGGCCATAACCCTTATAGAAAGCAAATTACCAGATCATTATAAGATAGCACAGGAGATTATTGAGAAATGTATGCCTCGTTCAGGTAAATCGATGAGAATCGGCATTACCGGTGTCCCTGGTGCAGGAAAAAGTACATTTATTGAAGCTTTGGGTTTAAAGCTGGCCGGAAGTAACCACAAACTGGCTATACTGGCCATAGATCCGAGTAGTGAACGCACAAAAGGAAGTATTCTGGGAGATAAAACGCGTATGGAACTTCTCTCAGGTGATCCAAATGTGTTCATTCGACCTTCACCATCTGCAGGTACACTTGGAGGTGTTGCCAGAAAAACCAGGGAGACTATAATTCTCTGTGAAGCAGCCGGATATGATACAATATTTGTTGAAACCGTTGGCGTAGGCCAGTCAGAGACTGCCGTGCATTCTATGGTTGATTTTTTTCTTTTATTAATGTTAGCAGGGGCTGGTGATGAGTTGCAAGGTATTAAAAGGGGTATAATGGAAATGGCTCATTTAATTGTAATTACAAAAGCAGATGGAAATAATATTAAAAATGTTGAAAGAGCAAAAAAGGATTATGAAAACGCATTACACCTTTATCCTCCCATGGAATCAGAATGGACACCAAAAGTTATGACATGCTCTTCAGTAAAGAATGAAGGGTTGGATAAAATCTGGGATACGATCATGGAATATAGACAATTTACAACTAACAATAATTTCTTTGAAAAACAAAGAAGAGAACAAGCTCGTTATTGGTTATATGAAACAATAAATCAAAATATCAAGGATAAATTCTACAGTAGTTATAATATGAAAAATCTTCTTGACGAATATGAAAAGAAAGTCCTTGATGACAAGCTAAGTTCATTTGTCGCAGCAAAATTGATATTAGGTGAGTATTTCAAAAATGAGTCATAGCAGAAAAAACAATCAATATCAATGATGAAAATAATATTAGTTGTTGTATTTACGATGCTTAACTATGCACTCGGAGCCAATGACCCTGACTCAATATGGAATGAAGGATTGAATAATTTCAGGAAAGAAAACTATCATGGTACTATTAACAAGATGAATGAGTATCTTAAAGTAAAACCTGATAATTCAGCTGCGATTTATAACAGGGGTATGGCAAGAATTAAACTCGGAGATATCGATAATGCCTGCCTAGACTTTCTTAAGGCAAAGTCCATGGGATATAGCAGAAATACTAAATTCATTAAATACTATTGTGACCCTTCCTATAAATTAAAGTTTCTAAAAAAGCATTACTATAAAAATGAAGAGTTATTAAGGGAAAATGGTTACAGGCCGGTATACTCACGGGCTGACACTTTGAGAGGAGCTTTGCGGCCGGAAAGGAATTGTTTTGATGTGTATTATTATGATCTTACGGTTAGAATTATCCCTAAAGGTAAACAAATAACCGGTAGCAATAATATTTATTTTACAATGCTGGAATCAAGTCAATGGATTCAAATTGATTTATTTGACAATTATACAATTGATAAAATAAAGTGGAATGATCAGGATTTATATTTTAAGAGAGAATTTAATGCTGTTTTTATAAAATTTCCTTATATACTGACATCAGGGGAAAAACACATGATATATATCGAATATTACGGAAAACCAGGTATAGCAAAAGATCCTCCATGGAAGGGGGGTTTTGTCTGGAAGAGGGATAAAAAATATAACAGGTGGATAGCTGTGGCATGTGAACATCTTGGAGCCAGTTCGTGGTGGCCAAACAAGGATCATCTTTCAGATGAACCGGATTCAATGACAATAAATATAGAAGTCCCTGAAAATTATGAAGCAATATCAAATGGGGTTTTAAAAGGAATAGAAAAAGCAGGTAAATCATATAACCGGTTCGTATGGTTTGTAAGTTATCCGATAAACAACTATAATGTTACTTTTTATATGGGAAAATTCATCCAGTTTAATGATACCCTGATACTGGAAAATGATACATTACAAATGAAGTATCATGTTCTGCCATACAACCTTGAAAAAGCAAGGCAGCACTTTAAGCAGACCCCTGAAATTATAAAATTTTATTGTGATGTTTTCGGGAAATATCCTTTTATGAGAGATGGCTTTGGTTTGGTTGAATCTCCCTATGCAGGCATGGAACACCAGTCAGCAATTGCATATGGAAATTCTTATAACAATAAAAGTAATAACGGGTACAGAAATAAAAAGTATGATTATATTATTGTACATGAAGCAGCTCATGAATGGTGGGGTAATTCTGTATCTGCAGGAGACATGGCTGATGCATGGATTCATGAAGGTTTTGCTACCTATGCAGAGTTATTATTTATTGAAAATGTCTTTGGGAAAGAAGAATATCTGTATGAAACCAGAAACAAATCATTTTACATTTTTAATTTCTGGCCCATAGTGCAAAACAGAGGTGTGAATGAATACAGTTTTGCCAGCAACGATATCTATAATAAAGGAGCAATAATGTTGCATTCTTTGCGATGTACTATTAACGATGATTCACTGTTTTTCAAGATCTTAAAAGACTTTTATATCCAAAATTGTTACAAAATCGTTGACACCGGCGATTTTATAGAATGTGTAAACAGAAACACAAAAGAAAACTATGGTGCCTTTTTTAATAAATACCTTTACGATACACGATTACCAGTACTGGAATATTCCTTTCATAAAAACTCGGATGATCTGATTTTTACCTATAAATGGACAGAGGTAGAAGAGGGATTTAAAATGCCATTTTGCATTGAGACTGATGAAAAAAAAGCAATCAGGTTTGTTGGGACAACACAGGAACAAGAAATACTTTTAAAAAATACTTCGTGGTTTAATTTTTTTAGTAACTGGAAAAATCCCGAAGGAGTTGAGGATAATTCATTCACTTACTACTGGACCAGTTTTAAAGAGTGATTTTGAATTTTTAAATTTTTGGGAATAAGTTTATAGTTATAAGTAAATAATTATATTATATTATTAATCTAAAATCATAAATCAAAAGCCGAAACCTAAAAGCTAAAATAGAGTAGGCTAAATTAAAATATTATTAAAATGAAACACCTGAAATTAATAACCATTATTTTTTGTACTATTTTATCCATTAGTATTTTTTCACAAGATAATGAAATCAATGTTCCTTTAAAAATTATTACACAATATGGTTATACTAGAATAGGTCCGATTAATAGTGCTGATTTTTCACATTTTTACACTGATCAAAGTAAATTTTATTTTAATAAAGAAATAAGAGTTAATAGTGGTTATATTGGCAGTTATGATGAAAACTTATATTTAAGAGTGGCTGGGGTAACAAAATTAACTCTTGATACAAATGGAAAAGCAAGCTTTACTGGAAGCATACAAGTCCCCTTTAATAAATATATAGCACTTGGAAATATAATTAATCAAGACGAACCAAGATTGTCACTTACACATAATGGTGTTCATGGTTATATTAATTTTATGGAGAACTTACATTTCAGAGCCAATAAAAGCTGGATTAGTCCTTTAATACTTCAGGGTGACGGAAATGTTGCGATAGGATTCAACACCACATATGATCCGGGGGCAAGACTAACCACAAGCAAACTCCAGGTAAATGGTAATGTGGCTATTGGTTATTCCGATTCTAAAAGTGCTCCTACTGATGGATTAATTGTAAATGGCAACGTTGGAATTGGTACCACCGAACCTAATTGTAAATTAGATGTAAAAGGTAAAATACGTGCCGAAGAGATAGAAGTTGTTGAAAATGTGCCTGAATCTGACTATGTATTCCAGGAGGATTACAATTTAAGATCATTGGAAGAAGTTGAAAAATATATTCAAAATAATGAGCACCTTCCCGAAGTACCCACAGCCAGGGAATTTAAGGAAAACGGATACAAAGTGGGTGAGATGGACGGATTGTTACTGAAGAAGATTGAGGAATTAACACTCTATGTTCTTGAACTGAAAAAAGAAATAGAAAGTATTAAGGTGCAAAATGCAAAGTAATATCAGTTAAATCATATGAGTAAAGAATATTATAAAATTCAAAACTATCATTAATGATTTTTTAAATATTCTCTGAAATTTAGATATTATGAAAAACACAATAATAATCTTCATAATAACATTAATTATACCATTATCTTCTTTAGCTCAGACTGTTGAGGACAACTTAGAGAAATATTGGTATTTAAGACAACGTCTGGAGGACCATTTCATTGCTATAAGTCCAAATGATGAACCCGGAACAAACATTCCGGCTATTACGGTACATAAAAATGGTATAATGAACTGGAATGATGGTAATAGTGGAATGCAGTATTATATCGGAATGCTTGCTACTGAATACAGGCTATTAAAAGACAACGGACTTGACTATCAAAACACACTACAAAAATTGGACTATGCGATTAAAGCAGTTGAAAGACTTGATTATACAGCAGAAACCTATTGGGATGGTGAGCCTTGCATGAATGGGTACTTCATTCGTGACGATGTTCATTCAACTTTTGATGATACGGCTGTTATTAAAGGTTTAAATAAAAATTTTGAAGGTAGAATTATAGATGCAACATTTACACACTTTGATCCAGCTCTAAATAACAGCCAGGATAATGTATGGCATTATTTACTAAATTTTGCTCTTGTGGTAAAATTAGTTGATGATATCGATATAAAAAACAGGGTTAAGAAATTAGCAGGCGACATGGTTAATCATATGCATAGTTTTGATTGGTATTGGAGCTTCTCATCTCAGAATAAAATAACTTACGTTTGTGATAATTTTGGAGAAACTCACTTCTGGGCTATAATCCCTGCTGATGAAAACACCCATCAACACTGGTTTGATGCCTGGATTCTGAGAAATCCGGTTAATCATAACCTCTCACATGCGTGGCAGGTTTGGGAGCAGCCTCCTTCTCATGTTGGAAGACAATGGGGATTTGCCGAAGCCGCTCATTGGATTACAGGACAAAATCATCATTATGCTTCATCTGAAGATGACAAATTTGAAATGGAAATTATAGCTAATAATGCAAGTGAAGAGGGAAATTATTCTTTTAAAGCACTTTTCACAGTTATAGGATATTACTGGCAATATATAAATACCCGATTTGATCCGAGTAATCCGCATCATGAACATTTCCCGTTAGTTTGGCAAATTTTACATGAAGACGTGGATTTGGGAGATTTTAAACCTGCATATGATAATTTACTAAATTCCTGTCCTGAATGTGGCCCTTTTTATTATAAAGAAGATGGAATTGTTACATATCCACCACAATGGGGATTTGAAAACAGGTTAATAAGCGACCCGGGAGAACCGGGAGAGCTAAGGATTACGGGAGATTTAAGTGGAATTGACTATATGTTATTGAATAATTTGTACTGGCTGGTATATTTTCCAGCAAAGTTTATTGATACTGATTATCCTATCGGGTCAAGTGGAACCATATCTGAGCCTGCTGTTATTACTGCCAATACAATTACAGCAAACAATACAATTCATCCATCATGTGATGTTACATACCAGGCAAATGCAAAAATTATACTTAAACCGGGATTTAAAGTAGAATATCCAACCAGGTTCAAAGCAATAGTTGATGGTCCCGGACCGGTATATAATACAACAGCATCTGCTCCGGTTTGTGATCCAATTGCTCCTGATTCACAGAAATCCACATCAAATAGAACTTACTCCTATGATGGCAATAAGCTAGCAGAAGATAGTCAATTCAAAAATAATAAGGATGAATTTACAGCCAAAATATACCCAAATCCGACAAATAATGAACTGATGATTATTTTATCGAAAAATTTTACCGATAAAATAAGAATTGAAATTGTTGATATATCCGGCCAAATTTTATATTCAGAAATAAATTATGGAAACAGGTTAATTCTGGATATCTCCAAAATAGGAAAAGGGATATATTATCTCAGAATAATTTCAGGCGAAAAGACTATTGTTGAAAGAATTGTTAAACAATAATACTTTTTGATATCATATTAATGAATTTTTAGGAAGGTTTTAAATATACTGATGATATTTGCTAGGTAAAGTATAGCTAAAAGCTGTACTTTATTTTTTGTGATAAATTATGAATTGTTAAATTCTTTAATAGTCTTACAAAAAATTACTATATTGCTCTATTGTTGTATTTATCCACTGAAGCCCGGACTACTCTTGCCTTAGGCTGGATACAACGGTGTCGTCCTAACAATATTCAACCGGGCAGGCAGGTCTAAGCGCAGGTGGATTCCTAACAGCTAAAACCTAATACCCGGCTTATTAGATGCACGAATTTTCAATTGCTTTAAATATTGTTGATATTGCTTCAAAAACAGCAACAGATGCAAGTGCAACAAAAATTAACGAAGTAGAGATAGAGGTTGGTATCCTTTCAGGAGTAGTAATTGAAGCCCTGGAATTTGCGCTGGAATCTGCCGTAAAAAACACCCTCCTTGAAAATGCAAAAATTATTATTAACAGAATCAAGGCCAGGGCGAAATGTAATAACTGCAATACTGAATTTAAACCTTCAGATCTTATTGCAAAATGTCCTGTGTGCAGTTCATTTGATTTTGAAATTATAAACGGAAGGGAATTGCGGGTCAAATCAATTAATGTCGATTAATCTAATCCGCATTTTTGTTAACTATGTTACTTTTTAGTAATTTCGTACTCTTAATAATTAACCATTAATATTTAAAAAATGTGTGATACATGTGGTTGTAACGATTCGAATTCAGAATATACGATAATAAAGCCGGAAGATATTGGCAACCGGAATGATTCCAATGCTCATGGGCATGACAGCCATGAACATAAGCACATGGATGAACATGATCATACTCATGCTCATAATCATTCTCATGATCATAACAGAAAAATTGAAATTGAACAGGATGTATTGTATAAGAACAATCTTTTAGCTGAAAGAAACCGCGGGTACTTTCAGGCTAAGAATATTTTAGCTCTTAACCTTGTTAGTTCTCCCGGATCAGGTAAAACAACCATACTTGAAAAAACTATTAAGGATCTTTCAAAAAACATTGCTTTCTCAGTCATAGAAGGTGATCAACAGAGCATGAACGATGCGAGCCGGATTAAAGCAACAGGAGTGCCTGTAGTTCAGATAAATACAGGCTTCGGATGCCATCTTGATGCAGAAATGATAAATAGTGCTGTAAAAGAATTGAAAATTAACGATAATTCAATTCTGATGATCGAGAATGTGGGGAATCTGGTATGCCCTGCTTTATTTGACCTGGGTGAAAATTTCAGAGTTGTAATAATAAGCGTTACTGAAGGCGAAGATAAGCCTTTAAAATATCCTTACATGTTCCAAAGTTCGAATCTGTGCGTTATTAATAAAATAGATTTACTCCCTTATGTTGAATTTGATATTGACAAAACCAGAGAATATGCATTAAGGGTAAATCACCACCTGCAATTTATTGAGCTTTCTGCTAAAACAGGACAGGGAATTGACAAATGGTATAACTGGCTGAAAAAGATGAGCAATAAAACAATATAGCAATAGAACAATAGAGCAATCTAACATTTCTCCTGTACAAACTCTTCCTTAATAAAATTAATAACATAATCTCTAATCATATCCCTCACTTTTCTGAACTGTATCTGTATCTCTTGTTCTGAACCTGTCGCTTTTGCAGGATCGGGAAAGTTTTGATGGAATTTTTTGGCACTGGACGGGAAATAGGGACATCTTTCCCGTGCATTATCGCATACCGTTATCACATAATCAAAACTAATTTCCAAATACTCATTAACATTATTGGAAGTATGATGTGAGATATCAATTCCATCTTCTTTCATCACCGCTATTGCAAAAGGATTTACTCCATGTACTTCCACACCGGCACTGTATATTTCGGCCCTGTCTCCCAGATATTTTCTGAAGTAGCCCTCCGCTATCTGGCTACGACTCGAGTTGCCTGTGCAAAGGATTAATATCTTATTCATATTAAATATTAAATAATATGAAGTAAATAAAATACAAAAGTGAATAAAAATGTAATAATAAATGTTTTTCCTATTCCCACAAATGATTACATTTACAACAAATAGACACTGACAGGTTATCAAAATGTGAGAATTTAGATAATTAAACTTATAGGTAATAGTTTAAAAATATTATAGTTAGCTTAAATTTTTAACAATATTATTAAAGTTATTAGCAACGAATAAATGGTTGAATTCTACTTTCTGAAATTCAATAAAAAAAATATCAGAGATTTTGAAGGTATTGACGATATAATAGATAATATCAAATTAACTCTAATATTTTATTAATGAAAGTGGCTGCCGGGAAATATTTTTATTTTTGCTATTTAATAATAAGCAGTATAATTCATCCCGCTATTTCCAATTCTGAAAATAACCTGAAAAAGAACCTGTATAACATTAATACTGTTTCAGAAAATGATAGTAATCTTGTAAAATCATATAACAGTCTCGCCCGTGAGATTTCCTTCAACGATATCAATTCTTCAATATATCTGAGTAAAAAGGCATTATTAATATCCAGGAAAATAAAGAATAAACAAAGCATCGTAAATTGTTTACATACCCTGGGTAAGTTTTATTATATGAAGAATTTATATGACTCGGCACTATATTACTTTAATGAAGCTACAGATGTTATAAAGAAAATACCTGATGAAAGGCAGTTAATATCTGCTTATAATGATATTATTCCGGTATATAATATATTATGTCAGTATGAAGAATCAATAAAATATGGATTTCTTGCACTGGAACTGAGTGAAAAATATCATGACTCTCCAGAAATTGCTAAGTCACTAAATAATCTGGGCACAGCATATCATCATAAGGGAGAATATAATAATGCACTCAAATATTATTCCCGGTCATTGAATCTAAAGGAAAATATTGCAGACAAACAATTTATTTCTTCAATCTTAAATAATATTGGCCTTATATATCTTAATAAAGGTATTAGCGAAGATAAAAGCTATTTTGACAGTTCACTTTATTATCATAGAATGGCCCTTAATTATAGAAGGGAAATTAATGCTGAAAAGGATATAGCTGAGTCATATATTAATATTGGTAATATTTTTTCAGAAATAAATGACACCCGTAAAGCTTTATATTACTACAGATTAGGTAAAATAATATTTGATAAGCTGGAAAATTATGCCGGATTGTCTGTCTTGTTATATGATATTGCTAATATGCATGTTAAAAATAATGATTTGGATCTGGCAATCAGTAATTACCGGAAAAGTATTGAGATTGCGGAAAAAATAAATAATCCCGAACTTTTAAAAGCGGACTATTTTTCTATAGCTAAAGCATATGCTTTTAAACAGGATTTCAGAAATGCATATGAATATAATAACAAGTACAATATCCTGGCAGATAGTATTTATAAACTGGAAAGCAACAAACAAATTACGGAAATCAGTACAAATTATGAATCACAGAAAAAAGAGAATATAATACTAAAACATAATACAGAAATTAAATTATCTGAACTAAGAAGAAACAGGATTATTTTATTTATTTCTGTAATAATAATAATCGCTATTTCAGTCCTTGTAGTGATACTCGTAAGATCCATGAAAAACTTAAAGAAGACTACACAATTGCTGGTTGATCAGAATTTTTTAATAACCCAGAAAAGTGATATAATTACTGATAACCTGAATTATGCAAAAATCATCCAGACAGCACTTCTACCATCTCACAGTGATTTTAAAAGACTTTTCCAGAATTCCTTTATCTTATTTATGCCAAAAGATATTATCGGGGGTGATTTTATATGGTATAAAAGCATTGATGACACTAAAATTTTTGCACTTATTGACTGCACAGGCCATGGTGTTTCAGCAGCTTTAATGTCAGTAATTGGGAATACCTTATTAAATAAAATAATAGTCGAAGAAGGAAGAACAGAACCTGCTGAAATATTATACAAGCTCGATGCTTCTCTAAAACCTTTGCTGGTTAAGGAAGCTGAGAATAGTTGTATCATGGACGGTATGGATATAGCATTATGCTCAATTAAAGATGACATATTAACCTTTTCAGGTTCATTCATGCCTATATGTATCATTTCCAACGGAAATGAAACAGTTTATAAAGGGACCAGATACTTAATCGGAGGCACTATATTTGAAAATAAATGTGGTTTTACTAACGAGACCATTAAACTGAAAAAAGGTGATCATATATATTTGTTTTCTGATGGATATTATGACCAGTTTGGGGGAGAAACGTTCAGACCTTTAAAATTTAAAAACTTTCAAAATATGCTTATATCCAATCATCACCTTTCGATGGATAAACAAAAACAATACTTTCAAAAATATATAATAGACTGGATAGGAGACTATGAACAGCTGGATGATATTACCCTGGTTGGAATAAGACACCAGTAAAAACCATTCTCTTTTAAAATAAATACTAATTAGCACTATAAAGTTCTGTTCAAAAGTTTATATAAATAATTGGAAATAATTTTCTGAAATATTATATTTAGTATACCTTAACACGACTGTTTAATAAATATCCAGTATTGATTTTAATAATAATCGCGGATCATAATAACTAATAATATAATTCATCGTATAAAAAAATTAGTACTAAAAAATTATTAATAAATAGCAAAATTTTAATAAATCTAAAATCCATAATTATGAAAAGAAATCTGATAATTCTGGGAATATTTTTAATTATATCTTTTGTCGCATGTGAAAAAGATAAAAAAACAGGTGGCGACCAGACAGACCCTGCATTTAGTGCTCCATTTAGTAATAACACAACCGAAGAGAATAAGGATAACCTGGAGCAGACCGGCGTGGATATGATGGATGAAATCACTCAGTTGGAAGATGTACAGGCCATTGAAATAATAATAGAATTTATTAATTTGATGGATAGCGCGTTTGATGAAGAACCGGAAGCGAGTAAATTACTTGAACCATTAGAAATGGTAGCATCTATAAAAACCGGAGATGCCACTCCAAATGACGTTCTCAGAGAAATAAAATCAACTGCTGAAGACCCCATATCATTATCTGAGGAATGGGAAAATATAGCTGCCAGGTACACATGGAACTTTAATAATGGTCAGTTTGACAGTTCAGGATCAGCAGGTGTGTTAATATTTGAATTTCCCGGTTTAGAAGGAGACTTGACAAATACCGCAACAATTACCGTTAGTAATGTTAATTTCTATGATATACCTGATCCAATGGAAGTATGGCCTGCAGAGGATATTGAACCTGAACTACCATCCAGTCTGCAAATAGACTTAAAGTATAACGGGAACACTGTCTCCTCCTTTAATTTTAGTGCTGCATATGCTACCAGTGGTTTACCAACAAGTATAAATGCAACACTCTCTGTTGATGAATTCTCTTTTGTTCTTACTATGACCCATAACCCATATACAAATGCCTCAATAACTTCTTCGTTCAAACATAACAATGACATTCTGATAGAAGTACATGCCACAGGAAATGGAGACTGGAGTGATGAGAATATTGAAAATAATACAGTTACTCATTACGATACAATTTACATATGGAACTGGGATCAGGAATTTGGATGGTATGAAACAGATGAAATTGACTGGATTGATGAGTGGGAAGAAGTTGAAGCTGAAGAGATTATCCATTCCGCAAATGCTTATTTAATTGCAATGAATTTAAAAATGGTAGGAATGGTTAACATAAAACAACTGGCTGATATTATAAAAGAAACAGAAGAAGATGATGAGATCACTGAAGAGGAATTAGATCAGCGTATAGCGGCAATAAACACTCATGCTACATTAGTAGTAGTTTACAAGGACACTAATGAAAAGATCGCTGATCTCGAATTTTATAAGGTATATGATGAAGATGAAGATGATTATTATATTGATGTCAGGTTTATATTTGCCGATGGTTCAAAAGTTGATGCGGAAACATATTTTGAAGAGGGTTTTAGCGATTTCGTAGATGCATTAAATGATTTCACTACTGAATTAAATGAAGAATACGATGCAGATATTGAACCTATTGATTATTAGAGACAGAAAATAATATCCGCTGCCTCACGGAAAGGTAAAAAAATGTCATTCTTTGCTTTATGCAGAATGACATTTTTCTTTTATATAACCTTTAGACCAGTATTTTACTTTTTTGCTATAACCGTATGGTAGCTGGCAGCATATCCACCCCAGATACCAAGGCCATTCTGTATATTGCTTCTTACCCTTGCATTACTGGCCGAAAAAGGATTGGCTGATAATAAAATTTCATTTTGATAAGTATTCCAGAATTCATAATGCTCTTTATCTAAAGAACAAAATTTCACACTTATAGTGTCCCCCAGCCTGAACAAATTATCCCGGGTAAAATCCAGCAAATCTGAAAGTCCCCTGTTAAAACCCTGGACAATAGTCTCACCATTAAACAATTTATCACTGAAAGCTGATTTAAAACTGGCAACATAGCGTTTATCTTTTCCTTTTCTTCTGGTTAATAACCGGTAATAATTGTTTTCACCCGGATTATCAGATAATTTGATCCAGATACGACCAAGGCTATCGGATCCGGGTTCAAGCTGAAACCACACACTATCAGGTTCAGTTAATTCAGGAATGGACGTTGAAGCATATACATTATTATCACTGTCCTCAAATTCTACCTTGAGATGATATGTTCCCTGTACTTCACCCCGGAGCTCACTGCCAAAATATACATAAGGCGGAAAATATGCATCATTGGGTTTAAGGGTAAGAACTTCGTACTGATCACCCGTAACTATTGTCACTTTTGCTTTTGTGACAACATAATCTCTCAGTGAACCTGAATCTATGGATGAAAAGTAAGGAGCGCTGCGTGTTAATATTACATTGGGATATCCTCCGTCTTCAATCCATCCCTCAACAACTATTTTACTCTCAGGTTGAGGCAATTCAATGCTTAATTCCTTTTCACAAAACTGGGCAGTACTTGCAACTATCAGGAAAAAAGTAACTCTTAATAATCTATAAATTAAACTGTTAATATTAATACTTACACTCATAACCACATAAATTTAGAATCTGAAACTCCATGTCAATGAAGGCATTACCGGAAATAGGGAAATCTGTTTTGCATTTATTTCAAGATAGTAGTTAGAAATGTCTTCCCTGATCTCAAAATAAATATAAAAGGGATTTGACCTGCTGTAAACATTGAAAACAGAGAAATTCCAGCTGGATTCAAATTTGTCTGTCTTTTTAGCCAGATAGGTAACTGACAAATCAAGTCTGTGATATGCAGGCATCCGGAAGGAATTTGTCCTGCCATATTCATTTATAACTTGTCCTTCAATGATATATTTTCCTACAGGTAATGTCATGGCATTACCTGTGGCATATATAAATGTTGATGCGAAAGTCCATTTACCATTAAGTTCATAGGATAATACCAGGTTTATATCATGCCTTCTGTCATATTTGGCAGGATATATATCTCCTTCATTTATTTCATTAAATTGTCTTGTGGTTTTTCCCAGGGTATAACCTAACCATCCGGTAGCCTTACCCTTTTGTTTTCGTAAGAGTAATTCTATTCCGTAAGATTGTCCGTTGCCAAATGTTATGCTTTCCTCAAATATGTTATCACTATAATCGTTGACTATGCCGTATAAAAGTTCAATCTGGTTCCTAAAATCCTTATAATATATGTCAACAGAGCCTGTAACTAAGTTTTCAAACATATTTATAAAATATCCTGCAGAGATCTGCATACCTTTCTGAGGTTTAATTCTTTTTGTACTGGGTAACCAGATATCAGTTGGCAATGTTACTGACGACGCCGTTGCCAGATGAATATATTGATAGCTGGTAGTAAAAGAAGCCTTGACAGAAGAATTATCACTAAGCAAATATCTTAAGGATACTCTTGGCTCCAGATTAAAATAGGGTTTTATTAATTCTCCTGATTTATATGTAAAAGTGTCTGTAATTTCATTATTGTAGTCTCTTATATATTCTTCATATGGCCCGACATGTAAAAAGCCTGTCAGTCTCAATCCAGAATTTATTTTCAGCCTGTTTGTTAAAGATGTTTCATTTGCAATATATACAGCTGATTCATGAGAATAAAGGTTCTGGTTTGCACCAAATTTCAGGTTTAAATCACTTGTAACTGCATCAATATTATTAGGAATAAAATTATGATATTGATAATCAACTCCAAATCTTATTACATTTCCATTGATATTAATCCTGTTAAAGTCTATTTTATAATTTATATCCTCTATGCCTGAAAATAACCCGATTTTAATTTCTCTTTGTTGTGCCGAAAAACTGAACTGATATTTTGATAGACTTATGCTGTTCCGGCAATACCAGTTTTCATTGAAAATATGGTTCCAGTTTAGTGATGCGACCATATTACCCCAGTTAAGGTTATTCTTATAGTTTAGCTGATTACGTTCAAGCTCATAATCATCTCTTCCTTTATAATAAGTTAAAGAAAGTTTATTATTTCGATTGATCTTGCAGGTTAGCTTGGCACTGGCATCATAGAAATAATACCGGCTATAATTATAAAATGAGGAAGAGCCTTTGACCAGGGGTCTGATTAATGGTTTGAGAACCTCATCAATATAGGATCTCCGGTATGAAACAAGAAATGAGCTATTGTTCTTAAAAACAGGACCCTGTGATGATATTTTTGAGGAAATCAACCCGATACTCCCTTTGGTTGAGTAATTCTTAAAATCCCCTTCTTTGCCTGTAATTTCAATAACTGAAGACAGCCGGCTCCCATAGTTTGCCGGTATACCTGATTTTATCAATTTTACACTTCTGATCGCATCCGTATTAAATACAGAAAAAAAGCCCAGGACATGAGAAGGATTATAGACCGTAGCATTATCCAGCAATATAAGGTTTTGATCCGTTCCCCCTCCTCTGACATAA
The DNA here is from genome assembly GCA_964521285.1 of uncultured Bacteroidales bacterium. Classification (GTDB taxonomy): domain Bacteria; phylum Bacteroidota; class Bacteroidia; order Bacteroidales; family UBA10428. The sequence continues at coordinate 59,744 of CAZFQS010000012.1, read as the reverse complement.
TAGCCGCTAACCCCTTCACTTGCAGACTGAACGCCCGGATTTAACTGTAAAGCTCTTAGAGGATCTGCTTCTCCCATAAGAGCAGGTAGTCGCTCAATCTCTTTTCCTGACAGCTGAATAATTCCTGTTTCAGCACTTTCTATATTAGTTCTTGGATCCTTTGTTGAAACCACTACCTCACCCGTACTTATAACCCCGGGCTTAAGATAAAAGTCCATGCTAATATTGGTGGCTGTTTTTATTGTCTTTTCAACTGACTTATATCCCAGATAAGATACAATAATTGTATTTTCCCCATCCTTTAGTAAAATTGAATAATAACCATTATTATTACTGACTGTACCAGGTGAAGTCCCCTTAATGTATATTGAAGCTCCTGTTAAAACATTACTTGTAATAGAATCATATATATATCCACTAAGTCTGTATTCCTGGGCATAGAAGCTTATGACAAAAATATTTATTATAAAAAAAACGGTTATTTTACGAGTCATTGCAACACCTGATGAATTTCATATTTTTCAGATTAACTCCAAAGATTATAATAAAATTAGACAAATACTCCTCATCATGTACCATTAAAATAAATATTTTTTTAAATTAACTTTTTAAACAAGATTGGCAGAATATAAACAAATTACACAAATCAAACCCCAGCTTAACATGATAATTTCACATATTGTTGCCGTATCAGAAAATAATGTAATCGGGAAAAATAATAAACTGCCCTGGCGAATGCCCGCCGACATGGCCTATTTTAACAGGATAACAAAGGGGCACTACGTAATAATGGGAAGAAAGAACTATGAATCTGAAGGAAAAGCCCTTAAGGAAAGAATAAACATAGTAATTACAAGGAACAGGAAATTTAAAATAGAGGACGGAATTATTGTTCATTCCCTGAAAGAGGCCCTGGATATCCCCCGGGGGAAAAAAGAGAAAGAAGTTTTTATTGTCGGGGGAGGCACCATTTATGAACAGTCAATTACTATTACCCACAGAATTTATCTTACACGGATTCATGCAATAATTGAAGGAGATGTGTTCTATCCCGAACTGGATAAATCTGACTGGAAATTAGTATCTGAAATACAAAACAAAAGGGACAACATGAATACTTTTGATTATACTTTCTGTATTTATGAAAGAATCTGATAGCTGCTTCTACAATCCAAGCAAAACAATGGCACAGCCACTTAAAAATATAGTAGCTCCTGCTATGGCATGGGTATATCTTTCCAGCCTTCCAAAAGGTAATGCTTTTAATCCGTAAGTAAGCAGTAACACTATAACAAGCATTGTCACTATTGTAGTAACTGCAAATATCAGGGATACTGTAATAGCTCCCAACATATTATGATTTGCAGCCGGATACATTACCAAAGGTATCAATGGCTCACAGGGGCCCAGCACAAAAATAATGAATAACACCCAGGGAGTTAAGCTTACGGCTTTTTCACCCTTATGAACATGATCATGATCTTCCGAATGTGTGTGCACATGTTCATGAACAACTCCCCCACTATGTAAATGAGAATGTTTATGTGGTTTATTCCTTATTGCCCGTATCAAGCCCCATATCATATAGAGAAATCCAAAAACAATAAAGGCCCAGGCAGCAATATCTCCACGAATAACTTCTATTCCCTCAACTTTTGAAAGGCCAAGGACAAATACAATACCAACAGCGCCAACCAAGATAGAACTGCCAACGTGCCCTAATCCGCAAAGAAATGTTATTATTGCTGTCTTGAAACCTGACCACCTTCTAGCCTTTGACAATACAATAAAAGGCAAATAATGATCGGGGCCCAGGACAGTATGTATAAAACCAATAGATGCTGCATTAATCGCTAAAACTAAAATCTGGTCACTCATAAAAAACTCCTTTCATTAATATTCCAAATCAAATATAATATTTCTGTCCCACTCCAGCCAGTATTCTATAGCAAGTCTCCTCACACAGCTCCAGTATGGCTCAGTTAAATCTCCGTGCTCTGAAATACATTTCATAATATCATTTCTTACAATATTCACATATTCATCTTTTAGTTTAATTAAGACTGTTCTGTCTTTATATGAAAAAAGGGCCATTGGCATCGTTCTGCTGTCATCTGCCAGAAAAATCAGTCCGTGTCCCAGTGTTCCTCCGGTACTTGCCTGTAATCCATCATTCATACAGCTTAAGGGAGGTTTTCTTCCGGCATATGTAACAATCTTAATATCATCTATCCCTATGTTAAAAAACTCTCTTGCCCTTAATCCCATCTTAACTCCTATGATCGCATAAATTCCGAGATGACCGTGCAGTTCGTTTGCCAATACTCCAATTTTCCATTCTTCAAGGCTATGTTTGCGAATTATTTCATTCATAACTTCAGCAACATCTTCCTGGAAAAGTTCAGGGTCAGCCGGGAAACCCAGAAATATTTTACTGCTAACATTTTTATTAACATTCAGAATATCAATAATTTGTGTATTTATCTGGCTTAGATCAACAGGAGTAACCATTCTTACATTATCATATTCAGAAGAACTATCAATTGTAAAAGTCATTGAAGACATAAGGTAAACAGGCACCAAATCATCCCACAGGCTTTTATATCCTTGATGTGTTGAGTTTTTCAAATCCTTTTGCTGATGAACCTCAAATACTTTATTTGCATAAATTGAATTTATCTTTGATATACTGTCCATAAGAATATTATCAATCTTAAATATATCTTTATCCGGATTTGTAACAATATCAATGTTAATACCTGAGTTAAGAACATAGTCTGCAGATTTTTTGTCGAACCGATAATTTGTGCCGTTAAAAATATCAGGGGTTTTGTTAAACCAGATTATTCTTTGTATTTGTTTCCTGATACTATCATCCTTCTGTATTGCATGTGAAATATTTGAAAGACTACCAAGACAAATCATAGTTACCGGCTCTTTTTCACTTTTAACAGCCTCAATTATAAAATCCCTTGCATTTAAGTTATTACCATTATTTCCCGTTAATTCTTCTTTGCCCCATAATATATTGTTATTTAAATCCCTCCATTCAGGCGGATTTTCCAATACTCTTTCCCCACTGGCAACAGGAATACCCTCATGATGATAATCCCCTAAAAGTGATTCAACTTTTATCTGTCCGTTCGCAGGATCAAGGGTTCCATCTGATGTTGTAATACCAAGAACTTGCACCTTTGATGAAGCCAGCAGTAAAGTAACTGCCCTTAAATCATCAATGGCACAATCGGTATCTATAATAATATAGTACTGTGGCTTGCCTGAGTGAGCAACAATTTCGCAGTTTGAAATTGTTAAGATTATAACTAGTAGCAGGACCGTCTTTCTCATTTTTTGTAAATATCTGGTATTATCTAATATTCTTCAGGAAAGTATTTTAATTCAGTTTGATATTTAAACCTGACATAAAACTAATTCCTGGCATAGGATAATCATAAAGCATCTGGTAATCCTGATTAAGCAGGTTTTCCCCGCTTAAGAAAATACTAAGATATTTTAATGCCCTGTAACTAATTTTTGTTCCCAATAAGAAATAGTTATTCTCAATAATATCGATTGCCCCATTCTGATTTTCCCCATATAGATTAATAATGGTCTGCAATTTCAGATTAAATATAAATTTTTGCCAATGATAATTACCTGATAAAAATAAGCTATGTTCGGGTGTGGCTATTAATTTCTTCTTCATATTAATAAAGGTATAGTTGCCGCTTAACTTAAGACTGGTAACCGGACTGTAATTCCATGCGACTTCTATGCCATAATTCTGAAATTTCCCTGTGTTTTTATACTGGGGCGGAGGCGGAGCTACATCAGGTACCTTGACTATAAGATTGTCACCTTTACATAAAAAACCTGTTATTTCTGTGTGTATCCTGTTATTCATCCAGTCCTGCTCCCATCCCAGTTCATAATTAATCATTTTTTCTGGTTCGAGTTTATTGTTGGCAGTAGGGAAAAAATACAATTCTCTGATAGACGGTGGCCTGTATCCCTTTGATACGGATCCTTTAAAACTTGTCAGTTCACTTAAATGATAAGCAAAACCTGCCTGCGGTATAAACTCATTCCCGTAATATGAATTCATTTCATATCTTAAGCCTCCGTTAATAATTAATTTTTCAAACAAAGTCTGTTGTATAAATGAATATACTGCATCATGTGTCATAGTCACCCATTTATTATCATTTTCAGCCAATACGAATTGAGGGCCTTCAGGTCCTCGAATTATATTTCCGTCTTCATCACGTAATACAGCAATTATAGGATGTCCCTTGCCTCCGTAAATCATTTTATCATATCCGATGGTAACAGTGTTGCCCTGAATTAAATTAAATCCCTGGTATACCATTAATCCATAGAGCACATCATTTGAATGCCAGCCATCAGTTATATCATGCTCGCCAAAATTGTAATATAAATGAAGAGCTCCTTTTATATTCCTGTAATTATTTTGAACAGATAACGCTGTTTTACCCCTTAGTATATCTATCATTTCACCTGCTATACCTGACTCGGGGCCAGGATCAGAAGCTTTGAATTTCGCCAGAGACAAATCAGCTGACACTTTCCATATATTACTAATATCATAACCTGCCTTAATATAACCGTTTGTTATCTTAAAATCTGATGAGTCCCTGTGACCATCTGTTCTGTCATGATTTACTGAGCAAAAAACATTAAATCCCTTCTTCTTAAATCCCACTTTGCCCATGTATTTTTGAGTGTTGTACGATCCATATAAAATCCTTGAATTAAATTTAATGCCATCTTCAACCTGTTTTTTTGTAATAATGTTTATAACACCACCCATAGCATTTGACCCATATAATATTGAAGCAGGACCACGAATTATTTCCACTTTTTCAACATCCGACGCAACATAAGCATCAGGCAAATGATGACCCATCATGCCCATAAATTGCGGATTGCCGTCAATTAAAATTAAAACCTGGGTCGTGGGCGAACCTCCTAACCCACGTATGTTTATTTGACCTGCTGCCCCGGTGGACACCCCAAATCCGGTTATTCCACGTTCTGTAATAAAAACACCCGGCACTCTTTCACTAATTATAGGTAAAAGAGCTGATTCATCACTTTGCTCAATTTCTTCACTTTTAATTACTGAAACTGTCAAGGGTATGTTTTTTCTCGAAACCTCAACTTTTGTTCCGGTTACAACAACTTCTTCCAGAGATATCGTATCATCGAGAATCTGTGCTGATGTGATAAGTCCTGTGAAAATAATCAAACCGGTTAAGCCTGATATTTTTTTCATTTTTTAATTAGTTAAATGTTAATTTTTTAATTTTCGTGCTACTATTATTGAAAAAAAATTAATTTGTTTTTGTCATAACAAGTTTGCCGTGTTGCACTCCCTTGATTGCAATCAACTTATCTGCAAGCTCTGTCAATTGCTTTGCTTTTCCCTTAACAACAATTGTTTCCAGGCACATATCATGGTCAAGATGAACATGTTGCGCTGATAATACAAATTTATGATAATCGTGCTGAACACTGTTGGTTTTATTTGTGATATCCCTTTTATGGTGATCATAAAGCAATACTATTGCTCCTGCAACCTCGTTGTTACACTTCCACTTCTTTTCAACAATATTCTTTTCAATCAGATTTCTTATAGCACGTGATCTGTTGGGAAACTTATTTTCAATAACATATTTGTCTAAAGCACCCATTAAATGCTCTTCCAGTGAGACGCCAAATCTAATTACTGACATAGTGTTACTATATTAAATTTCGTGTTACGAATATAAATATTAATTTTTAAAAACCACATTAAAGAAAAATATATTATTGCTTTACCTGAAATTTTAAAAAGTAATTTGGAATAATACCTGACTTAATGATTAACATATATTACTTAAGTGAGATAAGTTACCTGTATCATTCATATATTTTTTATAATTTAGCCTGAACAAACTCTGCATTAATTATAATATACCTTTACACTATTATTATAAATATTTTTATCATTTTTTAATGATTAGTTTTAGAGATTCGCTGCATAAAATTATTTCAGTGTACCGCAAAATTCTTTTTGTATTTGTGTTATTGTTTTTTGCAGTATTTGATCACATATCCCAGCCCACTAATTTCAAATTTTCCCGTATCGATATTAACAACGGCCTGTCAAATAATCAAATAAACTGCATTCTTAAAGACAATATGGGATTTATGTGGTTTGGTACCATGTCAGGATTGAACAGGTTTGACGGGTACAGTTTTAAAATCTTCAGACATGATCTCCGCGATACAACATCGATAAGTGATAATTTTATCTGGGATCTCTTCGAGGACCATCTTGGCAGACTATGGGTCGGAACACGAAGCGGATTTAACATTTATGATCCGCTTACAGAGACTTTCAACCGGGACCCGTCCGCTTTTTTAAGATCATTAAATATTCAGGATGAATCCCTGAGTGATATATTGAGGGATAATCAGGGCAACTACTGGTTTATAAGTTCTGAAACCAGTCTCTACAAATATAACATTCAAACAAATACCATTGCCAATATCAATCACAATGCAAATGACAGCAACTCCATAGCAACAGATTACATTGCTGATATTTGTGAAGGACCGCAAAATAATTTCTGGATAGTGCATCATAATGGCATGCTGGAAAAAATGGATTACAAAAATCACAGAATTATCTACAGGAATGATTTTCTGTACCACAGATACAAGGGTGAGTATCTTGAATATGATCTTTTTGTTGATGCGGATGAAGATTTATGGATTTACGTGTCTAACTATGCAAGAGGTATATTTTATTTTGATGTTTCCCGGCAGTCCTTTAGGCACTTTCAGGAGGGATCACCTGCCGTTAACTTAAATACTAATATTGTAAGAGGTGTTGCACAGGATAATAACGGACTTATATGGATTGGTACTGATCACGGAGGTATCAATCTTTTGGATAAGAAAACCTTTACATTTAAATATCTTACTCACAATAATGAAGATGATAAAAGTCTTGGTCAAAACAGTATCACCTCCTTATTCAAGGACGATTTGGGCATTATGTGGATTGGCACATTTAAAAAAGGCATTAATTACTACAATGAAGATATTTTCAAATTTCGCCTATTCAAAAATCAGGCATCAGATCCTTTTAGTCTTAGCTATGATGATGTTAATTGCTTTGCCGAAGATGCCAAAGGTAATCTGTGGATAGGGACAAACGGAGGTGGGCTGCTCTTTTATAACTGTGACAATAACAGGTTTACCAGGTATTTGCATGATCCGGATATCAAGAACAGCATAAGCAATGATATAATTGTAAGTTTATGCATAGATCATTTGCAAAATCTATGGATTGGAACCTACTACGGTGGATTAAACTGCTTTGACGGGAAAAAATTCAAACATTACCTGCATAACCCCTCAGATCCCCAAAGCCTGTCTGATGACAGAGTATGGGAAATATTTGAGGACTCCGAAAAAAATCTATGGATTGGAACACTGGGCGGAGGTCTTGATAGATTTGATCACAGAAATGATGTGTTTATACATCACAGGAGCGACCAGGCTAACTCAATACATTCAGACTTTATCTCATCAATTATTGAAGACAGGGACGGAAATTTATGGATCGGGAGTGCTCATGGCATAGATTTTCTTGACAAACAAACAGGTATTTTTACTCATTATACACATGATTTGGATAATCACAGGAGCATAAGTAATAATAATATTATTGCAATTATAGAGGATATGCGCGGACTTATATGGGTTGGTACAAGGGAAGGGTTGAATCTTTTTAACAGGAAAGATCAAACATCCATGGTATTCAGGATGGAAGACGGATTACCTGATAATACAATTTCATCAATTCTGGAAGATAATAATGGTAATCTCTGGATTAGTACACCAAATGGTCTCTCAAACTTATTAATCAGCAAGAATATAAATGATAGTGAATATACATTCAGTTTTAAAAATTATGACGAAACCGATGGACTACAGGACAGGGAATTTAATGAAAACGCAGCCTGTAAAACAAGCCGGGGAGAATTGATTTTTGGGGGTCCAAACGGATTTAATATCTTTCATCCTGATGATATAAAGAAGAATACTATTGTTCCCGAACTTGTATTTACAGATTTTCAAATTTTTAATAAAAGCATAGGTGTTAATGAAAAGGCAAATGGCAGAGTCGTTCTCAAACAATCTATAACACTTACAAGGGAAATAGTATTAAAATACAGAGAGAATGTATTCTCTATTGAATTTGCAGCACTAAGCTATTCCCACCCGGGGAAAAACAGTTATGCTTATATTCTTGAAGGCTTTAACACAGACTGGCTGACAACAGATGGAAGCCAGCGAAAAGCAACATTCACAAATCTTGATCCCGGAGAATATGTTTTTAAAGTTAAAGCAAGCAATAATGACGGGTATTGGAATGAAGAAGGTGCGAGCCTAAAAATAAAAATTTTACCGCCATTCTGGAAAACCCCTGTAGCTTTTATCATATACGCCGTTTTTATAATTGGTATCCTGTTATTCTCACGGAGACTTATTCTTGAAAGGGAAAGAATGAATCACAGGATCCAGCAGGAAAGACAGGAAGCTAAACACATGCATGAGCTCGATATGATGAAAATAAAATTTTTCACAAACGTAAGTCATGAGTTAAGAACTCCCCTTTCTTTAATTGCTTCTCCCCTTGATAAGATGATGAAAAGTACGAAAAATCCCGAACAGAAGCGCCAGTTTTTGTTAATATCACGTAATGTCAGAAGACTCCTGAACCTGGTAAATCAGTTGCTTGATTTCAGAAAAATGGAAGTTGAGGAATTCACTTATAATCCTGTTGAAGGTGACATAATAAGTTATATAAAGGATACTGCAGAATCATTTACTGACCTTGCTGAAAAGAAAAAAATTAATTTTTCAATACAGTCACAAGTTAATGGACTGGAAATGCTCTTTGATCAGGATAAACTGGAAAAAATAATGTTTAACCTGCTTTCCAATGCTTTTAAATTTACACCTGAGCATGGAAGTATAACAGTCAATATAAGTTTGGTTAATTCCAACAACGACCCCGGGAAAAATTCAAAGTTACTGAATATCATAGTAAGTGATACCGGTATAGGAATACCTGAAGATAAACATAACAAAATATTTGACAGGTTCTTTCAGAATTTGGTACCGGGCTCTGCCGTCAACAAAGGAAGCGGAATTGGATTGGCATTAACAAAAGAATTTGTAAAACTCCATGGAGGTACTATTTCCCTAAAAGGGGAATCTGATAAAGGCACCAGCTTTTCCGTTCTGCTACCCGTGAAAAATGCTGATGATTATATTAAAGATCAGTTGTCCGCAAATCTGGAACTGCCCGCTGATGAAAATGCTGAACAGAAAAAAGTAACCAGACAGCAGGAAAATATAAATATTAACAATAAAAAACCATTGATCCTGCTTGTAGAGGATAATCACGATTTCAGGTTCTACCTTAAGGATAACCTCAAACAATATTATAACATTATCGAGGCCGACAGTGGCAAAGAAGGCTGGGAAAAAACCCTTAATGTTATTCCTGACCTAATTGTTAGTGACATACTAATGTCTGAAATGGATGGAATAGAACTGTGCCGTAAAGTAAAAAGTGAACAGCGCACATCTCATATCCCTGTAATCCTTCTTACTGCCCGTGCAGGAGATAAGGAAAAGATTGAGGGATTTAACACCGGCGCTGATGACTACATCACAAAACCCTTTAATTTCGAAATACTTCAGTCTCGTATAAAAAACCTTATTACAATCAGGGAATCGATGCGTAAAAACTACCTCAAACACATACAAATCACTCCAAAAGAAATAAGCATCACTTCTCTTGATGAAAAGTTGATACAAAAAGCACTGGCAATAGTTGAAAATAATATATCAAATCCTGATTTTTCTGTTAAAGAGTTAAGTAACGAGCTGGGAATGAGCAGGGTGCATTTGTATAAAAAATTATCATCTCTGACAGGAAAGACACCTATTGAGTTTATCCGGATAATCAGGTTGAAAAGAGCTGCCCGTCTCCTTGAAAAAAGCCAGTTAACTGTTTCGGAAATAGCTTATGAGGTAGGTTTCAATAATCCAAAATACTTCGCTAAGTACTTCAAAACCGAATTTAATATATTGCCATCCCGGTATGCCGGAAAAAGAAAAGCACAAAACATCTTTATTAACATTTAATTCCCTATTTAAAAACATTTGGACTTTTCAGACTTATATACAATGGTTACATTTAACAAAAATGCATCTGTCTTTGATAGCTTATTATTTAAGAACTTATCCTCTGTCAATATTTTGGTTATAATTTTTTTGATAACTTAAAATAAATCAATAAAAGATATTAATTTCAATAAATAAATTCTAAACAAAATGATAAAGCATACTATTTATTTTACTTGTTTGTTACTGCTAATCTCATCCTGCCAGAGAAAAAATTATAAAAAATCTGAAGATGGTATTGTAGTACATTTGAAAAAAGTTGCACCTGGCAAAGCAAAACTTGTTAAGCTCCAGGTAGTATCCGATAAAATTATACATGTTGTGGCCAGCCCTGCAAATAATTTTCCTGAATTTGAAAGTCTGATTACAGCTGGCAATAATACAAAACCGGTTCAGTGGAGCATAGATGAAACCAACAGCGAGGTAGTACTTAAAACTTCATGTATTAATGCAAGCGTATCACTGGCTTCAGGGGCAGTTGTATTCAGGGATAGTACAGGACAGGTCATTCTCAGTGAAGAACCTGGCGGAGGTAAAACATTCACCCCTGTTTCAGTTGAAGGTAAACAGTTTTACAGCATAAGACAGGTATTTGAATCACCTGCTGATGAAGCTTTTTATGGACTCGGGCAGCATCAGAACGGCCAGATGAACTATAAAGGAGAAGATGTTGAACTGGCACAGCATAATATTGTTGCAGTAGTCCCCTTTATATATTCAAATAAAAATTACGGGATCCTATGGGATAATTATTCTATAACACGGTTCGGCGATCCCCGGGAATTTCAGCCCATTTCGACCCTTGAGCTTCTATCTAAAAATAACGAACAGGGCGGACTGACTGCAGAATATTATGGTGACACTGGCCTGTTGTTAAGCCGGTTAGAGGACAGTATTGACTATCAATATATTCAGTCATTTTCTAATATACCTGAGAATCTGTCTATGAGGGATATAAGAAAGGTGATATGGCAGGGGTCACTTTCATCAGATACCGGGGGAAAACACAAATTTGTTTTATATGCTTCAGGATATTTTAAATTGTGGATTGACGATCAGTTAATTATGGATAAATGGAGGCAGGGATGGAATCCATGGTATCACAAGTTTACCATTGATATGTTAAAGGGTGAGAAGCATACAATAAAGCTGGAATGGGATCCGCAGGGGATGGCTTATATTGCACTGAAACACCTGGATCCTATGGAAAATGATGAACAGAATAAACTTTCCCTTTTTTCAGAGGTAGGAAATCAAATTGACTACTACTTTATCTATGGTTCCAATGCCGATGAAGTAATTAGCGGTTACCGCGAAATAACAGGCAAAGCTCCGATAATGCCGAAATGGGCCATGGGCCTGTGGCAAAGCAGGGAAAGATACGTGTCACAGGAGCAACTGCTTAATGTAGTCAAGGAATTCAGAAAAAGAAAAATTCCCCTGGACAATATTGTACTGGACTGGCAATACTGGGAACCCGATAAATGGGGCTCACATGATTTTGACTCGACACGGTTTCCTGATCCCGAAGGAATGGTCAGTGAATTGCATAATGAATTAAATGCACGAATAATGGTATCTGTCTGGCCAAAGTTCTACCCAGGCACAAAACATTTTGAGGAAATGCAAAAAAACGGATTCCTCTATCAAAGGAATCTGGACAAGGGTATAAAAGACTGGATCGGATATAATTCAACCTTTTATGATGCATTTAATCCGGAAGCAAGAAAACTGTTCTGGAAACAGATTGACACCAAACTTAACAGCATCGGCATTGATGCGTGGTGGATGGATGCCACCGAGCCGGATATGGAGTCAAATAATTCAATCGAAGAAAGAAAACTGTTAATGAGTCCAACTTCCCTGGGTCCGGGTGCTCAATATTTTAATGCTTATTCCTTAATGAATTCAAAAGTGGTATATGAAGGTTTAAGAGAGGCTAATCCTGATAAAAGGGTATTTATCTTAACCAGGTCTGCTTTTGCAGGTCAGCAGAGATATGCATCAGCTACCTGGAGCGGAGATGTTGCTTCAAGATGGTGCGATCTTAAATTACAAATTCCTGCAGGACTGAATTTTTGCATATCAGGGATTCCATACTGGACTCACGATATAGGCGGATTTTCAGTGGAGCGCCGCTATGAAAATGCTACAGGCGAAGATCTGGCTGAGTGGCGAGAGCTGATAACCAGGTGGTTTCAGTTCGGAGCCTTTTGCCCCCTGTTCAGAGTGCACGGTCAGTTTCCATACAGGGAGATATTTAATGTAGCTCCTGAAAATTCTGCAGAATACAAATCTATGTTATATTACGACAAGCTCAGGTATAGCCTTATGCCCTACATATATACACTTGCAGGTAAAGCTTACCTTGACGACTACACGATAATGCGTGCCCTGGTTATGGACTTTGCTGATGATGCTAATGTACTAAATACGGGAGATGAATATATGTTCGGACCGTACCTGCTGGTATGTCCTGTCTATGAATATAAGGCCAGAAGCAGGAAGGTTTATCTGCCTTCAACAACAGGGTGGTACGACTTCTATTCAGGGAAATATTGGGGGGGCGGACAGACAATAGATGCGCAAGCCCCTCTTGAAAAGATACCTCTTTTTGTTAAAGAAGGTTCAATTATTCCAATCGGACCTGAGATTCAGTATACAGGGGAGAAACCGGCAGATCCCATTACGCTGTATGTGTATGCTGGCAGGGACGGATACTTTGAACTTTATGAAGATGAAAATGTAAATTACAACTATGAGAAAGGCAAATTCACTAATATACCATTCTCATACTACGACCTGTCACAGACTTTAACTATTGGCGAAATAAAAGGATCATATACAGGAATGCCTGAAGAAAGGAAAATTAAAGTGGTATATATAATAAAAGATCAGCCAAAGAAATATGACGCGGGTATTTCATATGATCAATTAATAAGTTACAATGGGGGTAAGCAAACTATTAAATTGAAGATGTCAGATTAATATCTTTCACAAGCTGATATAAAAATACTATTAAAGAAAAATGTTATTATGACATTTTAAAACCAAATATTATGGAAAATAAGTTTATAAAGACTATCTGGTTATTAAAACATCATGTTTTCAGATCAGTACCGGGTGTTTTAAAGTTTATCACACTTATGCTGATTGCGGGGATTTTAAGCACCTTTTACTGTCACTCACAGGAACCTGCCAAACGGACAATAACCGGAAAAGTTACTTTTGCAGAGGACAACCAGCCTGTTCCGGGTGCCAATATTATTATTAAGGGTACCACTACCGGAACTGTAACTGGTGTTAACGGTGATTTTTCTATTGATGTTAGATCAGGAGATGTCCTGGTTATTTCCTTCCTGGGTTATAATGATAAAGAAATCACTGTAAATGAACAGACATATCTTAATATATCACTGGTAGAAGAAGTAACAAAGCTCGATGAAGTAGTTGTTATAGGGTACGGACAAATGAAGCGAAGTGACCTCAGTTCCGCACAGGTTTCTATTAGTTCGGATGAAATACTGAAAAGCAATGCAACAACACTTGAACAGGTCCTCCAAGGACGTGCAGCTGGTGTCTATGTTTCAACAAACTCTGGACAGCCGGGGGGCTCAATTTCAGTAAATATTCGCGGTATAAGTTCAATTGCAAATAGCACTGAACCAATGTATGTTATTGATGGCGTTCAAATTCTTGCTGAAACTGGATCTTCAAGCAATCCTCTTGCGGGAATAAATCCTGATGATATTGAATCAATGCAAATCTTGCAAGGACCATCTGCTACAGCTATTTACGGTTCAAGAGCTGCAAATGGTGTGATCGTTATTACAACTAAGAGAGGATCAGAAGGTCAAGTGAAAATTAGTTATTCAGGGATGTATTCAATACAGGATATGCCTGAATTGCTTCCTACTATGAGTTTGAGTGAATATGCTGCTTATCAGAATGAATTGGCAGATGCCAGAGGATGGGAGCGTTCTGCTGAATACCTTGACCCTTCAGTTTTTGGTGAAGGTACGAACTGGCAGAAGGAACTTTTTCAGAGGGCTCCAATACAGAAACATCAAATTAGTCTTTCAGGTGGCAATGTTAATACACGTTACTATCTTTCTGCCGGATATTTCAATCAGGAAGGTATAGCTATAGGATCGGGCTTTGATCGATATTCATTCCGTTTGAACCTGGATAATACACCGCGTAAATGGTTAAAATTAGGTACAAATATTATGGCTAGCCAAACAAATGAAGTAATTACTGTTACTAATTCGGAGAATGATCTTATTAATGTTGCTATAAGCCAGTCACCAGCCGTAGCAGTTAGAAATCCGGATGGCAGTTGGGGTGGTCCTTCTACAACACAGTTTATGATATCGAATCCTGTAGCCCTTGCACAGATAAACGATCACAGTCTAAGAAGAATATTTGGCATGGGCGGAATATTTGCCGAAATTAACCTAATAAAGGGCTTGAAGCTCAGAACTGACTTAAACGGAAACATATATTTCGGTAAAAAGTTCGATTTCGAACCCGGATATGAATTTAGCGGTTATATAAAAGAACAGGAACAGGCAAGATCAACGAGAAGTCTGGATAACAGCACAGAATGGTCACTAAATACTCTGTTAGAGTATAATACTCAAATAGGAAAGCACAATATAAATGTTATGGCAAGTCATGAAGCCAGGGAAAAGCTTTGGGAAAGCCTCTCCGGAGCCAGACAAGGATTTATAACCAATACTATTGAAGAGCTTAATTCTGGTGATATAACTACATCAGAGGCATACAGTGGTAAAGGGGATTGGGCTATGGAATCTTTCTTCGGACGTTTATACTATATTTTTGATGAAAGGTACATAATCCATGGAACATTGCGTGCTGATGGCTCCCCTAATTTCGGTGAGAACAAAAGATGGGGTTACTTTCCCGCAATATCTCTGGCATGGAGGATTTCTAAAGAATCATTTATGCAAAATGTAAGCCAGGTAGATAATTTAAAACTCAGATTAGAATATGGTGTGAGCGGAAACCAAAACAGTGGAAGTGCTACGTATTTTGCAACTATGAGGACAGGGACAACGCCGTGGGGCACAGGATATTTACCCAATAATTATTCCAATCCTGATTTCCAGTGGGAAGAAACAAAAGCTTATAATGCTGGTTTGGACGTCAACTTATTCAGAAACCGTATTGAATTCATTGCTGATTTTTATTTAAGAGAAACGGATAATCTTATGATGCAGATACCTTTACCCGCATATCTTGGAACTGAAGGCTCTGGCTCTGTACAGGCTCCATGGGTTAATATAGGGGCAATGGAAAACCGTGGTTTTGGTATTACATTGAATACTGTTAATATCGAAAATCCTCTAAAATGGGAAAGTGGTTTTACTTTCTCGCTTGACAAGAACAAGTTAACAAAACTTTATACAGAAAACAGTATAATAGATCGGTCTCCCTGGTTTATGGGTAATTTTATATCACGGTCTGAAATAAACGAACCTGTCTGGCAATTCTATGGATATAAAGCAGATGGTTTATTCCTGGACACCCTCGAAATTAGAAACCATGCTGTCCAAAGTAGCACTGGTTTAATTGATGAAAACCAAGGGACATGGGTAGGTGACATAAAGTTCATTAATATGAACAACGATTCAATAATAGACGATGAGGATCGAACAAATATCGGAAGTCCGTGGCCTAAATTTTCTTTTGGATTTAATAATACTTTCACTTATAAGAATTTTGTACTTTACATTGCTATAAATGGTATTTACGGAAATAAAATATTCAATTATGTTCGATACAAGAATGAAAATCCAAATGGTAGTGGTCCAGGTAGTGGTTACCTAAAAGCAGTTGCTGATTTTGCAAGGGTTTCAACCGATGCAAATGGTGAACCAATCTTGCTTAATCCTGAAACAAAAATACCAAGGGTTACATCCACTGATCCGAATGCAAACAACAGGCCTTCAGACCAGTTTGTCGAAGATGGTTCGTTTATAAGGTTTAAAAACATACAACTATCATATAGTATTCCTGAAAAGGTCTTGTCAAAAATTCCTATAAATGGAATAATGGTTTCTGCGAGTGTCCAGAATGCATTTACTTTCACAAAATATTGAGGTTACGATCCTGAAGTTGGTACCTTTTCAGATGATAATCTTTCAAATGCAGTACCTGGTATAGATTATGGTCGTTATCCTCAAACCAGGATCTATTCGTTCAGTTTTTTAGTAGATTTTTAATGTATAAGTATAAAAAAATTAAGTGATTATGAAATCAATGATAATAAAATACATAACTGTACTCCTTACTATTAATTTTATAGGATGTAATAAGGATTTTCTTGACAGACCCCCGCTTGACAGTCTTACTGACGAAACATATTATCAAAACGATAACGAAGTGCTTATGGGTTCTGCACTTTTATATAGCTTGGTTTGGGGTGATTATAATGACAAATGTATGTATGCTCTTGGTGATGGACGTGCAGGTAATATAATATCCAATGACAGGGATCAATATTACCAATTTACTGTTACGGCCAGTGACTGGGAGGTTCACGGGGCGTGGAGGGCATTATATAATGTAATCGGCCAGTGTAATATGGCTATCAGAAATATAAAAACCAGGGCAAGCGATGATGTTTCAGAAGAAATAAAAAGACATGCAATTGCAGAAGCCCGTTTTATGAGGGGGGTTGCATACTCTATGCTTGTGATGAACTGGGGTCCGGTACCTATTGTTTACAGCAACATCGACCAAATGCTGGATACTGCTTTAGCACCAAATACGGTTGAGAGTATATGGGCACTTGTAATACGTGACCTTAGGTATTCTGTTCAAAACCTTCCTGAAACTCCAGTGGAAATAGGACGATTATCTAAATGGTCAGCTAAAGGGATGCTTGCAAAGATGTATCTTTATCGTTCAGGCTTAAGCAGTACAAATGAGATGCAGCTTTATCGTTCAGGTTCGAGTGGAGGCGATGGAACCCGTAACCAGTCTGATTTGGACAGTACAAAACTTTATGCTGGTGATGTATGTAATAATAGCGGACTAAACCTGTTGCCAAACTATTACGATCTTTTCCTGTCTGCTAACGATAATAATGAAGAAAGCCTCTTTGCTTTGCAATGGGAAGCTGTTAATGAATGGGGCATAAAAAATACTTTCCAGTCATATGTAGCATTTGAGCCAAAAATTACTGGCACAGGCGATGGATGGGGAGGTGGCCAGGGTGCTTCTGCTGATATTATTAAATATTATATAAATAATCCAAATGATGCTGTTCGAAGAAAAGCAACTTACATGTTCAATGGCGACCATTATGATGAAATCCTGTCTAAAGAGGGTGGATATGACTATACAGCAGACTGGACTGCCGCTATTAAAAAATATGTTGTAGGAACACCCGATGATAATGACGGTAAAGGTTTAATTATGGGGACTGGTATAAATAGCTATATGCTAAGGCTTGCAGAAGTTTACCTTATTTATGCTGAGGCCATACTTGGTAATGATCCTTCAACCAGTGACGCTGAGGCCTTGCAATATTTCAATGCTGTTCATACTCGTGCAGGATTGAATACATTAAACAGCATTACTTTCCGTGATATTTTACAGGAAAAACGTATCGAGCTTGCCATGGAAGGAAATTATTGGTACGAGTTGGTACGATGGTATTATTTTCAACCTGATTCAGCAAAAAAATATATCAGCAACCAGGACAAAGGACAATATTCAATTACTTTGAATACTCAAGGTCAAAGAGAATTTGAATTTCCTGATACCTTATGGAATGGGGAGCCTATACAACGGACTTTTGCTGTTACTGATAAAACCATGTGGCTCCCTTTGCCTGAGGTTGAGGCAGCCAGAGCTCCAAATTTAAAGAAGACTCCTGTAGTGTTTGATTTTTCTTTACTTGATGATGAGGATGAATAACATTACTATTTTTATAGTAAACCTTCCGCCGTTACGGATATTATTCCAAAGGTATTGCCTGTGTTAGAAGGTTATACTAAAATAAATTGAAAATTAGAACCTTGTAATATCATTATATTATGAAAAAATCAATAAACATATTAAATAACAATATCTATTTTTTTATTCTATTATTCACAACAGGAAGTTTGTTACTCCAAATTTCTTGTGATAAAGATGAGACCAGTATCCCGGTTATTACAAGGATAAGGTTAACTGATCCTTCAACAGCTGACACTTCGTTATCAGGTGTCGGCCTTGGAAATTGGGTTGTTATACATGGGGAAAACCTTGCCAGTACAAAGCAAATTTTTATTAATAATTATGAAGTTTATTTCAATGCAACATTCGTTACCGACAATACTATTGTTGTTGAGATTCCTGATGACACACCAAATGTGGGCAGTGATCCTGATGTGCCTAATATAATACGCATTATTACTGATTATGGCGAAGCAGAGTATGACTTCATTATATATCCACCTCCTCCACAAATAATATATATAAGCAATGAATTTTCGCAAGCTGGCGATACTATTACAGTTATGGGATCATATTTTTACTTTGTTGAAGATATACTTTTCCCTGGTAATATTTCTGCCTCCGGGTATGATATAGTATCAGCTAATTTAATATATGTGACAGTTCCCGAAGGAGTAACAGAAGGTGGGAATTTAGTAATTGTATCTCAAAGTGGTCTTTCTGCAAGCCCGGCAGGAGCCAGATTCAACGATACAACAGGTATGATTTGTAATTTCGATGATAAGAATACATTTGAAAACTGGGGTGGAGTGGTAATAGATCCTTCGACTGATTCCAGATTACCTGAATTTATGGGAAATGCCTATCTTGGTACATCAACCAATCTAGTTCCGGGAACATGGTGGGTCCAGGAAATGGCTATGCCTATTGTATCAGGTAAATACCCACGATTTAATTCTGAATTATCCGCGAACAATATGGCTGTTAAATTTGAAATATATGTTAATGGTCCATGGAATTCAGGCTGGTATGAATTTAGATTGGTTAAGCGAGACCCTGATCAGGACTATGCCTGGGTGGAATATTATCTTTATCCATTGCAATTATGGGGTGATGTTGATAATAGAAATGATTTTGAAACTGACGATTGGATAACTATTTCCATACCGCTTAACAATTTTTACTTAAGTACTGATCAAGAAAATTTACTTACATCATTTTCACAAATTGAGGATTACAATTTTTTAGGTATGTATTTTGTAAATCCTTCTGCAGATATAGGTGGTATTTTAATGGAAAGCATAGCAATTGGTGTTGATAACATAAGAATAATACAGGTAAGCGAATAAGATTTATATTACAATTTTTAAAACCAGCGCATTTTAAAATTACAAATAAATATTTTAAACAAATGGGAATAATATCATACTTGTCAATTCTTCTGGCACTGGCTATTCCTGATTTCAGCTATGGACAGGATTCACAGGGATTCTTTATAAATGATTCTGAGCTGAAAAAAGCTTTTATACCTGACTATGAGGATATAGGTCAGCCCACTGTAAAACCCACAGTTTCCATCAATGTTAATTTTAGTGATACTGTGGCTAAAGTATTAAAATACATATATGGTAATAACGCGAATGTTTATATGACACAAATGATTACACAGCCTGATCTTATTAATCATATAAAATTACTTTCTCCTAATGTACTGCGTTACCCCGGAGGAAACCTCAGTAACCTTTTCTTCTGGAATGCAGAACACAAAAAACTACCGGAAGATGTTCCCAATCCTGTATATGTTGGCGGTGAACAAAAATACACTGATAATTTCTGGTATGGTAGAGATACAAGACCAAAGACTTTATCTGTTGACAATTATTATAAAATGCTGGAGCAAACCAATAGTACCGGCATTATTTGTGTTAATTATGCATATGCCCGCTACGGTGCCGGTCCTGACCCTGTGCAGACCGCAGCCAAACTGGCAGCTGACTGGGTAAGGTATGATAAAGGGCGTACGAAATTCTGGGAGATAGGTAATGAGAATTTCGGGAAGTGGCAGTCAGGTTACGAAATAGACTTAAAAAGTAATTCAGACGGACAGCCGGAAATAATCTCCGGTGAGTTATATGGTAAACACTTCAGGATTTTTGCAGACTCCATGAGAGCTGCAGCAAAAGAAACCGGGGCAGATATCAAAATAGGAGCAGTAATAGTCGAATTACCAAAAGAATATTACGCGCCTATAGAAAACAGCTGGAACAAGGGAGTACTGGAACAGGCAGGTAATGAAATTGACTTCTATGTTATTCATTCATACTACACTCCCTACAACGAGAATTCTACAGCAGCCACGATTTTAAATTCTCCTGAAAAGGAAACACCTAAGATGCTTGACCATATGAAAGAGATATCTGCTGAGTACAATCTTCCCTTAAAACCAGTTGCCCTTACGGAGTGGAATATATTTGCCGTGGGTTCAAAACAATCCTGCTCATTTATCAATGGTATGCATGCAACATTAGTACTGGGTGAGCTTATAAAAAATAAATATGGAATGGCCTGCCGCTGGGACCTTGTTAACAGATGGGCAAACGGCGATGATCACGGGATGTTCAACTTTGGAGATGAACCTGGTGTGCCACAATGGAACCCCCGACCTGTATATTTTTATATGTACTACTTTCAGAAATTTTTTGGCGACCATATGGTTAGCTCATCCGTATCCGGCAGCGATGATGTTATTGTCTATGCATCCAAATTCAGTTCAGGTGAAGCGGGCATTGTAATAGTTAACAAAGGTAAAACAGAACAAATGGCCAGGTTGAGTATTCATGATTTTAAGTACGGAAGCCGCTGCTATATCTATTCACTTACCGGAGGAGATGATAACGGCGAGTTTTCACAAAAAGTGTTTGTTAACGGTAAAGGTCCGGATAACCTAACAGGCGGACCTGTTAGTAATTTACAAAATATAAAGGCTTTATCTCACGAAATAAATGATGAAATAAAACTTGTTCTTTCTCCCTGGTCAGTTCAGTTCTTACTTGTTGAAGACAAGGACAAATGATTCCAGGATATAGCAAATCAAAACCGTACAAAGTAATGAGGAAATCAAACATATTCATATACCTCCTGACACTGGCAATTTCGGTTCAATCCTTTACACTGGCACAAACCACTGAAGAATACAGATGGAAGAATGTACAAATACGGGGCGGTGGATTTGTAACCGGCATAATTTACAGTCCGGCTGAACAAGGTCTTCTTTATGCGCGCACTGATGTTGGAGGGGCTTACCGCTGGAATACTTCGGATAGCACATGGTTCCCCATTACAGACCATATAGGAAAAAACGAATCTGATTATACAGGTGTATTAAGTATAGCAACTGACCCGTCTGACCCTGACAGGGTATATCTTGCTACAGGTCTCTATACCCAGTGGTGGGCCGGTACTGCTGCAATACTGGCTTCTGCCGACAGGGGCGGGAACTGGACTCAGACAAACCTGACTATCAAACTCGGAGGAAATGAAGACGGACGTTCTGCTGGTGAACGCCTGCAGGTAGATCCCAACCTTGGAAGTATACTCTATTTAGGTTCAAGCAAGGATGGATTATGGAAAAGTACTGATTATGGGGCTTCATGGGATAAGGTTTCCGCATTTCCTGTTGCCGAGACCCCTGATGGTGCAGGTATTTCTTTTGTATTGTTTGATAAAAGCAGTGGTTCTGAAGGTAATGCTACACAGACTATCTATGTAGGTATCTTGCAAACCGGCAATAATCTCTATAAAACTATAAACGGAGGTACTTCATGGGAACCCGTTTCCGGAGGACCTGCCACACTTATGCCCCATCATGCAGCATTTGAACTTGACAGCATCCTTTATATGACTTTTTGTGACGGACCGGGACCAAACGGAGTTAATTCCGGCCAGGTATGGAAATACTATACAAATAGCGGGAAATGGACTAACATTACACCGCCAACCGGACAGGGCGGTTTTGCAGGAATATCAGCTGATGCCCAAAATCCCGGGACTCTGCTGGTAAGTACTATTGACCGATGGTGGCCACGTGATGAAATATATCGCAGCACTGACGGGGGTCAGACATGGAAAGCCCTCCTTGAAACATCAACATGGGACTATTCTCCTGCTCCATGGGCCAGCTATTCCAATCCTCACTGGATAGGTGACGTTGATATCGATCCATTTAATACTGACAATGCATGGTTCATCACCGGTTATGGGTTATGGGCATGTAAAAATATTACTGACGCCGATCAGTATAATCCTGCAAAATGGAAGTTTATGAATACAGGTCTGGAGGAGACTGTGCCCCTGGGAATAATAAGTCCCACTTCAGGAGCCTCTCTTGTCAGTGTAATTGGTGATATCGACGGTTTTCGCCACGACAACCTGGATGAATCACCTCCTGCCGGAAGGTTTATACCTCGCTACGGGACAAGTAGGAGCATTGACTATGCTGAAAAAAAACCTGGCTTCATGACACGTACACATGATAATTCAGGAGGACGCTATGGTGCTTACTCAACAGATGGCGGCACAACATGGACAGCTTTTGGTAGCACACCCTCAGGCACAAATGCCGGCGGAAATATTGCTGTTTCAGCTGATGGTAATACTATTGTGTGGTGCCCCGGCGGAGCTTCGATGCATTATTCGACAGACAATGGCTCCAGATGGCAGGCATGTGCAGGAGCAGGCTCAAACCTGAAACCGGTATCTGACCGTGTAAATCCACTTAAGCTTTATGTATATAATGCACTTAACGGACAGCTTCTGGCAAGTACAGACGGAGGAAAATCTTTTGCTGTTAAAACTACCGGGTTACCGACTGTACCGGACTGGCAGCTGGGTGATGCTTCTATACGAACCGTTTATGGTAAAGAAGGTCATATCTGGCTTGCTGTACCTGGCGGGCTTTATCAGTCCGTTAATTCCGGAACAGACTTCCGTAAAATCAATAATGTACAGGAAGGTGGCAGAATTGGATTTGGCAGGGCTTTTCCAGGCAATAACTATCCTGCAATCTATATATCAGGCAAAGTTAACGGGGTAACCGGATTTTTCCGTTCAGATGATGAGGGTGAAAGCTGGATACGCATAAATACCGACAAGCAGCAATTTGGCTGGATAAATATAGTTACAGGTGATCCCCGCATGTATGGCCGTATGTACATTGCAACAGGCGGTCGCGGTATACTATATGGCGAACAACTCTACGACTGCAATGGTGACATGAACGGAACAGCATACTACGATGCCTGTGATTCCTGTGTTGGTGGGAACACCGGAAAAGAACCCTGTGCTGTCAGTTTAATTACTGATAATAAGCTTCATAATATATATTGCGCGCCTAATCCCTTTGTAACAGAAATGTATATTCAGGCTGATATTCCATTTAAATATACTATTGTTGATATGAATGGTTTACAGTTTGAATCAGACAGCTGTAACGGAGACTGTTTGATAGGTAAAAACCTGCAAAATGGTATATTTATATTAACTATCAGCCATAACAATAAGACTAAAATAACTAAGATAATTAAGCAACAGAAATAATCGAAAACAAGACAATTATTCATAAGAATTAAATGTTTAACCTAAAACAAAACTTAAGTATGAAAAAACTTTTATTTTTTAAAAATGCCAGGGGGTCCAATAATCTGAAAAAAGCCCTGATAATCATTAAACTATCAATCTTGCTTTTATCGATAAATCTGATATACATAACCGCAACCGGTTATACACATTCAGATCTTTTAACTGAGGTAAAGCAGGAAGTGGAAATAAAGGGTACTGTAACTGATGCAAACACAGGTGAACCTTTGCCTGGTGTTAATATTCTTGAGAAAGCTACCCAGAGTGGTACTTCAACTGATCAGGATGGGAACTACACTATTACGGTATCAGGCCCCGATGCAGTACTTATATTTTCATCCGTAGGCTATCTGTCCGAAGAAGTCGATGTTGCCGGTCGGACAACAATTAATTTAACTCTTGTTGAAAGTATTGAGGCCCTTGATGAGATTGTGGTAATCGGATATGGCTCTGTTAAGAAGAGAGAACTTACCGGCTCTGTAGCTTCAATGAAAGAGGATGATTTTAACCAGGGAGTATTTTCTGATCCTGTTCAGTTAATACAGGGAAAAGTAGCGGGCTTATCTGTTGTCAGACCTAATGGCGGTGATCCTAACTCAGGTTTTGAAATATTGTTAAGAGGTTCTTCAAGTGTAAAAGGCAGTCTTCAGCCTCTAATAGTTGTGGATGGGATCCCTGGAGGAAGCCTTGAAGCTATTGCCCCGGAAGATATTGAGTCTATAGATATTCTTAAGGACGGTTCAGCAGCAGCTATTTATGGTACTCGTGGAACTAACGGCGTATTACTGGTTACAACGAAAAAAGGTCAAAGAGGTAAAATGCAGGTTGAGTTTTCAAGCAGATTTTTTACGGAGCGTCTTTTAAATAAAATTGAAGTTCTAAGCGCAGATGTGTACCGCTCAGTAAAAGAAGAATGGGACCAGTCAGATAATATAAGTAAAGTTAACAAAGCTGCAAGTATGGAAGACTATGGATATAATACTGATTGGTTTGATGAAATTACAAGGGAACCATTCAGCCACAATCAACATCTTTCATTAAGCGGCGGGTCTGAAAATACCAGCTATCGCTTATCATTTGATTATTTGAGTCAGGAAGGTATACTGCTTAATTCTTCAAGAAAAGATTATAAAGTAAGTTTAAATATGCAACAATTAGCCTTAAATGACAGGCTTATGTTTAACACCCAGTTAGGCATGACTAACAGTAACTATCATCCTGTAGATTATAATGCTGTCAGGCAATGTATTAAACGAAATCCAACACAGCCTGTTTATAATCCTGATGGTAGTGTATTTGAGGTCCCTGGCTGGCAAAATGATAATCCGGTTGGAATATTGACGGAACGTTCAGATGATAAAAAAATTACAAGATACTTTGTGAATCTGGGCGCTGATTTAAATATAACTGAAGCATTAAAGGTTGGAGTTCTTACAGGTTTGCATATCATTGATTCACTGGGTGGATATTATCAGCCCAGCTATTCTTTTCCTCAGGAAACAGCCGGAACATATGGTCGGGCTGAACGTGAAATGTATGCTAAATCAGTAACAACATTTGAGTCAGTCATTGAATGGAAAAAACAGCTGTCTCACCACAATATTAATATCATTGGTGGGTATTCATACCAGGATTTTATTTATGAAGGATTTGAAGCGTCGAATACAAATTTTGTTACTGATGAAGTAAAATACAATTATTTAGGATTGGGAACATATCTTACTGAAGGAAGTGCCACTATGGACTCTGATAAGAAACAAAGCCGGCTGATAGCATTTTTTGCACGTGGTGCATATAATTTTCGCGGGAGGTATTTTATTTCAGCAAGTGTAAGGCGCGAAGGCTCATCAAAATTCGGAGCAAACAACAAATGGGGTACATTCCCCGCTGTATCTGCTGCATGGGACATTTCCAATGAAGATTTTATGAGTGCGTTTGATATTCAAATGCTTAAACTACGCGCAGGATATGGTGTTACAGGCAACGAAGGGCTGGATGATCCCTATGTCCCCCTCATAAGATACGGTTATGAAGGAAGATTTTACTATGAAGGTAATTATATTCAGGGATTCGGCCCTATAAGCAACCCTAATCCTGATCTTAAGTGGGAAACCAAACATGAATACAATATAGGACTTGACTGGTTAATACTGAATTCGCGACTGGGAGGTACTGTTGATTATTATATACGTGACACAAAGGATCTTTTAGAACTTTATGATGTACCCAAACCACCGAATTTACATGATCAAACATGGCAGAATGTAGGTTCACTGAGAAATTCAGGCATTGAATTTAGTATAAATGCAGAACCAGTTGTAAGAGAAAAATTTAACTGGAGGTTTGATTTTAATATTGACTACAGAAAAAATAAACTACTTTCACTTTCCAATGATTATTTTACACTGGAAGGAAGAAATCTGGGAGATATAGGTCCTCCCGGTGTTGAAGCATGGACACACCGCTATGAGGTTGGTAAACCATTGGGAAACATACACGGATATGTTTTTGAAGGCCTGGATTCAACAGGTGGATGGATATTCAGGGATTATGATCCTGTTAATGACACTTCTGATGGCCGTATTAATGTTGCTGACAGGGATGTTGTAGGGAACGGTATTCCCGACTTATATATGGGCTTATCTACAACTTTACGATACGGAAACTTGGATTTAACAATAATGTGCAGAGGTATGTTCGGACAACAAATTATTAATGCAAAGCGGATATGGTACGACAATCCGTCGTTTCTGCCTGATAATGTAATGAAAACAGCACTAGATGAAGATGTGTGGGACGAACCTGATTTTTCCAGCTATTATGTTGAGGATGCCGATTTTGTTAAAGTTGATAATATAACAATCGGATATAAATTACCAGTTAAAAACATAGGGTGGATAACGGCTGCAAGAATATATTTAACAGGTACAAACCTGTTTGTTATAACCGGTTATACAGGTGTTGATCCGGAAGTTTCCATACGCGGGCTGGAGCCCGGCAATGATAATCGTTTTGATTATCCCAGTACGCGTAACTTTATGGTTGGTTTTAATGTAAAATTTTAAATTATATGACTATGAAAAAGCTATTATTCATATCAATAATACTGGCAGGGTTATTTTCATGTACAGATCTGGATGTTGAGGTTTATCACGATATTGTAGGTGAAACCTATTTTAAAACGGAAAGACAGGTTTTATCTGCAGCAGGTCCTGCATATACAAGCCTGAAAGGTATTGTTAAACCCGAAGGAGTCTGGGGATTGAATGTTTTAACTACAGATATAATGCTAATTCCCACACGCGGTTCACACTGGTATAATGCCGGAATTTACCAGCGTTTTCACAAACATGAATGGACTACAGAGGAAGGTGATATAAATGCAGCCTGGAATTTTATATATACCGGCGTATCAAATTGCAACCGTCCGATTTATATATATTTGCAGGTTGAAGAAATAACTCCTGCTCTGATTTCCGTAATGAACGAATTAAAGGCATTGAGGTCATTTTACTATTTTGTTGCACTCGACCTGTTCGGTAATGTTCCCCTGGTTGACCGCTATGATGTTCCTGAAGAATATGCTCCGGTGAACAGCAGCAGGCAGGAAGTATTTAATTTTGTTGAAGAGGAGATCAGTGAAGGAACATCAGTATTAAATAATTCAGTTGATATGACAACCTATGGACGTTTTCACCGTTATGCAGCCTTTACATTACTGGCCAAACTTTATCTTAATGCAGAAGTATTTACCGGTCAGGCTATGTGGGATGAATGTATTGAAGCATGTGACTCTGTTATTAACTCCGGGAAATTCTCATTAGCCGATGATTATTTTGAAAATTTCTTAGCCGAAAATGAAGGTTCTCCGGAAAATATTTTTGTGGTACCTTATGATGATGTTGAGGCAGTTGACTGGGGCGGGCCCGGAATGTTCCAGCTTCATTTGTGGACACTTCACTTTACGAGTAACCTGACTTATGATATGACTGAGGGAGGCTGGAATGGAATGTGTGCAATGCCTTCATTTTACAAATCCTATGATACGACTGATATCAGAAGAAATGCCTGGATTACAGGATTACAATTTTCTTCATCAGGTGATACTTTATATTGTAACCAGGAAAAAAGAGGCGAACCATTAATATTTACAGTCGATATTACCTCTTTGGAGGGTTCATTTGAGGATGAAGGGGCACGCTGGGTAAAATATGATTATACCGGTGCCAGAAATATGCAACTGAAAAATGATTTTGTTGTCTTTCGTTATGCAGATGTACTACTTATGAAAGCCGAGGCTTTAATGAGAAAAAATGGGGGTTCGGCTACACAGGAAGCAGTCGACCTGGTAAATCAGGTACGTGCGCGTGCATTCCCTGATTTCCCGGATAAATTACACACTATATCCACCCTTACACTCGATGCTTTACTTGCTGAACGTGCCTGGGAGTTGTCAGGAGAAGGATGGAGAAGAAATGACCTGGTAAGGTTCGATAAATATAATGATCCTTGTGATTTCAGACCAATAGCAGCTGATGATCATTATAATCTTTTTCCTATTCCTCAGGATCAGAGAAATGCTAATCCAAATCTTACTCAAAACCCGGGATATTAAGAATAATTTCACAGGTTAATATTAATTCAATTGTAACGGGAATCTGGCTGCCACATGCAGCCAGTTCTTTTTTGAATCAGAAACAGACGCTTGTTAGTTAACATGCAAGCGTTTGTTTTTTATAGGTCAGTGCTGATAAATTTACTTTGGAAAGACAATTTTTTTTGTTAATTTTCTCTGAAAACTTTGCATTTTTTATACCAAACACCTAAATATCCTGACAGGCATGATAAAACCGGGTAATTTTACAAAACACCTGACCTGGGTGATTTTATTTGTATTTTGTGCCGGTACTGAGGGACAAATAAATAAAATAAAATTCGATCATCTAACTGTTGAGAATGGACTGTCACAGGGTAATGCCCTGGCTACAATTCAGGACAGTAGGGGATTTATTTGGATTGGAACTGAAGATGGCCTGAATTTATACGATGGATATCAGATTAAGATATACCGTAATGATCCACGGGACTCAACCAGTATAAGCAACAATTTTGTCAGGGCAATAGCTGAAGATAAAGACAGTAATTTATGGATCGGGACCCAGCGTGGTCTTAATTTTTATGACAGGAATAAGAATAACTTTATAAGGATAATACATGATCCCGATAATCCCAAGAGTATTGTTGCTGATGGAATTCAGGAATTATTTATTGATTCAAAAAACAGGTTATGGATTTCAACCGAACAGGGTATTAATGTCTATGATATTAGAAACAATAAAATGAGGTTGATTGAGAATGATCCAACATATTATAATTCTCTTCCCAGCAATTTTACCAGGTATGCACTGGAAGACAGTCAGGGTCTTTACTGGATAGCTACATACAGCGGACTATCATTATTTTACGAAAGCGAAAACAAATTTACTAATTTCACATATGATCCTGATGATCCTCATAGCATTAGTAGTAATAAGGTACAGCGACTGTTCAAAGATTCCAGGGGAAGGCTGTGGGTAGGTACCTTTGACAGGGGTCTTAATCTCATGGATGTGAATAGAGGCATATTTAAACAATATGTTTCTGATCCAACCGATAAGAACAGTCTCCCGAATAATCTTGTTAATTGCATAGCTGAAAGTTCGGAAGGTCAGATCTGGGTAGGTACATCAGGTGGATTATGTTTATATAATGAGGTTGATGATAATTTTACAGTATTCTACCAGGAAGAAGATGAAGAAGGGAGCTTAAGCAGTAGCGATATTGCAGATATATATTTTGATGTCAATAATCGTATGTGGGTTAGTACAAGATTTGGCGGATTATCCATATATGACAAGGGAAAGTATAAATTTTCTCATTATAAGAAGATCAAGTATGATGAAAACAGTCTCAGTAACAATAATGTTACCAGTTTTGCGGAAGATGAATACGGAAATATATGGATAGGAACAGACGGCGGGGGTCTTAATTACTTTAACAGGCTTACAAATAAGTTTTCGCATATAATGTTTGATCCGTCCAGACCAAAAGGGCTTACCAATAATAAGGTTCTGGCTTTACACCTTGCAAGTGATGGCTTAATATGGATTGGGATGTGGGGAGGCGGAGTTAACGTTTATAATCCGGATAACGGTGAGTTCAGTCATTATGTTTATGATCCTGATGATGAATCGTCACTGAGTGACAACAATATTTTTTATATATATGAGGATAGCCGTAATGATATATGGATTTGTACCTGGGGAAATGGGATTAGCAAGTATAACAGGTCAGCAGATAATTTCACCAGATATGTTAATGATGAAAACGATCCTAATTCATATACTACATCTGCCGCTGTTATGATGACTGAAGATTACCTGGGTAATTTATGGATAGCTTCCGAGGGAGCAGGTCTTTTTATGTATGACCGGGATAAGAAGATATTTGTTCATTATGAGGAAGTAAATGAAACTGAAAATGAAACAGAAGGAATTGGTAATGTGTCGGTATATTCTCTTTACGAAGATTCAAAAAAAAGATTGTGGATAGGCACTAATGGCGGCGGTCTGAATTTGTTGAACAGGGGAAATAACACCTTTAAAATATACAGAATGAATGACGGATTGCCAAATGACGTTATTCTGGGTATACTCGAGGATAAAGCAGGAAATTTATGGCTAAGTACCAATGAGGGATTATGTAAATTTAATCCGGATAGCCTGACTTTCAAAAACTACAATGCAAGCGACGGGCTGCAGAGCAATCAGTTTGGAAGATGGGCATTCAGAAAGCTGTCTACAGGGGAACTCCTGTTCGGGGGAGTAAACGGATTTAATATGTTCGATCCCGAAAAAGTACAGGATAATCCGTACAAACCACCTGTTTATATTACAGGATTCAAATTATTTAATGAGGAAGTTGAAATTGGCGATGAGTCAATATTGAAAAAGAATATTCTGGTTACAAAGCATATAAAACTAAAATATAATCAAAATATATTTTCCTTTGAGTATACTGCTTTAAATTACCGCCAATCCCAGAAAAACAGATATATGTATATGATGGAAGGATTTAACGATAAATGGATTGATGCAAAAAATGAACGTAAAGTTTCTTTTACAAACCTCGATCCCGGGGATTATGTATTCAGGGTTAAAGCCTCTAATAATGACGGAATTTGGAATGAGGAAGGGGCCTCCCTGGAAATAAAAATTGTTCCTCCATTCTGGAGGACCCTGTGGTTTTACATTATATCGGCGGCTATCATAGTATATGCGGTTTATTATATTATTAAACGCAGGGAAGAACATGTAAAAAAAGATAAGGCAGTCCTTGAAAAGAATATAAAAGAGGGGAAAAAAGAACTGGAAAAACAAAAAAAAGAAATTGAAAAGCAGGGCATTGCCCTGCAGCAGAAAGAAGAAGCAGAAAGAGTGCAGAAATGGTATAATGCTGGATTGGCCAAGTTTAGTGATTTGACAAGTAAAAATAAAGATGATCTCAATACCCTGGCAAAGGTGCTGATTTCAAATCTTGTGGAATATCTTGAAGCAAACCAGGGGGGCGTGTTTATTATATCTGACAATGAAAAGGAACAATATCTTGAAATGATAGGAAGTTACGGTTATGACAAAAAAAAATCAGAGATAAAAAAGTTTAATGTTGGCGAAGGACAGGTAGGAACATGCTTTAAAGAAAAGGAAGTCATCCTGGTTGATGACCTCCCTGAAGAGTATGCCAGACTTTCGTCCGGTTTAGGGGAAACCCGGTGTAAGCATTTAGCCCTTATACCCTTAAAGCTTGATGAACTGGTTATGGGTGTTGTGGAAATTGTATCACTTGAGAAACTTGAACCTTACAAAATAGAATTTGTAGATAAGATGGGAGAAATGGTTTCAGCAACATTAGCCACAATTAAGGCAAATGAGAATATGAAAAAAATGTATGAGCAGGTAAAACAAAAAACCGAAGAGTTAACCTCCCAGGAGGAGGAGCTGAGACAAAACCTCGAGGAGATGGCAGCCACCCAGGAAGAAATGGAAAGGAAGGAAAAGGAATTTGAGAAAATATCAGATGAATACAAAATAAAGGAGAAAGAATATAAAAAAGAGATTAACAGGCTAAAAACCGAATTATCAAAATATAAAAAGAAATAAGCACTATGTTACTGCTGGTTTACCTGCCGGAGGAATGCTTAACTGACGGAGGAAGGCTTAACTGCTTCAATAGTCACAGAAACAATAAAATCATTAATATTGTTGCCCCTAACCCTCTCGTTAACTAATATCCGGCGAACAACATCCGCTATCTTCTTCTTTACTGCATCCACAACCATATGACGAAGGCTTTTCCGCTGCTTTGCCATAACTTTCTCTTACAGCATCTCTTATTTTATTACTGTTTTTATCCACTTCTGTTAAATTTTGGTTAATAAACGATTTTTATAAATAGACGGGAATACTATAAAATGATGCAAAATATTTTATTCCATGCATAATAATTATATTTGTAGTAAACCATGATGCAGAGACCTGATCTTCAATTGTAGCAATAATAAATGATAATATGATGAAAAGATTTGTATTTAGTAGTATTATTTTTTTAAGTATTTGTATTCAGTTTGCCGTGTCGCAGACACCATTTAACCGCGGTGTAAACCTAACCGGATGGTTTCAGGCAGGTAACGCGCGACAGATACAATTCACAGAATTCACCAGGAAGGATTTTATAAACATTAAAAGCCTGGGCTGTGATGTTATAATGTTGCCGATTAACTTGCATAATATGACTGATGGTGAACCTGACTACATACTGGATCCGATCTTTATGAATTTTCTCGATTCGGCAGTCAGCTGGGCAGAAGATCTGCAGATCCATCTTTTGATTGACAACCATACTTTTGATCCATCAGTGAATACTGATCCCAATATTGAACCGGTTTTGATAAAAGTATGGACACAAATGGCTGAACATTATAAAGACCGTTCAAACTACATATATTATGAGGTACTTAATGAACCCCACGGTATTTCAGATCAAATATGGAATACTATACAGCAGAATGTAATAGATGCAATCCGTGACGTTGACACAAAACATACAATTATTATCGGACCTGCCGGATGGAACAGTTATAATAATTTGGATGATATGCCGGACTATACAGACGATAAACTTATTTACACATTTCATTTTTATGATCCCTTCCTGTTCACCCACCAGGGGGCCAGCTGGACAGACCCTTCCATGGAATCACTGGCCGGTGTGCCTTTCCCCTATGATGCCGGCAGCATCCCCGAATGTCCTGATGATCTTATAGGGACATGGATACAAAGTGCCCTGAATAACTATAGCTCTGACGGTACTGTCGAACATGTAAAGGATCTTATTGATATAGCAGTGGACTTCAAGAACAGCCGTAATGTTTCGATTTTCTGCGGGGAATTCGGAGTTTACATCCCTAACAGCCCCCATACGGACAGGGTAAACTGGTACGACACTGTACGCACATACCTTGAGGATAATAATATAGCATGGACAATATGGGATTATACAGGAGGTTTTGGAATATTTGAAGAAGGAGGGAATGATTTGTTTGAGTATGATATTGATACTGCGCTGGTCCGCGCATTAGGATTAAATGTACCTGAACAGGAAGAATTTATATTGAAACCTGATTCAGTGGGCTTTCCTGTATATACGGATTATATAGGACAGTGGATTAATGAATCGAGTTGGGCCGGAGAAGCTATAATAGATTTTTACTCAGAAAACAATCCGAATAACGGCAGTTATTGTATTTACTGGAGAGACGCAGACCAGTATAACAATATTGGATTTGATTTTCGGCCTGACAAAGATCTTACTGAACTTGTTGAAAATGATTATGCCTTTGATTTTATGGTCCGCGGCTCACAGTCCGGTGCAGAATTTGATATTCGCTTTATTGATACTAAAACCAGCGAGCCCGTCGATCATCCCTGGCGCATGAGGTATACAATAGATGAAAATCTTGCTATGTGGGACTTAAGATGGCATCACCTGTACATCCCGTTAAACGAATTTACAGAACATGGATCATGGGATGGTGAATGGTTCAATCCTGTTGGTGATTATGACTGGTCAGCTGTTGACAGGTTTGAAATTGTTGCTGAACACCATGACATGACAGGGATGCATTTCTGGTTTGATAATATTCATATTACAAATATGGATACTGCAATAGTAAGAGATACAGGAGTGATAAGCAATATTGCTGGTCCGGTTACTTTCAGTGATGTTTCACTCAATATTTACGCTAATCCTGTTAAAACAAGTGCTACTATTTCTTATTTTGTTCCGGATCTAGGCCACACTAATATTACCATATTTGATATCTCAGGGAAAAAGATAACAACCCTCGTTGACCAGATACAGGTGCCTGGAAACTACTCAGTTTTATGGGACTGTAAAAATACAGTCGGTAAGCCAGTAAAGATTGGCATTTATTTCTGCAGGCTCATTACTTCCGGAATTGTAATAACAAAAAAATTAGTGAAGGTGTAAGAGGGGATAGTGCCCTTCTCAGGGCAGTGTTCACTTTTCCTCCCTTATCTGAAATTCGTATAATGAATAGCCCCAGCCCGTAGCCCTTTGCAACCCATACATGCGTACATACCTTGCCTTTACCGGTTCAAATTGAATCTCATCAACCTCGCCATCTCCTTCTTCTGTTGAGTATACTGCTGTCCATTTATTCCCGTCTGCTGAAACCTGGATCTGATATGATCGTGCGAATGCTTTTTCCCAGAATAGTTTTACCTTGTTAATTGTAAAATTACCGCCAAGATCCACACATATCCATTGTGGATCGGAAAAATCACTTGACCACCGGCTTATCAGGTGTCCGTCAACTGCATTCTCCGGTTTATAACTAATGTTTTCTATTGATGAAGATGATACTTTTTTATTAAATGCTATGTTGGATTTGTCAACATTCATTTTGAATTTGTCATAGTCAAACTCCAGATATCTGGTCCTCAAAGCACTGTCCTGCAGTCCGAAAGTCCCTTTAATATAATTATCTTTCCATACCATGTCAATAATGCCATAGTAAGGATCTGCTACAGTCATTCGACCTTCTGAAATTTCCTGTTTATCCTTTTCAAGGAATTCCATATATGCCTGCAGCATTTCTCTGCATTCTTCCCTGGAGTTACCCTTAAGGATAAAGAATGTAAACAGGCCTTCATTCGGAGCATAGTAATCTGCTGTGTAAGCCATCTTAAAAAACGGATATCCCAGGAAATCCTTTGGAATAAATTTGTCCCTGTTAACCTGCCTGTTTGTTTCAGGAAAAATTCTGAAACTATCCGGATATTTACTTTCTCCGGGCAGGAGAGTAGCTATCTGCCGGGCAATCTCAGATAAAACAGATTCTTCGTTTTCAAGGTTGTATCCTCTCATTTTCACATAAAAACAGTCCTTGTAAAAATTCAATATGCCTGTTTCATAATAACCTTCAGTACCAATCTCTATAAAATTCCCGATATAATCAGACCTTTCCTGGCTGTATATGCCAAATCCATAATCAGGATTCTCATGGCGGTATATTTTAACCGTAATTGACTGCTCTGCCGGTTTCTTATATGTAAGAACAGCGAGTTCCCTGAACTCATAATTGAGGTAAATATCAGCTGCTCCATTAATAATTTCATAGAGATTACCAGGCTGATAAGTTTCTATCTCACCGGCTCTTGAAAATCCTTCAATATCAGGAAAGTATTTTTTTATATCTGAGTCTGCCCTGGTATAAGATACCGGTATTAGCAAACAATAAACAGCCAATATGACCAGTAATTGAATTTTTCTTGCTATCATTTCATTAACAATTAATTCATTATTAAACTAAAAATTCATCCGGAATATCCATAATGCGGGTAATATCTGTTATTTTTTTTCGAATATTAAAGCCCATACTGCAGTCAATATCGCAGGAAGAACATTCACTACATCTTATCTTGGTAGCGTCAACCAGTTGCAGTGTTTCTTTTGCTTTGGAGGGTTTCCGGTATCCATAAGCATACATATAGCTTCTCATAAGCTTTGGAATATCTACTCCATGCGGACACTGGGGTAAACATTGCCTGCAGTTGGAACAATAAAGTCCTGTCAGACTTAGATTCTCTCCCAGGCGGAGATCACTCTCTTCTTCAGGAGTGAGAGTTAAGTCATTCATCAGTGACCAGTACATTTCAAGCTGTTCAAATGTATTCATTGAAAGGACAGCAGTATGAATGTCCTCGTTCTGCAACATCCATTTAGTTGCTGCCCTGGGATTTATCGGATGTTTTCGTTCCTCATCCCAGTATACACCTGCCAGAGCTTTCATGCCAACTATACCGCAACCTGACTGGGCTGCATGATGAATTGCTTTTTTAGTTGCTCCGCTTTCCTGATCACGGAAATTATATCCGGCAAGAATAACATCATAAACACCTTCCTCCGCAATTGCATATATAACATCATTTGTATGAGTTGAAATTCCAAGAAACCTGGTTTTACCTTCACTTTTTAATTCCTGCATAAGATCTTTAATCATACTTAGCCTGATAACTTCCGGATTATCTGCAGCGTGCAAATACAGAATATCAACATAATCCAGTTGAAGCCTTTTTAAACTCGTTTCCATCCTTTGCCTGAAATCAGCAATAAATTCTTCCGTGGTGACATTTGTCCTCGGCATACCTGTACTATTATCACGAAGACCATATATTTTGGTTACAATCACAAATGAATCCCGTGGTTTGCCTTTTAATACCCGTCCGAAAGTTGCTTCATGCAGCCCGTTACCATAACCATTTGCACAATCAAAGTATATAATACCCCTATTAAGGGCAGCCTTAATTAAATATTCATTTGCTGAAGTTCCCATACTTATTACAGGTACTTTTATGCCTGTTCTTCCTAATGTGCGCCAGATGATCTTCTTATCAACCCCGTCCTTCATATTTTGCTGTTTTCCTTCTTTAAAATTCAGGGCATTAAGAGAAGACACTACAGATAAACCGGCTGCACCTGCCATGCCTTTTTTCAAGAAATTCCTTCTGCTGGTTTCCGGATTTTTTTTGCTGTTCATTTTATACTTGTTTTTTTATTTTAATTAAATAAATGATCATTTTTTATTAAACTAATAGCTTATCATGATAAATATAGAAAATAAAACTACCATTTTCAAAAATCAATTAATTACGCCAGACGGTTGACTAAAAGAAAATATTAGCTTAAATTTGTTAATAGAATAGCATTGAAGAGCCTAAGACAGATGTTAATTTCAGTTATTTGAAATAATCATTTTCTAAACTTAAAAATAAATACCATGAAAAAAGATTTACTCTTACCAACACTAATTAAGAAGCAATTTATTCCTGTTGCATTATGCCTGCTTCTTGTATTATCGTTGTCAAAAAATGCCTCTGGGCAGGTGGAGATGCTTCAGGGTGGCAATATGGAAGATCCCGAAGCATGGAATGTTTCACATCTGGACAGTGAAGAAGAGGCTGGCTATGAATTTAACAGCAATAACTCCTGTACTTTCTGTGAAGGCGGAACTCTTAATGTATTTGCTGATGGTCTGGCATCTTCCAATATCCTGTTCTGGCAGCCGGTTACTTTAAAAGCAGACACGAAATATATAATAAGTGGTGCATTTAGTGACCTAACCTTTGGTGAACTTAACCAGTTCTGGTGCGAGATACTTATTGGTACTATGGAACCTGTTGATGGCGAAGACTATCCTGACGGGGACTGGTGTGTTCTTGGTTTCAATACCTGGCTGGGTTGTGGTGCCAATATTGACGGAACATTTCAGGATGATAACTGCAGAGGTAGCGGTGAAAGATTTTATCTCCCTGATACCCTTGGTGAGGAAGCAACTGTGTACTTTACTGTGAACGTTGGTGCATGGATTGATTCAGAAGCTCAACCCCCACAGGAATTGCCATACGATATTGTTATTGACAATATAAGTTTGTTAGATTCAGCAGCAACTCCGCCAAGTGAAATTGAACAAATGAAAATTAATCCAGGCGAACTCCTTAAAAATTACCCTAATCCCTTTAATGAAACAACAACAATCACTTATTCGGTACCTGAAAGAAGTGATATAAGGTTAGCGGTGTACAATTCCCTTGGTATGGAGGTTGCTACCCTGGTAAATGAAACAAAAGAAACAGGAACTTACAAAGTCCCCTTCTATGCCTCAAATCTTAACAGTAATGTGTATTTTTGCAGGCTTAAGATGAATGACATGGTAATTACAAGGAAGATGATCTTACTAAAGTGATTTAGATAGTTAAGATTAAGGATAAAAATCTTTACTGCCCGATAATGCTTTAACAGGTATTATTGGGTTTTTTATTTTAATCACCGGGTTGTTTAATGCTTGTAACCGGACAAACAGCAACAGTATACATCTGGGCATTTTCTGATGATGAACTGCCATTATTACCCAGCAGCACTGTAGCTCCCCCGGGATAACGTTTACTGTAAACCCGGAATTTATGCCCTCCGTCATGATCATTTTCAATTATGGTTCCGGTATCTTCATAACTTTCCATCCATGCCGGCCTTTCGGTTATTAATGTATCCAGGGCTACATACACATCCGATTCAGCACTTAGATTGAAGGTAGCAAGAATATGATCATCAGACCCTTTGTTCATCTTACCCGTTCTTATCCATTCAGCACCATAGAGGTTTGAAGGCAGTGACCTGAAGGTTACATTATCATCTGTATATTGTATATCGCCTATGTCCATCCATGACTGGACAGACCATTTTTCTGATGCTTCCCTGTCGGTCATGCTAAAGTTTTCAACCAGGAAAACTGACCGGGGAGACGGTGTTATTTGATTGTCATGTGAAGCTATAGCTATTGCAGATATTACTGCCTGTCCGCTTGCCATATTCGGAAAAGAAATGACAAGCTGTCCGCCCATAACATTCACCTTTACTAATTTCTTAAGTACCTGGTCATGCCCGGCTTCCTTCCATATATCCAGATTCTTCAATACTATTTTGTTGTTTACAGCCACATCAAAAAGCCGCCATCCGGAACAATCCATACCTCCCCCTGTGCCGTACCAGGGTTCGATAAAATAAAGTTCTACAAGGTATTCCCCATCGGGCACAGGAAATTCATAGCTAAGCATATCACGGCCATAACGGAATGTCTGGAAAAGCTTCCAGTCAGTTGTGTTTCCTATAGGATCAAAAGTCCGTCTCTGGCTACCATAGAAAGAAGGCAT
The DNA here is from genome assembly GCA_964521285.1 of uncultured Bacteroidales bacterium. Classification (GTDB taxonomy): domain Bacteria; phylum Bacteroidota; class Bacteroidia; order Bacteroidales; family UBA10428. The sequence goes on along the minus strand of CAZFQS010000012.1, from coordinate 20,535 downwards.
AGCCTGATACTCGTCTGTCCATGATCTACTGCCCCATGTTGTATCACTTGTTTTATGACAATCGCCCATCCATATGTTGCCGTTTTTATCTTTATAATCGGGCCCGCCGCAATTAACTCGGTACAGATAGTTATAACCCCGGATTGAGGACGGAACAGGTTTTGCTTCTTCTGTTAAATCAGCAAAATGTGGTGATTCCGGAAGATGGTTCAACACAATACAATCATGTGCCACAACTTTACCATTTATATATCCTGTGGCATAAAGCACATTATAGAGTACTTCTACCCCATCCCATTGAAAATGTGTGCCAGTGCCCTGGCGTGTTCGTTTGCCAAGAGAAAGTGTTTTAACATCATTGAAAAGTTCAACCTCCTCACAATTGGAATATACAACTATACCGTCTTTTTTACCGGGCGCTGTCCAACGTCCGGGCCATGTATGTGAGACTATATATACCATTGGTTCCTTATCTGCAGAAGTATAATTAGCCCTGTACATATAATAAACATCCAGGGGCTCTCCCCAGCACGTAAATAATCCTTTGTAGTTGACTGGGCCCGCCCTGTCCAGTTCACGTAATGCTTCACCGTTCTGTGTTCTTCCCGGGTTTTCGTGAGAGTTGAACAACCAGTGAAATTGTCCGCAACATTTTTCTCTTACCGATTCAGCCAGTCTTATCTTCATCTCCATTAACTGTGTCATCCTGTCTTCGCTTATTGGTCCGTTTTCTTCAAAAGGTCCCTCAGTATGCATATCAATACTTCTCCAGGCTCCGTATTCTCCATTTAGTAATTCACGCTGAATATCCTCAGCATAGGTATAAGGATCACCCTCATATGTACCTGACCAGTTTTGAATAATATTCCAGTCAGTGCCTTCCCCCCCATTACAGGTTGTTACTTTCCTCTGTGCAGAGGCAGTAGGATCAAGCCCGCGGATAATGGCAGTACATTCCTCTGCAAAATCAGCAGGGAGGGAACTCTCGTTTTCAAGTCCCCATAGTATCAATGAGGGACTGTTACGGCGCTCCTTCACCCAGTCTTTTAGCAGCATTTTAAAATTGTCCCTGAATTCAGGATTATCAAACCATATATGGGCTGCAAACTGGGGCCACCATAGGATTCCATATTGATCTAAAAATCTATTATATCTTAGATTATGCGGCTGGTGGGCATCTCTGAATGCGTTAAAACCTGCCGCTTTCACCTGCATTACCCGGGATTGTATCTGTTCGGCACTAAAAGCATGACTCTGTCCCATCATATGCTCATACTCGGCCGTTCCGTTTATAAAAACCGGCTTACCATTAAGAAAAAACTGTCCGTTCATGCCTTCTCCCCCAACGGGCCACCTAATCCACCTTATACCATAACGGGTAGTAATATAATCAATTACTTTGTCCTTTTCAGTCAACTCTGACTCTACTAAATAAAGGTATGGATTCTCCGGTGACCATAGATGCGGATTGGTTATCTGAAGTGGCTCATACCTTATAATAATATTTGTATCGGCAGGGATCTTTTCTTTTGACCTGCCTTCAGCGATAATTGTGCCATCATGGTTTAAAACACGATTTACAAGGGTAACAGTTCTTGTCTTTTCACTATAATTTTTTACTTCAGTTTCAATATTTATCAGGGCATATTTATCAGATACGGTTGTATCATTCCATATATGTACTCCAAAAGGTTCTATCCTAACCTCCCTGGTAATGATTAAATGAACAGGCCTGAAAATACCCATTGGCTGGGAGCCTTCTGAAAAACCCCGTTCCTCGGAGCAGCCGCCACATACCCATGGTAAATCTCTTATTGACGCCGGATGGTCAGCACGTACTGCTAATAAATTTGGTCTGTTATCAGTATAGACTATATCGGTAATATCAATGGTGAAAGATGTTCTGCCGCCAGCATGATAGCCTGCCTTTTTGCCATTAAGCCAAACTGTGGCGTATGATCCGACACCTTCGAACCAGAGGAAATACCTCCGGTCATGTTCACCGGAACTAATTGCGAAATATTTTCTGTACCAGGCATAACCATGCCTGTTTCCATGTAACATCCTCCGGTAACCATCATACTTATCCCAGTTATGGGGTATAGTTACATTTTCCCAGTCCGAATCATTAAAACCTGATTGTTCAAATCCCTGGTATGCATACTGGTTTGTATCATTTGCTGCAGTTCGCCAGTCATCATTCAATAATATATCATAGCGAAGACCTTCCATGGAATAACAATCTGCCATAATAAACACATAAAAAAGAACAAGTGTGAATCGTATTAATCCCTTTGATATAAGCCCCGTATTTATCATTAGTTGCCGGAGTTATTATGATATATTCAGTTATTTATATCTTATTTTTCAATCACAAAAGTATAAGTTTTTCCGGGGTCTGTTGCGAGATCGTATACTTGTGATTCTTTTATTTCAGGTTTTTTAATTTTTGCTTCAGGTGATATTAACGGCTTACTTATTTCATTTACAAAATAAAACGGATTTGTATTAACTCCGGTTGCCTCAGTAAGTTGTGCATCACAGGTAGACTTTATTGTCTGTAATAACCTCAAACGGCAATTACCTCCCAGTCCGGATTGAATAGTAAGCGTCTTTATTTTCCCGTCCTCCCAGCTTATGTCCACTTCAAATCCGCCCCTGGCCACTAATCCTTTCACTTCACCATGTGGCCAGCGCCCGGGTAATGCAGGCAGTATATAAATGTATCCGTCGTGGCTCTGGAGAAGCATTTCAGCAACACCAGCTGTACAGCCGAAATTACCGTCAATCTGAAACGGCGGGTGGGCATCAAGAAGATTCAGGTAAGTTCCTCCTTTTACAGAACCATCTGGCTGAACTGCCGGCGTTAACTGATCAGCAATGAGTTTATACGCATGGTTACCATCCAGTAATCGTGCCCACAGGTTTACTTTCCATCCCATGGACCAGCCTGTAGACTCATCACCCCTGTAGTGCAGAGAGTTTTTTGCAGCCTGGAAAAGTTCAGGAGTCCGTTTTGGCGATATCTGGTTACCAGGGTACAATCCATAGAGATGTGAAACATGGCGGTGATGATCTGTAGTATCATCCCAGTCATAAAGCCATTCCTGAAGCTGACTGTATTGTCCGATCTGCATTGGTGCCAGCCGTGAACGTTTATTCCGGAGTGTATCAGCAAAGGCATTATCAAGGTTAAGTATTTCAGCTGACCTTATCACATTGGAAAACAAATCGAATATCAGTTGGTTGTCCATTGTTGTTCCCACACTTGCTGATGCCAGACCCAGGTATTTATTTTCAGGTGAGTTGGACGGGCCTATTACCAAATATCCTGTATGGTGCTCCTCAACAAGTTCGTCAACATAAAATTCTGCAGCACTTTTCATTATCGGATACACCTCTCCAAGAAAAGCTTTGTCACCTGTATACAGGTAATGCTGCCACATATGCTGGCTGAGCCATGCACTGCCCGATTGCCATAATCCGTAAAATGCCATGTCAAATATGCCTGTAACACGCCATATATCTGTATTATGGTGTACTACCCATCCCCTTGCATCATATAGCTTACTTGCGCTTTCCTTACCTGTAACTGACAGATCTCTGATCATGCTGAATAATGGCTGGTTAAGTCCTGTCAGGTTAGTTACCTCCGCAGGCCAGTAGTTCATTTCACAATTGATATTCAGGGTGTATTTACTTTCCCAGGGTGGTTTTAACAGATGGTTCCAGATACCCTGAAGATTAGCAGGCTGTCCGCCAGGCTGCGAACTGCTGATTAGCAGGTAACGCCCATATTGAAAATACAGTGCAGCAAGCTGCAGATCATTTCCGTGTTTAAATTGTTTCAACCTTACATCAGTTGGATTACTAACAGAATCTGTTGTACCCAGGTCAAGATATACCCTGTCAAAATATTTCTTATAGAAAGCAATATGGTCTCTCAGTGCAGTATTATAGTCATTTTGCAAAGCCCCTTTAAGGTAACTCTCAGACTTCTCTGCAGGATTGGCGCTAATATCTTTGTAATTAACAAAATTAGTACCAATTGAAACATAAATCGTGGCCAGGTTTGCATTTTTAATAACCAGACAACTGTCATTCTTCTCAAGATGCCCATTCTCAATTACAGGTTTTATTATAGTATTAAATCTAACCTGCCCCTTTATCCCCTCATGATCTGTTGTAATACCCTTAATTACTATTCTATCATCGCTAATCTCAGTCTCATGCTTTTGCGGACTTCCGGCAGCTACAATGCAGCTGATCATTCCCGGTTTGCTGGCTGTAAGACGGACAATGATCACCTGGTCTGTAAATGAAGAAAAGATTTCCCTTTTATATTGTACATCATTTAATGAATAGGATACGGTAGCCACAGCCTTGCCTATATCCAAATCACGATAATAATCAGAATAGCCTCCGTGACCCTGAAATGAGATATATATATCACCTGTAGGCTGGTAAGGCATCCCGTTAACGGGATTTTGAATATACTTATCGGCCATCTCCTGGGCTTTTTTATACTCTCCTTTAAACAGAAGATCGCGCACTTCGGCAAGGTATGGTTTTGATTCGGAATTCACATTGTTGTGTGGTCCGCCAGCCCAGACAGTTTCCTCATTTAATTGCAAATGCTCCTTTTCGGGATTTCCAAATACCATAGCTCCCAAACGCCCGTTTCCCAAAGGAAGTGCCTCATTCCAGTTATTTGCAGGACGGTTATACCAGAGTCTGAGTTCCTGCATGCCCTGGATAGATGAAAATTGTAAATCTAACAGAATAATTAGGGTTAAAAAAAGTGCTCTCCTCATTATATAATATTTAATTGTTCAGGATATAATTTATGCCAGATATGATCGATTGTAAAATTATTTTAAGAACATAGCTTCACAAATTTACCCTGTGGAATATAATTTTCCAAGTAAAATCATGGGCAGAGCTCCACTGTACTTGTTAGAAAAAGTCTTAATTGTAATTATTCTGCTAAAAGCCGGCTTTCTTTATCTCATAGCCGGACGGAACCTGAAATTTATCTGCAGGTATTGTTGCATTTTCTTCGATTTTGGTTGCCTGCCTGACTACATCACCGTATTGCGATTTTGTTTTCTGATACAGGCATATGTATTTCCAGCCGGCATAAATAGTAAAAGTATTACCCATATCATAAGAAAATGATTCGCAATCTTTGCCTGCAACTGTCACGTTAGAGAGTTTCTTTGCCTTGGTGTTCTGGTCTTCTTCTGAAATTTCATCCCAGGCAAAGCGGTATGCTATACCACGGTAACAGGCACCGCTTGTATATGCAACCTTATCAGCGGGATGGATAGTATACATATTCTTCCCGTCACACAGGCTGATTTCTTCAATATTTTCACCTTCATATTTTTCTTCAGCTTCTTTGGCCCCAAAATCGTCGAAATAAAGTACCATTTTCTGTTTGGTATCCATCATACTTATTTCGAATGTTACAATACCTGATTTAATGCCGTACTTTTTAACAGAGGCAGTTTCTGTGACTTCAGTTTCATCAACCTGCGAGACAGCAGTTGTATCAGATTCTGTTTTAACTTCTGTGCTGCTTTTACATGAAATAAAAAGCGTTACTATCGTTAATACAATAAGACAGTGTTTTGTTTTCATATTTGATTTATATTGAATGCTATAGATGAAATAAAAATATGGGCGATGTCCCTGTTTTATAATTTTATAAATTCCACCCTGCGGTTTTTTGCTTTATTGGCAGGTGTATCATTAGGGGCAACAGGCTGGCTTTCACCTTTGCCATCGGTTACCATACGGGATACGTCGATACTAAAGTTTTTTGAAAGCTCATTCATTACTGATATGGCACGCCGCTTTGAAAGATCGAGATTTTTTGCATCATCACCATCGCTATCGGTATGGCCGACAATTTGTATCCTCACTGACGGATTTTCTGTCAGCACCTTGGCTATTTCATTCAAAGCTCCGTAAGATTCTGATTTTACCTTATCACTGTTAACATCGAAGTATATCCCGTAACTGACAATCTTACCTTCTGTGAGCAGCTTGCTTCGCATATCGGGTGAAGCTGTTGTAAAACGCAGATTGGTTATATATGGGAATCCTGAGCAACCCCATAAAGAAAAGCGTAAATGATTTAATTTTTGACCGGGGTAAAGTACCGTTGGTAGATCCAGTGCTTTTTGTCCCATGTGGTAAATTCTCACCCTTCTCTTTTGAATCCAGATAATTACGTGGTTCAGTTTTTCAGTTTCTAATGGAGCAATTGTCGTAGTACCCGTACTCATGTTGTTTCCTTCTTCGTTATATCCTGTAACCTCCCATTCATTTTCCGAACACTTAATAATAACTCCTTCAGTGCCGGGAATTATAGCACCTGTGAGTTCATCGTCATCGGAATTATACAGGCAAATGGTGAATGAGGCATCATAAGCATCGGGTTGCAGGACAGGCACAACATCAAATTCAAAAATAAAATTTTCAGGCAGGTCAACACGTTTTTGAAGAAGGAATTCCATATCAGTGGCCAGCAAGTGCATCCAATGGCCGGGATAGAGGTTAAGGGTTTTAACTTCACCACTGCCGTCGGTAGTCCATAGTGCAGGGAAATCACCCACTTCGTCCTGCGAAAAATCCTCAAAAAATAATACTTTATCACCCGGAACAAAGTCATACTTTGTAAAACTCTGTAATGGTGGCTGTGTCAAGGATTTTTTACTTATGTCCGATGATACATCGTCATTCTCCATGTCTTCGGCGTCCGATTCATTATCCTCAACATATTCTTCTTCTTCTGATTTTTCTTTTTTCTTAATAACACTTTTTACGCCACTTTCCATGGCACCAAGATCGGCATCGATACCTTCGTCGGCATGCTGATCGGCACGTTCAACTGATTTATCCTTAGCTTTCTGCTTTATGTCAACCTGTGAATTTGAATTAAGTGCGATACCTAAGCAAAACATTGTAAAGAAAAGTGAAAATAATATTGCTTTCATATTAGTATGGATTAGTTATTCAGGTCAAAGTTATAAATGATTTTACTCATTTTAAGCGATTTAGAAATATTTATTTTTTACCGGATTAATAAAACAGCCAGTCTATTTCTTCGGTTTTTTCTGAACCTTTTAAATTCGCATCCGGAATATGAATTTTATGATCAGAAGGTGCGGTACCTGATGATTTCAGAAGTTTAATATTCTTTTTAAAATTATCCAGCTCTTCCTGGTAATAAGGTAACAGTTCTGTCCATGTTTTATTTTTTCCATCGTTTCCGCCAACAGGTATCTTTCTTTGTCCGGTTTGCATGCTGTTTGCATACAAATAGCTGTCTTGGGTTAATTCCACAAGTTGATTATAATACACCATAGTTTTCTCAAGGAAGGAAACAGCCTTATCAAGGTCGCTAATATTATTCGAATATTTGTACCGTACTGCTAACATGGCAGCGTTTACCTTTTCAGCAAAAAAATTAGCCAGTGCCTTGTAGCAGTACATATCATTCCTTAATCTTAAAAATTCTTCTTTATTGCTTTTTACATGGGGTGCTGCTCTTTCGATTGCTTCAACTGCTGTTTTACCGTGCCGGACAACTTCATTTATAATCTGCGGAGGTGTTTCTCCAATGTGCGATTCCCCGTCCCACTGCTTTTTAACATAATCAATAATGATTTCACCTTCCGGTCCGTTTGAAGCGTAAAAACTGCTGTAAACATGCCACTTGTAAGGATTAACAAGCTGGCTCATTAACATTCCCAGCGTCAGTGTTTGCCTGTTACCATCTGAGATACCAAAGCGCCGTAAAAGTTTAGGGGCAATTTCACCTGCCTGCTCATAGGCATTTAGTATGTCAGTTCCGCATTTTTCACATCCGTAATATTTACCCAACTCACCTGTCCAGTAATTAATTTCATTTTCAATTTTACGGTCACAATTCCAGGCATACCTTCCCCATGCCATGTACCAGATCCAGTCCCTTTCAATCTGTAACAGGCGTGGCGTGGTATTATCCGCAGTGTATGGCCAGTCCCAGTAAGAGCTTTGGGGATAGAGGTGAAGTCCGTTTGCCCCCAGAATATTATGCATGGCTTTAACAGATTTCCTTATAAAATCCGGTGATCCGTACCTGAATGGTTCCAGGTTAGCAAGTATATGCACATTGGCAATATGGACTGATCCCAGCTTGCTTAAATCCTGGTGTATTTGTGCCCATGTACCTCTGGGTTCGAATGTTGTCAAGGATTCACCATTGTATTTATGTGTTGTATATAAGTTTTTATACAGTGGCAAAGCTGCTTCCAT
>CAZFQS010000012.1:4568-12128 GCA_964521285.1 uncultured Bacteroidales bacterium | reverse complement strand
GGAATTATGGGACGGTTCCTGTCCTGGGTTTTAAGTCCGTGTTTTTCAGCAAATGGTTTTGAAATAATGATATTGTAAAACATCTGAATAACATAAATACCACGCCTGTTTGCTTCTTCTGTCAAAAACCTGAAAATCTCCTCATTCTTTTTAAATGTCTGTTCATCAACCTCTACTGCATAGGGATAGTCGTTTAATCTGACCAGTGAAGCAAAGGGATGGCCATTCCATAAGTATAGCGAATTAAACCTGTTATCAACAAGCATATCAAGGTATTTTATCCATAACTCTCTATTATAAAACCATGGAAAATTTTCAGGAGTATATGGATACTCATAAACACTCCTGCCCGGTAAATAAGTTGTTTTCTGCAAACCAATACAGGTACCGCGCATTATCATTTCAGGCTGGTCAGTGAAATCAAGGTTAGCAGGAATCATGCCTTGCTCTTTAATTTTGTCAGCTAATTCAAGGCAACCGTATAATGTCCCTGATTCATCTGCACCTGCTACCAGGATTTTATTCTTATTTCTTTTAATTACAAATCCTTCCTTTCCGGGAAGGGTATCAACTTTGATTTTTGTTTTATTAAATACTTCATGAATTAATGTATCCTTAACCTCGCCAATTACAACTGAGATTCCCCTGTCCGGACAGTCTGCATTATTTATTTGTTGCACCCTGTATCCTGATGCAGATAATGAACTGACTAGTCTTTCAGTTCCGTATATAGTTCTAGCAGGACTGCTGTCCGATGTTATAATCGTAACCTGCTCTTTTTTGCAGGAATGCAGTACAAAAATTAATGATACATATAACGACAGTCTTAATAATAATCTCATACCGCCACTCCAGCTAATAACCCGGATTCTGACCAAATTCTTCACCATTAAGCAGGGCATCAATTTCGGTTTGCGGGACAGGTCGTAATAAATGATGTTCTTTAAGGTCAACAATATCCGGATTTTTTTCTTTAATATAACTGACAAAACCCGAAGGATTAGCTCCGAATATTCTCTTTAAATCAAACCATCGAATATGCTCACCACAGAGTTCCCTGCCTCTTTCATCCAGGATAAACTCAATAGAAATATCATTGGCAGTAACCTGCATATCCTGTGTGTAATCAACGGGTGTCTTTTTTGCAGCTCTTGTTCTGAGAACATTTATGTATGTTGCTGCTTCAGAGTTATTTCCCAGCTGCATCTCTGCTTCGGCAGCAATAAGGTACATTTCTGCCAGTCTTATTACAATAACATCAAGGTATCCTGGTACTGATTCGGCGCTTGCCCTTGTTATCGGATCCAGATACTTTGTTAGCTGCACATAATCATCACCGGTATAAATAGAACCATTTCCGGATGTATTATAAACACTATCCCTGTCAATTACCAGATAACCCAGTTTATTTTCACCGGTAATACTTTTCCTTGTAATATACATAGCAGTATCTCCATATTCGAATTTATTCCGGCCAATTAAACCTGCATCCAGACCATTGGCTGCAATTTCTTCAGCAGTCCATAGAGGTATGGAAGTGCTGTCATTGCATAACCAGACTTCCTGAAAGGAATTCTCATAACGTGAATCCATTTCCTCGTTGAATAAGTCCAACAGATGCAGCACTGGCATTAACCTCCTGTGATCATCAATACCATATTCCATACTTAAATCCAACCCTGGCATACCACTATATTTAGTAATGAACCATAAGTGCAGACGATTTGCGTTAAGGTCATAATTAATAGCAGTATTGGTAGAGTTACTCACTACATATAAAGCTTCTTTGTTTTCCTTGTTGTTATTCGGATCCCATAAATCAGCATAGTCACTCCACAATGAAACTTTAAATTCACCCTGCCTTTCTATTACTTCCCTGGCAATATCCCTGGCTTTCGTAAAATAAGATATTGCTTCATTACCTGTTAAGTCATAAGCCTTTGTTAAATAGATCCTTGCCAGCAGGCCCAAAGCTGATTTTTGGGTAGCACGGCTATACTCATTACCGTAGTCAAGAGGCAAATTGTCTTTTGCAAACTCAAGATCACTCATTATTACTTCATAAAAATCTTCAACCGGACTCCTGACTGCAGTCATGATAGGTTCTTTTGTTTCTTCTGTGCGCAGACACACGCCTCCCCATGTTTCAACAATATGCCAGAGGTAAAAAGCCCTTAAAAACCTGAGTTCACCTTCTTTCTGGTTTCGAATTTCTTCAGATGCAAAATCAATATCGCCAATACGTCCAATGCCGGCATTGCATAAATTCAGTGCTTTATGCATCTCACGCCACAGTGCTTTATTTGGATTTCCTGTTGAAGGAGTAAAATCCTCGTATTTGGATATTTCTTTGGCCCATCCGTCTTTTTCCTTATTAAACCACAGATCTGTTCCTACTTCTGACATAAAAAGGCCGTCTGTTTTTCCATACCATGTTCGCTGATCAGAGTAAGCAATATTAACCAGAGTTTCAAAACCTTCAGGTGTGCTCCATATAGCATCGGCTGTAACCCCGGATGGATTATACTCTTCAATTTCACATGAAAACAAACTTGCAATAAGCAATATTTTCAAGCCGTTATGAAATATATATTTTAAATTTTTCATGATATTCTAAGTTTATTAATTAAGTATTATTAAAAGTCTATATTGAGGCCAAAAACTATTTGCCTGCTCAGAGGAAACTTTTCTGATCCGCCCCTTTCCGGATCATATTCCCTTATCAGATGGCTTTTAGTATATGTTAAAAGATTTGATGCAGTTGCATATAGCTTGATTTTATCTATCAGGACCTTCCTGGTAAGACTTACAGGCAAAGTATAGCCGAGAGTTACATTTTTAATCTTAAAATATGAACCATCCACATAATTCAGAGTCTGGTAGCCATAATAATAAGTTATGTTAGTAGCGTCTCTGGAAGGTCTTGGAAAATCGTTAGTTGGATTACCAGGAGTCCAGTAATCATGACTTGCAGGACCGTTATCTCTTCCGCTGGGATTATATCTTCCTAAAAACTCTGCATTTATCATTTGTCCCCAGCGGGCAAATAAATAAATACTCAGTTCTACTGATTTATAAGTAAAAGTATTTTGTAAACCACCTGCCCAGTCAGGTACCGCTGCCCCAATGCATGTTCTGTCATCTTCATCTATTGTAGTATCATTATTCAGATTGGCCAGTTTTATATCGCCGGGTTCAAAGGTGATGTCACCTGTAAACTGGGCGGCTTCATCCTCTTCTCCCAATTGCCATATTCCTAATTTTTTCCATGTATAAAATGAATGTATTGGCTTTCCAATTATTAAAGAATTATCTATCTGGTCAATAATATCCTGGCCCTCAATTAAATCTGTAATTTCTTCTTTGTTTCTTGCGAATGTGAAAGCAGAAGTCCATTTAAAATTACCGGTATGAACGTTGACAGAGTTAATAGAAAGTTCAATCCCCCGGTTAAGTGTGCTCCCTATATTCTGATAAATTCTGGGGACACCTGTGGATTGGGGTAATGATCTTTCAAGAAGAATATCTGTCGTTTTTGTACTGTATATATCAACTGTAGTACTTAACCTGTTTCTTAGAAGAGCTAAATCAAAGCCCAGGTTAATTGTTGCCGATTTTTCCCATCCTAAACCATTATTACCTACCATATCTCTATCCAGATTAATTTCATATGCAGCAACCGGTTCATCTCCAAATCCCATGGCTTTATATGAAATACTGCTTTGGGTACCATAGGGACTGATGCCGGAGTTCCCTGCTATACCATAGCTAAGTCTTAATTTCAGACTACTGATGGTTTCAACAGGATCCATGAAGCCTTCATCACTCATTCTCCATGCAACTGCTACAGAAGGAAAATGATCCCACTGGTTACCGGGTGCTAATCTCGAGGCTCCGTCGAAACGCTCTGTTACTGTTAATAAGTATTTACCCATATAGCTGTAATTAATCCTGCCGGCATAAGACATAGTTTTAGTGCCAATATATCTTGAGCTTATAGCTCGGTCGCCGACGTCAGTAGCACCTAAATTATAATACAGCTGAGAAGAAAGTATCTGATTATTTCCCGAAGCATAACCTTCATCATAATCGCTTCTGGTGTAACTTGTAATAGCTGTAACAGTTAAAGAATGGCGGCCTATTTCTCTGGAATATGTCAGTATATTATCCCAGTTAATAAATCTTGTATTATCGTTAGTCATTGAGGCTGCTGGGTATCTCAGGTCTTTCTGGCTGAGTGAGGTGGCAGCATTGTATATACCTCTTCTTTTATATCCAAGACTCACGCCCAGGTTTGATCTGAAAGTAAGGCCTTTAACAGGAGTAAGATCAACATAACTATTTATCAGCACATTAGTTGATACAGTGTTGTCTTTGGCAATATCAGGCCGCTCATCTGTTAACAGACTTAGGGTTGATCTACTCCCTGCTACAGGGTATAAATTAATATTACCGTTTTCATCATAGGGAACACCTAATGGTGTTGTGGAGGTGGACTTGGACAGAGGGTCCTTTCTTCTGTTCTGATCATAATATGTTAACTGGGCTTTCATCCCGGCTTCGATCCATTTATTAATAGTATGATCTACGTTCAGGCGGGCATTATAACGAGTCATATCATCCATTCTTACTACACCTTCCTCTTTGTAATAACCAACTGAAAAATAGGATGTTGTTTTTTCAGTGCCACCGCTAACAGACAACTGATGATTTTGCTGAGTCCCGTTTCTAAATAACAAATCCGGCCAGTCTATCCATTGTCCCGAATCAACGGCTGTCCGTTCATCTCCATTTGGAAACAATTTGGCATAATCTTCCGGATCATCTACTGTATCGTTCCACAGACCGGCTGTACGATAAGCTTCTCTTCTCAGCTCTATATAGTCATCGCCGAGTCTTGCTTTCGGGTAAGGTGTTAATCCGTTTATTCCGTAATAGCCATTATAAGAAACCTTTGTTTTACCACTTGCTCCTTTCTTTGTGGTAATAATGATTACACCGTTTGCTCCCTGTGAACCATAGATGGCTGTGGAGGATGCATCTTTTAAAACTTCTATTGATTCAATATCATTTGCATTCAGATCTATCAAATCCGTTCCCTGATCCTCAACCGTTTCTCCCTGATCCCCAAAACTACTTCCCTGAATACCATCTATAATAAATAAAGGACTGTTACTGCCATGAATAGATCTGTTACCACGAATTACAATATTTGCACCTGAACCTGCTGAGCCTGAATTCCTGGTAATATCAACTCCGGGAACCATTCCCTGGATAGCTTCGAGAGGATTGCGGGTTGGAGCTTTGACGATATCATTTGTTTTAACCGAGGCTACAGAACCTGTCAAATCCCTTTTCTTAACCGTCCCGTAGCCAATAACTACAACTCCCTCCATATCAAGAATATCCTCCTCCATAGTCACATCAATATATGTCTGATTCCCGATATTAACCTCCCTGCTCAACATTCCTACATAGGAGAAAACCAGGACTCCATCACCAGGAACATCAGAAAGGGTAAAGTTACCATCCACATCAGTAACTGTTCCCTGCATGGTGCCCTTAATTACGATATTCACACCCGGAATAGGCTCTCCGGATGCATTTTTTACCTGCCCTTCTATATCCAGTTGAGCAGATAAATGACCACTGATAAAAAACACCAGTGTTAAAATGAACATACATTTTTTCATAATATAAGGTAATTAGTTAATAATCAGTATAGCACAATATTAATTGAATGGATAACCCTGTTTGATTAATGAACAAAACTAATAATGTAATCGTTTACATTTGTTATATCTCATAATTTAAGAGTGTTACATGAAAATACATATCATTGAAAATGTAAACGTTTTTATTGCAATATTAACTTACTTCACATAGATTTGCAAATAAAGTATCATAAAATATTAGTTACGTAAATGAAGTTTACTGATTTAGCAGTCTTCTTAATCTACATGATTGGTATTACGGCATTTGGGAGTTCTTTTTACAGGAAAAACAAAACATCGGCAGCGTTTACTTTAGGAAACAGGAATATTCCGGCCTGGGTAGTCACAATGTCCATTTTCGCCACCTATGTGAGCAGTATTAGTTTTCTGGCTTTGCCTGGCAATGCTTACCAGACTAACTGGAATGCTTTTGTCTTCAGTCTTTCTATTCCCTTTGCATCATTAATAGCAGTCATTTTCTTTGTTCCCTTGTACAGAAAAATCAACAGTCCTTCTGCCTATACATACCTTGAACAGAGGTTCGGACCCTGGGCACGTATCTATGTTTCTGTCTGCTACCTTCTTACTCAGCTTATGAGAACAGGAACAATTTTATATCTTCTGGCTCTTGCTTTAAATGCCGTTTTTGGCTGGGATATAGTCATAATTATTATTTCTACGGGCATACTGGTTATGTTATACTCACTGCTGGGAGGACTTCAGGCCGTTGTATGGACAGACGCCATACAGGGTATCATATTAATAACCGGTGCACTGGTATGTGCTGTGTATATATTGTTTAATATGCCTGAAGGATCCGGTCAGTTATTTTCAATCGCCATTGAAAATAAAAAATTCAGTCTGGGAAGTTTTAACCTTGATCTTTCCAAATCTACATTCTGGGTTGTATTGGTTTATGGAATTTTTGTCAATTTACAGAACTATGGAATTGATCAGAACTATGTACAGCGCTACCTGTCCTCACGAAATGATTATGAGGCAAAACGCTCGGCCTTCCTGGGTGGCATGCTGTACATCCCGGTCTCCTTTATTTTTCTTTTTATAGGAACCGCTCTTTTCTCATTTTATTCTTCTTCCGCTGCTGAATTGCCGGCAGAACTTATAGATCCTGCAAAAAGTGATCGCATCTTTCCTTACTTTATTGTTACGGAGCTGCCTGCGGGAATTTCCGGATTACTTATAGCATCAATATTTGCCGCGGGCATGAGCACTATCTCTACAAGTTTTAACAGCTCGGCCACAGTTTTTCTTACTGATTATTACCGGCGTTATTTCAAAAAAGGGCCTTCAGACAGCCAATCCATGAAAGTTCTATATCTGGCAACCTTCATTATCGGCATCCTGGGTATCATAATTGGCATTGCTTTAATAAACGTTGAAAGTGCCCTTGATGCATGGTGGAAACTGGCTTCCGTATTCAGCGGTGGTATGCTGGGATTATTTATGCTCGGTATTATTGCCAAAGGGAAAAAGGCAATTGGTCCGGTTACAGGAGCAATTACAGGCCTGCTGGTTATTGTATGGTTGAGTCTGGGACCCCTGGTTTTTGGGAAAGACATACCTGGAGGTCACCTGCATAGCTATCTGACCATTGTCATTGGAACAGCAACTATATTCCTGACAGGTTTTATTATTATGTCATTTACAAATACTAAACCGGTTAAGAGTATCAGGTAATGATCAGTTAAATAAATCACTAATCTGCTCTTTTTTAAAATAACAAATCATAAACACAGATAATTTTCTACATTTGTGTATGGATGATCCTTTCTTGTATTACATAAAAACCTGATAATAAAAACTATTAATTTAAAAATAATTATAA
>CAZFQS010000012.1:1828-4468 GCA_964521285.1 uncultured Bacteroidales bacterium | reverse complement strand
TCCTGCGTTCAGGCATGGATGAGTAAAAACACATCCAGACCTCATAAACAATGGCAAATACCTGAAAAGGGTGATTCTATTGATGTACCCAACCGTACACCTACTGCATTATTCAACGGAATGCTCTATCCTGTTATAGGCTATGGTATAAAAGGATGTATATGGTACCAGGGCGAAGAAAACCAAAAAGAACCAGCTGAGTATGAAGAGCTCTTTATAACAATGGTTAATGAATGGCGTTCTTTATGGGATGCAGGTGAATTTCCATTCTATTATGCCCAGATAGCACCTTATTCGTATTCGGAAACTGACACGTCTTATTATGATGTAAAACTGAATTCAGCTTACTTCAGGGAAGCCCAGCTAAATGTAATGAACAAAATCTCAAACTGTGGTATGGCAGTACTTATGGATACAGGAGAAAAAAATTGTATTCATCCGGCAAATAAAGAGGCAACAGGTAAAAGGCTGGCTTACTGGGCATTAGCAAAAACTTATGGTATAAAAGGCTTTGAGTTTGCCAGTCCGGTTCCCGATTCCCTCCAAATAAGAGGAGATACTGCTGTTCTGACTTTTAAAAATGCTCCAAACGGACTGACTTCCTTTGGAAAGGAATTGTCATGTTTTGAAATAGCCGGGCCTGGTAAAAAATTTCATCCGGCAAAGGCTTTTATTTGGGAAAAATCTGTTTATGTCATCTGCCCGGAAGTAAAAAAGCCTGTCGCAGTCCGTTATGCATTTAAAGATTTTGTTAAAGGTGACCTGTTCAGTACCGGGGGATTACCAGTGTCTTCATTCCGCACAGATAACTGGTGATATAAAATAACCATAACTGCCATTTATATTTTATGCATATGAAACCCGGGATGTTACTTTGCTGCTTTGTATTCAGCCTTTTCCCGGTCAGTATTCAGGCTCAAACCGGTGAAATAAGCAAATACAATATTGTATGGGAAAGCCAGAGTAAAAACTCGGGCGAATCAATGCCATGCGGCGGAGGAGATATCGGATTAAATGTATGGGTTGAAAACGGGGAACTTTTGTTCTACATCTCAAGAAGCGGGACTTTCGATGAAAATAATGCCTTCTTAAAACTGGGCAGGGTAAGAATAAAACTCACTCCCAATCCTTTCAGTGGTTCTGAATTCCGGCAGGAGCTGGTATTACGGGACGGTTATATAAAGGTTGATGGTTCTGACGGCAAACTGTCGGTCCGGTTGAACATATGGGTAGACGTATTCCGCCCTGTTATTCATGTAGATATTAACAGTAATAAAGCTTTAAAAGCCGAAGTAATATATGAAAACTGGAGAGCCAAAGACAGGCTGCTTCGTCAGCAGGAAGGTCATCAGAATTCATACAGGTGGGTACTCAGGGGGGAAGTAAAAACCCTTAAAGATGAGATTTCTTTTCAGGAAAAGGATATTGTGTTTTATCACCGTAACAGTCAGGATACATCCATTTTCGACATAACAGTAAAGCAACAGGGACTTGAGTCAGTGAAATCGCAAATGTTTGATCCCCTCAAAGATATTATTTTCGGAGGAATTCTGAGGGGGAATAACATGGAGCCCGCAGGAACCTGTTCAGGCATATACCTTGATACCGATTACTCGGGATGGATCCTGAAAAGTATATCTGCTTCACGTTCACATAAAATTCAGATTTTTCTCCATACTGCTCAGGCAAAGACAGCAGATGAATGGCAATCAGGTTTACAGCAGACAATAAAAGATGCCAGTCTGAATGAAAAGGCTGCCTTTGGGAAAACATGCGTCTGGTGGCAACAGTTCTGGGACAGAAGCTTCATTTACATACAACCGGATGAAGCAGACCATCATTCACAGCAGTGGCAGGCAGGAAGAAACTATCAGTTATTCAGGTATATGCTAGGCTGTAATGCTTTTGGAGAATATCCAACCAAATTTAACGGCGGACTTTTTACCTGTGACCCCTGCCTTAGTGATTCCGGCCTTAGATTTACACCTGACTTCCGCAGGTGGGGAGGGGGAACAATGACAGCCCAGAATCAACGGCTTGTCTATTTTCCCATGATAAAGAGCGGTGATTTTGAAATGATGACCACTCAGTTTGATTTCTACCTCCGTTCCCTGCGAAATGCCGAACTGAGAAGTGAGGTGTACTGGGGACATAAAGGAGCCTGTTTTACAGAGCAGCTGGAAAATTTTGGATTGCCCAACTGTACTGAATATGGGTGGGACAGACCTGAATGGTATGACAAAGGGATGCAATATAATGCATGGCTCGAATATCAGTGGGACACCGCACTGGAATTTTGCCTGATGATCCTGGATATGGAACGCTTCGCAGGCAAGGATATTTCCGCCTATATTCCTTTAATTGAAAGTTGCCTGACTTTTTTTAATGAACACTACCAGTATCTGGCACAAATGCGGGGTATAAAAACCTTTGATGCAAACGGGCACCTTATTTTTTACCCGGGATCCGCATGCGAAACCTATAAAATGGCATATAATTCCACTTCAACTATTGCTGCCCTGAAAACCATATTAAACAGAATACTGGAATTGCCATCAGAATATATTGATGATAAAAAACGTGAAAAATGGATAACAATGTTAAATCGTATCCCTCCCATAAGCTTTCGCGAATGCCAGG
>CAZFQS010000012.1:0-1728 GCA_964521285.1 uncultured Bacteroidales bacterium | reverse complement strand
AAATGGATAACAATGTTAAATCGTATCCCTCCCATAAGCTTTCGCGAATGCCAGGAATATAAAACCATCTCTCCGGCCCTGCTGTGGGAAAGAATAAACAATCAGGAATCCCCTCAATTATACCCGGTATTCCCCTGGGGAATTTATGGAATTGGTAAACCTGACCTGGAAATCGCCATCAATACATGGAGATATGATCCCGATGTTATAAGGTTCAGAAGTCATGTGGGATGGAAACAGGACAATATTTTTGCAGCCCGTCTGGGATTAACAGCTGAAGCTGCTGAACTGAGCATTTTAAAAATGAAAGACTCGGGAAGACGCTTTCCCGCATTCTGGGGCCCCGGATTTGACTGGGTTCCTGATCATAACTGGGGAGGCTCTGGAATGATCGGACTACAGGAAATGCTCCTGCAGACAGACGGGGAGAAGATTTACCTTTTCCCGGCCTGGCCTGAAGACTGGGATGTCCATTTCAAACTGCACGCCCCCTATAATACAACTGTAGAAGGAATAGTAAAAAATGGTAAAATTGGATTAATTAGTGTAACCCCTGAATCAAGAGCAAAAGATGTAATTAATTTGTATTCAAAACCTTAAATTATTACAATCTGATATTACTGCCCGTAATGAAGCAAACCAACTATTATTTATATGACTTTCTGGATTTAAATCCGGGAACAGGGAATGAAGAATTCCTGTGGAAGGCATGCAAACCGGCAGATATAAAAACACAGAATAGTGATGTTATAATTACTATACCCTTTCGAAAGCAGAAATGTTCCCATGAAATAGTCCCTGATACAGATGTGAAGCCTGAGAATTACAGTCTGAAACTGCGGGGATACGGGGAAAAAATATTACGGATATCTGCAGGTTTTGATGTCCCTGATATGAATGACTCACCAATGCTGGAATTCAGTCCTGAGTTAAAAATAAATCCTCTTAACATTGAAACACACGTAAATGAATGGATCATCAGGGATGCTAAAGGAAATAAAAAGGCCTGCTTCAACTTAAAAAAACCTGAAACAGATTTCTGGAGTGATCTGCTGCCGGAACCGCAGGAAACCCTTGATGCAACATTCTATCCCGATGGCTTAAGGGAAGTCCGTTTAAGCGCATATGACCAGTTCCACCCGGCAAGATATGATGCTATGGCCCTGGCGTATATTGAAAAGCAGGGAAAGATTGAAAGGACCACGATTTCATTCCATGCAGATCATGATGAGGTTTTTGCCGGCACAGGTGAAAGGTTTACAAAAGCGGACCTGTCAGGCAGCACCTGTGAATTGAAAAACCGGGATAGCCAGGGAGTGAATAACAGGCGGACATATAAAAATGTTCCTTTTTATATTTCAAGTAATCTGTACGGAATGTTTCTGCATACATCAGCACATTCAAAATTTTCCTTTGCTGATCATTCAGCAAGATCAGTCCTTATTCTCACAGAATATCCCTTGCTTGACATATTCCTGATTGGCGGCAGCAACATCGAAAAAATTATATACCAGTACCGTCAGCTGACAGGATTTCCTGATATGCCTCCACTGTGGAGTTTTGGTACATGGATGAGCCGGATGACATATTTTTCTGCCAGAGAAGTAACACGTATTTGCAACAGGTTACGAAATGAAGATTATCCCTGTGATGTTATACATCTTGACACAGGATGGTTTAAAACTGACTGGGTATGTGAATGGAAATTCAGTAATAAAAGGTTTCCTG
>CAZFQS010000011.1:0-128834 GCA_964521285.1 uncultured Bacteroidales bacterium | reverse complement strand
TATCGCTGCCTGCATTGGCAATAACATCGGCTTCAACAGTAATCTGCATCTGGTCAGTTGCAGGTGTGCAGTCGGCATTACCATCAGCAGTGAGAGTTAGTGTTACAGTTGTTCCTGCATCGGCAGCATCGGAAGTATATGTGGGTGTTAATGTAGTACCGTTGGTCAGTATACCGTTACCGTCATGGGCCCAGCTGTATGTACCGTTGCCATTTGTTACCGAGGCATCACTTACAGTATAGGCAGAGTTTTCACATATGCTTGCATCACTGCCGGCATTGGCAACAGGGGATTGTTGTATAGTCATGGTAGTTGTTGAGCTGGTATCTGAGCAACCATTAATACTTGTAACCACAACGTATACCTGATCGTTATTTATTAAAGTGGCTGTTGTATATGTTGTCCCTACGCCATCCTGGACCGAACCGCCATTAAGGTGAAAGTTATAATTTGATCCTCCGCCGGCAGCAAATATTACTGTATTTCCTGCACATGTTTCATCACCTGCGGTGCTGTTTGTAAATGTTATTACTGGCAATGAATTAACGGTAATCAGTGCATCGATATCACCTGCCAGGTTAGCAGGTCCGTTATCGTCTGCAGCTGCAGTTAAGGTATATGCAGTTGTTGAAGAGGGACTTACTGTGATAGTATGTGGGGAGGCCATAATTCCATTGTCAGTCTGTGGAGTTACACCATCTGTATAAGTTACACTCCATGGGGCAGTGCCTGTTAGTGCAACGAGTATATCAGATGATTCGCCGTCACATATTGTTGCATCACCACTTATTATTGAAGCAGTAGCTACTGAAACAGTTTCTTCAAGGGCAAGTGTAAAATATCGGTATGTATCAAAATCAATATCTGTAACAGCTGTAACTGTGCCGGAAGTTGCGGTTCCTGAAATTACAGGGTCACCACCGACCTGAACCCACTGGGCACCATCCCATGCAGCTATTAACAGGCTGTCAAGATCAGATGCTGCATTAGCAACATCACTTGAACCATCTAACCTAATTACTAATTTACCTTCCCCTCCAGCCGGAGCCTGAATATCCCAGTACTCTGACTGGCTGACAGTTGCCACAGGTGCTGCAAACAGGGTAACATCATAACCATCAAGGGTTGGGTTAGTAAAGAAATATTCGGCTGACCAGTCACCTGTTCCTCCATAACCACCTGCATCAGATACCTGGATATTTCCCGGATTACCGTTTTTGCCAACAGGGAAATTAAAATCATTTCCGCTAATAAGTTCCTTTGTAAGGGCACCATTGATATATCTTGTATTAGAAGCAGAAGCCGGGGATATTGTCGATTTAAATTTTAATCTTAAGGTATTGCCCGCAGGAGTAACTGCTCCATTTGTCAGTAACAATTGCCTGTCAATATCAATATTTCCACCAAGTGTTATACCATTATTATTATTAACTCTAAGGATATTTAATGCATTTGTTCCGGTAAAGTTGCCGGTGATGTTTTGATTAACGACTCCGGACATTTTAACAGCTGCTGTTGCTCCTGTACCTGCATCAAATGTTCCGTTAACCCTGATAAGGTCGCCTTTTATTTCAAGTTGCCTGTTAAAATCGTTTATAACTTCCAGTGAAGCCGCCCCATCTATTCTCAAATCACCGTAAAGCAAGATATCAGCATCAGACAACCTTCTGTCATTGGACCCGCTGAAGGTTAGATTATTAAGCTGGTATATTGTTCCAAGAACATCATAGTTGGTGTTTCCACCGTATTCTAATGTGCCGCCTGTTGGAGAGAAGAATTCATCATAAATACCTGCTGCCAGAGCATCACTTTCAACATAAATAGTCCCTGTGCCAGTTACAATTCCCAGTCTGTGTCCGAATGTTGAGTTTAGTCTTATAGTACCTTGGATTTCCGTACTATAAACAAGTATACCATTTGTTATCGGAGTAACGTTATGCCCGGAATTTATCAGTACCATCGAACCTCTCGGACCACCAGTAACGTTAGGAGTCCATATTGTTCCTGTTTCCCAGTTACCTGAAGAATTTGATTCATATAATGGGACAATATCAGGTATAGCGCCATTAAAAGCAGCTCCGGCAATTCCTGCTGTATAATCACCGCTAATCTGATTATCATCTGTAGTAGTAAAACTAAAAATTAATAATTCATTTGTTTCATCAAATGTGCTAACATCATCAAACAAATTCCAGTTTCCTGAACCATCAGACGGCAATCTTGCTGTTATATAATCAAATACATCGTAAGGAGCGGTAACTTTAATATCAGAAGGATCGTACTTCATCTCAGCAGTAGCTGAAAGACCGGATATCCCATAAGCTTTTAAAACCCAGTGATACTGCAGAACGTTGTTAGAATCAACAATTTCAGGATCAGGATTCTCAAGATCTTCAACAATACTGGGATGCATTTCATTTGCAGGCTTGACAGTAATCTTACCTGTATTGTTACCATTAGCTGTAACTGTAAACGTTACAGGAGTGTATTTACCTCCTGAACCCATGGGGTATATAAATGTCGATGCCCCTGCGGGAAAAGTCTTCCGGACACCATTATCAGTAAATGATATATTAGTCTGAATCATGTTAGTTGCTGAAAAAGGAGTTGCTTCTTCGATACTGGCATTCAGGCCGAGCTTTAATAAATTCTTGCCTATATCAAATAAGCCGCCATCCATTTTTAGTGTATCTGTAATAGTTAATTCATTACCCGGGGGGACAATGATGCCATAGTTATTATTGATAGTCAGTTTTCCAAAAATACCATTTCCAGTCAACTCCTGTTGCAATGTGCCGTTAAGTTCAATTCCATCGCCGGCTCCGGAATGAATATGAATACCGTCAAACTGACAATATCCCTGAACATAAACAGTGTTACTGCTGTCTCTTAGTGTCCCGTCCTGAAATGCCAGTACATTCCGAACTGTTATTTCAGCATTTCCGGCAGCAAGACTTAATGTATTTACTGTTGATTTTGTGAGATTGTAAAAAGTTGTATTTCCTCTTATTGTCTGGTTACCGGCTCCATCAAATATAGTAGTATTGCCAGCTGGAGTGTATGTTCCATTATTTATGAGATCACCTGAAATTGTTACCAGGTAACCCCTAGCATCGAATTCTGCTCCCGGTTGTATTGTCAGATCCTCTTCAATGGATAAAGGTAGCGACCACAATTCAGCAACAGGATTATTAGTACTTGAATTGTCAATAACCAGGTTTTTGACAGGTATAGATGAATAAATACCAATATTCTGATTTACAGGTGTTAAATTGCTACCGATTCTGATTATTGAAGACGGGGAAAGGGACCAGGTTTCAGGATCAAGATAGAGAGCTGCTATTGATGGACTTACTTGCTGGCGGCTGATAAGCAGATCACCACCGCTAAAAACAAATTCACTGCCTAAGCCAAGCACTTCAAACAGGCCCCGGTTATTAACAGGGGCGACAGCCATACCAACGTTTACAGTTCCTCCTGACTGGTTATATTTTAATGTGGCCACGTCAATTGTCGGACTTCTTCTTATTTGTGAGCCGACATACAGATTACCTGATGTAATTTCTATTTCTGCATTACCTGATGCCGAGTACTCGATATAATTGTTACCATTACCAACCAGATCATACATATTCACAGCACCGCCACTTACAAGCAATTTCCCGTCAAGCGAAATACCGGAATTGTTTCCTGATACATTTACAACACCATCTCGCACTTCTAAACAGGTTGTTCCGGGTATGACAAAATCATCATCGCCGGTAGAAAGGTCGATATCTATACCTGAATTATTAAGTATTAATGTCCCGTTTTGAAGTTCCAGGGCTTTAGGAACACCTATACCACTCGTTGCCCCTCCCAAATTAAAGTCAGTGTTAATTGTGGCTGTTACCGACTGGTCATTGCCCTTGTTTACTATTAATCGATACAGTGCCGGGATATCACCAGACAGAAGATCAAAATCCATATTATCATCACCCAGTAATGATAATGCTATTCTATCCTGGTTTATTGCGGTGAATAATTGAATACCATCTGTTCCTGCACCGGCAGAATTCTGCAGAATATCACCATATACTTCAAGGTAGTGATTAGTAGGACCACCATTAGGAGTTCTAACATGTATAACACCAGCGGTATTATTAATTAAAATATCGCCATAGACAGTTATGGTTCTGGAAGTGCCGGCATTTCTGAAAGCAAGTTCTGCTCCTCCTCCGCTGGGTGGTGATTCAGCACCGTCAAACTCGATCATTGTAAGGTTTCTCATTACGGTAATGTCACCTGTAGCTCCATTGCTAAGAACCAGGTTGGTATTACCCAGTATTTCAAAATTACCGTGAGCCGTAATATCTTTGGCAATTGTAAGGTCATAATTACCAGCTGACCAGTTCTCTGTAGCCACTATCATGTTAGGAGCATTCGGAGGAGTGTTAAGAAGGGTATTCGGATTAGCCCAGCTCTCATAGACTATGTATGCGGAATCCTCGCTGACAAACTCGCCCAGGTCCATAAGATTCATATTCGGATCCGAATTACGGTTCCAGAACATACCTTCACCACGTACCAGTCCGGCGTTAAGGTTCCCATTTGGATAGTTTATACATAATGTAGGCCTGAACTGAAAATTTGAGCGGTAATAGCGCGGTACAGGATTTCCGCTTATATCTTTCATCTGGGTAAATGAAACCTCAGCACATGATTCCGCAACATTGTCGGCCCAGACACCATGAGGCTGGCCTCTCAGAGCAACTTTGGGATCATCCCATGGTACCCAGCCAATAGCTACAACGTGACCTGCCGTTGGCCATTCACCAACAGGATCACCGGCAGGTATTGGAGGTTGACGGCTGTCATGCCAGTCTTTTTCATCTATTGGACCGTCACCATTAGCATCAATTAACAGATCACTCCTTGTCCATGTCTCACGGTCTCTCCAGAGGGGTTCCCTGGCTGCTATTCCAACATCCGCGCCATGATCCCTTGTATAGTAAATTAATACCTGGCCGGTAAAACGGACAATTTCTCCTGCAGTATAATTAGCTTTTTCAAGAGTGAATCCGCTTCCGCTTCCATCGAAATTAATAATGTTGTTTATCTCATCAAGATCAGCAAGGTCTTCGAATGATCTTGTATAGGGAGATTCATCAAGAACTTTACCGGGTACAAATACATTATCGTTAGCACCATCAGTATCGTCCTCATAATACGAATATTGATATACTACTGTGGGAAGAGAGGAGAAATCACTGTGTCTGACTCTCCAGTAATATGATAATATATTTCCACTCTGGTTTGTAGTAGGTAATATTGCATCTACAGGATTAACAGTAATATAACCATCATCGGTTACATTACTTATTGTAACCAGGCAGGGAGTATATTTTGAATTGCCACCCATAGTGAAATCCACCCCGTCCAGACCTATACCCACCGGAAATTCAAATACATTATCTCCTTCTGTAGGGTCTATACCTGTTGAGGGGATATATATTGTAAGTCCGCCATCTGAAGCATTTCCCGATGTAATAAACATATCTTCCACAGATGGTTGTCCGCCTACAGTCTCGGCAGGATCCAAATTAACATACAGCTCGTCCAGTTTTAAATTGTGAGTATTTAAGTCTATCCTCCCGTGTCCCCAGTCTAGCCTCTGCATGTAAACATCACTGTTCAGAGTAATTATCTGATCTTCACTATTTAACCTTACATTTCCAAATTGCGAATTATCAACGGTAAATAATTCAAAGGGATCTGAATTAAAATACACCAGGTCGTTATTACCGTTTGATGTGGCATCAGGTGTAGCACTGGCAGGATCATAAATACCTAAAGTACCGTAATTTATTAAAGTGTCAATATTAAATCTTATACTATGAAATCCCTGGTCGAGGGTCCCACTTTGAAGAATAAACGCGTCCCCGTCAATATGTAATAAAACGTTTGATGTACCTTCCAGCTCGGCACCTGTTTTGCTCGATGCAAGTGTAACAATCTTATCCTGTGGTTTATCAATTACCATCCGCCAGAAGAATTGCTCATTTGAGCCACTTATATTATAAAATGCTAACTGGCTGTTATCATTACCATTAATAGTCGTAGTATTTGGATCTCCTGCATCATAAACATAGGTTGCGCCTGTATTAATTGTAAAATCTCCTCCTATTGCCACATTAAAGCCGTCATGATCGAATGTAACACCAGAGCCTAATGTAAAGTCGTTTAAAGCTGTGAAAGAATAAAGCAAATTAACATTTGATCCGGTACGGATATCAACGTCGTAGAAGGGCACAGTTGAGTAAATTGTTGACGTATTATTATAATCAATAATAAGCTCACCCCCTGAAACATATACTTTATCTGATGGGGATTCAATTCTTATGGCTCCTGCAGCTGAAATGTCTTCAATAATTAATTGTCCTCCTGTCATGGTGAAGACCATATCAGGGTCAACAAGGCCGAATAGAGGATCTACGTGTTTAATTTCCCCGTTGCCCCTTATTCTGGTTATCCCTCCTGTTTGAATATAACTGTAATAACCTGTTGATGCAAACATGCTAATACGCAGTTGGGTCAGACTAATCTCTCCGCCATTTATCTGCAGGCTACCTGCAGCTTCATCCCTGTAACACATGCCTGAGCTGTTACTGGAAGAATAAAATCCATCATTAATAATAAAGTCACCGAACAAATAGGTTCCCTGATTTGCAGTCCCGTTTTGAATACCATTTGGTGTTGAATATGATAATCCTGAAAAGTCAAAAGCAGTAGTTGTTGTTGAGTAGACCTCTACATTTTCACCGTCAAGGATAAATTTTGCATTTTCACCAATGGCAAAATCGTTTCCCCCTTCTGTCAATGAGGGAATAAGCAATTCACCTGTAAGGCGCAGTGTGCCGGCCTGGATCCACAATGCTTTCCTGTTTTCAGGATGTCCTGGCACGGTTGCATCCATAGCATCGTCATTTGTGCAAAACAGTCCGAAATAACTTATATCCTGGGCATAAAGTGCCAGTTCGTAAGTCTGGTCTATACCTTTGTTTATTACAAGAATATAAAGGTCAGTTGTATCGTAGCACTGGAATGTATTATTCTGGGCACCTGTAAAGACCAGTGAAACAGCTCCTGTTGTTGTACGGTTTTGATAATTGGGGACAGACTGGTTTGTCAGTCTGACATTTCCGTAGTTTGTAAAGTCACCATTTACAGTAAATATATGATACCCTTTGTGAAAATTACCATAGCCAGCAGCAGCTGCTGCACTATAGGCATCGGCTGTACCTACACTTACAGCTCCATTATCGGTAACCAGCACATCGCCGGCAACTGTAAGATTTAGTCTTGTTGTGCTGGAGTTATCATTTATCTGCAGTCTGCCGTTAGTAATAGTAAGGCTGCCGTTAAGCTGGTAGTCCGCAAGCAGGGTAAGAGCATTTGCCGGGTCATCAAGGTTAATTTTCAGGTTGTAAAAAGTCCTTACATTGGTCAGGTTGTAACTGTTTCCGTAATATATAACCGTCCCTTCACCCTGCCCTGCAGTTACAAAATGGGTTGAGTCCCCTGCAGGAAAATTGTCTGCAGACAGTAATATTTTCCCGCCGCCCCTTATTTCCGAAAAACTATGTCCTGTTGTTGTTGTAAAATCCAGGCGCCCCTTAACAGTAAGTATAGCATTGGATTTATTATCGTTTCCCGGCTGAATGGTCACTGTCCTTCCTAATAGTATTACTACATTATCAGTCGCACTTGTTGGTGAGGTTGTAGGTGTAAAATTGCCGGGATTGTCCGGTAAGGCACCTGACGGATCGAGGGTCCATATAGCAGGATCATCCCAGTTTCCGGAAACCAACGGATACCACGTTTCTCCCCATGAAGGGATAGTAAATTTAAATACAAATAAAAGTAATAGTATGTAGTATCGGAATGTTTTCAGGGTATTAGTTTTTATAATATTGTTCATGGTTGCGACTTTGATGAATTATATTAAAATTTATATTTATGGTATTTATAAAAGGTTTCTTTTACTTATTAGATTTATATTATTCATAATTTACGAAAAAAATATTCACATAAAGGAATATGATTTTTATTATTTTATCTATGGCATAATGACTTTTGTAATAATTTGTGCAAGCTAAGCAAAAAAGTTAATTAAGATAAAGATTAAACACAAATGTTAAAAATTAATTTATAAACATGAATTAAAAATTTAGTTATCGTTAACAATCAAATAAACATAACACTATATAAATTTCTTTTTATAAAAAGTTAAAATTACATTAGCATATAATTTATATTATTAACAGTATATTAAAGTCATATTATAATGAGCAAGGAATATACAAATGAATTATTACTGGATTTCGGGGCAGATGGAAAAGAACTGATTCCGGTAATAACTCAGGATTATAATACAAAAGAGGTACTGATACTGGCATTTGCAAATGACGAAGCTTTCAGGGAAACTCTTAAAAGTGGCTATGCGACTTATTATAGCCGGACAAGGCAACAAGTCTGGAAAAAAGGATTTACCTCAGGGGATTTACTGAAAATTAAAGAAATGAGGATAAACTGCGAACAAAATGCACTATTATATATGGTCACTCCGGTTGGTAAAGGTGCCTGTCATGCCAGGAGGGAAAACGGACTTCCACATACAACATGTTATTACAGACGAATAATACCTGGCAATAAACTGGAGTTTATTGAAAAATAATAAAGTACTGGTATTTTATTTCCGTTATCATCATCAGGGAAATACAGATTTTTGTTGTGTATAAATATAAATCAGGTTTAAGAATTATTTAGTTTTATTATGGAAGAACAAATTTTAAAAATTGGAATGCCTGCAGGATCATTGGCAGATCCTAAGAGAGGCGGCAACTTAATCAGACTTCTGGAGGTTGCAGGGTTTAAAACCTCAGGATATGAATCAGGTGGACCCAGCAAATTCACTACGCTTAGCTATTTATTTGGTTGGGATGGCAGACCCCAGGAATTTGGCTCACAGCTGGGAATTAATGAACTTGATGTAGCAATTGCAGGCGATGACTGGATTTATGAACGCAGGCTTGAGTTACAACTTGAATATAACAAAAACATAGAGCTCGAAAAGATATTGTCCTTAAGAAGAGGATATGTTGAGATAGTAGGAATTATTAATAATGATAATGAGCATAATACCATAGAAGACTTTTTAAAAATACTTTGTAAGCAAAGGAAGACAATTATTATTGTATCTGAAATGCCCTATATTGCTCTTAACTGGCTACATGAAAATTTAAAGAAGATAGATGAGTACAGGAAATTTAGCAATTTTTCTGTGCAGAAATATAAAACTCCACCTAAGATAGATCAGGGAATAATTGTATATGAAACCTGGGGTAAAACAGAAGCAAAAGTGAAAAATATGGGAGCTGATATTGGTGTGGAGATTACACAAACCGGGAGTGCTATCAGAAACTATGGATTAAAAGTAATTGATACTGTTATGAAGTCAGAAACAGGAATATGGATTAACCCTCAGTTAAGATCAGATAATGAAAAATTCGATTTGTTAAAGATGTTTGTACTTAATTTATATGGAGTCGTTAATGCTGAAAATAAGGTTATGATCCTGTTTAACGTGTCGAACAACGATGTAAAAAATATTGAGCAATATTTGCGTGATAATAATTTATTCGCTGATGAACCAACCGTTAATGTTGGAAAGACATTTACTGAATTCAGCATCCAGGTGGATATAACTGATCCTGATATACCACTGGCTAAAATCCGCTATGAACTGGCAAAAAGAAAGGCAGTTAATATAAATACTCTACCTGTCGATTCTTCAATACAGAACCTGGATATTTTAGGTTTTTAAGAATAAATATTCCGGACAGCTCAAAAATGGTTGCTCAAAAAATATACCCGTAAATAACTGATGACCCTGTCATAATTTTTTAAACCGGCCGGAAATATATTAAAAGTAGACAGTACTTAATTAAAAAGAATTTACCAATAACGGCCGGTATTTTAAATAATCTGGTGAAAAAATAAGTTTTCTTCCTTTTTCCAGGTAATTAATTCTTTAAATAGACAAAAAGTAACCCTCTTAAATTAAATTTTTTATCTTAATGTTAATTCCCGGGGGGTATAATTCTGTAATTTATCCTACTTTATGGTTAATATTTTTGTAACTTTATATATTCTTAACAAAAAATGTAAATTCTTGAAACTTCTTAAATGAAAATCAGAGTATTAAATATTAGATTATTAATTCTTCAAGCCTTAGTATTACTTATATTCATAGGTTGTAGCGGCTATAAAGATATGCAGGAAAGGAAAAATTTTATGATACCAAAAAAGTCCGAATTGCCAAGAAACACGAAATATAAAGAAGCCAAAAAGAAAAAAACATATGCAAAAAAAATAAAGAGGCAGAGAAGAAAGAAATACTAATACTTATAGAGACAATTAATCAATCTTGAATACAACCGGAATAACATAGAAAACCTTAACTGGTTTACCATCCTGTCTTCCCGCTGTCCAGAGAGGAGAAGAATTTATAACCCTTAATGCTTCTTTATTTAAAAGAGAATCGGCACTATTTATAATTTCTGTATCAACTACCCTGCCAGTAGTGTCAATAGCAAACTTTACAAATACTTTGCCTTCAATTCTTAAATTTTTTGCCCTCCGTGGATATTGTAAGTTTTTCTGTACATATTCCTTAAAATGCTCCAGCCCGTTATTCTCAAATCTGGGCAATTCATCCATTATGATAGATACTGTTTCATCATATAGTAAATCTTTATCACTTTGTATTTGAGTAGTCAGTATTTCCTGCTTCTGAGAGTATTCTTTTTTCGCAAGCATAGCTTTATTTCTGCCAGTACCTTTATCATACATTGAGGGCCCTGATAATTCAGCCGCTCTTGCAGCCGGAGCTGTAACCATTTTAGGAGCCTGATATTCAGCTTCTTTCATTTCCATGTCAATATCGATTTCCTTCTCACCCTCTGCTTCCGGAACACTTGCAATTACTTCCTGTTCCATAATCTCTTTTATCTCGGATTTATTATCCGTTTTAAAGGCAGATTTACCTGTTACTGATAATATTTCTTCTTTTGGTGAAGTTTTTATTCTATTCTCCGCATTCCTGGGGAATGAATCATAAGTGACCAAAGAACCTGTTTCTTTACTTTGTTCCTGGCCTTCCGGAGATGGTTGTTTATCCTTCTCAAGGACTAATTTATCCGAGACTATTGTAGCACGGCGAATTTTAAGATTACTAATCAATAAGAATAATCCTGTAAGTATTAATATCGAAGCAGCTAATGAGGAATAAGCAATTATTTTCCTGGTGAATGATTGCAGTTTATATTCTTTGGGTACGGATCTTTTGTCTATTTCCCTATTTAATTGCTCAACAGTATTTAATATTGTATCTTTTAGCTGCATGTTCTTATATCCTTCAACAGCATCTGCACAAAATTCACATTCATCAATGTGTTTCCTGACTGATTCCATCTTTTTAGTTTTTAATCTGCCAGTTAAAAAGCTATTGATGGTCTCTGCTGTTAAGCAGTTGCTATTTGCAGAAAGCTTTCTTATTTTATTCTTTTTCGTCATTTAAATTTATCATATAATTCTTCAGATTTCTCTTGCCATTTTGTATATGACTTTTAACCTCCTTCATTGAATAACCCGTAATATCAGCTATTTCTCTGTAAGATTTATTCTCCAGATACATTAACCTGATACAATTTCCCTGTTCTTTTTTAAGTTTATCCAGTGCCTTATCCAGATGCTCAATTAAAAGTTTCTGCTCATCTTCAAATAAAGGATGCATTTGATTCTGTAATTCCATATTTTCTGACATAAAATTATGAAATATTCTATCCTTTAATTTATTATGTGATGAATCTGAGCGAAGTAACATTAAGCAGTGATTTTTTGTGACAGTATATAGCCAGCTTTTAAAATTTGAAACTTTATAAATCTTTAGTTTCTCAATTAAGCTTTCAAATATTTCCATTACTGCATCCTTGCTCTTTTCTTCATTTTTCAAATATTTTAAACAAACACCAAATACCAGGTGAGTATATTTTTTATAAAGCTGGCCGATAATTTTTATGCTGCCATTTGAAAAATATTCTGCAACTAATTCCTCGTCCGTAAGAATATAATCGGTACTTAATCTATATCTATTATGTATATTTTTTTTATTTCCCGGAAACAAAGTATATTATTTATTAAAATATAAAATTATACAAAACTTAGCTTTTAGTCAACTACAAATTGTGTTCCATATTTTTCAAAACGGTTTTGTTGAACTTACAAAAATATTCTGAATTTTATGGAATTTGAAAAAGTGCTGCATCTTACTACAAAATCACATTAAAAAATTGAAATCATGAAAAAAATAACATTGAGAAAATTTAAGAGAATTATTGCATTAGAGGCAGCATTATTTTTTGTTTTTTTAATGCATATAAATATGGCTTGCAGCCAGTCAGTTGAAACGGAAGATAAAACTCTCTCCCCCTATTTTTTTGTAAAAAGTGATAATCCGGAGACCGATCAGTTACCCCTTAAGTTGACATCGGTTAATGTAAATATAGCGGGGGTAATTGCGGATGTTACGGTTTCACAGGTATATAAAAATGAAGGAAAGAATGTTTTGGAAGCCATTTATGTCTTTCCTGCGTCTACACGGGCTGCCGTCTATGATATGAAAATGAAAATTGGTGAGCGTGAAATATTTGCCATAATCCAGGAAAAACAACAGGCCAGACAAACTTACGAGCAGGCCAGGAATGAAGGTAAAACCGCATCATTGCTTGAACAAATGAGACCCAATGTCTTTCAGATGAATGTAGCTAACATAATGCCCGGTGATATCATTGAAGTTGAACTTAAATATACGGAGTTTCTGGTACCTGAATTATCAATTTATGAATTTGTATATCCAACTGTGGTTGGCCCCAGGTATAGTAATCAGACTGAAGAATCAGCACCTGATGATACATGGATATCAAATCCATATTTAAATGAAGGAGAAAAACCAACCTACTCTTTTAATATTAATGTACATATTGCTGCGGGGTTGCCCATAAGTGATATACGCTCAACTTCACACGAAGTTGATATTAATTTCGAGAATAAGACTCTTGCTGATATTAAGCTAAAAGATTCTGAAGAATTTGAAGGCAACAGGGATTTTATTATTCAATATCAACTCTCGGGAAATAAAATTGAATCGGGTATAATGTTGTATGAAGGTAAGGATGAAAACTTCTTTATGGCTATGATTCAGCCTCCAAAGAATGTTATATCATCTGACATACCACCCAGGGAATATGTCTTCATTGTTGATGTATCAGGTTCGATGAGAGGATTTCCACTGGATATTTCAAAGGAATTGTTGAGAAATTTAATAACAGATTTGAGAAACCAGGATAGATTTAACGTGTTATTATTTGCAGGTAGTTCAAGTGTTTTATTTGAAAGATCCATGCCTGCAAGTAGTGAGAATATTAGTAAAGCCATAAATCATATAGACAATCAGTATGGTGGAGGGGGGACTGAACTGCTTCCTGCTTTAAAGAGAGCACTGGCTCTCGAAGGAACAGAAAATTATTCACGGACTTTTGTCATTGCTACAGATGGATATGTGAGTGTGGAAAAAGAAACATTCGATCTGATAAGAGAGAACCTGGGCCAGGCAAACTTTTTTGCTTTTGGAATAGGATCATCAGTAAACAGATATATTATAGAAGGTATGGCCCATGTAGGTATGGGGGAACCTTTCATACTGACAAATCAGGGTGAAGCAGAAAAAAGTGCCAGGAAATTCAGGAATTATATAAGTTCACCTGTCCTTACTAATATCAGGATGAAATACCCGGGATTTAATGTTTATGATGTGATACCTCAGAATATTCCTGATGTTCTGGCAGAGAGACCTATAGTAGTAATAGGCAAATATAAAGGAATAGCTTCCGGGAAGATTGAATTAAACGGACAAACCGGAACGGAGAATTATAGCAAATCTATAAGTCTGTCATTATCAAAGCCTTTTGAAAATAATAAAGCTTTAAAATACTTGTGGGCAAGACAGAAAATTATGTTACTGGATGATTATAACAATATTAATAACACACAGGAATTAATAGATGAAATATTACAGCTGGGCCTGAAATATAATTTACTTACAAACTATACATCATTTGTTGCTGTAGATTCGGAGATTAGAAATTCCGGAGGCAATGTAACCCTGGTGAAACAACCTTTACCATTGCCCAAAGGTGTAAGTAATTATGCAGTGGGAAATGCACGCAAGGGTTTAAGCAGCAGTTCATTGTATTCTCCACGGTCTAAGACGGTATCATTTGACATGGCCGAAGAAGCATCACCTTACTTAACTGGAAGTGATCAGGAACAGGAAGAATACGAAATATTTTATGTAGTCGAAAAGATGCCCGAATATGCAGGTGGAATGGACGCATTTAAAAAGTTTATATATGATCATATACAGCTTCCTGAAGAACTACAGAATAAGAATATTGCGGGAAGGATATTTGTACAATTTACTGTAGATTTAGATGGTTCAGTTATAGATGTTAAAATTTTAAGAGGATTGCATCCCCTGCTTGACAATGAAGTAATTCGTGTAGTTAAAAAATCACCGAAGTGGAAACCTGGAATTCAAAAAGGAAAGCCTGTAAAGGTATCATTAACGGTTCCTATTGAGTTTAAGTAAAATAAACAGGTTATACAAGTACAGAATGCATAAATAATAGAAAAAAGACCTGGCAGTGTTTTGTTTTTCTGCCAGGTCTTTTTATTTTTATTAAATTGTAATCCAGTAAATACTGTTAAAAAAAGTTTAATACTACATTTCTGCAAGAATGAAATATTTAGTATTTTACCCGGCGTTATGCAAAAAATATTTTCATTTGTAGCAATAATCTTTCTATACTCTCCGCAAAGTTATTCAGAATCAACTGAATATGCAGATAGTCTGAAACAAAATATAGAAACTGAAAACCTTTCAGTCAGACTTTTTGCCCTGATTGAACTTGCCGAATATCATAAATACGATTCAGCAGAACTTGTATATCTATATTCATCTCAGGCACGGGATATTGCAATAAAACTAGGAATAGATTCAATACTTGGTAAGTCATTTATGCTGATGGGCAAAGCCAAGCTTGAACTGGGTGATTTTTATGAATCAGAAAATTATCTGACAAGTGCCCGGAATATATATGCTGATTTGCACTATAACGATAAACTGGCAGATATATATTATAATCTGGGCATAACACAGTATTTTCTTGGTGATTACAAAGAGTCTATTAAAAATTATCAGAATTCACTGACATATTATATTGACAAGAAGGATAGACAGATGGAGGCTAATGTCTACCAGAATGTTGGGGTAGTGCAACGAAAAATTGAAAATTATAAAAAAGCACTTGAGTACTACAATAAATCATTGGCTTTAAATATTGAGCTCGATAACAAAGAAAATATAGCAGGATTAACACAGAACATAGGATTGGTTTATATAAATCAGGAATTATATGATACTGCTCTTTATTATGTTAATAGTTCATATGATTTGTATTTGAAAATAGATAATAAAGAGGGAATTGGCAGATCATACAGTAATATGGGGGCTATTTATCAAAATAAGAATAATTATGATAAAGCTTTATACTATTATTTAAAGGCTCATGACATCTTTAATAAAATAGATTATCAGATAGGTAAAATCTATGCATTGCATAATTTGGGCACGGTCTGCCTGGACATTAAAGAATATGATAAATCAGTATCATATTTTCAGCAGAGCCTTGATTTAAGTAAGGATTACGGACATATAGAAGGTGCAATTTTCAATTATAAATCAATTTCAGATTTATATAAAGCATCAGGGGATTATGATAAATCATTGAAATATTATGTTCGTTACAATGAAATTAAAGACTCAGTCAAAACATATGAAACCAGGAAAAAGGTTGCTGAACTTGAAGGGCTATATAATTATGAGCAGAAGGCAAAAGAACTGTCAAATAAAAATGCTGAATTAAAACAACAGAAGATTCAAAAGAATGTATTTATTTCAGGATCAATATTTCTATTAATCGCTTTTATCATAATTTATTATGCTTACCGGAAGAAAAAGAAAGCAGAAAAGGAATTACAGGAGCATCATAATAATCTTGAAAAATTAGTTAAGCAAAGGACAAAAGAACTGGATCTTGAAATATCGGAAAGAAAAATTGCCGAGGAATCTGACAAACTGAAGACAGCATTTCTGTCAAATATGTCACATGAACTCCGAACCCCGCTGAATGCAATAATAGCTTTTTCCAATTTCCTTAAAGATCCTGGTTTATCTGATGAGAAAAGAAATGAATATTTAAATTATATTTCAAATGCAGGGGACAACCTTTTACAATTGATTGATGACATTATAGACTGTGCGAAAATTGAATCCGGACAGCTAAGCATTAATAAAACAGCGTGCAATATTACCGGTATTTTAGCAGAATTGCTGAGAATTTTCAATGAATTAAAGGGTAAGAAAAATAAAAGCAATATTGAATTTCGTATAAATCCAAAATGCCTGGAAAAAAATGTAATTATAGAAACTGATCCCTTGAGGTTAAAACAAATATTAAATAATCTGTTGGAAAATTCACTTAAATATACCTTAAAAGGCTATGTAGAAATGGGATTTGAAGACATTGACCATAGTGTGCAGTTTTATGTAAAGGATACAGGCATTGGTATTCAAAAAGACAAACAACAGTTAATATTTGAACGCTTCTTGCAGGTTAATTCAATAAAAGACAGGGGATTTGGCGGTACAGGTCTTGGGCTTTCAATATGTAAGAATTTAGTTAATCTGTTAGGAGGTAATATATGGGTTGAATCAGAATTGAATAAAGGATCTGTTTTCAGTTTTACTATCCCCTATAAAGATATCAGAATTGAAAGCAGACCTGAAAAAGAAGAATCGGAAATTTCACCTTTGAAAATGGATTTTGATTATAAATGGAATAATAAAGTAATACTTATTGTGGAGGATGAAGATCTGAACTTTAAGGTTCTTGAATCAGCCCTGGCGCGGACAGATGCAACAATATTAAGGGCAAATGACGGCCTTGAGGCTATCCGGATGGTGAAGAACCAGGATTTAAGCCTGGTTCTTATGGATATTCAAATGCCAAAAATGGATGGTTATTTGGCAACAAAAGAAATAAAAAAAATTAACAGTAAACTGCCGGTAATTGCCCAGACATCATATGCGATGTCGGGTGAAAGAGAAAGGTGCATTGAAGCCGGCTGTGACGAATACCTTCCCAAGCCTTTGAATTTAGCAGAATTGCTTTCAATAATAGATAAATATATCAACTGAATTTTCCGAATACATGATCAATATCACATAAAATATGTTATAAATCATATTTAATAAATTGTTAATTTGATATTTGGCAGTATAATTAAATAAATATTAATTTAGCAATTTATTAAACCAATATGACAATGCTTTGTTTTTAGTATTGTTATAAATTTCAGAAAACTGAGAAATTAAGTAATAGTAATTATTAATTATTAAAAGAATAAACGTGGAACAAAAAATATATACGGTAATTATTGGTACGGGAAGCTATATACCTCCGAAGAGGGTTACAAACGATGCTTTTTTGAACCATGAATTTTATGATACAAGTGGAAATAAAATTGATTTGTCTAACGAGGAAATAATTAAAAAATTTGAGGAGATTACGGAAATTCATGAGCGCCGGTATGTTGAAGACAATCAGTCAGCCTCTGATATAGCATATCTGGCTGCCAGAGATGCTTTAGAGTCATCCGGTATAGATAAGGAAACACTTGATTATATTATAGTTGCACATAATTTTGGTGATATAAGACCCGAAAGCAGACAAATAGATATATTACCCAGCCTGGCCTCAAGAGTAAAGGAAAAGCTGGGAATAAATAATCCGAAAACTGTTTCATACGACACGCCCTTTGGATGCCCGGGCTGGCTGCAGGGTGTAATACAGGCAAACTATTATTTAAAATCAGGTGATGCAAAAAGAGCCCTGATAATTGGTACTGATACTTTATCAAAAATATCCGATCCTCACGACAGGGACAGTATGATATATGCAGACGGGGCAGGGGCAGCAATACTGGAAGCTGTTAAAAGTATAGAACCTGTTGGGATACTGGCACATGTTAGCAGGACTGATACAGTTGATAATGCCTATAATCTTTGGCTTGGGAAATCAAATAATCCTGAATACAAAGGGAACGAACTATTTATTAAAATGAATGGCAGAAAACTTTACGAATATGCCTTAAGAACTGTTCCTCAGGTAGTTAAAGAAAGTATAGACAAAGCAGGGATAATGTTAAACAATGTAAAGAAAATATTGATCCATCAGGCCAATGCAAAAATGGACTATGCGATTGTAAAAAGAATTTTCAGTTTATATAAAGAAATAAAAGTTCCAAAATCTATTTTACCTATGACAATTTCCAGTTTAGGAAATTCTTCAGTAGCAACAGTGCCGACACTTCTTAATTTGGTGCTGACAGGAAAAATGAAAAACCACAGATTACTTTCCGGTCAGATTGCAGTATTAACATCAGTTGGTGCCGGCATGAATATTAATTCAGTTATTTACAAAGTACCATAATTTTTTTGTCATGAGAAGAATAATATCTGTTATAGCAATCCTTGCACTTATATGTGTTAAAGCTGCTGCAATAAATGTAAAATCTGAAATAAAGGATGTTACTATATATCAGCAAAATGCCAAAATCACCAGAGAAGCTACGGTCAGCATTCCGGCAGGAATTACTGAAATTGTGATGGAAGATCTTACGAGCAGCATATTGCAAAATAGCCTGCAAGTAGATATCCAAGGGAAGGCAATTTTATTATCAGCAACATCTCGTATTAATTATATGTTTGGCCAGAAGGAGTCTCCAAGAATAAAAGAACTTAAGGACTCACTTGAACTTGTTGATAATGAGATAAACTGGTTACAAAATCAAAAAATCGTATACCAGGGTGAGGAAAGAGTAATTAATGAGAATAATAAACTTGGGAGCGAGCAGGAAGGTTTGAATGTGGAAGAATTAAAACAACTGGTAATTTTTTATCGTTCCAGGTTATTTGAGGTTAAGAAAGAAATATTAATAATTGATAAAAAGGTACTGGAACTGAAGCTGGTAAAATCCAGAATTCAGAACCAGCTGAGTGAACTAAATTCAACAAGGAATAAACCAACAGGTGAGGTAATAATAAATGTGTCTTCTAATATTTCAACGAAGATTGATTTAAGGTTGTCTTATCTGACACCTAACGCAGGATGGTTTCCTGTCTATGATATAAGGGCCGATGGTACTGACAAACCTTTAAAACTGATTTATAAAGCAAATGTATATCAGAAAACGGGATATGACTGGGAGGATGTAAAATTAACTGTCTCAACAGGTAATCCCACTGTGGATAATAACAGGCCAATACTGTATCCCTGGTTTATCGATTTCTATGTTCCGCCTACTGGACTTAGTTATATACAAAGCCAGCTTAAGTCAGCCGAACGGTCACAGATGATGCAGCTTAATATTGCTCAGGAGGGATTAGCACGTGAGGAGTTGGATGAGGTTGCTGAAATGCCTGAATACAGGGTCACGGAAACTACAAGCCAGATGGCTGCTGAATATAATATTGAGGTATTACAGGATATTCCCTCTGATGGTAAAGAACACCTTGTAGCAATGATGGAATATAAACCAGATGCTGACTTTACATATCATACTGTACCCAAGCTTAGCGACGGGGCATTTCTCCTTGCTAAAGTCCCTGATTACGGACAGTATAACCTTTTACCAGGTCAGGCAAACTTGTTCTTCCAGGGAATGTATGTCGGACAATCTACAATAAACCCGGTTACAACTGCTGATACTTTGCTAGTTTCTCTGGGAAGGGACAACAAAATTTCTGTTAAAAGAAATCAATTGAAAGACTTTACCAAAAAACAGGTAATTGGAGGAAACATAAAAGAAACAAAAGGTTATGAGATATTTGTCAGGAATAACAATATATTCCCTGTTAACCTTGAATTACTTGACCAGATTCCAATATCCAAGAATAAAGAAATAGAAGTTCAGCTTGAAGATAATGGAGGTGCTGAATATTCTGAGGATTACGGAAGATTATTATGGAAGCTCAATCTTAAATCCGGACAGACTCAAAATATAAGATTTGTTTATTCTGTAAAGTATCCTAAAGATAAGAAGATCAGTGGATTGTAAACATTATTGATTTTTATTACTTTCTTCCTTTTCTTCTTCTTGTTCCTTTGTTTCAAGATAGCGGTTATAAAATCTGCCCATTTTACGTTCAGTGGATACCATATAAATATAAGAAAGGCCGCCTGCTTTTGTCCTTACTTTTTGCTTACGATCTTTAGGCTTTAAGAATTTAATCCTGTCAACATATTCCTGATTGGATGAATGGGTTTGCATTACTCCACGTGTAT
Organism: uncultured Bacteroidales bacterium; assembly: GCA_964521285.1. GTDB lineage: Bacteria > Bacteroidota > Bacteroidia > Bacteroidales > UBA10428. The sequence continues at coordinate 108,267 of CAZFQS010000011.1, read as the reverse complement.
AACCGAAGTAATACCAGTTCATATCATCTATTTCAAGATAAATGTCACAGATATCACCACTTCTTTTTATCTGAATCTCAATTAAACCATCGACCCTTTTATTAATCTGTGTATTGTTTATACTTCCGATTCCTATTTTACCGTACGAACGGTATGAGTTTGCATTATCGTCCCACATAAGTTTCAGTTCATTAAAGAATATAGTGTGTTTCAGAGGGGCAGGAATCTCCTTTACTTTTCCGAATAGATTTAACTCATCCTTAAACAATCCGGCCAGTTCCCTGCCTGCTAATTCAATAATCCCTTTATTATATGTAGGAGCATTCATATCAGTGGCAAGTAATTCAGGAATGCTATCAATTTCCCGGGCTATTATTCCCAATATTTCCTCATCAATAAAGAAATCTATTCCCAAAAGAAAATTAAGTCTGGTTTTGTTATCGTTTATATAATGTCTCACATTCCCGGCAGAAATTAATTTTACTAGACCTAAATCCGCTCCCAAATCAATTTTGCCTTCACCATATAACTGGCAATCCTCCCTGTGAAGACTCACGTAGTTGCCAGGCAGATTCCTGTCATACAATTTTTCCTTTGAGGATATTTTATATAGCTGTGAATATTTATCATAGTACAAATATCCATGGGCAGAAATTATAGGATTATCGCTATGAAATTTCTTTGGTGTAAAAAAGGCAGGGTAAACATGAACCGAATCATAATGTAAAAATATTCCGGCGAAAATTCTCTTCCTGTTTATATCGAAGGTTTGTTCATCAACAGGTATATATATGTTATAAGGGTCGATTGTTTCTGTAAACTTTAACCATTTTGATTCCAGTATATCACAATTATGCTCTATTTTGACAGCCCCTTTAAAGGTTAGCAGCCTGTCGTCGGCTTCGAGAAACACTTTCCCCTGATAGTGATAATTAGGACTGAGAGTAAAGTTATCGGGCTCATAGATATCACCACTGGCAATAGTCTGAATGTTTTCGTCGACCTTTATCTCATTAAAATGTATGACTTGTTTTTTAGCATTTTCATCAATATAATCATAATCTCCTTCACCAGTATAGTTGTTCCTGCTGAAGATATTTACTTTGGCAGAATGTATTGTATGATATTTTGTATTGTTGTTTGTGATAATTGTGGCATTTTCTAAGGTCCTCATCTTCGCATCCTGTTCCACTACTACATTACCCTCATCAGGATATATTTTCCCATCAGCAACATTTATATATTTTACCTGTGTTGCTTTAATAAGATTATTTTTATAATCATAGTATGCAAGTGGTGAAACAAAACTAAGAGAATCCTGATCCGGATGTAAAGAAATATATCTTGGCCCGGTCAGCTCTCCTTCATAACCCGGATATTCTATTATTTCAGGCTGGTATTCCTGTGTGACACCCATTGCCATCTCCCTTGTTTCCATATCCCAGGTAAAATTATTCAGATAACTTATGTACCTGTTTTCAGGAAAACTAACCAGTGTAAAGTCTTCATTAGAATTAAAATATCCTTTTTTGGAATTATAATCTATATGTGCATTAACATTGTCAGTCAGAACTGTAAAACCATCTGTATGTAAAGATTTTAAGTAGAAGTCGGCTGTATCTGCCAATATTTCATCTGACTTATAGGTAAATAAATTGGATTTTATCTCCGAGTTTTTTAAGTCCATTCTCCCCTGTCCGGATAATCCTGTGGGTTCGAGTTTTAAACTTCCTGATAGTGTTGTTGAATCATTAAACAATTTAAAATCGGTTTCTCTTTTGTAAACGAAAAATTCATCTGAATATGGAAGCCAGTGAACATAATTATTAGTGGATTGTACCCACGGAAATTTTGTTCCTGTTGTTTCCTTATCTATAGTGAAATCTTTTACAAAAGCATTTAATGAATCGGGAAAGAAAATAATATCATCTGAAACAGCAGTAGATGTCAGATAAGTAATTATTCCCTTACCTCTTAAGCCATCATTTGACAAATGAATTTCATTCTTAAAATATCCTTTATCCCCGTAAAGCGGAAGACCATCCTGTGGTGTCAAATGTAAGAATCCCAGTGATTTGTCTTTTTGAAGGGATATGGTTTGTTCAAAAGAGGGGAAAATGCCGGCAGAATAAAATTCACCGTCAAATTTTAAAGCCTTCTTGTTAAAATTATCAAGGCTGTCAATTATAAACGGATCAACTTCAAAATAAAAATCATCCTGCTCATATACCCCGTTTTGTATATCTTCTCTTTCATAGTAAACATAGGAGTTTTCATTGCTTTTAAAAATGGGATATTCAGAATAATTTATTCTACCTGATTTATTATCCGGTTTGTCAATAAGTACTTCACCTGTAATATTCTGAATATCATTATCTATGTCATCAATAACTGCAAGTCCATAATTATCGGTCTCTCCGGTTATATATTTTATAGCAAGCAAATCAACTTTCTGAAGGTCAATCTTAAATGAATCATAACTGAAAAAAAAGTTGTTTCCGTAAAAAGTGAACAATCCGGCAATTACAGTACCATCGAATTGAAAATTACGGTTACGCTTTAATATTATCCTTTCTTCTTTTGGGATAAATACAACATTTTGAGAATCACTGACAAATATCTGTGGAATACCGTTTATTTTAAGATCGTAATTTCTAAGGTCAAAGACTGCATTTTCAAGCGGTGCTTTAGTTCTTGAGGGAAACCCGATTACATCAAAATCAATTTTTGAGACACTTGCTGCAAGATAGTTCTCAAGCTTAGGTTTAAGCTTTGCAATTTCAGTGTTTACATCATAGAAAATGAAACCTAATACTGACATGCGCATCAACATCTGTCTTACCTGTGTAATAGACTTCCTGAGGTAATTTGCGTAATCTGTCGCAGTAAACTCGTCCGAACCGGATTTTTTAGCAAAACTCCTTATAGATATCAATGGATGTACTGCATCTATCCCTTGCATCCCTATGAAATTCCTGTAATTGAAATAATTAGCTGATTCAAAATTTGCTATGCCAATAGATGCACCTATTGGAGCAGTACATTTCATAAAAGGTTCGTTCATATTCCATACCAGCTGTTCAAAGCTCATATCAATATTATGATAGGAATCATAATAGGGGCTTTGAGTTGTAAAGTCTTCAGTTCTTGATAAAGTTAATTCCTGTGTAGGAACAATATATCTGAACATTAGGCCGGGATGATATATGGAATCTTTTTTCAGTTTGATTTTAACACTGGTATTCGGCCCGCTTACTCTGTCAGCTCTAAAGCCAAAATAGGTTGAACTTGCTTCAAGAATAAGTGTGTCTTTACGGTAGATATTTATTTTGGCCAATTCATCACCACTACCGGTACCAATAAGTTTTACCCCGTGCATCGCAAGTCCACCCTCATAATTAATGTTATCATACAGGTTTTCAATCTTAAAATTTTTCTGGTAAGATTCAAATCTGGGATAAGTAGGACTTTCATTTTTTTGTATGTATTTAACTTTATCGAATAAAGTACCTTTCAGGGGAGCATCGAAATATAACTTATTGGTAAATGTAACATTCTCAACCTGGTACTCTGACTTGGTCATGTCAATCTCATACTCCGGTAATACTGCAAATACCTCGTCTTTATTATAATTACTGCGTTCCCAGGTTACTACACCTTTTTTACCTTTCCAGATATTATCAACAGGATAATAATCGCCTTCCGTATCAAATATTATAATACTATCTCTTTTTGTAATACAGGTAAGGTCTATTAAATTGAATCTTAATTTTATGTCTTCATCAAAAACAAACTTGTAATCCGGTTTACTCGCTTTCCAGTGTGTTGAAGGAGATTTATGCAGACTGTTTGAATTAATTAGTTCAATCGTGAAAACAAGGTAGGCATTTATTTTACTTAATGTTACTCTTCTTTGTTCAATGATGTATATAAGTCCTGTTTCCCATGTATTATAGTTTTCATTACCAAGATTACTTTTTTTAAACGTTAACAGACTTAATAAATAATTTAAAAATGTAGGTGCAGGTTTGGCATTTTTATCCAGCAATTTTTGTGATATATTAATAATACGATCCTGTTCTTCAGCAGTAAAAAGGCTGTCTGTCTCCCAGACACTTTTAAAATCATTGAGTATTTTTTGATCCTCTGCAGAAATATTTTTCTCCATAAAAGAATATAATTCACTCATGAAATTATTGTGGTCCTCTGAAAATTTTTTTAACTGTTGTGAAGAAATATGCTGTGAAACAGTTAGAAGAGTTATTAAAGAAAATAAAAACAAGACCTTTTTCATCCGTTTAAGATTATAATTTAAATAACTTAAGACTTTTTGAATTTTATTGATACCCAATTGTTCTTTTCCTTAAAACTAATATATTTTAAAGAATATTTAAAGCACTCTTTTTCTATTTTAGAAAGGTCAGATTTATATATTCCGCTGATAATAAATATTAAATTGAATTAACGATAGCAATAAAATCTTCAGCGTTCAGTGAGGCCCCTCCTATTAATCCTCCATCAACGTCAGCCATTGCAAATATTTCCTTTGCATTTGAAGGTTTACAGCTTCCCCCATATTGGATTGTTGTTTTCTCCGCAACATCTTTCCCATATTTATCAGATATTAATTCCCGAATAAATGCATGCATTTCCTGTGCCTGTTCAGGTGTTGCATTTACACCTGTACCTATAGCCCACACAGGTTCGTAGGCTATTACTACTTTTATGAACTCTTTGGTAGATAAGCTAAATAATCCTTCATTAATCTGGGTTCTGACAACTTCAAAATGTCTTCCTGCTTCTCTTTCTGGTAATACTTCTCCGCAGCAGTAAATAGGTATTAGCTCATTTTCAAGTGAAAGCCTGATTTTCTTATTGAGAGTTTTATCAGCTTCTTTGAAGTATGCTCTTCTTTCACTATGACCGATAATTACATAATCTGCACCGGTAGATTTTATCATTGATGCTGAAGTTTCTCCTGTATAGGCACCGGCGGATTTAGATGAGCAATTTTGAGCCCCGAGAAACAGAGAACTTTTTGTTATTACTTTCTTTACTTCGGATAAATGAATGAACGGGGTGCATAACACTACCAGCGCTCTTTGACCATTTACTTTTTCATTAACTGCCCTGGCTAATTCTATTCCCTCCTGAAGGGTTTTGTTCATTTTCCAGTTTCCTGCTACGATAAATTTTCTCATAATCGGACTTTAGATTTAAATTTTCTAATGACGTTAAAAATAATTAATTCTTTTAAAGTAATAATATTTGAATGGATTAAGTACTTCCTTTATTTTTTTTCTTTTCTTTTACTGATATTTTATATGGAATTCTGTAATAAATGGAGTAATTAAATCCGATTGCAGCGTTCTTGTCACCTTTTCCGAAACCCGGTATAAAATAGGGTGACATTATATTATCAGATTTTAGCTTAAGCCTTATCATCCCTCTTATAGTCCAGCCTATATATATGTTTTTAAATAATTCTGTTTTTACACCAGCCACAAGATCAATAGAATGACAACTTAAAGAAATTTCTTCAGTTTCAGCTATTGTAACTTCGTCCCATTGCTCATCAATAATACTTATATTACTTGCTTTATGTTTAAACCAGGAAAATGAATATCTGAAACCAACAAATAGCAGATCATTCTTAGTTACATCATCATGTTTAAGTATGTTTTTATTTAAGCCTAATTTTATGTAGCTTCCATTTAAATCGTAATTAAATTTATAAGAGTCAGTATCGAGTTTAGTATTACTTATGCCATATTCCCCTGCAATAAATATATTATCAAGAATCTGAAAATCTGCGAGTAATTCATATCCTCTGGTTTCAGGATAAAAAAGTGGTAAAACAAATTTTGACACATCTGTTCCAAATCTTATACCTCTGTCCTTTACCAATCCTTCCTGGGCATAAGGTTTTTCAGTATACAGCAAGATAATAATACTAATAGAAAAATATAATATTTGTTTCATCAGACCTGTCAACATTGGGGTTAATAATTGAAATCGAATCTATTAATATGTCCTGCGAAATAACTTTTTCCAGAATAAAGCGGGTGGCAAAACCACATTCAAAAGATATCAGGAAATGTTCTCTCTTGCTGTAAAATGATATTGTATCCATTACAGTGTCAACAGCAAATTTAAATTCACTTGTATCTGATGATTGTGACAGTGCCAGACTAATTGAATTCAGGTTACTATTAAAGTAAAGAGTATCCTTACCTATTACTGTAAGATTGTTAATTAATGTATCCTTCTTTATACCAGAGCTTAGTGTTTTAAAATCAATATTTACAGATATTTCTGTATTCTCAGTACATTTAATGGTTTCTTCGCAGTTTGCAAGTAAGAGTAATATCAATATAGCAACTATTCCGGATATACACTTCATAATATGATTTGTTAATCCTTATCTTTCCTTGTTTTGAGTGTTACAATATGAAAAACACTTGCAACCATAACAAAACCCGTTATAAAAAGACTGATTATCAATGTCTCCTTATCTTTTCTACATGAATCCAATATAAAAGAAAAATAATTCTGTTCCGAAGCATTAAAAGCGGGCAAATTATTATAATGCCACTTGCCTATAATATTTCCTTCCCTGATCAATAAAAGACCGGGATTGGAACGAATGATTGTCTTTAACGTTATTTCATCAGTAAGATAAAAGTCGAAATTTATTTTTACCTTATCCATAAAGGTGCTAATTTCCTCATCAGTGGATGATGTAAGACAATAAAACGAGCAGTTGTTATTATTATGACATACTTCAGCAATTTTATGAACTTTTTTAAATGCGTTAATATTGGATTTGGTAAGATCATCTGCTATTAGCAGAAATGAGTAATCCGGATCCGATATAACAATATCAGTGATATCATAACCGTCTGCTGTAATTATTGTAAAATCATGTATGGGCGGTTCATAACCCTTCTTAATTAATATTTGACTGGTCTCTACCCATTTCCATGTTGTATCCCTCCAGGGAAAATTTTCAGCATTAAATTCCTTCCTAATACCATTTTTTTCATATACCAGGATTGTTTTATATTCATCAGCAGGTGCATTATCTGGTATTATCATATTTTCAGGAATATTGGCACCTATTTTATAAGGTCTGAAATCCAGCAGAGGTAAATTTCTGTAGCAGTAAACCGATATCAGTATACCCGATAAAATGAATATGAAAGTCATTCTCCACTCAATATTTGCCAAATAGAGGGGCACGAATTTATTTCGTGAAAAGAAGACAATGAATGTTGGCACCAGAATTATGATGTTTTTCCAGAATGTCTGCCAGTTGGTAAGTATTATTGCATCACCAAAGCATCCACAGTCAGATACCGGATTATATATCGCCAGAAAAAGTGTTAAAATAGTAAAAAAGGACATAAAGACTAATAAAGCGTAACTTGTTAGCCTCACCCTTATTCCCAGGAGCAGATTTATTCCAATAACCAGTTCGCCAGTACTTAAAAGTATTGCCAAGGGGAAGGCAATAAAGTTTAAAAAACCTAAATGAAATGCTTCAAAATAATCAATAAATTTATAGGTTGAGCCCATAGGATCGATATCCTTTACAAAACCTGAAAAAATAAATATAACACCTACAAGTATTCTACTCGTTATTCGTATTATTTTCATGCTGTATAAATCGTCTATTTAAAAAATTTATATAAAAATAACCAAATCAATAATGTTGAATTGTTAATGTATTGTTAATCCAGCTGCAAAGTATTCAGAATTTTTTGAAAGATAGATTTTGGAAGTAACATTTTATTATTTTCATCCTTACAGTCTATAAGCTTAAAATAAGGATCTTCCTTAACAAGCCATAAGTACATATCCCTTACACGTTTTTGAAAATTAAGATCATGTTCATGAATATCTTTATGTCCCCTGAGGTAAGTCCGGTCATTACCTTTTCTGCTCTGTTTAAGCCTCCTCACTGTAAACTCAAAGGGTACATCCAGGAATAAAACCATATTGGGTTTGGGTATTTTATTATAATGATATTCAAAATAGTATATCCAGTCTTTTAATGCTTCCCTTTCTATTTTATTACTGAGTTTTGCACACTGGAATGCAATATTTGAATGTACATAGCGATCAGTAATTACCAGGTACTTCCTGCTCAACCAGCTTTGAATGAGTTCGGCCGCATCTTTTCTATCGCCGGCATATAATAATGCCACCAGATATGGATTTACAGAATTTATGTTGCCAAACTCACCTCTTAAGAACCTGGCAATCAGGTCTCCATATACAGGTGCGTCTGTCCTTGGGAAATGCAGATACTTGAAGTTAACTTTATTGGTTTTAAGATATTGCTGTAATAATTCAAGCTGAGTTGACTTACCCGAAGCATCCAGTCCTTCTATAACAATGAATTTCATAGACAATCTGCTAATTTTTCTAAAACTTATCTACGAGCTTTTTATTACCTTTATGACAGAAAATAATTCATTTATGAAATCTAAAGATACATTTTTTTCAAAAAAATATAGTTTGAATTGCAGGGGGAAGCTCATAAATTTATCAACACCTAAAATCATGGGCATTCTTAACGTTACTCCTGATTCATTTTATAACGGGGGGAAATTCCGGACCAGGAAAGAAATTCTGAAAAAGACTGAGCAAATGATTGAAGAAGGAGCCTCAATTATCGATGTAGGGGCATATTCATCAAGACCTGGTGCTGAGCATATTTCTGTCGAAGCAGAGATACAAAGACTTAGTATTGCACTTGCAGCTATACGTGCTAATTTCTCTGATGTAATTGTTTCAGCTGACACTTCCCGCTCAGCGGTTGCAATTATGGCGGTAAAGGACTACGAGGTCGATATTATTAATGATATATCTGCAGGTAGTGCGGATAAGAATATGTTTGATACTATTGCTGAATTAAATGTTCCGTATGTAATGATGCACATAAAGGGAACCCCGCAAAACATGCAGAATAATCCCACATATGATAATGTGGTTGAGGAAATAATAAAATACTTTTCGGAAAAAATCCAGAAAGCAAAATTATCAGGTATTTGTGATATTATTATTGATCCGGGCTTTGGATTTGGTAAAACATTGGAACATAACTACCAGATTTTAAATAGGCTTGATGATTTTAAAATATTTGAACTGCCGATACTTGTTGGCCTTTCACGTAAGTCGATGATATATAAAGCATTAGGCACTACTCCTGTGGAAGCCCTTAACGGCACTACAGTATTAAATACCATAGCCATAATGAATGGTGCAGATATTTTAAGAGTGCATGATGTTAAAGAAGCCGCGGAAACCATTAAACTATGCTCATTATATCATGAGTCTCAGTTGGAGAATAATAATGAGTATTAGTTTGAAAGTCAAAATGCATGGATTTCCCATATTTTTTTACCTTTGTTTTAGTAATAACCGATGTTTATGATTGATTACTTTATAAAAGTCAGGATAATTGATATAATAGATATTCTGCTAGTGGCATTTTTAATGTACCAGTTGTACATTCTAATTAAAGGTACAATTGCTACCTATATTTTTGTAACTATTATATCAATATATATTCTCTGGTTGCTGCTTGTTAAAGACAGGATGATTTTACTGGGTTCAATACTTGGTCAGATTGTTGGGGTGGGAGTTATAGCATTAATAGTGGTATTTCAGCCTGAGTTACGCAGATTCCTGGTTATAATTGGCTCACGTTATTTTTCCAAAACCAGGTTGTCAATAGGAAATATTTTCATTTTCCCCGGGGCGATGAGTCCTGAAATGTATATTAATGCTATTGTTAAGGCTTGTATAAATATGGCCAAAAAGAAAATAGGGGCTTTAATAGTATTAAAACGAAAAACCCCCCTGGACATTTATGAACAGACAGGAGAAATTATAAATGCAGATACATCGAGCAGTTTGTTAGAAAGCATTTTCAGCAAGGAAAGCCCATTGCATGACGGGGCCGTTACCATAGTTAATAATAAAATTCATGCTGCGCGCTGCATTTTGCCTGTATCCGATAATTTCAACCTGCCTCCGAGTTATGGTATGAGACATAGAGCGGGAATAGGAATGACAGAGGAAACCGATGCCCTGGTAATAATAGTTTCTGAGGAAACAGGAGATATATTATTGGCAGAATCAGGGAGAATAAAAAGAGTTGACTCTAAAATATTATTCAGAATACTTGAAAAGGAGTTTATATACAAATAAATATTTAAACCAGGCTTCTTCAATATATGTCAATAAGGGATTTTTTAAATTATATACTGATAGAATCGGCAAAGTTATCAATAACTGTATCTGATATTTTAATCCTTATTTTAATATTAGTTGTTGCAAAGACAGTTATTGAACTGTTAAAAAGGATATTTAAGAGACAGGTCACCAGAAAAAATCTGGATATTGGAAAGAGTCATGCTGTTCTGCAATTGCTAAAATATATTTTGTGGATTGTTGTGATAATACTCTGCCTGGATACACTTGGTATTAATCTCACTATTCTGCTGGCTGGCTCCGCGGCATTACTGGTTGGTCTGGGCCTTGGGCTTCAGCATGTGTTTCAGGATTTTATTTCAGGTATTATTCTGCTTTTTGAGGGTACAATAAAAGTTGGCGATATTGTTGAGATACAGGATCAAACAGTAGGGAGGGTTAAGGAGATAGGCTTAAGGACTTCTAAAATTGAAACCAGAAATAACATTATAATGATAATCCCCAATGCTAAATTTATTTCTGATAGTGTAATTAACTGGAGCCATATTGAAAAAAAATCTAGGTTTTCAGTTTCTGTAGGAGTGGCTTATGGTTCTGATGCCGAGCTTGTAAGAAAAATACTGATTGAATGTGCACTTGAACATCAGGAAGTGTCAAAAAAGCCTCAGCCCTTTGTTAAATTTGAAGATTTTGGTGAATCCTCGCTGGATTTTGAACTCTATTTCTGGACCAGTAATACTTTTGGAGTTGAAATAATAAAGAGCGATTTAAGATTTATGATTAATAAAAAGTTCAAAGAAAATGGTGTTCAAATTCCTTTCCCGCAGCGGGATATACATATAAAGTAATAAAAAAGAAGTTCAATTATGTAAATTAAACCAGGCTCAATATGAAAATAACAATTATTGGCACAGGATATGTTGGCTTAGTTTCCGGAGCATGTTTTTCCGAAACCGGAATTATTGTGTCATGTGTAGATATTAGCAAAGAAAAAATTAAAAAATTAAAGCAGGGAATTATTCCTATTTATGAACCGGGCCTGGAGGTAATAGTAAAAAGAAACCTGGAAAAGGGAAGACTTACCTTTACTGCAGATCTGGAAGAGGGACTAAGGGAAAGCGAAGCAGTATTTATTGCAGTGGGTACACCCCCCGGTGAAGACGGCAGTGCTGATTTGAAACATGTATTATCTGTGGCCGGGAATATCGGGAAACTAATAAAAGAGTATGTAGTTATAGTAACAAAAAGTACTGTTCCTATTGGCACTTCAGAAAAAGTAAAAGAAGCAGTTAAAACTGAACTTGAAAAGAGAGGAGTGAAAATCCCTTTTGATATAGCTTCAAATCCGGAATTTTTAAAGGAAGGAGCTGCAGTTGATGATTTCCTTCGACCGGACAGAATCATTATTGGTATAGAATCAAACAGGGCAAAAAAAATTATGGAAAAGCTTTATAAACCATTTTTATTAAATGGTCATCCTATAATATATATGGATATTGCTTCTGCCGAGCTTACAAAATACGCCGCAAATTCTATGCTGGCCACCAGGATTAGTTTTATGAATGATATGGCCAATCTTTGCGAACTGGTTGGTGCAGATATTAACTCTGTCAGAAAAGGTATTGGAAGTGATCCCCGGATTGGAAATAAATTTATCTATCCCGGCATTGGCTATGGAGGTTCATGTTTTCCAAAAGATGTTAAAGCCATAATCAAAACTGCAGATAATTACGGATATTCACTTAAAGTTATTAAAGCTGTTGAGGAGGTCAATAATTATCAGAAAGAAGTAATTTTTATGAAAATTAAGCAGTATTTTAAGGGAAATATAAAAGATAGACAATTTGGCATCTGGGGATTATCATTTAAGCCTAATACAGATGATATACGTGAAGCGCCATCTCTGACATTAATCCGGAAATTACTATCCGAAGGAGCCAGGATAAAAGCCTATGATCCAGCTGCCATGACAGAAGTAAGAAAACAACTGGGTAATAAAATTGAATATTCAAAAGACCTTTATGAAGTAGCAATAGACGTTGATGCATTAATACTTGCCACTGAATGGCCGGAATTCAGGGTCCCCAATTACAAAGTCCTTGGAAAACTTATGAAACAAAAGATTATTTTTGACGGGAGAAATATTTATGAACCTGATGAGTTAAAAGAATTAGGATTTAAGTATTTCTGTATTGGACGAAAGATTAACAATTAGAAATAAAATATTTTGAATAATAACCAGTTAATATTTGTATTCTTACAATATTTTATGTTTTTTATTAATAAAAAAATATGAAAAAGATATTGGTAACAGGAGGTGCAGGATTTATTGGTTCGCACTTATGTGAAAGACTTCTAAAAGAAGGAAATGAAGTAATTTGCCTGGATAATTATTTTACCGGAAACAAGCAAAATATTATTCATCTTATTGATAATCATTATTTTGAATTAGTACGTCACGACATAACGACTCCATATTATATTGAGGTAGACGAGATTTATAACCTTGCCTGTCCTGCTTCACCAATACATTACCAGTATAATCCGATTAAAACAATAAAGACATCTGTTATGGGGGCTATAAATGTTTTGGGCCTGGCAAAGCGAATTAAAGCCAAGGTGTTGCAGGCTTCAACAAGTGAAGTTTACGGCGATCCCAGAATTCATCCCCAGACTGAGGGTTACTGGGGAAATGTCAATCCTATAGGTAAGCGTTCATGTTATGATGAAGGAAAAAGATGTGCAGAAACTTTGTTTATGGATTATCATAACCAGAATAATGTTAAAATAAAAATAGCAAGAATATTTAATACTTATGGTCCCCGTATGCATCCTTACGATGGGAGGGTGGTATCTAATTTTATCGTTCAGGCCATACAAGACAAAGATATAACCATTTTTGGCGATGGTTCACAAACAAGAAGTTTCCAGTATATTGATGACCTTATTGATGGATTAATACATCTGATGAATACAGATAATAATATTATTGGGCCGGTAAATCTGGGCAATCCAAAAGAATTCAAAATATCAGAATTGGCGGATTTGATATTGAGACTTACTAAATCGAAATCAAAAATTGTTTATCTGCCTCTTCCTGACGATGATCCTGCACGGAGACAACCTGACATAAGTTTGGCAAAAAAGCTGCTAAATAACTGGGAACCCCATATTCAAATTGAACAGGGACTTATTAATACTATTTCATACTTTAAAAAAATTATAAAATAATGAAGGGTATAATACTTGCAGGGGGTGAAGGAACCAGACTTTATCCCATAACAAGGAGCATTTCAAAACAAATTATACCGGTTTATGATAAACCAATGATTTATTATCCGCTTTCAGTGCTGATGCTTGCCGGTATTCAAGAAATACTAATAATATCAACTCCGAAAGATATACATCTCTATGAAGATCTCCTGGGTAATGGTAATCACCTGGGATTAAAAATTAATTACAAGGTCCAGCCATCACCTGAAGGGTTAGCCCACGCATTCATTATAGGAGAAGAATTTATAGGAGCAGAAAAAGTATGCCTTATCCTGGGTGATAATATCTTTTATGGGCATGGTTTTGGAAGTGAACTTCTCAAAATAGCAAAATTTGAAGACGGGGCGATAATTTTCGGATATTATGTTAATGATCCTCAAAGATATGGTGTTGTGGAATTCAATACAAAAGGAGAAGTCCTCAGTATAGAAGAGAAACCAGAAAAACCCAAATCCAATTACTCTATTACAGGTTTATATTTTTATAGTAATGATGTGATTGAAAAATCAAAATCGTTAAAACCATCAGCAAGAGGTGAACTGGAAATAACTGATTTAAACCGCTTATACCTGAATGAAAAAAGGCTGAGGGTAAAAATATTAGGCAGGGGTATGGCCTGGCTGGATACAGGGACTCACGAAAGCCTGTTGCAGGCCGGTAATTATATACAAACAATTGAACAAAGGCAGGGACTGAAAATATCATGCATTGAAGAAATCGCATATAAAAGGGGATTCATATCCAGGGAACAGTTAATAAAGCTGGCACAACCATTGCTGAAAAGCCAATATGGTAAATATCTGATGAATATTGCAGAAAATAAAGTTTTTACAATCGATAACCAGGAATTTTAATGAAGGTTATAAAAACAGGACTTGAGGGACTATTAATTATAGAACCAAAAATATACGAAGATGACAGGGGGTATTTCTTTGAAAGCTTTAATGAAAATAAATATATTGAAGCAGGAATAGATTATAAATGGGTACAGGATAATCAGTCCAAATCATCTTACGGAGTAGTAAGAGGACTTCATTACCAGATAGAACCTTTTGCACAAACAAAACTTGTACGGGTCCTGCAGGGAAGAATAATTGATATAGCTGTTGATATCAGAAAAGAGTCACCAACATTCAGAAAATGGATAAAACTCGAACTCACAGAAAGAAATAAAAGGCAGCTTTTAGTACCAAAGGGATTTGCCCATGGATTTGCAGTGATATCAGAAATTGCAATCGTTTTATATAAGTGTGATAAATTTTATAATCCCCAGGCAGAAAGAGGTATCATTTATAATGATAATACACTGAATATTGACTGGGGGCTTAATCCGGATATTATTATTGTTTCAGATAAAGACAAAGCATTGCCTGAATTAATTAATGCAGAGATGAACTTTAAATATAATCCTAAATGAACAATATCTTGGTTACAGGCTCCAAAGGACAGCTGGGAAACGAAATAAAAGTATTAAGCAATGATTATAAAGATATTGAATTTCATTTTCATGATATTGGCACCCTTGATTTAACTGATTATGCTCTGCTTGAAGAATTCTTTAATAATTACAAACCTAATTTTTTAATAAATTGTGCAGCTTACACTGATGTGGACAAAGCTGAAAAAGAAAAAGAATTAGCTTTCAGATTAAATGCTGAAGTTCCGGGTAGTCTGGCCGGATTATGCCAGCAATTCAGAACAAAACTTATTCATATTTCTACGGATTATGTATTTGACGGGAAGAATTACCGTCCCTATAAAGAAGATGATGTTCCAAATCCCCTGTCTGTATATGCTAAAAGTAAGTTTGAAGGAGAAAACAGGATACTCGAATTCAATAATTCAATTATTATCCGCACTTCCTGGCTTTACTCCTCTTCAGGAAATAACTTTATTAAAACAATGCTAAAACTTGGGAGAGATAAAAAAGAATTAAGGGTAGTATATGATCAGATAGGTTCACCAACATATGCTGTTGATCTGGCTGATGCGATTCTTAGAATCGTTCACTCTGCAATAACAAATGAGAAAAACTTTATCCCCGGAATATATCATTATTCAAACGAAGGAGTTTGCAGCTGGTTTGACTTTGCAGTTGAAATATTTAAGATTGCCAATATAAGCTGCAAAGTCTATCCAATAGAAAGCAAGGAATATCCTTTACCTGCAAAAAGACCTTTGTACTGTATCATGAACAAGGAGAAAATAAAATCAACATATAAATTAGAAATTCCACATTGGAAGGATAGTCTGAATAACTTTCTTAATACTTATAAATTTAATTAAAGGTTAAATCATGGCAACTAAAAATCTGATAAAGGAAGTCAGAGAAAAAGCTGAAAAATGGTTGGCTCCCGATTTTGATGAAGATACGAGGAGGCAGGTACGGCATCTTATGGAGAGTAATGAAAGTGAGCTGGTTGAAGCGTTTTACAGGGATCTCGAATTTGGAACCGGAGGTCTGAGAGGTATAATGGGCATTGGAACAAACAGGATGAATATATATGTCCTGGGTATGGCAACACAGGGATTGAGTAATTATCTGAAAAAGGAATTTGAAAGTCTTAAGGAAATAAGTGTTGTTGTTACCCACGATTCAAGGAACAACAGCCGGCTGTTTGCGGAAAGAACTGCAAACATATTTGCGTCCAATAACTTCAAAGTTTATTTGTTTGATGACCTGAGACCTACACCCGAATTATCGTTTACAATAAGGCATTTAAAATGTCAGGCAGGAGTTATGATTACCGCTTCCCATAATCCCAGGGAATATAATGGCTATAAGGTATATTGGGAAGATGGCGGCCAGATTATTAGTCCGCATGATAAAAATATTATTAAAGAGGTTCAGAATATTAAAAACATTGAGGAAGTTCAAATCAATAAAAATGAAGGTAATGTTCAATCAATAGGAAAGGAGATAGACTACATATACATTAGCAAAATAAAGGAATTATCACTGTCACCTGAAATAATTCAAAGACAAAAGGATTTTAAAATTGTATATACTCCAATACACGGCTCAGGTGTGAGGCTTGTCCCTATGATTTTGAAGAGTATTGGTTTTGAAAATATATACAATGTACCTGAACAGGATATTACAGATGGTAATTTCCCTACAGTTCATTCGCCTAATCCCGAAGAACCTGCTGCACTTAATATGGCTATTGAAAAAGCTAAAGAGGTGGATGCTGATTTGGTTATGGGAACCGACCCTGATGCAGACCGTGTAGGTATTGCTATTAAAGGAAATACAGGCAATTTTATTTTACTTAATGGTAACCAGACTGCAGGCATTCTAATTAATTATTTGCTGACAAAATGGGCAGAAAAAGGTAAATTGAAAGGTAAGGAATACATTGTTAAAACCATAGTTACCACTGAACTGTTAACTGATATTGCCGATAAATACAATGTTGAGCATTTTGATGTACTCACAGGCTTTAAATATATTGCAGATGTTATCAGGAAGTTTGAAGGACAAAAGACCTTTATAGGTGGTGGAGAGGAAAGTTATGGTTATCTGGCCGGTGAATTTGTAAGAGATAAGGATGCAATCATTTCCTGTGCTCTGGTGGCTGAAATTGCTGCATGGGCAAAAGATCAGGGAAAATCAATGTTTGTATTGTTAATGAATATTTACAAAGAATTTGGACTGTATAAGGAAAGTATTATGTCAGTTTTTAAGAAAGGAAAGGACGGAGCAGAAGAAATTCAGCGAATGATGGAAAAGTTCAGAAATGATCCGCCGTCAAGTATTAATAATTCTGAAGTGGTCGATATTAAAGATTATCTTGATGATGCATCACTTGAACAGGTAAATGCAAAAAACGGCGGCATAAAAATACCTAAAGCAAATGTAATTCAGTTTTTTACAAAAGACGGCTCCAAGATTTCAATGCGCCCGTCAGGAACTGAACCAAAAATAAAATTCTATTTCAGTGTCAAGGACAGTCTTAAGGATTCAGATGAATATGAAGATATGAATCAGATTCTTGAGAAAAGAATAAATAACATAATTAAGGATATAGGATTAAAGTAGAATCAAATTTAAAACATATAATTATGAAATCATTTCGAAAAGAGCTATGGTTCAATACAAGCAAGAGAAGGGAACTTGTTAATATTACTCCTGAAGTCCAGTCTTGTGTAACGGAAAGTGGTGTAAAAGAAGGCCTTTGTCTGGTTAATGCGATGCACATCACTGCAAGCGTATTTATAAATGATGATGAATCCGGACTGCATCATGATTTTGAGGTATGGCTGGAAAAGCTGGCGCCTGAGAAGCCTTATTCGCAATACAGACATAATGGTTTTGAAGATAATGCCGATGCCCACCTGAAAAGAACTGTTATGGGTCGAGAAGTGGTCGTTGCAATCAGCGAAGGAAAATTAGATTTTGGTCCGTGGGAACAGATATTCTACGGTGAATTTGACGGAAAAAGAAGAAAAAGAGCTCTGGTTAAAATAATTGGAGACTGACGATTTACCAGGCCGACAGGTTGGCAGGGATTTACTATTTGTCAATGTTTCAATGCCTAAATAAGGTTTAGCAATTCAGCAATAGAACAATAGAACAATAGAATAATAAGAAATGAAAAACGGGATTTTAATTTCGGTTATCATTTTATCACTAGCCGTCTTTATCTTATCATGTGAAAAGAAGGATGAAACACCTGTTGTTATTCTTGAAGATTTCGAACAGGAAATTGTTGATTTGATAAATCATTACAGGGATACAACCGGACAATCAGAACTGGTCGCAAATGATGTTCTAAGGAGGGAGGCCAGGAATCACAGTATAAATATTGCTACGGGAAAAGTACCGTTTGGGCATGAAGGATATCAGGAACGTGCAAACACGATATTCAATGAAGTAGGCGGTACGGTTTTTGGCGAAAATGTAGCAGAAGGAAATTATCCTGATGCTACATATTTTATAGAAAGCTGGCTTAACAGTCCGTCTTACAAAGAGAATATCGACAGGGATTTTAATTATACAGGTGTCGGTGTTGCTGAAAATGAAAGTGGGGCCAAATTTGTCACACAGATTTTTTTAAAGAAATAATTAAGATCTTTTCAAATAATTACAAAAAATTCCTTAGCAACAATATATAATAATCCTGTATACTAATTAAGTAAAACCTAACAGTTATTTATCAAAGTATATTTCCGGAAAGTTCACTAAATAAAGTTTGTTAACAGCTCTTGTAAATGCTGTATATAACCATCTCAGGTAATCAATATTAATCATATCCTCAGTAACATATCCCTGGTCAACAAATACTGTTTTCCACTGGCCTCCCTGTGCTTTATGACAGGTTACTGCATATGCGTATTTTACCTGTAATGCATTGTAATATTCATCGTTCCTCACTTTATCATATTGTATTTTTTTAGTTTTTAAATCTCCATAATCTTCCATAATGGTGTAAAAAAGTCTTTTATTGTCCTCAGTGCTGAGTGCCGGGGAGTCAATTGAAAGTGTATCTAACATTATTTTAGCATCCAGCTCAATGTTATAGTCAACCAGCCGTATACTAACATCAGCAAACCGGAAGCCATGTAATTCCTTATATTTGTTTATTTTCAATACTTCAATAATATCACCGTTTGCAATAAAATCAATTTTATCTTCTTTATCTGCCCAGTAATAGTTATTTTTTACGACCATAAGGAGTTCCCCGGGTACAATCTCTCTTTCGTAATTAAATATCTGGTTTCTTATACCCTGATTATATTTATTTGCTCTTTTGTTTGACCTGCATATAATTACAGTCTCATTAGTGCCATTACTGTTATAGGCAGCAGATATTTCTTCAATTAAATCACTACCCGATATGCTTATGATATCATTAAAACCTGAAATTTTGAGCTTTGGACAGTTGATAACCGTTTTTGTAATATTGTTTCTAATCTGTGTTGCATTAAGAAGAATACCCGAATTTTCAGATTGCCTTATTACCTGAGTTAATTCAATATTTTCGGACTCGATACCCAAAACTTTAAGTCTCTGTGAATCTAATGCAGGACTTATGCTAATCCCAACAGGAGGTAATTGAGCCGTATCCCCAATAAGAATTAGTTTACACCCGGATTTGTTATAAACGTAATTAATCAAATCATCAAGTAATCTCCCGGTTCCAAATAATAAATTTTCTCCTGCCTGGTTTGAAATCATTGATGCTTCATCTACAATAAAAAATGTATTTGTATGCATATTATTCTCCAGAACGAATTGGCCAAATCCATCCTTTGAAGATTTTTGCCTGTAAATTTTTTTATGTATAGTATATGCAATTTTCCCTGAGTAAGATGTTAATACTTTCGCTGCCCGGCCTGTGGGTGCTAACAGAATGGATTTAATATTTAATTCCCTGAATGCCCTTACCAGTGCACTAGTTGTTGTGGTCTTCCCTGTTCCTGCATATCCTTTAACAATGATTACTTTTTTCTTTTCTTTATCAATAACAAAATCAGCTAATACATTTATAAGTTCTTCCTGGTCTTTTGTAGGAATATAATCATGATAATTAATAATAAGTGATATTAAATGTTTTTTTAACATGCAAGGGTAATAATTACTAATTATAAAATTTTAAATCTAATTTTTTTTGTTAAATTCGCAAGCAAACTGATTGCTGGAACTAAAATTAAGACCTATGGTAGTTTATTTAATAATTTTTGTTATACTTATAGCAGTTACCGCTGTATTTTCAAATACACTTGTCACAAAATATCCCAAAAGTAAACCAATTATGCAAATAATATTTGGAATTGCTATTATTATTCTGATTTACTTAATCTGGGAGAGTATACAAAAACCTATCCGGTTTAATAAAGAAAAGAATGCAAGAGAGTTGACAACAATAGAGAAACTGAAAGATATAAGGACAATACAAATTATGTATAAAGATAAATACGGAAAGTTTACAGGGAGCTTTGATACATTAATAAACTTTGTAAGAAATGATTCCATGGTAATACCGAAAAAAGATTACTTACCCGGATGGGACCCCGATACATATACTGAAAAGCAGGGTATCAGACTGGGACTGATAAATGTTGAAACCACATATAAATCGGTCCTTGACTCACTGAAGAAACATCTATCTACAAATGATGTGGACCAGCTAAGATATATACCATATACTGATGATGCGAAATTTGTAATGGGTGCAAGCGAAGTACTAACTGGTTCAAAGGTGAAGGTAAAGGTATTTGAAGTATATGCGCTATATGATACATTACTTAATGGTCTGGATAAGCAACTGGTAATTAATTACATTGATGAGCGTGAAAAAATAGTAAAATTTCCGGGACTTAAGATTGGCTCATTAAAGGAAGCTACAAACAATACAGGAAATTGGGAATTTTAAGGCTGTCTCATGCCTGATATCGATTTAATTGATAAATCATTAGATAGAGAAAATACTCAAAATTATCATTTATCCATTCAATCTGATTTGAATGGATTTTCTTTTTGTATTCTGGATATCAAAAAAAGGACATATATTGGACTCAGACATTATCAGTTTGAAAAAGTATACAGCATAGACGATTATGCTAATAGATTAACAAAAATATTTAAAGAGGACAAATTAGTTGGCCTGCGATATAAATCCAGTAGTTTTGTTTATCTGACTCAGAAGTCAACTCTTATACCTGAAAGCTTCTTTGATAAATCAAATTTGAAGGCTTATTTTGAATTTAACCAGAGTCTTAATGAACTGGACGAGATTCATTATAATTTTTTATCTGAGATAAATGCTTATAACATATTTGCTATTCCTAACTATATAGTTAATGAAATTGTCAGCCGTATTGAAAATATAAACTTATTTCATCAGGCAACACCATTTATAAAAATCATCGTCAAAAAAGGTATTGATAAAGAAAACAAGTGTGTATATGTTAACATGAATAATAAATTCATTGATATTGCCGTGGCTGCCAGAAACAGCTTGTACCTTTATAACACCTTTCAGTTTCAGAATGAAAACGATTTATTATATTTTGTACTATATATTTATAAGCAATTAAACTTAGATACAAGAAAGAATAAATTATTGATTACAGGCGAGCAAAGTGATAATATAAAATATCATAACGCATTAAAAAAATATATAACTACGGTAAGATACCTGGAACCTATTAAATTTTTATTCTCCGGTGTTTTCGAAAAGATCAATAAACATAAGTTTCTAAACCTCTTCAATCTGGTTAGTTGCGTATAATAAGCGGGAAATATAAAGGTAAAAGAATAACTATCCCAAAACAATTCAGATCCAGGCCGACAACTGATTTTGCCAAGGAAAATCTGTTTAATATTGTCAGTAATTACTTTGACTTTGAAAAGCTATGTGTTTTGGAACTTTTTGCAGGAACAGGAAGTATAAGTTTTGAGTTTGCGTCAAGAGGATGCACGGATATTGACCTTGTTGAGGCTGACTATAAAACATGTATGTTTATAGACAAAGTTATAAACAGCCTGAATTTAGAAAAAATAAAGCCAATTAAAGCTGATGTATTTAAATTCATAAAATATTGCGGGAAAACCTATGATATAATTTTTGCAGATCCTCCGTATAAGCTTGAACAGATTGATATTTTGCCGTCTTTGATATTTGAGAATAATTTGCTCAAAGAAAGGGGCTGGTTCATTCTTGAACATTCAAAAAAGCACGATTTTGTCAGACATTCTAATTACTTTGACCGCAGGGTATACGGGAGTGTAAATTTCAGTTTTTTTAAGGATCTTAAAAATTTATAAATCCTTGATATTTTTTACAAATATAAGTTTGGTTCTAATAAAATAAGCATTAATTTTGTGGCGCATTTAAAATAAGGTCACGTAGTTCAGTTTTGGTTAGAATGCCGGCCTGTCACGCCGGAGGTCGCGGGTTCAAGTCCCGTCGTGACCGCTAAGCCCGGAATGAATCCGGGTTTTTTATTATCCGTTTTTTTCCTTACTTTAGAAAGCATATAATAGTATTATTAATAAAATGTAATTATGAGGAATATATCACAAAAAATTAAGATTGCCTTAGCATTAATATGTATCTTATCCAATACTAAAATTACTGATGCCCAGACTACATACACGATTAATACCGATAAAATTCTCCATACCGTTGATGAAAGAATATACGGTCACTTTCTGGAGCATATTTTTCATTCAGTTAATGGCGGACTGTGGGGCGAACTGGTCTGGAACCGCAGCCTTGAAAGATTTGGCGGAACAAGCGGAATATGGAATATTGAAGATAGTACGGTTGTTCAGTCATCATTAAGTGAGAATGTCAGGTTGTTATTTGGAGAAACTGACTGGCAGGACTATGAATATACTCTTCAGGCACAAAAGAATGATGGTAACGAAGGATTTTTAATCATTTTTCGCGCTGACGGTGAAAATTTTTACTGGTGCAATCTGGGAGGATGGGCTAATGTCTATCATGCTATTGAGAAGGGAACACCCGGTGTTCGCTGGTCAGTTTTTGGAGGTCAGCAGATCTCAGGTACGATTGAAACCGGAAGATGGTATGATGTTCGTATTCGTTGTGAGGGAAATCATTTTCAGGTCTGGCTGGATGAAAGTAAAATCTTTGATTTCACTGACAACTCGGCGCATTTATCTGGACAGGTAGGTATCGGCACATGGGTGACAAAATCCAGGTATAGAAATATGGTAATTACGGCTATACCAGATGGTGATACTTTATTCAAGGGATTACCCTCCATTGGCGAAGATGCTGAGGTTACTCTGTCAAATTGGGAAAAGGTCGGCTCTCCAAATTTATATAGTAGCGGGGAAGCTTTAAACAGTGATTTTTGTTTAAAAATAATAAATGATCAGCCAGAGGAAGCAGGCATTGAGCAACATTCTTTTAATTTCATAGATCAAACCTATTATGGCTCATTCTGGGCTAAGGGAGTTTCACCTGATGGTTTTAGGGTTAGTCTGCTGAATGGAACTGATACTCTGGCGCAGGAAGATTTTTCTGCTCCTGATACGAACTGGCAGGAATATACTTTCCAGATGAATCCTGGTGCAGAAACAACGAACGGTACCTTGCGAATAACTCTTAATGATACGGGAACAGTTTATCTGGATCAGATAAGTTTAATGGGACAGGATGCCGTAGACATTGATGGATTTCGACCTGACCTGTACCAGGCAGTTGAGGCACTTAAACCCCCGGTCATTCGTTGGCCCGGTGGTTATTTTGCCGAACTGTATCGCTGGAAAAGCGGAATCGGACCGCAGCATGAACGGGTCATATACCCTTTGGAAGCATGGGGTGACCGGGATGTTAATTCTTTTGGAACAGATGAATTTGTAACGCTCTGCCGGCAGCTTAATTGTGAACCTATTATTGTAATCAACATCGGGCACCGTTCTTCTGCAACTCCCCAGTCAGAATATATTGAGGAGGCACAACATTGGGTAGAATATTGCAACGGACCGGCATCTTCAACATGGGGAGCCGTACGTGCGGCGAACGGTCATGAGGAACCTTATAACGTGAAGTACTGGGAGATCAGTAATGAGGTATGGCTGACGAGGAATGTCACTACATATATTAATTTTTTGAATGCATTTGTCCCGGCCCTAAAAGAAGTGGACCCGACAATAAAAATTATTGCATGCGGAAGCGGAGGCTTTGATCAAGGCTGGAATACCACTCTTCTTAATCAGTGTGCCGATATCATTGATTATATCAGCACACATCATTATGAGGAAATAGAAGATTATCGGACAGGTGTTCAAAGTTATGAGAGCTTCCTGATAACCTTAGGTAATACCATTGCATCATCTTCCAATCCTGACATCAAGATATATATGTCAGAATGGAATGTATGGTCTCCTATCGACTGGCGCTGTGGATTGTATGCTGCCGGGATGCTCAATATTTTCGAGAGGCAGGGGAAGAATTTTAAAATTGGCGGGCCCGCTCTCTTTCTGCGTCATTCAAGTGCTGGAACTGAATGGAATAATGCATTCATTAATTTTAATAATTACGACTGGTTTCCGGCACCCAATTATGTTGTTATGAAACTTTGGCATGATCACTTTGCACCGAATTTTATTGAGACTACAGGCTCAAATTCAGATTTAAATGTTGTTTCAACACTCTCAGCAGATAGCAACGAAATGTATTTTAAGGTAGTGAACACTTCAGGTAATGATATCGAGGTAATCCTGAAAATTGACACCTCATTTTCTCCGGGAAATGCCTATTTAGAGCAAATTACAGCCAGTTCATTGTATAGCATAAACACTTTTGCGAATCCGGATAATATCCAGGTAAAAAATGGTACCGCAGGAATTTACGAACAAAAGGTTTATTTTACTTCACCAAAATATTCGGCTGCTGTTGTGACAGTTGACCAGTATCCACCTGTTGGTATTGATGAAATAAAAATTGACAGCCAGATGAAAGGTATACGACTGTATCAGAATAATCCCAATCCTTTTAGTTCAGGTACTATTATTAAATATGACCTGGAGGAAACAGTTCATGTGATGTTGAGGGTGGTTGATCTTTCAGGACGTACCATTTCTATTCTGGTTAATGAAAAGCTGGGGCCCGGAAGTTTCAAGGCGGAGTGGAAAGGTAAAGATGATAATGGTCATGATGTAAGCAACGGATTATATTTTTATGAGTTGATTACACCTTTAAACAGGTCCAGGAAAAAGATGATACTGCTTCGATAAACAATTATATTTAAATAATAATAATTTAAACAGTTAAGAAATGAGAAAAGGATATATTTTTTTATTAACAGTAATATTATATTCACTGGGGTCATTATGTCAGACAGATACTCTCATATATAAAAATGCAGATGCTGATATCGAGGATCGCATTGATGATCTTATTTCAAGGATGACACTGGAAGAGAAAGCGATGTTGCTGGCAGGGGATACAACATCCTATGATTCCAAACCTAATGAAAGGCTCGGGATTCCTGTTCTCAGGATGGCTGACGGACCAGTAGGCGTACGCAGTGAAAAAGCAACGGCATTCCCCTCATCTGTTTGTATGGCCGCTACCTGGAATACAGACCTTATATATAATTTAGGACAGGCACTGGGCCGGGAGGCTAAAGCAAAAGGCAAGAACGTGCTGTTAGCTCCATGTGTTAATATTCACCGTGTACCACACGGGGGACGGAATTTTGAAAGCTTTGGAGAAGATCCCTATCTCTCAGGCAGAATAGCTGTTAATTATATCCGGGGAGTTCAGAGTGAAAAAGTAATTGCTACTGTAAAACATTTTGCATGTAATAACCAGGAACAGGAAAGAAACAGTATTGATGTTAGAGTAGACGAACGTACCCTGCAGGAAATATATTTGCCCGCATATAAAGCAGCTGTTACCGAGGGGGGGGTGTGGGCTGTAATGTCTGCATATAACAGACTGAACGGTCAGCATTGTAGTTCGAATACATGGCTGCTGACTGATATTCTCAAGAAGCGATGGGCCTTTAAGGGATTTGTAATATCGGACTGGGGAGCGGTACATAGCAGTGTGCCTGCTCTGTACGCAGGTATGGATCTTGAAATGCCACGTGACAGGTATTTTACTATTAATAATATTGAACAGGCTTTAAGATGGCGACTTATAAAACCTTCAGCAATAGACGATAAAGTCAGGCGGATACTTCGTGCCATGTTCAGTATGGGTTATTTTGATCAGGCAAAACCGGATACAGGAGCATGTAATACACCCGAACATCGTGCAATAGCAAGACAGGTAGCAAATGAAGGCATTGTGCTTCTGAAAAATGATAATGGTATTCTGCCGGTTAGGAATGATGTCCGGTCGATAGCTGTTATTGGCAGAAATGCGTCAAAACTGATGTATGGCGGCAGTGGCAGCAGTCATGTTACACCTTTTAATACAGTATCGCCGCTGGAAGCTCTTGAATCACGGGCAGGTGAAAATTACACAATAATCTATGAACCGGGGATATTTGATGAAAAAGATTTTATACCGGTCCTATCGGAATCTCTTAAGCCTCCCGATGAGTATGGTGAAAAGCACGGATTGCTTGGAACCTATTATAATAATCCGGCCATTGAAGGAGATCCGGTAAGGAAGCAGGTTGACAGTATTATTGATTTTGACTGGGGCAGGGGAGGTCCTGAAGGTTTGAATTCTAACTTTTTCTCAGTAGTATGGGAGGGTAAACTGGCGGCTACTGAATCAGGTTCATATGCAATTACTATTGGCAGTGATGACGGGTCGCGTCTGTATATTGACGATAAATTGATTATTGATAACTGGGGCATGGGAATACATGACATAATAGAACAATATACAACTGTCGAATTTGAAAAAGACAGACCTGTAAATATACGAATTGAATATAATGAGCTGTGGGGTCATGCAACAATCAGACTCATGTGGCACAAAATTGAAGAACATCCTCTGAAGAAGGCAATACAATTGGCTAAATCTTCAGACATGGTCATTGTGTTTGCTGGTAACAAAATGACTGACGAATCAGAAGGCAGGGATCGTAAAACACTTGCATTACCTCATAACCAGGAAGAAATTATCAGGGCAGTAGCAGAGGTAAATCCAAATACTGTAATTGTTTTAAACTGTGGCGCGGGGATTCTTATGAATAACTGGATAGATAAGGTTCCGGGAATAGTATTGGCATGGTTTCCAGGACAGGAAGGCGGGGATGCAATTGCCGATATTTTACTGGGTAACGTTAATCCCTCAGGTAAGCTGGTAACAACATTCTTTAAGAACTGGGAGGACTGCCCTGCATATGGGAATTATCCCGGCGAGGATGATATAGTAAATTATTCTGAAGGTGTTTTTGTAGGTTACAGGCATTTTGATACCAGGGGTATTGATCCTTACTTTTCTTTCGGACACGGATTGAGCTACACAAGTTTTGAATATAAAAATCTTGAATTATCCTCAAAAACAATTAAGGAGGATGAAACTGTAACAGTTAATTTTGTAATAAAGAATACTGGTAGTAAAGATGGAGCAGAAGTCGCCCAGCTTTATCTGGGTGACGATGTATCATGCATACCCCGGCCTGTAAAAGAATTAAAAGGATTTAAAAAAGTATTTTTGAAAGCAGGAGAAGAAAAAACTGTCACCTTTACAATCAATCCCGTGGATATGAAATATTTCGATATATATAGCCATGACTGGAAATCTGAACCGGGCAAATTTAACGTATATATCGGTTCTTCATCAAGAGATATCAGATTGAACGGGTCATTTGAACTAAAATAGAAACAGCACTAATAATCAAAAAGGCTGCCCTTTTGAGGCAACCTTTTTGACTATATATTTTTATTTAATAATTGTAAATTTATTTTTACCAAGTAATTTACTTTTATTATCATAAATAGCAGCATAATATACTCCGGTTTTGAGACCAGCGAGATATATTCTTTCTCCATTATATTTCTCGATCCATAATACTTCCTGGCCAATAGTATTATAAATTCTTACTTCCATCGCTTTCCCAAGTTCTGTATTAATAGTAATGTAATTTCTTGCCGGATTAGGATAGACATTAATTGTCTTTATTGCTTCATGATTGTAAATGCCAGTAACAGATGCTTCACTAAGTTGTATTACACCAGCACTATCCATATTATCCCAGGCATCTATATCTTTCCAGTTAAGAAATTTTCTTGTATTAACGTCATCGTCGTCAACGTCAACCATTACTACCTGAACACCTATCAATTTTCCATCAGCCGGAGTAAAGGCAACACCTGTACAATCTACAAGAGATGACCAGGGAATACCAAACTCATAATCAAAATAGTCTCCGTCAATATAATATCCAATATTATAAGGATTATTACTTGGCCATTGTGAAACTTCACCACTATATTCATCAACATCCTGTGTCCATGGTCCTGTAAATTGATAGTGCCCGGCATCCGGACCGCCGGGAATTTCATTAGGATTAGCCCCTAAAGTATCCCACAATACTTCATTTACATCAATAAAAACTTCAACTCTGTCAGACTCCCAGTCATTTAAACCGGTACACCACTGGTCACAATGATTATCATCATCAACAGAAACAAGTATTATAAGAGATTCATCACTCCAAACCATTTTCCACACTCCCTCATAGATTGTTGCCTCCGGGTCACCGGTATCTAACATTTCATAACCATCCACTAAATCCCAAACATCATCAACTGTTCCGTCAATTACTGGAGTGCTTTCCTCATCAATACATTTTCTGATTGTTATTTCTGGTTCCTGTGCCATTGCTGATATTGCAAACAGGCACAATAACAATAACGGGTAGATTTTTTTCATAGTAATTTAATTTAGGTTTATATTAAATTTTCAAGACAGACAAATATTATTCAAAATAAAAATAATAATTTAATTCAAATTATCAAAGTATAAGCCTGTTCTAAATTTATAATGTTAAATATTTAGTACTGGTGATATTTATTAATTTTATAAAACAAAAAAATTTTAAGTATTAGTTAGTAAGGCTTATAATATTTATGATAAGAAAAAAAAATAATATAAAATTAAATTTATCAAAAAAGCTTATTTATAATTCTTTACTAATATGTTTTCCATTTATTATATTATTCTTTATTGAAATTTTATTAAGGATTATTAATTACGGTGATGATCTCGATTTATTCATTAAATATCCTTTTAAGGAATTCCAGGAATACAAAATTGTAAATCCTGAAATCGGAAAAAAATATTTTCAAAGACTCGAATATACACGGCCTGGCAATGATATGTTTTTAAAACAAAAACCTGATAATGGATTCAGGATTTTTGTCTTAGGCAGTTCAACAGCTATTGGCTTTCCATATAGCGGAAATTTGACGTTTTCAAGAATATTGCACAAAAGGTTGCAGGATAATTATCCTGAAAAACATATAGAAGTCATTAATACGGCTATTACCGCAATAAACAGTTTTACCTTACTGGACTTTATTAATAAAATATTAAAGGAATCGCCGGATGCGATTCTTATCTATGCCGGGCATAATGAATTTTACGGGGCATTCGGAATCGGATCAAAAGAAAAAATATATAAATACAGGAGCTTAACGTTCTTACATTTAGACCTTCTATCATTAAGGCTTTATCAGTTATTAAGAAATACAATTGCCAGAACTGGTAAATTATTATCTGGTAAAAATAATGGCCAAAATGCAAGGGGTACTTTGATGAAACGTATTGCTGACAATAAGGAAATACCATATAAAGGTGAAATCTATAATATAGGAATTCAACAATTCAGGGAAAATATAAATAAATTATTAAAAAAGGCAAAACATAAAGGAGTACCTGTATTTATCAGTGAAGTAATATGCAATATAAGAGATTTAAAACCATTTTGTTCAATAATTACATCTGAGTATCCCCCGGCAATTGAAATTTACAATAAAAGCATAAAATATGAGGAAGACGAAAAATATAAATTAGCAAAGAAAAATTACTACCTGGCAAAAGAATTGGATTGCATAAGGTTCAGGGCTTCAGAAGAAATAAATGAGATAATACATGAATTAAGTGCAAAATATGAAGCCACTTTAGTACAGATGAAAACTTATTTTGAAAAAAAATCACCAAACGGTTTAATTGGTAATAACCTTGTGATTGAACATGTACATCCTAATATTAATGGGTATTTTTTAATGGCCGATGCTTTTTTCAATGAAATTGCCAAATCTAAACTTATTGCTGAGAACATAAATATATTATATTATAAATCTTCTGAATATTATCAAAGGAATTGGGGATATACTGAATTGGACAGCTTATTTGGGGTTCACAGAATAAAAAACCTGAGTTATCACTGGCCCTTTCAGCCATTAAGCGTGCCGTATGTTGACTACAGGAAAATATATAAACCTGTATCATTAATTGATTCACTCGCTTTTACAGCAATGAAGTCACCTGAGTTCAATATAGCTGATGCACATTTGGAACTGGCAAAATTTTATAAAGGGAAAAGTGATTTTTATAATGCTTTCAGGGAATATCAGGCAGCAATAACATGTAATCCCTATTGGGCTGAAGATTATTTAGAAGCAGCTATATGCCTTATAAATATTAATGACTTTCCACTAGCTTTAAATATCTTAAATGAATCTTTAGAATTGAAAAAAACATTTTACGGGTATTATATGAAAGGTGAAATATTGTTATTAAAAGGCGATTATACAGAGGCTATTGAAACACTAAATAAGGCTTCACAATTTGTTAATATAAATAATAAAGAAAAATTACTGGAAAAACAACTTGAAGCATATTTTTTTAACGGAGATAGTATAAAATCAAGAGAATTATTGATGAAACTGAGAAGGATAAATCCAACTTATAAACCACAATTTTCTGATCAAAAGCTGCAATACAGCCTTATTGTTCCGATACAAGTTGAGAATATAATTCACAGGGCTTTAAATCATTTTAAGGAAGGTAATTTAGACAATGCATTAGAAGAATTTTTATATTCATTAGATATAAAAGAAACTCCTCTCGCTAACCGTATGGTTGGCGAGATTCTTATCAGAAAAAACGATAAAGATGCTATTCTTTATTTTCTTAAAACCTATCCTGATTTCAAAAAGGATGTGAGTTTTCTGTATAATTTAGGTATTCTATTTATAAAAAACAGAAGAGTTCAAAGGGCGCAGAATATATTAAATGATATAAAACAGTTAGACCCTGATTATGAAAAAATACCTGTACTTGAAAAGTTAATACAAGCACAAAATATTCATAAATAGTTAGATAATAACTGGGACAGCACCAGGGGACAGCGCCTAAAAGGGCGCTGTCCCTCATTACCAGTTGAATTATTTTTTGTAAATTAGTTGTTAATATAGAATAAGTTAAATAAGCTCAGTCAGATTAGACTGCCAATATAAAATCTATGAAAAAAAAGATACTTGTTTACGAAGCTATGGGTTTCTGTATTCTAATTGTCCTTACCTGGATTAACGAAATCGCGGATATACCATATTTATTCTTTAAAGCGCAAAAAACACCTGTAAATTTAACTGAGAGCATTACCGAATCAGTTATTGCATTAATACTTGCTATTATTACAATTCTGGTAACAAGGAAACTTTTAAGAAAAATCAAATATCTGGAGGGATTTATTCGTATGTGTTCTATGTGCAATAAAGTATATGATAAGCATCGTGCTCAATGGGTTGAACTCAAGGATTATTTAAATAAGAATTATGAGTTGGAATTTACCCTTGGTTTCTGTCCGGAATGCGTGAATAAAATCCATGTTAAATATTAGTCTGACTAGTATTTCGGCCGGACTAAAATGATTATTGATTAACTACTACTGATCATTGATTACCTGTAAATGTCCAATCATTAATTTGCTTACCTGTAACTTCAAAGCCTGCAAGGATTCTTAATACCTGACTTTCATCCCTGTCCCCCTCTGAATGTACTTTACAACCCTTCTTCAAGCATAATTTCCTCCAGCCTTTTTTTGTTCTTTTCTTCCTGTGATATTTTATTTAGAGTCTCAACAAATATGGAGGTAGGATAAGGATTGTTATCCAGTATATTTTGAATTTTATCTAACAACGATTTATCATCTTTGGCAGCCAACACCCTTTTAGCAATTAATGCGAAAGCAATATCTTCTTCATTAAGTGAAACATAAGACTTTTTGATCCAGCCTTTGAGCTTTTTCTTTTCCCCTGTAACTTTCAGCCAGTCATCAGTCTCTTCTGTTATAGCCAGTATATCCATAGGAGAAAATTCTTCATCGCTGATAGTCAGCAAATCAGGGCGTTTATATATTGGTACCTTGTCTTTAATTACTCCTGTTTTTGCATTAATTATCAATCCGAACTCTGCTGCCCATGCAACAGTCCCATCCGATAATTCAATGCTTAAATATTTTTGGTTCCTATAAGAAGAGTCTATAGCATGTGTATTCAGGTAATAAAATGATTCGCCCAGATTCATTGTTGAAATTAACGGTGCATTCCTGGAAGGTTTTTCACGAATTGCAATGCCATCCCATATGCAGACTCCCGATACCTTCTCTTTTACCTTGAGTTTTGTATCCTTTATGCTTTTTAATTCTTTTTCCTTATCTGATTTGCATGATATACATAATATGAATAAAGCTATAAAAGCAAATATTATTGGATTAGCAGGGATTTTAAGATTCATACTCACATTCATTTATTTTTAAAAGTTTTTTATACAGGACTATTCAGACAATGATTAATGATTATAAAAATAGTAAACTATACTAATATAATAATAACTAATTAAAAATAAACCATTTCATCTTCAGTTATTGTAGAAGCCACGTTAAGTGATTTGTGTGAAGCATTGTGGCAAAACAGGCAATCAAAACTACATCCATAGAAAAATACTGCCAGGTTATATCCTGGTTTATTTAGGTCCTCACAAAACCCGATAATTCCTGCCGATGGATTTTTATTACATTTATTGCATGTTACCATTATTAATAATTACCGGATAAAATGAGCTTATGCAGTAATGTATTCCATAAATCAGGTAATATAATGCAATTTAGTCTATATCTACTATTGCTTTCATTACACCATCTTTATAATCACTTACCATCTCAAATCCTTTTTCCGTATCCCTGAAAGCAAAATGATGTGTTATCATGTTCTCAACATTAATTTTTCCCCCTGCCATTAAATCAAGTGCCAGTTTTGTACACTCGACCTGTCTTCTAACATTAATTATTGTAATTTCCTTACGCCTTGTTTTATCCACACTTAACGACCAGTAATCAAAATCAGGAATACCAATGATCATTAATTTACCGCCCGGTTTAAGCAAATCAATTGCCTGATCAACTGCTTCCTGCTTGCCGCAACATTCAAAAACAACATCCAGCTGCAATGGCTCCAGATTTAGAATTTCTTTAACAATATTTGACTTATCGGGATTCCCTGTCCATGATGCACCGGATTTGTTTGCAATATTCAACCTTTCATTAATTTTATCAGTTACATAAATGTCTTTAATATTATAATATCTGGCTGATAAGAAAACACTCATTCCAATGGGGCCAAATCCCAGGATCCCGATTTTTTTATTTCCGGTTAAGTCTGATTTTTTTACTGAATAAAGTCCAATTGCCAGGGGCTCAGAGACAACAGCCTGTTCCATACTAAGATTTTCAGGAACAGGGTAGCAGGAGGTCTCAGGCATTACTATATATTCTGATAAGGCACCTTCAGCCTGCCCGGGGTTTCCAAGGAATTTAAGGTGCCTGCATGTATGATGCCGGCCAGCCAGGCACTGGTCACACTTCCAGCAGGGCAATGCAGGATCAATAGCCACCCTGTCACCTGGTTTCAGATTTTTCACTGCATTACCTGTTTCCTGAATTATGCCTGATGCTTCATGTCCCACTGTAAAGGGATATTCAATAACCTGATTACCTATTCTTCCCGAAGTATAATAATGGACATCACTGCCGCATATTCCTACTCTTTTTATTTTAATTAGTATATCCGCGGGGTCTTTAATTTTTTGTGTCGGACTCTCTGTAAGTCTCATTTGCCTTATGCCTGTCAGTACAATTGATTTCACTGCTAGGATTAATAATTTAAAACTTAAACAAATTATGTATATCTACGCAAATATAGTTATGCAGGTCTTAATTTTAAGCTAAAAAAATGCTTATCTTTATTTCCTCCTGTATTTTGCAGCTGTTCTACCAGTTTTAATTATAAATATTATTATATGACTAAGAAACTAATTATTACTGTTATTATATTGTTTATAATATTAATTGCCGGGCTGATCCTGTACCTGAATAAAAATAAAATTGCTGTTCAGCTTAATGAAAAAGGCTTGAAATTTTCGGAAATGAAAGAATATAATAAGGCGATGATTTATTATCAGAGGGCGTTTAAACTTAACAATAAATATGCAGATGCCTGTTTAAACATTGGGAAAACTTATTATTTTCAGGAAAATTATGCGCAGGCACTTGAATATGTAAATATAGCAGGAAGATTAGACAGTTTGCTTATCGAGGTTCCTTTTTATCACGGACTTGTAATGTTAAGACAGAATAATTTTCAGGAATCAGTTGAAGATTTCAGTACTACACTCCAGCTTGATTCGGCATATTCGCAGGCATACTACCAGCGGGGTATTGCCAGGGCAAATTTAGGTGATTATTTGGGAGCTGTAGATGACTATCAGAAAGCCATGGAAACCAACAAAGATAATATCGATATATATTTAAAAAGTATTGAAGCAAGGTCTGCACTGGAAGACTATAAGGGGGCAATAAAGGATTATAACCGGCTTCTCTCTATGGATAAGCAAAATACAGCTGCATATTATAACCGGGGATTTCTAAAAATGAGTCTTAAGGATTTTTCAGGGGCAATTGACGATTTCAGCCAGGCGCTAATTCTTGATAATGGGTATATGGATGCTTTTTATCACAGAGGTGTATGTTATGCCAATATATCAGATTATAAATCATCTATTTACGATTTCACAAAATCAATTGAAAACAAATATAGGCTGGAAGATTCATATTATAACAGGGCTTTATCCTATATTCATGACAGGCAACTAAAAAATGCTGTATCAGATTTGGAAAGAGTTATTCATCTGGATGATAGAAATGAACAGTCATACTTTTTATTAGGTATTGCCAGGTCTATGCAACAGGACTTTTTATCATCTGTAAAGTATTACGATAAAGCCATAGCCCTGAATTCACGTCGCGCCGAATATCACTTTAACAGGGGTGTATCAATGGGCAATTTGAAAAAACACAGGGAGGCAATTGCTGATTATGACAAGGCCATTGAACTAAACCAAAATTACCCTGATGCTTATTACAGCAGGGGAATTTCCAAAATTAATATTAATGATTATGATGGGGGTTGTCAGGATCTGAGAAAGGCAAAGGAATTAGGTTATGAATTAGCTGACAAGCACATTAAAATGTATTGTCAAAGATATTAATACAGGATTTTCTAAAGTAGAAAGTGATTTGTTTAATACCGGTTAAGCCATCTGTATCTTCTGGCGCTGTCACCAAATTTTACTGCCAGCATAATTTCATGTGAACCTATACTGTATTTTCCTATACTACTTAAAGTATAGTCAAATGCATATCCAAAGAAAAATTTATCTACCCTGGCACCTGCCATTATGATGATTGATGATCCTACCCCTTCTATAGGTTCTTCTTTAATATTTGCTCCTCCGCCTGTTCTGTATGATATACCTGCCCAATAGTCTTCTTTAAAATATAACTTAAGATTTATATCAAGCTGTGCTATTATTTTTTCCGTTGTTTTTAATAAAAATGATGGCTCGGCAAATAAAAAATCGATTACATCAAACCTGTACCCGGACATAAGAAAATAGTGTCTTACCATTTTAAAGCCTGCACCCTCACCACCGCTGAGTTTCAGAGAACTTTGAAATAGCTGCATGCCTGAAAATCCGGCGTAAATATGCCTGTCAGTATAATATATCCCGAAGTTTGCATCCGGTATTAGAGCTGATTTCTTGGTTTCCATCAATAACCTGTCATCGGGGTCATAGGTGCGAATTTTATCCTCGTCAATTCTAAACTGGAAACCGGTTAATGAGATACCAAAAGACAACTGATAAGTGCTCATTGTGATATGGTATGCGTAAGTCCCCTGTATGCCGGTACGGTTAAAGGCTCCGTTTCTGTCCGTAAATATATAAGTTCCTAAACCAATCCTTCCACTTCTGGACATGACCCTCTTTCGTCTTCTTATTGAAGCAGCACGTGAAATGAAACTGTTTTTAAGAAGCCTGGTCTGACCGCTGAGAGCATAAGTTGAAGGAGCATTCTCAAGTCCAAGCCATTGTTCTCTTGCAGTTAAATTTACCGCTGTATAACCCTCGTGACCTACAACTGCAGGATTAATTAAAAAGCCATTCAACATATACTGGCTGTAAATAGGCAGCTGCTGGGCTTTTGTTAATACCGCTGAAATTAAAAATAATATTATGCAGAATAATCTGAACATAAAGGCTTCTTTAATCTGACTTGTTTTAATAATATTTCTATTTTACAAAAATTTGAATTCAAATATGCAAACATACAGCAATAGTTACAAAGTGTAAATAATATAAACAGTATTTCTAAAAAAAGGTAAATAACGTAACAATATAACAGATTTTATGTGCTTATAACAGTCTTTTAAATTATCATTGATTTACTTTATAATATTAATATTACCCACCAGTGGTTCAGCATTATAATATTTCAGGTCTATAACATAGTAATATGAATCCATTGGCATTTCCTTACCGGATTGTGATTTTCCATCCCATACGTTTTCAGGATCAGGATTTTCCCTGTGATAGATCAGTCTGCCCCATCTGTCAAATATTTCAACCACTGCATCCGGGAAATGCTCAATATGTTCAATCACCCATACATCATTATCACCATCATTATTTGGTGTAATTGTATTTGGAATATCAGAGAAGAATATTTCAATACTGCATTGTAAAATCAAAACAGTATCTACTCCGACACATCCGTTTTCATCAGTTACATGCACTATTATTGTGTCTGCCAAAGTTGATGCAGGGCTTACTATTATTGAACTGGTTATAGCTCCGGTTGACCAGTCGTATGAACTGAAGAAACCTGCCTCTAATTCTAATGTCTGGATTCCGCACAGGGAAGTATCTTTACCCAGTGACACCACAGGCAAAGGATTTAAAATTAATACCACTGAATCATAGTCAGAGCATCCGTCGGTACCTGTCGCTTTTACCCATATTAAACCGGGATCTGTGCCCACAAAATAGTTTTCGGTGCTACCGTCCTGCCACAGGTATTCCAGGGGAGTTATATAATCATCGTCCGGTTCGAATCTAAATGAATCGCCCTCACATATTTCGATTTCGTCTCCTATATCTATCTCAGGTGATGTTATATCAAGAGTTGCCTCAACCGGCACCCCAATGCAACCATGTTCGGTAATCTCCGTAACTTCTATTCTATGGGTTGCCCTATCATAATTCCATTCAATAACTATTGTATCATTCATATCCTCTACAATAGTTCCTCCTTCAACATTCCAATCGAATACAGAATTTTCATATCCCCTGACAGCGTACATAGCTCTGCTTCCGGTACAGGCAGAGGGTAAAGTCTGCCCGTACCCTAAGACAGAGTATAATAAAATTATGATAAGGGATAATATATTAGCCTTTGTATTCAATTGGACTGAAAATACAATTTACTATGTTATAAGTTCTTACTATTCAATAAATTAATTATCAATTAATCTATTATGGATTCCAATCATTAGGTATATGATAAATCGGACCGGTATCCGGTGCAGGGTTAACCGTAATTACAATGGTCTCTACACCTGTATCGTACCATGACCATGCATCCAGTGCTGCAGTCGGGTTAGTCAGATAATCTGATTTTCTCGAAATCCTGTCATTTACTCCCCTGATATCGTAAGTAAACACAGTAACTTTTGAATTCTGAACCAGGAATCCACCTGTTGGTACAGTCAGATCATATGTGGCAGTAGCAATTCCTGTTGTCTGTGATACGTCTGAACCCTGGTTTTGAATAGCATAAGCCTGAACAGCACCTAATGAAGTGTAATCGATGGCAAAGTATTCATCTTTTGCCATTGAAGCATCAAGAGTTGCAATTTCCAGATCCCAGTCCAGTTGGAAAGTGTAAAAGCCTGTAAGAGCTGCCTGTACAATATCCGCTAATCTGGCATCACCGTCACAGACAGTTAAATCAGCACCAATAGTTGTGCCGGGATTATCTGCAGTATAGGTTACTGTCGGTTCTGCAACAACTTCAACGTTCAATACAGTTATATCTCCCTGGCAACTTCCAAAGGCTGCTGAAGCCTCTTCATATACATTAACTTCATAAGGTGTTCCTAATGATGCAGCACCCCAATCTATTTCAACATAGTTGTCATTAGGATCTGCATCGTTAATAGTACTTCCTCCACTGGCACCGTTAAAAGACCAGTTCCATGTGAAGTCAGCTGTCAGAGTCCACCCGCCTACAGCAGTGTAATCCGGATGGTAGTACATATCCGGCATAACATACAGGCCGGTTGTTGTTCCAGTAGTCACCGAGTCTATAGCAGTCGGTGCAGTTTCATTAGCGTCATACAGTAAGTAATCTGCGTTCTGAACCTGAGCAAACAGTCCATTGACTACAAACATCGCTATCGCAACGCTTAGTCCAGTTCTTAATAAATTTTTCCTTTTCATAACTTAAAATTTAAATTAGTAAAACAATATTTGATTAATTATTATTAATAATACCCTGTTAAATTTCTGTTTATACAATGAATACTTTATATTATGGATCAAATTCATTTTCAATATGGTATCCCGGACCTGTATCCGGCAACTTTGATACCCAGACATCCATCACCGTAGGAGATACAGCAGCACATCCAATTGCATCCTCATAGGTTACACTCACTGTCTGGTTTTCGAAATTATCCCATCTAATTGTAACAAAATCGTTACCGTCACCACCGCCTGTAATGGTTCCGCCGGCAGAAACTTCCCAGTCATAATTACTCATACCTGCATCTGTAGTATAGGTTTCAGTACTGCCCTGGCATGTAGTATCATTTCCTGATATAACGGGTACAGGTAAAGGATTTACAGTAACATTTAATACAGTGGGAGTAGC
Source organism: uncultured Bacteroidales bacterium (assembly GCA_964521285.1). Lineage (GTDB taxonomy): Bacteria > Bacteroidota > Bacteroidia > Bacteroidales > UBA10428. Next base: position 69,042 of record CAZFQS010000011.1, on the reverse strand, counting down.
AGCTGTACATCCGCCGATATTTTCGTAATTAACATCCACCGTTTGTGCTCCTGCACTATCCCATGTTACGGTAACTGTATTATTATTAATTCCGCCACCGGCAGTGATAGTGCCGCCAATTGAGACATTCCACGCATAGTTGCTCATCCCTGCTTCAGTAGTATAAACGTTACCGGCCGAACCCTGGCAAACGATGTCAGGTCCGCCAAGAGATGGGTCAGGAGCAACATCTACATCAATACTAAGCGTGTCAGAAGCCTCACCCGCCCCACAATTCAAATTATTTCCCTTTACTACTATTTTTGCAGTTCCAATAAAATCTGCATCCCAATCGACAGTGCCTGTAGTACCCGTACCACTTATAGTTCCGGCAGTTCCGGGGTATAATTCCCAGATGTAAGTAGATGCGTACTGCGAATATGTTGAATAATTAGTGTTAGGCCCGTTCTGGCAAACTGATACTGGTCCTGAAATTGCTGATGGTTTTCGTGGTACGCGATAAACTACTACAGTTACAGTATCGGATGATTCACTGACACATAAATTTAAGTCAACAATATTTACATAATAGTCTCCACTTGAAATCACATTTATTGTATCTGTTGTTTCGCCATTTGACCATAATGAAAACAGACCTCCTCCTGATGATATTAATAATAACGTATCGCTGTCGCAGAAGGGTGTATTACCAACTGTATCGATCGTAGGCGCTGGTGTTTCAGGATAGTATTCAACAATTGCAGATGAACCGAAATCTATCCCCGCACATCCATTTCCATCTGTTAATTCAATAATTCTATAGGTTCCACTATCGCTGACAAGGAATGTATAAGGATTAAGGCTTGTAGTAACTTCGGTTGTATCTGTTGTGTTTGTATATTTAAATGTCCAGTCTGATAACCCGGTAAAGTATGCTGATATGGTAGTGGAACTTCCTTCGCACATTATTGTACTGCCATTCAGTGTTCCTGAAGGAATTTGATAAACAGTAGCACTCTGTGTGTTTATTCCTGAACAACCTGACACAGGATTATTGTATGTGTAAATAACGTCATGAGTTCCATCACCTGCAGTTGCAGGATCGAATGTTCCTGTTCCGTCACCATTATCGCTTACGCCTGTACCTGAGAATGTTCCGTTAGCATCCTGAGGACTACCCGTTAATGCAACAGGAGCATCTGATTCGCAATATGGTCCTCCAAGGCCTGAAAAATCGACAATCGGGAGAGGATCACCAAATGTTACAGGATTATTATTGTTGCTAACATTTGATGAAGATGTTATTGTTCCTGCACTTAAATCCCCGGTTGCCCCCCCGTTACCAAGATCTGTCCACTGGGCACCATCCCAGGCAACAACTTTAAGCTGTACCAGGTCATTAATACAGCAGCTGGAACCGTCCCATCCAATTGTTACAGTTACATTTGATGCACCCACTGTTCTGTCAAGTACCCAGTATTCACAAATTGATACATTATCAATTGTAGCTTCTTTTAATGACACATCATATGTAGGATCAGGATTCTCATAGAAATATTCAGCCTTAAAAGCATCAGTAATATTTGATGGAGCAGAGATAGAGAGAGGTTTAAATACATCATCTTTTCCAACAGGAAATGTGAAAGCACTGTTTCCAACTTTTTCAGCAGGTCCTTCTATATAACTATTCGAAGAACCACCTGCAACTGAGGATGTATTTTCTAATGTCAGTAAGTTAGAGGTTGTTGTTTGAACAATACCATCGGTTAAAGATAGTGTACCCGGAATAGAGACATCTCCTTCAAGAGAAATTTGTGGTGACGTTATTTTTGAATTGTTAATTGTAATATTCTGGTATGTAAAATCATCTGTTCCTGATCCGGTATTCTGGGGGAATGTCTGTATATACTCAGAGCTGTTGAATACTAATGTGGAATTGTCATTACAGTCTAATATACCATAAGCAGGCGAACCCCTGACAAAGTTTCTTTCAATATTTAAGGCAGAACTGGTATTAAGTTCAATCTCAATCTGATTCTGTGCAGTAGCCGAGAAATTTATATCACGTGAAGCTGTTAGTATAGCTGAATTATTTAGCTGGATATTAATTTTCTGTCCACCGGTATTATTAAGATTGATATCTCCATTTATCTGTACTGTTGCATTGCCATTCAGGGTAAACTGGTTCTGATTTGTTGTTCCTGCTGAACTTGAAATATTTAAATCATTTCCGATTGAAATTGAAGAATTATCATTTACTGTAACATTAAATGCGTTAGCCCCGCCAGCCCTGTCAATTGTCAAATCATTATTAATAATTAGATTTCCTGTATTCTGAACTGTAAGGTTTCCATTATAGTTATTTCCTGTATTAATCATGCTTGCAGAACCGTTAACACTTAATGTTCCTCCGTCAATGGTTAAAGAAGTATTATTATTTGCTACATCTATGTCTAATGAAGCACATGCTTCCGAACCTGAAACCGTGACACTATAACCTTTAATATGTACTATACTTCCTGCTCCGGGAGTAGTCGAACCGGCCGGGCCTCCTTCAGTATTTGACCATGTTGTAGTCAGGTTCCAGTTGGTATTGGCGATGGCCCAGTATTCCGTTGAGCTTACATTATTAATACCCAGGGTAAATGTGCCATGAGTTCTTCTGTCATCGACAGAAATATAATATGTATTACCAGGAGTTAAGGTATCAACTTGTAAGGATAAGGTTCCTGCATACCAGTCAGCACCGTTAACACATCCCACTTCTGTACCATCTGATGTCCACATGGCAATCTGCTGTCCTCTCATTGAACCTGAAGCCCCACCTGTAATAACATCTACAGTAGCTGTATCAAATAATGCATCAAATTTAAACCATACATTATTGGCTGTACCTCCGGTCCAGCATGAGCCGGCTGATTCGTCAGGAGTGGCGTAGCTATTACTAAATTGTGCATTTGAAGATTGCCAGTTGTTAAGGTCTGTTAACTCGTATGCTCCTGACTTATAATCGTAGTCTGGTGTATTGGTAACGCACAAAGTAAAAGTACCGTGTGTTCGTCTGTCATCTAATGATATATAATATGTATGACCAATAGTTAATGTATCGATAGAAAGGGTAAGAGTACCTGCATACCAGTCTGCTCCATTGATACATCCCACTTCGGTGTCGTCTTCATTCCAGAGTGCTATTTGCTGACCTCTCATTGAACCAAATGCACCTCCGGTTTTAACATCTACTTTTATTGAGTTTGTCACAGCATCAAACTTATACCATAAATTGTTAGCTGTTCCTCCTGTCCAGCAGGATCCGGCTGATTCATCAGGTGTTGCATAGGTGTTATCATATGCGGCATCTGAAGAACACCAGTTAACAAGGTCAACAAGCTCCAGCGCTCCTGATTTATAATCGTTTGATACTATGTCATCAATACAAAGTGTGAATGTACCGTGAGTTCGTCTGTCATCCACTGAGATCCAGTAATCGTGGCCTGGAGTTAATGTATCAACACTTAAAGATAATGTTCCTGCATACCAGTCAGCTCCATTTATACATTTTACTTCAGTTCCATTGTTATTCCAGAGTGCAATTTGCTGGCCTCTCATCGTACCGTATGAGCCACCTGTAATTACATCAATATTAACAGAAGGAGTGGTTGCATTAAATTTAAACCACACATTATTATCTGTTCCTCCTGTCCAGCATGAACCTGCTGATTCGTCAGGAGAAGCGTATGTGTTGCTAAACTGTGCATCCGAAGAGCACCAGTTGTCTATAGAAGTGATTTCAAATGCACCGGATTTATAATCATAATTTTGTTCATAATCAACGCATAATGTGAATGTACCATGTGTTCTTCTATCATCAACAGATATATAATATGTATGGCCGACAGTAATAGTATCTATAGAAAGCGACAGGGTCCCTGCATACCAGTCTGCCCCGTTAACACACATCACTTCTGTACCGCCTTCAGTCCACAATGCAATTTGCTGGCCCCGCATTGTGCCGTTGGTTCCTCCTGTAATAACATCAATTGTTACGGCAGTTGTAGGAGCTACAAATTTGAACCACACATTATTGCCAGTCCCTCCAGTCCAGCATGAACCCGCTGATTCATCTGCAGTAGCATAGGTATTACTATAAGCAGCATCACTTGAACACCAGTCATTTAATGGAGGAACTAAAATCGCACCTGCCTTAAAATCAAATCCGGCTTTATTATTTATGCACAGGGTAAAAGTACCATGCGTACGTCTGTCATCAACAGAGATATAATAGGTATATCCGGATGTAAGAGTATCTGCACTGAGGCTCAGTGTACCTGCATACCAGTCAGCGCCATTTATACATCCGACTTCAGTACCTGCTTCATTCCAGAGTGCAATTTGCTGGCCGCGCATAGTACCATAGGAACCCCCTGTCTTAACTTCTATTAGAATTTCACCGGAGATAGCAACGAATTTAAACCATACATTGTTATCAGTTCCGCCTGTCCAGCATGAGCCTGCTGATTGATCAGGAGTTGCATACACATTATCATATGCAGCGTCGGCAGAACACCAGTTATCAACATCCAGCATAAGCAAAGCACCTGACTTGAAGTCATATCCTACTTCGTCGTCTATCTCAAGTGTAAATGTTCCGTGTGTTCTTCTGTCGTCAACAGAAATGTAATAAGTTCTTCCAAGAGTAAGTGTGTCAATTTCACATGTTAATGTTCCTGCAAACCAGTCAGCGGCATTAGCGCAATTAATTTCTGCACCGGACTCATTCCATAAAGCTATTTGTTGCCCCCTCATTGTTCCCTTGCTGCCTCCCGTAATAACACTTATTCTTACTGTTGGTTCAGAAGCGACAAACTTAAACCATACATTATTATCTGTTCCTCCTGTCCAGCATGAACCGGCCGATTCATCAGGTGTAGCATAGGCATTATCAAATTCCGCATCAAGGGATGAATAGTCATCAATATCGACAATTTCCAGAGCGCCGGATTTGTAATCATAACTTACCGCATCGTCAATGCAAAGAGAGAATGTTCCGTGTGTTCGTCTGTCGTCAACAGATATCCGGTATTCGTGTCCTATGGTAAGGGTATCGATGCTTAAAGATAATGTTCCTGCATACCAGTCAGCTCCATTTATACATTTAACTTCAGTTCCTTCACTATTCCATAATGCAATTTGCTGACCCCTCATAGTACCATAAGAGCCCCCTGTAATTACATCGACACTTACCGAAATTGTAGTAGCAGTAAATTTGAACCATACATTATTACCTGTTCCTCCTGTCCAGCATGAACCGGCTGTTTCATCAGGAGTGGCATAAGTATTATCATAAGAAGCATCTGCAGAGCACCAGCTTGACAGGTCAGTAAGCTCAACTGCTCCTGATTTATAATCATAATCCACTGCATCATCAATGCAAAGTGAGAATGTTCCGTGCGTTCGTCTGTCATCAACAGATATCCAGTATTCGTGTCCTATATTCAGGGTATCTATGCTTAAAGATAATGTTCCTGCATACCAGTCAGCTCCATTTATACATTTAACTTCGGTTCCATTACTGTTCCAAAGTGCCATTTGCTGGCCTCTCATCGTACCATAAGAACCCCCTGTAATTACATCTACTTTCACTGCATTGGTAGTAGCGACGAATTTAAACCATACATTGTTCCCTGTACCTCCAGTCCAGCATGAACCTGCTGATTCATCAGGAGTTGCATAAGTATTATCATAAGCAGCATCTGCAGAGCACCAGTTTGACATGTCGGTGAGTTCAACTGCTCCTGATTTAAAATCATAGCCTGCAGTATCGTCAATACATAATGTAAAAGTACCATGTGTTCTTCTGTCATCCACAGATATCCAGTAATATTGACCTATTGTGAGGGTATCCATGCTTAAAGAAAGTGTTCCTGCAAACCAGTCAGCACTGTTATTACATGCTACCTCGTCATTGGAGGTATTCCATATTGCAATTTGCTGTCCCCTCATACTACCATAGGAACCCCCGGTAATAACATCTACTTTCACTGCATTGGTAGTAGCAATGAATTTAAACCAGACATTATTACCTGTTCCGCCTGTCCAGCATGAACCGGCAGACATATCTGCTGTTGCTGTACTGTTTGAATATGCCGCATCAGACGAACACCAGTTATCTATATCTGAAAGTAATCTTGCTCCTGAATAATCATCATAATCACGAACACTGGTATAGTTAGTGTCCGTGTTTGTACAACCATTAATATCTGTATATGAATAGACAATTTCATGATTACCCAAACCTGCAGCAGCAGGATCGAATTGATCTCCGGTGATGCCATTGCCTGAAAACGTACCTCCAGGAGGTAATCCGGTTAGTGTGGCCGGTCCGTCAAGATTAATATCATATACTGAATCAAGACCTGAAAAGCTTACTGTAGGAATTGGATAAAGAGTAACATCCAATGATACCGTGTCTCCCAAAGTACATCCATTATCTTCTACTACCTGTACTTTGGCTGACCCCGGGACACTACCCCAGTCAACAGTAATGCTGTTTGAGTTTCCGCCCCCTGACTGAGTGCCACCTGTAATAATCCAGTCATATGTTGATCCGGGAGTATTAACAACTGAATATGCTATTCCTGCAGAGTTAACACATTCTGCATTTGAACCAGTTATTGATGATGTTGCCGGTACAGGACAACAGCTTATTGTAGCTTCCCAACCTGAATTTATTAATGAACCGTCAGAAGTAAACTGAAAAGTTAAGCAGGTGTCAGTGGATTGGACAGTGAAAGATAAACCCTCGCCGGTATGGGCTCCAAGTAAAGGATAGGTGTCATCAGGCCCGTCAAAGACCTTTAGCGTATCGCCCCCTTCATTTCTTAAATCGAATGATGTGTAGTCAAATGTTATTCTCTCGCCAGTGCTTGTATAAAAAGTTACAGTATAATTTTCGCTATTGGAATAATCACCGGCACCGGCACCACTATCATAAAACGTTCCTGAACATGTTTCAATGGTTTGTCCGTCCAGAGTATCGATGCGGTAAGTCTGGCAATGAATATTTGATAATAAAAATGTACTTAAAGTAAGTATTAGTATAAAAGTAGATTTATACTTTTTGATATTTATAAACCGGGTTGTCAAATTGCGATTATTATGAAACCGATACTATATTATCAATGTTATTAATTCTTTACAAATAAATTTATTAACAGTTGTTTTTGTCTTCAACAAATTAGTGAAAATTAATCAAATTTTGAAATTATCTTTAATAAATATTAGTATATCAGATAATTACTTCTCATGCAATTCTTTTATCATTTAACGAAATTAAAAATCATACAGTTGCATAGCATTTTGTTTTTCTAAATTATAAGAATCCTATTTTGATTAAGTAAATAAAATCACTGATAAATATTAATTATGTTGGGATTAAGTCAGGATGAAATAAGTTTATATTATAAATTTTATTTGTTATAAGTATTTGATTGTTATACAAAAAAATACTCCTGTATTAATTTATTAATAAAAATTAGTGAAACTGTAAGGACAATAGCCCAAAAGACTTATTTTTGTTCCTTTGCTTTTGGAAATATTGTTTCAAATAAACACTAAATGTACAGGATAGTCGATAAGGAAAGTTTTTCGGAGAATGTGGTAAAGCTTGAGATTAATGCCCCAAGAATAGCAAAAAAGAGAAAAGCCGGGCATTTTGTAATTGTAAAAACAGGGGATAAGGGAGAAAGAATACCTCTGACTATTGCACAGGCAGATCCTGTAAAAGGTACTATTACATTGGTTATACAAAAGGTAGGTGTTAGTTCGCACAAAATATCCCGGCTTAATGTCGGCGATACCTTAACTGATATTGCAGGGCCGCTCGGACAGGCGACTCATATTGAAAATGTGGGAACAGTATTATGTGCAGGTGGTGGTGTGGGGATTGCTCCTTTACTCCCGATAGTTGAAGCTATGAAAAAGGAAGGAAATAAAGTAATAACTGTACTTGCTGCCAGGTCAAAAGAACTTATTATTCTTGAAGACGAAATGAGATTGTATTCCGATGAGATAATTATAATGACTGATGATGGTTCTTACGGGAAGAAGGGACTGGTTACCGAGGGAATGGAAGAGGTAATAAAAAAAATAAAGATTGATCAGGTAATCGCAATTGGCCCTGCGATTATGATGAAATACGCGTCATTATTAACCAGGAAATATAATATACCAACTCTTGTCAGTCTAAACTCAATTATGGTAGATGGTACCGGAATGTGTGGAGCATGCAGGGTATCTGTAGGAGGTGAAACAAAATTTGTTTGTGTGGACGGGCCCGAATTCAATGCTCATGAAGTGGATTTTGATGAACTGTTATCGAGACTGGCTGCTTATAAAGAGGAAGAATCCATTGCATATCAGAATTATCTTAAGACAAAGTGAAATATGGCGATTAACCCGGAATTTTTAAAGGAAGAAAGAAATAAGGAGTGGAGGATACAGCTCAGACAGGAAATTAAAAATAAGGAAAGAGTTTCCCGTGAAAGAATCAAAATGCCCGAACAGGAACCTGATGTCAGAAACAGGAACAGCAAGGAAGTAAACCTGGGATTATCTGAAGAACAGGCAGTAAAAGAAGCCCGGAGATGCATTGATTGTCCGGATCCAACCTGTATCACAGGTTGTCCTGTTGAAATAAATATACCTAAGTTTATTAAATATATTGAAGCCGGGGATTTTCTGAGTTCAGCGAAAGTATTAAAGGAAACTAATTCATTGCCGGCAGTATGTGGCAGGGTTTGTCCCCAGGAAGTGCAGTGTGAAATAGCGTGTTTTTATGAAAAGAAAATGAACAAACCTGCAGTTGCTATAGGGCACCTCGAAAGATTTGCTGCCGATTATGAAAGGGATAGCGGTAAGATGTTTGTGCCGGAAACAGCAGAAAGGAATAACATAAAGGTTGGTATTATAGGTTCAGGACCTGGTGGTCTGACAGCTGCCGGAGATCTTGCAAAATATGGTTATGATGTTACTGTATTCGAGGCATTACATGAATTAGGAGGTGTTCTTAAGTATGGTATCCCAGAGTTCAGGCTACCTAACAATGTGGTTGATGTTGAGATTGATAACCTGCGAAAAATGGGAGTGAAATTTATTACCAACTTTATTGTAGGAAAAACCGCATCTATAGATGATCTGAAAAAAGAAGGATTTGTCTCTTTTTTTGTAGGTAGCGGAGCCGGCCTTCCCCGGTTTATGAATATTCCGGGGGAAAATTACGTTGGGATATTTTCTGCAAATGAATATCTGACAAGGATTAATTTAATGAATGCTGCAAAGCCGGATTTTGATACACCTGTATTGTATGGAAAAAATGTTGCTGTTATCGGCGGAGGTAACACTGCCATGGATTCGGTGAGAACTGCAAAGCGGCTGGGTGCTGAACGTGCAATGATTATTTATCGCCGGACATTTGAAGAGATGCCGGCCAGGATTGAAGAAAGAAAACATGCCCAGGAGGAAGGAATAGAGTTTTTAAACCTGAACAGTCCTGTAGAATACTATGCTGATAAGAACGGAAGGGTAAACAGGATGAGAGTGCAGAAAATGGAGCTTGGTGAACCCGATAGTTCAGGCAGGAGAAGACCTGTACCAATCGAGGGTTCAGAATACTATATAGATGTAGACCTGGTAGTAGTAAGTGTTGGAGTATCACCCAATCCTTTGATACCTAAAAGTGTACCTGAGTTGAAAATCACAAAATGGGATACAATTGAAGTAAATCCTGAAAACATGCAGTCCTCCATACCTGAAATTTTTGCCGGAGGTGATATTGTCAGGGGAGGAGCAACAGTAATTCTGGCTATGGGTGACGGGCGGAAAGCCGCAGCCGGAATGCATGAATATATTCAGATGAGATTGAAAAAGAAATGATTTTTATTTTTAATATCAGGATTTACTTTTTTTGAATGGCCCTGTTATTAGCGTTAATAATAAATTAACTTATTTAAATTAAAGAAAATGATTGACCTGTCTGTAAAATATCTCGGACTAACTCTAAAGAATCCAATAATAGTTGGTAGTTCAGATCTTTCAAACTCATTGGAGGAAATAAAGAAACTGGAATCAAACGGTGCAGCCGCAATTGTTTTAAAGTCAATATTTGAAGAAGAAATACTTCTTGAAGCAACCATAAAAGCTGAAGAAGCCAGGATAGATCAGATGTTCTATACTGAATTATCAGAAACACTTGATTATATAGATTTACATATTAAAGAAGATAAACTGGCTAAATATCTTAGTCTCATAAGTGATGTAAAAAAGGAGGTTTTAATTCCCGTTATAGCCAGCATAAATTGTATCACTCCCTATGAGTGGACCGATTTTACAGCGAAAATACAGGATGCCGGCGCCGATGCTCTGGAATTGAATATATTTCTTAATCCAACAGATTTATCTGATAAGAACTTTGAAAAGACTTATTTTGAAATTATAAAAAGAGTCCTGGATAAAGTCAATATACCTGTTTCTGCTAAGATCAGCCCTTATTTTGCAAAGCCCGGACTGATGATTAAAAAGCTGTCCGAAACCGGGATCTCAGGTCTTGTTTTGTTTAACCGGTTTTTTACTCCTGATATTGATATTAATAGTTTTGAGGTAAAACCGGCTAATAAATTCAGCACTGAGCATGAGTATTGTAATGTTTTAAGATGGATTGCTTTAATGTCAAATAAAGTAAATTGCAGCCTGGCGGCAAGTACAGGAATTCATTCGGGCGAGTCAGTTATTAAACAGATACTGGCAGGGGCAGATGCCGTGCAGATTGTATCTGTATTATACCGGAAAGGAGCTGAGCAAATTAATGTTATGTTAAATGATATAGAGACCTGGATGAATAAAAAGGGTTATAATTATATCAGTCAGTTTAAAGGAAAAGTCAGCCAGGAATCAGCCAAGAATAATGCTGCATTTGAAAGGATGCAGTTTATGAAGTACTTTAGTGGAATTGAATAAAACTTTAGCTGTCAGGTTTCAGGCATTAGCAATAGAACAGTTAAATCGTTAATTTTAAATCGTTAATTATTTAGAAAGTTTATTATCTGACATATTGCTATACCTGCAGTTTCTGTCCTTAACCTGTTATCACCAAGGGTAACAGATTGAAAATTGTTTTTTTCGGCAAATTGTATCTCATCGGAAGTAAAATCTCCTTCTGGTCCGATTACCGCAATAACATCAGATCCCGGAGAATATATTTTTTTTAGCTTTTGACGCTGCCCTTCCGAACAATGACATATATATTTGTTAAATTCAGTTATGACTGAATCTGAAATAAACTTTTCGAAAGTCTTTATTTCATTTAGTTTTGGCGTGCTGCTTACAAGTGCCTGTTTCATTGATGAAATAATTATTTTTTGAAGTCTTTCCATTTTTACAGTTCTTCTTTCAGAACGGGAACAAATTAGAGGGGTTATTTCATCAATACCGATTTCTGTTGCTTTTTCAATGAACCATTCAAATCGATCAATACTTTTGGTCAGTGCAATAGCAATATGTAAATAAAAATTTCTTTTGTTGTGATTTTCAATTTTTCTTATAACCTGTACTTCACAATTGTCGGGATTCTCAGATATAATTCTGGCTTCATATAATCCCCCCTTTCCATCTATCAGATTTATTATTTCGTTTTTTTTAAGTCTTAGTACTCTTATGCAATGTCGTGATTCTGTTTTATTAAGGAAAATGTTACCGTTAATGATTTCAGGGGAATAAAATGCCTGCATTTTTATCTTTTTGAGATATTTGCCAAATTTACAAAATAAATGTGCCTGATTTTCGGGTCATACTATTAAAGTGAGGTAAAGTAATTAAAATATTTTAAATGCAGCAGGAATGACAAGAATAGGATTGATATCTGACACTCATGGATACCTTGACAACAGCTTGTTTGAATATTTTAAAAACTGTGATGAAATCTGGCATGCCGGAGATATCGGCAGTTTGGAGATTTCTAAAAGGCTTGAACAATTTAAACCTTTAAAAGCTGTTTATGGTAACATTGACGGTCAGGATATTCGGGCGATTTATCCGGAAAATCACAGGTTTTTCTGTGAAGAACTGGATGTATGGATAACCCATACAGGCGGTTATCCAAGTAATTATGATCGTTCGGTAAGAAAGGAGATTACCGGAAATCCTCCCGGATTATTTATTTCAGGACATTCACATATATTAAAAGTAATATTTGACAAGAAACTTAATCTGTTACATATAAATCCCGGTGCTGCAGGAAAAGCCGGGTTACATAGAACAAGGACTGCTGTGAGATTCATAATTGATAAAAAGGAAATTAAAGATTTGGAGGTTATTGAACTGGGCAAAAAGAATTAGAAATAAGAGATCGCAAGGCTATATCAGATGTATTATCCAAGATGATGAAGCACCAGTCCGCTCCTGAGTTTAGGTTCAAACCAGGTTGTCTTTGGGGGCATTATATTTTTTGTATCAGCTATATTTATAAGTTGCTGCATAGTAACCGGGTATAATGCAAAAGCAGCTTTCATTTCTCCGCTGTCAACTCTTTTCTTTAATTCACCTAATCCGCGTACCCCGCCTACAAAGTCAATCCTCTTTGACTTTCGCAGATCTGTAATATTTAAAATTGGTTCAAGAACCTGCTTTGACAAGATAGTAACATCCAGGCAGTCAATAGGATTAATATCGTCAAATGTTCCTTCCCTGCTCGTCATCGAATACCATTTGCCATCAATATACATTGAGAATTCATGTAATTTTGAGGGCTTGTACTCATTTGTTCCTTTATCAATAATATAGAAACTTTTTGATAACTTTTCAATGAACTGGGATGGTGTATTAGCATTCAAATCTTTGACAACACGGTTGTAGTCACTAATTTTAAGCTGACTGGCAGGAAAATGCACTGCCATAAAATAGTTATAATCTTCCCTGCCGGTATGATTAGGATTACTTTGCTTACGACTCAATGCTGTCTTTGTTGCTGCAGCTGTTCTGTGGTGACCGTCTGCCACGTATGTACATGGCACATCATTTCTGAAAATCTCTTCTATCCGGTCAATTATTTCCCTGTTATTAATAACCCATAAATGATGGCCTATTCCATCATCAGCAACAAAGTCATATTCCGGTTCATGCTGAATAATTTCATCAACAATTTTATTAATTTCTTTATTATCCTGATAAGCAAAAAATACAGGTTCTGCATGAAAGTTATGATGTTTCATAAGATTGATCCTGTCCAGTTCCTTGTCAGGCCTGGTAAGTTCGTGCTCCTTGATTTTTTTGTTAATATAGTCATCAATATGAGCACACCCCAAAATACCATATTGGGTTCTGTTTTGAAAAGTCTGTGCATATATGTAAAAGCAGGGATCAGTATCCTGAATTAATATTCCGTCATTAATCAGCTTTTCAAGGTTTTCCCTTCCTTTTTCATATACTTTATTTGAATGTGGATCAGTATCCTCTGGCAGATCTATTTCCGGTTTAATCACATGCAGGAATGAGTATGGATTGTCCCTGACTTCTTCCCTTGCTTCTTTAGAACTTATAACATCATAGGGTTTTGAAGCTACCCTCTTTGCAAATTCTTTTTTTACCCGATATCCTTTAAATGGTGCAATAATTGCCATATTAATTCACCTGATATGTTTTATCTCCTTCTTTAATGAATTTAACAATTTGTCTGGCAGCAGCCAGTCCTGCATTTATATTTGCTTCAGCAGTCTGTGCTCCCATTTTCTTGGGAGTAAAGAAGAATCTGCCTTCAAATGTTCCGCTGATTTCATCTTTACAATCAGGAGTAACGTCAGAGATATATCTGAAATCTTCACGTTCCTTAAACATTCTGACTAATGATTTTTCGGATATAATCTCTTTTCTTGCCGGATTTACCAGGGTTGCTCCCTTAGGCATCAAAGACATCAGATCATAGTTGACAGATTCTTTTGTTTCATCGTTTGCCGGGAGGGTAACAACAAGATACTGACATTTTTTATACAGGTTTTTAATGTCTTCTTCACAAATAATACCATTTTTTTCAATAACAGCTTTTTCAATATAAGGATCATATGCATGAACTTTCATTCCTATGCCTTTGGCAATATTTCCTATTAATTTTCCTACATTTCCGTAAGCGTGTATTCCAAGTGTTTTTTCTCTCAATTCAGTACCTGCTGTGCCATTATATGCGTTCCTGTTTAAGTATATCATCATACCTATTGCCAGTTCTGCAACAGCATTTGCATTCTGCCCGGGTGTGTTCATAACAACAATGTTTCTGGCCGAAGCAGCTTTCAGGTCAACGTTGTCATAGCCGGCACCTGCCCTTACAACAATTTTCAGATTTTTTGCAGCATCAATTACTTCTTTATCAACAATATCACTTCGGATGATAAGCGCATCAGCATCGCTGACGCTGTTAATAAGAACACTTTGGTCAGGGTATTTTTCCAGTAACTTCATTTCAAAACCCGCATCATTTAATATATCATTAATTCCTTTTATTGCAACCGGAGCAAAAGGTTTTACAGTTGCTATTAATACTTTAGTCATGATTAATATTCTTTATATTATATTATGATTTTGATTCAAATTTCTTCATAACATCTATTAATGCTATTACGCTTTCTTTAGGTAAGGCATTATATAACGAAGCCCTGAATCCGCCAACAGATCTGTGTCCTTTTATACCTTCCATTCCCTGTGATTTGGCAAATTCCAGGAATTCTCCTTCCAGTTCCTTATAACCTTCATTCATAACAAAAGTAACGTTCATTATAGACCGATCTTCAATATTTGCTACAGTCGGAACAAATAATTCATTTCTGTCTATTTCTTCATACAGGAGGTTGGCCTTTTCCTTATTTAGTTTATGTATTACTTCCACGCCACCAAGTTTCTTAAGCCATTTCAGTGTCTGCAGGCATGAATATACAGCAAGGCATGGAGGGGTATTAAACAGGGAGCCTTGAGCGATATGTGTACTGTAATTAAGCATAGTTGGAATAGTACGGTCAACTTTACCTAATATATCTTCTTTAATTATTGTAAAGGCAACTCCGGCGGGCCCCAGGTTTTTTTGTGCGCCACCATAAATAATAGCATATTTGGATATGTCCACAGGTCTGCTGAAAATATCTGAAGATGCATCAGCAACCAGAGGAACAGGAACATCCAAATCTTTTTTTATTTCAGTTCCATAAATTGTATTATTGGTTGTTATGTGGAAATAGTCAGCATCTCCGGGAACAATATAGTCTTTTGGAATATAATTGTAATTTGAATCCTTTGAGGATGCAACAATATCTACTTCACCAAATAATTTAGCCTCTTTAATGGCTTTTGAAGCCCAGGATCCGGTATCCAGATAGGCAGCTTTTTTGTTGAGTAAATTATATGGTACCATACAGAATTGTAAACTTGCACCTCCGTGAAGAAATAATACTGAGTAACCGGCAGGAATATTAAATAATTCTTTAAATAATGATACAGCACTTTCCATTATTTCTGAAAATTCTTTACTCCTGTGTGATATTTCCATAACTGATAATCCGGTTCCATCCAGATTTATAATACTATCAGCGGTATTCTTCACTGTGTACTCCGGTAAAATAGCCGGTCCGGGGTTAAAATTATGTTTCTTCATAAAATAATACTTTATTTGTTAAACAATTAACAACTCAACAAGAGGCGTAAATTTAATAAAATAAATATAGTTTAGACAATTTTTATAAGAAATATAATTTACATTTTTCCAACAATTAATATGTTTATAAAAATGCCGGATTCAGAGCCCCGAATTTGATTCTAATTCTGATAGCCGAACAAGGTAAAATTCTTTCAGGGCAGGTATAATATTTGTCTGATCAGGAGTATGGCAATACTCAATAACATCATCAAGTTTATTCTTTTTTAGTCTGTGTCTTTGTGCTACTTTATCTATATATACCATCAGGTCTTTTCTTGCCATTTGCCATAAGTCAATTGAGGCCAGTGTAGAATCACAAATAGTATAGAAGTTGTTATTTTTCAATACTATTTCAGCCAGGGCACCTGCAAACAGTGAATCTTCAAGATTGAATTTGTTTTTCCATCCGGCACATAAGATCAATAAATCACGGTTTTTATTAATAGTATAATGTGCTATTGAGTTTAAGTTAAGGTATGCGCCAATGAGGACTCTGTAGCTGTTACTTGCCATCATTATAGATTGTGTCCCGTTTGTAGTACTGTATACAATATCTTTACCATTAATCCTTTCCCTGGTGAAATTAAAGGGAGAATTACCAAAGTCGGCAAAATCCCTTACAATTCCATCGCGTTCGGCAGCAACCATATATCCTTTTTCTTTATATGCTTTAGCCTCTTCAAGTGTTGCTACAGGTATAATTCTATTGGCTCCATTCATAAATGCGGTAATGATGGCTGAAGTAGCTCTCAATATATCAACAATAACTACTATTGCATCTTTATTATGAAATGCGGGATAAATTGCCGGCGAAAAACATACTTCTACTTTTTTTTTGTTTTCCATAAGCTATGTGCTGTTCTGGAAATTATAACAATTGTCTAGCCTCTGTAAAAGGGCATTCTGACTACTCTTGCCAGGAGAGATTTATTGCGTACAGTAATATATATTTCCTGTTCCGGCTCTGAGTACTCTGTTTTTACGTAACCCATGCCAATTGCTTTTCCAAGTGATGGTGACATTGTACCGGAAGTAACATTTCCTATTTTGTTCATGTTTGCATCAGTAATTTCATAGCCATGTCTCGCAATACCTTTGTCAACCATTTCAAATCCGGTTAATTTTTTTGTAATCCCATTATTTTTTTGTTCCAGCAGTCTTTCTTTATCAATAAAATCCTTATAATCGACAAATTTTGTAATCCATCCTAATCCGGCTTCAATAGGCGAGGTAGTTTCATCAATATCGTTTCCGTAAAGGCAATAGCACATTTCTAATCTGAGAGTATCTCTTGCGGCAAGTCCGATTGGCTTTAAACCGTATTCTTTACCTGCATCAAATATTGCATTCCAGAGACGTGTTCCATCCTTGTTATAAAAGTATAATTCAAAACCTCCCGCTCCTGTATAGCCGGTAGCTGAAATTATAACATCTTTAATACCACCAATTTCACCTGTAACAAAGGAAAAATTTTTGATTTCTGATAAATTTATTCCGGTTATTCTTTGCAGGACTTTAATTGCGTTTGGCCCCTGAACAGCTAACTGTGAAATTTTATCAGAAGAGTTTTCCAGTAACACGTCATAATCATTATTCCTGTTTATCCATTCCCAGTCTTTTATGGTGTTTGATGCATTTACTACAAGCATATATTTGTCTTCTTCATATTTATAAACAATCAAATCGTCAACAATGCCTCCATTACCATTTGGGAAACATGAATACTGGGCTTTACCGGTTTCAAGTTTAGAAACGTCATTTGAAGTTATCCTTTGAAGAAAATTAATTGCTTCAGGTCCTTTGACAAAAATTTCACCCATATGAGATACATCAAATACTCCAGCAGAATTTCTGACTGTAAGATGTTCGTTCACAATACCTGAATATTCCAGGGGCATTTCGAAACCTGCAAATTCAACCATTCGTGCACCCAGATCCTTATGAATTTTATTAAAAACTGTAAACTTCATATGCCTGTAAAATTCTCAGCTAAATTTTATTTGCTTAAGACTTTAAACTCTACTCTTCTGTTCTGTGCCCTTCCTTTCTCTGTAGTATTGGGTGCAATTGGCTGGTCATAAGCATATCCTTTATATGTCAGTCTGTTTTGAGAGATACCTTTTTTCACAAGATAATCCACAACAGCTTTTGCCCTGTCTTCGGAAAGCTTTTTGTTATATTTATAGGTGCCAATATTGTCTGTATGGCCTGATAATTCCAGTCTTAGTGTCTCATTGTTTTGAAGAAACTTCACAACATGGTTTAATTCTCCATAGGATTCAGGCTTAAGAGTTGATTTGCCAAATTCAAAGAAAATATTTTTAAGTATTACTTTCACACCTACTTCTACTCTGTCAAGCTTAAAATTCCTTATTATAATTTCATCTGAAGGCTCCTTTGATAAGTCAATGGCATCCAGATATAAGAGATATTCTTTAGCAAGAATTTCCACACCATATGATTTTGCAGAAGGTACTTTTATTTTATAATTACCTGATGCATCTGAAATAGCAGTAGCAACAACCATGTTGATATCAACATCAATTAATTCCAGTTTAGCGATAACGGGTTTTTGATTTTCCGAATCAGTTATCATTCCCTGCATTCTCAATGATGTATCGGCCTGAAGTTTTTGAGGTTCCTGGAAGAATATATTGTCAGGAGGCTTTTGCAGTCCTGCAACAAGTTCACCTTCGCCGCTTAAAATCATTTCCTTTTCAGCACCAAGATAAATGATTTTATAAATATCTTTTCCTCCTATTCCGCTCTCGCGAATAGTAGAATAATAGGCAGTTTTGCCGTCAGGAGCCAACACAAAGAAAACATCATCATCAGGAGTATTAATCGGATAGCCTATATTTTCAGGTTTGGACCACAGACCGGTTTCGCTAAGTTCTGTTCTGAAAATATCATATCCTCCCATGGTATTATGCCCGTTTGAACTAAAAAATAAAGTACTGTCATTTGCTGATAAACTAACGGCAACCTCATCAAATGCCGTATTGATCATGGATCCAATATTTGTAGGATCTCCCCACTTTCCACTATAGTCTTTTTTGCAGACAAATATATCTGACCCGCCCAGTGTTGTTTTTTTATTTGAAGAAACAAAATACATTGTCTTTTCATCGGATGAGAAACATAATGAAGTTTCACGTGATTTTGAGTTTATTTTGCCCGGTAAACGTTGTGGCTTCGTCCATTTGTCTTTTTTATAGATGCTTTTAAATATATCTCCTGAATTTGATTTACCAATATATGAATACAATTCCTTATTATCTGCAGACAATCCAACAGCTGCATTATTAGCCTTGTTTTTACTTTTGTTGATTTTCTTGTCAAAACGTTTTGCAATACCCCATTCATTTATCTTTTTCTGGGAACAGTAGATATCTTCATAGAATTTATTATCCATAGGATTTCTCTTACTTTTTTCATCCTGCATTCTGCGTGATGTGAAATACATTAACGATTCATCTCTTGAAATAACAGAGTTATAGTCATCATACTCGGAATTAATATTATTGCCGGGATTGCTTATAACAACTCTTACCGGATTGTTTTTCAATTCCTTTCCGTTTCTGCATTGTTCCATTAACTTATTAATTAATGCGTTTTTAGTAACCAGAATCTTGGGATTAAGATTGTTTTTGTACTCTGTGTATTCCAGAATTGCGTTATCAAAATCAAGCACCAGATGATAGGCTCTTCCCAGCATAAATCTGATATCAGAGGTTACATTTGGTTTAATCTTAAAGGCTTTTTTAAGGTATTTTATTGATTCGAACTTATTATCAGAAAATAAAAAGCATACTCCAATCATATAATTTAGTTCAGCATTATTTGGATTATATCTGTAGGCTTTTAAATAATTCTTTCTGGCTTCCCTGTAAGTACCCAAACCGTCTTCAAAATATTTATTTCCCTGCCTGACAGCTTTCCATGCATCCTTGAATCCGGTTGTTATTATTTTGAACTCACTTTTTTTGACTTTTGGATTTTCCTGTGCATTAATTGAGACGGAACTTAATATTAGAATTGACATGAACAGATAGATACTTTTTAATTTCATCCGGTAAAGTATTTGTTAAGTTATTTATTTACATTCCTTCAGATAGGTCTTTGCATCCTTAACACCCAAATAAGCGGCTGATTTCCAGTCCATACAGGCACCTTCCAGATCGCCTAAAAGTTCCTTTGCCAGACCTCTGTTTATATATCCGATACCATGTTTTGAATTTAGTTCAATTGCCTTGTCAAAGTATTCTACAGCTTTTTCATAGTCACCCATTTTTGCAGCAACATTACCCAAATTACTAATTGCAGCATAGTAATCTTCTTGTATTTCAAGAGCGGTCTCGAAATCACTAATTGCGCCATCCGTATCTCCTAAAATTAATTTTGCCCCGCCGCGGTTATTATATGAAATATAAAATGTTGAGTCAAGTTTAATGGCAGTAGTGTAATCATTTATTGCTCCCTGAAAGTCGCCGACCTTTTTCTTTGCGCTACCCATGTTGTTATAGGCTAAAACAAAATTAGGATTATAATTAACTGCCAGGCGGAAATCATATATTGCCCCCTGATAATCATTTATCATTGCTTTTGTAGCGCCCCTGTCATGATAAGCTTTTGCATAATTAGGCTTTCTTTCAATAGCCAGCGAAAAATCAAAGATGGCCCCATCATAGTCTTGTTTCATTAGTTTTATCAAACCTCTGTAATAATATACTTCTGCCTCCTGGTATCCCAGTTGTATTGCTTTATCAAAATCAGAAATATCAACATTAATACTGTCAAAAATAAATGTTACATAACCTCTGTTAAAATATGCTTCTCCATAATTTGATTTTATCTCAATTATCTGATTAAAATCAGTCAGAGCCCCGTATTCATCATTTAGCTGGAATTTTGCCTTTCCTCGCTGCAGCAAAGCTTCGATAAATTTTGGATTCAATTGTAAGGCTTTATCAAAGTCAGATATAGCTGCATAGTAGTCCTCTTTCAAAATTTTTGATATCCCGTCGTTATAGGCTTTTTCAGAATTTTTTCTGTTCTTGAAATTAATAAAATCGTTATCTGCAGGTTGTGCAGTTGCAGTATTGTACAATGAGATTAAACAGACAGCAAGAATAACCGCATTTTTCATACGTGAAGTATTTTTAAAAACTAAAAAACTCAGAATAAAGTAGAAATTTATTGATAACTTATTAATTAAAAAAATAAACTTAATAACACCTGTGGTTGATATCCATAAGTAATATTTTTATTAAAAATAAAAAAATTAATTTATATTTATTGGATATTTAATAAATTGAATGTATTATTTTTGTTAGCTTAGAATTGAATGAACGATGAAAATTAACCTTTCATATCTTAAAGAGATGACAGGCGGGAATCAGTCATTAGTGCAGGAGATGATTGATATTTTTAAGGATCAGGTTGCAGAATTCAGCCATGATATGGAGGAATACTTAAATAAAAAAGACTACACATCTTTGGGTAATCTGGCCCATAAAGCTAAATCATCAATTTCCATTATGGGGCTGGATGAACTGTCAGGTGATATGAAAGTACTGGAGAATCTGGCTAAATCAGGAAAAGAAACAGAAAAATATCCATTGCTGGTAGATAAGTTTAAAAAAGAAACAAAGATAGCTGTTGAAGAATTGGATGAAGTCCTGCAAAATTTAGAATTATTTCTTTAAAACGATTAATTATGCTAAAAACCGAAAAAATAAATAATACCATTGTCGTTAAATTTAATAAGATAGATAGATTTAATGCATTGATAAGTGAGCCGGTAAAAGAAGACCTTAAGAGTTTTTTTAATAAACCGGATACCAGACTCATTCTCAATCTGGAAGGAATTAAATTTATAGACAGTTCAGGCTTTGGTGTTTTCTTATCAACATTAAAAACTGCAAATAATAATCACGGCCAGTTTAAGATTTGTAATATTGCTGAAGAAGTAATGGAACTTTTCAAGCTTTTACAGCTGCATAATGTATTCGAATTATATGATAATCTGGAAGACTGCCTCAAAAGTTTTTCATAATGCAACAGTTATATAATAATCCTCTTTAATTACTTCGTAGTTATTTCTTCGTTTTTAAAGATCAGTTTATTTTCATTTTTATCTATTCGAATGACTTTCTCTTTATCAATATTTCCTTCCAGTATTTGTTTTGAAAGTTCATTAAGGATTGTACGCTGCAATACTCTTTTTATCGGTCTTGCACCAAACTGGGGATCATAGCCCTGCTTTGCTATCCATTCAATAGCATTTTGTGATGCTGAAATCTTAATATTATTTTCGGCCATCGCTTTTGTTATATTATTGATATTAAGCTCAACAATCTTTTTTATTTCTTCTTGTGTCAACGGCTTAAACATTATAAATTCATCAACTCTGTTAAGGAACTCGGGACGAATTGATTTTTTAAGCAGTTCAAATACCTGTTTTCTGGTTTTTTCAAAAACTGAATCCCTGTTTTCGTCTGTCATATGTTCCATGTTCTCCTGGATAATATGCGAACCTATGTTGGAAGTCATTATAATTATAGTGTTTTTGAAGTTTGCAATTCTTCCCTTATTATCCGTAAGCCTGCCATCATCAAGAACCTGTAACAGTATGTTAAATACATCAGGATGTGCTTTTTCTATTTCGTCAAGAAGTATTACTGAATAAGGTTTTCGTCTGACAGCTTCTGTTAGCTGTCCCCCTTCGTCATAACCAACATATCCCGGAGGAGCGCCGATTAAACGCGACACTGAATGTCTTTCCTGGTATTCTGACATATCAATCCTTGTCATCAGGTTTTCGTCATTAAATAAAAACTCAGCCAGGGCTTTAGCCAACTCCGTTTTTCCAACGCCGGTTGTGCCGAGGAATATAAATGACCCGACAGGTCTTTTGGTATCCTGAAGTCCCGCCCTTCCTCTTCTTATAGCATCTGCAACAACAGTTATTGCTTCATCCTGTCCGATTACTCTCTTATGAAGTTCATTTTCCAGATTTAACAGTTTTTCTTTATCTTTCTGAAGCATTTTATTAACAGGAATACCGGTCCATTTTGATACTATCTCCGCTATATCTTCTGTTGAGACTTCTTCTTTAATTAATGCATTTTCTTTATGCAAATCTTTCAGTTTAATTTTAAGCTTCTCTATCTTATTCTCCGCATCTTTTATTTTGCCATATCTTATTTCAGCCACCTTCCCGTAGTCGCCCTGCCTTTCGGCCTGATCAGCTTCAAATTTCAGGGTTTCGATATTTGATTTATTTTGCTGAATATCTTCTATTATTGCCTTTTCAGATTGCCATTTAGCTCTCAGAGTGTTTCTGTCATCGGACAGATTAGAAATTTCTTTATTGAGCTTCTGTAAATTTACAGCGTTACCCTCTCTTTTTATAGCTTCTCTTTCAATCTCCAGTTGTTTAATTTTACGTTCTATATCATCTATTTCCCGGGGTAATGAATTCATTTCCAGTCTGAGTTTGGATGCCGCTTCATCTATTAAATCAATAGCTTTATCAGGCAGAAACCGGTCGGTTATATACCTGTTTGAGAGCTCAACAGCTGAAATTATAGCCTCATCTTTAATCCTCACCTTATGATATGTTTCATATCTTTCTTTAAGTCCCCTTAAAATTGATATTGCGCTTAATACATCAGGCTCATCAACCATAACAATTTGAAATCGTCTTTCAAGAGCCTTATCTTTTTCAAAATATTTTTGATACTCATTCAGGGTGGTGGCACCAATGGCTCTAAGCTCACCCTTGGCAAGTGCCGGTTTTAAAATATTGGCTGCATCCATGGCGCCCTCAGTTTTTCCCGCACCAACGAGAGTATGAATTTCATCTATAAACAATACTATTTCACCGTTTGACTGGATTACTTCCTTAACAACTGCTTTTAGTCTTTCTTCAAATTCACCCTTATATTTTGCACCTGCAATTAATGCGCCCATATCAAGTGAATAAACCTGTTTGCTTTTTAGATTCTCAGGTACATCACCTGAAATTATTCTATGGGCCAGACCTTCTGCAATAGCAGTTTTACCAACACCTGGTTCCCCGATTAAAACCGGATTGTTCTTGGTTCTTCTTGATAATATTTGCAGTATTCTTCTTATTTCCTCGTCCCTGCCAATTACCGGATCCAGTTTGCCATTTCTCGCCATTTCGTTCAGATTGTTTGCAAATCTGTTTAATGAATTATATGTATCTTCAGCAGTCTGGCTATCTACTTTACTGCCTTTCCTTAATTCTTTAATCGCTGACTTAAGGTCATTTTCAGTAATATTATTGTCTTTCATCAATTGGGAAACATCGTCTCCGGAAGACAGTATACCTAATAGAATATGTTCAACTGAAATAAATTGATCTCCAAATTCTTTTGCGTAATTTGCTGCTTTTTGAAATGATTTATTTGCAGATGCAGAAATATACTGATCTGCGCCAGAGACTTTTGGATAGGACTCTATAATTTTATTCAGTACTTTTTCAAAATCAGGAAGATTTACTCCTAATTTATTCATTATGAATGTAGTAATATTCTCACTCTGACTTATAATTCCTTTTAAAATATGTCCGTTTTCAACAGCCTGATTATTATATCCCTGGGCAATTACAAATGCCTGCTGTAGAACTTCCTGTGATTTTATGGTAAAATTGTTAAAGTTCATTTGTTTGTCTTAATTATAACATTAATTAATAATGGTGCACAGAGCTACAATCAAATTTCTAGCCAAAATACCCGGGCTGTAATTTTATGCCAATATGGCTAAATTGTGAGCTCAAACAGACAAATTGACGTATTTTTAATTTTAAGAAGATTTTAATATCGTAATTGAAGAATACAGGAATTTAATTTAATATAGAAAATCAATTATTAGATAATTTTATATTAAATTAAGGTTCAATTATCAACTTTTTTTTAATATTGGTCATTTACCGTAACATAAAGCATTGATTTACGTAATAAAATGAGGTCTGTAGGACATTTATGACTTCTGCAAAGGAATCAGATAATAATAAATACTTGGATTAACTAAACCTTTAACTCATAGATAATGAGTGAACAGATACTTAAGGCTTTAATGGAATTATTCGCAATTATTGCGCGGCCTGAAAGTGATGCAAGCGACAGAAGAACAGTGGTTAGCTCATTCCTGAAAAGGATGCTAAACCAGGAACTTGTAAATGACTATCTGAAAGTATTTGACGAATACTACTCCAAACACCAGATCCTGCATATAGAAAGAGGAGCCAAGCGTATAGGTCCGGATTCTGTTAAAATTTTAAAGATCTGTGATCAAATAAATAAAGAATTAACTCAGAAACAAAAGATAGTTGTACTGGTGAGACTGTTTGAGTTTGTGAACTCTGATGATGATGAGATAACTGATCAGGAATTTGAATTTATTTCAGCAGTAGCAGTATCTTTTTATATAGATGAAAAAGAATATAATAGAATTAAGGAATTTACAATAAATCCTTTTAACTCTATACCAAATAGCAGTAATATATTAATTATTGATAACAACAGTAGCCACTCCAGTCAGAAAATCAAACATATTTACTCTGAATTTCTTGAAGGACAGCTTAGAATACTTCGTGTAACTACCTCAAATATGTACCTTATGAGGTATATTGGCGAGCATGAGATGTATCTAAACGGACAATTGCTTCAGGAGGATAAGGTACATGTGTTGTATACAGGCTCATCGATCAGAAATCATCATATAAAACCTATATATTTCAGTGATATTGTAAGCGTATTCAGGGATGAGAGGTTGAAATCGAGGATAGTTTTTGAAATTAAGGATATATGTTATCAGTTCAAAAACGGTAAATACGGACTGAACAAACTCAGTTTCTCAGAAGAATCAGGAAGGCTTGTCGGCATAATGGGGGCAAGTGGTGCCGGGAAATCAACGCTGCTTAATGTTTTGAACGGTTCGGTAAAGCCAACAACAGGTGAAATATTGATAAATGGTATAAATATTCATGAGGATAAAGATAAAGTGGAAGGTTTGATCGGGCATGTCTCTCAGGATGACTTATTAATAGAGGAATTAACTGTTTACCAGAATTTATATTACAATGCAAAGCTGTGTTTCGATAACTATTCCGAGCAAGAAATTAGAAATGCTGTTAACAAGGTACTGCAAAATCTGGGATTATACGAAATTAAGGATGTTCAGGTTGGAACCCCGTTGAACAATAAGATCAGCGGAGGACAGAGAAAACGTTTGAATATTGCACTTGAACTAATCCGTGAACCTGCAGTATTATTCCTCGATGAGCCAACATCCGGACTTTCATCAAGGGATTCTGAAAATATAATGGACCTTTTAAAGGATCTCACATTAAAAGGCAAACTTGTTTTCGTTGTTATTCATCAACCATCTTCCGATATCTTCAAGATGTTTGATCAATTACTTATACTTGATAGCGGAGGATATTTGATTTATAACGGTGATCCCATAGATTCCATTATATATTTTAAAACACGTGAACACCGTGCAGACTGGTCCGAAAGTGAATGTCATGAATGTGGTAATGTAAATCCTGAACAGGTTTTCAATATTGTCGAATCCCTGGTAATAGATGAATATGGTAAACTGACTGAAACAAGGAAAATATTACCCAGGGAATGGCATAACTATTATCTGGAATATTCAAAAGGAAAAGAGCGCAAATTAACTGCTCCCAAAGAATTACCATCAATTTCATTTAAGATCCCCAACAAGTTAAAACAGTTTTTTGTCTTTGTTACCCGTGACATACTTTCGAAACTGGCAAACACCCAGTATTTAATTATAACATTTCTGGAAGCTCCTTTACTGGCATTTATCCTTGCTTTTATTATAAAATACAGAGATGTAAGTGAGACAAATGAACTTGGTTATACCTTTATCGGAAACAGCAATTTACCCGTTTATATATTTATGTCCGTTATAGTTGCCGTTTTTATGGGATTAACCTTAAGTGCGGAGGAGATAATAAAAGACAGGAAAATACTGAAAAGGGAAGCATTTCTTAATTTGAGCTGGTCCAGTTACCTGTTTTCCAAAGCAGCAGTAATGTTCTTAATTTCAGCACTTCAGGCACTTACTTTTGTAGTGATTGGAAACAGTATAATGGAAATAAGAGGTATGTATTTTCATTACTGGCTGATACTATTTAGTGCATGGGCTTCTTCAAATATTATGGGATTACTTATTTCAGACAGCTTTAAGACTGTCGTGACAATATATATTCTTATTCCATTTTTAGTAATACCTCAGATTATTTTAAGCGGTGTAATGGTTAAGTATGAGAAACTCAATCCTTCTATTTCATCTCCCAGCCGCATACCAATTTACGGTGAGGTAATGACAGCCAGGTGGTGTTTTGAAGCTTTAGCAGTATATCAGTTTATGAAAAATGATTATCAAAAACAATTTTATGATTATAATAAGAAGATGAGTATGGCTGAGTTCAAGAAAAATTACTGGGTAAAAAATTTGTTAAATAAAGTTGATTTTCTTGAAAAATATTATGATAATCCGGATTATAATAAAAAGACAGAGAGCCATCTGCAGTTATTAAGGAATGAAATAGCCAAAGAACTGGATAAAAATAAGGTCGTAAAATTTGAATACATCGATAGTCTGTACATTAATAAATTATCAAAGCCAGTTATTGATCAGACAAGAAATTATCTAAACAACATAAACAGACTTTATATAAGGGTTTATAATAAAATATGCGATAGCAGGGATAAGATTATTAATGAGTTGCATAAAACACCACAGGATAAACAAAAATTTGTGGAACTTAAAAGAACCTATTATAATGATAAATTAGCTGAATTTGCTGAAAATAGGAATGAAGTTGTAAGAATAATAGAATATAAAGGACACCTTTACCAGAAGATTGATCCGATTTATCTGGATCCTGAACAAAAATTTGTAAAAGCTCATTTTTATTCTCCAAGAAAGCAAGTATTTGGTAAATATTACAGTACTTTCTGGGTAAACTTGTGCGTGATCTGGGCAATGTCCTTGTTGTTGTATATAATATTGTATTACAGAGGATTAAAGAAGTTCCTGGATTATATGGAACATTTTAGTAACAGATGGAAAAGAACATAAAAAAGCATTAATTCTATAACAAAAAAGGCTGCCCTTTTAAGACAGCCTTTATTTTTTATCTTTAGTCTACAATTTCAATCATTTTAAAGGGAACTCTTATAATTGATTCATAATCTTCCCCTGCCTCAAGCATATCTTCATCGTCTTCTTCATAATACCAGTTTATAACAACATCGTGTTTTGCTTTGTGTATAGCTTCGAGTTTTTTAAAAACATCCAAAATACACTTGGATGAACTTGTATTAAAATATTCTAACTGAACATTTACCTGTGTTTTCTCAAGAGGTTTTTTTGCATATTCTTCTAACCAGTCAACCAATGGTTTGTAAAATTCAATTGAATTCTCGGGAATAGATCTGCCTTTAATCTCAACAATTCCTGTCTTACCATCGAATTTTACTATTGGTGTCTTCAGCGTTCCTTCAATAAAAATTGATTCCATATTTAGTTATTTACATCTACTCTTAAGTTATACTTTAATTATTAAATTGAAGAAATAGTAATTATTATTATAATTATGAAATACATATTCCAACTTGCTTCCTGTCTTTCTTGCTATATCAACCAGTCCCAATCCTCCGCCTCCTTTGGCAGATAGTTTTTGATGATTTAATATGAATTTATACATATCTTTTAATTCATCTCTTGAGAGTGAATTGATTTTATCAATCTTTTCCTTAAGAAATTTTATTTTTGTTGAATTAATAAAGTTTCCGGTAGTAACTTTATACATCCCATCTTCCTTCTCGATCACTAATAATCCGAATTTAGGATCAAATTCCTCTGTTATCCCTTCATGAGACTCTTCAATATGATGATAAAGATTTTGCATGCTTTCCACCAGGACGTTATAGAGTTTTTTCCTGGTTTTACTCAATTCATTCACTTCCTCGAGCTTCTTTTCCACAGCTTCGAGAACATCATTTATTAATTCGGAGGTTATACTACCTTTATAGGCAAGAAGTATATTACCTTTGCTTATATTTTCATAATACTCTTTTACATTAAAGCCCATAAAAGCCACCTATATTAGCAAATCGTTCGATTTATAAGTCTAAATACAATTTAAAGTTCAACAAATATATAAAAAATATTGTCTTTTAAAAATTTGCTAAATTAATATAATACAAATAAAGCAGATGATACAAGGTCAATTCCAGATTTAAATATAACCAAATTTCAGTAAATATAAATAAGTAAATCAGAATTTTTAAGGACAGATAGAAACACATAGAATAAGCTAATGAAATTCAATGATTTAAATTAAAACCTGATTGATAAAAAACATCAGATTTTTTTCATTAGTAAGGTTTCGTAGTATTTCCAGTCATCCAATATATCAATTGCTTTCTGATATTTTACTTCATTTTCGTTCATTATTTCGTAAAACTCACTGCTACTCCATAAATCACGCGCAATATATGCCTTTATTAGCAGTTTTATTTTTTCACCTGATATTTCAATTGCTTCTTTATCTTTAAATAAATCCTCCTTATTTGCAAACTCGATCAGTTCATTTAACATTTTATCAGTTACTTCAAAATTAATCTTAAAATCATTAAATGTCAGATACCTGCTTTCAAAACGTGTCCTGTTATTTTCTATATATTTAAGTGTGAAACGATTCAATATATCTCTTCTAAGTAAATCTCTATAATAATCTGAATAAGAGGAAGTATCTATTGGAATAAAAAAATCAGGCATTATTCCACCTCCACCATATACGATCCTTGAATTTTTAAGAGTATTATATTTTAATGAATCAGGAAAATGAATACTATCTTTATGAGAGAGCTCCCCGTTGTTGTAACGGTTAATTATGTCATTATCATATTCAGACTTACTCATATCATATGGTTTTTGAATTAATCTGCCAGTAGGGGTATAATATCTTGCAACTGTAAGTCTGACCATAGATGAATCAGGTAGTCTAAGGGGTCGCTGAACCAGCCCCTTGCCAAATGATCTTCTGCCAATAATAATTCCCCTATCCCAGTCCTGAATTGCTCCTGCTACTATTTCACTCGCCGAGGCCGAACCTTCATCCATTATTATTACGATATTTCCTGTTTCGAAGACTCCTTTTAATGTAGATAAATATTCTCTTCTCGGATTATTCATTCCCTCTGTATAGACGATAAGTTTTTCATTATCCAGGAATTGATCAGCAAGTTTAACAGCAATATCAAGATATCCACCTCCATTACCCGATAAATCAAGAATTAAATTGTTAACATTTTGTGATTTAAGTTTTTCTACAGCTTCTATGAATTCAACAATCGTAGTCATTGAAAATCTGTTGATTTTTATATAACCAATATCATCTTTGACTTTATATGAGGCATCGATGCTGTAAATCGGAATTTTATCCCTGGTAATTGTAAAATCAAGCAATTCATTAACATCCCGTCTGAGTATTGTAACTGTTACTTTTGTATTCTTTTCTCCGCGCAGTAACCTGTAAACATCTTCATTTGTTATGCCAATTCCTGCTACATTTATCCCATCAACTTTAACTATTCTATCTCCTGCAAGTATACCAATTTTTTCAGACGGACCTCCGAAAATGGGAGAAATTACAAATATCGTATCATATAAAATATTAAAAGATATTCCAATTCCTTCAAAATTACCCTGAAGAGGTTCGTTTGTTTCTTCAGCTTCCTTTTTTGTGAGATATGACGAATGCGGATCAAGCTTTTTAAGCATTTCAATGATAGCATCCTCAACCAGTTCCTTCTGGTTAACAGAATCTACATAGTATCTGTCAATCCATTCCAGTACCCTCCCGAATTTTAGTGCCTGTTCATAGATTGTTTGAGAACTGGATGTCCCAGGTATAAATATTATCAGGATAAGCCATATATATATAAAGAATTTAAAATTTCTCATAAAAGACTAAATATGTTTAATACTATATTAGCAAAACAAATGTAAGAATAAAATGTTTTGGAGTTATCAACAATTAGGTTTTTAATATATAACTTAAGCCAGATGTTGTTTTTGCAGATAAAAGGTAATTATTGAGATAGATAAAAACTATGATACAATGAAATTAAAATCCAAACCTGCCAATTCTGCCAGATCTTCTCCTGCTTCCTTTAACAACTCGTCTTCTTTTTCATAATGCCAGTTGACTATCGTTTTCATTCCCTTCTTTTTAATTTTAGCGATTTTCTTAAATATCTCAGCAATATATCGCATTGACCCGGAATTGTAATAAGCAAATTTCAATGTTATTTTGAGAGGTTTCTTAAAAGTCTTAATATTCTTTTCATATTCATCCAGCCACAGTAATACTGGCCGGTAAAAATCATGTACATTTTCAGGTAATGATGAACCGGAAATTGAAAAAGTATTTTCTTTCGGGTCGAACCAAACCATAGGTGTATGCTTACCGGCAATAATTTCAAGTTTTTCCATTTAAAGAATTTTTTTACAGTAACAAGATACTAATTTTTGACAGTTATTTCCAAATAAAATTAAAAGAATTCTGTTTTTCTATTCCCATTCTATTGTTGAGGGTGGTTTAGAACTAATATCATATACAATTCTGTTAATACCCTTAACATTATTAATGATCCTGTTTGAAATTGTACTGAGAAATTCAAAGGGTAAATGTGTCCAGTCAGCTGTCATTCCATCGGTGGAAGATACGGCACGCAGAGCAACAACATTTTCATAGGTTCTTTCATCACCCATTACGCCTACTGACTGAACAGGCAGCAAAACAGCTCCGGCCTGCCATACTTCGTCATACAGGCCAAATTCCTTTAATCCTTCTATAAATATATTATCAACTTCCTGCAACATCCTGACCTTCTCATGAGTAACATCACCAAGGATTCTGACTGCTAATCCGGGTCCCGGAAAAGGGTGGCGTTTTATTATTTCATTATCAATATTTAATTCAACTCCGACCTTCCTGACCTCATCTTTAAAAAGAAGTTTTAGTGGTTCTATAACTTTTAAGTCCATTTTTAAAGGTAAACCGCCAACATTATGATGAGATTTTATTGTTGCTGACGGACCTTTTACCGAAACAGATTCTATTACATCCGGATATATTGTCCCCTGAGCCAGCCATTTTACATCTTTAATTTTTCCTGCTTGCTTTTCAAAGACATCAATAAAATTCTTTCCTATAATTTTTCTTTTTTTTTCAGGATCATATATCCCTTTTAAATCATTTAAAAACTTATCACCGGCATCTATGCCTGCAACATTCAGGCCCATATGCCTGTAAGAAGCAAGCACCTGTTCATATTCATTCTTTCTTAACAGTCCGTTATCGACAAAAATGCAGGTTAAATTATTACCTATAGCTTTATTTAATAATACAGCAGTTACAGAAGAATCGATTCCTCCTGACAAACCAAGAACTACCTTATCATTACCCAGTGTTTCCTTTAATTTATTTACAGTGGATTCAATGAATGAAGATGGTGTCCAATCCTGCGCACAATGACATATATTAACAACAAAATTAGACAATATTCTTTTCCCTTCGGTAGTATGGTACACTTCGGGGTGGAACTGAATGCCAAATGTTTCTTCAGAAAAGATTCTATATGCTGCAACTTTTATATTTCCTGTACTGCCTATTATTTTGAAGTTATCAGGTAGTTTTGAAATTGTGTCCCCATGTGACATCCAAACCTGACTGTTTACAGAAATACCCTCAAGCAGTCCGGAGTTTTTATCAAAATATTCAAGATTTGCCCTGCCATATTCACGGTGTTTGGAGGGCAGAACCTCGCCCCCGTACCGGTGAGCCAGAATTTGTGCTCCATAGCAAATCCCAAGCAATGGTAATCTTCCTTTGACTTTTTCCAAGTCCGGCATCGGGGCATTATCATCCCTGACTGAGAAAGGACTTCCGGAAAGAATTATTCCCTTTACATCTTCTTTAATGTCGGGAAGATTATTATAGGGATATATTTCACAATATACATTTAATTCCCTTATCTTTCTTGCAATTAATTGTGTATACTGAGATCCGAAGTCTAATATGATAATTTTGTTATACACCTTATTAATTTTACCGGGCTGCAAATATAATTAATAATATAGGATATTGAATATTGAATTATTTTGCTTTTTAAATTTATATTAACAGAATAATTTTTTCAATGAAATTATATTAGTCTTTCTGCTGGCACGGTATAAACAGTGCCATCTTCAACTGCAACTGTATTTTTAAAAATATTTTTAGCCTCGTTTACCAGTAAAGTAACATCTTTATATCTTGCAGAAAAATGACCAACTAACAATCTTTCTGCTTTGGCCTTTTTTGCCAGGGTTGCTGCCTGTGATGCGGTCATGTGAAATGTTAATTTTGCCAGTTTTTTATCCTTATCCATAAATGTTGTTTCGAAATAAAGAAGGCTTACACCATGAATTTTTGGAATGATCTTTTCTGTATAGATTGTATCCGAACAATATGCAAATGAACGTACTTTGTAGGGAGGAAGCGTAAGTTTTTCATTCCCGATAATCTCCCCGTTACTGGTGATATAGTCAGCACCCTGCTTTATTTTGACAATATCTTTTATTAAAATATTATATTGTTTTATTAATTCCTTCCTGATATTTTTTTGTTTCTCCTTTTCCCTGAATAAAAATCCAACCGTAGGAATTCTGTGTCTTAGTGGAATGGTCTCAACTGTGATGTGTTTATTTTCAAATATTAATTTTGAAATGTTAGCTTTAAACGGATGTAATATGATATTATAGCACAAATTTTCTCCAAAATGATCCTTATAATAATTTAATGTATGTTTTATTTCAGGATGAGCGTATATGTGCAAATCATTCTTCCTGTTTAACAGGTTATAAGTAGATAATAATCCAAAAAGTCCGAATATATGGTCTCCATGCAGATGACTGATAAAGATATTATTTATTTTATTCAGGCTAATCTTAAATTTATTCAGCTGCATCTGTGTCCCTTCGCCACAATCTATTAAAAAAAAATGCTCATGAACATTAAGTACATGAGCGGTAGGATTTCTCATCGACGTAGGTACTGCAGAACTACTACCCAGAACCGTCAACGAGAATGACATAGTATCTAATGAAAGTATTTTTAACCTTCAGATTCTGAGATTAACTTAGCTCCTTCATCAATAGAACTGGCTATATTTAATACAGTATCAAGCTGTGAAATTGTTATTAGTCTTTCAACTGCATCATTAAGACCTGTGAGCACGAATGTGCCATTTGCATTTTTACAAAGGCGAT
The DNA here is from genome assembly GCA_964521285.1 of uncultured Bacteroidales bacterium. Lineage (GTDB taxonomy): Bacteria > Bacteroidota > Bacteroidia > Bacteroidales > UBA10428. The sequence continues at coordinate 34,946 of CAZFQS010000011.1, read as the reverse complement.
TGGCAACCAGAATTGCACTTAATCCTGATGAATCGCAATAACGACACTTACTTAAATCAAGTATAATATTTTTTTCTCCATTACCAGATACCAGGACTAATTCAGATTTGAGAGTAGGCGCAATGTGCGTATCTAATTTTTCTTCCAATACTTGAATTAATGTATAATTGCCATGCTTTTCTATTTTGAATTCCATATAGAATAAATTTTAGATATATTTTATAAAGTTATTTGCTTTTTTCTTTTTTATCTTCATTTTTTCCCTCTTTTTTCTTTTTATTTTCATTTTTTTCCATTTCTGTCTTTAATGCTGCCAGTTCTGTTATATCTCCAAATGTTGTTCTTTCAACACCTGTTTTGACTTTCTTATGGCTTTTAGCAGCAGAAGGAACTCTTTTTCTTTCAGGTTCAGGTCTTATTTTTTTTACGGTTTCATATACTTTTGTATGCGAGAGTATAATTTTATTCGCAGATTTTGAAAATTCAATTACTTTGAATTGTAACTTTTCATCCACTTTGACTTTTGAACCATCTTCTTTAACTAGATGTTTTAAAGTAACGAAGCCTTCCACACCATAAGGTAATGCTACAACTGCTCCTTTATCATTTAACTCAACGATTGTTCCTTCATGAATTGAATCAGTTGTAAAGATAGTTTCAAATACTTCCCATGGATTTTCCTCCAATTGTTTATGTCCCAGACTTAATCTCCTGTTTTCCTTATCTATTTCCAGAACTACAACTTCAATATCATCACCAATATTTGTAAATTCAGCAGGATGTCTTATTTTTTTTGTCCACGATAAATCTGAGATATGTATTAATCCATCGACTCCTTCCTCTATTTCAACAAAAACCCCGAAATTAGTAAAATTACGAACTTTTGCTTTATGTCTGGAGTTAATTCCGTATTTTTCTTCAATTTTTTCCCAGGGATCAGGCTTTAATTGCTTAATACCCAGAGACATTTTCCTTTCTTCACGATCTAATGTAAGGATTTGAGCTTTAACTTCATCACCCACCTTAAGAAATTCCTGGGCACTTCTTAAGTGCTGGGACCATGACATTTCCGATACATGAATTAAACCTTCGACACCCGGAGCAATCTCAATAAATGCACCATAGTCTGCCATAACTACTACCTTACCTTTTACTTTGTCACCAACTTTCAGATTTGGATCCAGTGAATCCCATGGATGAGGAGTAAGTTGTTTTAAACCCAGTGCAATTCTTTTCTTGTCATCATCAAAGTCAAGAATCACTACACGCAATTTTTGGTCTAATTCAGCTATTTCTTCAGGATGATTTACTCTGCCCCAGGATAGATCAGTTATGTGAATTAATCCGTCAACTCCTCCCAGGTCAATAAAAACTCCATATGATGTAATATTTTTAACCGTGCCTTCGAGAATTTGCCCTTTTTCAAGTTTAGCAATAATTTCCTTTTTTTGTTGTTCAAGTTCAGCCTCAATAAGTGCTTTATGTGAAACTACAACATTTTTAAATTCGTAGTTTATTTTAACCACTTTAAACTCCATAGTTTTGCCTACGTATAAATCATAGTCACGAATTGGCTTGACATCAATCTGGGAACCCGGAAGAAATGCTTCTATTCCGAATACATCTATTATCATCCCGCCTTTTGTTCTGCATTTGACATATCCTTTTATTATCTCGTCATTTTTCAATGCTTCGTTAACTCTGTCCCATGATTTTAATGCACGGGCTTTTTTATGCGAAAGGACCAGCTGTCCCTTTTTATCTTCCTGGCTCTCTACATAAACCTCAACCTTATCACCTATATTTAATTCGGGATTATATCTAAATTCATTCAGGCTTACTACTCCTTCTGATTTATATCCAATATTAATAACTACCTCTCTTTTATTCATTGAAATAACCGTGCCTTCAATTACCTCATTATCAGTAATGGTTGAAAGAGTTTCATCATACATCTTTTCATACTTATCCCTTTCTTCTTCAGAGTAAATATCACTATTATCCATATAGTCGGTCCAGTTAAAATCCTTGTCAGATTCGTCAACCTTACCGGTCTTTTTAACTTTGACCGTATCAGGTGCTTTTTCGTCAGTCTTTTTTCCGGTTGAGGGTTTACTTTCAGTAACTTTTTCTGATTCTGGTTCTTCAGCAGGAGTTTTTCTCGTCTTTGCTTTAGTTTCGCTGGTATCTTTACCTGCTTTATCTGTAACGGATTTTTTATCTTTTGTGTCTTCCTTTTTGGCTGATTTTGAAGTTGTTTTTTTCTTGTCTGTTTTCCCGGACGCAACTTTAGTGCCTTTTACATCACTTTCTGTTTTTGCTTTAACCGGACTTTTCTTTGTTTTATTCTTTGGTTTGGTGGTTGTGCTATCAGAATTTGCTGCAGCTATTTTAGAATTATCATCTAACTCATTATCAGTGATTTCATCTTTTACCAATTTATCTTCCAGTTTACTGTTAATTTTTCCCGTCATTTAAAAAAATTATAATTTAATTAAGTGAGACATTATGTTTTAAAAACGAGCTGCAAAGCTATAATTTTCTCACTGAAAAAACTAAAGATACAAAAAAAAAAAATATAATATCTAAAGTATTTACTTAAAAGCAGGGGATTTATGGCTAATTCGGATTGTAAATCTGAGAACTGGAATCAATGATATTCATGCAATTTTTTTTAGTTTTTCGGCTTCTCTTCGTTTTTTCCTCATAAGGAATAAAGCCTTATTTTCTTCTTTGCGGAGCAACCTTTCAATATTTTTTTGATGCGTGAATAGTAGTAATACCGATACTATTAACGAAAAAATAATAAGTGCCGGTGTTGTGGTTTTAAAAACAAAAATTACTAACACAGGAAATGAAAAGCCTGCTATCATTGAGCTCAGTGAAACGTATTTGGTAATTATTAATGCTATTATAAAGACTCCGATACATATCAATGTTGTTGTTGGATCAATGGCCAGTACAAACCCCAGGAGAGTCGCTACTCCTTTACCTCCCTTAAACCCTACATACACCGGGAAGATATGTCCAATTATTGCTGCAATTCCCAAAAGTAGCTGGAAGTTAATGTAATCTCCTGTTTGCGGAATATAATAATCTGTCAGACGTATCAAATTTACTGCGAGGTAGCCTTTGGAAATATCTAATACAAGTACCAATAATCCGACTTTCCATCCAAGTATTCTTATGGCATTTGTAGAACCTGCGTTTTTGCTCCCGTGTTCCCTTATATCTATTTTAAAGAAGTGTTTTCCTATCCAGACTGAAGTGGGTATAGAACCCAACAAATACGCTAAGAGCAGAATACTAATATTAATGATTATTGACACTAACGATTAGATTTTTAACAAGGGGTATAAAGTTATTAATAATTATTAAGCTAACAAATCTGTTTATAATTATTTTGTCAACATAATTCAATAAAAACCGCCCTGTTGTTGGGAAACGGAGGCTTTAAACAGCAAAAAAAATTGATCCTTTTTTGTGTCTGCGAATTGAAAAAATATCAATATTTTGTGAGTTATGACACTATTTCAAATGGACTCACTGTATCCTTATTATATTTTTCTTTGTATGCAAGAAGCCTTTCTTTTTGATCTTTTAATATATTTGTAAAGGCTTGTGGGATATCATCTTCACCAGCATAAATTTTTTCCATTCTTTCTATCTTCTCAAGGAATTTTTGTACCCTTAATGAGAATTGTTTTTCATACAGTTCTTTTGTATAATCTCTATTGAATATTTTCTTAAATAAGGGCTGTATATCTTCGTATTTTGGTATGTATCCTATGGCTGTCTCTATTGCATCGTATTCTCCATGCACTCTGCCTTCCATCCATATGAGCCATACTTTTTTGTCTACTTTCTCACTTAAAAATTCATCATTTTCTTTAATAAAATAGTTTGTTGCAAATACTAAAGGCAGATTTTTTAGTTTATTACCAAAATTTATATGGTTTTTAATATACTTACCTAATTGTACTACAAGAAAGTCCAGATTAGCCATGGGACTAAACTTTCTGACACCTACCTGTCCGATAGTAGCAGCAGTGGTCTCCGACTCAATTGTTGCACCAATATATACCCCGTGTTCCCAATTTAAACTCTGAAATACAGGTACGGATGTATCAGAATCCCGGCCTCCATAAATTACACCACTTATCGGAACACCATCCGGATTATGAAGGTTTGGGTCAGCATTTGATAATTCATTTATTCTTACCGTATATCTTGCATTCTTATGAGCATGTTCAACAACTTTACCTTCCTTATCTTTATCTCCAAGTTTCCAGTTTTCACTGAAATGATTCATGCCTTCATCCGGAAGTTCCTGCCCCATATTCAACCAATATGGTTTACCATTATTAATTAAAATATTGGAAAAAATTAATTCTCTTGGTGTAGTAAGCACTTCATAAATAAACGGGTCATCTTTTGGATTAACATCAGTAATGATTCCAAATATTCCCTGCTCAATATTTACGGAATGACATGTTCCGTCATCCCATTCCCTTATGTATGCAATATCATCCCCAACAATTGTCTGTCCGGGAACCATAGCAGTTGAAGTTTTACCACAGGCACTTGGAAATGCACCGGTAAAATATGATATTCTGTTTTTACCTTCCGGTTTAATACCCATGATAAACATATGCTCCGTTAACCAGTCTTCATTATTTGCCTTGTAAATAGCAAGACGTAAAGCTAATTTTTTCAAACCAAGACTATTACCCGCATACTGATTATTTACGGTGAGGACTCTATTTTCCTTCAAGTCCATATAAATTCTTCTCTTATCGATGTTTTTTGTATTACCCCTTTCATCCAGTTCACCTGCTGAATGTACCAGATAAAAGAACTCTTCAGAACCATTTAGCTTTTTAAACTCTTCATAACCTGATCTGTAAAGAATATCTTCGCTATGTCCAACATATGAAGAATCTGTTATCTGCAGAGCACAAATCGAGAACTTTGAACCTAAAGGTCCGAGACAAAAAAACCTCACTAAAACCTCTTTTCCTGCCATAGCTCCATCCATTATCTCTAAAACTTCTTTAACTCCCTCTTCTCTGGGTTTTGTATTAATTACCTTGCTCATTTTCATACCCGGCGTAACTAATACACTCGTGTTCCCCTTATCCCGCGCCTGGTCATAATAGCTATCATAATGAATTGTATGGCCTTTCATAGCAAGTTTTCTTTCTTCTCCGGTTTTTAAAGCTAATTCTCTGACATAATCAATATCTTCCTGAGAATCGGTGATAACTGTAGCTTTAGCAGGCTTTAATAAATTAATAAATTCTTCAACAATTTTTAAAACCTTAGGATTATTGAGGTACTCTAATTTTTCTATATCTTCCTTACTTAAAATGCTTTGATTGATTTTTAATTTATTTTTGTGCTCTTTCTTCATACTGGAGTTATTCATAGATGTGTTTTTTAAAAATTATACATGATTTAATTATCTGCAAAAAAAGAAAAATTATTTTAAAAATATGTTTTTTAGCATATTTTTATTTATCTAAAGATAATAAAAGAAAATAATAACTTAAATACAAATTATTCATTAAACAAAATTGTCAAATCATCTGTTCAGAGTAAAAAATCGCTTATTCAATTTTCTTCTTAAAAACAGCTGCACTCCTAAGTTAGTTATTCCTGTGAATTATAATCAAGACAATAGCAAATTTTATAATTATTTTTTTTGAATGTATGATAAGAGTATATTTGAACTTATTAAAAACAACTAACATATCACTTTATTGAGATCATGACCAGGCTTAATATCATTGATTTAATAGTTATTGTCATTTTTTTTATAGTCATTTTTATTATAGCTGCTTATTATTCTCTTAAGGCCGGTAAAGACACCAAACAGTTTTTTTTGTCGGGCAGAAACTTACCGTGGTACCTGGCAGGCACAGCTATGGTAGCAACAACTTTTGCTGCAGATACACCATTAGCTGTAACAGAACTTGTTGCAAAGAATGGTATAGCAGGAAACTGGATATGGTGGAATCTTGCTATTGGGGGATTACTTACTGTTTTTTTCTTTTCCAGGCTATGGCGAAGATCTGGTATCATGACTGATCTTGAGTTTATTGAAATACGTTATTCAGGTAAGGAAGCTGCTATTTTAAGAGGTTTCAGAGCACTATACCTTGGTTTATTTATGAATGCAATTGTACTTGGATGGGTCCATGAGGCAATGGAAAAAATTTTCCGTATCATACTGCCTGGATTAGATTCGTTTCTGCTGGTTATTATTCTGGCAATAATAATTTCTGTTTATGCTGTGGCTTCCGGACTGCTGGGCACAGTCAGAACTGACAGTTTTCAATTTGTTTTTGCTATGACCGGCTGCATAATACTTGCCGTCATAGTTGTAAAACTTCCTCAGATAGCAAGCCTGAAAGCCTTATCGGCAAAGTTATCCCCTGAAATATTGAATTTTTTCCCTAAAGTCAGTACTATATCCACCAGGCAATTAACGGGGGGCGCTCTTGCACTAACCACCGGCGCATTTTTTGCTTATATCGGAATACAATGGTGGTCAAGCTGGTATCCGGGAGCTGACCCGGGTGGGGGAGGGTATATCGCACAACGTATGCTTTCTGCAAAGGACGAAAAACATAGTATGCTTGCTACTTTATGGTTTAATATTGCACATTATACAATACGGCCCTGGCCATGGATAATTGTTGCTTTGGCAGCGCTGGTTGTTTTACCGCGGGCACAAAACACAGATCAGTTGAAAAAAGAAAATCCCGTATTGTTTGAAAAAGTCGAAGAAGCATATAAAAACAAAGAGATCTATAAGACCCGCAATGATTTGAAATATGACAAAGCATTCATGGATTTCTATGAAAAATATGAAAATACGGTTGACCCCGGGGTGATGTATCCCAAGTTAATGGTTGCCTACCTGCCTGCAGGTTTGCTTGGCTTACTTATAGCGGTATTTATGGCTGCCTATATGTCTACAATAGCATCACAATTAAACTGGGGTACTTCTTACCTGATAAATGATTTTTATAAAAGATTTATTTATAAATCAGGAAATGAGACTCATTACGTTATTATTTCAAGGGTGACTATTATTGTTTTGATACTGTTTTCGCTGTTAATTTCAAAATATTTTCTAACTACAATTTCCGGTGCGTGGATATTTATTCTGAACATAAGTGCCGGTCTGGGTGCTGTATTAATACTTCGCTGGTACTGGTGGAGAATCAATGCCTGGTCTGAAATATCTGCAATGATAGCACCTGTAATACTTTATCCTCTGTCCAGAGATGGTATCAGTATGAAACTGGAAGTTTTTTCTCAGGTTATATCAGTTAACATAAAGGGGATGGGACTTGAACCACCGCTAACATTGTTTCCAATTGTTATAGGTACAACAATAATATGGATTATAGTCACTTATCTTACAAAACCTGTAGATAAAAATGTTCTTGTATCTTTCTTTGAAAAGGTTTATCCGGGAGGTATAGGATGGAGAAAAATCAGCGGTAAAATCAAAGGGGTCAAACCAGTAACTGGTTTTGGCAGACTTTTTATTAACTGGTTTTGTGCAGTCGGTGCTATTTATGCGATTATGTACGGAATAGGTAAAATTCTATTTTCGCAATTTTTGTATGGCATTATTGCATTAATTCTTGCATGCGGGTTATCGTTTATAATATATTTTAATTTAAGCAAGAATAAAGACAAATAAATCCCATACATAGCTAATATAAATAATTTATTAAACCAATTATTATGACAACCCGGCCGTATTTATTAAATGAAGTCAGCTGGAAAACAGTAAAAGAAACAGATTATGAAGTTGTGATATTACCATGGGGCGCAACTGAGGCGCATAATTATCATTTGCCGTATACGACGGATAATATCCATACAGAATATGTTTCAGCAGAGGCAGCCAGGATTGCATGGGAAAAAGGTGCAAAAATAATTGTTATGCCTGTTATACCATATGGTGTTAATACTGGCCAGCTTCATATTAAACTTACAATTAATATGAATCCTTCCACTCAGCTTGCCATTCTTGAAGATATCATAGACTCTATTGTCATACAGGGATTTAAGAAATTAGTAATATTGAATGGGCATGGAGGAAACGAATTTAAACCAATCGTCAGGGAACTTAAGCCAAAATTTAAAGAAATTTTTATTTGTGTTATAAACTGGTACGAGGTAGTTGACTGGGCGAAATATTTTGATGATACAGGAGATCATGCTGCTGAAATGGAGACAAGCATAATGCTTAATATTGCACCCGGACATGTTGCTCCCCTTTCACAAGCCGGGAAAGGAAAAACGAAAAAGCTAATATTCAGGGATCAGGGTTTCGATTTTGTCTGGGCACCCAGGGACTGGGAGAAAATATCCGGCGATACAGGAGCAGGGAATCCGGCTAAAGCAACAAAAGAGAAAGGAGTAAAATATTTAAAAGAGTCAATTGAAAAAATAGCTGATTTTTTAATCGAATTGTCAAAAACCAGTCCGGATCAGTTATATGTATAATAAAAAGGAACAGACCCTTCTTTTAAATAAAAGCATCTGTCCCTTTCATCCAGACATCTGTCCCTTTTACATTTCTTTTATTGCAGCCTGTGCTGCTGCCAGCCTTGCAATTGGTACTCTAAACGGAGAACAGCTTACATAATCCATACCTGTCCTGTGACAGAATTCCACTGAACTGGGTTCTCCGCCATGTTCGCCGCATATTCCTATTTTCAGGTTTTTTCTTACACTTCGTCCCTTTTTAACCCCTATCTCAATCAGTTGGCCTACGCCTGTTTGATCCAGGATTTGAAAAGGATCATTTTTTAAAATTCCTTTTTCAATATATACTGGCAAGAATTTACCGGCATCATCTCTTGAGTAACCGAAAGTCATTTGTGTAAGGTCGTTTGTTCCAAATGAGAAAAATTCGGCCCTTTCTGCTACCTCATCAGCGGTAATAGCTGCACGTGGAATTTCAATCATCGTACCTACCAGATATTCGATAGTATCTCCCTTTTCTTTAAATACTTTTTCTGCAGTTAACCTTATTATTTCTTCCTGCATTTTAAATTCCTGAACCGTCCCGATGAGAGGAACCATAATTTCAGGAATTGTTTTTATGCCCTTTGCCTTTAAATTCAGGGCTGCTTCTATTATTGCCCTGGCCTGCATTTCAGTTATTTCAGGATAAGTAATTCCTAAACGGCATCCTCTGTGACCAAGCATAGGATTAAATTCAGAAAGATCCTCAACTTTCTTTTTAATAACTTCAACCGACACACCCATATCATCTGCCATTACTTTTTGATTTTCCTGGTCATGCGGCACAAATTCATGCAGGGGCGGGTCAAGCAATCTGATAGTTACCGGCAGTCCTTCCATAGCTTCAAATATACCTTCAAAATCCGATCTCTGCATTGGCAGCAACTTCTCTAATGCTTTCCTTCTGCCAGCTTCATTTTCAGCAAGTATCATTTCACGCATTACGATAATTCTGTCTTCTTCAAAAAACATGTGCTCGGTACGGCACAATCCTATACCCTGTGCACCGAAAGTCCTGGCTACCCATGCATCCTGGGGAGTGTCCGCATTTGTTCTGATACCCATTTTTCTGTATTTGAAGGCCAGTTTCATAATTTCTCCAAAATCACCGCTCAATTCAGGATCTATAGTTTTAATCTTACCTTCATAAACTTCACCTGTGGAACCATTTATTGATAACCATTCGCCTTCTTTAAAGATTTTACCATCTATCAGCAGTTGCCGTTTTTTATAATCAATATTTATGCTTCCTGCACCTGATATACAGCATTTACCCATACCCCTTGCGACAACAGCCGCATGAGATGTCATCCCCCCCCGGGCAGTTAGTATACCATTAGCAGCATTCATGCCTGCAAGGTCTTCGGGTGATGTTTCAATTCTTACCAGTAAGACTTCTTTTCCCTGGGCTTTCCAGGTTTCAGCTTCATCTGCAAAGAATACTATCTCTCCTGTGGCTGCACCCGGAGAAGCCGGAAGGCCCTTTGCAAGGACGTTTGCTTCTGAAATTGCTTCCTGATCAAATACGGGATGCAGCAATTCGTCAAGCTTATTTGCCTCCAGCCGCAGGATAGCTGTTTTTTCATCAATAGCGCCTTCCCTGAGCAGATCCATTGCAATCTTTACCATTGATGCTGCTGTACGCTTACCATTTCTGGTTTGCAATAACCAAAGTTTATCTTCCTGTATGGTAAATTCAAGGTCCTGCATATCTTTATAATGCGATTCGAGTTTTTTCTGGATCTCATTTAGCTCTTTATAAATTTTAGGCATTGTTTCTTCAAGTGAGGGATAAATTGTAATTCTCTCATCTTCATCAATTCCTGCGAGTTTGGCCCATCGAAGAGAACCTTCTTTGGTTATTTGCTGTGGTGTTCTGATACCTGCCACAACATCCTCGCCCTGTGCGTTAATAAGATATTCACCATTAAATAGATTCTCCCCGGTAGCAGCATCTCTGGTGAAAGCGACACCTGTGCCCGAACTATCGCCCATATTGCCAAATACCATTGCCTGCACATTTACAGCAGTTCCCCATTCTTCCGGTATCTGGTTTAACTGCCGGTATACGATGGCCCTTTCATTCATCCAGCTGTCAAATACAGCACAAATAGAACCCCATAACTGTTCCCATGGATCTGCAGGGAAATCTTTGCCGGTAACATCCTTAACGGCTTTTTTAAACCTTAACACAAGTACCTTAAGGTCTTCTGTTGTAAGATCAGTATCATTTTCTACGCCTTTTGAACTCTTAACATTTTCAATTATTTCTTCAAACGGATCAACATCTTCCTTTGAAGCAGGTTTCATTCCCAAAACAACATCACCATACATCTGAACAAATCTTCTGTAAGAATCCCATGCAAATCTTTTATTATTGGTCTTACTGGCAATTCCTTTAACAGCGTCGTCATTCAATCCCAGGTTCAGCACAGTATCCATCATTCCGGGCATTGATGCCCTTGCTCCTGAACGCACAGAAACCAGCAAAGGGTTATCTTGATCTCCAAACTTGTATCCCATAATACTTTCCACATTTTTCATTGCCTGTTTAACCTCATCTTTAAGAAGTTCTATTACTTTTTTCTTGCCAAGCTTGTTATATTCAGCACAGACTTCTGTAGTTATTGTGAATCCAGGGGGAACAGGCACTCCAATAAGGTTCATTTCTGCCAGATTAGCTCCCTTGCCGCCAAGCAAGCTTTTCATGTCTGCTTTTCCTTCAGCCTGTTTATTACCAAATGAGTATACACGTTTTACTTTAGTCATTTATTATATTTTTTTAATTTATATTGCTTGTAATCCTATATCTGCTTTTTCCTGTATTCTAATATCTGATTTTTTTTGTATTCTAATATCTGATTTTAAAAGTCCACAAAGGTATTTAAAAAATATTAATCTTGATATTTAAAGTTGTAAAAATAAGAAACTCATTACGCCCTGGGATGATACTGAATTATAGTGTCCCTTAAATATTCGGTATCAAGGTGCGTGTAAATTTCCGTAGTTATTATTGACTCATGACCGAGCATTTCCTGTATAGCACGCAGGTCAGCTCCCCCGTCAATAAGATGAGAGGCAAATGAATGCCTGAAGGTATGGGGACTTATATTTTTCTTTAAGCCTATTGTTTTTGCCAGGGTTTTAATAATAGTAAATATCATTACCCTTGTAAGCTTCTTTCCCCTTCTGTTAAGAAATAAAATGTTTTCAAACTGCCTGTCGATTCGATAATGATTTCTGTATTGACTGATATATATTTCTATTTCCTTTATGGCTTTCTGGCTAACAGGAACAAGTCTTTCTTTATTCCCTTTGCCAAGTACCTTGATAAATCCCTGGTCAAAAAACAAATCTGTAAGTCTCAGATTAATAAGTTCCGATACTCTGAGTCCGCAACTATACAATGTTTCAATAATAGCCCTATTCCTGTGTCCTTCCGGTTTACTTAAATCAATAGCATTTATGAGATTATCTATTTCTTCAACTGTAAGTATTTCCGGAAGCCTTCTGCCAATTTTAGGTGACTCCAGTAAAGCAGTAGGGTCACTGTTAATTTTTTCGTCAATGAGAAGAAATTTAAAGAAGGATTTAATTCCTGAAATCACACGTGCCTGCGTTCTGGCGCTCATTCCCAGTTCATTTACCCAACTGATAAATTGTCTGAGATGCAGGAGTTCTATTTCAGCAGGAGGAATGTTGAGTTTCTTAAACTCAAGGAAGGACAATAACATTTTAATATCTCTCTTATAAGCGTCAATAGAATTTTCAGATAATGATTTTTCAAGTTTTAAATAAGATATATATTCAGATATGTAAACAGACCAGGACATTTTTAATTCAGTTAAAACAGGTAAGTGAAATTTATATGTTAAACTTACTAAAAAACTATAATATTACTAACTTCAAAATGAATAAATAAAGAGTTGTTAAATACATTTAAAATCCTTAAATTTAATGATTCCAAAATCTGCAATATAATTTTCATTTTATACAAAAAAATTACTAAAATACAGTTTCAAAGACTGGCCTGATTTCATTAGTTAAAAATATTGATAAGTTCATCATCAAATTATTAACATTCGTAAATTCTTACTTGATTTATATTAGATCTTAGATTACATTCGTACAGAAAATTAAAAAGTATCTTAAACTATTATTTAAAAATTTTGAATCTATTAAACGTTCTTTTTAAAAGTATAACTGTTTGAGATTTAATATTAAAAATTTTTATCAATTAAATATTAAAAAATATCTGAAAATACCTAATACTATTAACCCTAATCGAGAATGCCAGGATATATTGAGTACGTTCATAATTTAATAGGTGAATCACATTTCGATCATCTTAACCGGAAAACCAAAGATGCCGTTATTTCAGCGTTAAAGCATAATTTCCTTAACTATAATGATCTGGAGAAGGCAATATTAAGGGAGTCCAATCCTCAGGTGTATAGATATGTTCGTGAACATCTTGATCTAAAAAAGTATTTTAATCATATTATATTTAGTACAGCTTCCAGATCATACGCAGAAGATGTTGATTTTAATAATATCAGGACAATTATAAATTTTAAGAAAATAAATCATATTCGATACATTAATGAACATTTCCGGTCAGTTAACAAACTTTTGCCTGATGCAGGATTATATATTGGCAGACTGGAAAAATACTGGGAAAGAAAGAAGAGAATTTACAGAGTGTTTGGTAAAACTCTAGGTCCAATTGTCTGGCTGATGGATTTTGCGGTTAACAGAGTAATTCCAAGATTAAGATATATAGAAAAAATATATTTTTATTTTACCAGGGGAGCTCATCATACTATTTCTCAGGCAGAAGTGTTGGGAAGACTTGTATATTGTGGATTTGACATTATTGATTACACAATTATCGATGGATTATTTTATTTTGTAGTTATGAAATCAAGAGAACCGATACAAGATAAAAGCCCTTCATTTCATCCAATAATTAAGCTAAGCAGGATTGGAAAAAATGCCAGGATGATAGGCGTTTATAAAATCAGAACTATGCATCCCTATTCAGAATATATACAGGATTTTGTTTTAAAACTTAATGGATATAATCCTATGGGGAAGCCGGAAGATGATTTCAGGCTTACCAGGTGGGGTAGGTATTTCAGAAGAATATGGCTTGATGAACTTCCACAGATCGTCAATGTAATAAAAGGAGAAATGAAGCTTGTAGGAGTACGTCCTTTGAGTTGGGTCAGATTCAGTCAATTTCCCGAAGACCTTCAAATTAAGAGAATTAAAAATAAACCGGGATGTATTCCCCCCTACGTATCATTATGTATGCCCGATGATAAAGGAAATATAGAAGCTGAAAGAATTTATCTGAACGATAAGAAAAAGAATCCTTATTTTACAGATATTAAATATTTCTTTAAAGCTATATATAACATACTCACAAATAAAATCAGGAGTTCATAAGCTAAATTTACTCTTATTCCAAATTGAGAATAGAAGTTAAATTAATTTAAAACTTTTACAGAAATGTAAAAATGTGCAATTATTATGTCTATAGGCTAGTTCCCGCACTATTAATTTTTATACTATCTTGCTATTTGACATTATAATTGAAGCTATGAAATTAATCTAAAATGAAATATCCGACTTTTGTTCAGGATTATCTTGAAAATTCCGCAAGGCTTTATCCAAATAAGGAAGCTTTAATTGCTGGCAAAGAACGTTTGACATATTCTACTATAAATCAATATTCTGATCAACTAGCATTATTTCTATTGGGAATAGGAATCACACGTAATGATCGCGTTATAATTTATATGGATAATTCTTCTAAGACAGTAATTTCTGTTTATGGAATTTTAAAGGCTGCTGGTGTTTTTGTAGTTATTAACAGTCAGGTACGGGCAAGTAAACTTTCATACATAATAAAAGATTCTGGCGCTAGCGTTATAATCACTCATTTATCCAAATCTAATGTTATTGAGAAGGCCTTTAATGATATTACGAATCAAATCAAGATAATATGGGTAGGTTCAAAATTATCAATACCAAAATCATTATTGTCATCATCATTTAGTTGGGACGATATATTTAATAATATAAACATACAAGAATATTCAGCTTATAAAAGAAGTAATGAATCAGACAGGATCAAAGCTGGTTGCATAGATCTGGATTTAGCGGCATTAATTTATACTTCTGGATCAACGGGTGAACCCAAAGGTGTAATGTCAACTCATATTAATATAATTTCTGCAGCACAAAGCATTATTCAGTACATAGAAAACATAGAAGATGATATTATATTGAACACATTACCACTTTCATTTGATTATGGACTGTACCAGGTCATTATGGCATTTATATTTGGGGGGACAGTCGTGTTGGAGAAATCATTTATCTTTATTACTGACATAATTAAACTCATCCAAAAAGAACAAATAACAGGCTTTCCAATAGTCCCTACTATTATAGCAATGTTATTAAAAATAAAAAACTTAAAAAAATATGATTTCAGTTCATTAAGATATATTACAAATACCGGGGCGGCTTTACCTGAGGAACATATTAAAAAGATTAGAAATGAATTACCTCATGTTAGAATATATTCAATGTTTGGATTGACTGAATGCAAAAGGGTGTGCTATCTGCCACCTGATGAAATAGACAGGAGACCTGGTTCTGTTGGAAAAGCTATGCCTAATTGTGAAGTCTTCATTGTGGATGAAAATGAACAGGAGGTGAAACCTGGTGAAGTTGGTGAGCTGGTAGTAAGGGGTTCAAACGTTATGAAGGGTTATTGGAATTCTCCTGATCTAACTGCAAAATATTTCAGGCCAGGATTAAATTTCAGCGAAAATCTATTATTTACAGGAGATTACTTTAAGAAAGATGCCGAGGGCTATTTATATTTCCTGGGCAGAAAAGATGACATGATTAAAAGCAGAGGGGAGAGATTAAGCGCAAAAGAAATTGAAAATGTCATATATCAAATTGAAGGAATTGTTGAAGTTGCAGTAATAGGCGTAGCTGATGAAATTCTTGGACAGGCAATAAAAGCTTATATTGTTCAAGATAGTGATTTTAAAATTGCTCAGAAGGATGTTTTAAAATATTGTTCTCAACATCTGGAGTCATTTGCAATACCTAAATATGTTGAGTTTGTTGATAAAATACCAAAGACACCTCACGGTAAAATTGATAAGCTTACATTAAATAAGAATTATTGATCAGTACTATAGATTTATTGGGTATTCTGAGTATAGGACTTCTAAATTCTCTTAACTTTCTTACCTGTTGCAGCGATTTTAATCCTGTCACTAAATTCAATAATTTGAGGCACTTTAAATAAAGCTAATTTGTTAGCACAATATTCCTTAACAGCGGCATTGGTTAAAATATTTTCTTTTAAATTACCAACAATAATTTTTGCTTTAATTGATTCACCCAGAATTTCATCATATATCCCTTCGACTGTACAATCAACAACTTCAGGTATTGACACTATTACTTCTTCTATTTCTTTTGGACTAATTCTTTTTCCTCCGACTTTAATAATTTCTTTTTTTCTTGCAGTTAGATAAAAATATCCGTCTTCATCTTTGTATGCAAGATCCCCTGTATATAACCATCCATTTCTAATAGTTCTATTTGTATCCTCTATATCATTGATATAACCCATCATTATATTGTCTCCTTTAGCGACAATCTCCCCAACTTCCCCGGGTTTTGCAGGCTGGTATTTATCATTAAACACTTCAAGTTTAACTCCGGGAATACCCTTTCCTATAGAGCCCAGTTTTTTATTTAACATTTCTACGGGTAAATATGATAGTCTGGCAGTTGCTTCAGTCTGACCATACATTACATAAAACTTAATCTCAGGAAAGGAATTAATAAATTCCTTAATAAAGACTGTATGTAATTTGCCACCTGCCTGTGCTACGTATTTTAAATCCGGAAAGTGAGTTGTTTTAAAACTTTTAGTTTTACGCAACAGAATTTGAAAGTGACTGGGCACACCGGCAAAACCCGTACATTTATATTTTATCAAATCATTAATTACCGAACCGATAAAAATAAATGCATTGTTCAATACAACACTACCCCCAACCTTAAGATGCGTATGTAATAATGACAAGCCAAAACAATAATAAAATGGTAATACAATTTCAATGATATTATCACTTTCAAGTTTAAAATACTCGATAATCGAATCAGTATTCGCAATAAGATTTTTGTGGCTAATCATCACACCTTTGGGTTCACCTGTTGACCCTGAGGTAAATATTATTTCAGCAAGTCTTTCCTTACTGAAGTCCTTATCATTTATATCCGCTTCAACAAGTTCTTCTACGGAATTAAGGATATTATTTAAGTTTTCTTCATTGATTAAAGTAAATTTTTTTAAATCAAATCTGTTTTGTAGCTCTGAGGCTATAAATATATATTTTGACTTGCAAACATCAATTATGAAATTAAGATTATTTGTTTCTATGTTAGGATTTACAGGCACACAAGTATTTCCTGATTTCATTATTGCAAGATAGGCTGTTACAAAAAAAACAGAATTAGGAGAAATTAATACTATATTATTATTCTCACCAAATG
Organism: uncultured Bacteroidales bacterium; assembly: GCA_964521285.1. Classification (GTDB taxonomy): domain Bacteria; phylum Bacteroidota; class Bacteroidia; order Bacteroidales; family UBA10428. The sequence continues at coordinate 17,792 of CAZFQS010000011.1, read as the reverse complement.
TATCTTTCAAATATTTCGATAGTTTAAGGCTATTTTTATATAATGCTTTGTAGGATATTGCCTCTTTTGGGCCCAGGATAAAATCCTTTTCCTGTTCTTTTGAATCAGCAAAAAAATAGTCAAAAGCATTCATATTATTCGAAGCATCAGAATTAATAAATTAATAATCTTTAATAGGTGGCATTCTGAGATAATCAGTGGTTTTATTTTTTCTTTCGAAATTACTATAAATTTTACTGATGTCATCAGGAGACTTTTCAACTATTGGACTAACTTCCTCGGGAGAATAATTATTCTCAAAAGCATACCATAACAAGTCCATTAGTTCAAAGGGCAGTTGATAAAAGAATTCTTCCTGGGTTTGTTCAGCTGTATAAGTGTCAGTTGTCGGTGTACGATCAATAATCTCCTTTGGTACCTCTAAGTAATCTGCAAGTTGATAAATCTGGGTTTTATACAGATGACCAATAGGCATCACATCAACTCCTCCATCTCCATATTTTACAAAGAAACCCTGATCCACCTCATGTTTGTTTGGTGTACCTATTACAGCATAGTGTAGTCTTTCAGCATGATAGTAGAGCATTGCCATCCTACTTCTTTGCTTAAAATTTGAAGCAGCCATTATTTGCCGGAATTCTTCTGCCGGAAGTCTTTTTAACTTTTCTTCTCCGCGAGGCCCTATAATAGTAATATAAAAAACTGATGGCAAATTTGTATACAGGCCTGATTCTTTAACACCGATTTTCATTTTATGAATTTTCGGATCAAATTCAGGAAAGACTCTTTTTGTTGCTTCATCCCTTCTCTGGTAGCATTTAAAACCATCAAGAGCAGCTGTCATATCTTCAATGATCGTATTAACCCCGTATTTATGCGCTAGCTTTAAGGCCAACTCCACACTCTCTTTGCTTGAGTCTTTTTCAGGCATAAGGATGCCAATTATATTATCAGGATCTAAAGCTTTTTCAGCTAATGCAAGAGTTACTGAAGAGTCTATCCCCCCGCTTATACCAACAAGACCACCTGTACGATGTAATAGATTAAAAACGTGGTCCCTAAGTTTATTTACTATATTGTTAACGGTTTTTTCAGGATCCTGTAACTTAATAATGTCCCTTGAAAAGGGTTCTTTGTTTTTTGTTTTCATTGTTATTAATAACTTAACAGTTAAGTTGTGTTTGAGGTATCGTTTCCTGGATTATTTTACAGTTTTTTAAATTTTGTTTAAGATCAGGTTTTAGTTTCTTGTTTATAAATAACCCAACAAGAAGCTGGGTTGATAATATGGCTGCGATTGACATATTTTCTGTTTCAGAAAATTCAGCCCCGGATGATTTTTTGGTTAATAATTTACTTATGGCTTTGGCATCAAAAATATTATAAGAGCTAATTGAACTTTTTGACAATAATTCATCAATATATCCGGGTGAATTCTCGGAGAAAAAACTATTTGAAATAGGAGCTCTATATGCTTGTTTGGATCTTTTCAAAATACTCTCAGGCAGTTTACCATTCATTAACTTTTTAAGCAAATACTTCTCATTTAGTCCCCTTAGTTTAAATTCCACTGGTAACCTGGAACAAAACTCAATTACTCTGTGATCAAGAAAGGGGTATCGACCTTCAACACTGTTTGCCATAGCCATCCTGTCTCCCTGGGATGATAACAAATAGCCTGACATGAAAATGTTAGTTTCAAGCCACTGGGCTCTTGATAATAAACTCCAATTGTTGAACCTTCCGGATAGATTATCCAATAATTCATTGAGAGGATTATAGCCAGACAATGATGACTGCAGGTCTTGTGAAAAGTACGACTGTAAACGGGATGTATTATGCCACCGTAATAAATGCGAATATACCGGTGAATTTGTTTCTGATAGCTTATACCCAAAGAAGAATTTTAACAAATTTTTGTTCTTTCCCTGAAACTGTTTAACATAAGGATATAGTTTCTGTAATAATAGTGGTCTGTATTTTGAGTCAGGATACTTTGACCAGAATTCTCTTATTAAAGCTTCTTTGAATATATTGTATCCTGCCAGCACCTCATCTGCACCCTCTCCTGTAATAACAACTTTAATATTATGTTCATGTACATTTTTTGATAAAAGATACATTGGCACAGGAGCAGTCCGCAGAACAGGTATTTCTGTATGCCATATTACATTCGGAAAATATTTGGAAATATCCGCATTAGAACACCTGAAGGCTATATGCTTTGTTTTAAGATACCCTGTAACTTCTTCCTGATAACTTGTTTCATCAAACTCTCTATCTTCGAATCCAATAGAATATGTATTTAAATTCTTATATGCTACCTGTTTAATGTATGAAGTCGTTGTACTGGAGTCTATTCCTCCGCTCAGATATGCTGCAACAGGAACATCTGCCCGTAATCGCAGTTTTACAGAATCTAAAAATAAATTGTGAAATTCTTCCTGTGCAGTAGTAATATCACCTGTATATTGTTCATCTTCAGATTCGGGGAATGTTAATTGCCAGTATTTTACTATTTCTTTACCTTTTCTGGATATTCTCATATAACATCCCGGGGGTAATTCATAAATATTTTTAAAAACTGTATATGGAGAAATTGTTGTCCAGAAAGTAAATATTTGTGAAAGTGCATTTAAGTCTAATTCAGGCTTTATTTCAGGATATTCCAGGATAGCTTTTATTTCAGAGCCAAAAATAAATTCCTTCCCTGTATCAGTGTAAAATAATGGTCTGATACCAACTCTGTCTCTTGCAAGAAAAAGCTGATTTTTAGTCTTATCCCAAATGGCAAATGCAAATTGCCCGTTTATTTTATCAAGACACTTTTCACCGTATTCCTGATATAAAAGCAATAAGACTTCTGTATCACTATTGGTTTGAAATTTGTAACCAAGTTTGACTAATTCTTCCCTTAGCTCAATGTAGTTATATATTTCTCCGTTGTAAACAATCCATAAAGATTTATCAGTATTGGAAAGAGGCTGTTGTCCACTTATAAGGTCAATAATACTCAATCTAACATTTCCCAGTCCTACTGATTTACCAATATAAATTCCACTCTCATCAGGCCCCCGATATTGTATTTTTGAAAGCATACTTTTTATTAAGTCAGCAGGTATACTTTTTTCATAATTAATTATGCCTACAATACCACACATATATAAGAAATTAAGTTTTAAATAAGAAAAATATCAAGTTTTTTGATTTTGTTTTTTTTGTATAAATTTTACTATGGCATTAATGGATTCGAAATTGTCCTCAATCATATCTTCATCAAATGTTTTAATCGTAAAATTTTTTTCCAAAAATTCAATTAACATAATAAATCCCATTGAATCGAAATAACCCTCCTTAAATAGCATAGTATTATTATCAATTTTTTTGTTTTTTATGAATGTATTAACATTTATATAATCATATAACTTACCTGTTATTTGTTCAGTATTATCCATTGCCATTTTGCTTTGATTACCGATATATTTAAATTTCAATTTTATAACTTTTAAAAATATAAATATTAAAGATTATAAAAAAACAATAATCTATCAATAACATACTAAGTTTGACAAAAGTTGGAATAATTTTGATTAATGGGATTAATTGTATTTGATAACTGCTGATTCACATTCAAAAATGACTTTCTAAAATAATAGCATTACTTTAAAGGCAGAATTTAAGTCTTAAATATTATGAATTTTTTAATTTGGTTATCCTTTCATGATTTTATTTTAATTTGGAAAAGATTTCAATCCCGGATAATCTCTTCAGAAGTAATCGTAATAAAAGAAAGAGTTGAAAGATAAATTTAAAAGGTAAATGTTAAATTATGGAATTAGTTTATAATTATTATTTCTGTAAATATATCTCTGTCATTTGAAAGATGTAAGAAATATATTCCCACTGGTATGCCCGATATATTGATATGCATATCATTATTTTCTTCTGTAGGATACATGTTTTCTTGATAAATCAGTTTACCATTAATATTCTTTATTTGCGCATTTGAATTTTGCATATTTAAATTATTAAGACTAATGTTAAATATACCATTTGAAGGATTAGGATAGACAATTAATTGATTTGAAACCTGATTTTCACTTTGTTGAATAATTTCAGAGGTAAAAGAAGTGTTTTTAAATGTTTCAAATAAACCTATATCAGGAGCATTTCCACTTGGAACAAATTTCCCCAAGTAATCTTCAACCAGTCCTACATAGATACCAGCATCAATAGCAGGAGACTGAGGAAAGACATTGAAATTGTCATTATAAACATCGATAAACATAGGATCATAAGAAAACGAATGTAAATCCAAACCTTTTTCATTCTTATAACTATTTATATCATTGTATTTGTTATCTGATATATTGATAAAACCTTCCTGCTCAGGATAAAAAATGTTGTAATCAGACATTATTTTATCCATTTCATGCCTAATGGCCAGATCACCTTTATCAACCAGATAAAATATATTATTGTATAATGTTAATGAAGCATATGAAGTTGAAATACATTCTGTGTTGTCGTAAAATACATTGTTGTAAATATTTGCTTCAGAAATGTAACTACTTATATTGATGGCAGTCTGATTTCCTTTGAAGATATTGTAATAAACTTCAGTTTTTTCAGCATAAGAATAAATCCCATCTACCTCATTATAGAACGTATTATATTTTAAGATTACTTTTTTACCATCAATAATTCTTATACCATAATCCGAGCCTTCAAGTAGACAATTTTGCACAGAGTTATTATCACATGAAGAACCTAATATATAAATACAACTTATAGCATCAGGGGCAAATATATGTAAATCTCTAATTGTCAAGTCGCTTTTTTCAAGTGCTTTTAATGCAAAATCGGTTGCCAGACTATTTATTTTCGGTTTATTACCTTCACCATAACAACCAAGTACTAAATTTCCGGCTCCTAAATTGATTTTCATCTCAGATGCTGTTGTACCTCTTTTCTGTAAATATGAACATCCATTTTTCCATTCAACATCACTCCATGAATCATATGGATGGTTGATTGTCCCATTCTCTAAATCGTCATTTATATTTGTGGGATCGATGTATATTACTCTTAATTCAGGAATGATTTTAACTATTATATAAGCGGTGTCACTTAAGCTTTCTATTGCATTGTCTTCAACTTCTATAAGTAAATTATATATTTTATATTCATTGAATGAAAGCTCTTCGGATTTATTAAAATAGAGATCACCCGTATTTTGGTCTAGAACAAAAAAGGAATCATCATTACCATCTATTATCTTATATTTTAATGATTGATCTGCATCCGGATCATTTGCAATAATAGTACCAATAGGTTCTGATTGTATTTCATATTCCTGTATAACATATTCCTGATTATTAATCTCCGGTTGATGATTTTCAACAGTGGGAGGTGCTTGATAATGTTCGATATATATAACAACTGTTGCACTTGCAGACAAATTATTTTCACCATCATCTGTAATAACTACAGTAAGCTCATCTGAAACATCCTCATTTATTTCAATTTTATTATTGAGATATAAGTTACCTGATGAAGAGTTTAAAGAATATCTGTTATTTTCATTACCGCCTTGAATTTCATATAATAATTTTTGTTTTTCATCACTATCAGTTGCCACAACTTTACCAATATATGTATCTGAAGATATTGTATCAACTATTGAAAAACTTTGATTCTCTATTTCCGGATGAGTATTTGGCTTATCAGAACCATATGTAAGCATCAGATGATATTGATATATCCATTCCTCAAGATTTGTATATCCGTCATTATCATCATCCTGATGGGGATTAGCAGGAATTTCCAATCTGATTTTATTATTTTCAAGTATTGGAAAACCTCCGACATCATCCTGACTATTAATATAATGTCCTGTTCTATTTATAACGTCATTTATTATTCTTACATCTACGGCATCTCTGTCAGCAGGCCGGGCACCAACTTTAGGTAATAAATAGCTTTCTAATGATGTACTTGGTACAGGAATAAAACTGCTATCCCAAATAGCCGGAGAATCAACTCTATAGATTGTCTTATCCGCAGTTCTGACAACTGACCATGGATCATCTGTTCTTCCCGGGCCTTCGTTATCTTCTAAATAAATTTTACTGCCTGGCAATATTTCTTCATGAACTCTTATAATTTGTGGTGTTCTGGTATCATTGCCTGGTATTAGAGCATTTCCTACTACTGAACAATTCAATAGTACTATGTTTCCCTTAAGATAAATATTACAATTTTTAATTGAGGTATTATATAATAAGTTATTAGCAATAACAACCTTGTTAGCAGTATTAGCTACTAAGGGAGCTCGGTCACCTAAATGCGCAAATAAATTATTTACTATGGTTATACTATCCCCGTTGCGAACTAACATACCCATTGAATGAGGTTCTTTCGGATGAAATGAATCGTGAAGTGCCTCGCTTATAATACAATTGCTTACCGTTACATTTCCAACATTATCTGTAGAACTTAAGGAAAAATTTTCATCAATGGCCCAACTGAATGAACAATGGTCAACATAAGTATTGGGTCCGCTATAAATTGCCATAGCATCAAACGCACCTTCATCACCAGTCAGGTCACCAAGCCTGAACCTTAAATGCTGTACAATAACATCGTGAGTATTAATTCTTAGAGTATGGTTCCTAAGCGTTATACCGGGATTTGGAGCAGTTTGTCCTGCTATTGTTACATAAGGATTGTTAATCGAGATATATGATTCAAGCTCAATATATCCGGAGACTTCAAAAAGTATAATTCTGGGATAATTTCTGCTAATCGCCCACCTTAAAGATCCCCTTTTTGTTAGTTCGTTACCAACAGAAGCAGAACATAATGTGTCAACAATTAGAATAGCAGGAGCATCGCTTCCAGCATACGCACCTTTGCATTTTGCCCCGAAACCGATAGCATCAGGAAAGGCTTTCTGGGAAAAAGAAATGGAAACATGGAATAAAAATGTGATGAGAATAGTACTTGACCATTTTAAAAGTTCTTTTGGTTTCATAATAGTATTAATTTGACGAATTTGCAAAATTCTTTGACTAATAAACGTATTTTTATGACAAAAGTTACATTTTGCAATGTTAATATCTAACTTAATTGCATCAAAATACATGAAAAATAACGGATATAATTAAGAATTTATTTTATTGCCACACAATGAATTGATGGAATTAAATATTTGGCAATAAATCTAATGTATCGTTTAGGAAATAAACCCAAAGCTTTTTCCAATATGTTAAAATAGAAATAAGGCATTCTTACTCTTATACCCTTCGCACACCAGTAAGAGTTAAACTTCAAATATCCTAATGCTGTTAATAATTGTTTTAGTTCAATATATGTCCACTCTTTAAGGTGGAAGCACTCCGGCTTATCGCTGAAATATTGAGAAACATCATGCGGCCCTGATAAGGCATGTGGTGTTAGGAATACATACTTCCCCCCTTCTTTAAGAATACGATGTGCCAATTTGAAATGGTATTCAGTATCTTCCGGATGAAAGTGTTCTATTAGCTGATCACTGAACAAGATATCGATTGAGTTTTCTTCTATTTCATTGAGAGAGTAACCATCATAAATAATTAATTTAAAATTATCTGGTGGGTTGTCATTTTTACTGCGTTGATCCGATATATCTACTGCATATACAAATTTAAAATACCGGGCAACTTCCATTGCGAATTTACAATCACCAGGCGCAAATTCCATGAATATAGCTGATTTGTCCAAATAATTACTGATTAGAGCAAATTTTTTCTTATTTGCTTTGATAGTTTTTTGTTTGTCTTCTCTTCGCTCCAGTCTTGGATGATCAGGTACTTTACTGAACAATTCATCATACATAGCAGCATAGATATGTTTTCTTTCTTCCCGGCCAGCATCTTTTAGTCTTTTTGCAATAGCTTTCTCCACTAAATAATGATTCTTAACTTGATTAAAACTTCTGTTTGCAGGTAGCGCTTTTCTTAATTTTATATTCACTTTTTCAGAATTTAATTTAACTAATAAAAAGATTAATATTATATTAATAATTATAACTTTTATTTAGACTATTCTAATGAATTACATTTTTACAGGTAATCATTTTATTAAATTTAACCTAATTTATTAGATATTTATAAAAATTTATAAAATTTCTAAAAATGTTAATCTATAATTAATGAATGTTATTTATATTTAAATTACTATTTTAGCTAAAATGAGATTATTAATAATTTGCATATTAACTATTTTCTTTATGAGTTGTTCACAAAGTGATAAAAAAACTGTAAATGTTATATTCCTTCATCATAGTACCGGGAAACGGGTATGGAAAGGGAATCCGAACAGGATTATATATAGGATTTCAAAAACAGGAGATGTTGAGAGATGGTTAAATAAATATAATAGAAAATATAAAGCAAATATTAAAGTTGACCATGTGGACTTTCCTAAAAAAGAACCATACGGATGGAAAAATTATCCATTTGATTACTATAATATTTGGGTTAAACATGCTGGTAAAGAACCTTATATGAAAGAACCAACTTTAGAAATTCTAACTGAGAAATATGATATAATTATCTGGAAACATTGTTATCCTGTCTCAAATATATTGGATGAATCTGATTATCTCCCGGATATTGATTCAGATGTAAAAACTGTAAGCAATTACAAATTACAATATAATGCATTGAAAAAAAAGATGCTTTCTTTTCCGCAAACTAAATTTATTGTATGGACCCCGGCTCCATTGGCAGAAAGTAAAACTAATCCGGATGAGGCGAAAAGAACAAAATCTTTTTATGAATGGATGATTAATTTATGGGATGAAAAAAATGATAATATTTTTATTTGGGATTATTATATGTTAGCTACAGAAGGTGAACTTTATTTAAAAACTGAATATGCTACAGGAATCAATGACTCACATCCTAACAAAGTATTTGCAGGGAAAGCTTCCAGGTTATTTGCAAATCGAATTATTCAGGTTATGGAAGGCACAGCTGATGATAAAGATATGAAAGGTATAGATTAAATATAAAGACGCACTGCTTTAAAGAAAGAAAGTATATAAAATTCTTATGCCCAACTTTAAATTTCTAGTAGAATATTTCTGGTATAAAAAATGGCGATATTCTGTTATGATAGGAAGTTTTTTTTCTACCATTTTCATGTACATTATTTGCAGATTAAAAGGATTGCAGATTGGCAAAAAAGTAAAATTTACCGGTTTAATACGTATCCGGAAGTTTCCTCAATCTGAAATCGTTATAGGTGATAATTGTAGGTTTAACTCATCAAGAAACTCAATCCCCATAGGATTAACTAAGCCATGTTCAATTGTAACATTGAGAAAAAACGCAAAATTGCTGATTGGTAATAATGTAGGATGTTCGGGAGTAACAATTGCAGCTGCCAAACAAGTGCGAATTGGCAATAATGTTTTAGTAGGTGCTTATGCATTTATAATGGATACGGACTGGCATAATCCTGATCCATATAAGCGTAATCCGGAAAATTTACCATGTCAACCAGTTGAAATTCAAGATAATGTTTTTATTGGTTATAATAGTGTAGTTCTTAAAGGAGTAACTATAGGGAGTAACTCAGTTGTTGGTGCCAACAGTGTTGTAATAAATAACATTCCTCCTAATTCAATAGCCTTTGGAAATCCTTGCAAGGTTTTATTGAAAAGAAATTGGAGGCAGAGGGATGCAAATTCGGGAATAAAAATTTAAATTAATAATTAACTTAATTTTTATTTAAAATTCAACCTGCACTTATTAAGGTGTTACAAAAATAAATAATAAGTAACCTCATAAATATATTATATAATTTTACACGTATGATTATGAAAATTAAATGCCTGTCAATTTAACCTCAGCTCCTTTCAAAGCTTCATAATATTCTTTTATATTTGCTGTTTATCCAGAACTTGCTAAGCTATAAGTAATAAAAATACAAATTATTAATTTTATTTAATGTTTTAGCTATAGCATGTCAATAGATGGTCTATCTATAATTATTTTGATTAAATTGTACTATTTAATTTATAGTACATTTTTTGTTTATATATTATTATTTTTATACAAATCATATTACAAGAATTGAATTATACTGTTAAAAGGATACTTACTGAAATGAATATTTTAATTATAACTGAAAGCATAACTGGTGGTGGAAAAGAACGGCGACTTGTTGAATTACTTAAAGGCCTGACAACTTATCATTCTCTCAAAATTAAACTTGTCTGTTTTAAGAAAATTATTCAATATTATGAAATTTATAACCTTAAAAACCTGTCTATCGAATGGATGGAATCACCCTTAAAGAAAGATCCGCGCATTTTTTTTAAACTAATTAAGTTGTGCAAAGAGTTCAGACCTCATTTGATCCATAGCTGGGGTTCAATGCCTTCCATCTATATTTTACCAGCCGTAATATGGTATAGAATCCCCTTAATAAATGCAATGATATCCAATTCAATATGCATTCCTTTTACCAGTACATGGTACAGGAAGCTTATAACATTTCCTTTCTCTAAAGTTATTTTAGCTAATTCATGGGCAGGAATAAAAGCTTACAAAGTACCATCAAAGAAAGCCAGTGTTATCTATAACGGATTTAACTTTAATCGATTGAATAAATTGCGTGCACCTGAGGTGGTTCGTAAATATTACGGTATTACAACTGAATTTGTCGTTGGAATGGTTGCTGTTTTTACAAATAATAAGGACTATACAACTTTTATCAAGGCTGCTGAAATTTTAAGTCACTCAAATCTCAAGATAACCTTTGTTGCTGTTGGGGATGGTACTTTGTACGACTACCACAAGACACTATCAAAAAATATGCAATTGAGCAACTTGCTTTTTACAGGAAGAGTAATTAATATTGAAGAGATTATTCAAATTTTTAATATAGGTGTACTTTTAACTAATTCAAGGATTGCCAGAGAGGGAATCTCTAATTCAATCCTTGAATATATGGCGCTTGCTATACCTGTAATAGCATCCAGAGGCGGTGGAACTGAAGAAGTTGTAAGACATGGATTTAGTGGCTATGTGATTGAACCAGCAAACGCCTCTGCTCTGGCAGAAAAAATATTGTATATAGTTAAGCATCCTAAAATAGCAGATTTAATGGGCCACAGAGGATTGGAAATAACAAAGGAAAAATTCTCATCCGAAAAAATGGTTAAATCTACTTTTGAACTGTACCAGAAGGTCTCAAATTAATTATGAAGAAATATAAATACAAGAAGGAATCAAAGCCAGTAATTTGTTTGCTGATAAGAGATCTTACAGCCGGAGGGGCACAAAAACAAAGCGTTTTACTTGCTAATTCATTAGCAAATGACTATTTAGTAACACTTATGGTTCAGCATAAAATATCATTAAATTCATCTTTATATGAAATTATTAATCACTCGAAGGTGAATTTGGTTTTCCTGAAAGGCAACTTTTTAACAAGACTTATGCTTTGCATAAGATATCTGAAAGTCAATGATGTTAATATAGTATTTACTTACCTTACAAGCGATAATATGCTTGCCAGTGCGGCCAGGTTATTTAATGTCAAGGCTTTTATAATTGGTGGTATACGAAACTGCAGGATACCGTCTGGTAAATTTTTTCTTTTGCTAATCCTGCATTGGTTTTTTCACAAACGAACTATCTTCAATAATTATTCAGGATATAACAAATTTGTGCAGAAAGGATTTAACATTAAGAAGTGTCACGTAATTCATAATACTATTGGAAAAATAAATCAAAAAATTATTAGGCCAGAGAAAAAGCCAATTAAAATTATAAGCGTTGGACGATTTGTTCATCAAAAGGACTATCCGACAGCTTTAAAAGCAATAAAGCTGTTAGAAGAACAAATAAATCCAACATCGATAGAGTTCAGATTTATTATTATTGGTTATGGTAAATTGGAATCTAGAATAAGAAAATTAATTAGACAATATAAGCTTGAAAACAAAGTACAATTAGTTATTCAACCTGATAATCTAAATGATTATTATATTAATTCAGATATTTATTTATGTACTTCAATATTTGAGGGATTATCAAATACTATCATGGAAGCCATGAATTATTCCTTACCTGTCGTTGCTACACATGTTGGGGACAACAAAGAACTGGTTATACATAAAAAAACAGGATTTCTTAGTTTACCCAAGCAACCTTCTGACATTGCACATTATCTTAATATGTTGTTAAAGGATAGTGATTTGCGATTGCGCTTTGGATCAGCAGGGAATAATTTACTTATAAAAAACTTTTCGAATGAATTGTTTCTAGCAAGATATGATGCATTTATACAGGATTTAATGCACTAATAATCAATATTAAAAGTACTCAGAAAGGATATGAAACCAAAGAAAAAAATTGTATTTTATGCAGTCAATTATTATCCCTCAAAAGGAGGAAGTAGCAGAGTTGTCGAAAACTTAATCAGAAAACTAAAGAATAAATATGATATTTCAATAATTTGTTATAAAAATCCCCGGGCAAAAAAATACATCGATGGTGTAAATGCCATTGAATTTCCGGAATATAAGATTAAAGATATTGGTGTATTTTTCTTTTTTCTCCGCACAGCTATTTATCTTTACAGGCATGGGAATTTCGATTTGATACATGCACATAAAATTGACTGTTCTTTCGCTTTACCTTTGTTAGCGAGACGATTCAGGGTAATAGCCACGTCACATGAATCTCCATATCTTCGTGACAAATGGTCGTTTGTAGCAAAAATCTATTTTCATATCATGGAACATATTTTTATTCGGTCAAAAGTTAAATTAACAAGCATTTCCAGGCCTTTGTCGGAATACTACTATAGGAAATACAAACGAGACATTCTTTATATTCCAAATGGAGTGGAAACCAATTCTGAAATTAATTATAAAGAAGCAAATCGCTTGCTTGATGGCCATGGTATTAAAAGTGATTATATTGTATTTGCAGGCCGGAGGATCATGAAGACTAAAGGCTGTCATATTATGCTGGATGCTCTTTCACAGATTAATTATAAGGAGAAAATAGTAATTGCAGGGGACACATCACATGCACCTGATTATGTTAAAAGAATGAAACAAAAACATAAGCATTTGGATATTTGCTTTTTAGGATATATTTCTAATTTGGATGTTCTTTTAGGAATAATCTCAAATGCAAAACTTTTTGTATTTCCTTCCATTACTGAAGGGATGTCTTTAATGCTCCTGGAATCATCATTGACCGGCACGCCTATAATAGCCAGCGATATTCCCGAAAACACAGGACCTTTTACACATAAACAAATAACATTTTTCAAAAGTGAAAGTTCTGAGGATCTTGCTGATAAAATCAGGTATGTTTTGAACCATTATGAGGAAGCAAAAAAGAAAGCTGCCAGTACAGTAGAATATGTAAAAAATAACTATTCATGGGATGAAATAGCAAAAAAATATGAACTCTTATATGAAGAAATTATAGAAAAAACTTGATGATGGATCATTATGATGCTGGCAAACGAATTTAACTTAATAAGAAATTTATATATACCTCCATGCTATTAATCGCTACAAACTTAATACAGGTTATCAGGTGTTTAAATAATGCTCTCTATAAATTTCTTCATCATATTACAATTTTTCCTGTAATCGAAATATCTTAAGCCGGTTAAACTTCCATTGGTACCAATAATCCTTGCTTTATCAGGATTTTTTATCACGTAATACATTTTATCAGCATAACATTCGGGCTCAAATTTATCGGCAATTAGTGCATCATGTAAATCAGTAAAATAGTTTTTAATTTCTCCGACGTTAGTTGTAATTATTGGATTAGCAGCTGCAGTATATTCCCCAATCTTATGAGGAAACCTCGCTTCATCTTTTAGAGATGGTTTTAAAGGTATAAGAAGTCCTATTGCGTTAATATAATATTTTACCAGGTCATCATAAGCAAGATCAGATAATATTTCAATTTGTTCTTTTCTTGGTGAACAATTTACTAAAGATATAACCTTTTTAAAATGCCAGGTTTTATCATGTATAATTAATTTTAGCTTAACAGTATCGTCTTTTATGAGTTCATATGCTTTTATTATGAATTCAATAATATACAAATATTTTGATTGGCCGCAGAAGATAAAATATGGTTCATTAACATTTTTTTCAATATTAAATTTACTAAAATCAGCAATAGTTGGAATTTTTAAATAGGGTAACCGGGGATTGCTTTTTAATGCAATATCTTTTAAGAATTCACTAATCGGGAAAATACCATCTAATATTCTAAAAACGTATTTTTCGAATAAAATATCATTGATTCTTTTAAATAAATTAACTTTTCTTCCTTCTAATTGAGAATTTAATTCTACATAAGAAAGCAATAATTTATACCTAAAAATTTTACTCCATATCCAGTAGTTCAAAATAAGAAGCCAATTACGAGTAATATTTATTATTACTACTTGAACCTTTTTCGATTTTAGAAGATATATTTCATTTATTGCACCTTTGATTTTATATAAATTTCTTTTCAATAATCCTTCAGGTCTGATGGATATTCCCGATGAATGTGTAAATATGACTTTATCAATATGTCCGGTAACAGGAACATGCTTATCTAAATCGTAACCTCTACGGTTTATAACTAATACATAGCAATTATTTTCTGTTAAACCTTTAGTCAATAACAATAATCTAGAATATGCTGCCCCTATTCTATAAGGAAAGCCTGCAATACCTACAAATGCAATTCTAATTTTATTTTTGGTCATTATACATTAATCTCTGTTTATTAAATAAGATTTTCTTTAATTATGTTTTTATACGCAATTATAATATTATTAGCAATTGTTTCCGGATTATGTCTTTTTAGAGCTACTTTTCTTGCATTTCTCCCAAGTTCTTGTGCAAATTCTTCATTTTTCAATAATTCAAGAATAGCACCTGCCATACTCCATGGATCCCCGTCCTGAATTAAAATACCATCCTTGTGATCGTTGATATACGTACTGGTCCCCCCTGCATGCGTCGCAATAACAGGCATTCCAAGTATTAATGCTTCAGCAACTCCATTCGGACTGTTTTCTATATGAGAAGCATTTACAAAAATATCTGCTTTCAATAGTTCATTGATTACTTCTTCTTCTGTTAGCCGCCCCATAAAAGTGATTTGATCAGGTACTTTTTTAAGTTCTTTTTTCATTATTTTAATCAATAAATCATCTGGTTCTAATCCTGCTATGCGCCATTTATAATTGATCCCTAATTGTTTTAATAGTGAAGCGGCTTTTATTATTGTCTCAAGACCTTTATATATGTTGCTTCTTGTAGTAGTAATTATATCAAGGTAATCATATCTTTTTTTTAACCATTCATTTTTATAGAAATTATCTCTTAGAATCCTGTCTAAGTGAAAATATTTGGCATTGGGAGATAGTATTGAAGCAACCTTCCTGTCCCAATATGTCCTGCCAAAAATATATTTGGTTTTCTTAAATGTATTTTGCTCCAGATTCGATAAGTATTTATAATCATTAAATAGCAAATGAAATCTGTTTTTAAATAATAGAATTCTACGTTTTAATATTTTTCTTGTAATTCCACTAAAAAACTTATGTAAACAAACTGTTATGATCCCTTGAATAGACAATACAACTGGAATATCTGAAGTATTTGTGATTGAACCAAAAGTGTTTTCAGTACCATGTATATGTATAATATCAGGATTAAAATTCTTAATAATTGAATTAAATTTTATTACATGATTTTTTATTTCCTTTTTATTGATATTTGTTCCGGAGAGGTGCCTTAAGAATTTGTTTTTCTCTTTTCTTCTAATTGGGAAATATTGTGTTCCATCTATATTAAAATTCATTGTGTTTTTATCTGAAAAATAAACTATCCCAAGTTGAACTTCAGGATGAAATTTTTTTATAGCCTTTTCAAGGGATTTAATCCATCCACCAGTAATAAGATTTTTACCTTCTTTTTTTTCTGCTGAAGAGGGTGATGTCGTAAACCATAGGATTTTCATTTGTTCCAAATTCCTTTTGCTTTATTAGTTATTATTTTTCTGTACTGAATAGGGCTTAAAATAGGTCCGTACCAATTGGTTATTAAAGTAGCAAGTACTAATCCTTCAACACCCAGGTGTAATACTCTTATAAATAGATGCGCCATCGGGAAAAAAATTATGGCGCCAATAACGGAGCTGTAAAGTTGGAGCTTTATCTTACTTACACCATTTACAAACTGGACAAATATACCTCCAAATGTATATAAAATGAAATATACCGCCATAATAGCAGATAACCTGAAGGAGATATCGACTTCCTCACTTACCCAAAATGCATAGAACCATTTGGCCCCCGCAAGCATTATTAACCCAAGTATAGATAATCCCATCCAAATTCGAAGTACTTTTTTTATGGCATTTGTTATCCAAATATGATCTTTCTTAATCCAGGCTTCTGTGAAAGCAGACCAGAAAGGGGAAAGAATGATTGTAAAAATCATTGCCAATATGTTAAAATATTTATAGGCAATGTTATATGGAGTAACTTGGGCCGGACCAAAATATTGTGCAATTATAATATTGGCGGTCTGGTATTTAATAATATGTCCGATAGAAAGTATGAAAAATTTTACTCCGAGATTTACCAGTGATCTAGCATATTTTAAATTTACAGCTTTGAATGAAGGTCTTATATCCTTATATTCGTCCAAATACAAAAATAAAGAAGCAACAACAAATACAAAAACCGGTGATATACTCATAGCAAGACCCAGATAGATCAAAGAACCTTCTGTGGTTTTGGTGAGAATATATATAATAACTAAAGATAAGAAATTACTTACGGGGCCGAAAGCATTAGCCAGTGCAGGTCGCTGGTCAGCAAATAAGACATTGGTTAATAACTGTAATATAAAACGGAGAAAGAAACTGCCGAAAACTATACAGGATAATACGAAAAGTTCTTTACCCATAGATTCCGGTGTATTCAGAATTTTTGCCCAGTTAAAAAAAGAGGAAAGGCTAAAAAACAATATTGCTACTCCTGCAATTATTAATGATAGTACGGCATAAGTTGTACTTATATAAGTTTTAGCAAGCTTTTTGTCATTTAAGGCTAGAGCTTCAGCCAGCTTATTTCGTAAACCTTTACCCAGACCGATTTCAAAAAAACTAAACCACGTAAGAAGGGAACTGATTGTGAACCATATACCCAGGCGTGTTTCATCAATATAATGGTAGGCTATACGGATAAATAAAAATCCGACTACTATGCTAAAACCTTTAATAAGGAAGGAAGAGATGATATTTTTTTTCGCTTTAACAGATCTACTATGTCCTTTTAAAATATAATCTTTGAAAAAATTTAAGTTCATGTGAGAATGGAATTATTAAGTGGACTGTGGTTCGGCAAGTGAAATATCCTGTGTATAGTACTTATGATAAACTAAAGAAATTACAATACCCATTATAAACAAATTTAAAACTGTTCCTGTCAAATTTGTGAATAAAAATTGTAGAATTGCCAGGAATGGACCCCAATAACTGGTTATTTTGGCTCCTATATAAGTCTCTTTTGTGATGAAAAATAAAAATATTAAATAAATAATTCCACCAATTAAACCATAGTAATAGAATAATGATAAATAACCTACATGTATATGCGATGACCTCCTGCGCAATATCCTGATTAGTTCAGTATCCCTGATTCCCTCCTCACCTACACCGTGAAATCGTCCTTTTCCGAATATTGGG
>CAZFQS010000010.1:138736-140740 GCA_964521285.1 uncultured Bacteroidales bacterium | reverse complement strand
CAAATTGTTGCCTTACCATGGCCGTATCATTATAATCAAATCCGTGCCTTTCACGTCCCACTTCCAGTCCCATCATCACAGTCAGACCGTTTTCATGGGCTATATCAAGAACCTTTTGGGCACTGTCTGTCCTCCACGTCCTCAATGAGTTGGCTCCGTGGGATGCCAGGTTCGCTATATCTCCGAATTCAATACCTGCGCCTTTTATATAATAAGGCTTTCCTGCCCTGTAAAGCTGGTATTTTCCGTCTTCAAATTTTAATTCAACTTTAACAGCAGTATTTTTATCTGAACATGAACCAAATGCCAATACTACAAACACTGACGCTAATACTAACCTGTATATTTTCATAATATTAATTTTTAATTTGTTTTAACTAATTGTTTTTCAATTTCTTCCAGGGATTTGCCTTTTGTTTCAGGAATATACTTTAACACAAAAATTAATCCCAGTGCACATAATCCGCATAATATTATATATGTTGAACCTGAGCCCATAATTTCAAGGGAGATGGGGAATATAATAATCATAAATGAGCTTACCAGGGCATTTAGGAAACCTGACAGCGAAATTGCCAGCCCTCTTATTTTATTGGGAAATATTTCTGACAGCAGTGCCCAGGTAACAGGGCCCAGTGATATGGCAAATGATGCCATGAACAGCAATATCCCTGCTAACAGTAATATGGCATTCATACTGATACTATGCTCAAGAATAGTATCTTTATGTTGTGTGTAATTTACCGATCCGATTTTTTCTTCAACAGCATTGAAAAAAGCCACCTCACCGGTAAATTCCTTTTCAATAAGGTTAGCCAGACCCGCTTTTATTTCAATGATTTTACCGTTTTCTGTTCCCTGTTCGGATAACTCCTTAACGATACTGTTTAAATTATCGGGTGTAATATTATAATCAGCTTTATAGAAAGAGACCGATGAAATAATATAAGCGATAATAATTCCTGTTAATCCGATTACCAGTAATGGTTTTCTTCCCAGCCTGTCAATAAGGTACATAGCTGCAATTGTAAAGACAAGGTTGGTTATCCCGAGGATAACTGCCTGCATAAAGGCAGAATCTCTTCCTCCGCCGGCAGTCTCAAAAATAATGGTTGAATAATATAAAATAGCATTAATTGCTGATATCTGTTGTAACGCTGCTATACCAAACCCTATAAGCAATACGTATTTAAGCTGTTTCTTAAAAATATCCCTGAAATAGGTCTTTTCTTTCCCTTCGTCCTTTTTTACGCTTTCATGTATGTCCTTTAATACAGACTCAGAATACTCATTTCCGCCTATCTTTGAGAGCACCTTCTTTGCTTCGTCAGCTCTTCCGTTTTGAACCAGCCAGCGCGGGCTCTGTGGAACAATGTATAATAAAAGAAAATAGACTAGTGCAGGCACAGCTCCTACTCCAAGCATCCATCTCCAGTTACGGTCAGGATCGCTTACAATATCCTGAATAAAATAATTTGAAAAGAAAGCAACAGATATACCGATAACTATATTTAACTGGTTTATTGATACCAGTGTTCCCCTGTATTTTTGCGGAGACACCTCAGCAATATACATCGGAGCAACGAGAATAGCCATGCCAACACCTATTCCGCCTATAATTCTTGCAACTATAAAAAATATAAAAGACTGGGACAAAGCTGTTCCCAAGGCACAGAAAGCAAACAAAGTCGCTGTAAATATCAGGACAATTCTTCGTCCGTATTTATCTGCCAGGACACCTCCCATCAGATTACCAGCAATTGACCCTACTGTTAATGATGCTACTGAAAAACCAAACCAGAACGAACCCTGGTCAAGATTAAAAAAATTTTTATAAAAGGGTACAGCGCCCGATATAACCGCACTGTCAAAGCCCAGTAAAAATCCTCCCAGGGCAACAATAACAGATAATAGTATTACATATGCCTTATTAATTTTTACATTCATTTGATTCTATTGTTATATTGTTCTATTGTTAAATTGCTTTATTGTTTTATTGTTTTA
>CAZFQS010000010.1:0-138636 GCA_964521285.1 uncultured Bacteroidales bacterium | reverse complement strand
GAATAATTAAATTCATCCGACCATACCAGTTCGTAATTTTGTGCCGGGCTTATAAGATGTATCGTCAGCCAAATGCCTGTAAAAACTGCTTTAATTATCAATTTTTTCATGTTGTTTGTAATATTAATGATCCTATATCTATAAAAGTATGTTTGTTTATTAAACAAAAAATGAAAGCTATATATTAAATTATAAATGACTTAATCCTTTTTTTCCTAATAAAATATAGATTCCTGTTCCCGATGATTTATCGGGAGCAGGAATGTTTAAATAAAGTACATTTTAGACAAGTTCGAAAAAATGATTAATACCCCGGATTTTGTTCCAATTTATTTGCTCCTTCTGATGCAACAATTTCAGGATAAGGTATTGGTAACAATCCATTTGATTGTACACCTGGTGTTCCGGTAGTATAACCTAACGGGCCTAAAACCGTAGCAGCATCTCCCCAGCGAATAAGGTCATAATACCTGTCGCCTTCCAAAGCCAATTCAAGGCGGCGTTCTAATTTTATTAAAGCAAATAACTCATCCCCGGATGCAGCATCAATATCGGCAGTTGGTAACTTTGCGCGTTCCCTGACCTTCTTAAGATAAATACGTGCATTTGCATCATCATTATTACGGTTATATGCTTCAGCCAACATCAGGTAAGCATCAGCCAGACGCATTACAATAGTATTCTGATTAACTCTTGTTCCATCACTTCCATTAAAAAATCCTTTAATACGTACATGTTTGCGATCCCAATAGCCTTCCATTGGATTTTGAAAGGTAATAGCCGGATTATGTGCCTGTATCGTATCGCTGAATATTATTGTGGATGCCATTCTTACATTATCATTCATTGCCAGGTAGTCGTCAACCAGCGATTGTGTCGGTTGATTGAATCCCCAGCCCCATTCATAAATAAAATAATCTCCGAGGGCAACTTCACCTGAACGCGGCCCGCATAATGTATAGGCTGCGTTTCCGGCCACTCTTTCTCCCCAGTCAATATCTCCCGGAGGAATTCCATCAGAGAAGTTTATTTCAAAAATAGACTCCTTGTTGTATCTGTTAGCAGGCCAGAAAACACCCGAGAACGTATCCATGAGTGCATAATAAGGGTTGGCTGCAAGATCTTCAAGCACGCCAATAGCCTCATTATATTTTTTCTGATACAGGTATGTTTTACCTAAAAGGAATTGCGCAGATCCCCTGGTAGCTATTCCGTTGCCATTATCATCCAGACTTTTTTTCGCTGGCAAGCGATTTATAGCCTCTGTGCAATACCCTTCAATAGCTGCCCAGGTTTCATCCTGTGTGGCACGAGGATATCTGTTTACAGGTGAAACATCATCAATAATAGGCAAGCCTCCCCACATTCTTGTCATTTCAAAATATGCAAATGCCTTCAGGAAGTAAGCATGTCCTAATGCTTCATTACCGGATGGTTTCGACTCATCAGAATACCTGATTATCAGGTTGCTTCGGTAGTTAATTCTAAACCTCGACCTCCACATTTGCAGCATATTGTCATCGCCGGCTTCAACAGGCGTAAGGTTGTATACATCCAACAGCTGGTAAGAGTCCTGATCAGTAGGATCAGATCCCCCTGCATATGAATCTTCTGAACCGATTGAACCCCATAAAAAAGGACTGGCTCCCCATACAACCCATTGAAGCGGATCATAAGCAGCCCATAATGCCTGAGCCAATTGTTCATCGTTCTGGTAAAAACTCGATTCAAGCTCCTGTCCTGTAGGAGTCAGGGTCAAATCATCTTCTGTACATGCAATAAAGGTCAGAAGAGGAATAAGCAAAAGATATATTATATTGTTTTTCATAATTTTAATTTTAAATGTTATTTAATATCAGAAAGTAACATTAACACCCATGGTCAATATCCTTGTCGGAGGATATAGTCCTCTGTCTATACCATAAGAGTAATTATTGTCAGTATTATACATACCAACCTCCGGGTCCATTCCAGGATATTTTGTCCACGTAATCAGGTTTGTACCTGTGAAATAAATCCTCAGGTTGCTTATCTCAATTTTACTGGTAAGCATAGCAGGTAATGTATATCCTATGGTTAAGTATTTAAGTCTCAGGTAATCCCCGTCATATAAATTCAATGAACTTACACGGAAATTATCGTTTACATCATTATAAGAAGCACGCGGGTATTTGTCCGAGGTGCCCGGGCCATTCCATCTTTCGGTATATAGAAATTCCGGCCTGTTATAGTCGGCACGGTCTTTGCGGTACCCTGCCCAGTAAATCTGGTTCCCGGTCTGACCCTGGAATGAAAGTGTTAAATCAAACCCCTTGTAATCCAGGTTTATGTTTAAACCAAATACCCAGTCAGGCATGGGCTTACCAAAATATTTACGGTCGCCTTGAGTAATTGTTCCAATCGGATTACCGGGTACTTCTACAGGTTGGTCTATAAATTTTACATCACCTGGTACTGCTCTGGTTTGTAATTTAATTCCATCTTCGTTTACATAATTGTCAATCTCTTCCTCTGTCTGGAATATACCATCCGCTTCATATAAATAGAAATACCAGACTGGATATCCGGGTTCATACCTGTTAATCACACCAAGCTGACCAATATTGGCACCTTCCCTGTACATACCTGAATCACCATATGAAATAACTTCATTTTTCAGGTATGAAGCATTAAATGATACTGCATATTTCAGTTCACCTTCCATTTTACGGTATCCCAAATCAAATTCCACACCCTTGTTTTGTACTTCTCCTTTATTTACAAAAGGATTATCCTGAAATCCCATATATACAGGTAAATCACTTTTTTCTGTAATCTGGTCAATTGTAGATTTTACATAGTAATCCACTGAAAATGTCAGTGCATTTCCAAACAATCCCATATCAAGACCTATATCAGTCATCTGACTGGTTTCCCACAACAATGAAGGATTTCCCGGTCTTCCTGGCACAGCACCTTTACGGAATGCACCGCTTCCGTCCTGGTAATATGCAGTTGTAATCATTGTTGATACATAAGGATAATAACCTTCCAAACCCTGAGTGGACCCGTTTCTTCCCCAGCTACCGCGAAGTTTTAGAGAATTGATCATTGAAAGCGCCCCGATGTTCATAAAGAAGTCTTCTCTGCTAATGACCCATCCTGCCGAGAATGAAGGGAAGAACCCATACTTTTTATCCGGGCCGAATTTTGAAGAACCATCCCTGCGGAATTGGCTCTGAAACATATATTTTTCTTTATAGTTATAGACTAAACGTCCAAAGTAAGACGCCTGGGTTTCATGATCCCGTGCATGGCCTTCAATAATTGTCTCTTCGGTATTATAAACGTTGGAAGGATATGCGAAATCAATACTACTATATGGAATACCCTTGCCTACAACCCTTAGATA
Source organism: uncultured Bacteroidales bacterium (assembly GCA_964521285.1). Classification (GTDB taxonomy): domain Bacteria; phylum Bacteroidota; class Bacteroidia; order Bacteroidales; family UBA10428. The sequence continues at coordinate 135,245 of CAZFQS010000010.1, read as the reverse complement.
TTGGGTCTGGTATTCTCTAAAAAACTGTCCGCCCATCAATTCAAGCGAGTGGTTACCAAATTGCCTGGTAACAGTCAGGTAATTATCAATAGAGTATGTATACCAGCGGTCAAACCGATTTATCATATTGACATCCGAGTCTTCTTTTAACGGACTTACCCCGTAAAAATGAAGGCCGTTAAATTGCTCACGAAGCTGATAAGCGTAATCAACATTTAAACTTGAAGTAAATTTTATCCACTTAAGTGGTTTAAACTCACCATATATTCTACCAACGACCTTATCCTGTGTGTATGTATTTTGTGTATAATCTATCTGGGCAACTGGATTCCATGCTTCACCCATGGATAGTCGTGATTTGGTATAATAATTTCCGTCTTCATCCCTTAGCATAGCTCTGAAAGCTAAGGAATCGGAAAGGTAATTTGCCGGAATATCGTCAATACTGCTGTAAACAACCGGGAGAGAAGGATCATAGGTAAGTGCATTATTTATTATTCCACCGTATTCATTGCTGGCATTTCCCAGATCTTTCTTTTTGAAACGGGTATATCCAACATTTGTTCCGACAGTCAGCCATGGTTTGAATTCGGTTTCGGCATTAATCCTTAGTGAATAACGCTTAAGGTTATCTTTTTCTCCCCCGATGATACCATCCTGATCAAGGTATGCAGCACTTGCAAACAAGGTAGATTTTTCACTTCCGCCGGTAAAACTTAATGAATGTTCCTTTTGAGGAGCTGTCACAAATATTTCATCTGTCCATACCGTGCCCTGGTTATTATCCATCTCATCCAGAATGGCAAGTCTATCATTTAATCTGGTACCGGTTAATTCCGTATTAGCAGCTTCCCTGAAATAGTCAACGTACTGCTGGTTACTCATTACTTTTGTAATGTTGGTAGCCTTATGCTGACTATATTCATATTTATATTGAACCTTAGCTGCACCTGTAGTTCCTTTTTTGGTTGTAATCAGAATTACCCCGTTACCTCCTTCAGAACCGTAAATAGCAGAAGAAGCCGCATCTTTTAAGATCTCGACAGATTCGATATCATCAGGATTCAGGTATTCCAAACCGTTTCCTCCTGTACCTAGCTTTATTCCGTCAACTATAATAAGGGGATCATTATTAGCGTAAGAGCTGTTCCCACGAATTTTAATAAGCAACTTTGATCCGGGTGAACCGGAGTTTTGTGTAATGACAACTCCTGAGGTTTTACCCTGCAAAGCTTGTTCGAAACGTGTTGCAGTTGCTTTGGAGATATCTCCTGATTCAATCTTTGCAATAGAGCCGGTAACCAGACTTTTCCTCTGAATACCGTAACCAACAACAACAACTTCTTCAAGTGCTTCAAGTGAAGGAATCAGAACCATGTTTATCTCGGACTGTCCGGCCACAACAATCTCTTCAGTAACATAACCGACATACGAAAAACTTAGCTTTATGTCAGGCTCATCAGGGACTTCCAGAGAATATTTACCATTTATATCAGTCGTTGTACCTATTGTAGTACCTGAGATTACAACCGTTGCCCCTATAAGAGGTTCATTGTCAATGCTTCCGGTAACAGTACCGGAAATGATCTTTTGTGCCATTCCCAGATGGCAAAACAAGATGAAGGTGAAAAATAAAACTGGTAGTTTCTTTTTCATGATGATTGTTTTAGTATTATTAGTTAATACAATAATTTAAGATATTTCGAAATTTCAATAGACAAAATTACATATGAAAATCAGTCAGAAAAAAAAAATCAGTACATCAAAATTTCATCACTATTACATCATAAATACATCAACATCATTATAAAATATTGTATTATAATATAATAAAATAAAATAATACTACATCAGTCCTATGTTACAAGTCTATTCCTTTAAAAGGTGAGAATAAAATCTATAAGAAGGAGTTTCTATTTTGAATTTTTAAAATAAATATTATTTTTATACTTAAATAAATGTACTTTTTACACTTAATCTTACTAAACCAAAAATATAGAAAAAAATGACAACACTTGACTGGCTGATCCTGGGTTTATTTTTCCTTGGTTTAATAGGAATTATTATCTGGGTATTAAGACAAAAAGAGGAAGACACAAAAGATTACTTTTTAGCAGGTAAAGATGTTGGATGGATAGCTATAGGCGCATCAATTTTTGCCTCTAATATTGGTTCAGAGCATTTGGTAGGTCTTGCAGGCACAGGTGCCGACAGTGGTCTGGCTATGGCACACTGGGAAATGCATGCCTGGCTGATACTTGTACTGGGCTGGTTATTTGTACCATTCTATGCCCGCAGCATGGTATTTACAATGCCGGAATTTCTTGAAAGAAGATATTCCTCCGGAGCCCGATCCATACTTTCAATAATTTCTCTTATAAGTTATGTATTAACAAAGGTAGCCGTAACAGTATGGGCTGGCGGTACGGTATTCAAGACTGTATTTGATATTGATTATGTTGTAATAGGGTCCATAGAAATAGATTTCTTCTGGGTTGGCGCCATTGGTCTGGTTGTCATAACAGGTCTTTATACCATCTTCGGAGGGATGAAATCCGTTTTGTATACATCAATACTTCAGACACCTGTTTTGCTCATTGGCTCGATAGTCATTTTAATAGTCGGCCTTATTGAGCTTGGTGGCTGGAGTGAGCTGGTAAGAATTTGTAAAGAAACAACTACAGGGTATGGAAATGATAATATGTTAACGCTCGTGCGTTCGGCCAAAGACCCTGATTTTCCGTGGACAGGTGTAATTCTGGGTTCGGCAATCATTGGATTCTGGTACTGGTGTACCGATCAGTATATTGTCCAAAGAACACTCTCTGCCCCAAATCAAAAAATTGCCCGCCGGGGAACAATATTTGCAGGATACCTTAAACTCTTACCTGTGTTTATATTTATGATACCCGGGTTAATAGCATTTGCACTTGCCAAGCAGCAGAAATTATTCCTCCCTAATCCTGATGTGGCTTTTCCTATGCTTGTTAAAGATTTATTGATGCCCGGATTAAAAGGAGTTGTTGTGGGAGGTCTTATTGCAGCCCTGATGAGTTCACTGGCGTCTCTGTTCAACTCATCTTCCATGTTGTTTACAGTAGATTTTTATAAGAAGTACAGACCAAAATCTTCTGAAAAACACCTTGTTTTTGTTGGCCGCATAGCCACAGCAATAATAGTTATTCTGGGAATAGTATGGATTCCTGTTATGAGGGGCCTTGGTAATGTCCTTTATGAATATTTGCAGTTAGTCCAGTCACTCCTGGCCCCGGGAATTGCCGCTGTCTTTTTACTGGGAGTGTTCTGGAAACGTGCCAGTACCAAAAGCGGTTTATGGGGACTTATTACTGGTTTCTCTCTGGGAATGTTAATGCTTGTTATGATTGTGGTGACAAAATCACTTGTCGTTCCCAAAGATACCAGGATTTTTAGCAAAGCTGTTAAAGAATATTCAGAGGATTATATAACTGTGGAAATGAAAACCAAATATCTGTCTGATAAGGAGAATATCTCTATTGATGAAGCCAGGCTAAAAGTTGAAGGGATAGGTGATTATGTTCTTACTAAAGATGAAAAAATACTTTCAGATGCTGAAAAACTGGCGAAACGGAAAAAGGAACTGGAAAATAATGTTAAAATTCTGGCTGTTCAAAATGATAAGACCGCGACAGAAATATATGGTTTGTTAAAGGAAAAGAAAAATATAGCAGATGACTGGATGAAGGAAAAGGCCGAAGACCCTCAGGGCCTTAATAAAATTGATGCTTTATGCCTTAAATTTGTTAATATTAACTGGCTGCATTATGAAATATTCAATTTTATAATATGCCTGATAGCAATATGGATTATAAGTCAGTTTACGGCCAAACCATCATTAGAAAAGCTTCAGGGACTTACTTTTGGTATGATATCCCCCGAGCAAAAAGCTGAAACAAGGGCAAGCTGGAATAAGTGGGATGTTATCAACAGTGCCATAATTATTGGAGTTATAATACTGTTTTATATTTATTTCTTTAAATAAAAAAGCATGGTTCCGGAAGGAATAAATATCCTTCCGGAACTTGTTATCTCAATGTTTTAATTTATTCATCTTATCTTTTTTAAACTTAAATAGTAAGTATTATTTTTACTATTTATGATAAATCATATTACTATTCTTAGCATTTTCTATATAAGGACAGGTTGTATAACATTATCTATTTACTAAAAATAAATTGCCATGAGAATATCAAAAAAAATTTTTATAATAACTTTTCTGACTCTCTTATTTACAGGAATAACTGCTGTATCGGCACAAAGTTCGAGAACTGTCAGTAATTTTTGTAAAAACTGGAAATTTCATCTAGGTGATACTGATAATGCAAAAGATCCGGCCTTTGATGATTCTGGCTGGCGCACCCTTAACCTGCCTCATGACTGGAGCATTGAGGGTGAATTTAGTAATGATCATCCTGCAACGCCAGGAGGAGGAGCTTTACCAGGTGGTATAGGCTGGTACCGGAAAAAATTTACTATACCTGAAGCAGACAAGGATAAACTGGTCTTTGTTGACTTTGACGGTATATATCAAAAAAGTGAAGTATGGATTAACGGACATTATCTTGGAATACGGCCCAATGGCTATATTTCTTTCAGATATGAACTTACTCCTTTTGTAAAGTTTGGCACTGATGAAAATATTATTTCCGTAAAAGTTGATAATTCACAACAGCCTAATTCCCGCTGGTATAGCGGCTCAGGCATTTATCGTAATGTTCGGTTGATCATTACAAACAAGGTATTTGTTGACCACTGGGGAACATTTGTTACTACTCCTGAAGTAAGCAGGCAGTCTGCCAGAATTATTGTAAATACAAACATACGTAATGATACAAAACACGACATGCAGATAACCCTGAATACAACAATTTATGATGCAAAAGGAGAAAAAGTAGCAGTTACTTCCTCCGATGGCCTAATAACAAAACAATCAATACTGGAAATTAACCAGGATATGACTGTTATCAAACCTGTGTTGTGGTCAGTTGAAAATCCTTATTTGTACAAAGCCATATCAACAGTAGAATGGGAAGGCACTATATATGATGAATATGAAACTGCTTTCGGGATCCGCTATTTTTCCTTTACCAGTAAGAGAGGATTTTTACTGAATGGCAAAAACTTAAAAATTAAGGGAGTATGTAATCACCATGACCTGGGATGTCTTGGCTCAGCAATTAATACCAGGGCTCTTGAGCGTCAGCTTGAAATTTTAAAAGAAATGGGATGTAACGGCATACGGACATCACATAATCCACCGGCACCTGAACTTCTATATCTGTGCGACAGGATGGGCTTTATAGTTATGGACGAAGCATTTGACATGTGGAAAAAAAGAAAAAATCCATACGATTATCATCTTTACTGGGACGAATGGTATAACCGCGACCTCGAAGATCTGATTTTGCGAGACAGAAATCACCCGAGTGTCTTTATCTGGAGTATAGGAAATGAGATACTCGAGCAATGGGACAGTACAGGGATTGAAATGGCTAAAGAGCTGACAGCCATCGTTAAAAATATTGATCCTTCGCGCCCCGTAACTTCAGCATGTAACGACCCCAATCCATGGAACAACATTATCAAATCAGGGGCACTTGACTTAATAGGATATAACTATCACCACGAAGAATTTCCCGATTTCCATAAAAAGTTCCCCGGGCAAAAATTCATTGCAGCAGAAACAAATTCCGCACTTGCGACCAGGGGTCATTATGATATGCCCTCAGATAGCATAAGGGCTTGGCCTGTCCGTTGGGATAAACCAGTTAAGGGTAATCCTGATTATACTTGTTCTGCTTATGATAATTGCCGTGCAGGCTGGGGTTCTACACATGAAGCAACATGGAAAGTTGTTAAAAAGCACAAATTCCTCTCAGGAATGTACATATGGACAGGCTTTGACTACCTGGGTGAGCCAACTCCCTACTCATGGCCGGCACGCAGTTCATACTTTGGTATTATCGATCTTGCAGGTTTTCCAAAAGATGTATATTACATGTACCGGAGTGAATGGACAGATAATCCCGTTTTACATGTTTTCCCCCACTGGAACTGGAAAGAAGGCGATAATATTGATATCTGGGTGTATACAAACTGCAGGGAGGTTGAATTATTCCTCAATGATAAATCACTGGGGGTTAAAAAAAAGATGCCTGAAGATCTGCGTTTAATCTGGAATGTCCCTTATATAGAAGGAAAGATAAAAGCTGTTGGCAAGACAAAAGATAAGGAAATTATCAGTAAAGAAGTAAAAACAGCAGGTGATCCTGCAAAAATAATACTCAGCGCTGACAGGAATACAATATCTGCTGATGGCAGGGACCTATCATTTGTAACAGTCAGTATTACAGATAAAGAAAGTACATTAGTCCCCGATGCCAGTAATCTTGTTAAGTTTGAAATCAGTGGTGAAGGGTTCATCGCAGGTGTTGATAATGGGCTCCAGACAAGTCACGAGCCTTTCAGGGCAGATTACCGTAAAGCTTTTAACGGATTGTGCCTGGTTGTAATTCAGTCAAATGAAAGAGCAGGGAAGATTACACTAAAAGCAAAATCAGAAGGACTGGAAGAGGCGTCGGTTGTTATTGAAGCAAAGCGACATTAACCAGGAGCATTATATATTGTACTTCAATTAAGTAATATTTTTCAGAGAAGCAGGCATAATTTGATGGTCTATAGAATATCAGCTATTATATTTCTGGCAGTATATTTCCTTACAATAGATACTTATTCACAGGACCCTTTAACTGTTAAAAGAATTAACGGGAAAGTTACCCTGGACGGATTAAGTACAGAACCACTGTGGAATAATATAGTACCATTCCCTTTAATAGAGCATCAACCTGTATTTGGTGCCGAACCATCAGAAAAAACCGAAATCCTTATGGCTTATGATGATAAATACCTTTATATAGCAGGTAGATTATTTGATAAAGAACCTGAAAAAATAATAATGACTTCAAAAAAACGGGATGCCACGGGTCCGGCAAACGAATGGTTCGGGATAATACTGGATACATATAACGATAAAGAAAATGCTTTGGCTTTTTTTACTACCCCTGCAGGATTACGTTTAGATTTAACTGTTTTTAATGATGCTGTGGGTGATCTGCCAATAATTGAAAGCTGGAATACTTTCTGGGATGTGACTTCCTTTGTCAATGACAGCGGATGGTTTACAGAAATGAGAATTCCCTTTTCAAGTCTCAGGTTTCAGGAAAAAGATGGCAAAGTAAAAATGGGATTCATAACATGGCGTTATATACCGCGGAAAAATGAACTCCTTATATTCCCACCCATACCCCCTGATTATGGAGACTGGAGCGCATGGAAGCCATCAAAAGCCAGTGAAATTATTATTGAGGGCATAAAACCTCAGAGACCCCTGTATATTACTCCTTATTTACTGGGAGGCTTTAGCCGGGAAAACATACTTAATGAAGAAGAAACTTCATATATAAGGGAAAATAATCCTGCTTTGGAACCCGGCCTGGATATAAAATACGGACTAACTAACAATCTTACACTGGATCTTACTGTAAACACAGATTTTGCCCAGGTGGAAGCAGATGATCAAATGGTTAACCTGACACGATTTTCATTATTTTTCCCTGAAAAGAGACAGTTTTTCCTTGAAAGATCAAGCATATTTGATTTTAACACCGGAGGTGAAAATACATTGTTTTATAGCAGAAAAATAGGATTATATGAGGGAGAACCTGTACGAATACTTGGAGGTGCAAGATTAATCGGAAGAAAGGGGCCATGGGATATTGGTGCAATGAATATGCAAACTGCGGAATCTGACAGCCTGCCTTCAGAAAATTTTGGAGTGATAAGAGTACGAAAACAGGTTGTAAATGAGAATACTTATCTTGGAGGTATAATGACTTCCAGAATAGGCATGAACGGTGACTATAATATTACATATGGGATTGATGGAATAATCCGGATGTTTGGAGACGATTATTTAAAGCTGGTCTGGGCCCAGTCAGTCGAGGAAAATTATAAATTCTCTGAATCGTTTAAACCATCAAGAATTTTTGTTAACTGGGAAAGACGAAAGGAAATCGGATTGGGATATGATTTTCGTTATGCGCGATCAGGAGAGGAGTTTAATCCGGCAATGGGCTTTCAGGCAAGAGAAGATTATTCTTTTTATTATTCCAATATATTATTCGGCTGGCTTGGCAGTAAAAAATCAACCATCTTCAAGCACAATATATTCCTGCACGGAGAAGTTTTTAACAGTATTTCAGAAAAAACTGTTGAATCTGCTGTATTTTATCCCGGGTATGAAATTTATCTGAAATCAGGTTATTATGGTTCTGCCGCATTTAATATTTATTACGAGAATCTGCTGGATACATTCAAAATTAATGAAGATGAAGTTTTTGCTAAACCCGGTGATTATAAATTTTTTAATGGTCATGCAGCATTTCTTACTCCACAATCTAAACCAGTATGGACATTAATAATATTTGATGCCGGTTCTTTTTATGACGGGAAAAAGTATTCGCTGAGCATATCCCCTTTATGGAATATCTCATCAAGCTGGGAGCTCAGCGGAGTATATGAGTATAATAATATTGATTTTTCTGAACGAAATCAGAATTTCATAAGCCATATTATACGATTAAAAGTATTATACATGCTCAACACAAAATTCTCGGTCAGCTCTTTTGTACAATATAATAGTGCAGCTAATGTAATTCTGACTAATTTCAGACTGCGTTATAATCCCAGGGAAGGAAATGATTTTTATATTGTTTATAACGAGGGGTTGAACACCAACCTTGGCAGGGAAATCCCAAATCTTCCCGGAACATTCAGCAGAACCGTTTTACTGAAATATACCTATACATTCAGGCTTTAAAGGCACATAACAATAGAGCAATAGAACAATAGAGCAATAGAACAAAATGCCTTCTGTCGAAAAATTAGTAACTTTATAATGTTCACGTATCATTATGTGTAACCACCAGGATTAATTACTATGAAATCAGATAGAAATTTTGTACTGGGTGACATCCACGGAGCATACAGAGCATTAATGGAGTGTTTTGAAAAAGCTGATTTTAATTATAAAGATGATACACTAATTTGTCTTGGTGATGTATGTGACGGATGGCCGGAAGTGAATAAAGCAATTGATGAGTTACTTAAAATTGATAACCTTGTATATATTTTAGGTAACCACGATGACTGGGCGTTAAAATGGTTTATTTCCGGAGAAGCTCCTGGTATATGGACAAGCCAGGGAGGCAAAGCAACTATTGAAAGTTACAAAGGGGAGATCCCTCCCGAACATGTCGAATTTTTAAAGAGCGCAAGACTTTATTATAAAAAAGACAACAAAATTTTTACCCATGGAGGATTTAATATATTCGAAGAGCTGGAATACCAGGATAAAGATATTTTTATATGGGACAGAACATTACTCCAACTGGCATTGAACCTTAATTTCTCAGGCTCTGAAAAGAATATCACAGGATATGATGAGATATACCTGGGACATACTCCTACAATTAATTACGGGGTTAAAAAACCAAAAAAGATATGTGAAATTTATATGATGGACACAGGAGCAGGATGGCCGGGAGGAGTACTTTCTCTTATGAATGTCGACACAAAAGAAGTCTTTATTAGTACACAGGTGGATAAGCTCTATCCGGGAATTGCCGGCCGGGGATTTTAGCCTGTTAACCAAATTTTTCCCTATCAATTAAAAACTCCTTTAAAATCAACGGGATTTCAGGTTATTGTGACAAAAGATTTATATTTCTTGCTGTCATTTTGGCGTTATTTAATAAATCGGACTGTCATATAGGCAGCTTATAATGAGTGGCATACGATTTGACAATATTTAGACGAAACAGTAAAAAATAATAAAAACTAAAAATATAAGGAGGACCAAAAAATGTTACCAATACTGAGAAAAACAAGAAGTAGCTGGCCAAATTTATTTGATGAATTTTTCAACAATGATTATCATCCTGTACTTTTTGACTGGGATGGTGGCCGCAGTTTACCAGCAGTTAATATAACTGAAAGTAAAAAAGATTACAGAGTTGAAGTAGCAGCTCCCGGATTAACCAGGAATGATTTTAAAGTTAGTCTGGATGAAAATGTACTTACTATTTCTTCAGAAAAGGAAGTTAAAAATGAAACCAAGGAAGAAGATGTCTTAAGGAGAGAGTTTAGCTACAGCTCATTCACACGTTGTTTTACCTTACCTGAAACTGCTGATGCTGATAAGATAAAAGCTTCACATAAAGACGGAGTTTTAAGTATTACTATTCCAAAAAAGGAAGTAACACATACACCGGCAAAAGAAATTAAAGTTTCATAATTTTTAGTTAGGCTTACACAGGTTTGGGTTAAATAAAATGCCATCGAAAAAAAGCGATGGCATTTTATTTTGTATTCTGACAACAGTAACTGTTAAAAAATCATAAAAAATTATAAATTTTTTGATGAATTTGTTTCTTTTGTGGTCTGTTTTCAGAATAATATAAAATACATTAAAATATGGACATAATTGTCGAAAACATAACAAAAAAGTTTGGAACCCAGAAAGCCGTTGATAATGTCTCGTTTAACGTGAAAACAGGTGAGATTTTAGGTTTTCTGGGACCAAATGGAGCCGGCAAGACGACCACTATGCGGGCAATAACCTGCTTTCTTATGCCAAATACAGGGGATATTAAGGTTGGTGGTTATTCAATAAAAGAAAATCCGGAAGAAATAAAAAAAAATATTGGATACGTTTCGGAAAATAATCCTCTTTATAAAGAAATGCCTGTAATTGATTATTTATATTTTATTGCTGAATTGCATAATATCTCAAAAAGTAAAATAAAGGACAGGATCCTTGAAATTATTGAATTATGCGGTATTGAAGGTGAAAAACATAAGAAAATAGGTGAACTGTCAAGAGGATACCAGCAAAGAGTCGGCCTGGCACAGGCGCTTATTCACGATCCGCAGGTGCTGATACTTGACGAGCCAACTGCCGGACTTGATCCAAACCAGATTGTTGAGATTCGTGAATTGATAAGAAAAATCGGGAGAGAAAAAACCGTAATTCTTTGCTCACATATTCTGGCTGAGGTTGAAGCAACATGCGATCGTATCCTGATAATAAATAAAGGGAAAATTGTTGCAGACGGGACCTCGCGTGATTTACGTAAAAGAACCCAGGGACGTGAGATTATAAAGGTTACAATTGAAGACGGTGATGTTAATGACATTTTTAAAGCACTTCAGGCTTTACCAAATGTTCACCTGGTGGATATTCTGTCAAAAAGTGACGGTCAGTTTGAGGTTCAGAGTAATCCTGAAACATCCTTACGAAAAGATATATTTAAGCTGTGTGTGGAAAAAAAATGGTCTCTGACTGAACTTACACCTACTGAAACAAAACTTGAGGATGTGTTCCGTGAACTGACAATGAACTAATACAAATTTTAAATTTTAACATTAATATATTATGAGACAAATATGGATAGTCTGCAAGCGGGAGCTGAATTCTTTTTTTGATTCCCTTTTAGCATACATCATGATTATTGCCTTTCTGGGATTTAGCGGATTTTTTACATGGTTGTACGGCAGGGATGTTTTCCTTGTTAAGCAAGCCAGCCTGCAATCGTTCTTCGATGTAGCGTACTGGACATTATTCTTCTTTATCCCTGCACTTACAATGCGCCTTATAGCAGAAGAGAGAAATTCCGGCACCCTGGAGATGATCCTTACCAAACCTGTATCTGACTGGCAGCTTGTTGTAGGAAAATTTCTTTCAACATTGCTGCTTATAAGCATTTCTCTTGTGCTTACTCTTCCCTATTATATAACCATATCAAGCATTGGGCCGGTTGATCATGGTGCTGTATGGACCGGCTACCTGGGTTTGATATTAATGAGTTCAGCATATATCAGTATCGGCGTATTTTCCAGTAGTATAACAAACAACCAGATAGTAGCATTTCTTGTAGCTTTGCTAATTGGAATATTCTTTCATTTACTGTTTAGTCTGCTTGCAAGAAATTTTTCAGGAATCGTTGGAAACATTCTGAATTATCTTAGTATAGATACACATTACAATTCCATTACCAGGGGAGTTATAGATACAAAAGATATTATTTATTTTGTTTCAGTGATTTTCATTGGATTATTCTCCGCCGAATTGGTATTATCAAAGAGAAACATTAGTGATAATTAATCATGCTTTAATAAAATGAAATCAAAATCAACAATAACATATTTTATAATACTTGTATCAGGAGTAATTATTCTTCTGAACATATTGTCAAACAGGTTCTTCTTTCGGCTGGATCTAACAGAAGATGACCGGTACACTTTAAGCAAGTCTACAAAGGACATTTTAAGGAATTTACAGGAATCCGTGACAATAACTGCATATTTTTCAAAGAACCTGCCTCCTGACCGCGAAAATGTCAGGAGAGATTTCAAAGATATGCTTATTGAATATTCCAATATTGCCAAAGGTATGCTCGTTTATGAATTTATTGATCCGTTAAAAGATGAAAGTATTGAACAGGAGGCTGTTCAATCAGGTATCATGCCCCAAAATATTCCTTCAAGAGAAAAGGACGAAATAAAATTTCAGAAAGGGTATATGGGCGCCTTTATCCAGGTAGGAGAAGAGTCGGAAGTTATCCCTGTAATTGAGTCTTCTGTTGGCATGGAATATAATCTTACAACAGCAATTAAAAAACTTTCCTTAACTGACAAGCCACTGGTTGGTATTCTGCAGGGCCACGGTGAAGCACCTTTACAACAGCTTCAGGAAGTAATATATTCTCTGGAAGTTTTATATAAAGTTCAGCCAGTAACTTTAACTGACTCTACATCAGAACTTGATAATTACAACACTCTGGCTATAGTAGCACCAAAAGATTCGCTTCCCGATAGTCATTTAAGGCAGCTCGATGCTTTTATAGCCAGGGGAGGAAGATTATTTGTTGCAATTAACAGGGTTGGTACAAGTGAAGATAAACAATATGGAATGCCTGTTAATACAGGCCTTGAAATATGGCTAAGCCGTAAGGGTATTGATGTTAATAATAATTATATTGTGGATGCACAATGTCATACAGTTGCCCTGCAGAGTGAAAGAGACGGTTATATCAGTATCCAGCCTGTTCAGTTTTTTTACATTCCGATTATAAATAATTTTGAAGACCATCCCATTTCTTCAGGATTGGAACAGGTTGTTCTTGAGTTTGCGAGTTCTTTAAATTTTGCAGGAGACTCGAGTGTAAAATTTATTCCTCTGGCAAGGACTTCCGAAAATTCCGGAACCAAGACATCATATTCAATATATGACCTGGCAGGCAGAGAATGGACACAAAATGATTTTCCTATTTCCGGCCTCGTTGTTGCTGCTGCCCTGGAGGGAAATATTGGCGGTAATGAAAACTCAAAGATGGTTGTTGTAGGGGATGGAGACTTCCCCCTGGGAGGGAGGCAGAGAGGACAGGTTAATCCCGATAATGTCAGCTTGATGGTTAATTCCATAGACTGGTTATCTGATGATACAGGATTAATAGAACTACGAACAAAGGGAGCTACTTCAAGACCACTGGACGACATTGAGGATGGTAAAAGAACTTTTCTCAAGTATCTGAACTTCTTACTTCCTTTAATATTGATTATTATTTATGGTATAATAAGAATACAACGTAAACAAACCATACGAATTAAAAGAATGGAGGCAGGTTATGTATAAAAAATTAAATATTAAATCATTAATAATAATTTTTGCTGTCCTTTTAATCCTGGTTATTATAATATTTTATATGGACTCAAGGAAAGGGGAGAGGACTTTTCGCTCAAATATTGTTGATATTGATACATCCAGGGTGACTTCAATTATTATTTATCCAAAAAGAAACAGAGATGAACCTGTTGAGATTCAAAGGAAAGGTCACTTGTGGAAGATTAAATCCCAGCAAAAAATATTTAATGCTGACGAAAATATAGTTAATAATATCCTGAAGACTCTTACAGAACTTAAGCCAAAGAGAGTTGCTGCAACAGACAAGTCAAGGTGGAAACAATTTGAAGTAACCGATTCTCTGGCAACCAGGGTAAAACTAATTACAGGAAAAAAGACCGGAGCCGACATATATTTCGGCAAGTTTTTATATCAGCAACCTAAGGATCAGATGGCTTGTTATTATAATCAAAGGGGCACAATTACTACATATGTAAGAATTGCCAATGATAAGATAGTCTATGTTGTGGAAGGGTATTTAGGTATGACACTTAACAGGGAACTGAATGATTTTAGAAATAAATCGATACTCAGATCCAATAAAAGTGACTGGACAAGGCTTTCATTTACATATCCTGCTGACAGCTCCTTTTATATGGTTAAAGAAGGAGGCAAATGGCTGGTAAACGGATTAATGGCTGATTCAGGCTCTGTAGCTGACTATTTTAACTCAATATCCTGGTTAACAAGTTCAGATTTCATTGATGATCAAAAGCCCCTGTATGGCGAACCGGACTTAACTTTAAAAATTGAAGGTGACAATTTTGTCAAACCCATTCAGGTTAAAGCGTTTAAAGCAGATACAATTAACAGGTATCTGATAACTTCATCTTTAAATGAAGGGACTTTTTTCAGTGGCCGGAAATCTAAACTTACAGAAAAGATTTTTATCGGGAGGAATAAGTTTTTAGTGCCCGGAGAATTGAAATAGACTTTTAAATATTCTTCACCCTGTTAAAGGAAATAGCCTTTAACAACCACCGGGGTAAAGACTTTTCCGGTTTTCTGTGTCTTAAATTCAGGTATAATCCTAACTTTTTTAAGATTGGTATTTTGTGAGTTTCAACGAATTCAATTAATGTCCCATCCGGATCTTCAGTATAAGAGAAGGCTCCTGATGCTGCACCTATATCAAAAGTATCCCCGGCATCAACAGTAAACGGATATCCTTTTTCCTTGCATTCCTCACGCAGCAGGTTCATTCCTCTGATGTCAAAGCAAATATGAATAAATCCCAAATCTCCCCAAAACCGGTCATGGTAAATCTTTTTTGGCTCTCTGTCAAGGACCTGAACCAGTTCAATCTGGCTTGAACCAAAAATCGGACTGAAAGCTCCCAGACGTGGTTTACTATGTCGTATTAATATCCTTCTTATTTTTCTGTCTCCTCCTGACAATGATTTATATTCCTCAAAAACACCAGTTTCATCATATATAACATCATCATATCCCAGAATACTGCCATAAAAAATCTTTGAGTTTTCAATATCCGATACCCCAAGTATTACTCCATAAACTGCACCGGTTAGCTTTCTTTCATTTTTAAACCAGGACCTGCTTGGTACAATCTGGAAAATATTTCCATAAGGATCTTTCATAAAGAAATGATTATGACCTTCCGGATCTGTCAGGATATCAGTAAGAAAATTTATGTTTCTGGATTTAAAAAAATCATATGTTGCTTGAACATCTTTACTCTTTATTTTAGCGGCAAAAATACCAAGATCACCAATTTGCAATTCAAATTTCGGAGGTTGAGGTGTTCTATCTGTATATTGCCATATCTCAAAACCTCCCCCACCCTGCAAGTTTAATGCCAGGGCCGCATGCCTTTTCTGAGCTTCTCCTCCGGTATATTGTCTCATAAGCTCAGCAGTAGCAAATTCTTCAAACACTCTTATATCAACCCCGAAATGTTCCTTGTACCATTTCCATGCTACATGAACATTTGGCACACCAATGCCTACTTGCTGAATTCCGCTTATAATTTTCTCATTCATAAAGAATTCTTAACATATGATTCTGAAAAATTCCGAACTAAATATAATAATATTTTTGATAATTTAGGTTGGTTTTACTTTCGATAATAATAAATAGAATAACCCGGGGAAATACTTCTTAATGTAAGGCATTATTAATTCACTACCCCCAACATATACTTCTTTCCGTTTCTTTTTAATCGCCCTCACTATTTTCCTTGCACATTTTTCTGCTGATATTCCCTTTGACTGTCCTTTATCCATAATCCCGTAAGGTTTCCCATCCCTGGTAATAGCATTTACAGAAATGTTTGTCTGTACTCTGCCCGGGCAAATTATAGTAACATTAATATTTTCTTTCTTCAGCTCTGCCCTTATGGTTTCAAAAAAACCATGCAAGGCATGTTTTGATGCAGAATATGCTGAGCGGAGCGGGAAACCAAACTTGCCTACTATACTGCTAATAACAGCAACTGTTCCACCTCCTTTACTGATCATATGGGGTAAGACAGATTTTGTTAAGGCTATTGTTCCAAAGTAATTTATCTCAAATACTTTTCTGTCAATTTCAACAGGTGTTTCAATTGCAAGTGACCTTTGACTTATTCCTGCACTATTAATCAGTATATCTATTCTCCCCATCTGCTTTATTACCTTTTCAACTATGGCGGGAATTTCATTACCTCTTGTCAAATCAAGAGGTACTACTGTTGAAGACCCGGGACGCAGAGAATTAAAATTATCACTTAGTGCATATAACTTATCAACTTCAGGTGAAGATATAATGATTTTAGCTCCCCTGTTTATATATTCAGAAGCCAGTGCCTCACCAATTCCTGAGGATGCGCCGGTTATCCAGACTATTTTATTTGAAAAGTCCATTCTCATAACATTAATCAATACTGTTTTTAATGATATTATTCATCTTATCTATAATATCTTTCCGTAATCTTTTAAGTTCCTGTATCTTATTGTTCCTTTTCTTAACCAGCCTGCTGTACCTGAACTTTGCCCACAGTTTTTTTAATCTGATATAGTATTTAAAAGCAATTAATCCTGTTAATGGTATAGTAAGGAAATAAGCAAGTTTTAACCATAAAGGATTAATAAAGATCAAGCCGAGTACTACAAGAATAATATAATATGCAGAAAAGAATACCAATGCCAGAACAAGTTTAAATGAACTGTGAAATTGAGGATCTTTTATTTTTTTAGTATATACAGCCGGTATTTTATATGGTATATAGTTGTTAACCAGACCAAGCATGTGAATGGGTAATAAAATTAATAATGATAATGCTTCCAAACATCTGGTTATCAGCGGATAGAAATCCTTGCGCAAAACCCATTCACGTAAATTCAGTTTGTTTAATCCCTCCATATACTTCGATACCTTTTTATCAAGCGAATTAATTTCTTTGGGATTTCTGTCTGTATATTGATCGAGAATAGAAATCATTTTTTTATCGGCTGTAAATTTATCAAGCAGAGATTTTCCGGTTATATTTAACTTTTTTCGCATTTCTGAATTGTATATAATACGAAGGTTCTGATATAAATCATAATATTCTTCTGTTTGTATGTCAATCATCAATTTACTAATTTCCCTGGCCAGTCTTTCTCTGAGTTGATTTATAGCCTCTATACTATTTTCAGCATATAAATTATAATACTCTGATACTTCAACCGGTTTTCCATAATTTATAAACAGTGTGCTTCTGAACTTCTGGTAATTACTATAATCTATTCCGACCGGTACAATCTTTACTCCCTGGTTGTTTTTATAAAACTCCTGAGCCATAAAAGCTATCCTGAATATTCCTTTCTTCAGTGGCCGCAATCGCCTTTTATCGCCATGTGTTCCCTCAGGGAATAATAATAGTGGATTATATTTATTCTTTAATACCGCCAGGGTCTTTTCAAAAACTTCCTCATTTTTTTTAAGACTTGAAGCACCATCTCTCATTCTGTATATAGGCATAATATTAAGGAAATTAAGAAAATGAATAAGAACCCGGCCTTTAAATACATCTGCCCTGGCCAGAAATACGGGCTGGCATTTGGCAGAATAAACAAATGCAAGTGCATCTATTAATGCATTTTGATGATTGGGTGCAAGTATTACCGGCTGGTTTCTGGGTAAATTATTCAGATTATTAACAAATATTTTTTTAAAATAAGACCTGTAAAACAGGTTAACATATTGTTGTAACAGCCAGTAATCCCAGCTCCATTGATCTATTGTTCTGCTCATATAGTATCAGAAATTCAGTTAAAATTGCATAATATAATATTCAGTTTCATAATCAAGGTCTTTATCATATTTGTTTGAGAACCGGCTTAAGCGACCACAATGACGCTAAACCCAGTCCGGATAATATGTGCCATATTCCCCACCAGGCAGCTATAAATGCCATCCCTCCAATACCTTCTTCAGGGAAAATACCGGTAACCAAAAGCAGTACCAGGGCAAGTGCCGAATTCTGAATTCCGGTTTCAATAGTTATTGATCGCCTGTCATAACTGCCAACCCCTAAAAGAGAGGAAAAACCAAAACCCGTGGCTAATGCTAAACCATTGTGCATTAATACTATGATAAATATATATTTTATATAGTCAATAAAATATTCGTAATTACTTATAAAAGCAGAAATAACCATTCCCCCAAAAATTACTATAGATAAAGTCTTTATTGGCTTAACAATCTTTTCGGTAGTTGCAGGAAATTTTCTGTTAACCCACATTCCTGCAAGTAATGGTATCCCCAGAATAATAAAAACAGTCATAAACATACTTACAGGATCTATTCTTAGCTTTGGAAAAAAATCAGGATTTATTTTACTCATATAGAATAAAAAAATTTCTCCCCATATTTTAAAATTAAGCGGTGTCATAATTATTGCAGCTAAAGTAGCTATTGCAGTCAGACTTACAGATAGTGCCACATTGCCCTTTGCCAGGGATGAGATAAAATTGGAAATATTACCTCCGGGACAGGAAGCTACCAGAATCATTCCCAGTCCGATTGTAGGAGTTATATATTTTCTCAATAAAATGGCAATAGCACATGTGACTGCGGGGAGCAGGACAAACTGGGAAATAACACCTATAATGGTTGATTTCGGTTTCTTTACAAGCCTTTTAAAGTGTTCAACTTTAATCTGTAAGGCAACCCCGAACATAATGAATGCAATTGTAATGTTTAATATAAAAAGTGCTTGCGGAGAAAAGTTTAACCGGAGATTATCCAGCAACTTCAGTGATTCATACATTCGTGTTTATTTTATAATCCGTTGAATAATTATTAACATAAAAATGTAAGAAGATCAATTTTTCTAAAAATATTAATTATTTTGCCCAATATAATAAAAAATTGATAAGTCATTTAAAATTAGGACTTATTAATCTTATATTTAATTCTGGCTAAAATCAAAAAATCAAATCATCATGGATAAAGCAAGCAATAAATTTAAAAAAGTTGAAGTTGAATCTTTGAATGAGAATGTATTTAAAATAATTGGTAAGGACTGGATGCTTATTACTGCCGGTAAGATTGATGATTTTAACATGATGACAGCAAGCTGGGGAACTATGGGAATATTATGGAACAAGCCAATAGCTATATGTTTTATCCGCCCACAGCGGCATACCTATAATTTTGCTGAAAAATATGATTACTATACTTTAAGTTTTTTCGAAGAAAAATACAGGAAAATACTTCAAATATGCGGTTCCAAATCAGGGCGGAATATCAATAAGGTTGAAGCTGCAGGTTTAAAGCCCCTGGAAACAGATCTGGGGAATATATGCTATGAACAGTCACGGCTTTTTCTTGAGTGCCGGAAACTCTATTTCAATGATTTAATCCCGGAAAATTTTATAATACCAGAAATAGCACACCAGAACTATCCAACCGCGGATTTTCACAGGTTTTATATTGCTGAGATAGTTAACTGCTACAAACAAAAATAAACTAACTGTTCTTATTTTCCTGTTCCTTAAATCTTACCGAAAGCAGTGCTAATAAATTGCTGAATGTCATCATGGCCTGCCTGGTTTCGGCATTTACTTTCCTTTTTTGCAGTCTCAATAATAACAAGGCATAAAGTCCGCTGAAACAAATTTCTATTTCATTAAGGCGGGGATCCTGTAGTTTCTGCTTGAATTCCTGGATATTATCAACAGCCCACCTGTATAATTCAATATATTTTGTGTCTTTCTTCTTTGTTAATAACCTGATATGCAAATCATTCAAATCATTAATTATATTTTTTACAAATCTCAGGTGCCCTTTCTCTTTTATATATTCCTCATGCATCATCAGAATTAAATTGGCATACCAGTTTCTAATCTCCTTTTTTACACTGTCCGGTTTATTATATTGTGATATAATATTTTTATCAATTAAATCAATATTAAATTTATATGCTCTTATTACATCCTCAACCTGCAACATATATAATACGTATTCTGCAATATTTGACTTTCTTTTCTCCTGTGCAATAAGCATAATTAACTACTTTAAAAGATTACAGTACAAAATTAGTTCAAATTTGCCTACACTAAATACTAATCTCCTCTCAGTTTATCCAGTATCCTTCTTTCCTTTTTTGTGGGTCTGCCAGAGCCTTTGACCCTGCTGAAAAATAACTTTTCATTTATTTTCAGTTTATTTAACTCCTCAACAGATGTGAGATCTTCATAATATTCCCGGGCCAATTTAGCAGATTGGCGTCTCTGCAACAGTTCTTTGATTTTGTAAGTATATACTACCGGTGGTTTTCTGATAAAAATTGTCTCCCCGGTTTTTATTACTCTTGAAGGTTTTACCTGAATACCATTTACTATAACCCTGCCTCTTTTACATGCTTCACTTGCCTGGCTGCGGGTTTTATAAATCCTTACAGCCCAAAGCCATTTATCTATTCTTGCATTTTCTTCTGACATGATGAATAATTTCTTAAAAATGTTAAAAACGAGTCAAATACCAAATTGGATTATAAAATTGAAACCCATAATTTTATTATAAATTAATTAAGATACAATAATCATGAAAACCAGCCGTCCATTTAAAATAATTAAAATTGTGATAAAATTATTATTTACAGGATTATTTTTAACTGCATTAATAATTTTCAGTTGTAAAAAGGATGACGCAGAAGGTGATGATGCCCCGCAAATACCTCCTGAAGAATCTTTTATTATTGATTTTTCTGATTTTAATAATAGTGAAGATACTTTATCAAAATCTACTCTGACACATAAAAACTGGGGTCATGCATTTTCTAAAGTAAGTATCTGGAATTTAATAATCGCAGTTACCGGAGCAGTGCCTGTTACAGCATTTTTGGAATCATTCAAACATGAGGCTGTTTATGAAGGCGAAAGTACATGGGGATGGACATACGATTATATTATAGGCTCTGCAACATATACAGCTAAACTGAAAGGAAAGATAATTTCATCTGAAGAGGTGCAGTGGGAGATGTATATATCGAAAGCTGCATTAATAGATCCCTATACAGATTTTAAATGGTACGAGGGAGTGGCAAGGTTCGACAGGACAAGTGGCTACTGGATTCTTTATAAAAGTCCGTCAGAGAATCATGAACTTATAAGAATTGACTGGACCAAAGACTGGAATAATAATACCGGTGATATAAAGTATACAAATATTGTTCCGGGAGGTCCTGAAAATGGAGGTTATATTTCATATGGCATTGTTGATGACCCAACCTTTGATGCCTTTTATAAAATCTATAACAAGGGAGAGGATAACCTTACCGATATTGAATGGAACAGAACAACTAAAGAAGGCAGAATTAAGGATCCTAAGACCTTCGGGGATGAACTCTGGCATTGCTGGAACAATCTGCTTATGGATATTGATTGCCCCTGAGAATAATTTATTATGAAATCTATAATCTTTAAAGGGAGTATAAAACCTCCCTTTTTTTATTCAGCCATCCGCTGTTTTCAAATTCTTAAGCTGCACATTCCAATTTACGAATTACCCCCCCCCAATTATACATCACAGCAGATAACATAAAATCTATAATATATTTAAAAACAATATATTATAAATATTAGCGTTATTTTCTATGATCAAAAAAAATATCGGTATAATGAAAAGATATATTCTTTTAATTTTATTGATATACCTGGCAAATATTGCCAGAGCACAGTTAAATCCATTATTCCTTACTATACCTTTTTTACTGGCCGATATTAATTCCAAAACCGGCGGGATGGGAGAAACAGGTGTAGCACTAACCGGGAAGAGCTATTTTGTCGGACCATATCAGAATCCTTCTTTGCTAATCAAGTCAGATAAGACTTCCGGCGCATATATCTCATGTATTCCAAATCTTACTAATGTATACAAAGGTGATTTTGCAACGAATATAATATCATTCTATAAATGGAACGATAAAAATGTAATTGGTAGTAGTTTTACTTATTATGATATGGGACAACTATTTAATAATACTTTCAATCCATATGACTATTATATAAACCTGAATTATGCACACAGGTTTAATAATAATTTAGCAGCCGGGACAGTATTAAAGTATATAAACAGTGATTTATGCGGCGTTTCTGATTGCGGTGAAGAATACCACCCGGGAAGGACATTTGCAGTGGATTTGGGAATAGATTTTGAAAATGAGTTGGATTTAGCAGAGGACCTGTCAGTTAGCTATGATTTTGGAGCCGCTATTAAAAATCTTGGTCCCAGGGTTTCATATACTGATGGTGGTGAAAAACATTACCTGCCTGCAAGCCTTTCGATTGGTTCAATGATGAGTTTTTTCGATAAGACCAGTGAAAAAACAAAATTCGTATTTACTGTAGCTTACCAGGCAGAAAAATTACTGGTTCCAACACCGCCAACTTACTATATTGATAGTCTGGATGCCAACGGTGACAAAGTTATCAGGGAAGGCCGAAAGCCGCCATCCTCATTACCTTTAAGCTGGATACAGTCCTTCTATGATGCGCCGGGCGGTTTTGAGGAAGAATGGCATGAGATAATACATAAATTTGGAATAGAAATATATGTAGAACTTTCTGAAAATTTTAAGTTAGCATTAAGGTGCGGAAGACATTACGAACATCAGACAAAAGGGAATAGAACATACAATACATTAGGGGCCGGATTATATATATACGGAATTACACTGGATGCAAAACTTATTACAGGCAATAAACATTTTATTAACAATACTTACGGATTTACAGCCGGTCTGCAACTCAATTTATAGGTTCTGTGTTAAAAATACTATCCTAATAATATCCCTGTTTTTAATTTTATACTGGTAAAAAATTACTGGTTTGTAATTCTTTTTTTTACTACTTAATACCACTGTATATTGATAATAATTTCCGGTACCGAATAGGTATTTACCTACCTTTTCTAATAAATACTAGTAATATAACTTTATCTAATAAACATATCATGGCTGAGGTATGATTGGTTATATCCTTTTCCAGTAAAAAATCCTTTTTGCCTGAAGAACTCAACCAGCTATGATATCCACAAAAATTCCAGTGATGGTAATAAATATTGCATCATCTTCTAAAATATTATATTGTCCCAGACAAGATTAATATTAACATATCAGGAGTAAATATTTAATTATAAACGCTTTGACCCCAACGCCATGAAAAAAACACTAAAATATTTTTTAATTTGTCTTGTTACTACCCAGCTTTTAGTTGCAACAGGTTGCAGTAATAAACAAAAAAGGAGTGATTCGCAAAGTGATGATAGTGCCTTAAAAGGGCTAATAAGTATATCAGGAGCGTTTGCTTTATATCCTGTAACTGTAAGGTGGGCAGAAGAATTTCAGAAGATCCATCCAGGGGTAAAAATTGACATCTCTGCTGGTGGGGCAGGTAAAGGAATGGCCGATGCTCTTTCTCAAATGGTTGATTTAGGAATGTTCTCACGGGAAATAAGTGAGCCGGAAAAAGAAAAAGGAGCATGGTGGATTGCTTTGACAAAAGATGCTGTCTTACCAACAATTAACGAAAATAATCCATTTATCAAACAGTTAAAATCTAAAGGTATCACCAGGGAAAAATTAATCAAAATATTTATTACAGGGGAAATTTCTTCATGGGAAGAATTATACGGTGATGAAGCAAAAACCAGGATTAATGTTTATACACGGTCAGATGCCTGTGGTGCTGCTGCAATGTGGGGGCAATATCTGGGCAAAAACCAGGAAGAACTTGAGGGTATTGGAGTATTTGGAGATCCCGGGATAGCAGATGCTGTAAAAAATGATATTTACGGATTGGGGTATAATAACGTAATATATATATATGATATCAATACAAGGGACAAGTATGAGGGACTGGAAGTGGTTCCTCTGGACCTGAATGAAAATGGTAAAGCTGACAATAATGAAAATTTCTACAACAGTCTGGACAATATTATGATCGCAATAAAAGACGGGATATATCCTTCTCCACCGGCAAGGGACTTATATTTTGTATCAAAAGGCAAACCTGAAAAAAAAGTAGTTAAGGAATTCATCAAATGGATTTTAACTGATGGGCAGACATATGTGAAAGAGGCGGGATATGTCAGGCTATCAGAAGAAAAAATCCATAGCGAGCTTAAGAAAATAAATTAATGATTAGCCTGGACAGGCACATAAAAAACAGGATAAGTGAAGTCTGGATGCTAATCTGGCTCAGCTTTATAATCATAATGCCTGCACTAATTGGAGCAGGCTTATATTTTAAATCATCTCTTCTCCTTAAAGATAAATCATTAACGGACTTATTGACATCCCGCGAATGGAAACCCTTGTCAGGAAAATTCGGGTTTTATCCTTTTATACTTAGCTCTTTATGGGTTACTGTCTTATCCCTGGTTATTGCCGGACCTGTTTGCCTGCTGTCCGCCATACATCTGACACAATACGCAAAGAAAGCAGTACTAAAGATTATGCGACCTGTAATAGATATCCTGGCAGGTATACCCTCAGTAATTTATGGAGTCTGGGGAGTAATAGTAATTGTGCCTTTTATTGCCAGGCATTCAGCCACCCTGTTAGGAAAGCAAATATCGGGCTATAGCATACTGGCCGGCTCAATCGTATTATCTATTATGATTATACCTTTCATTCTTAACATCATGCTTGAAGTTTTCAAGTCTATCCCTGATGAGTTACAGGAAGCATCATTATCGTTGGGAGCAAGCAAATGGCAGACAATAAAATATGTGCTTATTAAAAAAGCTTTTCCCGGAATTATTTCAGCTATGGGACTGGGATTGTCCAGGGCTTTTGGGGAAACCATTGCCGTATTGATGGTTGTGGGTAATGTTGTTAAAATTCCAAGGGGAGTTCTGCAACCAGGTTATCCATTGCCTGCATTAATTGCCAACAATTACGGAGAAATGCTTTCGATCCCTATGTACGATTCTGCTCTGATGTTTGCTGCACTGGTATTATTCTTTATTGTTCTGGTATTCAATCTGGCATCAAGAATATTAATTGTAAGATTTGAAAAAAGAATATAATTATGATTAAAGGACTTTTCAAAATTATCGAAGAAGGATTTTTCAGGCTAATAATGTTCCTTTCAACATGTATAATAGTGTTTGCCTTATTTCTAATTGTATATAGCATTTTAAAAAAGGGGATTCCATCACTGTCCCTTGAAATGTTAACACAAACACCAAAAGGAGGATTTTACTTTGGTAAAGAAGGGGGAATTTTAAATGCTATTATAGGATCTTTATATTTATCAACAGGAGCAACCTTCCTTGCCTTAATAATAAGCCTGCCTGTAGCATTATATATGAATGTTTACCTTTTTAGCAGAAAAAAAATTGTAAATGCTGTCAGATTTCTTCTTGATTTATTATGGGGTATACCTTCCATAGTTTATGGAGCATTTGGATTTACGATTATGATACTTCTGGGAATGAAAACCTCATTATTAGCCGGTATAATAGTAATTACACTTTTAATCATACCAATTATGGTAAGAGCCATGGATGAAGGATTTAAAACAGTCCCGCTTGGATTAACAGAATCAGCCGCTTCACTTGGGGCAACAAAATATGAAATAGCATTTAAAGTTTTTATTAGGCAGTGTCTCCCCTTTGTTATAACAGCATTATTACTATCATTTGGCAGGGCAATTGGTGATGCTGCTTCGGTTCTGTTTACAGCAGGTTTTACTGACCGCATCCCAACATCATTAACACAACAGACTGCAACGCTGCCTCTTTCAATATTCTTCCAATTATCATCTCCCATACCCGAAGTTAAAAACAGGGCTTATGCGGCCGCAGTAGTATTAACTTTTATAGTATTGTTAATCAGTATATTATCAAGAATATTATCAGGAACTTATAAAAAAAGCAGCATAAAATTTTAAGAAATGAATGAAACCTATAAGATAAAGGTAGAGGATCTGAATTTATATATAGATAAAAAGCATATCCTGAAAAATATAAATATTCAGATACCTAAAAATAAAATAACCGTAATACTAGGCCCCTCGGGATGTGGTAAAACTACACTGATGAAATGTCTGAATCGCTTAACTGATCTTTATCCTGAAATTACGGTATCAGGCAGGATATATATAGATAACGAAGAAATCCTGAATAACAGGAATGGTATTACAAAATTAAGGAAAAGAATGGGGTTGTTATCCCAAAGACCTTATCCGCTGCCTATGAGTATATATAAAAATATTTCTTTTGGCCTTAAAATAAGTCAGAGGAGAAAAAAGAAATTTCTTGACAGACGAATTGAGCATTACCTGAAACAAGCCAGCTTATGGGACGAAGTCAGGGACAGACTAAAAGAGCCGGCTTCATGCCTGTCAATAGGCCAGCAGCAGCGACTATGTCTGGCCAGAGGATTAGCTGTCGATCCTGATATCATACTGGCTGACGAACCTACATCCGCACTGGATCCGATGTCAAGCCAGGCAATTGAGAAGAAGTTCATGGAGTTAAAACAAAGCTACACTATTGTTGTCGTAACACATATACTAAGACAGGCTGTTAGAATGGCTGATTATGTGATATTCATGTATCTGGGAGAAGTAATTGAACAAGGGCCGGCAAAAGAACTTTTTAACTATCCGAAAGAAGAAAAAACAAAAGCATATTTAAAGGGTGTATTCTATTAAGGAACAGTATGTTAATTCAAATATGAAAAACAAACCTGGCAAATACATAACAGATTCAGAAACCGTAAAAAGACTGATAAATACTTTTCTGGCAATTGGCATAGTGTTTACTTCATCAGCCCAGTTATCAGTATCATGTAATTTCAGAAACAGGGGTGAATTCCGGTATGGACAGGGAGAACTCCCCGATTCATCGAAAAGGCCTGCTCTTTTTGTTAATCAAAGAACACGGTTAATGTTAGACTATACTAATCCAAAGTACCTTTTGAATATAACTATACAGGATGCACGGGTTTGGGGTGATACCGAACCAAAACGTAACAACGGGTCACCTGACCTGTTCGAAGCATGGATTAAATATTACTTTACAAAAAAGCTGTCTGTCAAATTCGGCAGGCAGAGGTTAATATATGACGACCAGAGGTTATTATCAGAAACAGACTGGAACAATAAAGGCTCCTCACATGATCTGGCTGTGATACAATACGAAAATAACGACAGGCTGCTTGGCTGTCATTTAGGTTTAGGATTAAATAATCTGAATGAAGATAAGTTCCTGTCTGATTATAACCTTAATTATTATAAATACCTGTCGTATTTATGGCTACATAAAAAACTGTCGGATAAACTTGATATCTCACTTGTAGATATTCTCGATGCCAACCAGAAGCCCGCTTTTAAAAATATAATTTATGTAAGAAATACTGCCGGCACAAATGTGAACTTTGAACAGGGAAGGATAAGTGCAGGCGCATCATTATATATTCAGCACGGCAATATTAGTACCGGCGAGAAGGTACTGTCAAACTTCTATGCAGCAAAATTTTCCTGGGATATCTTCAGAAATACAAGCCTGATCCTGGGGTACGACCACTACTCAGGAACAGACCTGTCAGACTCCATAAAAATAAAGACAAAGACTAATTCATTTTCCAAGCTGTACGGATCAAATCACCGGTTCCTGGGATATATGGACTACTTTGGGAAAGATATTGCTTCGGAAAATAATGGCGCCGGCATTAACAACATAAACATAAGGATTGAAAATACTGTAACCAGAAATATCAAGTCGCAAATCACCTGGCACTGGTTCGCACTGGATAAAGAATATTTATCAGCAACAAATAAAGTCGATAAATACCTGGGGTCTGAAATTGACTTAATGTTTACATATAAAGCCGGCAATGATATATCACTGAAAGCCGGGTATTCCTTCATGTTACCCAACGAGTCACTTGAAATTGTCGATGAAATTGAAGAAGGCAAAAGCAGGTTTGCCCAGTTCGGATGGTTGCAGGTACAATTTATGCCAACATTTTATTCAAAAACCAAATAGATTATTTATTTTAAATATTAACTAAATTAATTGTGTTTACTTAAATAACTAAATAAGATATGAATACAGCCAGAGAGCTTTTCTTAAATACCTTTTTGGCAAATATTTCCTTTATAGTTTTTTTGCCATTGCTTGCAGGTATTTTACTGATATCCCTTCCGGAAAGGATTAGAATTTTTAAACGGATTTTTGCCCTTATAATATCAATAATTGCATTTATTAGTGCCCTGCTAATTTATGTTGTTAAATCTGCAGTCGGACATGTGAATTTGTTTAATTTATTCCCTTTAAGATATTTGTCTTTATCAGAAGACTTTGAAGCAGTAACAGGATTAGCAGTCCTTAATGTTGATAATTTAGCCAAACTGATTGTTTTGTTCGTATGCTTATTTTCTGTAATTATCATAATATATTCATTTGTATACATAAATAAAACCAAAAACATACGTAATTATTATGCATATGTAATGTTGACACTTGCATGCTCGGTATGCGCTGCCTTAGCCGATAATCTAATCCTGTTTATAATATTCTGGGGATTTTTATGCCTTACACTTTATAAATTAATAAAGGGCTATGATGAAGAAAGTTCAACAGCTGCCACAAAGTCACTAATATTAATCGGAGCATCAGACGGTTTTATAATATTTGGGATGGCAATTCTTTGGAAAATAGGTCAGACAATGGAAATTTCCCAGCTAAATGTTGCAACAAATAATTATTTAAATGTATTTGCATTTTTTTCATTCTTAATAGGCAGTTTTACTAAAGCTGGGGCATTTCCGTTTCATACATGGATACCTGATTATACAAAAAAGGCTCCTGCATCATCTTCAGCATATCTGCCCGCGTCACTTGACAAATTATTGGGAATATATTTCATGGTACGCATTTGCAGAGACATGTTCATTATAAATCAATGGTTAACCTTAATTCTTCTTATAATAGGTGTATTAACAATAATCATTGGTGTAATGATGGCTTTAATACAACATAATTACAAAAAGCTGTTGGGTTACCATGCAGTATCGCAGGTTGGATATATGGTTGTCGGACTGGGACTCGGAACACCATTAGGAATTGTCGGGGGCTTATTCCATATGGTTAACAATGCTTTATATAAAAGCGGTTTATTCCTGGTTGCAGGGAGTATTGAAAAAAGAACAGGGAAAGAAGACTTGGATGATCTTGGCGGATTATCAAGAGTAATGCCTTTAACCTTTATAGCAGCATTAATTTTTGCATTATCAATATCAGGAATTCCCCCATTTAACGGATTTGCTTCCAAGTGGACCATCTACCAGGGCATAATTGATTTTGGCAAGGAAGCCGGAATTGCAAACAGGCTTTGGATTATCTGGCTGTCACTTGCCGTAATAGGTTCTGCATTGACACTGGCCAGCTTTGTAAAATTTATCACAGGTGCTTTTCTGGGAAGGGCCAGAAAAGAATTTAATGATGTCAAAGAAGTTAGTATAGTTATGTGGCTCCCCCAGATTTTTCTGACTTTACTTTGTATCGGTTTTGGAGTATTTGCCACTAACCTGGTTATACCAAAAATATTTGCACCATTAGCTGGTGATTTTCAGTATTCGGGTTCATGGAATTCAACAACAATTTCATTTCTTGTACTGATCTCAATAATCTTAGGTTTTCTTATATATTTAGCCGGGAATATTAAAAATATGAGGACTGCGGACAGTTTTATCGGAGGTGAAAAAATTCAGCAGCAAACAGGTTATTCCTCAACTGAATTTTATAAAACTATCTCTAATTTTAATATATTTTCATTTTTTTATAAAAAAGCAGATAAAAAGCTTTTTGATATATATAATGTATCAAAAAATATAATACTGTGGCTATATAGCAAGTTAAGCACTGCTCACACTGGAGTATTATCAAGTTATGCAATTTGGTTCCTGGTCGGAATCACTATTATGTTAATTTTATTATTATCTCTCAAATAAAATTTTAAATATTGAACAAATGGAAATAATACTCTCAATAATACTGGTATTCATGATATTAGGTGCAATTTATGCCCTGTATGCCAGGGATTTATTATCAGCACTTATCTCTTGCGGGATCGTTGGTTATGGGCTGGTAATATGCTTTCTGCTTCTTCAGGCTCCTGATTTGGCTATAGTCCAAATTGTGGTTGAAACAATTACACTTTTAATAATGATTGCTGTCGTGCTGGATAGCTCCAGAGAAGAACTTAAAGAAAAAAAAGTAGTCGGTACTAAATTATCCCATTTTCGTAAATGGTATGTTATGAATGTAATTTTAGTAATAGTTTGCTTAGTGGTTCTATTATATTTTTTCAAAGAGGTTACCAGCACCTTAGATCCATTAGGTAAACATTTGACAAGAATGTCTACTGCATACATCGAAAATGCTGCAGAAAAAACCGGAAGTGCTAATCTTGTAACCGGGGTTTTGTTTGATTTCAGGGGATATGATACACTTGGTGAAGCAACAATACTCTTTACGGCAGTAATTGGAGTATTAGCAATTTTAAGGGCAAAAGGTAAAAAAACTAATAATTTATAAAGAGGAGGTACTGAAATGACAGTTTATTTATTATGCTTTGTATTGTTCCTGGTTGGTCTTTTCGGGGTATTGACCAAAAGGAATATTATTAAAATTGCAATAGGCCTTATAATAATGGAGTTAAGTCTTTTCATGTTTTTTGCACTGATAGGATATGTTGATAATGGCATTGCACCAATTATTGTTCAGGAAATGGAAAAAGCAAAATTTGTTGATCCCCTGCCCCAGGCAATAGTACTGACCGCTATTGTTATTGGCCTTGCTACAACTTCTATGTTGATGGCGATTGCAATAAGATTGTACAAAAAATACAACACTTTTGATATAAGAAAAATAGCCAACTTAAAAGGATAAAACATGAACTCATTAATTCCTTTGTTTATAATTTTGCCCTTAGCGACAGCAATTTCAATTATTTTATTTGGCAGATTAGTAAAAGCCTTCCAAAAAGCCTTACCCTCGGCTGTTTTATTGTTTTTAACCGGATTAAGCTTTTATTTTATTCTTTCATGGGATTCCGGCATATATAAATATGTAATAGGTGGCAGGGGGCCAGTTGGCAATATACCAATTTCAATTTATTTTGTATTGGATGGCTTAAGTATCTTGATGTTATGTATAATAAACCTGATAGGATTTTTATCAGGATTTTATGCAATCTCCTATATAAAAAAGTATACCGGAGAAAATAAATTTTATGCTTTGTTTTGCCTGATGATCACAGGCATGAATGGAGTAGTATTGAGTGGAGATATTTTTAATTTATATGTTTTTCTTGAGATTGCTGCAATATCGTCATACGCTCTTGTTGCATTCGAAGTAGAAAAAGAAAAACTGGAAGCATCCTATAAATATCAGGTATTAGGATGTTTATCATCCTTTTTTATACTTCTTAACATCGGACTGTTATATTGGTATACAAAATCGTTGAACATTGCTGACATTTCAAGAATAATCGAATCCAGTGCAAATAAAAATTTAATAATTTTTATACAAATACTATTTATTGCTGGTTTTGGATTAAAAGCTGCTCTGATACCATTTCATGCATGGCTGCCCGACGCCCACTCTTCTGCCCCTTCCCCCATATCATCCATGTTGTCTGGAGTACTAATCAAAGCAATTGGAATTTATGCTATTATCAGATTATTCTTTAATATGTTCGATATAACATATGAAATAGCATTATTAATTACTGTAATAGGAACTTTATCTATGGTAATCGGAGTCCTTCTTGCAATCGGACAATGGGATATGAAGCGGCTTCTTGCATATCATAGTATTAGCCAGATGGGGTATGTTATAATTGGAGTTGGTATTGGAATGCTTATTCTCGCCAAAGGTGGTAACAGGTCATGGGCAGCTTTGTCGATTGCAGGTGGATTGTTTCACCTAACTAATCACGCTGTGTTTAAGGGATTACTGTTTTTAAATGCCGGGGCTGTTGAATACACAACAGGAACAAGAAATTTAAAAGAACTTGGCGGCTTATCAGGAAGTATGCCGGTAACTTCATCAACATCACTTAGCGCTTCAATGGCAATCTCAGGTATCCCCCCATTTAATGGCTTTTTTAGTAAGTTAATAATCATTATTGCAGCTGCGAAAGCTCAATATTATCTATTAACTTTTCTTGCTATCTCAGTAAGCATTATAACCTTGGCATCCTTCCTGAAACTTCAGAAAAAGACTTTCTATGGAAAATCAAAGAACAGGAAACTTAAAAAAATAAAAGAGGTTCCTTTTACAATGTGCTTTTCCATGATTGTACTTGCAGTGCTATGTATAGCACTAAGCCTGCTGTTAATACCAGGAATAAGGGAGACTATCATGGTAAATGTGGTATACACTTTAATTAATAAATCCAATTATTTGTTGATATTATCAGATATTTAATATGAAATACCTTGTTGCAGGTGTTTTATTTAATATCACCATGATATTCCTGTAGTGACCTGACGTCCGTCCTGTTTGCTATTTGTGCCGTTATACCTTTTGTAGCTGCAAGTGCTGCAGAGATAGTTGTAATATAAGGTATCTTGTACTTTATTGCAGATTTCCTTATATATGAATCATCATACATACTCTTCTTTCCTACAGGAGTATTAATAATCAGATTTATTTCCTCGTTCTTAATAGCATCCAGGATATTGGGGCGCCCCTCATGAAGCTTCAGTATCTTTTCCGCATCAATACCGTTTTCAGTGAGCAACTTATGTGTTCCTTCCGTAGCAAATATCTTAAATCCAAGCTGTTTAAATTCCTTCCCCAGCTGGATTACTTCTTTTTCCTCATAAGCTGCAATTGTTACGGTTATGAGTACTGAGCCCTGGAGTGGTAAGGGAGTCTGGTTTCCTTCCTGAGCTTTATAAAAAGCGTTTCCAAATGATTCTGCAAGACCCAGAACTTCACCCGTTGATCTCATTTCCGGCCCAAGCAGGGGATCAACTTCGGGAAACATATTAAACGGAAATACTGCCTGTTTAATTCCGTAATGCGGAATTTTTTTCCGATGAATATTAAGATCCTTAATATTTTTACCCAGCATAATTTGTGTTGCCAAACGCACCATATTGATATTGCATACCTTTGAGACTAACGGAACAGTGCGTGATGCCCTTGGATTAGCTTCAAGCACGTACACTATATCATCGGCAATAGCATACTGAATATTTATAAGTCCCACAACATTTAGTTCAATAGCCATTTTTCTTGTGTATTCCTCTATTGTTTTTAAGTGTTCCTCCGGTATGCTGAATGGAGGTATTGCACATGAGGAATCACCCGAATGAATACCTGCCTTTTCAATATGTTCCATTACCGCCGGAACAAAAGCATCTGTACCGTCAGATATAGCATCGGCTTCTGCTTCTATCGCATTTTCCAGAAATTTGTCAATTAAAATTGGCCTTTCCGGTGATACATCTACTGCCAGAGCAACATACTCCCTGAGCATCTCTTCATCGTGAATAATTTCCATTGCTCTTCCCCCTAATACATATGAAGGTCTGACCATCAAAGGATATCCTATTTCTTCAGCTATTTGTAAAGCTTCATCCAGTGAACTGGCCATCCCTGACTCAGGCTGGGGGATTCCTAACCTTTTCATTATATTCCGGAAACGATCCCTGTCTTCAGCAAGATCAATAGTAGCGGGAGAAGTACCCATAATTTTTACTCCCTCCTCCTCAAGCTCATATGCTATATTTAAGGGTGTTTGTCCCCCAAACTGCACAATAACACCTTCAGGCTTTTCTTTCTGGTATATACTAAGTACATCTTCAACTGTCAGTGGCTCAAAATATAATTTGTCTGATGTATCATAATCGGTTGAAACAGTTTCAGGATTGCAGTTTACCATGATAGTCTCTATACCAAGATCTTTCAATGTAAATGCAGCATGAACACAACAATAATCAAATTCTATTCCCTGCCCTATTCTGTTCGGCCCGCCTCCCAGAACCATAACTTTTCTTTTACTCGAAGATTCTACAGTATCAGGACCATTGTATGTAGAATAATAATATGCTGCATTCTCGACACCACTGACAGGTACAGCATCCCAAGCCTGGACTGTTCCAAGACCAATACGCTTTTTCCGTATTTCCTTTTCAGGTAAATTAAGAAGCCTCCCCAGATACCTGTCAGCAAATCCGTC
Organism: uncultured Bacteroidales bacterium; assembly: GCA_964521285.1. GTDB lineage: Bacteria > Bacteroidota > Bacteroidia > Bacteroidales > UBA10428. The sequence continues at coordinate 100,710 of CAZFQS010000010.1, read as the reverse complement.
TTTCTTGGCCTTAATAAGTAAATCGTCGGGAATTACCTTTCCTTTATACTTTAAAATTTTTTCTTCCAGTTCAACCAGCTCTTTCATCTGCTTAATAAACCATGGCTTAATGTGAGTTTTTTCATAAATCTTCTCCGGACTTGCTCCTTTACGCAGTGCCTCATACATTATAAACTGCCTTTCACTGGTAGGTGTACTGATTAATTTCATCAATTCATTTAAGGGTAATTTATTGAAATTCCTGGCAAATCCCAGGCCATAGCGGTTAATTTCAAGGGATCGTATTGATTTTTGAAATGCTTCCTTATAAGTTTTTCCCAGGCTCATTACCTCTCCCACTGCCCTCATTTGGGTACCCAGCTTGTCTTCAACCTTTTTGAATTTCTCAAAAGCCCAGCGTGCAAATTTGACTACCACGTAATCACCGGATGGAGTATATTTATCTAAGGTTCCGTCCCTCCAGTAAGGAATCTCATCAAGATCCAACCCCCCGGCAAGCATTGATGAAACAAGGGCAATAGGAAAACCTGTTGCCTTGGATGCTAAAGCCGAAGACCGTGATGTTCTCGGATTAATCTCAATAACTACTACTCTCCCTGTTTTAGGGTCATGTGCAAATTGAATGTTTGTACCACCAATTACGCCAATGGCTTCAACAATGTCGTATGAATGCTTTTGTAACCGTTCCTGTAACTTTTCATCAATAGTGAGCATTGGTGCTGTACAGTATGAGTCTCCGGTGTGTATTCCCATAGCATCAACATTTTCAATAAAACATACTGTTATCTTGTTATTTTTTGCATCCCTTACAACTTCCAATTCCAGCTCCTCCCAACCTAAAACCGATTCCTCAACAAGTACCTGACCCACCAGGCTCGCAGATATTCCTCTTGCGGCAATAACATTTAATTCTTCCTTATTGTAAACAAGACCGCCACCTGTACCCCCAAGAGTATAAGCAGGACGAAGAACAACCGGATAACCAAGCTCGTTTGCAATCTCTTCAGCTTCTTCCACTCTCAGGGCAGGTTTGCTCCGCGGCATTTCAATTCCAAGCCTTTTCATAGTTTCCTTAAAAGCAATACGATCTTCACCCCGCTCGATAGCATCAACATTAACACCAATAATCTTTACACCATATTTTCCAAGTATACCTTTCTTATATAATTCAGAGGATAAATTCAAACCTGTCTGACCTCCCAGATTTGGCAATAATGCATCGGGCCTCTCTTTTGCTATTATACTTTCAAGACTATTTACATTTAAGGGCTCAATATAGGTTACGTCTGCCATACCGGGATCTGTCATTATTGTTGCCGGATTTGAATTCACCAGTATAATTTTATAACCAAGTTTATGAAGTGCTTTGCAAGCCTGAGTACCTGAATAGTCAAATTCACAAGCCTGGCCTATAATGATTGGTCCTGAACCGATTATCAGTACTTTACTTATTTGAGAACGTTTTGGCATTTTTTATTTCTGATTATAACAGGTTAAAATAATACTCTAATTATGTCGGCACAAATAAAAAAATCTTTGTAGAAATAACCAAATCGTTTCTCAAATAATAATTCACCGGATTTGAACTTATTATAAACTGTCAGGCTGCAACAATATACTCTAAGAAAATTTAAATAAGGAATGTTTTTTTGCAGCAAAAGAAAATACTATATTAGGACATTAATAAAGTCATTAATTTATAATATAATACCAACCAAATAATCAAATAAATAACCATGCAGGAACTTAATACCGGCAATTTTATCAATGAAAAAATTAAAGCAATCAGGGAGACTGTTGTGGATGGAATTGCTATAAATGCCCTTTCAGGGGGTGTAGATTCGTCCACAGTAACAATGCTTGGGCATCGTGCCCTTGGAAATCGACTTAAAACGGTTTTTATAGAAAATGGCCTTATGCGGGAGGGAGAAGCCCGGCAGGTGTCGGAAATTTTCCAAAAGCTAGGTGTCACTGTAGAAATAGTTGATGCCAGAAAAAAATTTTTCTCTGCCCTTAAGGGTATTACCGACCCCGAAGAAAAGCGGGAAGCTATTACCCAGACTTTTTACAAAGATGTTTTCGGCCGGATTGTAAAAGAAAGCGGAGCAAAGTACCTCCTGCAGGGAACAATTCTCACTGATATAGACGAAACCGTTGCAGGGATCAAACGACAGCATAACGTCTTTGAACAACTTGGTATTGACCCGCAGGAAACTTTTGGCTATAGTATAATTGAGCCCCTCATCGAGCTTCGTAAGGACGGGGTTAGGAAAGTAGGCAAGGCACTTGGACTCCCATCCGGTCTGTTCGATCGAATCCCTTTTCCCGGTCCGGCCCTTGCTGCCCGTGTAATAGGTGAAGTGACTCCCGAGCGTATAGAGACTGTCCGTAAAGCTACCATTATTGTTGAGCAATCTCTTAATAGCACAAATGCATTTCAGTATATGGCAATTCTTCATGAAGACCGGGTGACCGGCATGCGCGATGGCAAACGTGATTTCGGACAGCAGATAGAAGTACGCTGCTGGGACAGCACTGATGCGCGAACAGCAGAGCCAACACAACTGTCGTTTGAAATCCTTAAGAAGCTTGCTCTTGAGATTATCAGGAATGTGCCCGGTATTGTCAGTGTGACATACAATATAGCACCTAAACCTCCCTCAACGATCGAAGCGGTCTAGGTCTGTTAAAAAAAAATATCCGGTTTTATTAAAAATAAAAAAATGAAACAACTTATATATTTAAATATCCTGTCATTATTATTATTAACAAACTTCTTTGTAATGGATAATGAAAAAGAAGATATCAGACTAATAGTCAGGGCTGATGATATGGGATTCTCAAAATCGGCAAATCTGGCCTGCATAAAAGGTTATAAAGAAGGAATTATTACTACTGTTGAAGTTATTGTCCCCGGACCCTGGTTTTTGGATGCTGCAAAATTGCTCAGAGAAAATCCGGGGCTTGATGTCGGGGTGCATCTGACATTAACGAGTGAGTGGGATAATTATAAATGGGGCCCTGTGACACAAGCTGAAAGTCTGGTTACCGAAGACAGGTATTTCCATACAAGAACAGAAAATGTGGGAGCGCTGGAAATCGACCCTGATGAATTAGAGACCGAACTTAGAGCACAAATTGAGCTGGCATTAAAACATATACCGCAGGTATCTCATTTATCGGACCACATGAATATAGCTACCTGTCAACCAGCAATAACAAAGATATTTAAGAAACTATCCGGAGAATATAAATTGCCATTTAGTCCAAACGGACTGACAGAATCATTTGAATTGTGGTCTGTTCCTCCCGAAGAAAAGGAAGATTTTCTTGAAGGGTCTATAGATAGTCTGACATCAGGCCTGTGGGAATGCATTTGTCATCCGGCTTTAAACAACGAAGAGACACAAGGCATAGAAGGATCAGGGTATGATGCAGATATCAGAATGGCAATTCACCGCGAAGCGACTACCAATGCTGTTACCAGCGAAAGGATTAAGAACATCATTAAACAAAGAAATATCAGGCTGGTCAGTTATTCTGATACTTATAAGTAAAGTATTGTTGCCTGCCTGTGCTGAATATGCAGCAGGCGGGCCTTCGCCAGGCGGGGTCAACAATTCAGCAATAAAGCACTAGAGCAATAGAACAATAGAGCAATAGAACAATCATTTTAAACTTAATCATTCTTTTTTGAGTTCAGTATAAATGTATTATTTTTAATGCAGTATAATTGTTTAAATTATAAGTAAAATGAAAGTACTTAAGTTCGGTGGTTCATCAGTTAGTTCTGCAGATAATATGTTAATTGTAAAGAAAATAGTCGAAAACCAGTCAGATCAAATAGTAGTGGTTGTTTCTGCAGTTCAGGGTATAACTGATAAATTACAGGAACTTGCCGTGCTGGCTGCCGATAATGACAGAACCTTTTTCAGAGTATATAATGAAATAGAGAAGAAATATCTGGATATAATAAATTCACTGTTTGAAGAACCTGTGAAGAATAAAGTACTGCTGCAGGTAAATACACTATTTAAAGAACTTAGTGATATTATTAATGGATTATTTCTGGTAAATGATCTCACATTAAAGGTTAAAGACAGAATACTGAGTTATGGAGAACAGTTATCATCCCTGATATTAAGCCAGTTGATAGATAATTGTGTACTTATTAATATTAAGAATTTTATTAAAACCAATAGTGATTTTGGTAATGCTAAAGTAAATTTTACTCACACCAACCGGCTAATTGGTTATCGTTTTAAAACCATAAAAAAAACTGCTGTTGTCCCCGGATTTATAGCAAGCAGTGATAGAAATGAAACTACTACTCTCGGACGCGGAGGATCTGATTATACTGCGGCAATAGTTGCAGCTGCATTAGACGCTGACCGTCTTGAGATATGGACAGATGTTGACGGATTTATGACTGCTGATCCCAAAAAAGTAAAAAAGGCATTTGCTATTGAATCCCTTAGTTATGCTGAGGCAATGGAGCTTTCACACTTCGGGGCAGAGGTTATTTATACACCGACAATTCAGCCTGTATACAAAAAAAATATTGAGGTTTCAGTATATAATACTTTTAATCCGTCTGCAAAAGGGACTACTATTACAAAATATTCAGTTATTACAGGAAGCTCAATGATTAAAGGTATTTCGTCCATTGACGATATAGCATTAATAACACTTCAGGGACCCGGGATGGTAGGAGTAAAGGGCATATCCAGCCGGCTGTTCGGAGCTCTTGCAAATAAAAATATTAATATCATTTTAATTACACAGGCATCATCAGAATATTCAATAACTTTTGCTATTATACCTGAAGATAATGAGAAGGCTGTCCATGCCCTGGAAAAAGAGTTTGAACCGGAAATAAAACTGAGAAATGAACTTAATATACAAATTGAAAAAGATTTATCTATTATCGCCATTGTTGGTGAGAGGATGAAAAATACTCCGGGAATTTCGGCAAATCTGTTTTCATCACTGGGGAAGAATGGTATTAGTGTTATAGCTACGGCACAAGGCTCATCCGAGCTGAATATTTCAGTTGTAATCAGAAAGGAAAGTCTAAAAAAGGCATTAAATGTTATTCATGAAGGTTTCTTTTTATCTCACTATAAAGAACTCCACCTGTATCTTGTTGGAATCGGGAAGGTTGGAAGTATACTGCTTAACCTGATTAAAAAACAGCAGGAAAAACTTCTGGAGAGCCATAGTCTGAAGATTAATGTAATAGGTATTAGCAACTCAAAAAAAATGCTTATAGTACAGGATGGAATTGATCTTAAGAATTATAAGGAAAAGCTGAACACATCCGGCGAAAAAATAGATATCGACCTGTTTATTCAGAAAATGAAATATTTAAATCAGCAAAACAGCGTTTTTATTGACTGCACTGCCAGTGAAAATATTGCTTCACGGTACAAAAATATTATGGAATCATATATATCAGTCGTGGCAGCCAACAAAATTGCATGTTCATCTGAATATTCTCTATACAGGGACCTCAAAAAAACAGCAAAGGATAAAAATGTTAAGTTTATGTATGAAACAAATGTTGGTGCAGGTCTTCCAATAATAAGTACACTTAACAATTTAATAAAGAGTGGCGACAAAGTTATTAGAATTGAGGCAGTATTGTCAGGAACCCTTAATTTTATATTGAATGAACCGGATGAGAAAATGCCATTAAGTAAATCAATTAAACTGGCTATAGAGAAAGGATTTTCAGAACCTGATCCCAGAAGTGATTTAAGCGGTCTGGATGTGAAGAGAAAATTATTAATATTATGCAGGGAAGCCAACTATGAAATTGATATAAACGATATTAAATTAACACCTTTTTTGCCTGAAGAATGTTTTAAAAACTCACTGGATGATTTCTGGCGTACAATAAAAAAGTATGATAAAGAGTATGAAGCAAAAAGGAAGAAGCTTGTCGAAGAAAATAAAAAATGGAGATACGTAGCTGAACTGGAACGTGGCAAAGCAAAGATTGGACTTAAAGAAATTGATTCAAAACATCCTGCATATTCTCTTGAAGGCCATAACAATATAATCCTTATCACAACAGACAGATATCATGAACAACCCATGATAATCAGAGGGTATGGAGCAGGGGCAGAGGTAACAGCTGCCGGAGTATTTGCAGATATAATAAGAGTTGTTAATGTCTAGCCTATAATTAAAATACATGATAAATGCTGCAATCTTTGATTTAGACGGTGTACTGATTGATTCTGAGCCGCTTTGGAAAGAAGCTGAAAAGAAAATCTTTAAAACAGTTGGAATTAACCTGACTACTGAAATGTGCAGGCAGACTACAGGGTTGGATTGTATTGATACTGTAAAACACTGGTATGATTATAAACCCTGGAAAGATAAAGAACCGGAAAAAATTAGAGATGAATTATATGCTGAAATCATAAATCTTATTAAAACAAAAGGCAGGTTAAAAAAAGATGTAGAAAAGGTTCTGAAGATTATTAAGAAAAAGAATATTACTGCCGCAATTGCTTCATCATCACCTCTGGAAATTATACAGACAGTGCTTCGCACTTTTAAATTAAATAATGAATTCCCGGTCATTCATTCTTCAGAAGTTGAGAAATCAGGAAAGCCACATCCTGCAGTTTATATTTCAACAGCTAAATTATTAAATGTAAGTCCGGATAAATGCCTTGCTTTTGAAGATTCATTTTATGGTGCTTTATCTGCAAAATCTGCAGGAATGAAAGTAGTCGCTATACTTGAAAAAGAAGATTATGGTAATTCTAAATTTGATTTTGTTGATCTTAAATTAAGTTCTTTTGAGGAATTTAATGAAGAGACCTTAAATTATATAAATAATCTGATTTAACTGATAATTTTTAAATTTACCCTTCAGAAATAGAAAAACTGTGAAAATAATTTTCTCCGAATAATATGACAGAAAGGATCTTATACTATTCAACAAACAGAAAAGCAGGAAAAGTAACCTTTAAAGAAGCATTACTTAAGGGGCTGGCTCCTGATGGAGGTTTGTTTATGCCTGATCCTATCCCGAAAATAAGCGTTCAGGAGCTAATGAGTTATGCTGATAAACCATATTACGAAATCGCTTACGAAATTGGCAGGAAATTCTTGATAAACGAAATACCGGATAAAGATTTATACTCGATAACAAAAGACGCATACAATTTTGATGTTCCCCTGGAAAAGGTTTATGAAAGGAAATATATTATGCATCTTGACCAGGGGCCAACTGCATCATTCAAAGATTTTGCGGCACGCCTGATGGGCAGATTAATGCAATATTTTCTTGTGAAAGAAAACAGGAGTTTATTAATATTAACAGCTACTTCTGGAGATACCGGAAGTGCAATTGCCAATGCTTTTTATGAACTTGAAAATATAAAGGTTGTTGTATTGTTCCCCGAGAAGGAAGTGACAGACAGGCAACGTAAACAAATGACTACTTTACATAAAAATATTCAAATCATTGCCCTCAAAGGAAAGTTTGATGATTGCCAGGCAATAGTCAAAAGAGCATTTGCTGATGAAGAACTTACCTATTTGAATCTCTCGTCGGCAAACTCTATAAACATCGGCCGCCTGCTTCCGCAGTCAATGTATTATATATATACATTTGCAAAACTCTGCAAAGGCTATGATGAAAAAATAATATTTTCGGTGCCATCAGGAAATTTCGGTAATTTGATGGGAGGACTTATTGCAATGAATATGGACCTGCCTGTTAAACGTTTTGTAGTATCAACAAATGAAAATGATGAAGTGCCGGTTTACTGGAAAACGGGAAAATATAAGATAATTATACCCTCTGTTAATTGTATCTCAAGCGCAATGAATGTCGGTCATCCCAGCAATATGGCACGGGTAGTATCTTTGTATAAAGGTATAATGGATGATAAAGGTATTATTCACAGTCAACCCGATCTTGACCGGATGAGAAAAGACATGTTTACCGTCAGTATCAATGATATAAGAACAAAACAGACAATAAAAGAAGTATACGAAAAATACAGGGTGCTGATAGAGCCGCACGGAGCTGTGGGTTGGGCCGGACTAACAGAAGACTTTAAAGCCAATATTGATGATGCATCACCGGATCAGATAAGTGTTTGCATTGAGACAGCCCATCCTGCAAAATTTCCTGAGGAGATAAAAGAGATATTAAATATAGATCCTCAATTACCTGTCGCGTTGAAGGGTCTGGAAGATAAAGAAGAGCAGTATGATGTGCTGGAAAATGATTATAGCATGTTTAAGAGATACTTAAAAGATAAGTATTTCTAAAAGCCAGATTAAAGAAAACAGAAAATATATCTGATAACTAATTAATATAAAAGTATAATAATTTTAAAAATCATTTTATGCACTCAGTATGTTCAGACCTGGAAGGAATCTGGGTCCCGGAAGTATGGATTAATGTAGCCAGAACAACAGGAATTGATGAGCTTAAACTTACTACCAGAGATATTAAAAACTATGATGAGCTGATGAAACACAGGCTAAAAGTTCTGAAAAAAAATGGATTGAAGCTAAAAGATATTCAAAACGTTATTGGGAAGATTGAACCCATTGACGGGGCTCTGGAGATGATCAACTGGCTGAAAAAAATGACTCGCTTTGTAATAGTCTCCGACACTTTTGTTGAATTTGCTGATCCCCTGATGAACAAGCTTGGATGGCCGCTTCTTTTTTGTAATTCATTGGAAGTTGACAGTAATAATAATATTATTGGATATAAGCTCAGACAAAAAGACCAGAAGAGAAAAGTAATACAGGCACTTAAAAGCCTGAACTACGAGGTTATTGCAATAGGAGATTCGTATAACGACATATCTATGCTAAAAGAAGCAGACAAGCCTATACTTGCCCGTCCGCCACAAAATGTTATCGACGATTACCCTGAATTTCCTGTTGTATACGAATATGAAAAATTAAAAGATCTGCTCCTGGAGTACTTTAATAATTAATTACTGTTAAAGATATAAACCATTATATTTAAATATTAAAGAATATCTATACTTAAATTATTATCCGCCAAAAACATAAAATACAGGCGACTAATTATCAGTCAAATTAAAATTCAGTAATACATGAAGAGCAGGTTTACTGGTTTTTCAAATAAAAAGTACACAGGATTAATTATTGGCTTCCTCTTGTTTTTATTTATACTGCTCTTTACTGACCTTGAACCTGGCAAACCCGAAATTACAAGAACTTGCGCAATAGCGGCATTGATGGCCGTATGGTGGGTTACTGAAGCAATACCTCTAAGTGTTACTGCCCTTTTACCGGTAATACTTTTTCCCCTTTTGGGGGTACTGGATGGAAAGGATATATCCAAAGCATATTTTAACCATATAATATTCATCTTTATTGGCGGATTTATTATGGCATTGGCCATGGAGAAGTGGAATTTGCATAAACGAATCGCCCTTAAAATATTATTATGGGTAGGTATCAGCCCCGGGAGAATACTGCTTGGCTGTATGCTTGCTACTTCCATATTATCGATGTGGATCTCAAATACAGCCACAGCAATGATGATGATACCTATAGTGACTTCAATAATTATTAAGATAGAAGAAAGTCTGAGTAAAAATGAACTCTCAAGCTATGCAACCGGACTTTTACTGGGTATTGCTTATAGTGCCTCAATAGGCGGAATTGCAACGATTGTAGGTACGCCTCCTAACCTTATATGTGTTAGAATGTTAAATATTTTATATGCTGATGCCCCGGAAATATTGTTTAATCAATGGCTTTTGTTTGCATTCCCCCTTACAGTGATTATGTTTATTATTGTCTGGTTAATATTAAAATTTTCATATGTTAAAAAGATTAAAATAACTAATCTTTCCAGGGAATCAATAAAAAATCAATATGATGGTATTGGTAAATCATCTTACGAAGAAAAAATAGTCTTCATACTTTTTATACTCCTTGCACTGCTATGGATAACCAGACCCGGCTTTAAGTTTAACAATTTTAGTATTCCAGGCTGGGCATTACTGTTTAAACATTCAAAATATATTAATGATGGAACAGTTGCTGTTCTTATAGCAGTTATATTGTTTATAATCCCTGCAAAATCTGCTCGGGCAAAGAGATTAATGGACTGGGAAACGGCAAATAAAATTCCCTGGAATATAGTTATACTTTTTGGCGGAGGATTTGCTCTTGCTTTGGGGTTTGAAAAATCAGGACTTTCATTATGGCTGGCAAATCAACTTACCGGCAGTTTAAATATTAATCCCCTTATTTACATTCTGGTAATAGTAGCATTAATGACTTTCCTTACTGAATTAACCTCAAATACAGCTTCAACCCAGATGCTTCTGCCGGTTTTTGCTTCTATGGCCGTTGGCTTAAAAATAAATCCCATGGTATTTATGGTTCCTGTTACACTGGCTGCATCATTTGCATTTATGCTTCCTACAGCAACACCGCCTAATGCTATAATATTCGGGACTAACAGGGTAAGCATAAATAATATGATACGTACAGGATTTGTAATTAACATTGTTGGTATTTTAATCGTCACACTGATTACATATTTATTAATAGGCATTGTTTTTAATATAGAGCCTTTTGTGTTGCCGGGATGGGCAATCACGCGATAATTCTTTATAAATATTTTCTTTAATTGATGCCAATGTTTTAATTTAAAGGTTCTGTTTTTGATTAAATTAGCGTCTTGAGTAAGGATCATGCAATTTTAGAATATTAAGAATAATCATATGAGTAAACATATTAGAATTTTATCTTGCCTGGTTGTATTCATACTTTTTTATTCCTGCACTTCAAAGGATTCTTCAGATAATCCGGCTGATTATGTTGACCCTTTTATCGGCACAGACATACCCGGAAACCTTTATCCCGGAGCTGTTCTTCCTTTTGGTATGGTATGTATTAGTCCTGAGTGCGACCTGAAAAGTCTTAAATGCGATCAGCCTCCACTGGGTTACAGACCAAACATGCCAGCTTATGGCTTTAGCCAGACACATATTAACAGTGACTTTGGCAATCCAAGGTACGGCAATATTCTGGTAATTACGCAGATAGGTCAGCTGGATTTAAAAAATAAAACATCAATGCTGGTTAATGAAAAAGCATCACCAGGGTATTTTTCTGCGACACTTGCGAAAGGCAACATAAAGGCGGAAGTAACTACTTTTGAAAAGGTAGGCTTTCACAGATATACATATTCTGAAAAAGGACCCGTACACTTTATCATCGACCCTTCGGCCAGCTTGACAGGTCCTGAGAGCAGTGAAGGAACAAGTAAATGTAAAATGTGTGAAGTTACTATACTGCCGGATAACAAAGTTCAGGGATATGGTCGGTTTGAAGGTGGCCGGGGTGGTTTAAATCCATATAATATTTATTTTATAGCCGAATTTAATCAGCCTTTTAATGAATATGGGATATGGAATAACGGAATTATAAGCCATAACGAAAAATCAATTCAGGAACAATCTGATAATAATGTGTCTTTGGGGGCATATGTATCATTTAATATAAATCCGGGAGAAAGAATAAAGTTAAAAATAGCAATATCATATGTAAGTAACGAAAAAGCCCAGGCAAATCTTGATGAAGCTAGCAGCTGGGATTTCAATAAGATCAAAAACAGGGCATCAAAAATATGGCAAAATCATCTCAATAAAATAGTTGTAGAAGGCGGGACTAAAGAACAGAACACAATATTTTATACAGCCCTGTACCACTCTCTCCTGGCCCCCCGTGATTTATCAGGTGAAAATCCATCACCCGAATCAAGTGTTCCTGATTATTGGGATTATTACTCAATCTGGAATACATACCGGACAGTAAATCCTCTGTTAATGTTAATTCTTCCTGATCGGCAGGCTCAAATGATAGAATATATTCTGAAGATATATAATAACAGGGGATGGCTGCCCGATACCTGGATAGCGGGAGATTATGCAAGAATCCAGGGAGGCACAAATGCCGATGTAGTTATTACCGAAGCTATCCTGAAAAACATAAAGGGATTTAACTACGACCTGGCATATATAGCTATGAAAAAAAATGCAGACATTCTTTCAGAAAATCCGCTGTTTTACGGAAAGTTTCTGGAACAATACCTTAACCTGGGATATTTGCCTGTAACTTCTGTAGCAGATAAAGAATTTATAAACGGTGCTTCTTCACGGACCCTCGAATATGCGTATAATGACTACTGTCTGTCACTTGCAGCTAAAAAACTTGGTAAAAATGCAGATTATGAAATGTATTCCGGGAGATCTCTGAACGCCTTGAAATTATTTAATCCTGAGACTATGTTTTTCTGGGCCAGGGATAAATATGGTAACTGGCAAAGGGCAACAGATGAAGATTATAATTATGTACAAAAAACTGGCCCCCTGTATGATGGTTCGATGTGGCATTACAGCATGTCAGCACCCCATCTTATATCAAAGCTAATAGAGCTTCATGGAGGTAAGGAAGCAATTGTTGAATTTCTGGATGAGCTTTTTAACAGAGGTCATTTCAACCCGGGCAATATTGTGAACAGTAATATCCCGTGGTTGTATATTTATGCAGGAAGACCAGATAAGACTGCAGACAGGGTAAGATGGATATTGGATACCTATTATAATACGCAGCCTGATGGAATACCCGGCCAGGATATATCAGGTTCACTATCTGCATGGTATGTTTGGAGTGCTATAGGTATTTATCCAATGGCTGGCCAGGACTTTTATTTTATTGGGAGTCCGGTATTTGCCAAAACAACTATTGTCACAGGCAAAGGGAAAGAATTCGTTATCAGAACCCTTAATAACTCAAATGAAAACAAATATGTACTTTCGGCCAGTTTAAACGGCAAACTCTGGGATAAGGCATGGTTTCAGCATAAAGATATAATTAATGGTGCTGAATTAGTATTGATAATGGGCACTGAACCATCTGACTGGGGAAAAACTATTCCTCCACCTTCATATGTAAAATAAGTTAACAGGATTAAAAATCCTGGTTCTATATAATTATTTAACTATTTAACTTTACTTAAAATAATTAATTATTATTTTTACTTAAACCTTAATATTAATGCATCATGAAAAAATTTAACATTTTTGCCACAACCCTGGCGTTATTTTTAATTCAACCAGTGGTTTTTGGAAATAATTGTCAGAAACCCAACATGAACTCTAAAGACGACACAACAAAAAAATGTACAGAAGTCAACATTGAAATTAAAGTGATTGAAGCAACAAAAGCTTTAATTATCAGAGTAACTACTCCAACTAACGAAATCAGCGCAAAAATGGGAGAGCTTTATCCAAAACTTATGAGCTGTATTTTAGATAATGAAATAGAAATGACAGGCCCCCCATTTACCAGATATCACAGCTGGGATCCTGAGGGGGATACCGAGTTTGAAGCCGGAGTCCCTGTGGACACAGGAGCAGAATGTGAAGGAGATATTGAATTTGTGGAATTACCTGCCTGTAAAGTAGTGGCGGCTTTGCATACAGGGCCATATGAATCACTCGGACCTGTTTATGAAGCTATTCAGAAATACATTGATGAAAAGGGCCTGAAAATTAGCGGGGCCGTATGGGAAGTCTATTTAACAGATCCCAATGCAGAGCCTGATCCTAATAAATATCAAACCCAGATTTATTTTCCTGTTGAATAGTTGATATAGCTACCAAAACATTTATTTTTAATATTATTAAACCAGTCAGATTAATTTACATTCAATCAAAAGCTGTAATAAGGCAGTCAGCAGGTAATTATAATATTGATCAGCGGACTGCCTTTAATATATCAGGACGAAATAAAAATCCTTTTATTTTTGCATTCCTCTAACGAAATTATATATGAGTGGGTAGTTGTGACTAAACAAAAATCTATAGCCTCAATTATTAAATCAGTTGCAAAAAGCGTAGTATGATTTTGTGTCTTACAAATAGTTTTATAATACTTAAAATTGAAAAATAAATGATAATTTTAGTCTAAAATAATCGTTTGTTGGATAACTGTCACCAGGATATAAGACTTGTAATTAAATAGATTTATTTTATTATTAATTGTTATTAAACTTGAATAAGAAATTTGTTTTTATCAAAAGAATCAGGATAAGTGTTACACTTATTTTTGTTCTGCTGATTATTGTATCCATCTGCATTTTTGAAATAGTTAAAACATACACATTCGCAAGTGAGAGGGCAGCGCAGAGAGTTATAAATAGTTACAAAGTCTCTGGTATTCCTGATATTCCCTTCAGAGTTGAAAGTGATACTATTATTCCCCTTCGAAATTTGATTAATGATGATTTACAGCAACAGTTAGTAAAAAAAATTAATGCTAACAGTAAATGGAAGCGGCTTGTAGACAATAGAAGAATGGCTGTTGGAGTAGTTGACCTTCGTGAGCAGGATAATATAAAATATGCAAGGGTAAATGGTAATGTTATGATGTATGCTGCCAGTCTTCCCAAGATTGCCATATTATTGGCAGCAATGGATGCAATTGAAAAAGGGGAACTTGTTGAAACATCTGAAATAAAAAGCGAATTAAGACAAATGATTAGTAAATCAAGCAATATGGCTTCAACAAAATTAATAGACATGCTTGGATATGATAAAATATCAAGTGTTTTAACCGACCCGAAATATGAGTTTTATGATGAAGATTATGGAGGTGGTTTATGGGTAGGCAAGCGATATGCAAAATATGGCGAAAGGCGTCCCGACCCCTTAAGAGGTATAACCCATGGCGCCACAGTCACACAGGTATGCCGTTTTTATTATTTAATGGTTTTCGGTAAGCTGATAAATTACGAAAGGTCTAAGCAGATGCTTGAATATATGGCCGACCCGGAACTTCATCATAAATTTGTTAGTGTTCTTGAGCAAACTGCACCTGCGGCCCGGCTTTACAGGAAATCGGGTACATGGAAAAACTTTCATTCAGATTCAATACTTGTTTGGGGGCCTGAAAGAAGGTATATTCTGGTAGCCCTTATTGAAGATACCGATGGCGAAAAAATATTGAGAGACCTTGTTATTAGTACTGAAGAAATATTTAAGAATTATTAGGGATTATCATTTTGCCATTGATTAAAAAAATTACAATTAATGAATTTTCTTAATAAGGCCACGAAAGTTCTTTTTTACAAAACTCTTGATATAAGGCAGGGTGAGTTATCCCGCGTATTACTTGTACAACTCAATATCTTTTTACTTATAACAACTCTCCTTATCGTAAAACCCACAGTAAATTCGCTGTTTTTATCTGATTTAGGAGCGGAAAAACTTCCTTTTGCCTTTATTCTTGTAGCTCTTGTTGCAGCAGTAATTACAACATTATATTCAAATGCACTTAAAAAAATCCCTATTAATAAAATTATCATAAACACCTTGTTAATTTCAGTTATCAGCCTGATCTCTTTTGGAATACTATTAAGACTGAATATACTTGAGAAATGGTTGTTATATATGTTTTACATCTGGGTAGCAATATTTGCTATTCTTTCAGCATCACAATTCTGGATATTGGCAAATATTGCCTTTAATGCCCGTGAAGCCAAACGCTTATTCGGTCTTATTGGCGGGGCTGCAATTACAGGAGGAATCTTTGGAGGGTACCTGACATCAATAATTGCACCCTTATTAGGAAGTGAGAATCTTTTATTTGTTAGCGCAATGTTATTGATAATATGTATTCCCGTAACCCGTACTATTTGGAAGAAAAGCATGTTAGCCGATTCACAAACACCTCGTACCAAAAGCAGGGAGGTTAAAGTGGCTGAGCATCCATTTCGTATTATAAGAAATTCGAAATACCTTACATACCTCGCTCTTTTAACAGGACTGGGAGTGCTGGTAGCAAAGCTGGTAGATTATCAGTTTGTCACTATTTCTTCCTATAAAGTACCTGATCCTGATGAACTTACAGCTTTCTTTGGAGTCTGGCTTTCTAATATTAATCTATTATCGTTGATAATCCAGCTCTTTATAACAAGGCGTGTAGTAGGTGTTTACGGCGTTGGTGTTTCGCTTTTTTTCCTACCTGCAGGAATTCTGTTTGGATCAGTTTCACTTATGCTGGTTCCCGGACTGGCAACAGCCATATTCATAAAATTATGTGATGGGGGCTTAAAACAATCAATCAATAAAGCTGCAGTTGAACTTTTAGCCTTGCCTATACCGGCCGAAATCAAGAACCAGACAAAAATATTTATAGATGTTTTCGTTGATAGCCTGGCTACAGGCATAGGGGGTCTTTCACTGGTTTTTATTATCAATAGCCTGAATATGTCTCCTACATTCGTAAGTTTACTGGTTATTCCCCTTCTGTTATTATGGTTTTATGTTGCATCAAGGGTAAGAAAAGAATATATTAACACTTTTAAAATCAAAATCGGTCAGATTAAGGATAATAAGAATAAACAAAGCCTGGACTTTTCTAAAAATTCTGTAATAAGCGGACTAACGCGAGTATTGGAGTTTGGTTCAGAAAATCAAATTATATATGTATTAAGAAAAGTCAGGGAATTGAATGAAACAAGACTTTTTCAACCTATCCACAAATTAATTAATCATGAATCACCCGATGTGCGGGTAGAAGTTTTACAAACTCTTTATTTCTATAAAGGGCAAAATATTACAGAAGAAGTAATTCCTTTAATAGACGATGAAAACCAGAAAGTAAAAATCGCTGCTTTTGAATACCTGATAAAACATACAGATGAAGATCTTTTTGAATTTATGGCCAGATATTTAAAGTATGATGATTACCAGATACGGGATGCTGCCCTGCTAAGCCTTGCAATTGAGACCAAAGACAATCTGTACCTGAAAAGGGCTTTCAAACTTGAAAATCTTATTAAAACAAATATAGAAAAACTTTCATCAATTAGTGATGTTGAAATTGCTAAATGCCGGAAATTAAACCTCTTAAAAGTAATTGGGCATGCAGCAATACAAAAGTACTATTCTTTTATTGATAACTTACTCCTTGATGAGGATACTGATATCGCTAATCAGGCTATTCTGTCTGCAGGACAAACTCATGATATCAGATTTATTTACAGGATTTTAGGGTTAATTGAAAAAGAACTATTAAGAGAAAGTATCAAAACGGCAATTATGAATTTTGGAAGTACCTGCCTGGACGTAATCAGAAAAGGTATATCTGAAAATATTTATTCACCTGAAATAACCAGACATATACCATCGGTGGTTGAAAGGCTGGGAATACAGGCTTCCGTAGATTTTCTTTTTGATCTGCTGGATCATGAAGACACTACTGTAAGGCTCAGATCTTTGTACTCTCTCAACAATATTAAATATCAGTTTCCTTTTCTAAAGTTTAATAACAAATATATTATTAATAAAATATTTGATGAAGTGAAAATCTACCACGATACTCTATCAGCCTTATATAGCCAGCAAATCCACATTCAACCCGGCAAAGACATCAAAGAAAAAAGTGATATCAATAAAAACGAAGCACGTACAAGCCTGATAGCCTTACTTGAACGGAGGCTTGATGGAAACCTTGAAAGAATATTCAAGCTACTGGGCCTTAAATATCCTCCTGAAGATATAGAATCGATTTATAAAGGAATAAAAAGCGATAAACCTGATTTAAGAATAAATGCAATAGAATTTCTTGATAACCTTCTGGAATCAAATCTTAAGAAAGTCCTTATTCCTATAATAGAAACTGCAATACTTGATACAATTTCAAAAGAAGCTTTAAAAAATCTGCATTTAAAAGTGCCGGACCAGTATGAGTGTTTTTCGATGCTAATCAAAGGGAAAGATATCAAAATAAAACTGGCGGTATTATATCTGATTGAACAGTTAAAGGAACAAAAATATATTCCTCTTGTAAAGCCCTATATAAACTCTGATAATATTAAAATCCGTACATTTGCTATCAGGGCTTTTGAAGTAATTAATCAAAATTGATTTTTACTATGTTATGTTAACGTATTAGTTAAATATTTATCCTGAATTAAAACATAATAAGTATATAAATCCCCTATGCAAAGCTTGATTAGGGAATAAGATCATGGAATACTCATTTCATTTTTAATATATAAAAATCTAATATTGAACGCCGGAACTTACATAAATTCTATCTACAGAAATTAAAGTCTTATCGTTTTCTTCAACCTCAAAATCTAACATTTTAAGCACATCATTTCTTATGGTTGTTTTTGTATCCCGATCAAATCTTATTGACCTTACTTTTTTCCTGAATGGTATGTTTTTATAAGTACGTGCCATAATAGATACTATTTACAGGGTGAATATATTAACAGGAGATTAGAAGAAAATTAAAACCGGATTAAATAATAATTAAAAATCCTTCAATACGGGAAAAATTATTGTCAAAGAATAAAAGGGCTAATATCTGTCTTTGTTTTATATTTTTTTTCTTAATATCTTATCAATTTTACCTGCAAGGGTATAATGGTCACTGCTTGAATTCTTTTTCAGAACATTTGACATTAAAACAACCATATAGGTTGTACCATCCGGATGCTCAACAATAATTACCGAGTTCATGTAATTGTTTACATTTCCCATATATTTTTTACACTCATATCCTTCTTCCTGTTTGCACTGGTATAAGCTTCCTGATTTAAAATATACAGCGGCCTCTAAAAGCGAAGCGCTGGCAGCATACCTGATTCTCCTGTCAGTCATGTACATGAGTCTTTTAATTTCAAGGCTGGATTTTATATCTACAATCTTTCCCCTTTCAAGGGCAACTAAATATTTCATTAACCCATAAGGACTGCCCTGACTTCCTCCGCTTCCAGGGATAATTGATTTTGCACCCTGTGTAAAAAAGCTTCCTAGCTTCCATTCTGCACTTGTAATACCAATTTTTTTAATCGGTTCGTTAATAATCTCCACAGCCAGTTCACTTAATTTTACTCTGGGTGTATCACTGAAATAATCGTTTGCCTGTTCTTCTTTCAATGCAGGATAATCCTTGCCAAAAGCATTCATTAACATTACTTCTCTCCATACGACGCTTGCAGCAGAATTATTGCTTGCAGACAGCATATGGTCTGCCCATTCGTAAAGGGAAAACACATCATTTTCAACAATAACACGTCTCACAAATTTTCTGGTTTCAGGATCAAATACAGGCACAGTATGTTCATCATATCTAATCCATGATCCACCTCTTACAAATTTGTTTTTTAACAGTTCCTGCCTTTTTTCAAAAGAATTGGGATATATTTTTTTTAATTCATTAAATAGGGCAGCTACAACCACAAGTTTACCTACACTTCCAGGCTGATAAAGACCTTTTTCCTTCCTTTGGGCATAGCGAAACTTTTTCCCCGGGGTAATATCAAGAATGGCAATTGAGTAACTCTCATGCATATAAGGGAACAAAGCATTTATTTCTTTTTGCAGACCCGGATCCGGAGCGGGTATTGAACTCAGACTGTCCCCCCTGGGTCCAAGAAGGTTTAGTCTAATATTATTAATTGACTTTTGTGCTCCTTTAATAATTGGCCTGTCAGCTTTTATTTCACCGTTCATAATAAGTTGCAACCGGTACAGGCGCCTTATTCCGGTTATTGCGTATCCGTCAACAGGATAACTCCCGAGTTCTGAATATATTGCAAAAATTAATATAATGCTCAGAAAAGCTGTTTTATAATTCATGGTTGAAATTAATTATTTTGTTTTCCGGAACAGCAGGATTAATTGATTCCAAATAAGCAGAACCTGCAGCATTTTTATTTTCAACAAATGGCCGCACCTGGAATAACCATAGTTTATTATCTTTAAAACCTAATTCTATATCAAAAGGGCCAATGGTTTCAATTCCCGGAGCTTCAAGCAGCTTTATCTTTATTTCTTCAGCTATTTGTCTCAATGCTGTTATATTTTCGCTATTTAATATAGGTGATTCAAATGATGTTTTCTTTTTCTCAATTCCCCCTGTTACAGGCAGATAATTATAAAATTGTTCCCTCGCGGGAGAAAGCAAAATGCATCTGCCATCATGTTTAAGAATGTACGATTCGGCGGCCTGTCCCTCAACAGCACCTCCTGCACCCCTGCTGAAAGCTATCGAAAGGTCTTTTTCATCACCGGTTATTATCCCCTTGGTAATCATGACACCTGAATAATCAACATTGACAGTGGGAATTATTAATATCGATGGAAAAACATTCTCAGGATTCAACAGAAAATACTGGCGCCATTTATAACTACGCTCGGTGTATGGAGAAGCCCATACATCTTTTATTCCCTGAAGGATCCTTTCTGAAGATACAACATTGAACAAAGTCAAATTCAAGCCTGCCCCGGTGAAATCTTTAAGATCTTCCATGTTTGTATCGCTTCTGAGAAAAACAGGAATTTCCCCAAGATTGCAGTTAAAAACACTTTTAAAGGCATTCTCAAGAGAGTCAATAAATTCAGGTATCAGTTTTATTTGTTTGATCAAATTTCTAAGGTATTCCAGTTCCTTTAATGTATAATCCTCCACTTCTGTCTCGTTTTTACCCTTATTGTACATTTCATCTGCGACTGAAAATATATTATTCAGGTACTCCCAATAAGAAATATTTTTCCCGGGTATTTGTTGTTCCAAATGCTTTTTGAAAATACCAAAAGGAATGACAATTCCGTCAACAACATTATCAGGAAACATCATCTTTAGCTGGCCCAGGTTTGCGGCTTTGGGCCCGCAAATCCCTCCCGAGTGTTTTGCATTAATTTCATTAAGGTTCATAATATCTGCCTGGCTTACATCCAGTTTATCCATAGGTACATTTATTTTATTTTCATCTCTTTTCTTTTGCTCAAATAATGCTTTTTCTTCATTAATCATTTGATCGTAGGGTTTCATAACCACTGTCCCTTTACCCGATACGGCATAAAATACTTTTTGTCCTGAATATTTTTTCAATTCATTCAAATTTTGAGCTGACAAAACAGCATTAGGAATGCCCAGGTTACGTGCCAGTAATTGCACATGTGAGACCATATTACCTTCAGATACAGTTGCGATACCGGCAACTGGCTCCAGATCGGGGGGAGGTTTGTTAAATACATATATTTTGTCCTTACTAAACTCAATCTTGTCAGTAGTTTCTGAAATGACTACTAATTCACCTAAAGCATAGCCGGGATTTATTCCTCTTACGCCGCTCTGTGTGGAAATATCCATAACCTGGCTGGAAGCCGTTAATTGAGATGCGATGTAATTACCAAGACTACTAATATTATTACCAAGATAAAGTAACAGTGTTGACCTGATCTTATCATCGATAAATCCATCCACAAGTGGCTCAAAACCAGCGTATAGATTTATGTCATCTTCATAAACAGAAGTAAACATACCTGTACTCCATTCAACAATGCGCCGGGCTGATTCAAAATAATCTATCAGGTTATTTAATTGCCATTCATCATCAGGCATAAAATTAAAATATTCTGAAACGGTTTCCCATTCCCATTTTTCAATATATCCGCAACCTGCACAAGCAAAAGCCAGGCTATTAATTATTGATATGTTATCTCCGATGGTTGCTATTTCCAGAGATACTATCTCCCTGTATAAAATTTCCTCAAGTATGTTTGATATATCAAGTGCAGCTAGTCGTCCCTGTGAAGTTTTTATTGTCAGGATGTTAGTTCTTAATTCCCACAGTAATTTTGCTATTTCTTCAATTCTCTCAGGCAAAGCACTGCTGTTTTTATATTTCTCGATAAATGCGGCCATTGATATTTCTGGTTCTGTATCTTTTGGGAGAAATTTAAGTAAATCATTTAATGCTTCTAAATTAACGGGCTGATACACCTTGCCCATATCCCCAATAAGCTTTTCAAATTTTTTAAGTATTTCAGGAGTGAGCATATTTTTATGATTATCCCTGAATGCGATGGTTTTGCTAATGTCTGTTTTATCAGGCTGACCATGTATTTTAACCCTGATATCAAGAAAAGCAGGATAAACATCTGATATTTCACTTGATACCGCCCTGATACTCTGTGTAAGGCTGTTGTCGTCCTTATGGGGGATATCTTTTACTGCTTGTCTTATAAGGAAATAATGTCTAGTGAGAACTTCATCTTTCATTAACAACCAGTTTAGAAAATCGATACCCCAAATTTCTTCGTCTTCAACCTGGAATGCCCCCCGGTAATATTGAGCTCTTCTCAGAATCCAACCATTGTCAATAGCCCTGAGGTATTTTTCCAGTTGGTATTGTTTAAGTCTTGAATTATTATTAGCCTCGTCCCAATAGTCAGGGAAAGGAGTAGTCGATAAAATCTGACCCAAAAAAACATGATTGGTTTTAGCAAGAGAAATTATTTCGTCTTTGTACCTTGCCCGTTGAACTCCCCCCGGGTCAGGACATCTCTCTTTAGGAGGTATCACTGTACCATCAGGACAATACCAGCGAATATCTTTATATGGACCGCGAATATCATTCTTATATTGCTGTACCATTCTCTTAATATTAATATCATCAACCTTTTGGGACCTTACTGGTAGAATAACCAGGGGAATAATCAAGTAAATAAACAAATGCCAGTATGTTTTACAATTTGTCATTTAAACTTTATAGCGTTTTTTATTAATTAAAATTATCTTTTAAAATTGAATCATATCTTAATCAGATATCGATAGTATTTATTTTAGATGAAATGATAATTTGTAAAGTTAAGTACATAATTTTAAATAGTCCAATTGTGTTATTCAAAACAAAGTAAATTTGAACAATCAGATTACTCTCATCAGAATGTATTTTGTATCTTTACAATAAAAAGGTTAAATAAACCTGCTCATACTAGTGATGCAAATTAACTTGTTAATAATAAATACCTTAATAATTCGGGCATTTAATTAAATGGTATTTAGATTATTATAAATTTCCGGGAATTTAAGTATTTATGAGACAGCTAGAACTTAACTGCGACTATTGTTTAAATTACAAAGATTCTATTTTCAGGATTCTAAATGAATCTGAAAAAAATATTTTAAGGCAAAATTCTACGTGCCTGAAATATAATAAAGGGGATACTATTTTTAACGAAGGAGAAAAAGCTATTGGCTTGCTATGCCTTATAAAGGGTAAAGTTAAAGTTTTTATGGAAGGTATAAGTGGGAGAGAACAGATTATAAGACTGGCAAAACCAGTTGGCTTTATAGGCTATAAGGCATTATTTGCTGACGAGAATCATTTTGTCAGCGCTGTAGCTATTGAAGACTGTGCGATTTGCAGGATTAATAAAAAAGGCTTGTTTAAGGTTTTGAAATCCAATAATGAGCTTTGTTTAAAGATCATGAAATTCTTTGCTACAGAGCTAAAATTTTCTACCAGCCGGACAGTAACTCTTACACAAAAGCATATACGTGGCCGGTTAGCTGAATCTTTAATCTTTCTGAAAGACACATACGGACTTGAAAAAAACGGTAAAACATTAAACATATGCTTAACACGCGGAGATATTGCTCATTTATCAAATATGACTACATCAAATGCAATAAGAACGCTGTCAGCCTTTGCCAAGGAAAAAATTATAGCACTGAATGGTAAAAGAATTGAAATTTTAGACATGGTTGTTCTTGAGCATATTAGCGAGTTTGGTTAATCTTTTGGGAATATGAAAGGAAAAACAGAACATATAAATGAGACTGATATTATAGATCAAACACTGGATATTTTGAACAGCGACCTGACTGTTGAAGAAATCCTTCAGGAAATATGCAATATTCTTCCAGGGGCATGGTCATACAGTGAATATATTTCAACTCGCATAACTTACGAAAATAAAGTCTTTGAAACAAATAATCTGAACGGCTCCATCCTGATATGTAAACAATCTCTGGAAATTCCCGGCAAAAAGAACGGAACTATTGAGTTGTTGGTAAATACTAAATTTCCCGGACCTGATAATAATGAATTTAAAAACAAAGCAACGAAACTCCTGACAAACATTGCTTCATTAACATCAGGGGCAATTTCAAAAAAGATATTAACAGAAGTATTACTGAATAATAAAGAACGGCTGAAAGAATTACATGCAATAAACCAGACAAACATAATTATTGCAAAAGGGAAATCTGTAAATGAAACATTTCAGGAAATTTGTGACTTTCTATCGAAATCATGGCAATATCCCAGATATGCCGCTGCCCGTATAGTATATGAGGGGGAAATATACAAGAGCAAACAATTCAGGGAAACTAAATGGCACCAGAGTGAAAATTTTGTAACAATAGACAATAAAAAAGGCTCAGTTGAAATTTTTTATCTAAAAGAATTACCCAGATCTGATGAAGGCCCCTTCCTGAAAGAAGAACGCCAGTTATTAAAAAATATAGCCAGGTTAATTAGCGGTTACTTAAACAATATAAAAGGAAGAGATATAATTAACAAGCGTTTGTACAAAGATGACGGCAGACAAAAATCAGAAGAATACAGACAATCATTGGAAAAAACCAAACAGCCACTCCAGCTGTTCTTTAACAGACAAATAATCGACAAGTATATCTATTTGGATATGATGAAATATAAGGTTAAGGAGATACTTTTTGTTGCGACCTTATATGATGCTTATATACTGGAGAATGAAGATAGCTTTTTTGAACAGTTTATGGGAGAAATATACCAGTACAGCTTATTTTCGCTGCCAAGAATAACCGGGGTATCAACTTCCGAAGAAGCCGTGGAATTGTTAGAAACAACGAGGTTTGATCTGGTCATCTTAATGGTTGGAATTGACCAGGAAGGTCCGGTTAAACTGAGTAATCAAATCAAACAGAAAAAACCTGAATTACCTGTGTATCTTCTTTTAAACCAGCAGAGTAATATAAAATATTTCGAAGAGCTTATACCTAACACTAATTCCATTGATAAAATGTTTATATGGAATGGCGATTCGCAGATATTTTTTGCCATTGTTAAGTCAATTGAGGATTCTGTTAATGTTGAAAATGATACTAAGGTCGGATTAGTAAGAGTAATACTATTAATTGAAAATTCTGCCCAGTATTATTCCAAATACCTGTCCATGCTGTATTCTATTGTATTCGGACAAATACAGCAACTAATAGCAGAAGTAGAGAAGAACGAGCTTGATAAAATTTCCAAGATGAGATCCAGGCCAAAAATACTGCTGGCAGGTAATTACGAGGACGCTTTACATCTTTTCCATAAATATAAGGATTTTATGCTTTGTGTCATTTCTGACGTAGAATTTGAAAAGGACGGAAGTATGAATAAAAAAGCGGGAATAGAATTTATAAAATATGTTAAAAAACACATCAGCAACTTACCAACATTATTACAGTCATCTGATATTAAAAACGCAAAAATTGCAGCAGAAATGGATTCAAGCTTTATCAATAAAAATTCCGAAAGCCTCTCAATTGACCTGAAAAAATTTCTTACATATCATCTTGGCTTTGGTGATTTTATCTTCAGGGACAAGGACGGGAAAAAGGTCGCTGTTGCCAAAACGTTTAAGGAAATGGTAGAAATGCTGGATACTATTCCTGACGAGTCATTGGTATTTCATGCTGAAAAAAACCAGTTTTCAATCTGGTTAATGGCAAGAGGAGAAATTCAACTGGCAAAAACATTAAATCCTATAAGGTTATCTGACTTTAAAGATATCAATGAGTTCCGTTCATTCAACACTAATATGATAAGAAAATACTGGGAAGAAAAGAAGAGAGGAAGAGTAATAAATTTTGAAGAGTCAGATTTAATTGATGAAAAGAACATCGTTACCCTTGCAGGAGGTTCTCTTGGAGGTAAAGGAAGAGGATTGGCTTTTATAAATACACTAATTTATAATTTAGACTTTTCTGAACATACCAGAGAGATATCAATCAGGACTCCCAAAACGGCTATTATAGGTACTGATGAATTTGAATTGTTCCTGGAAAGAAATCACCTGCATGATAAGATATTTAATGCTAGTATACAATATGAAGATATTAGGAAGTTATTTGTTAAATCCAGTCTGTCACCAGAATTAGTTGCTAAACTTAAAAATTTCATTGATCAGATCAATAAGCCAATAGCCGTGCGCTCATCAAGTATTTCAGAAGATTCACTGACTCAGCCTTTTGCAGGTATTTTTGATACCTATATTATACCTAATAATCACATTGATAAAAAAGTCAGATTAGACCACCTGAGAACCACTATTAAATTGGTCTATGCTTCAATATACTCTGATAAGGCACGTAAATATTTTCAGGCCATAAATCATAAAATTGAAGAAGACAGGATGGCTGTAATTCTGCAGGAACTTGTCGGAAATCAGTATGATAATTATTATTATCCTCATATCAGCGGGATAGCACAATCATATAATTTTTATCCTTATGAACATATGAAACCTGAAGAAGGTTTTGCTATTGCAGCTTTAGGACTGGGTTCATATGTTGTTGAAGGAGGCAAGGCATACCGATTCTCACCCAAATATCCTAATCTGGAGATTCTTTCACCTGAAGATTTACTGAAAAGTACACAACTTCATTATTATTGCCTGAACTTAACAAGGCAGGATATTGATTATTTAAAAAATGGCGAAAAAGCTTCCCTTTCTCTGTTAGATATTTATAAGGCAAAAAAACACAAAACACTTAATCATTGTGCATCAGTTTACAACCCTGATAATGATATTATAGAACCGGGAGTCAGTTTAAATGGGCCGATAATCATAAATTTTGCCGATATTTTAAAATATAATTATATCCCTCTGGCAAAAACTATTGAGGTAATGTTAGACAGTATAAAAGATTCACTGGGGTCCCCTGTAGAAATAGAATTTGCTGTAGATCTGGGGAAAAATAACAATGATCTGGCATCCTTTTATTTGCTTCAGATTAAACCTCTGGTAGGGAATCAGCTAAATTATGACATCAACCTGGATGAGATAGATAAATCAATGGCTGTTCTGTTTTCTTCATTAAGCCTGGGAAACGGAATAATAGATAAAATCTATGATGTTGTTTATGTTGACGCTCATAAATTTGATAAGCTTAAGACAATGGAAATGGCCATTGAAATAGAAAGAATTAATGAAAAAATGATTAACCATAACAGGAAGTATATTCTAATAGGACAGGGAAGATGGGGAACACGAGACAGGCACCTTGGTATTCCCGTATGCTGGTCTCAGATATCCAATGCGAAAGTTATTGTAGAAATAAGCTTGTCTGACTTCCCTATTGATGCATCATTAGGCTCTCATTTCTTTCACAATATAACTTCAATGAACATCGGGTATTTGTCGGTCCTTGATTCATCAAATACTGACTTTGTTAAATGGGACATTCTAAAGCAGCAAAGAATAATTGAAAAAACTAACTATTTAAGGCATATACGCTTTGAGAAGCCATTAACTGTATATATGGACGGTCGTAAAAAAATCTCTGTGATTATTACAAAATAAGTTATTAGCCAAGAATTTGCCGGATGAATAAAATTTGTGTAGCTATACTTGATGAACACCAGATAATGGTTGAAGGAATTGGCGAATTGCTGAGAAATGTAGAAGATATTGAAGTTACACTCAAACTGTCTGATAAAAAAGAGCTTGTTGATGGAATCAAAAAGAGCATTATACATATATTAATATTCAATATCCATAATTTAAACAGCGAAGATCTTAATCTTATTCAAAAAATAAGTAATGAAACTCCTCAGATTAAAATACTGGTCCTCTCTGTAATCTCAGATGAAGAAGTTATTTTTAAAACAGTAAAAGCCGGGGCAAAAGGTTTTCTTGCCAAGGATACCACCAAGAATGAACTTATTGAAGCAATCTATTCTTTACGTAATGGATATGATTATTTCAGCTCATCTATTACCAATATTTTGGTGAATCAATATATTAATATTATTAAATCAAATAACCCGCTGCAAAATAAAAACTTATACAATTTGAGCTCACGAGAATTAGAAATATTAAAATTTTGGGGCAGCAGTTATACAAATAAAGAAATTGCCGATAAACTTTTTATTAGTATAAGGACAGTTGAATCACATAAGAATCACATCATGCAGAAACTTAACCTGAAAACCACTGTTGATCTTGTTAAATTCGCATTAAAAAATAATATAATTCAGATATAATTCAGTTAACTTAAGACTCTCCGAGATTTACTTAATTTTATAGGTAATGCGCGTAAATCGTGACTGTTTAAATATTCTAATGTATCCCTGTTATTAAAATTTTTATATTTTAGGTTTCTTAAAAATGTAACCTTCCTATACCTTAACACGGGCAGGTTTTTGTCTGATTATAATAGTTGTTTAATATAAATAAAATAATTATGGAAAATGTACTTGATGTAAAAGTAGATGAATTCATGGCAAAATTAATTGCCAAAAATCCTGGTGAGTCAGAATTTCACCAGGCAGCTAAAGAAGTTGTCGAATCTATTATGCCCTTTATTGAAGAGAATCCAAAGTATAAACATGCAAAAATTCTTGAAAGAATAACTGAACCTGAGCGGGTAGTTATGTTTAGAGTGCCCTGGCTTGATGATAAAGGTGAAATTCAGGTAAACAGAGGATTCAGAATTGAAATGAACAGTGCAATAGGGCCATATAAGGGAGGTCTTCGTTTTCACCCTACCGTTAATCTTGGTATTTTAAAATTTTTAGCATTTGAACAGGTTTTTAAGAATAGTCTAACTACCCTTCCTATGGGGGGTGGTAAGGGGGGATCGGACTTTGATCCGAAAGGCAAGTCAGATAATGAAGTGATGCGGTTTTGTCAGAGCTTTATGACAGAATTATCAAGACATGTTGGTCCGGATACTGATATTCCTGCCGGTGATATTGGTGTGGGAGGCAGAGAGATAGGATTTTTATTTGGCCAGTATAAAAGAATAAGAAATGAGTTTACAGGTGTATTAACCGGTAAAGGTCTTGAGTGGGGAGGTAGTCTTATAAGACCTGAAGCCACAGGATATGGTGCTGTTTACTTTGCTGAAGAAATGATAAAAACCAGGGGAGAAAGCTTTGAAGGAAAAGTAGTAACTGTGTCTGGTTCGGGAAACGTTGCACAATATGCAGTTGAAAAAGTAAATCAGTTAGGAGGAAAGGTTGTAACATTGTCTGATTCTTCAGGATATATATATGACCCCGACGGAATTAATGAAGAAAAGCTGGCATATGTCATGGAACTAAAAAATATAAAACGGGGAAGAATAAAAGAATATGCTGAAAAATATAAGGTACAATATGTTGAAGGAGAAAGACCATGGAAAGTTAAATGTGATATAGCAATACCTTCCGCTACACAGAATGAGATTAATAAGGAAGAAGCAGAAATCCTGGTAAAGAAAGGATGTATTGCCGCTTCAGAGGGCGCAAATATGCCATCTACTCCAGAGGCTGTTGAAGTATTTCTAAAAGCTAAAATCCTTTTCGGCCCGGGCAAGGCAGCAAATGCAGGAGGAGTTGCTGTATCCGGACTTGAAATGGCTCAGAATTCGATGCGCTTGCCCTGGAGCAGGGAGGAAGTTGATAACAGGCTCCATATGATTATGACTAACATTCATGAAACATGTGTAAAATACGGCAAGGAAAAATCAGGATTTATAAACTATGTGAATGGAGCTAATATAGGAGGATTTATTAAAGTTGCTGATGCAATGATAGCACAAGGGGTTGTGTAGATAAATTGCTCTATTGCAAATTGTTTTGTTACCCTATTGTTATTTAACAGGTATAAATATTAATTTTATAAAAAATTAGTATTTAAAATTCCTGAAGGATGAAAAAAATAAATGTGGCCGTTATTTTTGGCGGAAGATCGGCCGAACATGAAGTTTCGCTCCAGTCAGCAAAAAATGTCATACAATCATTGGATAAAGAAAGGTTTGAACCAGTATTAATTGGAATAGACAGAACAGGCAGATGGTTTCTTAATGAAAATTCTATTCATCTCCTGAATTCAGAAAGTACAATGATGATTCAACTGGCTGATAAGGAAAACGAAATTGCTTTAACTCCTACAGGCATAAACAGTAAGCTAATAAATTTGAATAATAAGACTACAGTTAGTCATGTTGATGTTATATTCCCTGTTTTACACGGTCCGTTTGGTGAAGACGGCACCATTCAAGGTCTTGCCAAGATGGCAAATATACCTTGCGTCGGAGCAGGAATTTTAGGATCAGCAATAGGCATGGATAAAGATATTATGAAACGTTTATTGCGTGATGCCGGAATACAGATTGCAAAATTCTTTACATTAACAAAAAATATTAAAAAGCATTATCCGTACAATCAAATAGTGAAACAGATGGGGACCCAATTCTTCGTTAAGCCTGCCAACCTGGGGTCTTCTGTAGGGATAAACAAGGTCAGCGATAAGGTCAGCTTTGAAAAAGCTATTGAAGAAGCTTTTAGTTACGATAACAAAATTATTATTGAAGAGCAAATAACCGGCAGAGAAATTGAATGTGCAATTTTAGGAAATGAAAATCCGATAGCCTCGGTTGCCGGCGAAATTATTCCTTCTGATGAATTTTATTCATATCACGCTAAATACTTAGACGAAAAAGGAGCCAATCTTGTTATACCTGCAAAAATATCTGAAAGTTTACTTAAAAAAGTACAGGAAATTTCCTTAAAAACATTTAAAACTCTTGAATGCCGTGGCATGGCCAGAGTAGATATGTTTATAACACATGCAGAAAAAATTATTGTCAATGAGATAAATACTATTCCAGGATTTACAAAAATAAGTATGTATCCCAAACTATGGGAATATAGTGGAATATCGTATAAAGAATTAATTACTAAATTGATTTTTCTGGCAATAGAAGATTTTAATAACAGAAAAAAATTAAAAATTACAGTTGATTTGTAATATTACCTATGCTACTGCTCGATTCTTCACACCGGATTTGTCAATATTAATTTTTTCAAGCATATTGAACTTCTTATATAAATTAATTAATTCCATAATCTCA
The DNA here is from genome assembly GCA_964521285.1 of uncultured Bacteroidales bacterium. Taxonomy (GTDB): domain Bacteria; phylum Bacteroidota; class Bacteroidia; order Bacteroidales; family UBA10428. Next base: position 69,711 of record CAZFQS010000010.1, on the reverse strand, counting down.
TCGCTAATATTTGTTAAATTAAGACATGAACCATAAATACGTGAAACCCTTGCTATAAAATTCAGCATTTTAAATCCGGTGCTATCAATAAATTTTATACTGTCCAGGTTAAGAATTAAATTAGTACGGGGGACTTTAATAATATTAAAAAGACCGGCTTTTACATCCTCTGAAATTAATAAGTTTAATTTATCTATATGGTCAAAAGATACATATACATTCTTTCTGTTATGCTTTACTATTAAAAAATTTATACTGCCCCTTTTCATAACAATGAGACTTTGAAAATAACCATAACAATAATAATTGAAATTTCTGAAGAATCAATGAAGTATTAGATTAGTGGCAGGAAATATTTGATAAACAGACAGCTGGAATATGAATGCTATTTTTTTTTACATAAATGAACATTTTTTTATGATTAATGTTATAGTAAAAAGAATGCATATATTTTAAAATTTATGAAATGCATACATTAATTTCATATATATTTTAATGGCTGTTTTAAAAATAAATGTTAAATTTGTTATACCCATTACATGTATACAGAATTGTTTTTCACTTAGCCCTAATTTATACCCTTTATGAAACCTACTATCAAATTTTTCAAATTCACAAGATTCTCAAAAGTCCTCTTATTAATCGTAACATTCGTATTTACTTTTCAGTCATTTTCATCATTAGCAGCGAATTTTTTAGATGAAAGCGATATCTTAAAAATTAATCCTGAGTACAAGATTAAAAGATTTCCAAATGGCACAGTTATAGCATATGCTTCTCTGGATGATGGAGAGAAAATTGTACATGACTTTACTGATTTCAACGCTGACATACTTTTGGCAGCTTTAAGAAAACAAAGACTAAGCAATGTTATGCTTAATTTATCAAGAAAATACGGCCTTTCTGAAGATGAATGCAGAAGAAGAATTAAACACTCCATCAATGTACTGGAAGAATGGGAAATTATATTGGAGCCAGATTAATTTGTAATAAAGAAATAATAATATATTTTTTACATCCAGATCCGGTAGTTTTTTACCGGGATTTTTTATTAAATTCAGCCCTTCTGTTTGTGCTTAAATAGTTTTCTTACCTTAACATAAAATAATTAAATATCCCATATATTTGTTTTTATCTTTCAAATAGCCTGAAATATTTATAAATAATAAAAGATGTGACTTGGACAATATCCGGAAAATATCATTCAATAAAGCCGTAGAGATGGTAAAAGAATCAGAAGGATACAAAACAGATCTTAACAGAAAAGATACATTTTGTCCGGGATGGTTGAAGCTGGATAAGAAAGCATGTAGAATAAAGTTTCGCTCGTACAAAGGTATTAATGGATTTATTTGGAGCGATTGGTATGAGATTGTATAAAACATAAATTAAGTACCTACATTACCTGAAAATGAAATTATTCATTGTCTATATTATTCTGTTTTTACTATCCCTTTTATTAACCTTGTTTATTCGGAGTTTAGCTATTAGAAAATCGATTCTGGATTTTCCAAATGAACGCAGTTCACATAAAAATCCCACTCCGAAAGTAGGCGGATTAGCTGTTGCTATTGTATGGTTTTTAGGTCTGTCCTATTTATATATTACAAATAACATTGATCATAAATTATTTTTCAGTTTCATTCCAGGGGCATTACTTGTAGTTATCGGAATTATAGATGATATTATAGCCATTAAGCCATTATACAGACTTATATTTCAATTAATTGTCAGCGGTATTGCTCTTTTTATCCTCGGAGGATTGGGAAAGCTGAATTTAGGATTTTTTACTATTGAAAACAGACTGATATTATCAATTTTGGCATTGTTAGGTACAATGTGGTTTATTAACTTATTTAATTTTTTAGATGGAATTGACGGATATATTGGAATGGAAGTGGTTTTTATTACATCTTCAGCAATTCTTTTATTTAATGATAGTATTGCTCCTGTATTGTTAGCTTCAACCCTGGGTTTTCTAATTTGGAACTGGCAACCTGCAAAAATATTTATGGGTGATGTTGGAAGTACACTTTTAGGTTTTAATATAGCAGTATTTTCAATTTATTATCAAAATACATCAAAATCGTCTTTATTGATCTGGCTTATGTTATCCTCTGTATTTTGGTTCGATGCAACATTGACTCTCTTCAGAAGATATAAAAACAAGGAGCCTCTTATTGTTCCACACAAAAAACACGCTTTTCACCGAATCGTGCAATCAGGATTTTCTCATCAAAAGACCGTTATTTATGCCTTTTCATTAAATCTGATAATACTTGGTCTTGCCTATTCTTCAATAAAAATATATAACCTGCTTCTACCTTTATTTGTCCTTAATATATTATTGTTATACTTTGTTATCAAGCAAATTGATAAAAGAAAAACATTTGTTTGATATTATATTATTAAATGAACTGGTTAAAACAGAGTTAATTGATTATCTTCAAACAAGGTAGGATAATTTGCATCAAACTTCCTTAATACTTCAGTAATAATGGCTTCCCTCATAAACTTTGATCTGTTCTTTATCCTGAATTTATTGCAAAAATGATCAATAGCTCTGGATTCAGGCATATTAAATAAAATTGTATATCTGTTTACTCTTCTTAAATTATTAAATTTCAACTTTCTGTTTTTCATTATACAATATTGTTTGAATACTTTTTTCTAAATTAGATATAATATGATTTTTTAAAGCATTGATTTATTAACATTCACACCTTTCCAAATGCAAAATATATGCGGCAATTATGTCTGATATATGTTATGTTTATAACATCTTAATAAGCCAGGATAAATGTTGATTATTTTTGAAATATATATAATATTATGTCAGATTTAATTTTTATTTAAAAGCATATAATTGTAAATATTTATTAAAACATTATCGCTTTTGTCTTAGTTATTTAATTTTGTAATTATTAATAATTTATGAATGTCAAGTTCTGATCATTCTATTACACTTAAAAGTTTTTACAAAGAAAATACACTTGAAGCAGGATGTGATGAAGCAGGCAGAGGGTGCATAGCCGGACCCGTATTTGCTGCTGCTGTTATTCTTCCCCCTGATTTCAATCATTCATTACTTAATGATTCTAAAATACTGAGTGCAAATGAGAGAAAAAAATTAAGAGAAGAGATTAAGGAATTTGCAATTTCATGGTCAGTTGAATATATTGATAATGGTACCATTGATAAATTAAACATTTTAAGAGCCTCCATACTGGCTATGCATAAAGCTATTGATAAACTGAATATAAATCCGCAATTTTTAATAATTGACGGAAACAGGTTTATTAAATATAAGTCAGTTGAACACAAATGTATTATAAAAGGAGACTCAAAATACTTTTCAATAGCAGCTGCTTCTGTTCTGGCAAAAACATATAGAGATGATTATATGAAGAAAATTCATGAAAAATATAATAAATATGGATGGGATAGTAATAAAGGGTATGCAACTAAACAACACAGGGAAGCAATCAACCGTTTCGGACTAACACCTTATCATAGAAGATCGTTCCGAATATTAAACAACCAGCTGAACTTAAAATTTTAAATTTAGCTTGTTTATATAAAAATAAATAGTTTTATTGAATTTTAAATACTTTGCTATGAGAAGATATATTTTATTAATATGGACTTTTCTTTTTCTCTGCTTTTATAATCTTTCGGCAAGAGAGGGAATGTGGTTATTACCTCTTATAGAAAAAATCAATATGGCAGAAATGAATAAAATGGGATTGAAATTAACAGCCGAAGATATTTACAGTATCACCAACAGCAGCCTGAAAGATGCTGTTGTATTTTTTGGTCAGGGTTGTACAGGCGAAATAATTTCAGACAGAGGTTTGTTAATTACTAATCATCATTGCGGCATCAGTCAAATACAAAAACACAGTACCGTTGATAGAGATTTATTAAAAGATGGTTTCTGGGCACTTACTGAAAAAGAAGAGTTACCTAATCCTGATTTAACAGTTAAATTTCTAATAAGCATAGAAGATGTTAGTGAAAGGATTAATAATGAACTATCTGATACAATGCAGGAAGATAAAAGGAACGAAATAATATCAACAATTAGCGAAGAAATTGAGGAGGGAGCAACAGAAAATACTCATTATGAATCTGAAGTAAAATCTTTTTATGAAGGTAACAACTTCTATCTTTTTGTTTACGAAGTATTTAAAGATATTCGACTGGTTGGTGCTCCTCCTTCCTCAATTGGCAAATTTGGACATGATACAGATAACTGGATGTGGCCCCGTCATACTGGTGACTTTTGCCTTTTCAGAGTTTATACCGACCCTGATGGTAACCCTGCAGAATATTCTGAAGACAACATTCCTTATAAGCCTAAGCATTTTCTGCCTATTACATTAAGAGGAATAAAAGAAGGAGATTTTTCCATGGTAGTCGGCTATCCCGGTAGGACAGAAAGATATATAACATCATATGGAGTTAAAGAATTACTTGAAATTACGCATCCTAACAGAATAAAGATTAGAAGTATTCGCCAGCAAATACTACTGGAAGATATGCTGAAAAGCAAGAAAGTAAATATTCAGTATGCTGAAAAATACTTCCGGTCGAGTAATTATTGGAAGTTTTCTATCGGACAAAGCCAGGGCTTAAAAAGACTAAAAACCTATGATAAGAAAAAAGAACTCGAGAAGAAATTTACGGAATGGATAGCACAAAATAATGAAAGACAGGAAAAGTATGGTAATGCTCTTGCGTTAATTGAAAATGCTATCAAACAAAGAAAAACACTTCAGTATACTAATCAATACATATATGAGGCATTTTTCAGATCTTCAGAAATAATAAGATTCGCTAATGAAGCAAACTGGTTATATTCTACGATGCCGGAAAATAATTATAACAAAGAAATTATAAATTCGCTGGCAAAAGACCTTATGGAAGATGGTGAAGATTATTTTGCAAATTATAATCCCCCGACTGATCTTAAAGTTACATTAGCTATGATTAAGCTCTTCAATGAAAATGTACCTGAAGAACAACATCCTGACTTTTATATGATTATTAAGAAAAAGTATAAGGGTAATTATGAAAAATATGTAAGATTAATGTTCAGTAAATCAATTTTTGCTGATCAGGATAAGTTTAACAAATTTACACAAAATCCCGACATCAAAGTATTGGAAAAAGATCCTGCATTTATCGCAGCAAAATCAATACATTCAGAATACCTGGAGACCAGGAAGGAGTTAAAGGAAATTAATAATGAATTGAATAGAGGCAGGAGATTATACATGGCAGGCCTCATGGAAATGCAAAAGGATAAAATATTTTATCCTGATGCTAATTCCACAATGAGATTAACATATGGGACTGTCGGAAGTTATTCACCCAGAGATGCAGTTCATTACGACTACTTTACTACATTACGGGGAGTTATGGAAAAGGAAGATCCTGAAAACTGGGAGTTTTTTGTACCTTCTAAATTAAAGGAACTGTACGAAAAAAAAGACTACAGTAATTATGGGATTAACAGTAAAATGGATGTTTGTTTCATTACTGATAATGATATAACAGGAGGAAATTCAGGCAGCCCGGTTATCAACGGCAAGGGACAACTAATAGGACTTGCATTTGATGGTAACTGGGAAGCTATGAGCGGAGATATTATATATGAACCTGATTTACAAAAATGCATTTGCGTTGATATTAGATATGTTTTATTTATTATTGATAAATATGCCGGAGCAACCAACATAATTAATGAGCTTAAAATATTGAATTAAAATTGTTGAATAAAAAGTATAAAATTTTAGGCTTTTTGTGATTCTTAAATTATATTGCTTCTAATTATAAACCTGACAAGATATTTATTACTAAATACTTGAAAAGAATATAAAAACTTTTACGGTACGGCACATTAAATGTCTCAAAAAATTTCTATTTATACTGACGGTGCAGCAAGTGGTAATCCGGGGCCCGGGGGTTACGGAGTAATCTTAATCTCGCCTGAGGCAAAATTAAGAAAAGAATTATCACAGGGATTTAAGTGTACAACAAACAACAGAATGGAACTGTTAGCTGTAATTGTTGCGCTTGAAGCATTAAAATATGATAACTGTGACGTGACACTTTATACCGATTCAAAATATGTTGCTGACGCTGTTGAGAAAGGATGGATCTTTGAATGGGAAAAAAAAAGATTTAAGAAGAAAAAAAATCCTGATTTATGGAATCGTTTTCTAAAAGTTTATCGCAAACATAATGTCAGTTTTATCTGGATAAAAGGACATGCTGAAAACAAAGAAAATATAAGATGCGACAAACTTGCGGTGGAAGCATTAAAGAAAAAAAACTTGATAACTGATGAAGGCTATGATAAAGAAAATACTATTTTTATAAATGGATTCAATTCATTAGCATAATTATAAAAAAAATTAGTAATTTACTTTTTTTTAATATTTTATTAATCACATGATCTCCAACACACAGAGGGAATTAATATTAAGTTACAGTGGATCTCTTAAGTATGATACTATCGGAGAATTAATCAATAATCTTAAGAAAGCAGTTACGAATTTCAAAATTAAGCTTTCTATATATAAAAAAATCTTATTAGTGATGATTGAATCACTGGAGAATATTTTGAAGTATAATGAGAATTTTGATACAAGCAGTTATATCAGAACGCACTTTTCTCCCGAATTTAAAATAGAAAAGGATGACGAAAAATATTTTCTTACTTCTGTTAATGTAATATTTAACAAAGATGTTCCAATACTGAAAAAGAAAATAAATCACGTAAACAACCTTGATAGCAACGGATTAAAAAAATTATATAAATCTACCATTACAGATGGCCGGTTTACACATAAAGGAGGAGCTGGTTTAGGTTTTATAGAAATGGCCAAAATATCTACTGAAAAAATTCAATATGGTTTTACCCGGATTAATGATGAATATTCCTTCTATAAACTTTGCATAATTATTGATGAAGACTTTTACAATAATAATGATAATTAGTAATGTATGAAATCTCTGATCCTGGAATCTACCGAATTTACCCCTGAAGTACATTTTAATATTGATAATCATATTTTTGATATGACAGGTGTTTCTATGCCTGAAAATGCATCAGGCTTTTATCTTCAAATAATAGACTGGCTGGATGAATATGAGAAAAATATTGCTAATAAAAACACAGGAACAGACGAAATATCAGTTAAGTTAAACTTCAAACTCACTTACTGCAACTCAGCCTCTGCTAAATATCTGCTTACCATCATGGAAAAATTGAAAACATTTAAGGATTCAGGATTTAGTATCGAAATTAACTGGTATTATGATGCAGGAGATGAATTTATGCTTGATGATGGAAAAGATTTGTCAGATTCAATAAATATACCTTTCAACTACCATGCTATTTGAACAATAGCTAGTAAAAATTGCCCTTGTAAGATTTACAAATCTTCTATCTTTTTTTCTATATACCTGATAATTTTTTCAGATAATTTATCAGCAGACTCCCTGGTCTGGCTTTCAGAATAAACTCTTATAATAGGCTCTGTGTTGGACTTTCTGATGTGAACCCATTCTTTTTCAAACTCGATCTTTAATCCATCAATATCATATATTTGATAATCAGCGTATTCATTCTTTAATGACTCAAATATTTCATCAATTTTCATTTCAGTGTCCAGATTAATCTTCTTCTTGGAAATAAAATATCCGGGGTAACCGGCTCTCAGTTCAGAACATTTTTTCCCTGATATTGCCAGAAGTGACAGAAATAAAGCTATACCCACTAATGCATCCCGTCCATAGTGTAATTCCGGATATATTACACCTCCATTACCTTCGCCTCCAATTACCGCATTACATCTTTTCATTTCTGCAATAACATTTACCTCACCTACTGCAGATGCGTAACTGGTTCCCCCGTATTTTTCCGTAATGTCTTTTAATGCTATAGTTGAGGATAAATTTGAAACACTGTTTCCACTTCGGTTTTTTAAAACATAGTCTGCTACTGATACAAGAGTATATTCCTCGCCAAACATAGAACCGTCTTCACTAACAATAGCAAGGCGATCAACATCAGGATCAACTACAAAACCAACATCAGCTTTATGCCTGGTAATTGCTTCTGAAATTTCAGAGAGATTTTCCGGCAGAGGTTCGGGATTATGCGGAAAATCTCCTGTAGGATCACAATAAAGTTTCACTATTTCTTCAATACCCAGAGCAGCTAATAAATCTGGTATTATTAATCCTCCAACGGAATTAACACAATCAATAATTACCTTAAACTTCGCTTTTCTTATTGCATCTTTATCAACAAGCTTTAAATCAGTAATTTTGTTAATATGTAAATTATTTAGAGAATTATCTTCAATAATTTCACCCAAATCATCAACATCAGCATAATTAAAGTCTTCATTATCTGCCAATTTCAATATTTCATTTCCATCTTCAGCCGATATGAATTCACCACTGGAATTTAAAAGTTTAAGAGCATTCCATTGTTTTGGATTATGACTTGCAGATATTATTATCCCACCGTCAGCTTTCAGTTCAGAAACTGCTATTTCCACAGTTGGAGTAGCTGACAGGCCAATATCCACCACATTAATGCCAAGGGCAACCAGTGAGCTGGAAACAATTTTGTTAACCATATGACCCGATGTCCGTGCATCCCGGCCTATTATTACATTTATCCTTTCCTTTTTTGAGTTCATTCTAATCCATTCACCATATGCCGATGTATACTTTACAATGTCAGCAGGCGAGAGACTATCTCCTGCTCTTCCTCCAATGGTTCCCCTGATACCTGATATTGATTTTATTAGAGTCATATAAATAAAATAAATTGAAATGTGAATATATTTAATTTAAATAATTAAAATTTCTTAAAATTATTAATATTATCTAAAATAAATTTGCCTTATAAAATAAATGATCTGAAATAAAAGTAAAAGAAATATTTTTAATACTTCCATAATTATGAATCAATCAAAAAAAAAGAGTCATATACAAAAGATTGGTAAAAGAGGTAAATCATATGTATCAACAGGCAAAAAGGGAAACACTTTGGCAGGGAAAAAATCAAATAAGGATAAGCTGCAAGGAGATATTCACAAATCTAATCTTAAACAGGATTGCATCAGATTAAACAAATATATTGCAGGTACCGGATTATGTTCAAGACGGGAAGCTGATGAATATATAAGAAACGGGCTTATTACTGTTAATGGAAAAGTAATAACCGAGCTGGGAGTAAAAATAAAACATCCAGATGTTGTTAAATATGACGGAAAAAATTTAACCGAGAAAAAGAAGATATATATACTTCTTAACAAGCCAAAAGATTATATAACTACAACTAAGGATGCACATGCAAAAAAGAATGTTTTGGAACTTATTCATAATTCCGATAAAGAGAGGATATATCCTGTTGGCAGACTGGACAGAAACACTACAGGAGTTTTACTGCTGACAAATGACGGCGATTTAACCGCAAAATTAACCCATCCGAAATTTATTAAACTAAAAATATATCATGTTTATCTGAATAAAGTTCTTAAAGCATCCGATATTGATAAAATTGCCGGAGGAATGACATTACAGGATGGCTTCATAAAGGTCGACTCAATTAGCTATGTTAATCCGGGCGATAAGAAACAGGTTGGAATAGAAATTCATTCGGGCAGAAACAGAATAATCAGAAGGATATTTGAGTATTTAAATTATAAAATAGTTAAGTTAGACAGAGTATATTTTGCCGGGCTAACAAAAAAAGGATTAGCGAGAGGTAAATGGCGTTATCTTAGTGAAAAAGAGGTGTCAATATTAAAGATGGGGGCATATAGATAATTAAAGCCTGATTCCCATAAACAGCACATCATCAACCTGTGGATAAGTCTCTTTCCAGAGGTTAAATGTACTCTTAACATAATTATATTGTTCTTCCATTGTTTTCTGATAAATGTCATTTAGCAGATTTTTCAGGCGAACCATTTTAAACTTTTTGCCTATTGAACCCCCAAATTGATCAGGATACCCATCCGAAAACATATATATTAAATCTCCCTTGCTTAGTTGCAGTCCCTGATCTTCAAATATTTTGTCAGCTTTATCATAATGTCCCCCGACAGAACTGCGACTTCCTTTAATATATATTTGTTCCCCATCCTTATATACTATCATTGGACGCATCGCAGAAGCATATCTTAAATAATTAGTTTTCAGATCGATCTCACAAACAACTATATCCATCCCGTCATTTGGTTTTCCTACTTCAATATTCTGATTTAGTGTATTTCTTAGCTCAATATCCAGGCTTCGCAGTATTGATGAAGGAGGTTTATCACCTTCTCTCAAACATATGTCTTTAATAAGTGTAGTGCCAATCATAGACATAAATGCTCCCGGCACTCCATGTCCTGTTGAATCAGCACATACAATAACAAATTTTCTGTCTGAGATTTTATCAAACCAGTAAAAATCACCGCTTACAATATCCCGCGGTTCATAATAAACAAATGAACCGGAAAAATTTTCCTGTAATTTCCTTATCGGAGGAAGTATACTTTCCTGAATTCTTTGTGCATAATTAATACTATCGGTAATATCTCTGTTTTTTATTTCAATCTCTTCTTTTTGTTCAACAACCTCTTTGGTTCTTTCTGCCAGACTCTTTTCCAGATAATCCTGCAGCTGTTTTTGCCTGCGTTCTCTTATTTTAATAATTAAATATACTGTCAGAATCAACAACAATATGACCAAAGAAATGAACCACCCTGTTTTCCAGACCGGCAGCTTGACTTTCAGATTGAACGAAGCAGGTGTTTCCTCTGAAAATCCATCATTATTAAAAGACTTTAGTAAGAATTTGTACTCACCATCTTCAACACGTGGATAAATAACATACTTGGAGTCAGTAATCTCAGACCATTCCAGATCGTATCCTTCAAGTATATACTGATATTTGACAGCCTCCGGATCTTTGTAATTCAATCCCTTGAATTCTATCCTCATTTTATAGATTGAATAAGGCAGCAGTATGTCCTTGGTGAAATCATATTCTCTATCAGAAATTAAAACCTTTGTAATATTGGTTTTCGGAGCTACTATATTTTTTCTGTCTTTCTCCTTATCATATTTTACTAATCCCTGTGTTGTACCAAAGTATAGTACTCCTGCCTCATCTTTACATGTAGCATTCAAATTGCAATTCCCTGTTACACCTTTATCCACATCATAAACATATACCGCGTTACTGCTTATATTTACCCTGCTTATTCCTAACCTTTGCCCTATCCACACATATGTGCTGTCTCCCGATATTATGCTATAACAATAATTGGATTTCAATCCGTCCTTTGCAGTAATGTTTACCACCGTATCGTGATTAAACCTGAATATTCCTGTTCCGTAAGTTGATGCCCAAATATTTCCATAAACGTCCTGTGCAACTGAATTGAAATCAAGTTCGATATTACCCACGGTATAAAGACCATTTATTTCACCCTTATCATTGATTTCATATATCCCGTTACTTTTGGTTACAAAAAGAAGTCTGTTTTCTGAATCGAGAAGCACTTTTATTATATCATTATGAGGGAGTCCCTGTATTGTTGTATAATGAACCCAGGAATTGTCAAGTAAATTAAAGTAGTAGATGCCGTCCTTTGTAGCCAGGTATACACTCGCATCACTGCCTGTTATTGAGTTTACTGATCTTCCAAGAGAATTTGCCGTATACGGGTATCTGGTTATTATTTCAGTGTTTGTATTCATTTTGAATAACCCGCTCTCTTTAGTACCTATCCAAAGAGTATTCTTATCGTCATAATATATGGCAGTTATTGCATCATCCGGTAATCCGTGCGACTTACCAAATACTTTAGTTCTAACATCGGGTGAATATTTTATCTGAAGCAAAGCACTTTCTCCGCCAAGCCATATTATATTTTTTCTGGCACAAACTGAAAGAATATTGTTGTCAATGCCCTCAACCGGGTACGAGAAAAATTCAAAAGCCTCACTTAACAAGGTTGCTAATCCTTCTCCATAGGTGGCAATCCAAATATTACCTTCACGATCTTCAAACACGTCCTTGGTAAAATTGCTTGGCAGACCATTATTTTTATTATAATTTATGACTTTTTTAAAATTAGATTCTGCTTCGGGATTTTCCAGTTTATAAACTCCGTTGTGGAATGTACTTAACCAAAGATTGTCATCTAAATCTTCTACTATTGACTGAATATTTAGATCTGATAAATTTAATTTTTCACCTACCTTATTCAGAGTATAGGAGTCATCATTATTTAATGAAAAGTAAAATACTCCATCACTTTCAGTACCAAGCCAAAATCCTTCATAATTATTACATTTTCCTATGACCTGAATTTTACTGTAAGCTAGCTCATCAACTGTATATTGGTACCTGGGAGGATTTAAATAGTCCTTAAAATCGTATATCAAAAGCCCTTCCTGAGTACCTAAAAGAAGTTTACCATTATTGTAATTTAGAGAGTATATCAGTTTATTTCTAAGCTCATCATTATATATCTTAATCTCTTTATTTTCACCTGTTACAATTATTCCGTCATTCAAAGAAGCAACAAGTAAAATTTTCCCGTTTATTTCAATAATATCTGTAATTGCACTTTTTGCATTTTCCAAAGCTGAAATAATTTCAAAGTTAATCCCATCATAACTGCAAATATTGCCGTTATTAAATCCAAACCACAGATACCCTTTATTATCTTTGTAACTCACACTTGCAACATCCCTGGTCAATACATCTTCTATATCTTTTTTATCAAATTCAAAACCATCAAATCTGCAAAGCCCTTCCCCTGTACCTATCCAAATATAACCATTAAGATCCTGGTTAATGGTATAAACGAAGGGATGACAAATTCCCTCCTTAATACCGTAACTGTTAAACTTATAATCCTGAGCTGCTGAAAAATAAGGGATCAAACATATCAGAAGTATATGAGCATATAATTTTGTTGATAATTCCTTAAAAAACCTAATCATAATATTAAATTATCTTTTGTCTACTTTATTGGCTCCAATGCTATAACTATATTTAGGTACTCCGCCAATTGGAATAACATAAAAAGGAAGTAACTCACCATATTGATTTCGAACATTTACAACAACATTATTATTTCTGACAACAGGATCTTTACTTTTAATAAATTGTATATCCAGAGAAGTATTTTTCTCCTCATCAAATATTTTAAACTCATCATCAATCCATACATCTTCATTTGATACTTTGCTTAGCTGTCCCTTTCTGGCAACCGATACTGTGCGAATATAGCCATCATTGTCCCAGTCAAAATTTGATAATTTTACAGTTATTGTTCTGTCATCAACATAAGGATAAATATGTGAAACTTCATTCTCATCATTATATAACCTGAAGGAATATTCGTATGCAAAAGCATTACCTCCTTCAACCTGAATATTTACATCATAGCTGGTACTAAGAAAATACCTGTATAAATTACCATCATCGCCTGTAACACCATCAGCAATTACTTTGATAATATAAGCGTCAAATTTATCTATAAATTCACCCTCAGTTGGATTAAAAGGGCCAAATGTATACCAGCTTTTATCGAATTTTGGATCCTCCCCGAATGTTTTTGATGCAAGAAGATTACCACTCTTATAGTTACCCGCAGGCTGAGTTTCCTGAGCATCTTTATCAGTATAGGATCCTTTTCCGCCATAAACATAAAATGCAGTTCTGGTATCCCATATTCCATTTATTTCATCTATCTCTCCCCCTATGTCAGGATCATAAATCCTTATAAATACAGGTTCATTAAATTCTTTTGGTATTGAGAAAAAAAATGTCTGGGAAAAATCATCATCTCCCCACGAAGTCTCTGAATTTGCCCCGAAAGTCATAAGGAAAGGAATATTCTCATCTCCAGCCGGTACAGGCTGAGCTTCTGCAAAACAGAATAATAATAATTTCAACAGGCAAAGTGCAAAAATTCTCATTATTTATATATCAGATAATTATATATATTAATAACTAAAATAGTAAATATATATTATTTCATTTTTTTGTAACAACAAATTATCAAAAGTTTATTCACTTAAATGGATATTTTATTAATTTCTTCTTCTCAATATTACAATATTCTTTGTAACGCATTTTTTTGCAGGTAGAGTAGTTTCATCAACCTGGCTTTCAGAAGAAGTAACCCCCAGCTGAATAGAATATTCTCCCGGCCTTCTGTACGAATGCCTGACAATAGAATTTGATGTTCTTATCCCATCACCAAAATCCCAGTAATAACCATCAATCTGAAAATCCTTCAGATTAGTCTGCAAAGCATCCATTCTTAATTCTTCATTAATTATACCAGTGTCGACTACAGTTATGTATGGCTGCTCTATTCTTTCTACCGGGAGCATGTATCTTGCCTCTTCATAATATATGTCACCTGTAAGTGTATCTATAACATTTAATTTAATTATATATGTTCCGGGCCCCCCAAAGCAATGATAGGCGGAGAGGCTTCTTATTTTTGTCCCGTCACCCAGGTCCCACTCATACTCAAAGGTAGTTGTATCAAGATCAATGGTTCCTGTTTCATAAACTTCATAGCAATAGCTGTCTTCACGCTGCATCTCACAATCTGAGAAGATTGGTAATCCTGAAGAAAAACTTATAATATCATCGGTCCCGTATCTGTCAGACGAAAGATAGCCGGTATCAAGAGTCGTATTTATTATTAGTGCGAAATCGTTATACCTGGTATTTAAAGGGGAGGGTAAATTTACAGGTTCTTTCCACTCACCATCAACGTAGTCAGAATAAAATAAATCCATTCTCCCTCTCCCTCCATGACCGTCTGATGAAAAATATAATCTCCCGCTCTCATGATAAAAAGGATAAACTTCACTTCCCCCTGTATTAATAATATTACCAATATTTTCAGGTTCTTTCCAGTTGCCGTTATTATCCATCTCAGAAGTATAAATATCATACCTGCCATAACCTCCTGGTTTATTTGAACTAAAAAACAAAACCTTTCCATCTTTGCTCAAAAAAGGATAACCACAATGGAATGAATCCGGGTTATGCTCCCACGGCCTTATATTAGTCCATTCCTTATTTTCTGAAAGGTCAGCCAGATATATTCCAAAGAAGTTTTCCTCTGTTGTATCCTCAGCAGTTCTTCTGATAATATTCCTGGTTCTTGTGAAAAATAAGGTTGTTTCTGTACTATCGGTTGTCATAGGACCGGCAACTAATCTGCTGGTGAGTTCCCTTGAAAATAATTTGGCCTCTTCCCATTTTCTTTCTGTTTTAGGTTCTGCCCAGTATAAATTTAACAGGTATTCACCGGTTTGAGTAGTTGTTACAGTTAAAACTTCAGTTTTTCTGTTCGAACAAAATGCAATTCCATCTCTGTAATATGAAGGTGCATATTCAGCATATTCATCTGTATTAAAAGGTAATTTCTTTATCTGAAAAGACCTTTGACTCTTTAAAACAAACAAATTATTAATAAGAATAAAAAGAATAATGACCGTTATTTTTAATATATATCTCATAATTTTAAAAATCTCTTAAACTGGGTACTTCTACTTTATATCCAAATTCATATTGCAAAAATAATTCAAATGCACTATGATTATATCTGTTTATTTCACCAAAACCATAATCATATGCAAAACCGGCTCTAAACTGATATGTAAATTTATAGTCAAATAAAAAAACAAGTGAACGGTTTGTTCTGTAAGTTATCCCTCCTCTTATAATATTCCTGTATATTGCATTCAGGTTGATATCTAAATTATAGGAAAGGCTCATTTCATAATTAAACAGAAATGTGGGCTGAATTTTCCAGTTGCCGCTAAGCACAAATGTATAACCGGAAATAATATAATAGCTATATGACCTTAGACTATGATAAGGTTTTAATCTTGCATTTTCGCCATTTTTATAGCCAAGTAATAATGGAATTGACAATCCTATAAACAGTTTGTTCGTATAATAATAACCACCTATTCCGAAATTTGGCAATAAATAATTTGACTTTTCGTTGTTATAAACAGGGTCTTCAGACATATCTGCAATATCTAAATTACCTGATATAATACCTCCCCTTAATCCCATGGCAATTTTCCCGTAGGATAAATTAATCCTGTAGGCATAGTTAAAAAAAGTGCTTGTATAGTTTCTTGCTCCTATTGTTTCATGTGACAGTAATAATCCCAATGCGATCTTTGTATTCTTTAACGGGACATGGGAGCTTAAAGTCTGTGTACTGGGAGCTCCTTCATGTCCTATCCACTGATTTCTTGTGGAAATACAAACGGTAAATACATCATTATCACCGGTAAATGCCGGATTAACAGTGACTTTATTATAGAGATACTGGCTATACAATACAGATCTGTCCTGTCCTGAAACATTTATTGCAGCTAATACTAAGGCTATATATAGAATATATTTCATTTATCTCAATAATTCAATATAACTTTTAATCATCACTTCATCCTTACCCTCAACTTTTGCCTTCAAAATATAAAAATATGTTCCTTCAGGTAAATCCTTATTATTCTTATTTGTCCCATCCCAGAAGTTACCTTCACTATAATTATCTGATTTAAGAATAATATGGCCCTGGCGGTCGAATATTAATATTTCAACCCTTTCGGCATTTTCTATTTCTATTAAGAATTCATCATTTATTCCGTCTCCATTAGGTGAAAATCCTTTCATTACCTTAAGCGAATTTACTTTTATATTAATACTATCTGATACAGCCTCACAGACTCCATTTTGAACAGTCCATTTTAACACATTTTCATAATCCAGATCTCTTACAACTGTATTTGGCAGTGTGTCATTATCAAAAGTGCCGCTTCCTGAAGAGATACTCCAGGTACCATATCCTATAGTCGGGGTTAATGCATTTAATTCAGTATTGAATTTGAATTCAAGGATCTGATCATCACCAGCCTCAGCTGCGTCCGGCTTCTGGTAAAATATAATCTGCGTATTATCTGAATCAACACATTTCCAGTTTGTTTCAGTCCATGTTAAAGTATATGTTCCATAGTCATCTGCTGTTATAGTTGTATTAGGATTACCGTGCTGGCCAAAAGTAGCATTATTAGTCTCCCACAGGCCTGTTGAATTATTAATGCTTCTGACAGCATTTAAAGTAGCAGTTTTCCCGCATACTTCAATATCCTGCCCTGCATTTGCCTGAGGATTATCATATATTACGGCATTTACCAACCCACTGCTGAGAGAGGTATCAGCAAGGCAGGTACTGTCATCTGCTACTGAAATTAACCTTATGATACCGGATGAGCTTAATATTATGGGAATTGAATCAAAATTTGAAGTAATATCCAGTTTTGTTTCATTTTCAGTGTCAGTCCCTATCGTAACATCCCATGGTCCGTGAACACCATCCACATTAAATTTCACATAAATACTGTTTCCTGCACAAACAGTATCCCGGGATGATATAATATCAGCTGTGGGGAGCTCATTAATCAAAACCTTAACATGATTTGCAGTATCAGCGCATTCTTTATTTATTGCCGTAGAAAATACAATTCTTCTGAAGTATGAACTGTCTGCAAGTGCTGCAGTCTGAAAATTCTGCTGATCATTAGGAATTATTCCTGCTGCTGATGTCCAGCTTAACAAATCATTACTGGTTTCCCATTCATATCCGTAATCACCGGTATTACCTCCCTGAGGTAGTGACCCTTCTAATAATTTGCTGACGTTAAAGCAGCTATACTTAACAGTATCACCAATAACAAAATTACTTCTTATTAATTCATAGACTATAACCATTATAGTATCACTAATATCACTGCATATATCTGAATTTACTTTTCTTACATAAGAAGTGGAAACTGACAAAGGTCCGGGTGAATATGACACATTATTATTTGTTCCGGGAGCAGGATTCCAGGTTGCTGAACCCTCTTCCTTCAACAACCATTCATAGCTGTAACTTTCTGAGCCTCCCGTTGCAGGTGATACAATTAACTCAGCAGGAGTATTATTTTCACAAATTGACTGATCATCAAGTCCCAGTACATTGATTATATATGGTACTACCTGAATTATTACCGGGGTTGCGGTATCCTTACAGGCATTATTTATACCTGAAAATACTACCCTCGTAACTGAAGTGTTAGTTTCAAAAATATTTGAAGGTGAATAATTAATCCCTGTTTCATCCTGTATTTCTATCCATTCGGAAGCAGTCATTCCAAGCCATAGGTAACTATAACTGCCAGCTCCTCCGGTTGGTGATGAACCGTTAATCGTATTAGGTATGTCTCCTGCACAATATTTTACTGAGTCTGTGAAAATTGTATTGGAACCAATGGAAGGTAAAACTGATACTTCCCTGCTGTTGGAGGTATCAGAACATGCATTATCATTTCCTGAAAAAACAATCCTTCTGAATAAAGTGGTATCGGTCAGGGGCCCCGGAGAAATTTCAGGATCGGTATAAGCTAATACATCCCATGACTGTCCTGAATTTTCACTTTTCTGCCATTCATATGAGTAAGTTCCATCACCATTTGATGGTGGTGTAGGAATTAATATCCCTGCATCATAATCCTCACAAATTGTAGTGTCAGATATAAAGTCATTGCCGGTAATTGATTCCAGAACAGTAATTGTATCTATTTCGCTTGTATCGGTACATACTTCTTCTGAACCAACAATTCGTCTGTAATATTTTGTCTCTGACAGCGGGCCTTCATTAAACGCCGGAGCAGTAGATACCTCGTTCCACGTAGCCATATTATTGCTTCTTTCCCATTTATAATCATATATACCACTGCCTCCCGATAGTGTTCCTCCTGTTAATTGCGCAGGGATAACATTTTTACATATAGTATCCGTCACAAACAGGTTATTGTTATTTATTGAAGAATAAACAAATATTTCAATTATTTTACTTGAATCTATAATTGTCGAATCATTAATGAGGTTTACTGAGGATACAATCCTTCTATAATAAGTAGTAATATCCAAGGGGTCAGGTAATAATGAAAGGAGATCAAAACTCCCTTCAGCCTCTTTCCAGGCTGACAAGTCCGTACTTTGAAGCCACTCATAGGAATAATTGCCATTTCCGCCTTTGGGCTGGCTGCCTGTAATGGTATTCGGGACCTGGCCTTTACAAACTGTGTCAGTACCGTAAATAATATTAAACAGAAACCCGTTTAAAGGCAAGACCAAACCAGGAATTTTTGCACCTCGTCCCCCACCGGAACCTCTCATTTCCAGGCAGTTCACAATATTTCCCGCAGCACCAAATGATGTATCAATAAAATTCGCAGATATAGCAGTACCAGAATACATTATAACACCGCCTCCTCCGCCACCGCCTGAACCTGTGCAGTTAGCACCTGTACTTCCTCCGTTCCCTCCTTTGACACGAAGAGACACATTACCATCACTATTTGGAACATCTATAACTATGGCGCCTCCTCCGCCTCCACCACCACCACTTGCGTTGACTATACCTACAACACTTTGCCCGTTAGCTGATATTGAATTGCTATTACCTGTTAATTTGTTTGCAAGAATAAAGACTATACCCCCGCCATTTCCACCAGATGATCCAATACGGGAGGAATCGGTATTCATAGTTCCTGCCCCCCCGCCACCTCCAAAGATTATTCTGTTATTTGCATAAAACTCATTTGCTGTAAATCCCCCCTGGGCATATACCAGATGCGGTATCGAGCCACAGGATTGAACCTGATGACCACCATCGCCTCCATATCCGTAGCTACTTCCCCCGGCTCCCCCTGAATACTTGCCGTTTCCTCCCCCTCCTCCGTTTAATGCGTGACCTGCTCCTTTAGTTAATAAAAAACTATTGGTAATTATTCCCTCACCTTTGTCACCGGCCCTGTTTAACTGATTTGAACCAAAGTAACAGGTATCCCATAAAACATCATTATATCTGCATCCACCGGTATAATAATCTTCAGGGACAGCTCCCCTGAAACCCTGGCTGTTAACATTTATATTAGCCTCCAAAATAAGTTCATCAAATGCCATTAATGCTACTATTCCCCCCTTTGATCCATCCCAGGGGTCAGCTTCAACATTATCAAATACAGTTAGTTTGTCACCGATTATCACCTTTACAAGCTGTATCTTCTCATCATTATTATAATCATTTAATAAATATGAAGTAAATACTATATAATTTTCAGGAGTAATTATATCTTCAATCTGTAAGAACTCATATTTGCCGCAATTTCTTCGCTGATCAAGTCCTAGTGCATGGTACCTTGGATGATTTGGCCCTTCAAGGATTGTGGCACCTGTCATCTGAATTAATATAACAAAATCCCCCACTGTAAAATTAACAGTGGGATCGCTTGTTACCCTTATTGTATCATTAAAGACAGAGTCAACTTCAAGGTAGTAATTAACCACACCACCTATCTGCTGAGCAAATAAGGGAATACAAACTGCAAATAAAATCGGTATCAGAATTGCTCTTTTCAATAGGAGTGAGCTGTTATTTTATTAACAATAATCAAAGATAAAAAAAATAATTTATTCGAAATATAATAAAGATTTCAACAAAACGCTTGTAGCACAATGTCTTATTACTTTCTTTCGCCTGCACCTATAATAATAATTTATAAAATATCGCCTTCCTTATATAGTGGTAACTCTATAATAAATGTTGTCCCCTTACCCAATTCTGTTTCAAAATCAATTTTGCCATTACAATTTTCAACAATGTTTTTAACAATTGCAAGACCTAAACCCATACCACTTGTCTTTGTTGTAAAATTAGGCATGAATAATTTATCCTTTAGTTCACCAGGTATGCCTTTACCGTTATCTTTTATTTTTATATATGCTGTATCCTTATTTGTCATTAAATCTATTTCGATTTTACCCCGGATGTCTTCAGGAATGGACTGGATCGCATTTTTCATTAAATTAATAAATACTCTTGAAAGCTGTTCTTTGTCAGCAAATACAATAACATTTTTATTATTATGAAAATTTGTTTTTATGTCAATGTTTTTAACGTTTGTAAACAGGCCTGCTGTATTTTTAATTTTCTGGATAAGGTCAATTTTCTGGTTTTTAGCCTTGGGCATTTTGGCAAAACTGGAAAACTCACCAGCAATTGCCGATAGATTATCAATTTGCTCAATCAGAGTATTTGTTACCTTATCAATGTATTCCCCGTATTTTTCTTTTCCATCCTTCCATGAACGCAGCAAATGCTGAACACTCAGCTTCATTGGTGTGAGTGGATTCTTTATTTCATGTGCTATTTGTTTTGCCATTTCACGCCATGCACTTTCCCTTTCGGATTTAGCAAGTAAATCAACACTTCTGGCTAATTCCTGAACCATTCTGTTATATTCAGAAACCAGGCTACCTATCTCATCTTTCCTGTCATATTGAATCTGTTCATATTTCCTTCCCAGTTTTATTTCACCAAACTTTTGCTGTACCAGTCTCAAAGGTTTTGTAATCTGGTCGGAAATAAGAATAGCAATAGCGATGGTCAGTAATATCAGCAGCACAAAAACATTTACAATTGCCACGACCAGTGTCGTCACTTCCTTCCTGAGTAAATTCTCCCTGGTAAAATATGGTAAATCAAGGTATGCAAGTAGTTTATTTTCAATATTAATAAAAGGTACATAGGCTGACAAATATTCCAGTTTTCCAATCCTTTCTCTCTGTATGAATTCAGCCTGCCTGCCAACTACCATCTTTTCATATGCCACAGGATTCATTTTACCTCCCTGCAATCCTCTTTCAAATATTTCCGGGCGTGATGTAGCCAGTAAATCTCCATTAGGATCATAAAGATTTATATCTGAATAAAATACTTCGGAAAATTTTATAAGTAACTGGTCAAGATTATCATATTTATCAGCCGCCCAGTCAGGTGTAAGTTTTTCTTCATAGGCAAGTTTATGATCAAGCTCAATATATACCGACTGAATTTTTTCACGCAGATTATCATCATGTTTATTTTTATACTGTTCTATACTAAAATATATTGTGCCGCCCCCAATAAGTATGAGTGAAAGAAAAAGAATTGAAATAATTGAAAACTGTATTTTATTTTTAAAATTAAACTCCAGTTTCCAGTTACGCTTTAATAGATTAATGATTAATAAGGATGACACAACCAGCAGATAATAAAATGCAAAAACATATGAAAATGAAACCAGCAAATTAAAAAATTTAATCGAAGGCTGGCTGATGATGATTGTGTTATCCTTATCAATCCTGTAAATCAAGTGGTCAAAGTCGTCAAAATTCACAAAACTGTAATCTTGCCCTGTTTTTCCATATACCTCAAGTTTCAACGAATAAAGAAAGTTTCCGAATTGTGCAATAAGCCTGTTCTGAAAGTATTTAGCATAGGATAATTCATTTAAATTACTGTTTTTACCGGCTTTACTGTCCAGCAATAATTCAGGATAACCAAGTTCCTGGGAAATTAACCTTGATTCAAGTTCAATAAACAAAGAAATTCTCCTGAAAGGTCCGGGAGAAGTATAGTCTATTTTACCTAAATAGTTAATTCTTCCATTCAGGTTATCCAGATAATAAAACTTTGAATCAGGTAAAAGTATACCACTCTCTTTAATTATTTCACCGAAGAATTCATAGCATGGATAACTCCTTTCTTCAGGCATCTCAAAATAAATACTGTCAGTAGGTCTGCAGTCAACAAATCTAAAATTGTACCTGTTCCAGAAACCTGTAAAGTACTTATTTTGTAAGAATGAGTAAATATCAGCGGAGCTGTAATCAAAATCAAACAATAATTCAATTAATCTTTTATCCGAACTCATTTTTTCACTAATGCCTTCCAGTAAATATTCTGCCACAGGATCATGCTCCGTGGCTAAATTCTCAGCCATCAGCCTCATTTCATTCTTTTCCCTGTTTCTGATTGTATATGTAGTAATGCAGACTGTATATACAGAAAATAATAATACAAGTAAGACTAATGACGAATATTTATAAATATTGATCTTCTTAAATTTTAATAATCCTGTTATCAGAAAAATCAGGAAGAAAAATAGTATAGAATAAGCATCTATTCTGAAATCCAGGACAAAACATAATATAATTGTGGTTATCAGAATTAATGTAAAGATAAATAACAGCTTCTCCAGAGAATAGCTACCTTCAGTTGTTTTAAATATTTTATCTATAATCAGAATTAGCGATGCCAGATTAAGAGCGAAAATCAATAACCCTATAAAACTGTATGCACTCAGTCCGGTTACTTTATATGCCTCGAATGAAATGCTGGAATCATAAGTAAGACTATCAAATAAGAAATAAGTATAAACAAAATACCCTGCCAGCACTATAAACAAAAAAATATGTAAAGGATTGGAGCCATACTTTTTCCTTTTGGTCAGGTTTTCTGAAAAGTAAAAATCAGTATTAAACTTGACTATAATAAAAGTCAGTAAAATAGTATTTACCAGGAGATCACCCAGGGACGGCAGAAGCCGGGAGTTAGCAAATGGTATCGGTCCGAATAATTCAAGGTTATATACAGAAGCCGGAAATTCATATTTAGTCTGTACTATTTTGAAAATCAAAAATGCAAGACCAGCAATAAATATAGCCCAGTTTTTCCTTATGCTGGAATTAATAGTGTTGATATAATAATGCAGATATAATAATATAAACAAAAAACTTAACAGGTAAAAAAATGGTGGCAGGTACCTCGTTAGTTCCGGATATTTTAGCTCATCATAAAAAATCAGAGTAAACAAATACTGGTTATTCCAATCGTAAACTGAATTAGACCCTCTGGCGCCTTCAGTTATTATTTCAGCCGATGAGGCAACAGCAAAGTAATTTTGAAAGGCATTTTGTAAAAATTCATTTTCATACGGATATTCACTTTTAATGAATATTAAACCAATGACTGTATAATTATCCTTCCTGAAGGTTTTAACAACATAATAACTGTTAGATATAAAAATAAACGGATTTTCATAATCAGATTCCCTGTAAATATTACTTAATGATATTGAATTGTCTGACCAGCTAATAAGGCTGTCATTTCTGTAAATAAGCAGGATTATACCATTCTTTGAAAGTTCATTGTAGTCTGTAATTCTCCAGTTTTCTTTTAATTCGGAATATTTCTTATCCAAATATTTGAACTTGTTATTTAAAACTCTTTGAAATTTCACCACGTCTCTCTGTCCGTATTTCAATTGCTTTAATATCAGACTGGTGAGGATAGCCAGGATAATAGCAAGTATAATTGCCTGTATATATTTCTTTTTATGCATTAGCTGCAAATAATGCTAATAAATTTTTACAAATCTAATATAGAAATATGAATTAATGATGATATGGGTCTCCTTTTAATATTGCTAAAGCTCTATATAATTGTTCAATAAATATTAATCTGACCATTTGATGTGTAAATGTCATTTTTGACAAAGATAAGAGATCATTAGCTCTGCTATAGACTTCCCCGGAAAATCCGTTTACGCCACCAGTGAAAAAATATATACCGGACAGACCCTTATTCATTAGTTTCTGAATATAATCTGAGAATTCCACTGAATCAAACTTTTTTCCTTTTTTATCAAGCAATACAGAATAATCCGATTTTTCAATAAATTTTATTAAATTTTTACCTTCAGCTTCCTTTATTGCATATACCGACGAACCTTTAATATTTTTAGATTCAGGTATTTCATAAATTTCAAAAGGAATATATCTCCTTATCCTTTTTTCAAAAAGATCTATGCCCTCCTTTATATAACTTATATTTGTTTTACCAACATTAATTAAATATATTTTCATTCGTTTAAAATTTTATAATACTTTTATAAAATGTTAATTAGTGTATATTTAACAAAATAAATTACAAACTTAATCTATTAATCAATGAAAATAATAAAACTATTAATACCCCTTTTGTTTATACAGATTTTATGTTTTAGCTATGCATCGAATACTCTGTATAATGATATACCGGATGGAATTATTATTGCAATAAAAGAAGGTAATGCAAGCGAATTAGCAAAATACTTTAACAATAATGTTGAACTGGCATTATCAGATATAGATGATATGTATAGCAAAAATCAGGCAGAACTTATAATAAAGGACTTTTTTAAAAAACATCCTCCAACAAGCTTCGATATACTGCACAAGGGAGGTAAAGAAACATCAAGATATGCGATAGGTAATCTTACAACTTCAACGGGGAAATTCAGAATCACTATTTTAATTAAAATTAAAGAAGACAAATCACTTATTAATCAATTACGCATAGAGAAAGAAGATGGAGAGTAATTCTCTGGAAATACTTATTAATTCTGCATTAAAAGAAGATATCGGAGAAGGTGATCATACAACTCTTGCCTGTATTCCGGAAGATATTAAAGGAAAAGCGCATTTAATAGTTAATGAGGAAGGTATTCTGGCTGGTGTTAATGTGGCTGAAAAAATATTTAAAATAATTGATCCGGCCATTGAGTTTGAACTCTTACTAAATGATGGACATAAAATTAAGAGCGGAGATGTTGCATTTAAAATTACCGGCAGTGTTCATACTATTCTTAAATCTGAACGATTAGTGTTGAATATAATGCAGCGTATGAGTGGCATCGCAACTCTTACCTATACATATGTAAAAAAATTAGAAGGGCTTAAAACTAAAATTCTTGATACCCGAAAAACTACGCCAGGCATGCGCTTGCTTGAAAAAGTTGCGGTTAAGATAGGCGGAGGTGAAAATCACCGAATAGGATTATATGATATGATACTTATTAAAGACAACCATATAAATTTTGCCGGCGGAATTGAGAATGCCATAATCAGAATCAGTGAATATCTTAAAAAAACAAATAAAAAAATCAAGGTAGAAATAGAAGCGAGTACAATTGAGGATGTTAAAGAAATTCTGAAAGTTGGCATGATTAACATAATCATGCTTGATAATTTTTCAATTAAAGACACAAAAGAGGCTGTTAAATTAATTAAAGGGAGGTATAAAATTGAATCTTCAGGCAGAATTAACCTGGAGAATGTAAGAGTCTATGCAGAATGCGGAGTAGACTATATCTCAGTCGGAGCATTAACCCACAGGTTTAAGAGTTTAGATATGAGCATTAAGGCTGTTAAATACTAAAAATTTTGAATTTGTAATTTGTATTTTGATGATTATTTTTGACAAATAATTAATCAGAGATATTTTCTTTTGATGACTCAGCATCTTTATCAAAGAACATATAAATTCTTCAATAAACAGGTACATGAAATAATAGATTATTTTCGGCGAATATCTTTTCCGGGATTTGAAGGAGTACCAATTTACAATGTCTTCTCATTCTTCTTTAAAGGACTGCTAAAGGGCTCCTTAAATATCAGAGCTTCATCAATAGCTTTTAACTTCCTTCTGGCTCTTGGTCCCGGGATTATTTTTCTTCTGACTTTAATTCCCTACCTGCCCATTAATAACTTTCAGCAGGAATTAATGCAAATAATGTATGACGTTATGCCTGAAAATTCTTATATAGCTATTGAATCCTTATTAGCTGAAATTTTTGTAAAAAGAGGAGGCCTTCAGATATTTGGATTACTAACAGCCTTTTTCTTTGCACAAAAAGGTGTAAATGGAATGATTGAAGCATTCAATGCTACTTACCATACCATAGAAACACGACCCTGGCTTGAACGCAGATTAATATCAGTCGGGCTGGTCTTTATTCTGGTTTTCCTCATAGCTACTGCTACAGTATTGTTCATATTCAGCAAAACAGGAATAGGTAAGCTGGCTGAATATGATATTATAAAAATAGATATTACTTATTATTTATTACTTACCGGTAAATGGATTATAATAGTAGGTGCAACATTTTTCTCAATTTCTTTTCTCTACTATCTTGCTCCTTTGAGAAAAACAAAATGGAAATTTTATTCAGCCGGATCTACTCTGGCCACTTTATTAACAATTGTTGCGTCTTTAGGTTTTTCATATTTCGTTAATCACTTTGCCCAGTTCAATAAATTTTTCGGATCAATAGGGGCACTTATTGCATTAATGCTCTGGATGAATTTCAATGCTCTTACACTGCTGATTGGATTTGAGCTAAATGCAAGTATTAAAAATGCAAGACTGCAAAATATAGATCTCGAGGATATAGAGTCTGCTCTATAAAGAAGATGCAGATTTGCAGGGTTCCAGAGCATAATTATCCTTAATTTTAAATTATGGACTGGCAGCACACTATTCCGGGAGGATAAACCTGCCATTTTCATAATTTCCTTCCTGCACTGTACCATCTGCCCAGGTGTATTTTCCTTTGCCATGGAATTTATTATTTCTGAAATATCCCGTGTATTTATCCCCGTTTGTATAAAAATATATACCATATCCATCCTGTACACCACTTTTCCATTCACCAATATATTTAGCACCGTCCGCCCAAATGTATGTTCCCTGTCCATGAAATTTATCATCCAGCCACATACCATCATAGCTGTCACCGTTTGGATGAGTTAACCTGCCAGGGCCTTCACGTTTTCCATCTATAAAATTTCCTTCGTATCTGTATCCATTGGCATATACATATACTCCTTGCCCGTTTTCACATGAACCGGAGATACATCCTGTCTCCTGTGAAAAAATACTGACAGTCAGAAAAATTGAAATTAATAATAGTACCGGTTTCATAAGCAGAATAATATTAATTATAATCAAATCATTTAATTCATGCTGTGAGATGCGAAAAACAATTTTATTTGTAAAATTATTATACGCTGGGTAAATTTGCAAAATTATGTTCTTTAAATTTATTTAGACTTTAATCTATGCAGGCTTCATTATCCCTGTTTACTTCAACATATACGCCGAATGTTCCTGAGCTATTGTATAAACTCAGATGTACTATTGCTTTAAGTACTTATCAGGCCTGCAAAGTAATCTTTTTAAGTGCAGCCACTAAAGATAAACTTATACAATTACCCAGAACATTTAGTAATGCTATGGGTATTGCCCAGAAGGACAATAAATTAGCAATTGCCTGTAAAAACGAGGTTATTGTACTTCGCAACTCACCCGAACTGGCAAAGCATTACCCTTCAAAACCCGGGACCTATGATGCATTATATCTGCCAAGGGCTTTATATTATACAGGACAACTGGCATTGCACGATATGAATTATTTAAATAATAATCTTATTGCAATTAACACTTTGTTTTCCTGTATTTCCGGAATAGATGAAGATTATAGTTTTAAAACTTTATGGAATCCCGGATTTGTTGACGCTCTGGTACCTGAGGACAGATGTCACCTTAACGGAATGGCCCTGGCAAATGAGAAAATAGAATTTGTTTCTGCTCTGGGCAAAACCAATACCAAACAAGGCTGGAGAGAAAATTTACTTTCGGGAGGTATAATAATACATGTTCCTACAGGTGAAATTTTATTTGAGGGACTTTCAATGCCACATTCTCCAAGAATTTATAATAATGATTTGTTTTTTTTACAATCAGCCAGGGGAGAGTTAATGAAAGCTGACTTAAAAAAACGGAAGTATGAAGTAATAACCAAACTCAACAGCTTTGTCCGCGGTATGGCAAAGGCAGGTGATTACCTTTTTATCGGAGCTTCCAGACTCCGGCATACAACTTCTGTATTTGCTGATTTGCCTATAGCCGGCTCATCCTTTGCAGGAATTATAATAGTGTATCTCCCGCTTGGAAAGGTTGTTGGTCATATCAGATATGAAACAAATGTAGACGAAATATACGATGTAAAAATTATACCGGATTTCAAAAGACCAAATATCTTAAATCCTGAAAAAAAAGAACATAGGATGGCCCTGGTAAATGAAACAGATACCTACTGGGCAAAAGAAGTTGAAGACTAACTGACTAATTATAAAATCGTGGATTATAAATTTCAATTAAGCACTGATATTACTTTATCTTATATACTTTCAGAATATGATAAGTATACTTTCCCTAATTTAAGAGATAAGATGAAGACAATGGACATTATTGATCCGTTGCTGGCAATTCTGGTAAAATCAGAGGATATAATAGTCGGATTAGCCATAGCTGAATTTGACAGAAGCAAAAATTATTCTGAGATTCTGTCCCTTTACATTAACAAAGAACATAGACGTAAAGGTTTGGGAAGCAAATTAGTATACTATATAAACAGGGTTCTGGCAAAGGCCGGTTTTGATGAAGCAAGAATGTACTTCCGTTCAAACTGGGAAAGTAAAGGTTTCATTTATAAGTTGGTAGAAAAAGATAAATGGACAACACCAGTAACATTAATGCATATTTTTAAGTCAAATTTAGAGTATAAAGACAAGGTCATCTGGACACAGGATTTCCATATGCCGGAAGGAATAAAAATCGAACTCTGGAGCGACATAAACAAAAAATATAAGGAGGCACTAAAACAACTCATTGAAAATGATAAATCTATTCCTCAATATCTGTCTCCTTTTATAAATACTGACAAAATGGAAAATTTAAATAGTGTAGGGCTTATAAAGGAAACCGAAATAATTGGATGGAATATAATATACAGAATAAATAAAGATACACTGGAGTATAATAATCTTTTTATTCGAAGTGAATACCGGGCAAATATAAAATTACCAATAGCACTTATTAACAGGTCAGTTCAGCTGCAAATAAAAAATAACATAACAAATTTTGTATGGATAATTGATAGCGCCGATTTGAGAATGCTGAATTTTATTTACAGAAAGATTGGACATCTTGTTGATTCTGATGTCCTTGTGATGCAAACAACAAAAAAACTAAAACAACCTGAATGACTTATTTTGGTAACATTCCAAATAATTTGAGTATGAGCCTGTGAAATTTGTGAACACCTTTAACAGGTTCGGCAAACATAAAAATACACTTTCTATGAATAATCTCTTTCTGGTATTCTTCCGCAATTTTAATAGTGTTTTTGGTTTCTGACATTTGTTGTACCCATATATTCATAATTCCCTTATTTATAGCTTCCCGCAACACATTATCAGTTTCTTTTTTTGGTGTTAATATAAGTATACTATTAATATTTGCCGGCAGGTCTTTTACGCTTTTATAGCATGAATCACCATTTATTTTGTCTGCGTTTGGATTAACAGGATAAACTTCATATCCACTGGCTTTCAAGTCTCTGAAGACAAGATAGCCAAACTTTTTTGGATTTCTGGATACGCCGACTATTGCCAGTTTTTTTGGTTCAAGAAACTTTTCTATTTTTTTTTTAGTTACCATTATTTTTTATATTTTAATGTTATTCAAAAAGGCGGAAAAAATACTTAAGAGATTCATCTAATATTAGTAAAGATTATATTTGAACTTTTAAAATAATTATTACATAATTGCAAATTAATTCAAAATTTTAGAATATTTATTGAAAGTCTATATAAATGATAAAAAATTCCCTGTATATTATTTTATTACTATTATTATCCTGTTGCGCTGATTTTAAAGATATAGAAGTTGGCGAACCTGACGATATAAAAATAAAAGGATTAAGGGATAATGTCCTCAAACTTGAAGTAAAAATTCCTGTTACAAATCCAAGTTCATTTAGCTTCAGGATAAAGGAAATCAATATAAAAACATCAGTTAATAACCACTATCTGGGAAGGCTCCTCAGTGATCATATTATTGTTATTCCTGCAAAATCAAATGAAATCCATAATTTGAATCTCGAATTAAAAATTGCGAATATTATTCAGGGAATTTCCATTATGCTCGACATCTTAAGAGACAATAATGTTACATTTCAAGTGGAGGGATATATAAAATTTAAATCCTTACTAATTAATAAAAAAATAAATATAAAAGATACAATAATTATTAATTCATTTAATTGATTTAAATTTTTCTAAATAAAATTTAACTAATTTTGTGACCTAACCTTTCACTGGGAGATCGCGTGAAATATTATATCTATTTTATAACTATAATTCTCTTTAACCTTAATACTTCTAAGGGACAGGAACAGATTAATATCCTCAACAGGCTAAATCAGCACAAATATAATCAGGGAAAGGTAGAAATCATTCAGGATAGTTCAATTATAGTCTTCCTGGATCATCAGATAAATACTTACGGGAAGCTGAATGGTATTAGAGGACACCGGATTTCTATATTTCGTGATACAGGCCAGGACGCAAGAGAAAAGTGTATGGCAGTCCGTTCAAGATTTAAAAATAAATATGAAAATATACCATTTTATGAAGAATTTGTTTATCCATATTATAAATTATATGTAGGTGACTTCAGAACTGAAAGTGAGGCGCTTAAATTTTTAAAAATTATAGAAAAAGATTTTCCGGACGCATTTATTGTAAGAGATATTATTTCCTTTCCCAAATTGAATTAGACTTTAATATTTAAATGAATGACTGATGTTATCAAACATGAATGTGGAATTGCCCTGATAAGATTATTAAAACCGTTAGAATATTATCAACTAAAGTATGGAACATGGAGATATGGATTACAGAAGTTATATCTGCTTATGGAGAAGCAGCATAACAGGGGGCAGGACGGTGCAGGAGTGGTAAGTTTAAAATTTGATCTGGAATCAGGTAATGAATACATGCATCAATATAAAACCAACAAAAGTTCCGCTATCGAGGATGTTTTTAAGAAAATAAATAAACTTTTTACTAAAGCTGATTCTAATCCGTCAAGACTTGAAGATGTTTCATGGGCAAAGAAAAATTTGCCATTTGCAGGTGAATTGCTTTTAGGACATTTGCGTTACGGAACCTATGGACAATACAAAATTGAGAATGTTCAGCCCCTGATGCGACAGAATAACTGGAAATCAAGAAACCTTGTTATTGCCGGAAATTTTAACCTCACCAATGTCGATGAACTTTTCCAGATACTAATTGGACTGGGTCAGCATCCGCGAGATAAGATTGACACGGTAATAATGCTGGAAAATATAGGCCACTTCCTGGATACAGAGAATCAGAAGGAATTTGATAAATATAAACAACAAGGTTATTCTAATAAAGAAATCTCAGACTTAATTGCAGAAAATATAAAAATTGAAACCATATTAAGCCAGTCCTGTAAAAAATGGGACGGTGGCTATGTAATAGCCGGACTAATAGGGCATGGTGATGCTTTTGTACTGCGCGATCCATGGGGTATAAGGCCCGCATTCTACTATTATGATGACGAGCTTGCAGTAGTAACATCTGAACGACCTGCTATTCAAACCGTTATGAATATTCCAAGTGAAAAAATTAATGAGATTAAACCCGGTTACTCTGTTATTATTAAAAAGAAAGGAGATATCCTGATAAAAAAAATAAGAGGTCCATATGAAAGAAAATCCTGCTCCTTCGAACGTATTTATTTTTCAAGAGGTAGTGACAAGGATATATACCAGGAAAGAAAAATGCTTGGTAGACTTTTAACTGATAAAATAACCATGGCAATTGATCACGATCTGGAAAATACTGTTTTCTCATATATCCCTAATACTGCTGAATCAGCTTTTTATGGCATGATAGAGGGTGTTGAATCCTATATGAAAAATAAAGAAATAAACAAAGCACTCAAGTCAGGTAAAAATATTACAGAAAAGCAGTTAGAGCATATTATGTCAATAAAACCAAGGATTGAAAAAATCGCACTTAAAGACATACAATTGAGAACGTTCATTTCACAGGATGACGGAAGAGGTGGCCTGGTGGAACATGTATATGATATAACCTATAATACCGTAAAGAAAGGTAAAGATAGCCTGGTAATAATTGACGATTCAATAGTACGGGGTACTACGTTGAAGCATAGTATAATAAGAATTCTCGATCGTCTTGAGCCCAGAAAAATAGTCGTAGTTTCATCATCACCACAAATCCGGTATCCTGATTGTTACGGCATAGATATGGCAAGGCTTGGGGATTTCATTGCCTTTAGAGCTGCTATCGAACTATTACGGGAATCAGGTAATGAATCAATTATTAACAATGTTTATAACAAATCAAAGAATCAGGAAAGCCTATCAAAAGAAAAGCTAAATAATTATGTAAAAGAAATATATGAGCCCTTTTCTGCTGAAGAAATTTCTGCTAAAATAGCTCAAATGCTTAAAACACCTGATATAAAGGCTGAATTGCAAATTGTGTATCAGACGATCGAAAATCTTCATGAAGCGTGTCCGAATGATTTGGGCGACTGGTATTTTACCGGTAATTATCCGACACCTGGAGGAAATAAAGTTGTGAACAGGGCTTTTATTAATTTTATTGAAGGCAGAAACATAAGACCATATTAAGAAATTCTTCTCTCTTCAGGCTTGTAAGTCTTTATATGCCGGTCGGCTTTTGATGGATACAGGTCATTCAGGGTTATCATCATAGCTGTCTCTTCAACATCACCAAAATGATAATTCATAACAGTGCCAAAACACTTTACTGTTGGTGATAAATTCATATATGCATTTATAAGCGGGGGTATCACTTCACCGTGGGCTCTGACAAACTGTGATAATATTTTATAGTCTTCCTGATAAGATTTTCCTTTTAAGATTCGCTTTAATTTATTTATATCTGTTTCTATTTCCATAGGTTCATAAGGAATCACCAGGTTTTCGGGATCTTTAAAGTACTTTTTGAATAAATATAACAACAAGTCTCTTGCTTCTCTGTGATAATTAGCATACATTGTGACCTTACCGAAGAAGAATTTTATTTCAGGATTATTTATCCAGATAGCTCCCAGGCCGTCCCACAAATTGTCCAGTGCATAAAGCCCTTTACTATGCCTGTTTGTTGATTGATAAGCAGGCTGAACAAATGATCGGCCAAGTTCAATTAAATATGGCAGATAGTCTTTTTTAAACTTTCTTGAGAAGCGGAATAACCTGGATGTTGCAATGTTATAATTACCATCTTCGTCCGGCTGTGTTTTGGAGCATATAAAAAACCTATACCCTCCAAGAATTTCCTTTTTATCAGGATCCCAGACAATCAGCTGCTTATAAGGCTCATTTGCTACATCATATAAATCAATATCTACTTCTTTACCAGTGCCTCCGCCTGCTGCTCTGAATGTAAGCTCTCTTAACCTTCCAATTTCTCTCATGACATTGGGGGAATCACGATGATCAACAACAAAAACTATGTTGTTGGCTTTGTTAGTATTTCGCAAAAACTTATTATCACTTAGTTCAGTTTCTATAGTTAATCTGTCAATAGGAGGAATAATGGGCTTCATAAAAAACTTATAATTCTTGATTTTGGTTTTTCAAATTTAGGAAAATATTTTCAGTTAACTTTTATTAATTATAATTATCTATAGAGGGACATCATGTACTCCTGCCAGAGCATAGACCTTGTCTTTTACCCATTTTGCCCATTCCTGATGATTTTTATCCTTACCGAAAGTTTTAAATGATAACGGTTTACCAAATTTTACGAAAACAGTCTTATTCTTTTGCCTGTACATTTCATCGGCCAGGAAGAATAATTCTATGTTTGTCTTTATACCCAGTGCTTTACGAATATTTGAAAGATTATAAAAAAAATTAGAGTTTCTGCCACCAAAATATACAGGGACAATATCTCTTTTATGTTGTATTGACTTGCTGATAAAACTTTTCTTCCATTCCAAATCTATTATTCTGCCTTTTATTTTTCTCGAACAAATCCCTGCCGGAAAATTAAGTATTTGAGCATCTGAAGCATATTCGCTATCAATTCTTCTTGCATATTCAACAGATTGCCTTCCAAAAGTATTAACAGGGACAAATAATTCTTCTATATTTAGTATGTTCATTAAAATATCATTCACCAGAAATTTAATCTTTTTAAAATACCTGCTTATAATATGCATAAGAATCATTCCATCAAATCCTCCTAAAGGATGATTAGCCACAAATTGAAATCTTCCCTCCTTTGGAATATTATATTCACCTTCAACTATGATTTTTACATTGAAGTCCTCGATTACGGCACTAATAAATTCAATCCCCGTTTTTTTGCCGTGTACCTTTAAAAATTCATTCATTTCATTTTGATGTACAATTTTCTTTATATACCAATAGACAAAGCCCGGGATTAATCTTGCTACCCTTGGATTCCTGTTGTAAAATGCTTTCCTGACATCAACTTTCTCGAGTAATGATTTTTTTGCCATACTTTTTACACTGACAGATTGTTAAGGATATTATTTATCTATAAAGCAACAAAAACTTCAATAGTTTAAGTGCAAATATAATATTTATAACCTTTTTTAACGGGGCAAATCAATATGGCAGCCATTATTTATTGATTTTCAGTAATTTAAATATGCTTAATTCACTGTCATACAAATCTTATTACAACAAATAATGAATGCTTTTTTGAATTTTTTATTAACAATTGTGTCAAAAATTGTGGAAATGTGGTAGAAAGTGGAAAATTTTTATATATTTTTGTTCACTATATACAACAGGTATGGCAACATTTATTGGTGATTATATATGTAAACTTGATGCAAAAGGACGGGTATTACTGCCCGCTGCCCTTAAAAGGCAGATGACAGAAGGCATGCAGGATAAATTTGTTATTAAGAAGGACATTTTTGAAAACTGCCTGATTTTATTCCCTATGGACGAATGGGAAAGACAGAATAATATAATAAAAGAAAGAATAAACGTATATAACAGGGAACATAACAAATTTGTCAGAGGATTTTTTAAAGACTCTTATGAAGTGAAATTAGATGGTAGTAACAGGTTATTGTTACCAAGAAGATTATTAAATATGATTGGTGCTGATAAAGAACTTGTACTGGCTGGCCAGTCAATAAAAATTGAAATCTGGCCTGTTGAAGCATATAACAATATTGAAAGCGGGGATGCAAAATTTGCTGCTTTGGCTGAGAAAATAATGGGAAATGCAAATAATGAATCTGATGAATAATGTATTACCACTATCCTGTTTTATTAAAAGAAAGTGTAAAAGGATTGAATATTAAACCGTCAGGCATCTATGTTGATGTAACTTATGGAGGAGGGGGTCATTCGAGTGAAATACTTGGAAATATAAAGGATGGACGGCTTTTTGGGATAGACTGGGATGAAGATGCAGCAAAAAATATAATACAGGATAACAGATTTATTTTCATTAAAGGGAATTTCAGGTTTTTAAAGAATTATTTGAGGTATTTTAAAATTAATAAGGTTGATGGGATTATAGCAGATTTGGGAGTTTCATCCCACTTTTTTGACGATCCTGATAGAGGATTTTCTTACAAGTACAATAAAATACTGGATATGAGAATGAACCAAAATTCAGGATTTATGGCCAGGGATTTATTAAATAAATACTCAGCTGATAGCCTTATTAGAATTTTTCGCGATTTTGGGGAATTGAGAAATGCTGCTTCTTTAGCCAAGTCAATAATTACAGGCAGACAGAAAATATTATTTGAAAAAACCGGACAATTCATTAAATCCATTTCCGGTTGCATTCCAAAAACCAGAATGAACCAATACCTGGCTAAGGTTTTTCAGGCAATAAGAATTGAAGTTAACAGTGAAATGGAAAACCTTAAAGAGCTGTTAGCACAAGCAACAGACTTAATTAATCAAAGAGGCCGGCTTGCAGTTATAAGTTATCATTCACTTGAAGACAGAATAGTAAAAAACTTTATCAGATGGGGAAATTTCAACTCAGATGTTAAGAGGGATATTTATGGTAATTACACTACTCCCTTCAGGGCGATTAACAAAAAAGTCATAATCCCCGGCCCCGAAGAAATAAGTAAAAACAGCAGGGCTAAAAGTGCGAAATTAAGAATTGCTGAAAGGAACTAGTATATGGATAGTAAGAATAACATAGAATTTATCGATCAGGAACAGGAACAGCATGAAATACGGGTATTCACAATCAGAAGTTTATTCAGTGGGAGCATTTTAACTCAGGCCGGTGTTGTAAAACAATTCCCCTATATTCTTTTTCTGGTAGCATTAGCACTAATCTATATTGGTAACAGATTTCATGCCGAGAGGCTGGCAAGAAAACTTAACAGGATTCAGATTGAAGTAAAGGACCTGTGTTCTGAACAAATTACCACAGCTTCTGAGCTTATGAATATTAGCCGGCCTTCTGAAGTTATCAAACTGGTGAATAAGAAGAATATTGGTCTGTCATTACCTGAAACACCTCCCAAAGTGTTAACAAAAAAAGGAAAGAAGTAGAAATGTCATTAAAAAAAGACATACTATGGAGAGCCAGTATAGTATACCTGGGAATACTATTCTTCGGATTTTGGATTTTAGGTAAAATAATATTCCTGCAGACTGTTGAAAAATCAAAATGGATAGAAAAAGCAAGAAACTCAACATTAAAATACTTCACCATTCCTGCAAACAGAGGTAATATCCTTTCCGACGACGAGCGTCTTTTGGCCACATCTATCCCGTTATATGAGGTAAGAATGGACTTTAACACGGGATTTCTTTCTGATAATGTCTTTTATAGTAAAGTCGATTCCCTGGCCCTATGTCTGTCAAACCTGTTTAAAGATAAGACCCGGGAAAAATATAAACAGGAACTTGTTTCTGCCAGGAAGAAATTAAAAAGATATCATCTTATAAAAAAAGAAGTTAATTACATCCAGTTAAAAGAACTAAAATCATTTCCGATATTCAGAAGAGGCAGGTACCAGGGAGGATTAATTTATTTGCAGGAGAACAGAAGAGTAAGACCTCATCATGAACTGTCTGCCAGATTTATTGGTTACACAACCAAAAGCAACAGGGGTAATATTGTAGGAATAGAAGGCGCCTACGATCAGCAATTATCTGGCGTTGAGGGTATTAAGTTAAAACAGAAAATTTCAACCAATGTATGGATACCTGTCAGCAATAAAAACGAGATTGAGCCAAAAGATGGTATGGATGTAGTAACTACAATAAACATCGATTACCAGGATGTTGCCGAGAAAGCACTTCTAAAACAACTTATTAAGCATGATGCCCATCACGGTACCGTTGTTTTAATGGAAGTAAGTACCGGAAAAGTAAAAGCAATTGTAAATCTCGGCAAAGATAAACATTCCGTTTACAGAGAACTTTTCAATTATGCGATCGGTGAAAGCTGCGAACCAGGGTCAACATTTAAACTTCCCGTACTTATTGCAGCACTTGAAGATGGATACGTCAACCTTGAGGATACTATTGACACGGGAAAGGGGATATTTAAGTATTATGATAAAACTATTAAGGATGATAGTTACTCTCAGGGGGGCCACGGGAAACTGACGCTCCAAAGAGTGTTTGAATTATCGTCTAATGTAGGGGTTTCAAAAGTAATCACTGAAGCTTATAAGGACCGTCCTCATCATTTTGTTGACAGGTTATACAGTATGAACTTAAATGAAAAACTGGGCATCGATATAAAAGGAGAGGGCCAACCGTTAATAAAATATCCGGGAGACAGATTATGGTCAGGTATATCCCTGGCTATGATGTCTCATGGCTATGAAGTAAGGCTAACACCTTTGCAAACACTGACATTCTATAACGCTGTTGCCAATAATGGTAAAATGGTTAAACCCAAATTTGTGAATGAGCTGCAGTATCATGGAAAAACTATTAAAACCTTTGAAACAGAAATACTAAATCCTTCTATTTGTTCAAAATCAACCCTTAAAAAGGCTAAAAAATTACTTGAAGGTGTGGTTGAAAACGGGACTGCCAGAAATCTTAAAAATCCATATTTTAAGATTGCCGGAAAGACCGGCACTAACCAGATTTATAACAAGAAATACGGCTATAAATCAGACTCTATTGTAAGCTATCAGGCTTCATTCGTAGGTTACTTCCCTGCTGATAATCCTGAATATTCATGTATTGTTGTTGTAAACTCACCGTCAAAAAATGTCTATTACGGGCACCAGGTTGCCGGACCGGTTTTTCTTGAAATAGCAAATAGAATTTATGCCTCAAATATTAAAAAAGAGCATGTTGAAGCTAATAATAACATCATTGCAGATCTGCCATATTCAAAAAACGGGAATAAGCAGGAACTGAAAAAAGTATTCACGGATTTAAATATTGAGGTCAGGGATGAAAATGTTGATAATGAATGGGTAACAACTGCAAAGAAAGAAGATCATATAGAGCTTAATAACAGAAGGATTATTGAAAACCTGGTCCCAAATGTTATCTACATGGGAGCAAAAGATGCGGTTTATTTACTTGAAAATGCCGGACTTAAGGTTGTCCTGCACGGAAGAGGCAGTGTTAAAAGCCAGTCCATTCCACCAGGAACATTAATACGAAAAGGACAGGAAATAATACTTGAAATGAGTTTTATATAATTAAAATTTGAAAAAATTAACCGCCATATTAAAGAATATTGAAGTTCAGAAGTGGATTGGGCCAAAAGATATCACAATAAGTGATTTATCTTTTGATTCCAGGCAGATTCAACCGGGCCAGCTATTTATAGCAATAAAAGGGACCGTAGCTGACGGGCATAAATTTATAGCAACAGCAATTGAAAAAGGTGCCACAGTGATTGTCTGTGAAACTCTGCCTGAAAAACTGGATGATAACATTACATATATTAAGGTTAACAATCCTGCAAGAGCTCTTGGATTCTTATCTTCCAACTTCTATAACAATCCTTCTGAAAAATTAAAGCTTATAGGTATTACAGGAACAAACGGAAAAACTACTGCTGCTACCTTACTATATAAGCTCTTCCAAAAACTGGGATATAAATCAGGGTTATTATCAACTGTCAGAAATTATATAATAAATAAAGCAATTGAAGCCACTCATACAACCCCTGATGCTTTGCAGATAAACGGGATGCTAAAAGAAATGGTTGACGCTGACTGCAAGTATGCCTTTATGGAAGTAAGCTCTCATGCAATTGTGCAGGAAAGAATAGCGGGCCTGAATTTTAGCGGGGGAATATTCACTAACATTACCCATGACCATCTTGATTATCATAAAACTTTTAAAGAATACCTGCAGGCTAAAAAGTCATTCTTCGACAGGCTTACTCCTGAATCATTTGCTCTGATTAATTTAGATGACAGGAATGCTAAAGTTATGATACAAAATTCCCGTGCTATTAAAAAATTCTATGCAATTAAGTCAATAGCAGATTTTAAAGCCAGAATAATAGAGAGTCACTTCGATGGTATGCTCCTGAATATAGATCAGGTTGAGCTCTGGTCAAAATTTATCGGAGAATTTAATGCATATAATCTATTATCAGTCTATGCCTGTGCCAGATTATTAAACCAGCCAAAGGATGAAATTTTAAAAATATTGAGCACGCTGAATGTTATTGAGGGAAGATTTGAATACTTAAAATCAAATAACGGAGTAATAGCAATAGTAGACTATGCTCATACACCTGATGCAGTATTAAACGTGGTAAAAACCATCAACCAGATTAGAACAGGGAATGAACAACTAATAACAGTAATAGGAGCTGGAGGAGACAGGGACAGGACAAAGCGTCCCAAAATGGCGAAAATAGCAGTTGAAAACAGCGATAAAACTATACTTACATCAGATAATCCAAGGAATGAAAGTCCGGATGCAATTATTAACGATATGTACAGGGGAGTTGAAAACAGCCATAAAAAAAATGTTTCAATTATTGTCGATAGAAAAGAAGCTATTAAAACAGCCTGTATGATTGCTAACAGTGGTGATATAATTCTGGTGGCGGGTAAGGGACATGAGACATACCAGGAAATCAAAGGTAAAAGATATCATTTTAATGATAAAGAAATTATAGCCGAACAATTTATGTTAAATAATCTGAATCTTCAGTAAGCAAAAAATAAAATGTTATACTTTCTGTTTGCATATCTTGAAAAGTTAGATTTCCCTGGAGCAGGGGTATTTGAATATATCTCCTTCAGATCTGCAATGGCAGTATTAACATCACTCATTATTTCTTTATTATTCGGTAAAAAAATAATAAACATACTTAAGAATAAGCAAATTGGTGAGCCTGTCAGGAATTTAGGATTGAAAGGACAAATGCAAAAGAAAGGTACACCAACAATGGGCGGATTAATTATTCTTGCCTCCATTTTAATACCCGTTCTGTTATTTGGAAATATCAAAAACATCTACATTATCTTAATCCTGATAACTACAATATGGTTAGGATTTG
The DNA here is from genome assembly GCA_964521285.1 of uncultured Bacteroidales bacterium. Classification (GTDB taxonomy): domain Bacteria; phylum Bacteroidota; class Bacteroidia; order Bacteroidales; family UBA10428. The sequence goes on along the minus strand of CAZFQS010000010.1, from coordinate 28,475 downwards.
TTGGCTTTATTGATGATTATATAAAGGTCTATAAGAAGAAAAAGAAAGGATTAAGAGGAAAATTTAAGATTGGCGGACAGATAATTTTAGGACTTTTAGTTGGACTTACTTTACACTTTAACGATAATATAGTAGTACGGGAAAAAGTTCTAAATGAAGAGGGAATGCCTGTTATGAAGATAGTTGAGGATGAGAATGAAATTCAAAATAAACAGGTATACGTTACCCGTGATGTTAAGTCTACAAAGGTTAACATACCATTCTTTAAGAACAATGAATTTGATTATGCTATGCTGATTGGCTTCTTGGGCGATAAAGCAAAAGACTGGGCATGGATTGTTGTTACTATTGCTGTTATCCTTATCATAATAGCTGTATCCAACGGAGCTAATCTTACAGACGGCCTTGATGGTCTTGCATCGGGTACTTCATCGGTAATCGGACTTACCCTTGGAATTCTGGCGTATGTATCTGGTAACATGATAATTGCCGACTATCTGAATATTATGTATATACCTTATACCGGTGAGCTCGTAATTTATATGAGTGCTTTTATAGGTGCACTAATTGGCTTTATGTGGTATAATTCTTATCCTGCCCAGGTTTTTATGGGAGATACGGGTAGTCTCGCTATTGGGGGGATAATTGCTGTATATGCAATTCTGATAAGGAAAGAACTGCTAATTCCAATTTTATGCGGAGTATTCTTTGTGGAGAGCCTTTCAGTTTTATTGCAGGTTAGCTATTTCAAATTTTCTAAAAGAAGAACAGGAGAAGGTAAAAGAATTTTATTGATGGCTCCTCTGCATCACCATTACCAGAAACTTAATTATCCCGAACCTAAAATCGTTATAAGGTTTTGGATTGTAAGCATATTACTAGCTGTAATTACAATTGTGACATTAAAAATCAGATAATTAATGGATCAAAGGATTATAATACTTGGAGCCGGAGAAAGTGGAACAGGCGCAGCCGTTCTGGCAAAGAAACAAGGATATGATGTCTTTGTTTCTGATTCCGGTAAGATTAAAACTTATTACAAAGAAATTCTATTTAACTATGAGATTGACTGGGAGGAGGAGAAACATACCGAAAGGCTGATATTAAATGCTGATGAAATAATTAAAAGTCCGGGCATATCGGAAAAATCCGAAATAGTACAACTGATAAGAAAAAAAGATCTGAGAATAATCTCTGAAATAGAGTTTGCCGGCCGGTTTACAGAAGCAAAGAAAATTTGTATAACCGGCAGCAATGGTAAAACAACCACAACATCATTGCTTCATCATATGATGAAAAAGGCAGGATTGAATGTTGGTATTGCAGGAAATATAGGTAAGAGTTTTGCAATGTCAGTGGCCGAAGATCATTATGATTATTATGTACTTGAAATAAGCAGTTTTCAACTGGAAGGAATGTATGAATTCAAGGCTGATATAGCAATCCTTTTAAACATAACACCTGATCATCTTGACAGATATGATTATAATTTACAGAAATATATCGACTCAAAATTCAAATTAACACACAATCTGTCTGAAGATGAATATTTTATTTATTGTTCAGATGATGAAATTACTATCCGGGAATTGGAAAAAATTGTTATAAAGGCAAAACAACTGGGTTTTACTTTAAAAGAAAAAAGACAACGAGGTGCATTCATAAGTAACAATAACATAAATTTTGAAGTTGAGCAAGAAAACTTTGAAGTTTCAGTGGCTGACCTTTCTCTGAAAGGTAAGCACAACATTTATAACTCAATGGCTGCCGGCCTTGCAGGGAGTGTGCTTCACTTAAGAAAAGATGATATAAGAGAAAGCCTGATGGATTTTACAGGCGTTGAACACCGAATGGAAAGGGTTATGAAAGTCCATAATATTGAGTTTATTAACGACTCAAAAGCTACAAATGTAAACTCCACATGGTATGCTCTTGAATGTATTACTAATCCGATAATATGGATTGCAGGTGGCGTAGATAAAGGAAATGATTATTCCATGCTTAAAGAATTAGTTACAGAAAAAGTGAAAGCAATAATTTGTTTAGGAATCGATAATTCTAAAATTCATAAAGCTTTTAAGAAAATTGTAAATACAATTATAGATGTAAAAACTATGCAGGAAGCTGTGCAAACAGCTTATTTTCTGGGTAATGATGGTGATACAGTTTTGTTATCACCGGCTTGTGCAAGTTTTGATTTGTTTGAAAATTACGAAGACCGGGGCTGGCAATTTAAGAAATGTGTTAAAGAATTATAGTTAAACGCCAATAAATGACTGGTGATTTTAAAAAATATTTCAAAGGCGATGCCATTATCTGGGCAGTTATTATAGCATTGTCAATTTTTTCATTGCTGGCTGTATATAGTTCAACCGGCTCACTGGCATATAAATACCAGGGTGGAGATACCAGTTATTATGTTATAAAGCACGCAATATTACTGCTATTCGGACTGGTAGTAATTTTCATCACTCATAAAATACATTTCAGATATTTCTCCAGGCTTTCTCAAATATTGTTAATTATTGCAACTTTTCTTCTTGTTTTAACACTATTTATCGGAATTAGTATTAACAGTGCCACACGCTGGTTAGTAATACCGGGCATAGGTTTAACTTTTCAGACATCAGACTTCGCTAAACTGGCATTGATAATGTATCTGGCAAGAATGTTATCACTTAAACAGAGTAATATAAAAGACTTCAACAAGGCATTTATTCCGGTTTTAATACCAGTTCTAGTTATATGCATGCTAATACTTCCGTCTAACCTGTCAACAGCAATCATACTTTTCGTTACTTCATTTATATTGATGTTTATAGGCAGAATTAGTTTTCGGTACCTGTTTGTATTCAGTGCTATCGTTGTTGTTATAACCGGTATATTTATGGTACTTGCACTCTCAAATAAATGGGAAGGCAGAGCCGGAACCTGGAGAAATAGGATAGAAAGTTTTTTTGACAAAGAAAGCAATGAACATTATCAAACAGACCAGTCAAAAATAGCTATAGTGTCAGGAGGACTTATAAAGATCAGGCCAGGTAAAAGTGTTCAAAGAAATTTTTTGCCACTGCCATACTCAGATTTTATATATGCAATAATCATAGAAGAGTACGGACTGGCAGGTGGAATAATTATAATGTTTTTATATCTGTATTTGCTTTTTAGAGCCGGTGTAATAATCAGGAAAAGTACGAGGACATTTCCGGCATTCCTCGCAATGGGACTGACAATACTTATAGTCATTCAGGCAATGGTAAATATGGCTGTGGCAGTAAATATTCTGCCGGTCACAGGCCAACCTTTGCCAATGATAAGTATGGGTGGTACATCTATGATATTTACCTGTATTGCATTTGGGATCATACTAAGTGTAAGCAAAGAAACTAATAAACAGATTACATCAACCCATGAAGAAGAAAAAAAGGAACAAAAAAATATTAATTAGCGGCGGTGGTACCGGGGGACATATTTATCCTGCAATTGCAATTGCAAATGAACTAAAGAAAAGAGATGAAAACACTGATATTCTTTTTATCGGAGCAAAGGGCAGAATGGAAATTGAAAAAGTCCCTGAGGCAGGCTATAAAATTCTGGGATTGCCTGTTAACGGACTAAGCAGAAAGTTAACGATTAAAAATATTGCTGTATTATATAAATTATTAATAAGCTTGATTAAAGCACGGAAAATATTAAAAGAATATAAACCTGACCTGGTAATTGGAGTTGGGGGCTATGCCAGTGGTCCTGTACTCAGAATTGCTGCCAGCAGAGGTATACCAACATTAATTCAGGAACAAAACTCTCATGCAGGTATTACTAACAGAATTCTTGGTAAAAAAGCCAGAACAATATGTGTTGCTTATGAAGGTATGGAAAAATATTTTCCAAAAGACAAAATTGTTATGACCGGTAATCCTGTCAGAGAATATGTATCGGAAATAAAGATAAATACAAAAGAAGCTCTGAAATATTTCAATCTTTCCGGGAATAAAAAAGTACTGCTTATAATAGGGGGCAGCCTGGGGGCTCAGAATATTAATGAAAGTATTACTGTCAATCTTGGTTTAATAGCCAAAACCAACATTGATGTAATCTGGCAGACTGGCAAACAATACTTTAATGATATGCTGGAAAATCTTACAAGCAGTAAAATTAAAAACGTTAAGATACTGGATTTTATAAACAGAATGGATTATGCATACTCAGTAGCTGATGTAATAGTATCCAGAGCCGGCGCCAGCACTATTTCTGAGCTGTGCCTTGTAGGTAAACCAATAATCCTGGTGCCTTCTCCAAATGTTGCAGAAGATCATCAGACGAAAAATGCTATGGCATTAGTTAAAAATAATGCTGCATTACTGATAAAAGATTCAGATGCAAAAGAAGAACTAATCCCTCAAGCTATTCGGCTTATTAATAACAGTAATCTGATTAAAACTTTGAGTAGAAATTGTAAAAAAATGGGAATAAAAAATTCCACAGAAAGAATTGTGGATGAAATATATAAACTGTTAAACTAAGAAGCAGTGGATATTAATACATTTAAAAGAATTTATTTTATAGGTATCGGAGGTATAGGTATGAGTGCACTTGCCAGGTATTTTAAAGCGACCGGTAAGGATGTGGCCGGATATGACCGGACAAATACTAATTTAACCCGGGAGCTAATAAATTCAGGTATAAATATTCACTTCGAGGATGATATAGAACTGATTCCCCATAATTATTTGAAAAACAGCGATACACTGGTAATAATAACTCCGGCCATCCCCATTGATCATAAAGAACTGACGCATTTCAGAAATAATAATTTCAAAATATTCAAAAGGTCGGAGGTTCTGGGTTTAATTGTAAATAAGAAAAATAATATTGCCGTTTCCGGAACCCATGGGAAAACTACTGTATCTACAATGATTGCGCATATATTAAGTAATTCACAATTTGGCTGCAGTGCTTTTTTAGGTGGTATTTCAAAAAATTTCAATAGTAACCTTGTTTTTAATGAAAAAAGTAATTATATGATTACTGAAGCAGATGAGTTTGACAGGTCCTTTTTAAAGTTATTTCCCTGGTTTACTGTTATTACAGCTATTGATGCCGACCACCTTGATATTTACGGTACTAAAGATGAACTTAAGAAAACTTTCAATCAATTTGTAAATCAAACAAGAAAAGGAGGTACAGTATTAGTTAAGAAAGGATTAAAACTTAGCTTAAAGTATGACTACGATTATTATACATACACATTGACCAAAAATGCAGATTTCTATGCAAAAAATATTTCATTAGATAATGACACCTACAGTTTTGACGTTGTCACTCCTACAATAAAAATAAAAAATCTGATCTTAAACAATACCGGAATAGTCAACGTGGAAAATGCCATAGCTGCAACTGCCGTATCATACTTAATAGGAATAGATCAGGAAACTATCAGAGATGCACTGGGGAAATTTACCGGAATAACAAGACGTTTTGATTACCTTATAAAAACAAAAGAGCTGGTATATATTGATGACTATGCCCATCATCCGCAAGAATTAGATGCTGTAATTAATTCGGTGAGGAAACTTTATCCGGACAGGAAAGTAACAGGAATATTTCAGCCCCATCTTTACTCCCGCACCCGTGATTTTGCAAATGAATTTGCTGAAAGTCTCGGTAATCTGGATGAACTTATTCTGCTGGATATTTATCCGGCAAGAGAAATGCCTATAAAAAATATTACATCAAAAGTTATTTATGATAAAATCAAATTACAGAATAAAGAATTGTGTGATAAAAAAGATCTTTTAAATAAATTAAAGAACAGGCATATTGAAGTACTTCTAACGCTAGGGGCAGGTGATATTGATCAATTTGTCGAACCAATAAAAGCGCTGCTTGCTGATAATATGAATATTATTAAAAAATGAAAAAGTTAGGATTTATACTTATTTGGATTCCAATTTTTGCGTATTTGGTTATAATCTCAGGATTCATTTCAGAAAGCGAAGGAGACCTACTTTGCAATGAAATTAAAATTAATATAGTAGACAGTGCAAATACAAAATTTATAGGTCAGAAGGATATTATTACTATTCTGTCACAAAATAATCGGGAAATACTTGGTTATCCGGTAAACCAGATAAATCTTAAGGAACTGGAAAATTTACTAATAAATCATCACGCAATTAAAAATTCTGAATTATATATCACTGAAAAAGGTAAGCTTAATATTGAAATTACTCAGCATACACCAATTGTAAGGATTATTAACAGGATGAACAAGGGATATTATATAGCAGAAGATGGAAGTATTATGCCTTTAACTAACAACTTCAGTCCGTTTGTACTGGTAGCAAGTGGTCATATTGCCGAACCTTTCAATAATAGACAATTAAGCAATATCCTGGAGACTGATCTTAAAAATCTTAATAAGAAAGAAAAAGTATTATATAATGTTTTCCAGTTAGTTAAATACATTTATAAAGATGAATTTTGGCGGTCACAGATTGTTCAGATATACGCTAATGAAAAGTATGAATTTGAGTTAATACCAAGAGTGGGCCCACACATTATTGCGTTTGGGGACATAAGTTATTATAAAGAGAAGTTTGAAAAACTAAAAACACTATATCTGGAAGGATTTAACAAAACCGGATGGAATAATTACACTACACTAAACCTGAAATTTGAAAATCAAATAGTTTGTATAAAATAATAGTAATATGAGTCAGAATAATAATTTCATAGCTGCCGTTGACATTGGAACAACCAAGATTGTTACAATAGTTGGAAGAAAAAATGATAACGGCAAATTAGAAATCCTGGGAATGGGCAAAACCCCTTCTAAAGGAGTAAAAAGAGGTGTTGTACTAAATATTGAAGAAACAGTAAGCGCGATCCGGGCTACTGTTGAAGAGGTACAGAACCAGACAGGTCTAACCCTGTCAGATGTTTTCGTTGGAATTGCAGGTCAGCATATTAAAAGTGTTATAAGCAGAGGCTATATAAATAGAGATTCTTATGAAAAAAGAATCACTAAAGAAGACAGGGATAAGCTTATTGCTGAAATGTATAAAATTCCTATTGATGTCGGAGATGAGATTATTCATGTCCTGCCACAAAGTTACATTGTCGACAATGAAACCGGTGTTAAAAATCCAATAGGTATGGCAGGAAAAAGACTGGAGGCAAATTTTCATATTGTCATCGGGCAGATATCATCAGCAAATAATATTAAGAACTGTGTAGAAAGTGTTGGATTAAATGTTATTCAGCTGATCCTGGAGCCTCTGGCATCTTCAACAGCTATTTTAACAGACGATGAGAAAGAAGCCGGAGTAGCACTGGTTGATATAGGGGGAGGGACAACTGACATAGCGGTTTATTATGATGATGTCATCAGGCATACAGCAGTTATTCCCTTTGGTGGAAATGTAGTTACAATGGATATTAAAGAAGGCTGTTCAATTCTTAACCGTCAGGCTGAAGCTTTAAAGATACAGTTTGGTTCAGCTTTAGGAGATTTAGCCCAGGAAGATAAAGTAGTGACAATTCCCGGAATAAGTGGCAGGGATCCTAAAGAAATTTCATTTAAGAGCCTGGCTTATATTATACAATCCAGGATGGAAGAAATTATAGACGCAGTACTGTTTGAAATGGAAAACTCCGATTGTATGGAAAAACTCAGTGCAGGAATAGTTTTAACCGGCGGAGGTTCATTACTTAAATATTTACCTCAGCTGGTAAATTACCGTTCAGGGATGGATGTTCGCATAGGTTACCCTAACGCGTTAATTGCCAGCGATACATTGAAAGAAATTAATCAGCCAATGTATTCTACCTCTATTGGTTTACTGCTGAAAGGTTATGAAATTCTTGAAAGTAAAAAGGCTAAAATGGAGCAGGCAAACAAACAAACTGCAAATGATAATAAAGGGAAAATTAAAAAGGGGACTAAAATAATGAAATTTATAAAAGACTTAAGTGACATATTTGTCGAGGAAAATGATGCTAAAATGTAGTTATATTCATTCTCTGATGAAAATTTTCACTAAAACATGATGAGAAGAAAATAATATTGAGCCCTAAAATAAAATACTAACAAATAAACTATTAAATCTATGGATGACCTGATAAATTTTGATCTTAAGATAAACAGGACTTCAATAATAAAAGTCATTGGGGTAGGCGGAGGCGGTGGTAATGCTGTTAACCATATGTTCAAGCAGGGAATTAAAGATGTTGATTTTTGTGTTTGCAATACAGATGCACAGGTTTTACAAAACAGTCCGGTTTCAATAAAAATTCAGTTAGGCAAGTCATTAACTGAAGGACGCGGTGCAGGTAACAAGCCGGAAATTGGAAGACAGGCAGCTATTGAAAATATTGATGACGTTAATGAAGTTCTTTCCAATAATACAAAAATGGTATTTATCACTGCAGGGATGGGGGGAGGTACAGGTACAGGAGCTGCTCCAATAATAGCAAAAGCAGCAAAAGAATTAAATATACTGACAGTTGCTATTGTTACTATTCCTTTTAGAAATGAAGGTCAGCGACGCATAAATCAGGCATTGGAAGGTATAGCAGAAATTGAAAAATATGTTGATTCGCTCCTGGTTATTAATAATGAAAAAATCCGGGAAATTTATGGCGATCTTAAAGTCTCTGAAGCATTTGCCAAGGCAGATGATATATTATCTATAGCAGCAAAAGGTATAGCAGAAATAATTACTGTTCACGGAAGTATTAACGTTGATTTTGCAGATATTGAAACCGTAATGAAAGAAAGTGGAGTTGCGATAATGGGTTCTGCAATGGCAGAAGGTGAAAACCGGGCAATTCAGGCTGCAAAAGAAGCATTAAATTCACCCCTGCTGAACGATAATGATATTACTGGTGCACGAAACGTTTTAATAAATATCACCTCAGGAAGTGAAGAAGTAACAATGGATGAAATTGAACAAATTAAAGATTATGTTCAGGAAATTGCAGGATCAGAAGCAGATCTGATCTGGGGAAATAGTATTGACGAATCACTCGGATCAAAACTAAACATAACCATAATAGCTACCGGTTTTGGCACAAACAGTATTCCCGATATCTATACAAAACAAAGACACCTGGATAAGATCCCGTTAAGTGATAATCAGATAAAAAGTAATGTTGATAATACACTATTTGAAGTATATGATAAGTCTGATCCTGATATTAAAGATGATAAATCATTTGTCACACAAAGAATAATTGAATTTGATATTAATGAAGAAGAAAAATTGCGGGATGCAGCATCCAAATTTCATAAACCGGTTGATACTGATAAAGCATCATCAAGAGTGAAGAATATTAAAAAGATGCAGCAGGAACTAAAAGAACTTAGATTCAGGAAGCCGGATAATAATAATTATATCGAACAACTGGAAGATGAACCTGCATATAAAAGAAGGAAAGTGCAATTAAAGAATATTAAACATTCCGATGAATTAAAAATATCCAGGTATTCCCTGTCCGATGATGAACTAAAAAAAGATAATTCATATCTGCATGATAATGTAGATTGATAGCTTTGATTTAAAAAACTTAAACATTTAGTAATGAGCTTATTTGATAAAATTACCCAGGATCTTAAATCTGCAATGTTAGCTAAGGAGAGAGATAAACTTGAAGCCCTCAGAGCAATAAAAACTGCTTTAGTATATGCTAAAACAGAAAAAGGGGCATCAGGAGAATTGACTCCGGAGGCAGAACTAATCATTATACAGAAACTGATAAAACAAAGAAAGGATGCAGCGGAAATTTTTATATCTCAGGGAAGAGAAGATCTATATAATAAGGAAATGATGGAAGTAAGCGTAATTAAACAGTATTTGCCAGATCAACTCAGTGAAGCTGAGTTAACAGAAAAGTTACAGGAAATAATAAAGAGAGTAAATGCCACTTCCGCTAAAGAAATGGGTATAGTAATGAGTACGGCGACAAAAGAACTTGCCGGTAAAGCTGAAAATAAATTAATTGTAGGGATTGCTAAAAAAATTCTGAATAATTTATAGTAGTATTTCTTTAAAAAATCTATTAGGGAATTTTAGCTGGTCCTGTTTGCAAAATATTAATATTAGATTTAAAAGAATTTCGTTCTGTGATCCTGAATTTTTGCTAGCTCCTTTAATATTTCATAAGCTGAATAATATACACGTGCGGTGAAATTTCTTTCAATGAACTGCTTTTCACGCTTTATTTCCTCATCATCGGGCTCTGCCGGATCATTAATATTTGTTATTGTAACTATATAAACACCATTGTTCCCGATAATTGGATCAGAAATGACATTTATGTCCAGTGATAATGCCGCTGAAATTACATTTGGTTCAATACCTGCTCCGGCCAGTGAATTTGAAGTAAATCTTATATTTGTTGCTGTCTGCACCTGCGTATTTAACTCAGATGCCAGGTCCTCAAGCGCATTTATCCCCGTGAGTTTAGTTCTCATATTATCAATTATATACTGTGCTTTCTTTTCCTTCATAACTTCTATTTCTATTTCAGCCTGAACATCCTCGATTGGTGCATACCCTCCTTCCCTGACTTTATCAATTGCAGCAATTACGTATTTATTGCCAAATTTAAATACTCCCGAAACGGCATGCTCATCATTGGCATAAGCCCATTTAACCATTGCTCTGGGTGATTCCAATCCGGTTATATTCTTCTCAAGAGGATCTAAATTTCTGGCAAACCTTGGTATCAAATCCTGTTCTTCAACCGCTTTATTAAATTTATCGTAAGTATTGTTTAATCCTGCAAATTCTCCTGCTTTTGAATAATAGTAGCGGTCAGTTATTTCACTGGGCTCAACTATTCTGACTACAGATCCAATCTGTACTTTTTTAACCTTCCTGGACTGGTCGAGTATTTCAACTATATGAATACCGAATTGAGTTGTAATCATTTTAATATCACCTACCCTTCCAAAAAAACAACTGTCACTTAGTGGTTTTATGTTAACCATATCGCTTTCGCTGAACCATCCCAAATCACCACCATCCTTTGCAGAACCGTCAACTGAATTGGTTCTGGCTAATTCAGCAAAGTCCGCTCTCTTATCTTCAATTAATGTTTTAAGGCTATCAGCTAGTTGCAACATCTGTCTTGCATTATTCTGATTAATTTGTAATAATATATGCCTGGCTCTTACCGAATCAGGCAAATAATTGACTTCTGCCAGTTTTGCCAGTTTGTAAGCATCATCTTCAAAATAAGGACCGATCACAGTACCAATCTCCGCATTAAATAAAGAATCTTTAAATATATCAGGAAGACTGTCATATGAATAATTTGTATCATCGTACCTTATATCTGAATTATTTAATACAAATTGCCTTGTTTGTTGTGTATTTACAAACTCAGGTTTTATATTATTAATCCATCTCTCTGCTGCCTTATAATCATTTTCAGAAGGCACTACTTCAAAATATACATACCTAATATCCCTGGACTCCTCTTGTTCAAAATCAGTTTTATGATTTTTATAATAATCTGCAATATCTTTTTCTTTGATAATAATTATAGAATCCGGGACAGAATTAAACCTTTGAACAATAAAATCCATGTTCACGGTTCTATTTGATTCGTTTACCCTTCTCCTGGCCTCGAGAGATGTAACATACAACCCCTTTCTTATTAGATTATTGTATTTCGAAAAAATTGTATATCTGTGTATTTCATCTTCAAGATAAATTCTGAATCTCTTTTCTTCGACATTACTCTCCTCCTGTGTTTCCTGTAAAAACCTGAAAAGCTGAGATCTGTTTATTACCCCGGTTTCAGGATTTGTAAATATCTGTCTTATTAAAGGATGGGGATTGCTGCCCTGAAACATATCAAAAAGTTCATCGCCAGATACAGCTAATCCCAACTCTTTATATTCTCTCTGCATTACAAAATCCTGTACCATTTTTTCCCATACATCCGTCCTTATATTATCCATAAATGCTTCGTCAAGGTTCTTTCTTCCCAAAGTAAATCTGTACACAGTAGCCATGTTATCAACATTCTTCAAATAATCTCTGTAAGGAATTGATTTACCTGATATTTCTGCGATTTCGTACTGGGTATTTGAGAACAATGATCCCCCTCTTCCCCCTCTGCCCAGCAAATCTCCGAGTACAAAGGCAAGTAAGGCTAATCCGATTATTACGGCAATTAATAGTCCTGCCCGATCTCTAATTTTTTGTAATGTTGCCATAAATTTCCAGTTTTATCAGATATTTAAATTCAGGCTACGAATATAGTAATTTATACTTTTCACCTACATATTTATATGTGATTAATCATTATAATACTATGATTCTTTTTAAAAATTAAACGGCACCTGATAAAATACTGATATTAATCTTTTTCAATGATCAACAAATGAACTACTTCAATCCTGGTTTTACTGACTTTTAATATTTTAAATTCAAACTTATCAATAGTAAACCGTTCATTCATTTTGGGGATTTTTTCGTAGTGGTAAAAAATGAATCCGGCCAGAGTATCATAATCCTCTGATTCCTTAATGTTTAATTTATATTTTTCATTAATATAGTCTATTTCCAGGCGCCCCGAAAAAATATATTCTTTATCACTTAGCTGCTTTTCCACAAGCTCAATCATATCATGTTCATCTTCTATCTCTCCAAAAATTTCTTCCATAATATCTTCAATTGTTACAATTCCGGAAATACCCCCAAATTCATCAACCACTGCAGCTAAACTTTTCTTTTCCTGGATTAGCTTTCTCAGTAATTTATTTGCTGCCATCGTTTCCGGTACATATGATATATTAATTAACCCGGACTTGATATCGGTGGGATTCTTAAACAGCTCTTTAGAGTTTACATATCCCAGAATATTATCAATAGTTTCATTATAAATTAATATTTTAGAAAATCCGGTTTCAATAAATCTCTGGCTAAGCTCTTCAACAGAGCTATTTAACTCCATTGCCACTATTTCTGCCCGCGGTATCATACAATCACGCAGTTTTACGTTTGAAAACTCCAGAGCATTCTGAAAAAGCTTTAAATCATTTTCATCCTTTTCTTCTTCATCTGATTCTTCCCTGCTCTCACTAATCAGATAATCAAGATCGACTTTCCCGAAAATTTTGTTTTTATAGTATATTTCAGACCGGCTATGAGGGAAAAAAGTTTTTATTATCAGGTTAATAATCCAGATAGTCGATCTGGTTACTGGATAAAATAATATAAAGAATAAAGCTACTGGTGCAGATAAAAATTTTAATACCATGTTAGGATTAATCCTGACCAGAGTTTTTGGAAGAAATTCAGCAGTAATTAATATAATTAATGCTGAAATTATTGTCTGTATTACCAGTATTCCTGTCTCTGAGGAGGTAAGTCTTTCTATTAACGGTGCAAGAATTTTTGCCATAACAGTACCATAGACCACCAGGGCAATAGTATTGCCAACAAGCATTGTTGTAATATACTGTCCTGGATGAGAAGTAAAAATTGATATTATCCTGGAAGATAATAATCCATGCTTTTTATCAAGTTCAATTCTGAGTTTGTTTGAAGCCACAAAAGCTATTTCCATTCCTGAGAAAAATGCTGAAAACAGAAGAGAAATTAATATAATAGTCAGATTATTCATCCGTATATATCTCCTTATAAATTATACTGAGAATCAAGATAGTCTAAAATTATGGTGGATCCGTTTAGAAATATTAAAAAGTATTAATACACACATTTATTTATTCTTCTGAGACTTTCTTATATATCTTCGTAAGGAATACATAAGAAATGCAATAACTGAAATGATTAATATCATATAACTTTGTCCAAGACCAATTTTATATGTCCTGTAAAAACCAAGTATCAGGCATGTTACTGCAATCAACAGCCAAATAATTTCCAATATATAACTAATCCTGTTGTTCATCACTTATATTTACTGTTCCTTTTGATCCTTTTAATTTCCATTTAGATAGGTTTTCTTTTGCTTCAAAACCATTTTCCCCGTAAAAAGTGCCATCTTCATTTACTATTTTCGAAAATTTATCAGAATAAATAATTCCAAGATTCTGATCCCAAAATAATTGTTCTGTATTTAACTGCTCTCCTTTTTTTACATTCCTGGCAACCACATCATTTCTTATTTCCCAAAGCTCCTTTTTTTCATAATAAATTGCATAATTGGACCGGATATAAGACTCGAATTTTTCATCGTCATCGTAGAAGATTACTTTCATACCTTCAGGGAATTCAATATATGGGTCTTTTACTGAAGCATATTTATTTAACTCAGGGGTAAATAATTTTCCTATAAACTTACCTGAATCGCTATAAGTTATTTCAACATTGTAACCTGTTTGTTCAGGAAGATTTAACTCACTTGTAAGCTCATTGATCTTTTCTATGTCATTTTCGCATGATAATATAAAAATCAATACTGTTAAGAAAAGAACAATATTTTTTAGAGCATTCATATAGAATGAACAATATTAAAAATTAAAAACGTGCTACAGTTGTTTCATTTATCCATGAGCCAATTTTATATGTATCTCCATTATTAACTCCACAGAAAAAGGCATCTTCTATGCCAGGAAAATATACAGAATAAGTTGAAATTAACTTATTGGCTTCACTTTCAACACTTGGGTCGACTTTCTTTGCTTCAATAAATTTATCAACTGCCACCCAGTATGCTGCCTTTGGAAGACATTCTTCTGCCGCGACCAGTTCGTCCTTACTTTCAGCATATAACTGTCCAATTAACAAATATGGTTCACCCCAGTTTTTATTCAAATTTATTGCTTTTAAAGCAAGTTCTTTAGCTTTTTGAGGATTTTTTAATTTGTAATTACTTTTAGCCAGACCCAGATAATATCCAGCTTTTTTCAGGCTGTCATTTTCAAGCTTTATTGCATGATTGTAATATTTTATAGCTTCATGATATTTATCCTTTATAAAAGCCATTACAGCTATGTTTTCTGCCGATTCAGCAGAGGGGAGGGACTCATGAAGTTTTTTTGAAGCCTTAAAGAACAAATCTGAATCAGTACAATTACTTTTCTTCAGGACTGCTGTAGTTGTTTTCAGGTTTTCTATATTATCTGGATCTTTTTCCATTCTCTCACTGAAAACAGGGATTAATACATCACAACTGCAAATAAGCTTAGCCGTAAAATTATCTGTAAGATCTTCCTTAAGATTTATTATAGCTATATCGCCGGTATCCTTCTTTAACTTACTGTTTAATATATCGATACTTTTCAGATAATCCTCAAAAACCTGTTCGCCGGAAATCTTTTCATACTGACATAAGGAGATAGAGGCAGATACTAAAGTGGCTAAAACGGCTTCGGAAGTCTTGTTTTTGCATAAATCCATTGATTCCATCAGATATTTATAGCCCTTCTCCATATATTCAATATCGTCAAGTCTTCTGTATCTTAACAAATCAACTCCCTGTCTTCCTCTTACATTACACCTGTCGTTATAATATTCTATTCGTTGATCATAGATTAACATTAATGTATCAACCAAAGCTGATTTGATATTTTCATCCTTCTCCTTGCTAATATAATACTTGTAAATTTTTACTCCATCAATATAAATATTCTTGGATGCTTTCGGGCATTCGGCAAAAGCCATTCTCCAATATGGTAAAGCGTCTTTATAGAGGTTTTGTCTAGCATATTCTCTATAAAGTGAAATATTTCTCAAACACCTTATACTATCCTCCCCATGTCCGAATTGTGAACCGTCATCAATTCCTCGCTGGGAATAAACTTCACTCACAAATAAAGATGCTCCTGCAAGGAACAACATAAATAAATTACTTTTTAAATTCATATTAATCGGTTTAATCATACTTTGGCTTTAAAAACCAAAAATCATACAAATTTAAGTCAATTGATAATAAATGGTATGTTTCTTTTATCAATCCATTATCTAAGCTACCTCTCTGTCCCACCTCATAAGCGATATTGAAATAAGTATTTGTAAACATATTTTTTTCGTTTTTCCATGGTAATCCTAAACCCAGACTTACACCTTTATCAATAATCTGATTCCCATCTACCTGTAAATATGATTTGGTATAGTGCCCCCCCAGGCGGAATTTAATTCGCTGCCAATATTTGCCTTTTCTGATGTCAGTTAATGATATTGGAATATATTCCAGTCCGAATCGAAGAGAAGAACTATTTGCCAATTCATAATCCTGGTCAAAAAACAATGCTTTCGACCAGTTCTGGGAAATATAATCAAATCCTATGAGCAACTTGTTATTATACTCATAAGTAAAACCTGCTCCAATTCTCCCGGGAAAGAGAACATTACCATCGCTGTAATTAATATATTTTAAAGTATCAATATCATAACCGAAAATCTCACGAACCACTAAACTGTCGTATCTTGCATTAATCTCAGTTTTATTACTTAATGTAAATCCTAAAGTAATCTTATTTCTTTCATTAATATCAAAAAACAGTTGCAATCCATAATCCAGATAAAAATCACTTATGTTAAGTTTATCATTAAAATAAGTAACAGCCTGGTATGAATAGTTTGTCAGTCTTACCGTTCTTAACTGTTCGATTGTACCAAACAGATATGATATATTTAATCCTATAGCCACATGATTACCTATTAGAAAAGAATTTCCGAAATAAAACTGATTAACACCTCCCCTGCCATCATATAAAATACTATGTGGCGCAGTGCTTTCGTCCTCATTTTCTTCAATAATCATATTATACCCTACTTTACTAAAAGGGGTTATTCCCAGACTCGTTTTCCAAAATCTTACAACAGGAAAGCTGATTGCAAGATGATCCATATTAATATTGCTTGTATTCTCCTTATAGTCTGATGATTCTAATTTTGAGAAAGCAGCTGATAATCCAAAATCGAAAATAAATGATATTGTGTCCTGCGAGCTATAGGAAGCAGGATTTAAATAATTGATACTATTTTTAGATCTAAGGCCCACAGCAATACCTCCAAGAGCTCTGTTGTGGCTAAATCCGGATCTTGAAATATCTCCCAGTCCGAATTTCGAATAAGGGGAATGACTGATGAACTGTCCATTAACCACAGTTATCAATAAAAGTAACCAAATACTTATAAATATTTTATTTATTACTGACATTATGTTCCAGTATAGTGTTTAAACCAATGAATATGAGATTTGGCTCCACAAAGATGCGTTTTTTTAGCATTTTATCAAAAAATTTAGCGTCACCACCTGTTAGAATTATTTCCAAATCATTATATTTCTTTCCGGCCTCTTCAATATAACCTTCTATTTCGTAAATAATCCCCTTCTGCACACCAGATACTATAGCATCGTCAGTAGTGGCACTAAAATCATAATAATTCTCACGCTTATTTAATAAGGGTAATTTATCAGTATATGCATTTAATGCCTGAAACCTCATTGTTAATCCGGGTGAAATATTACCTCCTGTATATTCAGCATCACTTGTAACAATATCGTAGGTAATTGCGGTTCCTGTGTCAATTACCAGAACCGTATTATTCGGAAAAATTTTGTTCGCTCCTGCAACTGCTGCCAGCCGGTCATTCCCTATAGTTTCCGGTGATTTATATTTATTTTTTATTGGCAGGGGAGTTTTGTAAGTCAACTCAACAAAATTATATAAGTTCAATTGCAAGTCCTTAATCAGGAAATCATTAATAATAACTGAAGAAAGTATAACATTCCTGAATTTATATATATTATTTAAATTATTTAATTGCCTGATGGTAAATTCTTCATAAATCCTGGTCATAATTATCTTATCGTTATCAAAAAGGGCAATTTTAATGTTTGTATTTCCTATATCAATCGTTAGATTCATTAATTTGACTATTATTAATTAAGAGCATTACCTGTTATTTTGCATAAAAAATAACTATAATTTGTTATACAAATTTTGTACCGGCTTTATTTAGATGATAATCTAATGCATTTTAACCCTAAAATTCATTCAGGCAAAATAAATAATAAAGGCAAAAGTAAATTTGTTTTCAAATATAAAAAAGCTATTTTATTTTAGGTTTAATTATTTAAAATAGTCTTAAGAAATCCGGCTGCTTCGCTTATATTGTCAATATTTTCTAATGTCAGCGTTAATTTATTATTAATCTCTTTCAAACTTATTGAATCAGGATTTTTTTGAACGAAGGATAAAATATTACTAAAGATCTCTGACTTATAATACGGAGAATCTTGATTTGAAATAAAATATGCGATCAATTTTTGATTTTTCAGTACTATTCTTTCGAATCCCAGCTTAACAGCATTCCATCTCAATTTTACAACTACCAGAAGTTCCTTTGTTGGTCCGGGTAGAGGGCCAAACCTATCTTTTAGCTGATTTTCAAATTCCTTTAGTTCTTCTTCGGTTTCGATATTATCCAATTGCCTGTATAAGTAAATTCTTTCTGATATATTTGAGATATAGTCATCGGGGAACAATAGCTCCAGATCGGTATCTATCTGACAATCATTAATATATTTATCCGGAGTCTCTGTTTTTACAGGTTTCACCTGCTTTCCTGAAAACAAATCCTTATATTCATTTTCCTGTAGTTCATGTATAGCTTCATTAAGAATCCTGTTATAAGTTTCAAATCCAATATCTGCAATAAATCCACTTTGTTCAACTCCCAGCAGATTTCCGGCTCCCCTGATATCGAGATCCTGGAGTGCAATATTAAAGCCGCTGCCTAAATCAGAATACTCTTCAATAGCTTTTAGCCTTCTCCTTGCTTCAGGAGTCATAAAAGTCAACGGAGGAGCCAGTAAATAACAAAAGGCTTTTTTATTTGATCTTCCTACCCGGCCCCTTAGCTGATGTAAATCGCTTAGCCCGTAATTCTGGGCATTATTGATAAAAATTGTATTTGCATTGGGGATATCCAACCCCGATTCTATTATGGTTGTTGCTACCAGCACATCATAATCGCCCCTGATAAAATCCAGCATGACCTGTTCCAGTTTTTTACTTTCCATCCGGCCATGAGCAATTGCTGTTTTAACACGCGGACATAACCTGTTTATTAAAGCCTCAATTTCAACAATATTTTGTATTCTGTTATGAAGGAAAAAAACCTGACCGTTTCTTGATACTTCAAATTCAATGCCTTCTTTTATTATGTCTTCATTAAATGTATGTAACTCTGTTGCAATTGGATGTCTGTTTGGGGGCGGAGTATTAACGATAGAAAAATCCCTGGCTCCGAGTAAAGAAAATTGCATGGTTCTGGGTATAGGAGTAGCTGTTAAAATAAGTGTATCAATGTTTAATTTCAATTGTCTTAATCTTTCCTTTGCAATAACTCCGAATCTGTGTTCTTCATCAATTATTAACAATCCTAAATCTTTAAATTTTATGTCTTTGCTTAATAACCTGTGAGTCCCTATTAAAATATCCAGGGCCCCCTCTTCCAGTTTCTTTAATGTTTTCTTTTGGTCTTTTTCTTTTTTTAAGCGACTTATATAGTCAACATTACACGGGAAATCCCTTAGTCTTTCATTAAATGTATTGTAATGCTGAAGAGCCAGTATTGTCGTAGGCACTAAGATAGCCACTTGTTTGCTGTCAGCTACTGCCTTAAAGGCTGCACGAATAGCTACTTCCGTTTTACCAAATCCAACATCACCACATACGAGCCTGTCCATTGGAGTATTGTCTTCCATATCCTTTTTAACTGATTTTGCAGCCAGAAGTTGATCAGGAGTATCCTCGAATAAAAAAGATGCCTCCAGTTCTTCCTGCAGGTATGTGTCTGGTGAATATGAAAAACCCTGCTGTGTTTTTCTTTTAGCATAAAGGTAAATTAATTCCCTGGCAATATCCTTTACTTTCCTCTTTGTATTTTGCTTAAGTTTTTGCCATGCCCCGGTACCCAGCTTATATATTTTTGGAGCTGTATCGTCCTTCCCTTTATATTTTGAAATTCTGTGTAAAGAATGGATACTGACATACAGAATATCGTTATCCCTGTAAACGAGTCTTACTGCTTCCTGAAATTTATTGTTAACTTCAATTTTTTCCAGCCCCCCGAATATTCCTATACCATGATCTATATGTACTACGTAGTCTCCAGGCTGCAGCCCCCTGATCTCCTTAATTGACAGAGCAGATTTGTTTGAAAAATATTTAGTGAAATTATATTTATGATATCTGTCAAAAATCTGATGATCTGTAAAGCAACAGATCTGAAAATCATGATCAATAAATCCCTCATGTATAGTCTTAAACAGTGGTTTAAATTTGATTGTATTGTCAATATTATTAAATATTGATATAAGTCGCTCTATTTGATCTTTACTATCAGAAAGTACATAATTAGTATAACCTTTCACTGTAAATTCTTTTAAATATTCTCCCAGCAAAGTGAAATTTTTATTAAAAGCCGGCTGAAGGGTCGTATTAAAAGTATATCTCTTTTCTGACGGGAAATAATATCTGTGACCTGATTCAATTACAGTAAAATCTTTAAGCTTTTCGAGAAAATCCTCTCCGGTAATTAATATTTCGTTTTTTTCTGTTGTTTTAATTTCTTCTGTTTCGACTTTAAATACTGTATTCTTAAATAATTCATCTATTTTTCTTGCAATAAAATCTATATCTGAAATCCATATTCTGGATGATCCGGGAATAAACTTCAGAAAAGATTCTCTTATTTCTTCAATAGAAATATCCTGTACATTAGGTAAAATAAAAATTTCTTCAAGATGTTCCTTTGAAAGCTGTGTTTCAACATCAAATGTTCGAATAGATTCAATTTCATCTCCAAAAAAATCCAGCCTGTATGGCAAGTCATTGGAATATGAAAAAATATCAACGATACCTCCTCTTGTTGCAAACTGTCCCGGCTCATAAACAAAGTCCGACTGATTATATTTATATTCTTCCATTACATCATAAATAGATTCAATTGTAATTCTTTGACCCCTTAACAGCTGCATAGTGTAGCTTTTTATACTATTATGGAGCATAACTTTCTCAATAAGTGCTTCGGGATATGAAACAATGCCAAGGCCTGCAGTCATTTCCTTCTTTTCATCAATTAGTGAAGTAAGCTTATTAAGTACCTCTGTTCTGAGAATAATATTACCATTATCAATCTGGTTATACTGAACTGATCGTTTGTACGATGAAGGGAAAAATAGAATATTCTTTTCACCAAGCAGATTAATTAGATCGTTATAAAAATATGCTGCCTCGTCTTTATCTGAAAATATGATCAGGTTTATGCCCTGGATTTGATTAATAGTAAGGGCTGCAAATGCAGATTTTGATGAGCCTGATAATCCCTTAAGATGAATTCTGGTTAAGCGGGAGTTTTTTAATTCATTAATAAAATCTGCTGTATTGGGATGATCCTTATATAAATTAGTGATCTCCTTAAGTTCCATTATCCAAAGCTATATATTTTATACAAAGTAATATGTTATAATTTAAAAACGGGTATTGTTAACAATAAAACAATAGAACAATAAATAATTCTTGATAAAAAAAAATAAAAAATTATAAACTGAGATACTAAATTAGTAACTTGAAGCATTGATAAATATCTTGATTTTATAATAACAATAATAGGTTCGAATTAAATATGATCGTCTTTAAATTTGGAGGTGCATCAATAAAAGATGCGGATGCTGTAAGAAACCTGGCAAAAATAATTAAGAGTATTAAAGACCGGACTATTATTGTGGTCTCAGCGATGGGTAAGACTACCAATGCCATGGAAAAAGTTACAGAATATTACTTTAATAATAATCCGGAAATTAAATCAGCTTTAGAGAATGTTGAATCATATCATTATGAAATATTAAACAACCTGTTTCCTGATAAAGGGACTCCTGTCTTCCGGGAAATAGATAATATTTTTAGCAAGCTTAAAGAAAAACTCAGCCAGGAGCATTCTTTTCAGTATAACTTCGAATATGATCAAATAGTACCCATCGGTGAGATATTATCGACAAAGATTGTTGATGCCTACTTAAAATTTGCAGGTATTAATTCAGTATGGTTGGATATAAGGAAATATTTAAAAACGGATAATAATTTTCGAGAAGCTAATATCGACTGGGAACTATCAGAAAAGCTTGTAAGAAATGCTTTTAACTTTAAGAATAATGAGGCCTATGTAACCCAGGGATTTATTGCATCGACAACAAGTAATCTTTCAACTACTTTAGGCAGGGAAGGTTCTGATTATACGGCAGCAGTAATTGCATATATGCTGGATATTAAAAACATTACAATCTGGAAGGATGTTTCAGGAGTTCGAAATGCCGATCCAAAATATTTCGATAATACGGTCAAAATTGATAAAATCTCTTATCGCGATGCCATAGAACTTGCCTACTACGGGACAAGTGTAATACATCCCAAAACAATTCAGCCTTTACAGAGGAAGAACATTAAGCTTTATATTAAATCCTTCTATAATCCTGAAGAACCTGGTACAATAGTCGGAGATGACACTTATGAAAGATTAATCCCTTCTTTTATTTTCAAGATGAATCAGGTTTTAATACATATATATCCCAGGGATTTTTCATTTATTAGTGAGAATAATCTTGAAAAAATTTTTGGCTGTTTTGCTAAATATGGATTGAAAATTAATTTAATGCAAAATACTGCTATAAATTTTAAAGTATGTGTAAATAATGACCAGACAAGAATTAATCTTGTTATTCAGGATCTCAAACAGGATTATGATGTTTCATATGAATCGGAGCTTGAACTTATTACAATTCGTTATTATGATGATAAAACAATCAGGCGTACGATGGTAAAAAAGGAATTATTGCTTGAACAGAGGAGTAAAGAAACAATACAAATGGTGGTAAGGGACCTGGGTGTATAATTACAGCTTAATTTAATTTTACAAGATAAGTGAAGGATATGTTTATTAACTGGTTTCTCGATGCGTTAAACTGAGGATTAGTTGATTTATTAAAAAAATTGGTAAGGCTATGTAAATATCTGCCCTCAATCTGAAAAGTGCCTATCGAAAAGTGAAAACCAAGTCCGATTGCCGCACAATATCCAAACTCAAACTTATTGTCAATCTCCACAGGATAATCTATGTTACTTTCAATTCTGTTCATTATCTGATATGAAGCATAGGGACCAAAGTTAACAGTAAAAAATGTTTTGTTTTTTCCCAAAGTTATGTGAGTAAAAAAAGGCATCTCGATATACTTTAAACGCCCGTTATAAAATGCAGATGTATCAAGTTTTCCCGACCACCCTTTTTGTGTATAATTTAATTCAATCTGAATTCCTGCGATCGGTTCAGAGACATATCTAAAGATTAATCCTCCGCTGTAACCTGACACGAACTTCTGTTCAATGCCAGAAATATCAAAATCAACTCGTGAAAAGTTAACTCCCTGAATAATACCCAGATAAGTTTTCGGTTTAAACTCATTTTGTGCATATATATTATGAAACGATAATAAAATAAAAGACGTTATTATTAATGCTCTTTTCAAAATATACTGTAATTGTTCTTTTAGAAAACTAATGAAAGTAATTATTAGTGTGTTACAATGTTAAAATACTAAATTATTGTTGAGAGAACCAGAAGGATTCTGTTAATTATTACATAGTGCGTCATTTAATGCAATTATAGCCTTTTTATAATCCTTACGTTCGATGACAAATTGCATATTAACCTGCTTAAGTGATTGAGAAATACTTTCTATATTAATTTTATTTTTTGCTA
Source organism: uncultured Bacteroidales bacterium (assembly GCA_964521285.1). Classification (GTDB taxonomy): domain Bacteria; phylum Bacteroidota; class Bacteroidia; order Bacteroidales; family UBA10428. Next base: position 4,722 of record CAZFQS010000010.1, on the reverse strand, counting down.
ATGCCTGGGTCGCTTTTGCAAGTATTCCCGGTTTAGCTATATTGGTTCCCAATGCACATACCAAAGCCACTTGCTTAACTGTGACTTCGTGGTAGGTATTTTTCAATTCCTTAATTAATTCGTTATTTAAGTCCTCTTCCAGAATTACCTGGGTAATACTGTTTGCATTTGTTGACTTCATAATATAACTGACTTTGTACTTTTGAAAGATTTCCATTATACCCCTGTCAAAGCCAACTTCACCAACCATCAAGGGATCGTGAATTTCTATAGCTACAACTGCATTAATCCCGGAAATAATTTCGACTCTTGTATTCTTACTTATATAGTCTTTAGAGATTAATGTACCCGGATGCCCGGGCTCAAAAGTACTTTTTATACGAATGTTTATTCCTGATATTTCCAGTGGTTTGGATGCTTTGGGATGAATTGCTTCCATACCTATGTCAGCAAGCTGGTCAGCCACATTGAAATTTGTGTGGCCAACCGGTACTGATTTATCTAAACCTACAATATTAGGATCTGCTGAAGAAAGATGGTATTCTTTATGTATTACGGCTTCATCTGCCTTGACTTCAACAGCGATCTTACTGAATGTAACCTCAGAATATCCCCTGTCAAATTCTCTCATTATACCTTCAGTGCCTTTGGTATATCCTGTTACTACTGGTATGGTTTTGGAATAATCCAGATTTTTAAATGCTTTATGAATTCGTTCATCTATTGTAAGGTATTCTGAATCATTGAATCCGCATAAGTCAACAAAAGTTGCATTGATACCATTATTTTCCAGAATATTTACTGTATTAAATGCAGAGTGCGCTTCACCCAGTGAAGCAAGAATCTCTCTTGCAGCAAGTAATATATTTTGTCTGTTAACATATCCTGAAGCCAGAACATCAGCCAGGCTCGCCAGGTAATTCTTTGCACTTACAATTCTGTTGGTTATAAAGTTTTCAGCAACTTCTATATCCAGTTTTATACCAGTAAAACTTCTGTTTATATCCAGTAATTTACTTAGTAGTTCATGGAGGGCCCTGCTATAGTCCTCATTATTGACGAACTTCTGATAAATCCCTGGTGCTCCGGTCTTTTTATGTTCAAGCAGCCAGTTCGTAACATTATCATAGGCTGAAACTACAAAAATTCTGTTATAGTAATCACAATCTTCTCTATTACTGATAATAATGTTTTTCAGAACATCCAGGAATCTCAACATTGAAGTTCCGCCAATTTTTTCAACTGTTAACATCTAAAATGATAATTTTTTAATTAAAATATTTTACGATTAAAAATAATTATTTTTCCTTAAATAACTTTCTGAACACAAGAATTGTTGGCATATTAATTCATTATATTATTCAAATAACAATTAATACCCTAATTTAAATCAATTTTAAATGCAGGTTTATAACCTATTATTTCACCATTATCTCCATACAACTCATAGCCGAGAACCAGGGAAATTATTCTCTTTTCCATAACTAAATTCAGTGAATCATAATACCAGGATTCAGAAAACTGTATTTTACCTATTTTCTCGCGGCTAAAATCATTGGATCTTTCTATTCTTTTTAATCCTCCGGGAGTAATTTTTTTTCCTGAAAAGAAATCATAGGCAATGGCATGTTTGTCATAGACTGCATCAAAAAGCTGATCAACAAACCTGCTCTTATCAAAATGAGCAAGACATTTCTCGGTCCATTTATCATTAGGATCAGGATTTCTTATAATTACATCATAAATAATGGTATCGGCTATTAAATTTTTTACCATGGAATCAATTTTATATTTGCCAGCTTCATAATATTGCTTCGATTCCTGCCTGTTTTCCTTACAGCTTAAATAACTAAGGATTAAACATAACATAATCAGGTTGATAATAATTTTATTCATAATAATTAGAATTTTAATTTTTTCTTAAAGTTAGTATTATAGTCTGGACTACCTTTTAAATAAAAGTCTCTTCCCAAAAGAAGATTCAATGATACTACCTTCCTGGTAAACAAGATTTCCATTTACAAATGTATGGCTTACAGCTGAATGAAAGATGAGATTTTCAAAAGGTGACCATTTACATTTATATAATATATTTTCTGGTTTTACTTCCCATTTATGATTTAAATCTAATAGTACCAAATCGGCCCAATAACCTTCTTTTATATATCCCCTTTTTTCAATTTGAAAAATATCTGCCGGAGTATGACACATTTTTTCAACAATATGCTCAAGTGTAATCCTTCCCTGGTGATAAAACTCAAGCATGGCTGTAAGAGAATGCTGAATCATAGGTAATCCTGAAGGTGCTTTAAAATAGGAATTATTTTTCTCGTAAATTGTATGCGGGGCATGATCGGTAGCAATTGTATCTATTTTACCGCCTAGCATTGCTTTAAAAAGTGCTTCCTTATCATTATTACTTTTAATGGCAGGGTTACATTTAATTCTTGTTCCCAGCTTCTCATAGTCCCGGTCACTAAACCAAAGATGGTGCACAGACACTTCAGCTGTAATCCTTTTCTCTGTAACCGGGATACCACTGTTAAACAATTCCAGCTCTTTTTCTGTTGAAACATGCAGAATATGTAATCTTGAATTATACTTTGCTGCCAACTCAACTGCCATGGAGGAAGACTTATAACATGCCTCAGTATCCCTTATTAACGGATGATACTTAACATGTAAATTCTGTCCATACTTTTTCCTGTATTTCCAGGTATTATTCATAATGATTTCTTCATCCTCGCAATGAGCAGCTATTATCAGAGGGGCATGGGAGTATATGTCCTTAAGTGTATTAATATTACTTACCAGCATATTGCCGGTTGAGGACCCCATAAAAATTTTAATTCCACAAACCTCATGCGGATTTGTCTTAAATAATTCTTTAAGATTGCTGTCTGTTGCACCAATATAGAATGAGTAATTTGCCAGTGAACATTTTTCTGCAATCCTGTACTTTTCTTCCAGCAAATCCTGAGTTGTGGTCTGCGGATTAGTGTTAGGCATATCCATAAAAGAGGTAACTCCGCCGGCAACAGCAGCTCTTGACTCGCTAGCTATATCAGCTTTATGAGTCAGTCCGGGTTCTCTGAAATGAACATGATTATCAATCACTCCGGGGATAAGGATTTTATCGGTAGCATCTAAAACTGTTGCTTCATTTATATTACCTGCCAACGGCCCTTCATATATCTTTTCAATTATCTCATTATTTAACAGAACATCACCTTTGAATTTCCGGCCCTGGTTTATAATTGCAGCATTTTTGATTAAGATTTTCGTCATGTGAAGTTACCTTTTGTAAGATCTGAAGATACTTTTTAACTTCATTTTTAAAACGCCCCAAAGAGCCTCGTTAAATATTCCGCCTGACATTTTCGATGTTCCCTCTTTTCTGTCAGTAAAGACTATTGGTATTTCTTTTATGTCAAATCCCATTTTCCAGGCAATAAATTTCATTTCAACCTGAAAGGCATAGCCCTTAAACTTTATTTTATCCAAATCTATTGACTCAAGTACCTGTCTTGTGTAACACTTAAATCCTGCGGTAGTATCCTTAATTCTCATACCTGTTATAAGCCTTACATAAGCGGAAGCAAAATAAGATATCAACACTCTGCCCACAGGCCAGTCTACTACATTAACACCGGATTTATAGCGGGAACCTATAGACATGTCTGCTCCGTTTAAACATGCTTCATGTAATCTTATTAAATCATCGGGATTATGCGAAAAATCTGCATCCATTTCAAATATGTAATCATAACCATGCTTAAGTGCCCACTTAAATCCACAGATATATGCAGTGCCTAAGCCAAGTTTTCCTGATCGCTCAATAAGGTTAAGCCTGTTATTAAATTCTTTCTCTTTTAGATTTTTAACAATATTAGCCGTGTTGTCAGGTGAACCATCATCCACTATCAGAATATCATATGGCCTGGGTAGGGAGAAGATCTTTCTTATTATCCTCTCTATATTTTCTTTTTCATTATAGGTAGGTATTATAACTAAGGCGTCGTTCACACGATTGACTAATTAAAATTTCAACTAATATATAATATTATGAACAAATTTTATTACACTTTTTGAGCAGATTATATTTTTTTATAAATAATTAACAAAAAAAAGAAAGTATTATTACAAAATCCTGTAAAAACTTCAAATGACAAATTCAACTATTACGAATAAATAAAAAACCAGATAATACTCTTCTGAAAATTTTCTTTTAATGCTAAAATATTTGACTATCATGTTTAATTAATTCATTAAAATTTATGATATTTATATAAAAAATTTTATTACGATTATCTGCGATAACATTTTATACAAGGCATTTATATTGATTTTGAACAATATAACTCAAATATCTGTTAAAATATAAATGTATTGTTTAAAAATATCTGTATTTCTTTTGCCGGGAAGAAATTTAGTTATACATTTGCAGCCGCTTTATAATCTAAATTTTTTAATTAGAAAAGGCAAAATATATTGGTAAAAGATGGCATATTTTTCTTATGTTTATTAATTTTGTCATCCCAACAGTATATAAAGTTCTTTGAAAAAATTGAAGAGACGATAAAGGTTCGAATAATACATATTGGAAATTCCTTTATGAGTAATAAATCTTGAGACATATCAAAATTCTTTATTACAATGAAGAGTTTGATCCTGGCTCAGGATGAACGCTAGCGGCAGGCTTAACACATGCAAGTCGAGGGG
>CAZFQS010000009.1:0-145127 GCA_964521285.1 uncultured Bacteroidales bacterium | reverse complement strand
GTTGCATAAATATCATCAGCTGAGATATGGGTGATCTTACCAAACAGTGTTCGGCAGTGTCTGATAGAGCCTATAAACATAGTGCTTTCATTAAAAGGATCAAAGCTGAGATAATCAATGAAGTTGATACCGTCAACCTGGATCATGTTTACCTTTGCTCCGAACTCTACACTCCTGGTCTCCTTACCTCTTATGATTGGACGCACGTAACTCTTGGAGATAGAGACAATCCTATCCGGAACACTTTTACCTGTTTCAAAGATTTCCTTTTGCTGGGATAACACCTTCCGGATCACTCTTTTCTTCTTGTAGTATTTTTCAGGGAACTTGATCCGGGTACGATACTGGTCTTCGATTTTATCCTGCTGTTCAATGAGCTTGTTCAGAAGATAAAGCAAGCTCCTGGTTCGTTTCCTTGTCTCCTTCCAGGGCTTCTTGCGTTTGCGCATATAGGCAAAATATTTATCCTTCTGTTCAAGGAACTTCGTCCTTGGAGTAAGGATCTTCAGATACCTACAGGTACGTCTCATTTGTCCATGCATCCACTCAACACTTTCCCACAGAAGCTTTACATTGGTGGGATAACGGATATAGGATTCATAGCAGGTGGCATCCTCCAATACTATGTTGGGATGTTTGATATAAGGCTTCCAGGCTTTGGCCAGGATTTCCTGTGTGATACGAACATTTAACCTTCTGGATAACTCAGTACGGATTCGACTTACTATCTTAAAATCCGGTAGCTTGTCAGGTCCCAGGAAGATCCCGCAAAACATCTGGTATTGAATGCTCCCGTTAAGATGTTCAAAAAGCTTCTTATCAGATAACCCTGTATAGGCCTTCAGAAACATCAATGCCAGTTTGCCCTGGGGACTGAACAATGCAGAACGATCTTTGCGATTTTCCCGAAGCCTCAGGACTTTGATGAGTTCTTTCCACGGAATAGCCCGATAGATTTTACCTAATTCACTTTCAAGAAAACTCTTCCAGTAAAGAGAAAACTCCTGTTGTGGAGAAATAAATGAAATTTCTTGGGTGGTTTCAAAAATTCTTCGTAATTTGCTCATAGGTTATAAAGAATTACCCCGATTTTGTGCCTTTTTGGCCATTTTCGGGGTTTTTTATTAAATTTACGAAGAACTATCTATCTGACAATCAAAAGAATTGATTAGTTTTCACAAGTTGCGAACATCACTACTTAAGACCGACTTCCAGAAAAACAAGGATTGAAACTAATGATCATACCACTCATCAAATCCTTCATCAGCATTTAAGACCGACTTCCAGAAAAACAAGGATTGAAATTAATAAAAAAAAGGTACAAGCACTTTAAAGGATTCAGAACATTAGCATACGTTGTTCTGCGTCTTATAAATCACAATATTCATATAGATAATCCATAGCTTATAGCTTAATATTGTACTTATAGGTTTTACATCAAATTATTTTAAATTTGACCTTATAGAAACTTAGAAATTATAAAAAATAATCTAATAGGCTGACTCTTCCTCAAATTATATTAAATCACCTGTCTGTTGACAAATTTTCTTATCAAGTATTTATTTCCTGAGGGATGACTGCCTGATAATAAGCTTATATGGTAATACAATTTGGTTCGAATTCAGTGTTTGTTTAATATTGATTTTTTTAATTAATGTGGATGCAGCAATTTTACCCATCTCCTGCCCCGGATAATCAATAGTACTAAGGTTCGGTTCGACAACTGTTGAAACAGGATTATTATTAAATCCAACAACTGCTATATCATCGGGAATACGGATACCTGCCTGTTTTAACCGGCAAATAATGGCTACTGCCGAAACATCGTTGGAAGCAAAAATTCCATCAGGAAGCATATCCATACCAAGTATTCTATCCGCAGTATCAATACCAGCCCGTTCATTTAGCATGTTTATAACAACCAGTCTTTTATCGAAAGTTATTCCCCTGTCAGCAAGTGCCTGTTTATAGCCATAGAAACGATCGGCATAAACACTACATTTCAGGTTGCCGCCAAGATGCATAATTCTTTTGCATCCCTGTTCAATTAGATGTGTTGTTGCATCATAACCGGCCCTAAAATTATCTATTACAATGCTAATATAATCCTGATTTTTAAACACGCGGTCAAAGAAAATAACAGGAATACCTTTTCTAAAGAATAGATTAAAATGGTCTGAATTCTCAGTATCATAGGCTAATGAAACAAGTAATCCGTCAACCCGGCTATTGAACATTGTTGATATGTTGGTTATTTCTTTTTTTACGGATTCCTCTGACTGACTGATAATAAGATTATAACCTGCCTGGTTTGCTTCTATCTCCATACCGGCAACTACTGTCGACATGAAATAACTGTTAAATCTTGGCAAGACAACACCAATGGTATTAGTTCGCTTTTTTCTCAGGTTTCTGGCAAAGATATTATGTTGGTATCCCATTTCGTTAGCAGCCTTCAATATTCTCTTCTTTGTAGCCTCATGAATACCATGATGATTATTTAATCCCCTGCTAACGGTGGAAGCAGAAATATTTAATACTTTAGCTATATCATAAATGGTAATTTCACTTTTATCTTTCATTTTAATCATTGCTTGATTAAAACAGAATATAAAATAACATAAATATTGAAATATTTGCAAAAATTATTGCAACCGATTGCAATTTAATTTTTTTTTTTTACTTTTAGATACTGAATTATTAACTTGCAGCGTACTTAAGTATTCAAATTGCCTGACTTAATGAATTAATTATTAATAACAATTATTATGGACATGTCAAATCAAACTAAACCAAAATTGAATTACTGGTTATGGAGGTTATGCATAATCATTTTTTGCCTGATCTTTACCGGTCTTGCTGCGTTAGCGAAGGGTGGTGGGGAGACAGGCAAAGAAACTGCCATTGTCGGGAATGATCCTGCTCCGGCAATTAATATCTCTGACAAAGGTTCCTCAGCGAAAGCCACTAAGGCTTCACTTCAGCAAAAAACAATAACAGGAACGGTTGTTTCTGCCACCACAGGCGAGACATTACCAGGTGTTAATATTGTTCTGAAAGGAACTGCAATTGGAACCGCGACTGATATAAATGGTAATTTTGAACTAACCGTGCCTTCTGAAGGTGGCACAATTGTTTTTTCATTTGTCGGATATCTACCTGAAGAAGTGGATATTGGAAGTAGATCAATTATTGATTTATCATTGGTTGAAGATATAACTGCACTTGAGGAAGTTGTTGTTATCGGTTATGGATCGATGGAAAGGGCTAATGTGACAGGTGCTATATCATCTATAAAAAACGAAGAACTTGCCAAGGCCCCTGTTCCTAATTTTGCTGAAGCTTTGAAGAGTCAGATCCCAGGTGTAAGGGTAACCAGAACAGACGGGAAACCCGGACAAGGAGTTAACCTTCTGATTCGAGGAGAAAATTCGCTGAATAACAGTAATGAGCCCCTGATAGTTATTGATGGCGTTCCGTTAGCCGGGACCGGGGAAAAGTATAACCTTGGCCTTTCCGAATTGAATCCGAATGATATTGAATCGGTAGACATTTTAAAAGATGCAGCAGCTGCTTCTATTTACGGATCCAGAGGTGCCAATGGCGTAATACTTATTACTACAAAGATGGGAAAAGTCGGTAAACCTGTGCTGAATATTTCTGTTTCACAAGGCTTTACCAACATGGTTCAAAAACCTGAATTATTTAATGCCGAAGAATTTGTCCAGCTAAAGGTTGATGCTGCGAATGGTGATCCTAGAGCTACAGGTATATCTACCTGGGAAGATGTACTGACTGACGCTGTTGAGTTGGCAAATTACACTGACTCGGCCGGAATACAGGAGACGGACTATCACGATGTATTGCTCAGGACAGGAAAAATAACTAATGTTGGTTTATCTTTATCTGGCGGCACAGAAAAAATCACGTTCTATATGAATGGTGATATATACCTGGAAGATGGTGTTGTACAGCATACTTCCTACGATCGGTATTCTTTCCGGTTAAACTCGGAATACAATCCTTATAAATTCATTAAGCTCGGAGCAAAAATACAACTTACAAAAACCATTGCCGATGAAACCGGAAATGCTGCGGTCTGGTATCAGAATAAGTCCGATTTTACCGATTTTCTGGGAAATACTCCTTTAGGCAGTTTCTACAACGAAAACAATGAACTGGTACCTACAGTAAAGGGCGACCAGTTTAATTACAATCCTTTATGGAAATACAGGGAATCCCAGACTGACAGATCCACTTCCCGTTTTCTTTTGAATCCTTATGTTGAATTTACTATTCTCCCTGGCCTGACTTACAAGATCAATGCCTCTGCCGAGCAGCGCGTCGAGAACTATGGAAGGTTTGAGTCTTCACGCTATTCTTGGTCAACCCTGGAGGATGCACCAGGGCGTAATCACTCGGAAATAGCAATTGTTGAACCTACAACTTACCTCCTGGATAACATCGTTAGTTACAAAAAAGTTCTGGCCGATAAACACTCTTTAAATGCCACTTTCATATATGGAGTTCAAACATTCAAATGGGACTCTCTGGGAGTTCGGGGCGATGGATCCATTACCGATTTGCTGAATTATGATGGAATAAATTCCTCAGAACAGGATTATAAAACTATTGACCTGGAAAATGACGAATGGGCCACCATGTATTTAGCCGGCCGTCTTGGCTATAGCTTTGACAGACGCTATAATTTCACCGCTACATTAAGATATGATGGTTCAAGCGTTTTCGGACCTGATACGCGATGGGGTTTATTCCCTTCCATTTCGTTTGCCTGGAATATTAGTGAAGAACCTTTCCTTGAAAATTTAGGAATATTTAATATACTCAAATACCGTATCAGCTGGGGTCAGATGGGCAATGACCAGATAGGTTCGTATGGCTATATTGCCCTTACCGATGATGTAAGATATCCATTTAGCAATACATGGTATGCAGGATATACTGCCGACAAACTTGAGAATAGAGTGCTAAAATGGGAAACAAGCCAGCAGTTCAATACAGGATTGGATTTCGGACTATTCAACAACAGGTTGTCCGGTTCAGTTGATGTATATCAAACCAATACAATTGATTTGATTCTTGATCAGCAAATACCTTCTGTAACCGGATTCACTGAAATAGTAAGTAATATTGGTGAGACCAAAAACCATGGGGTTGAAGCAATACTTAATTACCGCATTCTCGATGGCAATTTTAAATGGTCAGTAACTGCCAACTGGGCCTTCGACAGGAATGAAATTGTTCATCTTAGTGGTGCAGTTGATGAAGCAGGTAATGAGGTTGACGATCTTGGTAATGAGTGGTTCATTGGTCAGGATATCAACGAAATTTATGATTTTGATTTTATTGGTATCTGGCAGCTTGGGGATAGCGCAGAAGCTGCTGCCATGCATCCTGATAAAAGATTTTATGGCCCCGGTGATCCGAAAATAAGAGATATTGATGGTAACGATACAATAAACTTTGAAGACCAGACATTTCTTGGCAATCCTACTCCCAGTTGGTACGGCGGATTGAGAAATACCTTCAAATATAAGGGATTGGAATTAACAGTTCTTTTCGATGCCGTGCAGGGAGTGACAAGGATCAATTATTTTTACGGAGGTCTTGAAGCCCGCGATAATCAAGTAAAAGTGGATTACTGGACTCCTGATAATCCTTCGAATGAATTTCCGGAACCCAATATTAAAAGCCCCTATGATTATCGAGATGCTGTAAGGGTTCGGGATGCCTCATTTGTTGCCCTGCGTAATGTTTCTCTTTCCTATACGCTGCCCCAGAAATGGTTGCAAAAGGTAAAAGTCTCGGGTATGCAAATCTATATAAGAGGTAACAACCTGAAGTATTGGACAGACTTTGTGGGTTACTCTCCTGAAACAGATCTGGGGAGGTTCCCGGTAACCAAGAACTGGACTATAGGTACTAATATAACATTTTAGGTTAGATAAATTAAAAAATGAGAAAAATGAAAAAATTCAAAATATATCTAATTCAGGTATTTATCCTGGGTATTATGCTTACAGGATGTGATAAATTTATTGATCTGGAACCAAGGGATCAGCTAAGTATGGATTTAGCTCTTACTTCGCTTGAAAATCTCGAAGGCTCTATTCTCAGTGTATATGAAAGAGGCAGATATCCTTATAGCGATCTCAACTTTTCTCTGTATAAAATATTCTATACTGATATCGTTAAACCTGGAACGCATATTATGGATCAGGCAATTTGGAATCAAATGTGCACCTTAGCAGGTTTTGATGCTACGAATGAAGGTATCGAGGATATCTGGGATGCGTATTATGCCGGACTGAATCGTGCCAATACAATCATCGAAAAAATTGATGAAGTCGATTATAATGCGGACAATCCGGAAGATTTACAAAGAAGGAATACTGTTCTGGGTGAAGCCTATTATTTCAGGGCCTATTTTCACCTGAGCCTTATACAGTACTGGGATAATATTGTCATTGCCGATCAGGTATTTAGTGATCCTGAACAAAAGTATGAACTGGCATCTAAAAGTGATGTTTATAAACAAATTATTGATGACCTTAATGAGGCCATTAAACTTCTTCCTGAGGCCAGTGCAGTGAGCAGCAGGGGAAAAGTCACAAAAGGGGTAGCCCGCCATGTATTATCTCTTGCACATATGGATATTGGAAACTGGACAGAAGCTGCGGCAGCAGCTGAAGCAGTAATTTCAGACCCGGCCTATGATTTTGTAGCACTGGACCAGGTATTTGATGAACTTAATCAGAATAATAGTGAAATTATTTTCTCATGGCAGTTTATACCTGGCGCTAGCGATGATGATGGTAAAAACTGGTGTGCATGCCAGTTAATTCCTCTATACGACCGCTGCAATGGAGTATTACGTACGTTTGAACAAGGCGGCAGGCCCTGGTCACGTAATGTGCCAAATGATTACTACTTTACGCTGTTCCAGGAGGATGACCTGAGACTGGAAGCCTGGCACAAGAGGTACTGGATTTATGATAGTGATGTTGCCGCTGATCCATTACCCGAAGGAGTGGAGATTGGCGATACAGTTACTGAGGAAAATGTTGACAATACTGCCGGCCTGGGAATGACATCTGTTTATCCAACAACAACAAAGTACTGGGAATATGATGGCCTTGGCAGAACTATTGATGATGCAGCGTCCTATGAACAAGTTGTCTGTTACAGATATTCCGAAGCCTTTCTCGTAGCTGCAGAAGCATATTTACAATCAGGTAACAATCTGGGGCGCGGACAGGAGCTTCTGGATCAGCTCAGGGCAAGAGCCGGCCAGGGTTCGATTGAGTTGACTTTGGATAATTTATTGGATGAACAGGCCCGTGAATTAGGTTTTGAGGGCCGCAGGTATCCCATGCTGAAACGTTTGGGGATTCTTCTGGAACGGGTAAATGCACATAATCCTGAACTTGCTGCAACTATATTGCCTCATAACATACGCTGGCCTTTACCAAAAGTATTTGTTGATTTGACAGGTGTTACTCAAAATCAAGGATATGAATAAATTCACTAATATTCTATGAATATTATATACTGGGCCTCTATTTTATAGAGGCCTTTGTTTTTAAAGACATAAAACTTCCCTTTTTTCATCTTCCCTCACTCCATCTTTGAAATAATACATCATTTACACTATAGTGTTTTTCCCCTTTTGTATCAAATTCGTAATAGATAAGTTCATAATCCTGTAAAGATTTAAAAGATAACTTACATTTTGTAACTAACAAAATGTAAGTTACAAAATGTAACATAATAACTATTAGTTTCATTCAATGGTAAAAAATATTAGAAATTCCTGAGGGAAAATTACAGTAGAAACATCTTTATTATATCATGGATTATACAGACTTTTTGTTACAATAAAAATAAAAGTTATTTTAGCAATTTAATGGCATATATATTTGGCAAGTATACATGAATAGTTCTTAAAAAAATAATTTTTAAAGTAAATTGCAATAAATCAAAGATATGACGTCTCTAGTATTAATAGACTTATACATACGAATAACAGTAGTTAATGACTTGTACATATAATAAACATAAATATATGGTAAGAATAAGCGTATTGATTTTATTGGCTGTTTTTAGTTACGAATCAATAAAATCACAGGATAAGCTTTCACTTGATTTAGAAGGGGCAATAAATTATGCTCTTAAAAACAATTTATCAATTAAAAACGCCGGTCTGGATATTGATGAAGCCAGTGAGAAAGTAAAAGAAACTTTGGCAGCCGGATTGCCCCAGCTAAATGCAACTGTTGATTATTCAAATTTTCTGGGAGCAGAAATAGAGTTAAGGTTTAGCGAGGAAGCCCCTCCTACTACAATTCCTTTTAAACCCACAAGTAATTTGCATCTCTCGGTCGGACAGCTCATATTAAGCGGAAGTTATATTATAGGTGTGCAAATTGCAAACATGTACAGGCAAATGATGGAAACCGGTTATAGAAAAAGCGAGCAGGATATTAAGGAACAGGTCTCAAAAACCTATTATCTGGTGCTGGTTTCAGAAAAGAACAGGGAAATATCAGAGAAAAACCTGACAAACATCAAAGATATATATGAAAAAACAAAGCCTATGGCAGATGTAGGAGTAGTAGAAAAAACAGATGTAGATCAATTGTATGTCCAGGTATCACTGGTTCAAAATTTATTAATATCTGCAGAAGCACAGGTAGAATTTTCATATAACATGTTGAGGTTACAGTTGGGAGCCGGTGTTGAAAAAGATATTGAATTAACAGAATCACTGGAAGAAATCTTAGATAAAATCAATTTTGAGACTCTTCTGTTTGAACAATTAAACATTAATAATAACCTGGATTATCAGTTATTGCAGTCTCAGCAAAGAATCACCGAGAAGCAGGTTACACTTGAAAAAATGAGTTTCCTGCCAGTAGTAACAGGTTATTATAATTATACCGAAAAAATATTGAAGCCGGATTTTGACATTTCACCAAAAAATGTTATTGGAATAAATGTGAATATACCTTTGTTTTCGAGTGGGATGAGAAGAGCAAAGCTAAACCAGGCAAAAATCAATATGTTATCTTTTGAAAACAACATGGAGTTACTTGAGGAGCAACTGCTAATTAATGAAAAACAATTGAAGTATAACCTGAAAATAGCACTTGAGCAATATGAAAACCAGAAAAAGAATGCCGAGGTTTCAAAAAGGGTATATGAAAACATGAAGTTAAAATATAATCAGGGCATAGTATCAAGTCTCGATCTTACAACATCCAACAATAACTATATAACAGCAGAGGCAAATTATATAAAAGCTTTGATGAACCTGCTTGAAGCTGATGTATCATTGAAAAAACTTTATAGCAGTCTTTAATTATTATAATAATAGTATGAAAAATTCAAAAATTAGGCAACCAGGGATTATATTAATTATTACATCTGTCATACTTACCGCTGCATTTACAGGATGCAAGCCCTCATCTTCAGAGGATAGCGGAAAGGTGCCTGGAGCAGACACAACGGATGCCAACGCGGTCATTGTAAGGACAGCGAAAGTCAGCAACCGGCAAATTATACGTTCAGTAGAGTATTCATCTACACTCACTGCCTGGAAAGAGGTACATATGGTGCCGGTATCACCGGGCAGAATTGAAAAAATATATGTTGAAACAGGTTCACGGGTTTCCAAAGGGGATATCCTGGTTCAGATGGACCGTACACAGTTACATCAGGCTCTCGTACAATTGAAAAATGTTGAAACAGATTTTAAAAGGCTTGATACATTGCAAAAAACAGGAAGCATAGCGGACCAGAAATATGACCAGGTTAAAGCCCAGTATGAAATAGCAAAATCAAATGTTGAGTTCCTGCAGGAAAATACACAATTAAAAGCTCCCTTTAATGGTATTATTTCAGGCAAATATTACGAGGAAGGTGAAATGTATTCGGGTGTACCTAATACGCAGGCAGGAAAAGCAGCCATCCTTTCTATTGTCAGTATGAATCCGCTTAAAGCCATTGTGGGTATATCAGAGAGTTATTTCCCGTTAATATCAAAAGGGTTGTCTGCTGAGGTAAGAAGCGACATTTATCCGACCAAAAAATTCAGTGGAAAAATATACCGCATATATCCCACCATGGATCCCTTAACCCATTTGTTCCAGGTTGAAATTGAAGTGGTTAATCCCGGTGAGAAGTTAAGGCCGGGTATGTTTGTAAGGGTAAATATCAACTATGGCACGGCTGAATCAGTTCTGGTGCCTTCTGTTGCGGTACTTAAGCAGACAGGTACAAATGAACGCTATGTCTTTATTAATGAAAACAATAAAGCTGTCAGGAAAACAGTAAAAACAGGCATAATCCTGAATGATAATATAGAAATTACAGAGGGATTGAAAGCCGGGGACGAACTGATAACAACCGGCCAGAATAAGCTGGAGGATAAGGTTAATATAAAAATTGTAAATTAAACAGGAGAATTGCTATGAGTTTATACAGCAGTGCAGTTAAAAAGCCGGTAACTACCCTGATGATTTTTATAGGGATAATAGTATTCGGCATTTATTCCTTTGTTTACGTTCCTATTGACTTTTTTCCTGAAATGGAACCGCCGATAATTACGGTGTTTACTTTTTACGGTGGGGCCAGTGCCTCAGATATTGAAGAAAATATAACAACCAGGCTTGAAAACAGCTTCAGTACTCTTACCAATCTAAAGAAAATTACTTCATCATCAAAGGATAACCTGTCATTAATTCTGCTTGAATTTGAATGGGGTAAGAACCTGGATGAGGCGACAAATGAGATCAGGGATGCCCTGAACCGCGTTGAAAGATTTCTCCCTGAGGATTCGGAGGAACCCAATATATTTAAGTTCAGCACAAGTATTATGCCTATAATGATGTTATCTGCCACGGCTGAGGAGAGCTATCCCGCAATTACAGATATCCTCGAAGAAAAACTTGTTAATCCCCTTAACAGGATTGAAGGAGTGGGGGCCGTAACAATTCTGGGAGGACCGCAAAGGGCCATAATGATAGATATAGATCCGCGTAAGCTGGATGCCTATAATCTGTCCCTAGAACAACTGGCAGCTATTATAGGTGCCGAGAACCTTAACCTTCCTTCGGGAAATATCGAGATGAACCAGCTTGATTACCCGCTACGTATAAAAGGTGAATTCAGCAGGAGTGATAATTTTAAAAATATTGTAATAACAAGTTCCGGCGGTAAACCTGTCTATCTCCATGATATTGCGACAGTCCAGGACAGCCTTAAGAAAACAAATCTTGACGAGCGTACAAACGGACGCCAGGGTGTTCGTATAATGTTGCAAAAGCAGACAGGTGCCAACACAGTTGCCGTTGCCCGCAAAGTAAAAGCTAAAATTGACCAGCTGAAGGGCTCCTTGCCGGATGATATAAAAATAAATTCTATCTTCGATACATCAGAATATATTGTAAATTCAATAAGCAACCTGTCGGAAACATTGTTTTATGCTGCATTGTTTGTTATCATCGTTGTACTGTTTTTCCTTGGAAGATGGAGGGCGACCTTTATAATCATTTTAACCATCCCCGTATCACTTATAGGAGCATTTATTTTCCTTTACCTTACAAATGACAGTATTAATATTATTTCCCTGTCTGCCCTGACTATTGCGATCGGCATGGTTGTGGACGATGCTATTGTTGTTCTTGAGAACATTACACATAACATTGAGAAAGGTAGTTATCCCAGGGAAGCATCAATCTACGGAACTAATGAGGTGGCACTTGCTGTGGTTGCAACAACCCTCACGGTCGTGGCTGTATTCCTGCCCCTGACTATGATAGGCGGTTTTACCGGAGAAATGTTCAGACCTCTGGGTTTTATTGTTTCAATTACTATATCAGCATCTACTATTGCAGCATTGTCACTGACTCCCATGCTGGCTTCACAAATTCTTAGATTAAAAAAATATGACAGAAGAACATTCAGCGGGAGGCTGACACTGCTCAATGAAAAATCACTTACAGCCCTTGATAATGTTTATGAAAAAACTCTGGGATGGGCACTCAGGCATAAGGCAATGGTTATTATTGCATGTTTTTCAATATTTGTGCTTTCGATCATCCTGGTAGGTATTGTAGGTGCAGAATTCATGCCTTCTTCAGATAACGGACAAATTAATGTTAACGTTGAGCTGGCCCAGGGGACAAATCTTAACGAAACAAAAAAAATTGCACGCCAGGTAGAGGCAATAATTGCCGATAAATATCCTGAAGTTGAAGTTGTATCTTCAAGCGCTGGAGCAGGTGATGAGAGCAGCTTGTCATCCGTCTTCTCGGAATCGGCAAGTTATATTATAAATATTTTCATGGATCTGCCCCCTATTAATGAACGGCAAAGAGATATATTTCAAATATCAGACTCATTACGTAAAGATCTGAATCAGATTCCTGAAATTGCAAAATTTAATGTTGACCCGGGAGGTTCAAGGGGTAATATGTTCGGCGGAGGTGGCGGCAATATTATAGAAGTAAAAATATTCGGGTATGATATTGATAAAACGAACATTGTGGCGGAAAGAATTGCTGCTTTTTTAAATGATATCGAAGGTACAAGGGACGTATTGATAAGCCGCAAACAGGAAAAGCCCGAACTCCAGATTGTCTTTGATAAGGAAAAGCTGGCAACTGCAGGTCTGAACACAGCTACAGCTGCTGCAGCAGTACGAAACAGGATAAACGGACTGGTATCAACGACATACCGTGAAGAAGGAGAAGAATATGATGTTATTGTCAGGTATGCCGAAGAATTCAGAAATTCAACAACCGACATAGAAAATATTACAATTCAGAACCAGCGGGGCCAGTTAATAAAACTAAAGGAGATAGGGTCGCTTGAACAGTTTTATTCGCCTCCCAATATTGAAAGGGAAGATAAAGAAAGGGTGGTAACCGTCTCAGCCCTTGTGGCCGGCTCAGATTTGGGTACTATAAAGTCTGAACTGGATAAGAAGGTTGAAAATATTGTTATTCCACAGGGAGTTGATCTTGAAACCGGGGGAAGCGTGGAAGAAATGCAGGAAAGTTTCAGGGATCTGGGACTGCTGCTGGTACTTAGCATCCTGCTTGTATATATTGTCATGGCAGCCCAGTTTGAGTCTTTCAGGGAGCCATTCATAATTATGTTCTCCCTTCCATTTGCTTTTACAGGTGTATTCCTGGCACTCTTCATCACTAATACCACTCTGAGTGTTATTTCTTTCATCGGCGCTGTTATGCTGGTAGGTATAGTTGTTAAAAACGGTATTGTTCTTGTCGATTATACGAACATCCTAAGGGACAGAGGTCTGTCTTTAGCCCAGGCAGTTATTAAAGGCGGCCGTTCAAGGCTGAGGCCTGTCTTAATGACTACACTCACTACATTACTGGCTATGGTACCTCTGACTTTATCTACAGGTGAAGGCGCTGAATCATGGAGACCAATGGGAATCGCAATTATAGGCGGACTGCTGTTCTCAACCCTTATTACTCTTTTAATTGTCCCTGTAATATACAGCATATTTGGCGCAGCAAGAATTAAACGTGCTAAAAAAGCATTACTGAAAAACAATAACCGGAATAATATCTAATACAAATGAAAGCAGTATTTATAGCCTATAACCAGGCACTGACAGAAAAAATAGATGAAATACTGGATGAACTAATGATAAGGGGAATGACTCAATGGACAGAAGTGAAAGGGAGAGGCTCGCAAACTGGCGAACCTCACATGGGGACACATACATGGCCCGCATTTAATAATACTATTCTGGCTATTGTTGATAAAGAAAAAATTAAACCATTGCTGGGCAAATTGAAAGAACTTAACGAAGAAGTGGAGGACCAGGGATTACGTGCTTTTGTGTGGGATATAGAAAAATCACTTTAATTGTTCTATTGTTCTATTGTTCTACTGTTCTATTGTTCTACTGTTCTACTGTCCTATTGTTCTATTGCCGGATTGTTCTATTGCTATTTACGAAAAAGTTACTAACTTAACTGACAATAATGTTTATTGTATAACTAAAACAACATATTTTAAAACAAAATTACTAACGCATAAAAGCCTACTGATGAAAAACAAAAAGAACCTAAGCAAACTGGTAATTACATTGCTGATTTGCTTTATGCAATTTACAGGTTTTTCCCAGGTGAAAACAGTTACCGGTAAGGTAACTGAACTAAACGGAGAGCCACTTACCGGAGTTACTATTGTAATCAAAGGAACAACAAGAGGTATAACTACAGATATTGATGGTAATTATACCCTGCCAGTTGAAGAAGAGGATGCTGTACTGGTCTTCTCCTTTGTTGGTTATATTACCCGGAAAATAACTGTTGGTGTACAGACAACAATCGATGTTGTGCTTGAGGAAGACATTATGGAACTTGAAGAGATTGTTGTAATGGGTTACGGTACAACCAAAAAAAGTGACCTTACGGGCTCCTTGGCCTCTTTAAAAGAAGACGATTTTAATACCGGTGTCATAACCTCACCGGAACAAATGATCCAGGGAAGGGTGCCGGGGGTACAGATTACATCAAACAGTGGTGAACCCGGTGCAGGATCTTCAATAGTTATAAGGGGCCGCAGTTCAATTCGTACAAGCCAGATGCCACTTTATGTTATTGATGGTATACCTCTGGATATACAAAATACATCACCCGATGCAATAGCTGCTCAGGGTTTTGGTGACGGTTCAGCAACAAATCCCCTGAATTTTCTCAATCCCAATGATATCGAATCTATCGATATATTAAAGGATGCTTCTGCAGCTGCCATATATGGTGCCAGAGGGGCTAACGGTGTTATTATTGTAACAACAAAAAAAGGTACTGAAGGAAAATCAGAGATAAGTTATTCAGCTTATCTTGGTATTTCTGAAATACCTAAAAAAATTGATGTTTTATCTGCAGAAGAATTTGTATTCTGGAGGGATTCATTATGGGATGTAGGAGTGGATGACCCCTCACACTTTGGTTATTCAACTGACTGGCAGGACGAAATATTCCGTACAGGTATAAGCCATAACCATAATCTATCCGTTTCAGGGGGAAGTGCAAATAACTCTTACAGGGCTTCATTCAACTACTTTAGCCAGGAAGGTATTATTAAAAAATCCAATCTCACAAGATACACAGGCAAAATAAATGTTACTCAAAAGGCCTTTAAAGACAGACTCAATTTTGAAGCAAATATTACAGGTTCTCAAATAGATGAAAACCGTTTACCTATAGGATCAAGAACAGGATTTGAAGGTGACCTTCTTATTAATGCATTACAGGCAAATCCAACCTGGCCTGTTTATTTAAATGATACTCTGTTTCAGTACCCACAGGAAGACAAAAGAAATCCTGTAGCTATGCTCGAATATACTGATGATAAAACAAAAACAAACCGTATACTTGCAGCCATTTCTGCAGATCTTGAACTTATAAAAGGACTTGATTATAAAATTAATTTTGGCGTTGACAACTCGGTTGCTGTCAGACGCATTGATCAGAGTCAAAGGCTCAATTATATGGTTACCGATATGGGCCGCGGAGATATTAATAACAGGGAATTAACTACTTACGTAATTGAACATACATTAACCTATTCAAAAACATTCGCTGATATTCATAAAATTAGTGCACTGGCAGGATTTTCATACCAGCACTTTATGATTCGCGGATACAATATAATTACCCGCGGCTACGAATCGGATGAGGTGCAATACACAAATAACCTGGAGGCATCAAGTACAGCCTTATCAGAACCATCTTCATACGCAGTAATAAATGAAATGCAATCATTCTTCGGAAGGATAAATTATAACCTGCAGGAAAAATATCTCTTAACTGCAACAATAAGACGTGATGGTTCATCCAAATTTGGTGAAAACGTTAAATATGGTAATTTCCCTTCTTTTGCATTAGCATGGAGGCTCTCACAGGAAGATTTTATCAGTAATCTTGGTGTCTTCAATAATCTGAAACTCAGATTAGGATGGGGCCAGACCGGAAACCAGGAAATCGGAGAAAAACATTCACTGTTCTCCTTAAGTGCCGAGGATAATGCTAAAGCTGTACTTGATGCTTCAACAATTACACAGGGATATGTATTAACTAAAACACCTACTCCCGATGTAACCTGGGAAACTACAACCTCAACAAACATCGGACTTGACTTTGGCTTTTTCAGAGGCAGGCTGTCAGGAACTGCTGATTATTTCATCAGAAGAACTTATGACGCACTGTTGGAAGTACCGGCAAAACAGCCTGCGCCAACCCAGAATCAACTGTTAAATGTCGATGAGGGATATATTGAAAACAAAGGTATTGAACTTGGTATTAACGGTGTTATTGTCTCAACAACTGACTTTGGCTGGGATGTTAATGTAAACTTCTCACAAATAAATAATGTTGTTAAAGACTTACCCGTAACACGTATACAAACCGGCAGCGCCAGCGGTCAGGGTATGACAGGGGTGTTAGTCCAGGTATACACAAATGATGAACCAATGAATTCATTTTACGGATATAAGCATTTATATTTTAATTCTGTTAACGCGAGGTCAGTTTATCTGGAAGGGGTGGATGGTATAGATACTCTGATCCTTCTGGGATCACCATTACCCGATTATATATGGAGTGTAAATACCTCATTCAGGTACAGGAACTTTGATTTAAACCTCTTTGTAGAAGCTGTAAATGGCAACCTGATTTATAACAATACTGCAAATTCAATCGGTATAATGGGTAATCTGTTTCAGGCAAACAATACATTTCCCTCTACAGTAGTAAGCGGTGAAAGCAGATATAATTCAATGCGTTTTTCAGACAGATTTCTTGAAGACGGCTCATATGTACGTTTAAGTAATGTTACACTGGGATATAATTTGCCGGTATCAAAAATTTCATGGATAAGTAATCTACGATTGTATATATCCGGAAGTAATTTATTCGTGATCACCGATTATACAGGTTATGATCCAGATGTAACAAATACTCCGGGAAAATTTGATGCATATAATTCTATTGGAATTGATAACTCAAGTTATCCTAAATCAAGGACATATCTGTTCGGACTTAATATTACATTTTAACAAAACTTAATTTTAAGATCATGAAAAAAATGAAATTAATATATTCAACCGTTTTAGTGCTGATAAGCATTGTATTTCTGCCGGCATGTACTGATTTGGAAGAACAGATTATTGATGAAAGCACAGGAGCTGAATTTATAACCGAAGATTATTTATATAATCTGGTCGCTCCTTCCTATAATACCTTTACCCGTCTTTGGTACCGCGAAAGAGTTTGGGGATTTCAGGAAGCAACTGCTGATGAAGTAATGTTTCCTACACGCGGGACAGACTGGTTTGACGGTGGTGTCTGGCAGGAGGATTTTTTACATAACTGGACTCCCCAGCACAGGGATGTTGTTGCAACTTGGAATGAACTTTCTACCGGTATTGCCAGGGCTAATTATAGCCTGACATTGCTGGAGGATTTTAAAGAAACGCAGGAAGTTAAATGGTTTAAAGCCGAATTACGATTTAACAGGGCATTCTTTATGTATTTTTATATGGATCTTTATGGCAAAGTTCCTTACAGAGATTATACTGAAACAAACTTCTCGACAAATCCTAAAGTTTTTAACAGGGTACAGGCTTTTAATTTCTTAACCAAAGAAATAAAAGAAATTATGCCTCAGCTGGGAGATAAAAATGTTGTACCTTACGGCCGCCCGAATAAGGATGGAGCAAGAATGTTCCTTGCTAAACTGTATTTGAATAAAGAGGTTTATACAGGTGAGGCTGCTTATGATTCGTGCCTGAGCTATGTCAATGAACTTATTAATTCAGGAAGATATGCTTTGGATCCTGATTATTTTAACATTTTCTCGTTTAATAACAAGAATAATTATTCGGATAATGACGAGGCAATTCTTGTAGCTGTGCTGGATGACTCGGAAAATATGGGGAAAGATGATAATGTTATCTGGGTTCAACATACATTTCACTATAACCAGAACCTGAATTTTGGGGGCTATAATGACTGGAACGGATGTGTCGCTCCACAGGATTATCTTGATAATAACTGGATTGCCCATACAGATACATCTACTGATATACGCTGGAGAGATGATCGCATATACGATACGGCAAAAGTCTATTTAGGTTTTAACTATGGGCAGCAATACAGTGTTAATAACACACCCTTAACTGAACGTGATAAAATAACGCCCCTGATCTTTTCATGGGATTGCCCGCTTGATGGAGCCAGTGAAAGCCAGGGAGTACGTGTTTTGAAATATGAACCAAAGATCCCTCCGATTAATCCTCGTCGTACTGATAACGATTATGTGGTATGGAGAATTGCTGATGCATACTTGATGAGGGCTGAATGTAACTTCAGACTTGGTAATAGCAATGATGCGCTTCAGGATATCAGAGACTTAAGAGCCGTAAGAAACGCGCCGGATATATCTGCGGTTGATCTTGATGTAATACTTGCCGAACGCGCATTAGAACTTTACTGGGAAGGCCACCGCCGGCAGGACCTTATAAGGTTCGGTAAATTCCTTGATTCAAGAATTAATAAACCTGACGTATCTGCTGATACCAGGTTGATATTACCTATACCTCAGACTGCAATAGACGCTATTGATGATCCGGATTTGTTATCACAAAATCCTGGTTATTAATTTATAAATAAGTTATAAGTAAAAAGGCTGTCTCAAAAGGGCAGCCTTTTTTATTAGCTAAATCCCGGTATAAAAGCCGGGTTTTTTATTTAACCCTGTTAAGGTCTATCCATAATTTTTCTAAAGATTGTTTGTTAAAAAATAAATTAATGATTTGTTATATTTATAATATATATTTACAGATACAAGGACAATCAGTACCTTATAATAACGATCAGAAGAATTACTTCCTGTATGGAAATTTAATTTATTCTTTGATTACAAATTACAAACTATAAAATTTCAGGAAAATGAAAAAGTATAAAATCAATGCTTTGAAAAATACCAGATTATCAAAACTGTTAAGTTTTATCACGAACAAAGGACTTATTGCAAAGATCACATTCCTTTTTATGGGGATTGCCTCAACAATATGGTTCTTAATAAGAGTAATTCCAAAACCATCAAGGGCAACATACCCCTGTATGCGAGCTGCAGCCCCTTTTATGTCCGGTTTCGTCATTTACCTGTTGAGCATTTCAGGTGCTTTTGTGGCATTCAGGAAGTCAAGGGAATTATTAAAAAAAGCCAAATATATTTCCGCATTTGTCTTATTGATCCTGGCAATTATTGCCGGGGCTGTTTCTTTGACAATAAATACCAGGGATACCACTGCAAAGGTTTACATGGCAGCTGAATTGCCTGAAGGACCTAACAGTCCGATGGGTGTAGCTCAGGGTATACTGCCGGGACGTGTTGTATGGGCATGGGACAAGGATGCAACGAATGAAAACTGTACTAACAGCGCTGGTAACCCGGGTACAACAGATGATAATGACGGTTATTTTATGAATAAGAATAATGACCAGGATGTAATTAACAGAATGGTAAAGGAGGTGGTATTACAGCTTACTGGAAAATCCAATATTCCTGAAGCATGGGATGCCATGTTTAAACACTTCAATAATAAAAAAGGTAATGGAGAGGTAGGCTATTCAAGCAATGAAACAATATTTATCAAGATAAACCAGGGAACTGCAGGCTGGAATGCTAATGCGGATTATACAAGACGTGAAAACCCTAATTACGGTATTGCTGAAACAACAGCTCAAATGCCTCTCTGCATTTTGAAGCATTTAATTGAAGATGCAGGCGTACCACAGGAAAATATTTATATAGGAGATCCTATTGCCCATATATGGACAGATATTTATGATATACTGCATGCTGCTTATCCGAATGTAAATTATGTGGATAAGTCAACATCGAATTACGGAAGAACAAGAATTTACCCCGAAACAACTGCTTCAATGGTATTCTCAGACAAAGGTCATGTCGTGGACGCTACCACAAATAAAATTTATGATGCTATGTCCAATGCTGATTATCTGATAAACCTTGCGTGCCTTAAAGCACACGAAAGGGCAGGTATTACACTCTGTGCAAAAAACCACTTCGGCTCGCATACAGAAAGTGCTGCCACCCATATGCATCCCGGACTGATGTGGATTGAAGAATGGGGAGGATACATGAGGGACAGCTACTGCATGTACCGGGTTTTGCTTGACTGGATGGGCCACGAGAAAGTGGGCGGCAATACAATGTTGTTTGTTGTTGACGGATTATGGGGTGGCCCCGAAGCCACAATGAAACCTGTAAAATGGCAGATGAGTCCTTTTAATAACGACTGGCCCAATTCAATACTGGCATCCCTTGACCAGGTAGCACTTGAATCTGTGTGCTATGATTTTCTGAGAACGGAGTTTACCATTGAAAATCACCCTGATCCAGTTCTGGGTAAACAAATAACATTTCCTCAGTATAATGCAATTGATGATTATCTTCATCAGGCAGCTGACAATACAAACTGGCCCGCCGAGATATATAGCCAGGGCGGAACTCCGGCTTCCTTTGCCGGTTATGACCCCGAAGGTGACGGCACATTTCTGTCTTCCCTTGGAGTTCACGAACACTGGAACAATGAAATAGCCATGCAATACTCAAAGGATATGGGTATTGGAGAGGGAATAGAACTGGTAAAGATCCGTGATAAGGAGGAAGTCCCTGTTGAAATACATGCAAAAGAGTGTGATCCGCCTGTTATTGATGGTGAAGGGAATGATTTATGCTGGTATGGTCAGGACTGGATTTACATTGACCAGACATGGATGCCCTATGGTGAAGATGTTGGCAGTGACGATTTTTCAGGTGCCTTTAAAGTGGTGTGGTCAGGTGAGGACAGTCTCCTGTACATTCTCGCAGAGACAATTGATGACAGTTTTATAGATACCACAGATGGAACGGAAGGTGACTATTATGAATATGACGTACTGGAAGTGTTTATTGATGAAGATAAATCGGGCGGTGCCCATGTATTTGACTCGGGAGATGAAGATGCAGAAAACGCTTTCTCCTATCATATCTCCATTGTTATACCCGAGGATGGTCAGACAACTACCGGAAAAAAGGTATATGACATTGACGGAACAGACTGGGGAAATGTAATAAATCCAAATTATGCAGATCATTTTCCAGATTTTGCGGTAAAGAGGACAGGAAACAAGTTAACATGGGAATTCTCAATGAAAGTATATGATGATACATATGAACAACTTGATCCTGATCATGAAAATGCGTGGGCTAAACTGGACTCGGGCAAAGCTATTGGTTTCTCTGTAGCATATTGTGACGCAGACGATAATGTCGGGCGCGATAATTTCTTTGGCAGTGACTGGGGTCCAAACAACGGAGGTGAGTTTAACGACCACTGGATGAATGCCGACGGTTATGGTACACTGTTACTCACAAGAGGAACTTATATCCCCAATTATGCTCCTCAGCTTACCGGCTCTATTGATGATATTGAACTGGAGAACCTTAATACTGATGTTGTAGCCTGTGAAGATATTAAAACTATATTCTACGATCCTAACGGCGACATTCTTGTATTTAGTTGTGAATCTGATAATGCAGATGTTACAGCCTGGCTGGATGAATATACTTTGAATGTAAGAGGTGAAGATAATTTCGAAGGTTCAGCGACTATAACTGTATATGCCTCTGATGAGAAAGGAGGAAACAGCTCAACCGTATTTAACGTAACATATGAAGATATAAGTTCAATTAATACTAACAAATTTGATAATATAAAAGTCTATCCAAATCCCTTAATTGACGGGAAATTAAACTTAACTTACGAAAGCATTAATACTGAAAATATATTAGTTACTATTTATAGTACTGATAGTAAAACATTAAAAAAATTCAGTTTTACTAAGGCTGAAGGGATCTTCAGAAAGACTCTTGATCTTACAGATTTGGCACATGGTATTTACCTTGTCAGAATTAACATTAACGGAAGCATAATCACAAAAATAATAACTAAATAATCTGATTATTTACATCAGGGCCTTACAGTGATTTTACCCATGTAAGGCTCAGTTATTAAAATTTATTAATATGGTAAAAAGACTATTCTACTATTTCCTGGCCCTGTTCATTGTTACTAATCTAAATGGTCAGACGATAAATTCCTATACATCTGCTAACAGTGATTTACCCGGGGATATTGTAAAAGCTGTGTTTGTGGATGAACATGGAAATAAATGGTTCGGAACAAATCAGGGACTGGCTATGTTCAACAATAATACATGGGTTATTTATACAGATGTTACTGAACATACTGTTGCAGATAATTCAATCAATGATATTGCATACCAGTTAAGTCATAATTCAGGTAGTGAATTATGGATTGGAACCGTAAACGGCATCACTGTAGCAGCATATGATGTTGACGGTATTACCGCAGCCACCTCATACCGAAGCGGCGATGAGGATGTAACGCTTGTATCAAATATGATAAACGCTGTTACCTTAGATTTTGCAGACGTAAGATATTTTGGGACCGATAGTGGTTTAGCTGTATTTGCCGGACAAACATGGCTGTATTTTGATGATAATTCTGAACCCGATATACCGGACATTGAAATATTATCTCTTGCTGCCGAAGAAGATAGTATATACATAGGTTTGAAAGGAGGTTCTGGTATTAACGCTGAGGGTGTTGCAAGAATTCAAAACAAGGTGGATGGATTTACAGGCGCCTCAGCATATGTATTTCCCTACAATGTTCCCTCTGCTGAAGTTTTTGAAGTTTTTGTTGACTCGAAAGGATACCGCTGGTTTGGGACCGGTTATGGTATTACAAGACACACACTTCTTAAAGGAAAGGACGATGGTAAAGATATGCTCATAGCATCGGAAAACGGACTGGCAGGAGACAGCGTTTATGCTATTAATGAAGATCCTGGAAAAAATATGTGGTTCGGAACAAACCATGGCGTTTCAAAAATGAACACTTCAGGACAGATTACTAATTATACAACCAGTGAAGGCTTAATTAATAATATCGTTAATGATATTGATATTGATGCAGCCACACGCACTGTATGGTTTGCCACTGAAGGAGGAGTTTCATATATGGAAGATGCATTTGTTAACATTCCTGAACAAAAACTTGAGAATGAGATAATACTAAGCATACTGCCATCAGTAATAAGTGAATATGCAGAAATTAAATTCAATAATCCTGTTAAAGGATATGTTGAACTGGCTGTATATAATACAATCGGACAGAAGATTAACACTCTGTTCAGAGGATATATGAACCGGGGTGAACAGGTTATTACACTGAATGTGAATTCGGGGAAATACTCCGGAGGAATTTACATCTTGCGGTTAGAGGTACAAAATAATATTACTACGAAAAAAATTATTATCCTGTAGATTTAAAGCACTAGTAAAATTTGCCACTTAAAACAACATTCTATATTCAACACCAATAACAAATTCCCTTGTTAATACGTCTGGCTTCGATTCCCTTGTAATAAAAGGCAACCCGGCAACTACAGGTATCCTTAAACACATTTCCAGTCGGCATTTATTTCCTTGTTTATTTTAAGTTATATATAAACAATTCAATCTGTATATTGTTATATTAATTTAGACTTAATATAAATAATATATGTTAATGAGAAAAAAAATACAGACAACTTTTATCCTGAGTCTTGTAGCATTTTTTGTAGTAACCGGACAAATATATTCTAAATATTCAATCGACAGGAATGATGTCAGAATTAAGGGAACTTCAAATTTACACGACTGGGAAATGGTGGTTGAAAAAGTAAAGGGGAATATGGATGCAGATATAAAAAACAATAAGATTCTTTCTATAAATTCCCTAACACTTAGTGTTGATGCTAATTCAATTACCAGTGGTAAATCAATTATGGATAATAAAACCTATAAAGCTTTGAAGTCCGAATTATACCCTCTTATACAATTTACCTTATCAGAAATATCAGACATTAAGACCAGTGATAAAGGACAGCTAATAACGGCACGGGGGATATTATCAGTGGCCGGTGTTAAAAAAAACATCCCGGTTAAAGTTACCGGTAATTTGAGCAAAGACGGGAGCATGAGTTTCACCGGAAGCAAATCACTTAAAATGAGTGACTTTAAAATTGAGCCTCCAACTGCTATTTTCGGAACCTTAAAAACCGGAGACATAGTAAATATTGAATTCGATGTTTTATTTAAAAAATATAGTGTGTTAACTAAAAATAATTAAAATGAAAAAGTATTTAATAAATATTATAATTCTGGCAGGAGTATTTGCACTATCACAGGCACAAACCGATATAAAAAGTTTTAAATTATTTGGAAAAGATAGCATATCTGTCAGGATATCAGGAGATTTTGCCCTTCAGTTTCAGGCACTTAATCACAGCAACGAACCTGATACTTTCCCTGACAATCAGCTAAATGACATAGTACCGGGATTTAATAATGCCACAGGGAACCTGGGATTCACAGTTCAGTTATATGATGGCATAACTTCATTTATAGACATCTATCTCTCGTCTGAGCATCATACAGAAATGTGGATGAGGGAAGGTTATATAGAGATTGATAAACTCAAAATGTTCAACAGTATAACTGTTGACAATATTATGAAATATCTGACGATTAAGGCAGGACAGATGGAAATTAACTACGGCGACCAGCAGCTGCGCAGGTCAGATAACGGTGATGTTCAGAAGAATCCATTAGTGGGAAATTATGTAATTGATGCAAATACCACGGAAGTTACCACAGAGATATATTTTAACTATAATGATTTTATGCTGATGGGCGGTCTCTCCGGGGGCACAACCAAAGGTGATATATTAAAAGGACATGGTTATGCTTTATACGGAAAACTGGCTTATGATAAGCATTTTCTGAAAGATTTACGATTTCGATTATCAGGTTCTGTTTATACAGTTGATCACAGCGATAACTCTGCTGCTTTTGGAGCAGGCACTACTAATTACCTGTTTAGTGGAAACAGGTCAGGTTCAAGATACAAAGGATTGTTTAATGCCGGAACAGATGCAGGTCAGATTAATCCAATAGCCGGTCAGAAGGTTTTTGCATTCCAGATTAATCCGTTTATTAAAATCGGAGGTTTAGAGATTTTTGGTCTATTCGAGCAAGTAAGTGATAAGGATATAAATGGCAATGAGACAGGCAATCCTGAAGAAGCATGGACACATTACGGAGCCGATATTGTTTACAGAATTGGTGAATCCGGGAAATTTTACCTTGCAGCCCGGTATAATTCAGCTACCCAGACTGAAGGTCCGGAAAAAGATGCATCAGTGAGCAGAATACAAGGCGGTGCAGGTTATTTCCTGACTTCCAGTATTCTGCTTAAGGCCGAGTATGTAAATCAGAATTATAACGATTTTAGTGTACAAAGCATTTACCATGAAGGAAACTTCAAGGGATTTGTATTAGAAGCATCTGTTTCATTTTAAAATGTTAATGAATAATAAAATATTCTTTTTGTTATTAATTCTGAGCTCTGTAAATAATTATTTAGGAAGCACAGAAACTAAAACCGTATCTGTGGTTATCGCTCCTTCAAGCCATATTATTATAAACGGAAATACAAATGTTTCTGCATTCAACTGCCATTACTCTAACGGATTTACTGAGCCTGTGGATATTAAACTCAGAAAGGATAAGAATAAAATTGAAATAGAAATTCTATTAAGGCTATTTATTAATGATTATGATAATTAAATGCTAATCATTTCTTATCCCACTCTTTTATAAAAAAGCCTATTTCCTCTAATGAAGTTATAATATTTGAATCCTTCAGGTAAACATGAGAAGGAACATCAATATGAACTGATGTAAAATTCAGAATTCCTTTTATTCCCGAGTTTATCAGCAATGTGGCAACATCTATTGCTTCCCCGGGAGGTACTGTTAAAACCGCAATACTTATATTCAGGTTCTTAACTATATCAGTAATATCATTTACATGATAGCAGGTTACATCTTCTACTTTTCTTCCTATCTTTTCTGAATCTATATCAAATGCTGCGACTATATTAAGGTTGGTTTTTGCCCTTCTTATAAAAGCAGTTATTGCAACGCCAAGATTACCCATGCCCACAATTGCAACATTATGCCCCATTTCACTATCGATTGTTTTACCAATTAATTCTATCAGTTCTTTAATATTATATCCTTTTCTGTGATTACCTGTTAATCCTATAAGCATCAAATCTCTTCTTACCTGCTCAGGTGTCAGATTTAACAATTTTGCAAGATTATGGGAAAAAATATATGTATTTTCATAGTTAAAACTACCAAGCATTCTGCGGTATTTGCTTAGTCGTGCTACAGTAGTTGCAGGCAACTTCATTAGTTGAAATATATTTTATTCATTAATTTAGCCGGCATTAAATATATAAGATATTTATCCAATATTCAAGAGAAAGTTGTGAATAAATTAACAAATGATATAGTAGCAGTAAAAATAGAGGTTGAAGGGCTGGTGCAGGGAGTTGGCTTCAGACCATTTGTGTATAGGCTTGCCAGACAAAATAACTGTAGCGGCTATGTTTTAAATAAAACCGATGGAGTTCTGATTAAGATTGAAGGTACCAGGAAGAATACAGAGAAGTTTAGCAAGGAATTAAGAACCAATTACCCGGTTGTCGCTCTGATAGAAAATATTTATATCGATAATGATAAAATTGAAAACCTTGATGATTTTAAAATTTTAGATAGTCAGGATCTATCTGACGAAATATCACAAATAAGTCCGGATATCGCCGTTTGTAACGACTGTATCAGGGATCTGAAAGACCAGCCTCACCGCTTGGACTATCCGTTTATAAATTGTACAAATTGCGGGCCCCGGTTTACCATAGTCAAAGATTTTCCTTATGACAGGGATAAAACTACGATGCAAATCTTTCAGATGTGCGATAAATGCAAAAATGAATATAATGATATTTCAGACCGCAGATTTCATGCGCAGCCGGTTGCATGTAATGATTGCGGACCTCAATACCAGCTGCATTTAAATAACAGTACCATAAATGATTTTGAACAAATTCTTGATATCCTGACTAATTATATCAGTGAGGGTAAAATTATAGCTATTAAAGGGATAGGAGGATATCACCTTATGTGTGATGCTCATAATGAGAATACTGTAAAGAGACTGAGAAATTCAAAACACAGGGAAGGCAAGCCTTTTGCAGTAATGTTTGCCGATATCAATAAAATACAGGAATATGCCGAAGTATCTGTTGATGAGAAAAATACACTCTTATCGTGGCGCAGGCCTATAGTTCTGTTAAATGCCAAAAAAGAACTTGCTTTCAGTGTTTGCGTCGGATTCAATACTATCGGGGCTTTTTTGCCATATATGCCTATACATTACCTGTTTTTTGAAAGGAGCAATTTACCAGCTATAGTGCTTACCAGCGGTAATTTTTATGAAGAGCCGATAATTATTGATAATGATAAAGCAATAAAAAAGCTTTTTGATATAGCAGATGCGATACTAACATATAATCGTGATATTTATAACAGGACTGATGACT
The DNA here is from genome assembly GCA_964521285.1 of uncultured Bacteroidales bacterium. Lineage (GTDB taxonomy): Bacteria > Bacteroidota > Bacteroidia > Bacteroidales > UBA10428. The sequence continues at coordinate 117,465 of CAZFQS010000009.1, read as the reverse complement.
CTGTTGTTAAAATCATAAATAATAACGAGTGTGTTTTCAGGCGCAGCAGGGGGTATGCTCCACACCCTGTATATCTTAATCTGGATATCGACGGTATACTGGCAACAGGTGCTGAACTGGTGAACTGTTTTTGTATTGGGAAAGGAAATCAGGCAATACTAAGCCAGCATATTGGCGACCTGAAAAATTATGAAACATACGAATTCTATACTGAAACAATAGATAAATTTATCAGACTGTTCAGAGTGAATCCCTCGCTGGTTGTATCTGACATGCATCCTGATTATATGTCAACACGCTATGCGGAAAATCTAAAGATCGATCATATTAAAGTGCAGCATCATCATGCACATATTGCCTCATGCATGGCTGAAAATAAACTTGATGAACCTGTTATAGGAGTTAGCTTTGATGGCACAGGATACGGGGCCGATGGAAATATCTGGGGAAGTGAATTTATTATTGCTGATTTAAAAGATTTTCAAAGGTATGCTCATTTCGATTATATTGAATTACCAGGAGGTGATAAAGCTGTTGAAGAACCCTGGAGAACAGCGGTTTCATATTTGTGTAAGTATTTCGGAAATGACTTTTACAACCTTAAGCTTCCATTCCTGGAAAATATTGACAGGAAAAAAATTGATATGATACTGACTGCGATAGATAAAAGAATAAATTGTCCCTTAACATCCGGAGCAGGGAGACTGTTCGATGCCGTTGCAGCAATTGCCGGTATATGTACAACATCCAAATTTCATGCTGAAGCTCCAATGCGGCTTGAATCTTTAGTTTCCCAAAATGTAGAAGAATGCTACGATTTTGAAATTAATAAAACAATTTCATTTAAAAATTTGTTTAAAGAATTGGTAATGGATATAAAAGAAGGAATTTCAAAATCAATAATCTCTGCCAAATTTCATAATACAATAATTTACGTTATTTTTGAAACAGTGACAAAAATGAGAAAAGAAACAGGAATTGAAAAAGTTGCATTGTCAGGGGGTACATTTCAAAATAAATATATACTGGAAAGAATAAAACCTCTTTTATTGAATGAGAAATTCAAGGTCTATACCCAAACCGGTATACCATGCAATGACGGAGGAGTAGCTTTGGGACAACTGGCAATAGCAGCTAAAAGAAGGATTTAAGATTTAAAAACGTAACAACAAATAAATAAATGTGCTTAAGTATACCTGCTAAAATACTATCAATTGAAGGAAAAACTGCCAGGGCATCGGTAGGCGGAACAATAATCAATGTCGGACTGCACATGATCGATGATATTAAAGAAGGCGATTATGTTCTCGTGCATGCCGGTTTCGCACTGCAGAAAATAAGCGATGATGAAGCACAGGAAACTCTTAAACTGATAAGGGAAATGGAGAATATCAACCAGGAACAGGAAAAAGACGATACTTAACGTTAATAAAATTACTCCCGGAAATTGAAATATATAGATGAATTCAGAGATAAGGAGCTCGTTCAGGAACTATCCCGGAAAATAAAACAAATATCCGGAAAAAAAATAACTATAATGGAAGTTTGTGGGGGTCATACTATGGCAATCCACAAGTTCGGCATACCATCACTTCTACCCGGGAATATTGAGTTATTATCAGGCCCCGGATGTCCTGTATGTGTCACTGATATAAGATTTATTGACAGGTCTGTAGCTTATTCACGACTTGATAATACAATAATAACCACCTACGGAGATTTAATAAGGGTGCCCGGATCTTCTTCAAGTCTGGATAAAGAAAAAGCCGGTGGTGCTGATGTAAGGGTTGTTTATTCTACACTGGAAGCCCTGGATATTGCAAAGCAAAATAAAAATAAAAAGGTTATATTCCTTGGAATAGGTTTTGAGACTACAACTCCATCAAGTGCTATCGCAATATTAGAAGCCTCAAAAAAGAATATTAACAATTTTTTCCTTTACAGTTCACACAAAGTTATGCCTCCGGCTATGGCTGCCCTTCTTGATGAAGGTATCAAAATAGACGGGTATATCGGACCCGGGCATGTAACAACAGTTGCCGGTGCAAAAATGTATGACGATCTTACAAAGAAATATAATTTATCAATAGTGATATCAGGCTTCGAACCGGTTGATATAATGCAGTCAATTTATTTTCTGGTAAGGCAACTGGAAAACGATAAGCCCAAAGTTGAAATACAATACAAAAGAGCTGTAGATTATGAAGGTAATCTTATTGCCCAGCATATGATTAATGAAGTATTTGAGCCCCGGGATGACTGGTGGCGGGGACTTGGAGTTTTACAGAAGAGCGGACTTGGTTTGAGAAAAAAATATGAATCATTTGATGCTGAAAAAAAGATAAATGTCAGGGTTGAAAAACCCAAAGAGCCAAAAGGTTGTATTTGCGGTGAAATACTAAAAGGATTAAAGAGACCGACTGATTGCAGTCTTTTTAAGAGGGTTTGCACTCCGTCTAATCCGGTTGGAACATGTATGGTCTCAAATGAAGGGACATGCCAGGCGTATTATAATTTTAAATTTTAAATTATCCCTGCCTGCCGAAACTTTAGCGCAGGCAGGGATAATTGTTATAAACTAATATTACTGATATGAGCAAAACTATACTTTTAGGTCATGGCAGCGGAGGAAAACTTACCAGTGATTTAATAAAAAAATCGTTTATTGAATATTTTGATAATCCTGTTCTTAATGCCATGACCGATTCGGCCGTTATAAACATCAACGATAAATTGCTGGCATTCACTACCGATTCTTATGTTGTTGATCCTGTTTTTTTCCCGGGCGGCGATATAGGGAAACTGTCAGTATGCGGTACAATAAATGATCTTGCTGTATCAGGCGCAGAGCCTGTGTTTTTAAGCGCTGCATTTATTATTGAAGAAGGTTTCTCAATAGATGATCTTGAAACAATTACACAATCGATGCGTGAAGAGGCAGATAAAGCAGGCGTAAGAATTGTTACAGGCGACACAAAAGTTGTAAATAAAGGGCAGTGTGATAAGATATTCATCAATACGGCAGGTATTGGCATTCTGGAAAGGAAATTTGAAAATATTTCTACAGGAAATGACATACAACCCGGTGATAAAATTATAGTAAACGGTTATATAGGGGACCATGGAATTGCTGTTATGGGTGCAAGGGAAAACCTTAAATTTGAAGCTGAAATTGTAACAGACTGTGCTTCCCTGAATCATCTCATTAAATCGGTTCTTGATAGTGGTGCTGATATAAAATTTATGCGCGATATTACCAGGGGCGGACTGGCAACTATAGTGTCGGAAATTACAGCAAACAGAAAGTTCGGCATTACTATAAATGAAAGTGACTTGCCTGTAAGGGAAAGTGTCAGAGGCATGTGTGAGATCTTTGGTTATGATCCTATGTTTCTGGCAAATGAAGGAAAAGTATTAATGATAGTATCAGCCCAGTCTTCCCATAAAGCTTTAGCAATCATAAAAGAGAATAAATATGGCAGGGATAGTGCAATAATTGGTGAAATTACTCCTGATAATCCAGGGAAAGCTGTACTTCAGTCCATAGTTGGCGGATCAAGGATAATTGATAAGCTCACGGGAGAAATGCTACCCCGTATTTGTTAATTTAAAGCTGTTTAATATTTTTATTATATTGCATTTCATTAAGTAATTAATAAAACTTTTTTGTTATGGTATTCGATATTGAAATGATAAAATCTGTTTATGAAGATTTCAGACAAGGCGTAGATTTAGCAAAAAGAATCATTAATAAACCTTTAACACTAACTGAAAAAATATTATATGCCCATCTTGATTCCCGTGATAAGGAAAAACCCTATGTCAGGGGTACAGATTATGTAAATTTCAAACCCGACCGGGTTGCAATGCAGGATGCTACTGCCCAGATGGCATTACTGCAGTTTATGCAGTCAGGCAGAAAAAAGGTCGCCGTTCCTTCCACTGTTCATTGTGATCATCTTATTGTGGCAAAATCAGGCGCACAGGAGGACCTACAGGCAGCAGGGATAACTAATAAAGAGGTATATGATTTTCTTGCAACAGTATCAAATAAATATGGAATCGGTTTCTGGAAGCCGGGAGCAGGTATTATTCATCAGGTTATACTGGAAAATTATGCGTTTCCCGGAGGGATGATGATAGGGACGGATTCTCATACACCCAATGCCGGGGGCCTGGGCATGATAGCCATAGGAGTGGGAGGTGCCGATGCTGTGGATGTTATGGCCGGCATGCCGTGGGAGCTTAAATTTCCTAAAATAATAGGTGTTAAACTTAGCGGAAGACTAAGTGGCTGGACTTCACCCAAGGATGTGATATTAAAAGTTGCAGGTATACTCACTGTTAAGGGGGGTACAGGTTATATTATAGAATATTTCGGGGACGGAGCAGGAAGCATATCCTGCACAGGCAAAGGTACAATTTGTAACATGGGAGCAGAGATAGGAGCCACAACATCAGTATTCGGGTACGACCAGAAAATAGCAGATTATTTAAATGCTACAGGCAGGGATGATGTTGCTGCAATGGCTGATAACATAGTAACTTATCTTACTGGCGATCCTGAAGTGTATGCCAGTCCGGATGAATACTTCGACCAGTTAATAGAAATTGATCTATCGGAACTTGAACCTCATATAAACGGTCCGTTTACACCTGATCTCGCTACCCCTGTTTCACAATTTGCTAAAGCAGTTAAAAAAAACAAATGGCCTGCGAAGCTTGAAGTTGGACTTATAGGATCATGTACAAATTCTTCATACGAAGACCTTACCAGGGCATCTTCAATAGCACAGCAAGCCATTAATAAAAAACTTGAGCTTAAATCGGGGTTTACAGTGACTCCGGGATCAGAACAGGTAAGATATACTGCAGAAAGGGATGGATTACTTGATAAATTTAAAAAAATTGGCGGTGTTGTGCTGGCCAATGCCTGCGGACCATGCATCGGACAGTGGGCAAGAAAGGGAGCCGAAAAGCAAAAGAAAAACTCAATAATGACCTCCTTTAATCGCAACTTTGCCAAACGCAACGACGGTAATCCAAATACACACGGATTTGTAGCTTCGCCTGAGATTACTACTGCATTTGCCCTGGCAGGCAAGCTGACATTTAATCCGCTTACAGATTATCTTGTAAACAAAGACGGTAAAAATGTGAAGCTTGACGAACCTCAGGGATATGAAAGACCTGCTGCAGGATATGATGTTATGGATAAGGGCTACCAGGCTCCTGCACAAGACGGAAGTAAAATTGAAGTTATGGTAAAACCAGACTCAACCCGCCTCCAACTGCTGACACCTTTTCAGCCATGGGACGGTGAAGATTATAAAGGTCTTAAGGTGCTTATTAAAGCAAAGGGTAAATGCACAACCGACCACATATCTATGGCAGGTCCCTGGTTAAAGTACAGGGGCCACCTCGATAATATTTCAAACAACCTTTTACTTGGTGCTGTGAACTTTTTTAATGACAAAACCAATTATATAAAAAACCATTTAACAGGTGAATATGATGAGGTACCAAAAACTCAGCGATTTTATAAGGAAAAAGGCATAGGTACAATAATTGTGGGTGACGACAATTATGGTGAAGGTTCTTCGCGCGAACATGCAGCTATGGAACCAAGGCATATGGGTGTTAAAGCTGTTCTTGTACGTTCGTTTGCCCGTATTCACGAAACAAACCTTAAAAAACAGGGTATGCTTGCACTTACATTTGCCAACAGGAACGACTACGATAAAATCAGGGAAGACGATAATATAAGTGTAACCGGACTCAAGGAATTTGCACCTGATAAGCCACTGAGAATTGTATTACAACATTCTGACGGAAGCGAGGAAATGATTATGGTAACCCACTCATATAACGAAAACCAGATAGAATGGTTTAAGGCAGGTTCAGCTCTGAATCTGATAAAACAACAGGAGGAGTAGTGAAATACCTGATAGTGATCCTCGGCCCCACAGGCGTTGGTAAAACCAGGGTGGCTATTGAAGTTGCAAAAAAACTGAGAACAGAAATAATTTCATGCGATTCCCGCCAGATATACAGGGAATTAAGAATTGGCACGGCTGTTCCAACTGAAAATGAGCTCGCTGAAGTAAAACACCACTTTATTCAATGTAAATCTATTTATGAATATTACAATGCCAGCATATTTGAATTTGAAGCACTGGATTTGCTGGAAGAGCTGTTCAGGCAATATAAATGGGTGGTTATGGCTGGAGGATCAGGTTTGTACATTAATGCTGTATGTTATGGAATTGATGACCTGCCAGCTATTGATCCTGGTTTAAGAAAGGAACTGGCAGAAAAGTATAAAAATGAAGGTATTGAAAGCATTAGAAAACAATTAAAATTTCTTGATCCTGAATATTACTCGGTAGTTGATCTGAAAAATCATAAAAGAATCCTGAAAGCTCTTGAAGTCAGTATAATGACAGGCAAACCTTACTCCTCATTTTTGCTGCATCAGATAAAGGAAAGGTCCTTTAAAATTCTAAAAATCGGGCTATCAATGGAGAGGGATGAACTCTGCAAAAATATTAACGACAGGGTTGACAGGATGATTGCAAGCGGATTGCTGCAGGAAGCTAAACATTATTACAAGGATAAAAATCTCAACTCATTGAATACAGTAGGCTATAAAGAATTATTTGATTACCTGAATAATAAAATTACTTTTGAAACCGCTGTAGAACTAATAAAACGAAATACTAAGAATTATGCCAGAAAGCAACTTACCTGGTTCAGGAAAGACAGGGATATTAAATGGTTTAATTATAATGAAACAAATAAGATTATTGACTTTATATTAGTTAATTGCAAGTAATAATGAAAGAAACTATCGGGCATTTTAACATCAGGGTATACGGACTGGTAATTAATGATAATAATGAAGTACTGCTGGCAGATGAGTATTTGCTGGATCAGAAAATGACCAAGTTTCCTGGTGGCGGAATGAAATACGGTGAAGGGACGGCAGATTGTATGCAAAGGGAAGCAAGGGAAGAATTAGGGCAGGACATTGAAATTGTCGATCATTTTTATACAACGGATTTTTTCCAGAAATCATTCTTTCATAAAGACCATCAGATAATAAGTATATATTACCTGATAAGGTTTAAAGATGATATAAGGTTTAAAATTTCCACCACTCCCTTTGATTTTAAGGAATTAAAGAACGGCAACCGATCCTTCAGGTGGGTAAAAATAAAAGACCTGTCTGATGAGGTTCTGACTTTACCTATTGACAGGCATGTTGCCACACTTCTGAAAAATAAATATTGTTAATACTGCCGCTTTTTTGTTCTTCAGTATATTTTCTTTTTCTTTGCTATTTTAAAAACTATCACTTAAATATAATAATGAAGGCAGTAATCCAGGCCGGGGGTAAAGGAACAAGACTTGCTCAATATACCATAGAGCTGCCAAAGCCATTGCTTAAAATTGGAGATAAATCCATTCTGGAACATCAGATAGATTTGCTGAAACGATATAATATAAATGATATCATCATCATCGTAAATCACCTGAAAGAAATGATTATAGAAAGTTTTGGCGATGGTGAAGCCCTTGGAGTTAATATTCAATATTTTGAAGAAAAACAGCCGCTCGGCACTGTGGGAGGAATAAAAAAAATTGAACACCTCCTTACCGAAGATTTTATAGTATTTTACAGTGATATAATGATAAACATGAATCTTCAAAGATTCATTAAGTTCCATAAGGATAAAAACAGTATATGTACACTGGTACTGCATCCCAACGACCATCCTTACGACAGCGATTTAATTGAAACTGACAAAGACAACAGGGTTATTGCCGTTCATCCAAAACCTCATGAAAAGGGAAAATATTACAAAAATCTTGTTAATGCAGGAGTGTATATTTTAAGTCCTTTATTTCTCAGATATCTGGAAAAGGGGAAAAAAGCAGATTTTGGCAGAGATATATTCCCCGTCATTTATAAAGATATAATGATGTTCGGGTACAATACTTTTGAATACCTTAAAGACACAGGAACTCCGGAACGCCTCGAACAGGTTAATGCAGACTATAAATCAGGAAAGATTAACCAGCTAAACTTTGAGAAAAAGCAAAAAGCTATATTTATGGATCGCGACGGAGTAACTAATGTTGAAAAGGATCTTATTTACAGGCCGGAAGATATGGAGTTATTCAGCTTTACAGCGGAAGCTATCAGAGAAATCAATAATTCAGATTACCTGTCAGTTATTGTATCTAACCAGTCTGTTATAGCAAGGAATCTTTGTACCATTGATGAACTTGAATATATACATAATAAAATCGAGACTGAACTGGGCAATGAACATTCAAAACTGGATGCCATTTATTACTGTCCGCACCATCCTGATAAAGGCTATCCCGAGGAAAGGTCTGAATATAAAATAGAATGTGAGTGCAGAAAACCAAGGACAGGAATGTTCAGGCAGGCTGCCAGTGATTTTAATATTGACTTGTCAAAGTCGTGGATGATAGGTGATGCAGAGAGAGATGTTATTGCAGGGAAAAATGCGGGCTGTAAAACAGTTGGGGTGATGACAGGTTATGGAGTTAAAAAAACTGCTGTAAAACCTGAGTTTTTCTTTAAAAATCTGCTTGAGGCCTCAAGATTTATAGTCAATGAACCTTACCGTGACATATCAGAGAAGATACATAAACTTTTTTATGAAAGAAAAAATAAAAATCCTTTTATAATAAGTATTGGAGGTAATGCAAAGTCAGGCAAAAGCAACTTTGCAGCATATATTAGTCATAAATTCACTCAGAATGGATTAAAGGTTTTAATAGTTGAACTGGATAACTGGATTCTACCAGAGGATAAAAGAGATAGCTGTAAAAACGTTTACGACAGATTCAGGATAAATGACCTTATCACTGACCTGGCCGGCTTACTGGCCGGCAGGAAAATCGGACTACTCTCCTACCCTAACCACCCTGAAAGGCAGGCACAACCACTGGAATACAGGTTTAAAGATGAAGATATCATAATAATTGAAGGTATTGTTGCGTTAAGCAGGGAGGAACTGCGGAATATCCCGGACTTAAAGATTTTTTTAAAAATTGATGACCGCACTTTTAAGACCAGGATAAAAGAATATTACTGCTGGAGAGGTAAAAATGATGACGAAATAAAACTGTTGTTAGAAAAAAGGGAGAAAGATGAATACCAACTAATAGAAAAAGAGAGTAAATTTGCAGATTTTGTAATCAACTCATCTATAAAATGATAATCACAAGGACTCCTTTCAGAATAAGTTTTGTTGGCGGAGGTTCGGACATGGAGACTTTCTATTCCAGGCATCAGGGTGCAGTACTCAGTACTTCCATTGATAAATATATGTATATATCTTCACATAAATTCTTTTTCAAGGACCAGGTAAGGGTAAAATATTCAAAAACAGAGACTGTAAACAACGTAAATGATCTCAGACACCCAATACTGAAAGAAGCTTTAAAAAAGGCCGGAATAAAAGGAGGGATAGAAATAAGCTCAATAGCAGATATACCTGCAGGTACAGGCATGGGATCATCTTCCTCGTTCACTGTCGGTCTGTTGCATAACTTAAACGCTATTAAAAGACAGTATATCTCGGCCGCAGAACTTGCTGAAAAAGCCTGCGAAATTGAAATTGATATTTTAAAGGAGCCTATTGGAAAACAGGATCAATATGCAGCAGCCTTCGGCGGATTGAATATTATCTATTTCAATAAAGATGGTAGTGTGCGCATTGAACCCCTTTATATTAAAAATGAGATATTTAAGAAGTTGCAGGAAAACTTAATCATGTTCTTTGTAGGAAATCAACGTGATGCCTCAGTAATATTGTCTGAGCAAAAACAGAATGCTACCAGAGAAGACAAATTCAATATACTGAAATCAATGGTAAAGCTTGTTCCTGAGCTACGGGACAGCCTTTATAAAGAGAGGATTAATGATTTTGGTAAACTATTACACGAAAACTGGATTCTTAAACAAAAACTGGCTTCACAAATCAGTAATAAAGATATAGAGGACATTTACAGTACAGGCTTGAAGAATGGTGCTGAAGGCGGTAAACTGCTGGGGGCGGGAGGAGGCGGATTTTTTCTGTTTTATTGTGAAAAACATAAACAACAAAAACTCAGGGATTCTTTAAAACCACTTAGCGACTTTGAATTTAAATTTGAACAGGACGGTTCTAAACTAATATACTTTGCTGATGAACAGCTATAATGAACATTTCGGCAATTACTTTGATAAAGTAACTGAAACACTAGAAAAGATTGACATTGAACCTGTCAATAAATTCATAGACAGGATTTACAAATGTTATGACAGTGGTAATACTGTTTATATTTTTGGTAATGGAGGAAGTGCTGCAACTGCATCGCATGTAGCAGGAGATTTTATGAAAGGTGTCTCCTTTGGACTTGAAAAAAGATTCAGAATAGTATGCCTGAACGATAATATACCAGCTATAACAGCAATTTCAAATGATCTGACATATGATGAAGTCTTTTATGAGCAATTAAAAACTTATCTTAAGAAAGATGATATTGTCGTGGGTTTATCAGGCAGCGGAAACTCGGTCAATGTTATAAAAGCCCTAAGTTATGCTAAAGAACTGGGCTCTACAATTGTTGGATTTTGCGGGTTTAAGGGAGGAAAACTTAAGGAAGTAGCAGACATACTGATCTATGCTCCTGTTAACGATATGGAAATTACCGAAGATATACATATCATTATATTTCATGCAATAAAACAGCTTATAAATAATAAAATGAAGGGTGACAAATATTCTATGGGATTTAATTATGATAAGAGGGTTGAATGATTGTTTATGCTGCTCATTCCTTAATTATTAATGGCCTTATACTCTCCTTTTGACTTTTGAATATTATTCTCTTAATAAAATTATATATAAATCCTGCTCCGTAAGCAATTAGCATAATTATTGAGCTATATACACTAAGTAAGCCAATACCAGGGTTTTTATTCCTTATTGAAGCATCAGTAAATAACAGTAGTGCATAAAATAAGATAGTCATCAGAAAAACAGCAAAACAAAAATTACAATAAAATATTGTTGAAATCCCTGCCAGTAAATAAATAATAAATAGTGATGGCAGGAAGTAAAGCGGTTTAAAAGATTTTCTGTGTCTTTTAAATAAATCTATTCTGGCCTTGCCATGCAGAAATAATTGTATGAAAAATTTCAAAAAATTTGCTTTTCTTTTATGATATACATAAGCATTAGAAATAAGTGCTGCCTTATAGCCGGCATTCTGAAATCTCATACTGATATCAATATCTTCACCTACTTTTAATCCACTGAATCCTCCTATTTTAATAAATGCTTCCTTTAAAATACCCATATTAAATCCCCTGAGATGAATCTTTCCTATATGTATCTTTTGTCCTCTTATGCCGCCTGTAGTAAAATGTGATGTCATTGCATAATTTATTGCTTTCTGCACTCTTGAAAAAGAAGAATGTGCCTTATCCGGACCGGTAAACCCTTCCACTTTGTTTGCTGACAGGAATTTATTTACGTTGTTAAAATAATCAGAAGAAACAATACAATCAGAATCCATAAATATCAGGTATTCGCCCTTTGATTTGTCTGCCCCAAGATTCCTGGAATCGCTAATACCTAATCCCTTTTCATAAAAATACCTGATATTAATTTTTTCCTTAAATTCTCCAATTACTTTTTCAAGGCGTGTATCGGGACTCCCATCCACAATGATTATCTCATAGTCTTTATAATCCTGGGCTATAAAGCCGGATAATAATTCCTTTACCTCTTCAGGACGGCCAAATGCAGGTACAACTACTGAAAATCTCACGGTTGATATCTCTTAAAAATCAAATTAATACAGAGCAGAATCAAATTTTCTGTTCTATCTGGTAAGCATTTCTGTCTGCTGAAGTCCTGGAAACCAGCTCCCCGAGGAATCCGGCCAGAAAAAGCTGTGTACCGATTATCATTGCTGCTAGTGCAATATAAAAGTAGGGACTGCTTGTTACCAAAGGCGCTTTAATATGTTTATAAACAGAAGTAAGTTTGTCAGCTCCAAGGTATATCGCAATAATAAAACCTATGAGAAACATTAATGTTCCCAGGGTTCCGAAGAGATGCATAGGCTTTTTACCAAATCTTGAGATAAAAGATAATGTTATAAGTGCAAGGAATCCATGCATATACCGTTCGACTCCGTATTTTGTTGCTCCATATTTTCTCTTCCTGTGCTGTACAACCTTTTCTCCTATTCTGCTGAATCCTGCTTTTTTTACAATAACGGGAATATATCTGTGCATCTCGCCATAAACTTCTATGCTTTTAACCACATTACGCTTATAGGCCTTAAGTCCGCAATTAAAATCGTGAAGTTTGATTCCCGTAACTTTTCTGGCAGTCCAGTTAAAAAATTTGCTGGGCAGTTTTTTAGAAAAAGGATCAAATCTTTTTTTCTTCCAGCCTGAAACAAGGTCATAATCATCTTCCCTTATCATCTTATATAAATCAGGAATCTCTTCAGGATTATCCTGCAAATCTGCATCCATTGTAATCACAACATCTCCCTCAGCTGCCTTAAATCCGCAATGCAATGCAGCCGCTTTACCATAATTGCGTCTGAACTTTATACCTCTGACAGACGGGTTCTTTTTTGCCCTGTCTTCAATTAATTCCCATGATCCGTCATCACTGCCGTCATCAATCATGACTATTTCATAAGTGTAACTACTATTCCTCATCACCTTATCAATACCATCAACCAGCTCAAGTATTGACTCAGATTCGTTAAATAATGGTATTACTACTGAAATATCCATTAATTATTTCTGTCTTATTAAATTATGTCATTATTGACTTTCCACAGGATTGGGCTCTTTCTTAAGAATCGCGGCTATTATCAGGGAAAATACCGTTCCCATAAATATATATGAAATAAAAGATGACAGAGCCATCATGCCTGGTGTCATAAAATTCCTCATAAATTGAGACTGCATTTCAATCATATCTTCAGATAACCCTCTTTCAAGTAGTTTTTCTTCACTCATTTCAAGAACTTTACTTATCATATCGGGATCGATATACCTGAACTGTAAATAAGTAAAAACGGCACCTATAAAACCCAGGAATACGCAAATCAGTACACCTACACCAAGAGCCTTGCTATATTTAATAGCACCTGAAGGTTCATTTTCTCTGAATTTCTTAATACCTAAATATAATCCTACAATAATTATTATATAACTCACATAACCAAGTCCTCTTGAGAGTGATAAATCTGTAATATAAAGTAAAATAGCATAGATTATTAACGCAAAACCTATGATTGCTCCATAGGTCGCAGAATGTTTCAGAATGTCATTTTTATTTTCTTCCATAGTAAAAAGTTTATGTTATTTAAACAAATATATATTTTTTACGCTAAAAATATTAACATCCGATTTTTTATTTTGCAGGATAAGATAAAAGTTAATAGTTTTGTACCGGGGTAAGTCTTATACGGCCAGCTCCTGCTGAACCCCCCCAGATCCGGAAGGAAGCAAGGGTAGGCGGTTGAAGCGGTGCGATATAAGTAGCTTACCCTTTTTTATTTGGGAGTACTAAAAGGGAGCTATTTTATTAAGTTCATCCCTGAAATCGCCGGGAGACGATATAATCTTAATATTGTCAGGTAGTTTATCTTTTATATTACTGGTTTGATTGCCGGATAAATAAATTATCTGTTCAGCAAATTTTTCAGATAATGTTTTTGCATACTTTAATATATCTTTCCCGCTTATATATGATACAAATGCAGTTACCAGGTAATTTGCAGGTTTCAATTTTTTAGTCTCAATTAAATCATTAAACGGAACCGATTGCCCTAAATAAATAACCTGATGTCCGCGCCTCTTTACCAGGTAATAAAAAAACAATAATCCTATTTCATGGTATTCACTCTCCGGAAGAAATAAAAAAAATTTTTTTGAATTGGGATTATTTGTGGTAATTAATGCGTCAATGGCAACCATGAGTTTCTTACGAAAAAGATTGGTTATGAAATGTTCCTGTGCAGGATTAATTATTCCTGTCTGCCACATTACTCCAATCTTAACTAAAAAGGGATACAGAATTTTTATAATTGTTTCTTCAAATCCTAATTGCATTATAGCCCTGGATAATATTTTTTCCACTTTACTCTGATCCAGCTCTACCATTGCAATTGTTAAATTATCAATAAGACTCTCAGCATCATTGTATCTCTGAATCAGCTGGTTAATTTTTTCATTTATTTCTTCATTTGATAATCTGGCTAGCTTTGAAATTTTCAGTCCGTTTCGGTTTAGCAGCGAAATATTTAATAATTTCCTTAATTCACCGTCGCAATAATTTCTGATATTTGTGGCTGTACGAGTCGGGGCAATAATGTTATAACGCTTTTCCCATATCCTGATAGTATGGGCTTTAATGCCTGAGATTTTTTCCAAATCCCTTATTGTATACGTCGCCATCCTTTTTCGATATGAATGTTATATATCTTATTAACAATGCTGCCTGAAAATTGTTTAACCTGACTTTAAACGAATTAATATACTTAATTTCATTAATTAATGATTTATTTAGATTTCTTTTTTATCAACTTATTTTCCTTATGATCATCAATCCATCCCTTATTGGCAGTATAACATTTTCAACCCTTTCATCATTCTTAATGAAATCGTTGAATTCTATAATACTCCTGGTCTCTGTATCGCCTGATTTATGCTTTTCAGTAACCTTCCCCTCCCATAATACATTATCTGCAAGTATGCAGCCCCCTGGAGGTACTTTATCAAATACCTGATTATAAATATGCAGATATTCGTCTTTATCAGAATCAATGTATACCAGTTCAAATAAAAAATCTAATCGGGGTATTATTTCTCTGGCATCTCCGGTATATTGAATTATCTTATTTTCAACACCTGCCTTTTTAAAATACTTTTGTGATATATCCTTCAATTCATCATTACGCTCAATAGTATGGACTTTTCCACCTTTGGATAGTCCTTTTGCCAGGCATATGGCCGAATAACCGGTGTAAGTCCCTACTTCCAGAATATTATCAGGACAAATCATTCTGCTTAAAATTTCCAGAATTTTGCCCTGTAAATGACCTGCCAGCATATAGGGATGCAATACTTTTACATGTGTTTCACGGTAAAGCTCTTGAAGTACTTTATCTTCCGGAGTTGTGTACTTATGGATATAATCAAATATTTCCTGATCGAACTTGAGCATTATTAATAATAGTAACAATTATTTATAAACTAAATACGACAATTTTTCCTTGTTAAAAAGATCATTTGCCACATCCTGCAATTCTTTTGCATTGATAACATTGTACTTCCTGCTTATTTCTTCCAATGAATCAACTTTATTGAATATCATATAACTCTTACCCATTGACAGCATAAGATTTTCATTGCTTTCAAGTGATATTGCAATTTGTCCGAGAATTTGTCTTTTTGCCTTTATTAACTGTGAATCGGTCAGCGGCTTTGTTTTTAGTTTCTTAAGCTCCTTCAGCACGGTCTTTATGCTTATTTCAATATCGGCCTTATCTGTGCCAAAATAAATACTTATAACTCCCGTATCGCTGTAAGGAGTATAGGTTGAATCAATATTGTACACAAAGCCATTCTTCTCCCGAAGCGACATACTTAAACGGGAATTAAGGCCGGGTCCGCCCAATACATTATTTAGCAGATTAAGAACAAATCTCTTCTCATCTTTAATATTATAAGCTATATTGCCTATAATGCAATGAGACTGAAATGTGTTAATTTTATTCTCCCTGGATACCGGCGAATATTCTGAATAGCGAATGAGTTTTACGGGGCTTGATTTTTCCGGAATATGCCCGAAATATTTATCAAACTGTTTTATTAATTTGCTGAATGTAATGTTACCTACAGACGAAACAACTATCTGATCAGTATTGTAATTACTCTTTATAAATTGCAGAATATCTTTCCTGGTGAATGATTTAAGCTTCTCTTTTTCTCCGAGAATGTTTCTGCCAATAGGATTATCCGGGAATACCAGTTCATCAAATTCATCAAAAATCATTTCTGAAGGCGTGTCTTTATAGGAATTTATTTCGTCGATAATTACCTCTTTTTCCTTTTCTATCTCCTTTTCGGGAAAATCAGAATTAAAGACAATATCACTCATAAGTTCCAATGCCCTGGGATAATAATTACTGAAAAAAGTTGCATAAACACAAGTATCTTCCTTGGTAGTATAAGCATTTAATTCGCCGCCAACATCCTCCATCCTGCTAAGGATATTAAAGGCTTTTCTTTTTTTTGTTCCTTTAAATAAAAGATGTTCTATTAAATGTGCCATTCCATGTTCTTCAGGCTTTTCATCCCTTGAACCTGTACTGATGATAATACCGCAATATGCCACAGGGTTATTCACCTGCTTGTGTATCAGACGTATTCCGTTGGATAATATATGGGTTTGATAATCCATCTTAAGAATGGGCTTACAAAAGTATAAAATAAAGAAAATTAACAGTGATTTTTATAAATAATGCTAATAAATTTGTTTCTTAAAATAATTTTTTTCTTTAGCTTTGCAGCGCCTTAATATTATGGTGCCATAGCTCAGATGGTAGAGCACTGGACTGAAAATCCAGGTGTCCCTGGTTCGATTCCAGGTGGTACCACAAGACCTTCCCTGTTTAGGGTAGGTCTTGTGGTACGCACTGAACCACGTTCGAACTTTTTTTCAACAAGAAATCAACCTAAGTCATTAGTCCAAAATGTAATAGCAAATGACGGAAATTTAATAGGCCTTGTTTTATTAATATTTTATTTTTATATTACATTTTATATACTAACTAAAAGAATAAAACTATGAAAAAATTATTACTACTTAAAAAAATTACCTTTTTATTCATGCTGGCACTGTTATTTTCAGGTCCTCTGTCCGCACAGACTAAACTTGTTTTCATTACTGACACAGCTAAAATGGCACAGGGTCCTGGCGAAGATGTGCCGAATGATACCCTTATTTCCGAACAGCATATTATAGATATGTTTATTGAAGATGGTTATGATGTGACGGTAATGCAATTTCCGCCGGAACTTTCAACAGCGGATCAGTCAGTAATCGATATGCTCAATGAACCAGATTTGATATATATTGGCCGACCTGTTCCCAGTGTCACATTTCAAGATCCTCACAAAACAGCCTGGAATGAACTCATTGCTCCTATTGTGACTGAAAACATGTGGGCATTGCGAAACAGCAGGATGAACTGGTTCAATACTACAAATATTAGCTCAGATGCTGCTGTGGAAGATTCAGCAATTATAAATGCCATGCTTGAGGACCCGGATGATGAAGTATTTGACGGTCTGGAAGATTTATTTGAAGATCTGGATATTACCGATAGTATTCCCTTCTGGTATGGTCAATGGGATTGTATAAATCCGGAAGATCCTGGAAACGGAACAGTTATGGCAGTATTGGCTGGTGGCGAACCATGCTGGGTTCGTTTTCTTGATGGTGATGAATTTTATTCCGGATCACTTGATTATCCAGAGGGAGAAAGAGTTTACTTTGGTCTTGGTCATGACAATAGCAGTCAACCACCGCAATTTTATTCCCGCTTAACTGAAGTGTCTAAAGAAATTTTCCTTAGAGAAGCAGCCAGGTTATCCGGCCATGATCGAGGGGGGACTGGTGTAAAAGAAGTAAACTATGGGGCAGTTGCTTCAAAGGTTTACTTTAATCCTGTAACACAAAACCTGGTTGTAGAAATGGTCAATTTAAATAAAGTGGAGGTCTTAGATATAACAGGAAAGCTAGTATATACAGCACTTGCAAAAAGCAATAAATTGTTTGTTGATTTAGGTTTTGTAGAAAGTGGTATATACCTGGTTAGACTCATTGATAACAACAACAAAATTTCAATAAATAAAATCAAAAAATAAAAAGCTAATAGTCTGGTTTAACGGGGTAACCTAAATTATTTAAAATATTTTATATACTTTTTAAATGTAGTTAAAATAGAGATTGCCAATTGGGCAGTCTCTTTTTTTTTATTATTTATTAAAAGGCAAATACCAGTTATTTTTATCCATTAGTTTATCATATACTGTTGAAGCAACGGATGCATCACCGTATTTAGCAGATACTTTACCGGCAAGATATGATTCACCCCTTCGATTTGCTACTCTAACAAGGTCAAACCATCTTTTTCCTTCAAAAGCCAATTCCATAGCTCTTTCTTCCATAATAATATCTTCTATAGAGTTCTTAATATCAGAAGCAGGCATGTCTTTCAAGGTTAGTAATACACGGTTTCGGATTCCATTGACCCTTCTCCATCCCGGGGGGTCAGTGTAGCCATCGTTGATAATACTAAGGGCCGCTTCATATTCTCCCATTTGGTTAAGTGCTTCTGCTAACAACAGGTGAATATCTGCTGCTCTGTATATTATAATATCAGCTCCTGAAAATTCATTTGGATTTATGCTGTATTTATTCACTACCAATTTACCGGTTATTGAATCATATGCATACGATATCCCTTCTCCTCTATATGTATCACCTGTTTCATTTTCCTGTGTAGTTTGTTTACTAAATAAATTTACAATGTAATCTGATGGTTTAACCAAATATTTCCTGTCGGCAAAAAAGATATCTGACAGTGGATTTTCCTGATTATCCTCATAAGAGTAAGGTACTGATGACATTACCTCTGATATTTGCCCTAAAGAGTTTACAAAAATATTTTTCCAATCTTCATCTTCAAAATCCTCCATTTTAAATCTGGATCTAATATCGGCATCCCCAATAGCATTTATAAAACACCATGATGCTAGCTGATAATCTCCCTTTTCAAGATATAATTCCCCTCTTAGAGCTCTTTCATAAAGTAGTGCTGAGTGGGACATTTCTCTATCAATAAATAGATCGCGATAGGTAAATGTTGTATCTAAATGACTAATTAATGTATCAATCATTCTATCCTTAGTATAATATTCAAACTGATAATTTTCATCATATGAATTCATATCTTCAGGGATATATGCAGCTTCTCCATAAAGCCTTACAAGGGTAAAATATGCCCATGACCTCAGGCTTACCATATCTATCGTGGCATATGCAAGCGAAAGTGAATCGAAATCTCTGTCATATATCTGGATATTCTCAAGATTATTCAATACCTCGTTTGCATTAATTATTACCCTATAATAACCTGTAGGGTCATTATATTTATTATCAATATCAATATTGTGACGGTTGATATTTCTTAAATCCATATCAAAATTCTCAGTTTCAGTCATCAAATCCGAACGTAAATCGCTCAGTACGACTAAATCCGGCACAACTTCCTGTAATACCGAATATGCCCCGATCGTTGAAGTAAAAGCATCAATACTTGTTTTATAGTGTTGATCAGGAGTTATTTTATCACCGGGCACCTCATTTAAGAAATCTTCGCAAGATGATAATATTGCTGCTATTAATAAAATTCCTGAAATTATTTGAAAAATTCCGTATTTATGTTTTTTCATTTTAAACAATGTTAAATTATAATTCAAAGTAAATTCCTAATATAACGGACCTTCCGAATGGTATTTTTCCAAAATCCACCCCTGTGTACATAATGTTGCTGTTATAATAAAACTCAGGATCATACCCGGAATATTTAGTGAACGTAATTAGATTAGAACCTGTAAGATAAACTTTCATTTTCTTAAAGAACCTGTTGCTTGCGGGAAAATCATAAGATATGGTTACATTCTTTAACCGCATATAAGATCCGTCTTCAATCCATCTGTCAGAAAAAACATTATTTCCGGATGGATCACCATAAGCAATACGAGGTGTATTGGAATCCAGGACATCTTTATTCTGGTTGTAAAAATTATCTGCTGAATTAGCTTTCATAGCCACATAATTATAAATTTTATTACCCACAGAATAACCGATGTTAGCTGAAGCTTTAAGCCTGCCCCTTTTAAATGATGTAAATAATGCCCCGTAAACCAACGGTAGAGGATTACCAATATATTCTAAATCTTCCTCATTAATAATTCCATCCCGATTTTTATCCTTAAATTTTACATCACCGACCTGCATTATTGCTCCTTTTGGACCAATTATCGAATTAGCTTCCTCCTGAGATGTAAAAACACCATCGGTTTCGTAACCATAAAAAGCATACATTGGCTCTCCAACTTCTGTAATAAGAGTTGCAACCGTATTATTTTGTCTGTCCTCAACTTGAGTTAATATAATATTTCGCTCACCTTCAGCTAAATCCTGATTAATAGCAGTTATTTTATTCATCATAGATGCTGCTGTAAAACCAATAGTCCAAAATGACTGTCCGGTCTTAAATCGATAATCGGTAGTCAATTCAGCCCCCAGGTTTGCCATTTTTCCGGAATTACTATAAATATAAGGATATCCATAAGCTGACGATATTTTTTTTCTAATTATCAGATTATTAACAGTTTCGTAAAACAGGTCAATGCTGGTATTGAACTTCTGTCTGGCAGTGGATATATCAAAACCAAGATTTATTGTTGATTTTTTCTCAACTTCCATGTTTTCATTAGGAATTGACTCAAGTACTATTACACCAATATCGGTAATCCTTTTACCTACATAAAACAACCTTGAATAGTCGTATATTTCGTTAAAAATATTACCGCTTGTTCCATAAGATGCCCTTATTTTCAGCTCGTCAAACCGGGATAACATACTCACATTGCCTGATGCAAGGTTCCATGCGCCGGTAACCGAGTAATACAATCTATACCGGTTATTTTCATTAATAACTGAATTACCATCCAATGTTACAGATGCATTAAGATAATACTTATCTAAAAAACTAAAATCTGCTATGGTATAATAAGAAACAAAATTTAAAGACCTGTAGTTACCTTTTGTCTCTCTCAGGAATTGATCTTCAGCTCCGCTACCTAAAGTTGTAAAATCGTCGGTAGGTGAGTTTATATCATAGCCCAAATCGTATTCATAAATACTTCTCATTATCCTATTACCAACTCTTAATTCAAGATAAGAACTCTCATTCAGGTCAGTAGAATAATACATCATGAAATTATTTTGCAAAGACTTGAATTCCGTAACCATAGTATTCATACTATTTCTTGCAGAGTCTATTTCAACTAATCCCTTGTCGGGAACAAAAAGATTATCCCTGGAACTGTTATAGGATAAATTTAAATTAGTTGAAACTGAAAACTTACTTGAGAAATTATAACTGGCCTTTCCTGATGCTATAAATTGGTAATTCTTATTCTGTGCCAGGTAACGATTGGTAATGGCCAAAGGATTGCTTACACCAAATGCACCAACATCGTTAAGATACTGATCGCTTGTTGTGCCTTCAACTAAATAAGGCCTTGTTACAGGTGGCTTTAAGTTAGCTGCAAGAATGGGATTTGTAATTTCACTGGCTCCTTGATCCATCAAATAACTATCTGAAGTAGAAACCTTTACATTAGGGATAAAAGAAAACCTTTTTGTTATATTAATTTTAGAATTGATACGAAGGTTAAACCGGGAATAACTGGTATTTTTGATAATACCATTGTGCTTAAGATACCCGACGGACATGTTCAGGTTGCCAACATTATCCCCTCCCTTCAAAAATATATGGTATTTGGATATTAATCCGGAAGTAAATATTTCATCCTGCCAGTTTGTGTTATTCGAATATAAACCATCAGGATCATTACCGCCTGTTAAAAATGGAAACTTAGCATTAATTTCATCCTGGGATAGTCCTGATGAAGCAATCTGTTGGCTTAGGTAATTATTAAACTGCTCAGAATTCATCAAAGACATTTTGCTTGACGACGGTGAGGTAAATCCCTGATAAACATGGACTCTGATAGCAGAACTGGTTTCCTTTCTTTCTTCCGTATTGATAACAATTACACCGTTTGCCCCCATCGATCCCAGATACGACTGGGCATCTTTCATTATGGTTATATTTTCAATATCATCAATATCAACCATCTCCAGTGGATTATGCACAAAACCATCAATCGGACTTTCCTTAGGATAATGTATTTCGTGCAGGACACCGTCAATAATAACTACCGGGTCGTTTCTGCCTGAAATAGTAGATGGACCGCGTAATGAAAACACAGATAAGGCGCCTGGCATCCCTGAAAGGGTATTTACTCTAACACCTGCAGCTTTCCCCTGGATAATCCGTGCAAATGTAGTCTCGGATGTATTTTGAACATCCGATTTTGAAAAATATTCGAAAGATACTGGAATTTCCTTTGCTTTTTTATCAGCATAGGGTGTAACTATCAAATCATCATTACTTTTATAATCAACGGGTATGATTTTAATATCGAGGTTGTCCCGTCCGGCTAAATATAACTCTTTGCCTACAAAATCGGGATGTTTTGCAATAACCAGAGCATTAGTATTAACATCAGATATCTGAAATTTTCCATTTTCATCTGTAGTAACACTTATAGATGTCCCTGAAATGGAAATTAATACCTGGCTAACAGGTTCACTTGAAACAGCATTGGTAACAGTACCTGTTATATTTATATTAGATTGCTCCTGGGAATATAGTTGTATTTGTATTGATGTAAAGATTATAATGAGTAAATATCTCATAATTTTAGAATTAAATATTATTTTTTTTGACATAATTTCTTTGTGTTAATAGTTAGTTGGAATTAACAGTATATCTTTATAATTATTCTTCAAGAGGATGAAATTCAAGGTAATCCCACATTACTATCCCTGGAGTTACCGTTTTAAGCTTAAATATATGTTCTGTAGTTGTTTCCCAGTTTACATCGAATATATCAAAATCAAAATATCCAAAGGAACCAGTAAGCACAATAACTTCATCTTTCCTTACACCATCAACATACACTGCTAGATGGGCCCTGTTACCACCCATTTTAAACCTGGATATAATATGGTATTTTCCTTTCTTTATTTTAGGAATTGTAGCTTCCAGCTCCCAATAACCTTCAGCCATAACAATACAGTCATTCCGAGAGCATGGTTCGCCCGGTTTAAAGTAATATTGCAAATAAGGCGCTGTTTTCCACTTAAGTTTTTCAAATGTATTTTGCCCATCGGTGGTAAAATTTCTTAGTTCAGTAAGATAACAATCCAAAGCCATTATATCCGGAAAATCAGTCATTTCAAAGTGAATAGTTTCCGGAGGAAGCTCTGTTTCTTCCAGGATTGTGTTAACTGTATGGATAGCACCATTCTTGGCAGGGATATTTGAATTTTTCAATATAATTTCGGTATATTCATCTGTTTCCGGATCAGGGTTTATTTTGAATATTAAGCCTTCGGCTATAATATTAACTAAACTTTCCCTCGAAATAGTGGGGTATGTAGCTCCTAAAATAGTTGATGTATAATGTGTTCCTTCCAAACAATGGTAGTCCATATATCTGTAAAAACCATTGTTTACATCAGTCAGTTCTCCAACTTTATCATCAAACCTCTCAATCAGGTCATCGATGTCATTAATATTTTCCAGGTAATATACTGAATCAGGGACAGCTAATATTGTATACCTTGCCCTTACATCTACTTTTCCATAGGGAACATTAACTTTTTGTAAGGTATCAATAATTCCAGTTCGTTTTAAACCTTCAACAAATATTTTATAAGATCCGAGGTCCTCAAGAATTTCAGTAGTAGTTCTAGTTACTATATCAATAACCTTGTTAACCCTGTGTATTATCCCGTTTGCTGTTTCCTCATTCTCATCGGTTACAAAAGATTCTTTATTTATAATTAGATATCCTTGCTCACCTGTAAACTCGACATCTGCAATCAAATAATCACCAAGTCCATTGGTTTGAGGAATGCTTCCGGGAGGAATATCTCCGGTTTTATACACTCCGGGAATAATATGGTTCAACACAACACTTCTCCAATAAACAGAATCACTATACTCTTCTATTGAATTTATCCCCTCTTTGGCATAATATGCATACATGGCCTCGTTATCGGGTAAAAACAATGTAAAAGGCCCTCTTGTGCTTAACAAACTGCTCATGTTACCAATATCCATGGCCTTTTTGAATTCAGAATATATTGAATCTCTTGCAGTTATATATTGTGTTATTTGTTGCTCGGCTGATCTGTCCTCCCATCTTTGGATGTCTTTTTTCTCACAGCCTGACATTATTAGTAATATAAATGAGAATAAATAAATTATCTTACCCATAGTTTTATTTTTTATATATATTATTTTTTTCATTGCATTTATTTTATCTGTCATAATATGGATTTTGATTTAATTTATTATTATACAGAATATCAGCCTCTGGAATTGGCAGGTAGAAACCATTGGGATCCAATATCCTTCCTCGCAATATCGGTCTTATTTCATCACTTGTCTTATTTAAAAGAACATTAATGACCAAATTTTTATTTTCCCACCAGTTCCTTTTAGCAAATCTTAACAGGTCGAACCATCTTTTACCCTCAAAGGCAAATTCACGTGCTCGTACAGTACGTATTGCATCTCTAAAATCTGTTATTGATTGCCCTAAAAAGATAGCAGGATTTCCTGCCCTTAATTCAACTTCATTTATAAGTTCCTGCGATTCGGAAAATCTGTTCAATTCAGCCAACGCTTCCGCTTTCATTAATAGTATATCAGCATATCTGTAATATATAAAATTTGCATCTTTTTGACTGAAATCTCTCTCTAATCCATCACCATCAATATCTAACAGTATATATTTCGATGCTGGTCCGTAATCTTCATGACCAATACGTATATCGCTTATTAAAAACAATTCCTCCCAAACCCAACTTTCGAAGTCGGCTCTTGGTCTGGATTCTATTGGCAGAAGTTTATCGTATATAGGATTTGTTTCCTTATTTGCTTCGCTATATTGTACTTCGAAAATACTTTCTTTTGAATTGCCGGGTGCGTATATTTTAAACCAGTCTGTTTCATTTTCAAGCGAATATAAATTGGAACCAATAACCTTATTACAATAGTCTATACACTTTTGATAATCCTCTTTCCACAAATATACATCGGCCATTAAGGTTTGTATCGAGTATTTATTTGCCCTGCCTTTAAAAAGTGTCAAATCAGACATAAATTCCGACGTGTTTTCATCGATGTTTTCCTTCGATATTGCAATGGTTTCGGCATATTCCAGATCACTTATTATCTGATCCAGAACAACAGCTTCATCACTTTCTTCAACATAAAAATCCACTGTATCTGAACTTGAGGCAGACAATAGCAACGGAACATCTTTGTATAGACGAACAAGGTAAAAATAAGTTAATGACCTTATAAAAAGAGCTTCAGCATGAATCCTTTCCATTTCAGTTACGGTGAAAAGCTTATCGTT
Organism: uncultured Bacteroidales bacterium; assembly: GCA_964521285.1. GTDB lineage: Bacteria > Bacteroidota > Bacteroidia > Bacteroidales > UBA10428. The sequence goes on along the minus strand of CAZFQS010000009.1, from coordinate 92,039 downwards.
TTCCAATACCTCAGGCATAAATTGAATTAGAGTATTGGCCAGATTAATAGTAAAATAATATGTTTTCCATTCTACTTCCGGATTATCATATTGAATATCGGATTGGGCTATTTTAACATAGTCTCCGAATTGGGAAGCATTAAAGTTCATCATATCGCCCCTAACCTCACCCATCATAAGTGATTTTAAGGAAGTTGCCCTGAAAGCATCGTACATTGCTGCTGTGACAGCCGCAACATCACCTTCCTTTTGCCAGAATTCCTGGCGTATTAACTCGTCCTCAGGTTCCAGGTCCATCCAGTCGCCACAAGAACCCAGCAGTGATATTATTACCACTGTGATAATAATAATATGTATATTAAATTTGTTTTTCATCTTTTACTGCTTTTTTATGATTAGAATGTAATATTTACTCCAACAATAATTTGTTTGCTTGGAGGTGTTCTGCTGTTATCCTTTGGTAATATTTTAGGATCACTGGGTTGTGCAACATCCGGATCCTGTCCCAGGTATTTAGTCCATGTTAACAAGTTATAAGCCGTTGCGTAAATTTTAAGCTCCTTTAAACTTATCCGCTTGCAAATCTCACTTGATGGATTGTAGCTGAATGATGTCGTCCTTAACCTTAGGAACGATCCATCTTCCACGAAACGGTCTGATCCCATCCAGTTGTATCCGTCCAGGTTAAGCGCCCTTGGCATGTCTGTTTCATCACCGGGTCTTCTCCATCGGTATTTCACGGCCACACTTTGGTTATCGTCGAAGTACATATTTTCGGTATCCATCTTGGTTTGATTAATAATTTTCTGGCCTAATTTAAAATACAAAAATCCATTTACAATAAATTCACCTATTTTGGTAATATATGAAACCCTTGGCCCAAAACCTCCCATTATGTCAGGATTTAGGTCACCCAAATAAACCAGGTCAAGTTCATCGATAACCCCGTCATAATTTTGGTCCTTGTATTTAGCGTCACCTTGTTGGAATACATAATTTGAACCATGGATCATTTGCAATGGAATATCTCCGATATCATAAATCTGATTTCCGTTAATATCCAGGGCAACAAGCTCAGTATTATCCTTATAAACACCAAGGTATTCATATCCGTAAAATCCACCGATGGAATTTCCAGGCTCTATATTAATTTTGTAATTTCCGTTACTAAGCATGTTACCATATTCCAGCGCATAATTTTCAGGCATTTGGATAACAATATTCTCATTGGAAGACATATTAAAGGTTGCCTGGATATTAAGTTTCTCTCTCTTAACAAAAGTAATGTTAGTAAGAATCTCCCAACCACGGTTTTCCATTATACCACTGTTCCGGGCTATTTTGGCATATCCGGTATACGTGGGGATATTAAATCTATCCAGGTATAAGTCGGTAGTAGTTTTAACATAATAATCTGCCTCCAATACCATGCGAAAATCAAATGCTGTCAACGTAAGACCGGGATTAATCTGTTCTATGTTCTCCCACTTCAGGTTGGTTAATTCAATTCCCTTAGGCCTGACGCCGGCAATACCATTGTAACTAAAATCTGACTTAGCTTCATAACTGTTAAAATACAAATAGTTCTTATCCGGGGTATTTCCTGAAACACCCCAGCTAAACCTTAGTTTAAGGTCATTAATAGCTTTAATCTTATTAATGACAGGTTCTTCATTTATTCTCCAGGCAACAGATACAGAAGGGAATGTTCCCCAACGGCTATCCTTACTGAATTTTGAAGTTCCTTCAAAGTTTAACCCAAGTGTAACTATATATTTATCAGCAAATTTATAATGTAACTGTCCATAAGTACTAAGCGATCTAAATGTTGCTGATTCGGATTCAAGGCTAACAATATCAACATTCCCGGTGGCTTCCTGTAAAAAGGGTGAAGCTGATCGGCTTGTTTTAATGTTGTATTTTTTCGAAGTTGCATCTTCAGTCCTCAACCTTAACAGGACAGATATTTCATGTCTGTCATTTATATTTTCTGAATAGTACAGTTGGTTGATAGTCTGCAGGTTATTCTTTTTTAAGAATTCTTCATTTGCCTGGTTTGAAATGTCATCATCAATACTATAACCAATAGCTTTATAAGGCAGGAACTTCTTGCGTTTCTGATCAAAGAAATCCATAGTGATGGTGCTCTCGAAAGCAAGGTTCTGTAATACCTGATATTTAATATTAAACAAAGCCCTGGTATTATCTTGTGTACGGTTATGTTTACCAAGATTGGCAAAAGCCACCGGATTATACATTTCTTTTGCATCTCCTTGTATGGTATAGGATGGTGTAAAATAATTACCTAATATATTATTAGCTGTATCTCGCTCATATACCGATATATTTGGCATCTTTTTATAGGCAATGGTCCGTACTGTTTTATCAAAATCTGTTCCATCATCTTCAGTGTGTTTATAATCCCAGTTATCCCAGTCATATGTTGCATCCTGATTGTATTTTGTATACATAATATCGGTTTTTAACCTTATCTTATTAGATAAGTCATAATCCAGGGCTGTACGAAGGTTTATTTTATCAAGTTTGGTATTAATTACAGTACCTTCCTGTCTCATATATCCGGCAGAAATATCGTATCTTGTTTTACCTCCACCACCTCGTACTGAAAAGTTAGTATTGGGTGTGTAAGCAATACGGGTAATTTCCTCAATCCAATCAGTATTTTGTGCATAGTTTTTATCTTCAGGATCAGGCAAGTTACTTGGATCGTTAGGGGAGGTTCTATTATAATGTGCTTCAGTTACTAGTTTTGGATATTCATAACCATTTAACATAGGAATAGGGTCGGGCTCCTCAGACCTCGTAATTTTAAAAGAATATGAAAATACCGGAGATGATTTAAATCCCCTTTTTGTTTTTATACTTAATACTCCGTTTGCTGCTTTCGACCCCCATATTGCAGTTGAAGCTGCATCTTTCAGAACTTCAATAGATTCAATATCCTCAGGCGCAACGTCAATAAGGTTACCAAACTTTTCCACATCGGCAGTTCCGAAATCAAAATTATCACTGATGTTTGCATCATAAGGGATACCGTTTACAAGGATCAATGGTTCGTTACGGGCATTCAGGGAGGCTGTCCCCCTGATACGAATATTTACACCGGCACCCGGGTCTCCGGAAACTGCTGAAATATCAACTCCTCCAAGCCTTCCTATTAATATCTCTTCAACCGAGGAGGTCATTAATTCATTCATTTCTACCATTTCAAGTCTGGATACCGCAGTAGCCCTGTCTCTAATTGAGATAATACCATCGTTACCCAATTTATCTGCCGTTATTACTACTTCGTCCATTTTTATGGATTCCTGTTCCAGGGTGACATTCAGTTTATTTCTGCCTGCAAGTTCAAAAACCTGGGTAGTATACCCAAGATAAGATACCTGAACAGTTGCGTCCCTGTTACTTACGGCCAGAGTAAAGTTACCGTCCAAGTCGGTTGTTGTCCCTGAAATAAAACGTCCGTCTTTATCAATTTCAACAACGTTAACACCAATTAAAGGCTCTGTATCATCTTTTATCTGACCACTAATAATAAACTTGGTTTGTGCTGATAAATTAATACTTACTGTAAAAAGTATTAGAAATGTACTAAACACTGTTAATAATATAGTTCTCATGGTTAAATAACTGTTATTTTTTGAATTATTTAGTTAGATAAAAGTACTGTCTTTATTCTGTGAGCAATACCATCTCTTACAAAGATATTTGCAGTATTATGATTAATTTGTACTTCTTTTCCTGATCCATCAATAACAACCATTTGTTTTGGTTCAGATTGAATCTTAAGTTCCAGAGGTACTCCGCTTGAATCAACAGACGCGGTTATATAGTCTTTAGAAACAATATCGAAATCGGAAATTAAATCATTAGCCACAAAATGATATTTTAAAAAGTTTCCAAGTTCAACTGAATCTTCCGGTATTAAATTGTTGGCTTCGGCATCAGCAATTGCATCATTATCAGGCAAGAAACCTGTCCAGTTTTCAATATTTTGTAAAAACTTTAATTTTTTGTAATACAAATCAGTATCATCTTCGTCAGCAACACTGTCAACTAATCCTGCATTATCCAGAAGAGAATAAAATTCGGAAAAATCGTCATTGCCGTATATATACCTGGCAAAATCTTCTTCCGGGGATTTAATGGGATTATCTAATAAGTATAATACGCCATTAATATTACTGTTAATTTTTTCAATTACCCCGATTTGTTCGTTGGCTTCTCTATTACCTCCGGCCATAAACGTATTATTGTTATAATAAACACCGTTACCTGTTGCTGTATAAATAATCCCCTCGCCGGAAAAATCATCATATCCCTTATAAATAATATGGTCATAAACAAAATCTAAAAGATCTTCTGCTTCCATTAATTCCCATATTCCAAAAATATTTTGTTGTTCAAATACTTCAGTTAGAGTGTTATATCTGATACCATATTCTGAAAGCTTGTCATTATCCGCAGCAAATATAGTAACAGGCATATCCGGATAGGAAAGGGTTGGAATAACCTCGACTTCATTAAACGCACGAAGTAAGGTTGAATAGTTATTATCTTTAAATAGCGGACCAGGGGCAGCATTGAAGGCCAATGGTTCCAATACCATATTTATTTCGTAAAAAGCACCGTTACTGAGCAGTTTGGCATCAGTCACATTTTTGTCAAGGTCAAAAGCTATATTTTCACCGTAAGGATTAAGGAATTCTACTTTTATTTGTGATGGAAACACCCAGCTTCCGGCTATATGTCCATTAAGTAAATATATAATTGTTTCTACCGGAACACTGTCAATGGATGCAAATTTACCACTTAAAAAAGCATTATCAAGATATGGTTGCAGAACATCATCCGTGGGTATATAAGCTGTGTAAAAATTAGTAGCTTCATAACCAAGAGTCTGTGGACCGTTTTCAAATGCAATATCTCTGACATCATTGTATCCTTTAGTGTAAATATCATATTCAATACCTTCCTCATCTGCAGTGGAATATGTTGCGAACCGTTGCATCAGGTCATAAAAAACCCCGAATTTGTCCTGATTGTCTCGCATGTATTCTTCGATACTCGGCATTATAGGGACAACCTTGTCGATATAATATATAAACCCATTGGAACACCCGGCTTCAGGTCCGATTACAGCGCCATTGTACCATGACAAGCCGGTCCAGGTTGAGTTTGGAAAAAAATACAAATAATCAGATCCATCTGTTTTACCTCCAATATCTCCAAAAAGGTCCTCTGATATACATGGCATCCATTTATGGTTATTTACAATTGAGAGTTCCTGTCCCTGATAATCGGGATTATATTTTACAACTTCTTTTTCAATGTAATACTTCGCAGGCATTTCATATCTAAAGTAACGTGACATATATTCGCTAAGTGAATCTTGCCATTGACCTGTACCTTCCCAATACCGATAGATCAGTTGTTGCCGGGAACGCGGCTTGTATAGAGAAATTAGTGCCATTAATGACTTGCAATCCCTCTTTGATATTCCGGAAATTGAATTAATACCCAGGCTGGCAAAATATTCTTCGAAAGCATCATCATCGGCAGCAAAAAGAGTATAGACATCACTTTCAATGATATCTCTATATTCAGCCTTTTCTGCTAATTCAATCAAATGAGTGTAATTACCGTTTTTCTCTAATGTCTCAAAAATAGAACCACCCAACCACTCCGGATTTTCGAAAGGTTCTTTTTTAATTTCACATGAACTAAAAATTGACACTAGAATAATAGCTAAAAAGATGTTTTTTAATAGTTCTTTCATTGCTGGTGTTTTAAATCTTGTTTAAATACATATTGTAGGTGGATAAAAAAAAAGAATATATTTACCATAGATAATGTTTAGAATAGCTTTTCGTTGAAATAGTTAAACAGTTTTTGGTCATGGTTATTAATTAGTTGTTAGTTAGTGTTAGTATGCAAATATCTTGGCTGGTTTAAATCAAACGATATAACCCATCCAAATATAAATATATTAATTGTATTTTATATAAAAAATTGTTCAAGGACTATAACAAATTATGCAAAATAGATGAACAAGCATCATTCTGGTACAAATGTGTTACAAAAAGGTGTACAAATGGCAGTTCTGGTTCAGATATACCGAGGCTGGCTTTTAACAGGAGAATCTATCAATTCTTTTTTACAAAGGGGGCGCTATCCCCTTTTTTACATCTGTATGCAACCCTCCTTTTAAACACTTGTCCTTAATACTGAATCTTAAATTTATAAAACTAATGAATCCTATAAATCATTTATTCTATCTGTTTATTTTTATTTCCTGTTTATTTTATCCTGTGAGTACTGCAGAGGCGCAGGAAAATACAAAATCTGAGGCCTTATTACAAACCATTCAGGGCAAGGTAATTGATAAATCGACTCATGTCCCGTTAATTGGAGCAACCATAATTATCAATGATTCGACTAGTGGAACAATTACTGATATGAATGGTTATTTCGAAATAACGGGAGTTCCTGTGGGTAGAAATAATATTTATGTTTCTTACGTGGGATACACGCCCCGTTTTTTTCAAAATATCCTTGTTAAACCCGGCAAGCAGACTATTCTGAATGTCGAATTAGAAGAAAACATCGAGGAAATCGGCGAGGTAACTGTAAAAGCGTACCGGGATAAGAGCCATACGACAAATGATATGGCATTAATCAGCGCCAGGGCATTTACTATTGAAGAAACAGAAAAATTTGCAGGTAGCTGGGGTGACCCGGCAAGAATGGCCACTAATTACGCTGGGGTATTCGTGGCAAATGACCAGGGTAATGATATTATTATCCGGGGTAATTCACCTGCCGGATTGATTTGGAGACTTGAAGGCATACAGATCCCGGGTCCTAATCACTGGCATACATTAGGTGCAACGGGCGGTCCGATAAGTATGATAAATAATAATGTTTTACAGCGATCTGATTTCCTGACTGGTGCGTTTCCGGCAGAATATGGAAACGGTATATCAGGTGCTTTTGATTTAAGAATGAGGAACGGGAATAATAAAAAACGGGAATTTTTAGCACAGCTTGGTTTCAATGGTTTTGAATTCGGGGCTGAAGGACCGTTTCATAAAAAAAGCAATGCATCATTCCTGGTGAATTTAAGGTATTCCATGCTCGGACTTGTGGATGAGCTTTTATGGGTTGACGCACTTCCGCATTACCAGGACATAATGTTTAAACTCTCATTTCCGGGGGAAAAAAGCAACATGTCTGTTTTTGGATTAGGTGGCATAAGTAAAATTACATTTGAAGATTCATCACGGGTATCAGATGATTTAGTAAGATGGATTAGTGAACCGGTAGGCTCTAAAACAGGAATAATTGGCATAAATTACACCTATTATTTTAGTCATAACACGCGATTAAAAACATCTTTAGCACTAACATCTACAGCACCATACGGAAGAACTGATTCGATAGCAGAGCCTAAAGGTCCGGTTTTAAAAAATTTAAGTAAATATGAAGAACAGGAAAATGATATTATTATTCAATCCGTTATTACTCACAGGTTTAATAAGAAGAATAAACTAAAATCAGGCCTTATAATGCATAATTACTCGACCAATTACTATATAAAGAATTATGATTACGACAGTGAGAGTGATAGTGCTACCAGTTATGATCCATACACCATAAAAGAAAATAATTTAATGTTACTGCAAGGATTTATTGAATGGCAACATCGATTTTCAAATTCATTTACAGTTATTTCAGGATTGCACTATGAACATTTTCTGTATAATAATACAAATTCATTGGAACGACGTTTGAGTGCACAGTGGAAGTATACTTCCAACAGGTCGTTAAGCTTTGGATACGGCTTGCATAGTAAACTGGCACCTATTTACATGTTTGTCAGAAAATCTTTTCCAGACAGAGAGGAAAACGGAAATACCGTGTCTTATCAAACCAACAAAAATCTGGATTTCATTAAAAGCCATCAATTCGTGCTTGGGCATGATTACTCTATTACTCCACAACTACGCCTGAAAACAGAAATTTACTATCAGTACCTGTTTAATATACCTGTTAAAAGGGAGTCTGATTACTTCTGGCTTCTTAACGAGGGAGAGGGTTTAAATGACTGGTGTACAGAAGATAGTCTGGTTAACAAAGGAACAGGTGAAAATTACGGGATTGAATTCACCTTTGAAAAATTCCTCCACAAGAATTATTATTTTCTGTTTACAGCATCATTATTTAATTCAACTTCAAAAGCAAGCGACGGTATAAAAAGAAATACTGTCTTTAACGGTAAATTTGTTATTAACGCTCTGGGAGGTTATGAACTTTTTTTCAATAAGAATAATTCATTGAATTTTAATCTTCGTCTGGCTTATGCCGGAGGAAGAAGATATAGTCCGTATATCTTATCAGAAGATCCGGATAAATTATATGAAATGGATTATGATAATGCTTACAGTTCACAACTACCAAACTATTTTAGAGCAGATGCAAGGATAGGCTACATGCATTATGGCAGAAAGGCCACTTATGAATTTGCTTTTGATATTGCAAACTTCACCAACCATGAGAATTTATACTTCAGATATTTTGACGAGTCTTTAAAAACCTTTGAAAATGAATACCAGCAAGGTATATTCCCTATAGGACTTATCAGAATAAATTTTTAGAGGAAAAGAGGGATAGTGCCCGGAGCGCTGTCCCCTATTCTACTTTAAAGAAACATTTCCCTTCAATAATATTTCCATCGTCAGATACCCCCCTGATTAAAACCAGGTATTTGCCTTTTCTGTCGGAAGTGTAAAATTCAAGGCGGGCTTTCATGTCATTCCCTGGTATTAATTCCGGATTCCAGTATAGACAACTCCTGTAATCCGGCATATTTAAATCTCCCTTGTTTTTGTCGTAATCCGGCAATATGACCTTGTCCTGTTCAGTAAAGGTATGAAAGTCGAAAAACAATGAATTTGCGGGTAAATCCACTCCGGCAATATCGCCTTTTCGTGAAAAAATACTGATTATACCTCCAAACCTGCTTGTCCCTTTAAAAAATATTTCATTCACTACTTCAATCCTGCTTATCTTTGAGGGCGATAATTTCAACAGGTTTTCCAGGTTATGCACAGGGATATGATCCAGCAAAACAAGAGGTTCAAAAATAGCCAGGTCAGGGTGATATATCTCATTGTCAGTCACATTTATAAAAATGTTATCTTTTCGCCTTTTAACAATAACTTCAGGGATTAATTCAAACAGCACTTCTTCAACTGTAGGAAGTTCAATATATTCATCGATATACAAGATTGCGGACGGATTGCCATAAAAGGTTGTCTTCACAATATCTTCCCGGACATATAACGAATCCTGAATTTTATCTGTTCTGTAAATTTTTTCAATTTGCATATTTAACATAATTTCTTCAGCAATATCCCTTTCAGCATTTGTCAGCCTGAATTCTTCTCCTTTAATATAAAATGCATCGGTAGTAAAATCATTATCAATTAAAATCTCCGGGGTGACATTACCTGCCCGCGCCACAATATACATATCTTTTTCACCCTGCAAAGGGGGAAGTGAAAATAAATATTTGCCGTCTGAACCTGTATTATATTCTAAAAAATCAAATTGATCCCCGAGTACGGAAAGCTGTACAGAGGCGTTATTAACCGGACTATTACTTTCCTTTTCGATGACCCTCCCTGATACAGATACACCCCTCATATCAGGTATATAGTTTATTACTCTCTTTTTATTTTCCACTTGCTGATTAAAAGCAAGAATACCATAATTCACCCTGTCCATTGCACCGGTTTTAATTACAGAGACACAAAATTCACTGCGGGAATAGGGATCATAATCCCGGATCTCAACCGATAATATTACTTTTTCCCTTCTTGTGTACACATCCTTGTCTGTATGACAATCAATATTAGTTACATGTAATGTTTCATCAATAAACGACTCCGCATAACCAATCGTCCCGTTTTCTGTTTTGCCTGCCTGTATCTCAGCGGAAAACGGATTAATAATCTTTACACGGCAAAAAGCAAAATCCGAAACAGGAAAATTTCTCATCCACTTTGTATAGGCACGCAGGTAATAATAACCTGAAGATATTTTGGCAGGTATTTCCATATACCCATCGCAGCCAGTAAAACCGAGCCGGTATTTGCCCTTTTGTACAGATGAACCGTCACTTCTGGTAAGTTCAAGGTACAGTACACTGCTCCAGTTAATTGATTTTATGGGACCCGGACTTATATTGTAGGCTTTGAATAAAATTCTTTCCCCTGCCGCATAAATAGTGCGGTCAGTCATCAGATAATATTTTTCATTGTAGATATCTTCAATCTCCTGTTGCCTTTCATTCCCTGGCCTGTTGTTGCTTCCGAAAATATATGCCGTACGGTTATTAATACAAACCAGAATTATTATCAATAATATTTTTATCTTCCTTCCTGTCATATTTGGAAATTATGGCCAGTAATCAGGTTTAATTGTATCGCCACCCCTTTTTCTGCAATCAACACAAGCCTGGTCTATATAATCCCAGGGACCATCACGTTTACCTGAATAATTATAAAGAAATATCGGATACTCAGTAGTATCTATTCCTTCTAAAAATTCCATAAGTTCACCGGGTGTGAATCCTGCAGGCTGGCATAGTTGTTCATTATATGTATCTAACACTGTATAAAGGTATCCAAATCCTTTGATAAATACTCTTTTTTCAGAAACCCCGGAGGCTCCAAAAAAACCTAATACCGTCTCATCAGGATTATCAACATTATATAAATTTCCTCTAATTCTTGATGGTTGTGTTTCATATAATCCGCCTGATTCATTTGCCTGTATCTGAAGCTTATTCCAGTATGAAAAAGCAGCTTCACTTAAAGAATATTGCTTAACCAGTAAGCAATAATCGTATTTCAGCCGGTCTGTTTGATTTGAAACATAAGTTAAAGGTACCATTCTGATTTCCTTTGATACGGCCTGTGTTGTCGAATAAGTATATATTTCATTTAACTTACTCCCGGAAGTCCAGCAATAATATACCGAATCGCTCACATATTCTTGCGGAGTAAAGTTAATTCTGCCATCATAGTAATCTTTTGCATAATACCTGGACCTGTATTCCCATTGCTCAAAAAGTTCCCACCTGTAACCACTTGCCTCATAATTGGTAGCATCCGAATTAACGGAAAACTGAACACCAATTAAATCACCATATAGTGGATCGTCCCGTTCAACATATTTGACTTCCCAATATATACTGTCTATAGGCGGACTGTGTAATAACATTTCGTAATCTGACTGGTATTTTTTGCCATCACTTGTTGTGACTTCCAGCCGGTATTGAGTAGCTGCATTTAGAAATTGCCGGTCAATCCGGGCTGAATATATACCCTTGGATTCCTCAATCATATTTATGATGTTGCCCTTATCATCAAGTATGTTTACAGTACAACCACTTTCATACTTTAGTCCGGGATCATTATATGAGGAAGATCGTGAAACTTTCACAGTATGTATGCCTTCCTGATCTGTGATCATGCCATCAATAACCAGCATCTGCTGGTATTCACTTATTGAAGGTGAAAACGGATCAATACATCCCTTCAGGACAAACACGAATAATAATAGCAATATAATTCTATTCACTTGCATAATTTCCAAGTCTAAAATTCCAGGATATAGTAAAAACAGGTATTCCAAATACCGATAATTTATACCCTTTCATCTTACCGTCCTCTGATTTGAAATAAACTGAGTAGGCATTTTTACGTCCGGTAAGATTGTAAAAATTTAACATCCAGAAACTATGCCCCAGTTTTTTTGCTTTCAGGTTTCCTTCAAGGTTGAAAGAAAGATCTACACGGAAATAATCCGGAATCCGGTATTTATTCCGTAATGAAAAGAAATAATGTTCCTGCCCTTCAATATAATATAATGAAATGGGGTAAGTTACCGGCCTGCCTGAAGTGTATACCACGTTTGCTGACATACTTAACCTCCGGCTCATTCTATAATTCATTACAGTGTTCAATGAAACAGGTTTATCGTAATTTGATGGAAATGTCAGTCCTTCGTTTATTTTTTCCCACGAATAATTACCATCTACCTGTGTTTCTGATTTTGAGAGTGTAGCAGACAACCATCCTGTTAACCTGCCACTGTTCTTTTTTATCATAATCTCAAGACCATAGGCAGTCTGGATACCCTGCAGCACTTCGCTTTCAGTATGAGGACTGGATATAAAGTTTGCCCCGTCTTTATATTCAACAATGTTTTGTACCTTCTTATAATAAATCTCAGAAGAAAGTATTATATCTTTTTTACTTAAATCTTTATAAAAACCTGCTGAAATCTGGTCGGCATATGGAGGAATTATATGATAATCCGCCAGTTTCCATTGATCTGTTGGAGATATGGCAATGGTGTTGCTCAGCATAAATATGTATTGACGTGTCCTGTTATAGGAAAACTTAACCGAACTGTATTGCCCTGTACTATATTTTAATGATGCCCGATATTCAGGCCCTGAATAAAATTTAACGATCTCAGCAGAGGCAAAATTAAGTGTATCAGTTATATATTCAATACTTCTGGGGCTTTCAGGAATATATTTAAATACATCCTGTGGCCCGGTTAGGGCAAAGAAACTATATCTAATGCCTCCATATAATGTCAGCCTGGGTAACAACCGGAATTCATCTGCAACATATAATGCTCCCTCCAGTCCGTTTTCTTCACCCATATAAACAGGTTTCCTGAGAGATTCGGGACCGGCAGGTAATACTTTGCCACGGTCAAGCTTATACAAGATAAAATTAGCTCCGAATGTAACCTTATGCTCAGGTATCTTATCCCAAACAAAATCGTCACGTAATTCTAAGTGGTCAATTTTATAATCCTGCTTATATGCATTATGTAATACTGTGCTGTCAACTGTGCTGAAGGAGTAACTTCCATATGCCGCAGAAATGTCAGAAGAAAGGAACGGAGAATATTGATGCCACCAGTTGACAGAAGAACCTGCGTTGCTATATTCATACTTGTTTGTTGTACTGAGTGTAAAACGATCCTCACTATAATAGCCAAAGACCTCAACTATGTTATTTTCATTAAAATCAAAATTCAGGCTTGCAGCAAGGTCATAAAAAAAAGCTTCACTGTTTCTTAAATCCGCATCGTGTAAACTGCTTAACAGCCAGTCAGAATAAGTTGACCGGCCACTTACAATAAATGAACTTTTTTCTTTTTTTATTGGTCCTTCCACTGCTAGATGACCTGTAACCGGACTAATGCCTCCGCGGGCAGTATATCTTTTCTTATTACCCTGGCGGGCAGAGATATCAAAAAAGGAAGATAACCTGCCCCCATACCTGGCCGGAATATTACTTTTATAAAATGAAAAATCCTTGATGATATCCGGACTAAATGAAGAAAAAAAGCCGAAAAGATGGGATGGATTGTAAACAGGGACCTTATTAATAAAAAACATGTTCTGATCAGCAGCACTACCCCTGACATAAATACCGGAGGAACCCTCTCCAACGCTCTGTACCCCTGGCAGCATAAATGCTACTTTTATTACATCTTTTTCGCCAAGGACAAAAGGAATTTCTTTAATGGTTTTTGCTGTTAAATGTTCAAATCCCATGCTCATGCTCCTCACTTTATCGTACTGCTGAGCTTTAATAGTTACTTCATTAATAGGGATCAACTTTTTTTCCATATCAACATTCAGCTCACCACTTGAATAAATTTGCAGATCGTAATGCTCCTCCTGCATGCCAAGACAATTAAAAAAAGTATTATATCTGCCAGGGGGCATATGAATAAAGAAACGGCCATTAATATTAGTTGCGTATCCTTCCGAGAGTTCTTCAATATATACAGTAGCTCCTATTAATGGCTCCCCTGTTTCCTTGTCTTTAACCCTTCCTTTTAATGTTACCGGCCTTTTATCAGGATTACTGCTTTTTTGGCCAACAGTAATTACCCTGGTAGTACTGCTTTTCCGTCCCTCAATATACATCTTCTCAATATCGGTTAAAATATCTTCACCAGTGACCACAGTATCCTGCTGTTTGTCCTGAATAAATTCGTAATCGGGCAATGCAGTGACCAAACTTACTTTATTTGTAATAAGTACATTTTTTTCTTTATCGATAAAGTAAAAAAGACCTTTGTCGGCAAGAAGGGGTTCAAGAACTTCTCCCAGCTCAAGACTATCACCGCTTAGTGTAATTTTTATATCCCTCACCCATGATTTTTCATAGAAAAACAGGGTACCTGTCTGCTCTCTGACGGATTGTGCAAAAAGCCCGAAATCTGTATTATTAAAATCAGCGGAAAAATATATTTTTATCTCACTGGCAGCGACACATATTGAAACAAGTAATGTAAATAATATTAAAAATGCTTTTTTCATGGACTAATGTCAAATTCTGAAGGATCGCAAATTTGTGAACAATAATTTATTAATTGCCTGATGGTATTATCACTGGCAGAATTAAGCTTAATATTATTTGTTTTGAAGAATCTTTTTATATCCTGATGAAGTTCCCTGGGGAAAATTTTTATAAAAGACTTTTTCCCTCTATACTCAATTAATTGTCTGTTAATCAAAAGATATGATTTTGATTCCGGATCTGAATACTGGTAAGGATTTTCAAGTGAATATCTTTGTGGGATGAGCTGCTTTCGCCAGGAATATAAACAGGTAATCTTATTTTCAACAACAACCTGCAGGAATGTATTGCCCTTGCCAGGTAAGGCATACTGTCTAAATAATTTCCCGTCGAACTCAAATTCAGATACATTTTCACTGTTTAAGATTATTTGATCATTCCCTCCATAGATGTACGAAAATTGTAAGACTATTTCCTGGTTGACAATATCAAATTTTATAAGAATATTATCATAAGGTATTCCGTTAACAATGACTTTTCCCTTTTTAAACTGGTCACCCATAAAAAACGGATGACCCGGTGCATTTGAATACCTGTTATAGTATTTTCTTCCGTTAATTAAATGGCCATCTAAATTATAAACATTATAAAATGATTTGTTCAATTCCAGTACTTTGGATTCATCTATCCACTGCTGGCTGGAAATATTAACAGAGACTACCAGGTATAAAAACGGGAGGAAAAGCTTTGACCACAGGTTAAGATACATTATGATCAGTATTAGGGTACATCTGTTTAAAAAATTTGCTTACTCTTATTTGAAATATTATCTTATTCAGATTTTTTTCCCCTCAAAAATCAAAAGGCAATATTAACAAAAAATATTATTAAAGAGAGAAATATACAACCCGAATTATATGGAGATCCGGAGATTTGGCTATTTAAAATAGGGGATAGCACCCTGCTAAGGACGCTGTCCCCAATACAACAATAGAACAATAAAGCAATAGAACAATTCAGCAATTTATGTATTTTAGATGTTTAAATTCGTCTGTATTTTTGATACTAAATAGAATAATCTATGGCGAATAAATTTAATATCAGGTATGTATTAGGTATATCGTTTATTGCAGCATTAGGTGGTTATCTTTTTGGATTTGATTTTGCAGTTATTACCGGAGGATTACCTTTTTTAGCCGAACAATTTAATCTGGAGGCAAGCGGTGAAGGTGCAACAACTGCTTCTCTTGCTATAGGTTGTGTGATTGGATGTTTTTTTGCGGGCAATATCTCAGATAAATATGGCAGGAAGCCCGGTTTATTAATAGCTGCATTCATATTTGGAATTTCCTCGCTTTTTATGGGCATAGCCCCAAACTTATATGCTTTTATCGGGGGCAGGTTCTTTGCCGGTGTCGGCGTGGGGATGGCTTCTATGCTATCTCCTATGTATATTGCCGAGATTGCTCCTCCGAAGTTAAGGGGAAGAATGGTATCACTTAACCAGTTAACAATAGTACTGGGCATTGTAATAACCCACCTTGTGAATTATGGATTAAAAGATACTGGCCCTGAAGCATGGCGATGGATGTTTGGCTCGGGAGTTATACCATCAACATTATTTTTTCTGGGTGTATTTACCCTTCCTGAAAGTCCCCGCTGGCTAACAAAAGAAAATAAATATGAGAGAGCCCTGGGAGTATTGAAAAAAATCGGAGGTGAGAATTTTGCCTCACAGACTTTATCCAACATAAAAGAATCCGTTCAGGGAGAAGTGAAAGTAAGTTACAGGGAAGTATTTGGCAAAACAGTTTTACCTGTTGTGCTTATTGGAATTTGTTTGGCTGTTTTCCAGCAATGGTGCGGAATAAATGTTGTATTCAACTATACAGCTAAAATATTTGAAAGTATAGGTGCTGACCGTAGCGAACAGCTGATACAGGCTGTGTATATCGGACTTGTGAATCTTGTTTTCACCCTTGTAGCTATGTCTTTAGTAGATAAACTCGGAAGGAAACCCTTAATGTTGATTGGTGCAGGGGGACTTGCCGTTATGTACTTGATAATTGCCCATATTTTAAAAAATACTGCCGGAGGTGCGCTGTCACCATTTGTTTTAGCTGCCATTGCCACTTATGCTTTATCCCTTGCCCCTGTAACATGGGTTCTAATTTCCGAAATATTTCCTAACAGAATACGTGGAAGGGCAACCTCTGTTGCAGTAATTGCCTTATGGCTTGCCTATTCTGTTCTGGTTTATACATTTCCCGTTATTACCGAAGCACTGGGAGAATATATGCCTTTCCTGGTATATGCGGTAATTTGTATACTCGGATTTTTGTTTATTCTTTTAAGATTACCTGAAACGAAAGGTAAATCACTGGAAGAAGTTGAAAAGGAATTAATCAAATAATTTAAGATTAATATGAAGAGAATATTTAGTATACTATGTTCTGCTTTTCTGATATCAGGGATTTTTGCAGGTGAAGATAATATTATTTCCCTGCATGGAACCTGGGATTTTCAAACCGATCCTGATGATATTGGAATAACTGAAAAATGGTATTTAATACAACTTAATGATACTATCATCCTCCCAGGCTCTATGGCTGAAAATGGTAAAGGTGATGTTCCCTCACTGACTACAAAATGGACCGGAAGTATTTTTGACAGTTCATGGTTTTTTAATCCTGCAATGGAAAAATACCGCCAGCCCGGAAATATAAAATTCCCATTCTGGTTAACACCTGAATTGTATTATACAGGTGCTGCATGGTACCAGAAAGAGGTTATTATACCTGACAACTGGAAAGATAAACATATCACTTTAATTTTAGAAAGACCACACTGGCAGACGAGTATATGGATTAATGGCAATCCTGGCGGTTCTGACAACAGTCTTTCCACCCCTCATAAGTTTGATATCTCTAATCTCCTGCACCCGGGAATTAATATTATTACAATACTGGTTGATAACAGATGCAAAGATGTGGATCCGGGGATTAACTCACACAGCATCACTGACCATACCCAGGGAAACTGGAACGGAATAGCAGGACGTATTGAACTTGTTTCAGCCTCAAAAGTAAATATCTCGGATATGAAAATATACCCTGACCTGAAAACAAAATCAGTTGAAACTCATATTTTTATTGAAGGGAAAGATGATATTATTAAGGGATTAATCAGACTGTCAGTTTCCAATCCAAACCATCCGGCCGAATTATTCAGACCCGTTAGCAATGGTATTGACAAACATTCCGACACTATAAGAATTATATATCCAATGGGAGAGAATATGCGTGTATGGGATGAATTTTCACCTGAGTTATATATTATGACCGCAACCTTAAGTGATGAAGGAGAGGTTAAGGATGTTAAGAGTGTAACCTTTGGTATGCGTGAATTTAAAATTGAAGGAACCCGTTTTGAAATAAACGGAAGGCCGGTTTTTTTGAGGGGAACTGTTGAATGTTGTGTCTTCCCGTTAACGGGTTATCCCCCAACAGATGAATCATCGTGGACACGGATATTTGAAATTTGCAAATCCTACGGTTTAAACCATATGCGTTTTCATTCGTATTGCCCCCCTGAAGCAGCCTTTATCGCTGCGGATAAAGCCGGAATTTACCTTCATGTGGAAGGGCCCAGCTGGGCCAAGTATTCTACCACCCTGGGAGAGGGTAAGCCTATAGATAAATATATTTACCAGGAAACAGAAAGTATCTTAAAAGAATACGGGAACCATCCTTCTTTTTGTATGATGGCATATGGTAACGAACCGTCAGGGAATTATGTAACTTTCCTTGATCAGTGGCTTGAATATTTTAAAAGAAAAGACTCCCGCAGGGTTTATACAGGGGCTTCTATCGGGGGTAGCTGGACTATAATACCCAAAAGTGAATTCATAGTACGTTCAAAACCGCGTGGACTCAAATGGAAGGATAGCCGTCCTGAAAGCATATTTGATTACAGGGACCGGCTTGAGAACCAGGAAAGACCATATGTAACCCATGAAATGGGACAGTGGTGCGTATTTCCCAACTTTAAAGAAACAGAGAAGTATACAGGACCTTTAAAAGCCAGGAACTTTGAGTTGTTCGAGGAAGATCTGAATGATAAGCACATGGGTGATCAGGCATCTGATTTTCTTATTGCCTCAGGAAAATTACAAGCTTCATGCTACAAACAGGAAATTGAAGCGTCATTTAGAACACCGGGTCTTGCCGGATTTCAGCTATTAAGTCTGAATGATTTTTCAGGACAGGGCACTGCACTGGTAGGTGTACTTGATGCTTTCTGGGATGAAAAAGGCTACATCACATCCGGTGAGTTCAGAAAATTTTGTTATTCAACAGTAGCACTTGCGCGAATACCCGGATTTGTTTATACCAGGGCTGAAAATTTCACTGCCGAACTTGAAGTATCGCATTTTGGATCCCGACCAGTTGAAAATGCTGCAATTACCTGGGAAATAAGCAATGAAAAAGGGGAAATTATAGGTGGAGAAACATTACAACCACAAACTATCCCAATTGGAAACTGCAATAAAATAGGTAAAATTAATTTTCCGCTAAATAATATAGCAGTGCCCGCTAAGCTTAAGCTGGAAGTTTCTGTTAATGATCATTCCAATAGTTGGTACTTCTGGGTATATCCCGAAAAACTGCCATTAATTGATACTGCCGGCATATATATCTGTAATGAACTGGATAGCGGTGCCACAGCTACTCTTAAAAAAGGAGGTAAAGCATTTTTAATGGCAGCAGGCAGGGTTGAGAACGGCAAAGATGTTGTTCAGTATTTAACCCCTGTATTCTGGAACACCTCATGGTTCCGTATGCGTCCTCCCCATACAACAGGAATTCTTATAAAAAATGAGCATCCTGCTTTTTCAGATTTTCCTACCGATTTTCACAGTGATTTGCAATGGTGGGAAATTGCCAACAGCCAGCAATGCATGAACCTCGAAAATTTTCCGGCGAATTTCCGCCCTCTGATTCAGCCAATTGACACATGGTTCCTTAACCGCAGGCTGGGAATGCTTTTCGAGGCAAAAGTCAGTAACGGGAAGCTTATGGTGTGCAGTATTGATCTGCAAAATGATCTCAATAACAGACCTGTTGCCCGCCAGCTGTTGCATAGTCTGATATCATATATGAATTCGGACTTATTTAATCCGCAGGATGTCATTGAATCAGATGTGATAAAAGAACTCTTTGAGAGAAAACAAAAAAAATCCCCCCGGGAAGGTGACAAGCGTTAAACCTGGTCAACAGGGTCCAGGGGGATTGAGTAGACTTGTACTTGTCTACTTTACCCTGTGAAATTCCGCGCAGCGGAAGCGGTAATGCCGCTATTTCACAGGACCTACTCACAACTTTTTTCATCAATAAAATTATACTAAAATTAAAGAAAAAATGAAAATAATGCTAATTATTAAAACAAAAAATCCCGGAGAATTCCGGGATTTTGAGTCAGTAATAATTATTAACCCTAAAACTACTTAACCATATAAGCACAATAACAATTGTTATTCAATTTGGTTCAATAATTTTCAAAAAAATCCGAATTATGTATAAATAACATATCCTATATTAGGATGAACCAGAACCGTTTTACCCTATGATTATTTAGCTACCTGCCCATCCTACAGGCGGGTTTAATTATTTAACTCTTTTCCAGACCTCATGCATTTTCCATTCAGGAACGTCCGCTTCCGATTTCTCAACTGGTCCTGTTATTGTCCATATATCCC
This sequence comes from uncultured Bacteroidales bacterium, assembly GCA_964521285.1. Lineage (GTDB taxonomy): Bacteria > Bacteroidota > Bacteroidia > Bacteroidales > UBA10428. Next base: position 71,855 of record CAZFQS010000009.1, on the reverse strand, counting down.
CTTCTATTTTACTTTCAAAAGCATGAGTTCTTCCAATACTATTTATACCTGAGTTAAACTCCTGGTACTCTGTATATGTATCTTCAGTAAGCACATAAGTGCCTGCATTACTGTATATTTCCTTTTTGGATGCATCTTGATGGATTGTAGCAAAATGGGTTTTGTTCAATACCTTTATTGCATGTTCAGACTCGGTCCTTGGCACTGCTAATGTATCATCAGGGAAAATATATTTTCCGGATACTAGTTTCCAGGTTCCTTCAAGCTTATTTTCTGGCCCGGTGGAAAAGCTTAACAAAAAAGTCAATAAAACAATCGCTAGTAAGGTGAATTTAGTTTTCATGGTTTGTTCCTCCTGTTTTTGATTAATAAAAAAGTAAGTATTATGATAATTAAAAGACTGTATGTTATTTTATCTAAATTTCAATAAACTTGTTTGATTTCCGGTCTTTTTGTACCTTATCGGGGTCAAATACCTTTCCATTCATGACTATATAAGCACCGGGTTTAAGTAACTGGACTGCCATTAAAGCACATGCTATATTATAGGGAGCATCTGAAAACTTAAAATTTGCCGGCTGCATTGAACCTGTTAATACAATAACCTTACCACGAATATTTTTTAAAATACCGGCAGTTTCAATCATTGTATCAGTACCATGAGTTATAACAAAATGGCTGCAATTATCCTCCTCCACTGTCTTTTTGATCAGTAATCTGTCCTCGTCAGTAAAATCGAGGCTATCCTTCTTTAAAATGGATTTGAAATCCAAATCAAGATCAAAATTAGCTTCTTTAAGCATTTCTATTATCTGAGGCCTACCAACCTTGTATTCACTCATACGATCAAAATATACTTTGTCAATAGTGCCTCCGGCCGATATAATTTTAATTTTCATTATTCCTTTAAAATAATTTTTTTAAAGCTAAGATCGAAAATAATAAATAAGAACTTTACTTTTCCCCCGATTAAAATTCCTTTATGAGCTCAAGCATTTTTCTGTCCAGTTTATGACCTTTATAGTTTTCATATTTTACATCTGCCCGCTGGCTGTTGAGTACACCAAAGTCTCCCTTTAAATTCCACAATGCCTGCCCCCAGCCTGCGTCTTTCCAGAGTGAAAGGAGATCACGCATCCAGCGGAGTGCCACATCATGAGGGGTTTTATTATAGCACCCCCATTCCCCGACATGCACTGGAACACCCATATCAACCAAAGGCTTCCATTTGTTAATTAAAATTTCTTTTAGTACACTTTTGTCCCACAGACTTCCATCATCACCTGTTAAAGGCCAGGTGGGAATGTCAAATGTCTGGTAAGCATCTTTTGGTACCCAGTGAGCAGTATAATGACTCACACTCATCGGATCATATCCGCGTGTGCTTTGCACAAGACCCATGTCTGCAATACCATAAACAGGATTCCTTCCAACATCTTTACCATCAGCAACAATCAGCCTGTCAGGATCCTCTTCTCTTATCCCCTTAACAAGTGCTTTTACAACTTCCACATAGCGTGTTTCTTCTTTCATGGAAGGTGGTTCATTAATGAGATCAAAACTCAGTTGTGAACTCGGGATACCTTTGTAGCGCTTTGCAAATATTTTCCAGTGATAAACTACGGCATCCAGCGCCCTTTGCATGTTTTCAGAAGTGTCGTCAAAAAGATCCACCGGTTCCAGGTTACGTCCGTTTATACAATAGCCTGGTACACGGTGAAAGTTAAGGTTAATATGTATATTATATTGCCTGCCCAGATCAACAACCTCATCAATATCTTTAAGCACATCCTCATTAATATTGTACCAGTCATTTTTAGACGCCCAGTTCCAGTATGACATTGGTATGCGTGCAAAGTCAAATCCCCAGTCAGCCATTATCTCGAAGTCTTCTTCATCAAATTTCTTACTCGGGCCCCTGCCGCTGAATTTTGCAAGTAGATTAAAGCCCCTGTAGCGGGGAAAATCAGGGACTGATTTTACGGGACTGTCTAAAATATTAACACCAAGACCTGTAATAGATGCTGCTCCGAGAGCAGCGCCAGCCTTTATAAAATCTCGTCTTTTCATAGATGCTGTTTATTTTATTTTTAAATCACAGTTCATCTATTAATTCATGCTCTGACTTTAACATCTTTATGCAATTCATAAGTGCCCGTGCATTATGATAGTTAATCTTCCAGTCATATGCCTTGGGGGCTTTTAGTTTATGCGGACTATTATCCAGTCCTTCTTCATACCATCCTCCATGCTTATGGTCGATCAGGTACTTATTTATATATTCCCACTGTTTCCTGAAGGCATAATAATACTTGTCCTCTTCCGGAAATAATTTTGCCATTAATAGTAAGGCATTTAGTCCTTCTGCCTGTACCCACCATATTTTCGCATTGTTTATTATAGAGATATAATCTGAACCGTTAAAATAATACCCGGCATCGTAAAATCCACCCCTATTTTTATCCCAGCCATTAGCAAGTGCATGATCAACCATTTTTCTGGCGCATGTTAATGTTTTTGTATCAGATTCAATACCTAATACATGAGAGGCTTCGAGCATCAGATATGCCGTTTCAACATCATGACCAAAGGAAATATGATCATAGTAATAATTAGCTTCCCTGACTGCATCAGATGAATCACGAAATGATACGGGTGTCCAGTCCCTTTCAAAAAAGAGACCCAGAAAGCCATTTTTATTCATTATAGTATCCCTGATTAATACGAGCATTTCAAGCAGGCGATCACGAAGGAAACTATCTGGCCATACTTTATATAATTCTGTGAAAGCTTCAAGTAAATGAATTGAAGTATTCTGATCTTTCCAGTCTGTTGCAGACAAGTAACTTGTTCTTACTCCTGAAGCATTGTCCATCTCAGGAGAGGGCCAGGAGCCATCTCTTCCCAATATGTTAAAGTACCCTTTGAATTTCGGATCGTAACTGTGCTTGTTAAGCCACATAAATGTTTTCCGGGCAAGATTCAGTGCTGCAGTATCTCCTGATATTTTATAATAGGAAGCCAGTGCATATATTGCAAATGCATTGCCATATGCAATCTTATAATTCTCAAAGTTACTATCTGTATAGTCTCCCTTGCGATTGAGCTGCATGTAAAATCCTCCATACTTTTTATCCCACATTTTGTCCTTTAAAAAACGGAATCCGTGTTCAGCTATTTGCCGGTATAGGGATTCATTATAAAACATCGCAGCTTCAGAAGCTGTCCATAGATGCCTGGTCTGGGTTACCAGCATTTTATTCTGAGGACCTCCGGGCTGCCAGTTATAGGTAAAATCACTGAGAAATCCTCCATGAACAGTATCCAGAGAGACCGGATACCAGGCATCTAATAAATCATATCTTAGCGATTTGTCTATTTCATCAATTAATTTTTTATCTTCCTCATTTGTCACAGAGATGCATCCTAAAATAATGAACATGAAAAGATAAATTACTAATGATTTTGTAATTTTCATATAGTAAGTATTTCCGGCTTTATTAGTTTTATACTTCCAACCTAACTTATATATGACTATTGTCAAATATCTATAACAAGGACTGCCCTTTTAAGGCAGTCCTGTCACTAATGATTTAGTTAAAAATCAGTCAATCAGTTACATTAGTAATTAATCGAACTTATTATCTCCTTTTAATCTTTCTTTTTAAGGTATTTATTTATAATATCTGCAGCCCAGTCTTTACCTCCCAATCCGAATGCCAGACCAAGTGCTAGACATAGTGCTCCAAATAAAATCTGAAATGCACTTGTTACGATTTCTGCTCCAATGTTCAACTGTCCTAAAATAATGAACACTGTTAAAATAAGTATAGCATAATACCCAATTTTACCAATAGTTTCAGCTGTAGCCTCTTTCATATTTTTTAAAGAGGTCGTTAAGATCTGCCCAACTAACCTGGCTAAATAAACACCAATGATTAAAATTAGTATAGCTACAATGATGTTTGGAATGAATAACATAATCTCATTAAACAGTGTGGATGCAGCAGTTAGCTTTATGCTGTTCAAAGTCGCCAAAATAACCAGAAGCATAACTATCCAGTAGACTAATGTACCAATAATATCAATGGCTGTTACTTTAATACCTCCCTCTCTTAAAAACTTTTCTATTCCGGTTTTTTCAGTTAAGTATGAAAACCTGACTAATTTCAGAAGTCTTATTATCAGATTTTTTAAAGCCCTGGCAATAATCCAGCCGATGATAAGTAGTAGCAAAGCCCCAATAATCTGGGGTAAAGCAGTAGCAATCTGGTTTAAAAATTGCTGCGAACTTTCAACGAAAAGATTTAATTGTTCTTTCATAATTTCAAGGAGTTAGAGTTTGTTTATATAAAAATACGAATAATTTTCATCTTATTTGCAGAATTGCTAAATAGAATAAAGAAATTTAAACAGGAACCAGACTATGTAATCCATGATTAAAGGGCTGGATACTTAAATCCGGATACTGTCTGACCTCCTTTTAGATTAGCAATTAATCGTTAAAACTAATTGACTAATAATAGAAAAGCCCCGAATTACTCCGGGGCTTCTTCAAAACAAATGTAACCCTAAAACTACTTAGATCTAATATTACAAAAACAATTAAACTTTAATTTGGTTTAAAAAATTCTTAATTCAGTAATTATTAAATGGTGATTTACAAAAGAAAAGCCCCGAATATTTCCGGGGCATTGAAAGCATTAACTATTAACCCTAAACCTACTTAAAACAATTATTATGAAAAAACTACTACTTAACTTCTAATTATTTATCCACAATATTTATGCCAAACACTGGTAATCCTGACTTTTTTTAATTGTTATTGACTATGTAAAAATCGAAATCTCCCATCCGGCTTATAATACCGCTTTCAGATCTAAAAATACTTTATTATTTCGTTATATATATTACGTTTTTTTCTGTGTTTTATTATGTAAAGTATGGTAATTTTTCGTCCATTTATTTTTTTATTATGGTCTTTGTTCTTGTAGGCGAGCTCGCTCCCATCTCAAAATACTCAATCAGAAATTTCCCGTTATCAAATAACATATTTAAATCACAGGAGTGATCAGATTCAATTGCCGTAAATTCCTGTGATTTGGTGCTATCATCAAATATGGTAATTGACCAGTTATAAGACGACCCTAAAGCATAAAACCACATTGCACTATCGAAGCCGTTTATTTTTATCTTCAAACTTGTACCTTCAGCCAGGTTTGCAGCCAGACTAAAAAATTTTCCACTATATACGGTATCACTCGGATATAAAATATTCCTACCATACATACCTGTTTCAGGATATTCAATTATATATTCTGTAACAGGATAATCTGTTTCAGAAATAAAACCAGCAATGTATTTTTCAAAATCAGGAATTTCTGTTGTATCACCCAGCTCAGCATATCTGTTAGCCAGGTTGTTCCTGACTGTAATTGCATTAATGTATACAGCATGATTGATTAATGCCGAGCCTAACGAATTGTTGTCCAATATCCCGTCCTCTTTTATATCTCCACTAATATTTGAAAGAAGTTCCGTCAATTCACCTTCTGTTCTGAAGCCTTGCAGAATAAGAGATATGGCCAACAAAATTCCATTATCATCTCCTTCTTTAGATATATCAAGGTTTTCCGAAAAATTGATATCCTCTTTATCAATATTGAAAATTGCTAAAATTTCTTTCTGTGCCTGCTTTTTAGCATCACTAAAAGAGCTTCCGGCCGAGATTAAATATTCAACTCTTGCTTTTTCCAAATGAGATAGTATATTAATGTTTATGTTATCCTTATCAGATATGTCAGTAACTGCAAATAAGGTAACCTGGGAAGAAGATTGTTTTCCCAAAATCTCATTATAATAAAAACCATCTGCTCTTAAACTCGCGAATTTTGAAATCAATTCAATATCTGTAATTTCAAAAGTACCTTTATTATCAGAGATCTGGCTCATAAATACTTTACCTGTCTGTGTAAGATTTTTATCTAATTCACTTATACTAATTCCTGTACCACTAATAAATGGACCCTTCTGAACATACCCGCTGATTCTTTCTTTTTTTACATGGCTTTCCAGATCATCATCCTTCTGACAACCAGTAATTAGAATAATCGTCAATATAAATAAAAGGCTAATAACGCTTGTTGCTTTCATGGTAAGATATTTTAGTATTATTAAACAATAGTATTACTTGTCTTCCACTTTTTTTGATAAATCTTGTTTATCAGCCAGTCTCCGTACTTAAATCATCCACTCTTTGCATTATCTCTTTGGTGCCTGAATCGTTTTTCTTTTCACATGATATTAAAACAAAGATTAACAGGCAACATACTATAATAAAATTCTTCATGAACTTAAGTTTTAATTTTGCCAGTTAATATGTTGGTCAATAACTTAACCTCTCCTGCAATTTATAAATTTAGGAGATAAAATAACCATATCCAATAAAATATAGATGATCTAAAGGAGATTTTGGTTGCGTGAGATAATTACTTTTTTATACCAGATCACAAGCATCTGCAGGCATCCAGTGAGGGTCTTTTCCTTGCCACTTGATGTTACATCCTATAGGATTAGTTATGGGGACCGATACAGGTTTACCTCCGGTTAACTCACTTAATGTGCGGTCAATATCATTTACTGTCATTCTGGATGTATCTCTCGGACTGTCAACGCCTCTTCCTGTATAAACCAGTTCCCTGTTCTCATCAAAAACATAAAAATGAGGTGTTTTTAATGCTCCATAAGATTTGGCTGTTTCCTGTGTTTCATCATATAAATAGATCCAGGGGAATTTATGCTCATTCATGCGCTCTACCATATTCTCAAAGCTGTCTTCTTCATACGTATTCTTACTATTTGAGTTTATCCCGACAAATTTGACATCTTTTGAAGCGAATCTTTCAACTGTTTGCCTTGTTATTTCATCAGATCCCTTTACATAGGGGCAATGATTACAGGTGAAGAATACTACGAGGTATTTGCTGCTATTAAAATCTGACAGTTTATATGTCTTACCATCTGTAGCAGGTAAATTAAAATCAGGAGCTTTCTCTCCCGGTTGCAGTGTATATGCCATAACAAAACTTATTTGGAGTTCATAATACTATCGTAATGTTTCATTGCTTCAAGACTCATACCCATGCTGGAAAAGCCCCCGTCATGAAACAGGTTCTGCATTGTAACTTTCCGCGTAAGATCTGAAAACAATGTAATGCAATAATTTGCACAATCTTCAGCTGTTGCGTTACCCAGGGGAGACATTTTCTGCGAGAAGTCCATTAATGATTCCATTCCTTTTACTCCGCTACCTGCAGTTGTCAGCGTTGGGGACTGGGATATCGTATTTATTCTTACATTCCGGTTTTTTCCATAAATATATCCGAAACTTCTGGCTATAACTTCCAGTAAAGCTTTTGCATCTCCCATATCATTATATCCGTGCAAGGTCCGCTGTGAAGCAATATAGGATAATGCAACAACCGAACCCCATTCATTGATTGCATCCATTTTATAAGCTGTTGACAGTACCCTGTGAAATGACAAAGCTGATATATCAAGAGTTTTGGTGAAAAAGGCATAATTCAGTTCATCATATGATAATCCCTTTCTTACATTCTGGGACATACCTATTGAATGCAGGATAAAATCAAATTTCCCGCCGAAAATCTGCATGGTTTTACTTAACAGAATGTTTATATCTTCCATGCTGGTAGCATCAGCAGTTATTACTTCAGCATTAACTTTTTTTGCAAGCTGATCTATGTCGCCCAAACGCCGGGCAGCGGCTGTATTGGAAAGTACAAGCTCAGCTCCTTCGCTATAAGATTTCTCAGCAACCTTCCAGGCAATGGATTTTTCATTGAGTACTCCAAATATCAGCCCTTTTTTTCCTTCTAATAATTTACAAGTCATTTTACATTTTTTCTGCAAATTTACTTTAAAATATTATCAATCTTTGCTGCAAGAATAAAGTCATTTTCAGATAAGCCGTTAATAGCATGTGTCCATAACTCTCCTTCACATGGCTTACATTTTTTATTAATGAGCATTTCAATTATTATAACATTTTATTGTTTCGATTGTTATATGATAAAATCATTCTTAAAAAAATGACTCATGAACAACAAGAATATTATCTTATTAATTATAGTAAATTTAATTATTACTACATCCTGTTTTAATCAAAATAAGAAAGAAGTGAATAAGGAAGATTTAAAGAAAATATTAACCCCATTGCAGTATGAAGTTACACAGGAAAAAGGCACAGAACCTCCTTTTCAGAATGAATACTGGAATAATAAAGAAAAGGGTATTTATGTAGATATTGTGTCCGGAGAACCGTTATTCAGCTCATTGGACAAGTTTGATTCAGGGACCGGCTGGCCATGTTTTACAGGTCCGCTAGAAGAAGAAACCATGGTAAAGAAACTGGATTTCAGTCATGGGATGAAAAGAACAGAGGTCAGGACTAAAAACAGTGATTCACATCTCGGACATGTTTTTAATGACGGGCCCGGACCAACTGGTTTGAGGTATTGCATCAATTCTGCTTCATTGAAGTTCATACCTGTTGAAGATCTTGAGAAAGAAGGGTATGGAGAATACCTGGAATTATTTAAAGAAGAAAATAAACAAAAGAATATGAAAACTGATTTGGATACTGCAACCTTTGCAGCAGGTTGTTTCTGGGGTGTTGAAGACATTCTTAAAAAGGTGGATGGAGTAGTTGAAACAACTGTCGGTTACACAGGAGGAAAAACTGAAAATCCGACATATAAGATGGTAAGCTCTGAGAAAACAGGCCATGCTGAGGCAGTACAAGTAAAGTACGATCCCAATGTAATAAGTTATGAAGAATTGTTGGATTATTTCTGGCGGTTGCATAATCCGACCACAAAAAACAGTCAGGGTGCCGATTTCGGTAGCCAGTACCGTTCTGCGATTTTTTATCACGGCGAAGAACAAAAAATTGCAGCACAAAAATCAAAGGAAAAATTTGATAAATCAGGTGTATTCAAAGATAAAGCAGTTACAGAGATTGTACCGGCAACAATTTTTTACCCGGCAGAAGAATACCACCAGGATTACTTCGAAAAAAACGGGGGCCGCGTTTGCCATATATTAAGGCACAAATAATATTAAGTCTATATCCTCTTTTTGATAAATTATTTCTGTAGTTAAGTTTACCGTTTATATTAATATTTTAAACGGACTTAAGTATAACTGTCAGAAGTAATGAATAATCATTTTATATTGCAGATTTTTCTAAATCTATAGCATTTATAATGTAAAAAATACAATATAATCTTATTTTTGCGAGTAATTTCATAAATTTTTAATTCTCGCATCTGGCATTCTCTATGAAGATTAATAATATTTATAAGTACGTTACAAAAAATCTGTTGTTAAAAAACATAATCCTGGCATTCATTTTTTGTATAATAATTCTGCTGTTAATTTTTAAATGGTTAAAAATTTATACACGACATAATGAAGCATTTTCAGTACCAGATTTTACAGGATTAGCACTCGAGGAAGTTCAAAATGTCACGACTCAAAAAAAACTGCGGTATGTATTGTTTGACTCAGTGTACCTTAATGAATTTGAAAGGGGCACTGTAGTAGATCAACATCCCGACCCCGGTTTTAAGGTTAAAAAAAACAGGAAGATTTTTCTGACAATGAATTCTGTTAGTCCGGAGAAAATTTTAATGCCGGATTTGGTTAATTTAACATTAAGACAGGCCTTATCCAAATTAATATCCTGCGGGCTCAGGGTAGGTGAAATGATTTATGAGCCGGACCTGGCAATAAATGAAGTATTAGAGCAAAAATATCAGGGAAGAACAATAGAAGAAGGAGACACAATTATAAAAAATTCCAAAATAGACCTGGTAATAGGAAAAGGATTAAGCAATGAAAAAACGGTCGTGCCTTCAATAATAGGATATACACTAACAGAGGCCCAAAGTATCCTGTCAGGTATTGTTCTTAAAATCGGTAAACCAACCTATGATTCTTCAGTAATATATTATGAAGATTCTGTTAACGCCAGAATATTTAAACAAATTCCCGGACATAATAAAAGTCAGTTAATCCCGTTAGGTTCTTCAATAGATATATGGTTAACCATTGATTCCAGTAAAATTGAGTTATTTGAACTGACGGATACATTAGATAATGACTGGTATGATTAAATTTCTGAAAATTGGCTTTTTATTTACTTTAATAACTTTTTACTGTTTTAGGGGTTATAACCAGGAAGTTATTGGCTTAACAGAAAACAGGGTAATAAAGAACAAGCTCAGGGAATCCAAATACAGAAAGAAAAGCACTCAGGGCACAGAACCTTTAAAACTTCCTTTTTTTGACGATTTTTCAACATCATCCGTTTTCCCTGATGATGATTTATGGGAAGACAGGTACGCATTTATAAATTCATCATATCCGATTGAACCGTTATCCATAGGTGTAGCAACACTGGATGCTATTGATGATGAAGGTAACATCTATGCAACTGATAATGATATCACTCCTTCTGATACATTAACTTCATGTCCCATAGATTTATCAGAATTTAAAGGTTCCGCCCAACCGGTAACATTTAGTTTCTGGTATCAGTCCGGAGGAAAAGGTGAGAAACCGGAAGAAAAAGATAGTCTGCTGCTTGAATTCTTTTCTCAGGAAGATACTGCATGGACAGGATCTGTCTGGAAAGCAGAAACATGGCCAACTGATACTTTTATACAGGTTATAATATCAATAAATGATAGTCTTTTTCAAAATGGTTTTAAGTTTAGGTTCAGAAATTATACAAGTATATCTGATAATGAGGTTACACAGGGTAGAGGTGCATTAAGTAATGCAGATCAATGGCACCTGGATTATATACAGCTTGATAATCGCTCATTCCAGGAACATGCCAGCATAAATGACATTTCATTTATTGAGCCGTTGAGATCAACCTTAAGATACTATGAATCAGTGCCTTGGTCACATATTGACAACGTTATAACCGATGAACGTTTAGATACGATACCAATCTATATAAGAAACGCTTATGAACGACTGACTCCGCCCAATGATTCAACAACAGTTACCAGGCAGTACTATGTCAAGGACCTGAATGAAAATTCATATTTTATTGAACCATACCCAAATAATGGGATAACAGAACAATTTCTTAATAACTCAGTTATTGACCGTGGAGACAGATTCAAACCCTATTATCAACAAACCGAGGCAGACATCGGTTTATTTGAAATTGCTGCCTATTTTAGAAATACAGAACACTACAAAGGGAATGATACAGTTAAAAGAATTGAAAAATTCCTGGACTATTATGCTTATGACGACGGTACTGCCGAATATGGTTTTGGCATTTCAGGAGAGTCTTCAAGGGGCGCACTTCTGGCGTACAGATTTAAACTTTACAGAACCGATACCTTAAGAGCAATTGATTTTTATTTCAATAAAACAAGGAATAATTATAATGCCACAAAACCCTTTAAAATTTGTATATGGGATAACGATAAGGGATTACCGGGAAAATTAATTTATCCGGAAAATTTAGAGCAAAGTCCTGTTCAATATCCTGATTCTACCAAAGGATTAAATCAGTTTACCAGGTACTCCCTTGATACTTTATTGATTGTCTCGGATACTATTTTTGTTGGCTGGCAGCAAACTACGGAAGAGTTTCTGAATTTAGGCTATGATATAAATAATGCAAATAAAAAAAATATACTGACAAACTTAACAGGAAACTGGAAATCTTTTCATAATAGCCATTATATTGAAGGTTCGCTGATGATTAGACTTTTATTTGGGACTAAGCAATTAACCTCCTCAATAAAAGGCATCAGTAAAAACTATGAAGAACTCTTAAGTCTTTATCCTAATCCGGCCAGTGAATATATCAATATTCAATATCCTTTATTATTTAATGACTATCCCCTTTCGGTTAGTATATATGATTTATTCGGAGAACTGGTTTATTCATCAGGCGAAATTACTCCGGTTATTAATATATCCAGTTTTATGCCCGGATTATATATCCTGAGGGTGTCAGGACCGGACTTTAAGCCAATAAACAGGAAATTTATAATACAGCGTTAATACAATAAACCCAAAATGCAGGCGGAACCTATTGAGCAAAATGAATTATTCGAGCATTACAGGTTTAATGTAGACAAAGGGCAGGGTTTATTGCGTATTGATAAATATTTATACAACAAACTAGAAAATATTTCCAGGACCAGGATCCGGAATGCAGCCAGGGCAGGCAATATACTTGTAAATAATGAACCTGTTAAGCCCAGTTATAAAGTAAAACCAGATAATATAATATCTATTGTTCTCCCTCATCCTCCCCGGGAAGTTGAAATTATTCCCGAGGACATTCCTATTCACATAGTCTATGAAGATGAAGAAATTATAGTTGTTAATAAAGCCCCCGGAATGGTTGTACATCCGGGACATGGGAATTATACAGGGACACTTGTTAATGCTTTAAGTTATCACTTGAAGGATTTGCCATTATTTAAATCCGGGGAAATAAGGCCCGGACTTGTTCATAGAATTGATAAAGACACCTCAGGAATAATTGTAATTGCCAAAACAGAAATTGCTTTAAACAGACTGGCAAAACAGTTCTTTGATCATACTGTTGAAAGAACATACCAGGCTTTGGTTTGGGGTAATCTGGAACGTGATGAAGGGGAAATATCTGGCTACATAGGAAGAAGCAAGCGCGACAGAATGAAAATGCAGGTAACTGGCGATGAAGAATACGGTAAAAATGCTGTCACTTATTATAAAGTAATTGAAAAACTGGGATATGTGAATCTTATTGAATGTAAACTGAAAACGGGAAGAACTCACCAGATAAGAGTACATATGGAGTATATCAAACATCCTGTGTTTAATGATGAACGCTATGGCGGCAATAAAATATTAAAGGGGACAACCTTTTCAAAATATAAACAGTTTGTACAAAACTGTTTTAAAATATTACCAAGACAAGCATTACATGCAAAATCACTGGGATTTGAACATCCTGCATCAGGGAAGCATATGTTTTTTGATTCTCAATTACCTGATGATATGCAGGCTGTAATTGATAAATGGAGAATTTATATTGCAGGCAGGAATTCGTTAACTGAATAAAACTTATTAAATAAAAAAGCTGCACCAAAGTATAAAAAGTATATATCATTCTGACAGGATTATTATTGGTTAAACGGCTTTATATAAAAGATTATAGATTATCTGTTTAATTTATATATGCCCCTGACATCTTAAATTATACTCTGATACAGCTCTTTTGAATAGTGCAAGTGATTTTTATTGAAACCAGAGTTATGGAGGATCTGGCAGTGGACGACCTTCATCATCATCCTCATCATTGATTAATAACCTAACTGGTTCATCATAGGTGTTTTTCATAACAAATAACTTTAATAATTTAATACCTACTCTATAAGCTTTTCGGTATCCGCTATAATTTCATTAAAATTAAGAATTCCTTTATTAATATTAATTATTCATTTAAATAATATTTTTGTATAAAATATTCAGATTATAATAGGAATCAATATGAAACCATTTTTCACATCTGTTTGTCTTTTAATAATCTGTAATATAAATATTATCTCAAATCCACCTTCAAATAATGTGATTAAAAAGGAAGATATAAAAGCATCACAGGAAAATAATCTTGCTGACCTGATTAATAAAGGAAGAATATTATTAGATAAGGGTGAAACTGACAGTGTGGAATTATTACTTAACAGGACCTATAATAATTACAGAAGTATTTTAGAAGATAATCACAGGTATTACTCTGATTATTATATGTTAAAGGGCCGGTTTCTGAATTTAGCAGGTTATTATAAAGAAGCTGTAACATTATTTGAGAGATTACATGATGAAATAAAAAAGGAAGATAGTACAAATTATAGTTTATTAATTCAAATATATAATGAACTGGGATATGCAAATTCAAGAAAAGATAATTTTATAAAAGCCTTAAATTATTATTTGATTTCACTGGAAACCTGCCGGAAATATTACAAAAACAATAATGAGCTCATTTATGTTCTGGGTCGTATTGTTGATTTATATACATATGAAGATAAATTATACGAATCTAAAGAATATTTTAACAGATGTATATCTTTAATTGATTCTCTTAAATACCCCGAGGATAAAAAACTATTTGATATATATATAGCATGCACCCTATACTACAGCAAGTTTTATAAATTTGATAAGGCATTGAAATATTTAAATATAGCAGAGAATATACTTTCCACCAATTATAATCCAACTCACTATAAATACTGTATTATTTATTATTATCATGGCAGAATACTATTATATCTTCAAAAGCTTGATAAAGCCTTAGTCTTTTTTGAAAAATCCTTAAAAATGGCAGAAATGTCAGTCATTTTACATGATTATGTTTTTTTAAATTATAGGAAACTCGGGGAATTATACTATTATAAAAATGATTATACCAGTTCTATTGAATACAACCTGCAAAGTCTAAAGGAAATAAAGAATACAGGGATCTCACCTGTTTACACATATATCTCCCTTGGAAACAGCTATTCTGTTTTAAAAGATTTTAAAAATGCTTTGTATTATTTCAATTTAGCCGAGAGTTTGACAATACGTGAATCGGGTATAAATCACCCGGCCCTGTTTTATATTTATATACTAAAAAGTCTTTTATACAGGGACACACAGGAAAATGACAGGGAAGCAGAGTATTTAATGCTTTCATATAATTCTGCCATAAACAATGGTAATTACAGAAGCCGGGAGGTATCAATTATATTAAGATATCTGGGAAGATATTATTACAGACAGGGTGAATTTCAAAGATCCTTGGATACCCTGCAGAAGGGTTTAATATCTGCAACAAATACTTTTAATAATACAAATATTTACAAAAACCCTGATATTGAGGATGCAAGGGACAGAATGCAATTACTGTCAACTTTAAAAAGAAAAGCGTATGTCATGAATAAATATTATTCCAAAGTAACAAACAATTTAAAGGATTTTGAGGCTGGCTTTGAATGTTATAAACTGGCTTCCAGATTGCAGGAAAAAGTAATAACCACATTTACCAATGAAAATACAAAACTTAGATTCTCAAAATCACAAAAAATTACCCTTAACAATAGTATGGAAGCAGCACTGGAGATTTATAAACTGACAAATGATTATAAATACCTTAAAGAAGCCTTTGACTTTTCGGAAAAAGGTAAATTCCTTATACTATTAACATACATCAATGAAGAAAAAGCTAAACAATTTGCAGATATTCCCGATTCACTAATTTATTATGAACAGAATATTAAAAATGAAATAGCAGGTTTGAACTTTCAGATAAATTTGAGTGGACCAGAATATACATCACCTTACCAGCTTGATGCGATTAAATCCAGGTTATTTGAATTAACAAGGAAAGAAGAGGAATTAGTAAGGTTATTTGAAATCCAGTTTCCCAGATACTACAATTTGAAATACAACCTGAATGCGGTTCCAATCGAACTGGTTCAATCATCAATTGAGAACAACCAGGCATTACTGGAATATACTTTAACAAACAAAAAACTATATACTTTTCTTATTACAAGTGATACTGTTATTGTGTACATGCAGGATATTGATAATAGTTTTTCAGAAAATATTGTTAAAATCAGAAGACTTTTGTCAGAGAACAAGTATGGAAATTATAATATTCAGGATTATAACGACTTTGTTAAGATAGCATTTGACTTATATAATATTTTAATACAGCCAGTTACAGGTCAGATTGAAAACAAAAGTCTGATAATTGTACCTGATGAAGTTCTCAATCTGATCCCTTTTGAAGTTTTAATAACTAAGAATACCTTTAAATCCGCTATTGCTGATTTTGGGGAATTACCATATTTATTAAACGAATACCCTGTGAGTTACGCTTACTCTGCTTCATTGTTGATGAATCAGAAGGAACACAAACACAATGGGAATAAACTGATTGCTTTTGTGCCAAAGTACGGCGATGGTAGTTATGCCGGGAAGCACAATTATGATTCGGCAACTAATAACCTATACAACTTGAATCCTCTTATCGGAACTAAAGAAGAAGTAAATTTTATTTCCAAATTCTATAAAAGCAAAATATATATCAACGGCCAGGCCTTAGAGGAAAATTTTAAAAAATCTGCTGTTAACTTTAATATTATCCACCTGGCAATGCATACAATAATTGATGATAAAAATCCAATGTTTTCAAAAATGGTTTTCACTCCAGGACAAGATAAAAAAGAAGATGGCTTATTACATACATTTGAATTATATGGTATTAAATTAAAAGCAAATCTGGTTGTATTAAGCGGATGCAATACAGGATATGGAAGAATGGAGAGAGGTGAAGGATTATTAAGCCTTGCCAGAGGTTTTGTATTTTCTGGATGTTCAGGTTTATTACTAACTCAATGGGCAGTTGCTGATAAAGCAAGCGTAAAACTTATGAAAAACTTTTATTATTACCTTTCAAAAGGGTATCCAAAAGAAAAAGCATTGCATTATGCAAAGATTGATTATTTAAAAGATGCGGATCCCGTAAAAGCTCATCCATATTACTGGGCAGGCTATATAATATTTGGAGATACCTGTCCATTACCTCCAAAAGGCAGTAATACCAAATATTTCTTAATAGCAGTGCTGCTTTTGTTAACAATATTTATTTATTATTTAAAAAAATATAAAATCCGGGATTTCAGAAAAACTTATTAGAGGATTAGAATATTTAACTCAGTTTATCTAATATTTCTTCAGCCTCTGTTTTATAATATCTGTTTGTGGATTTTATTTGAATCAGTAGTGCTTTAGCCTCTTCCTTGTTATTGTTCTTTAAGTAGCATAAAGCCAGATACCATTCCAGGTGATACCTGAAAGGGCTTTCCCAGTTTTCTGAAATACTTGTAAATTGCTCTATAGCTGTATCAAATTTATTTAATTCCATACAGGTAAGGCCCAGGTAAAATTGTGCCAGATAGTTGTTATTATCCTGCATAATTATACTAATAAATTTATCAAAAGCAGTATTATAGTTACCTTTGTCATAAAGCAGAATAGCATTCTCCAGATCCCTGAATTTATCAATATCAGATCTGATAATAATATCCGGTTCATATGGTTTATAGTACATACTGAACAGTTCATTATTAGAATATACTTTATTCACTGATTTGTAAAAAAGTAAGCCTATTATTATAATAAGGGTAAAGCTTGCTGCAATGATCACTATCCGTTTTTGAGGGGTAAGTCCTTTTTTCACCGGTGTAGAATCCAGCATTAATTCCTTTGCATCCTCGTTTTCTGTCCTTCTAAAGTGGTAATATATTTTGTTCAATTTGTTTTTAAACTTAATGATCTCGTTTTCATCAATACAATCATTTATCTCTTTATGAAGAATAACCACATCTCGTAATTCACTGCTATTCTTCAATTCCTTTTTAAAAACCCTCAGCTTCTCACCTTTTAGCGTACCAGCGAGGTATTTCTCTATCAATATTGTGGACCTCATCTTTGAGTTCATAATATTCAGGATTTTGTATAATTCTTTTAACCAGTGCTTTCTTACACCTGTATCTTCTATTTTTTGTATGTTGCTCTGAACTATATCCCATTATTTTTGTCACTTCCGATATAGTAAAGTTTTTCATGAACATTTTCAGGATTTTTTTACAATCTTCACTTAATTGTTCGAATATTCTCCTGTAAAAGCTTAATCTTTCGTTATATTCATAAATCTTAACAATATTACTGCTCTCATCTGCATAATCATCATACTCATTATATCCCTTCACTTCCTTTCCTCTTATTTTTAATTCTTTAAGCCATAATAACTTAGCGATAGAATAAATAAATGTACTTATTGAACAATAAAGTTTCAGGTTATTACTTTTCAACTTTTTATATAAAATGACCAAAGAGTCCTGAAAAATATCACGGGCATCTTCTTCGTTACCACTGTTTGTGGTAATTAAATGTCTTACAGGCCTGTAACTATTCTTATATATATACAGGAGTACATCATCATTCTCTGAAATGATACCATTGACTAATTCTTTCTCTGTATAACTAATATTACTGTTCAATGTTTAATTCGTTTTTTTGCCAAAAAGTAACCCTGTTGAAAATTAGTTTCAACAAAATTAATAAAACATTTCACTAATAGTTAGAAATACTTGCACATGAACAAATAAGATTTCTGTCACCATAGGCTTCGTCAATCCGGCTAACGGAGGGCCAGAGTTTATTATCCCTGATCCACTCAAGCGGGAAGGCTGCCTTTTGTCTTGTATATTTATGAGCCCACTTATTGGAAGAAATTACCTGCTCGGTATGAGGAGCATTTTTCAATACATTATCATCAGGACTACCATCTTCCATAATTTCTGTAATTTCATTGTAAATTGATATCATTGCTTCAATATATCTATCCAGTTCCTGTAAAGACTCACTTTCTGTTGGTTCAACCATTAAAGTTCCATAAACAGGGAATGATAATGTAGGTGCATGAAAACCATAATCCATTAATCTTTTGGCAATGTCAGTTTCAGTGACATTTGCCGTTTGTTTAAACTCTCTGCAATCCAGTATCATTTCGTGGGCTATAAATCCGTTTTCCCCTTTATATAATACTTTATAATAATCATTGAGGCATGCTGCAATATAATTAGCATTTAATATCGCGATTTTTGAAGCATGGGTTAGTCCGTATTTCCCAAGCAGGCAGCAATAAGCGTGAGATATGGTTAAAATACTAGCACTTCCCCAGGGTGCGCTGGCAACTGCTGTAATTCCATTTATACCTCCTGTTTCAACCACCGGATGAGTCGGTAAAAATTCAACCAGATGATCTGCCACTGCAATTGGTCCCATACCGGGGCCACCTCCTCCGTGAGGAATCCCAAATGTTTTATGTAAATTAATATGACAAACATCTGCATCAATCATAGAAGGACTGGTGAGTCCGACCTGGGCATTCATATTTGCGCCATCTAAATACACAAGTCCCCCGTTTTTATGTATAATATCGGCCATTTCTTTAATATTAGCCTCAAAAACGCCATGGGTTGAAGGATAAGTTACCATAAAGGCAGCAAGATATTCTTTATTGTATTCAGCTTTAGCCTTTAAATCATGAATGTCAATATTACCTTTTTCATCACATTTTATTATCACAACCTTAAATCCTGCCATAACACCGCTTGCCGGATTTGTCCCGTGAGCAGAAGATGGTATTAGCACTACATCCCTGTAGCTTTCACCTTTAGTTTCATGATATTTTCTTATTACCATTAAACCCGCGTACTCTCCTGCGGCGCCTGAATTAGGCTGAAATGAGACTGCCGGATATCCTGTAATTATTTTCAGAAATTTTCCCAGTTCATAAAATAATTGCTGGTAACCTTCAATCTGATCAATTGGGACAAATGGATGAATGTCACTAAATTCCTGCCAGCTTAGAGGAAATAATTCAACTGCAGCAGTAAGTTTCATCGTACATGAACCGAGTGAAATCATAGAATGGGTTAATGAGAAATCTTTCCTTTCCAGCTTTTTTACAAAGCGCATGATTTCAGTTTCAGAATGATAACTGTTAAAAATATCCACAGCCAGAAAATCAGTTGTTCGTAAATATTTGTTATTAAAATATATTTTATCATCAATTTCTCTGTCTTTCTTCACAGGAGTTTTGACAACATATGAAAATACATCAATAATATCGTTCAAATCATTGAGCGTTGTAGTTTCATCTATACTTATACCAATTGTTCTCTCATCAAAATATCTGAAATTGATCTTTTTATCCAGAGCCAAAATTTCTATATCCCTTTTAGTAATGTTTTTAGGTAGTATCACCTTCAAAGTATCAAAGAAATTTTCATTTACCTGTTTATAGCCAAGTTCAGCTAATTTTTCAGAAAGTATACCGGCTACCTGATGAATATGCCTGGCAATTCTTTTCAGGCCTTTGGGTCCGTGGTATACTGCATACATTGCAGCCATTATTGCCAATAATGCCTGTGCTGTACATATATTTGATGTAGCTCTTTCTCTTTTTATATGCTGCTCCCTTGTTTGAAGTGCCATTCTTAATGCCATTTTCCCTTCTTTATCATGGGTAACCCCAATAATTCTGCCTGGTATATACCTTTTAAATTTATCGTGGGTGGCAAAATAGGCTGCATGGGGCCCGCCACAACCCATTGGTATTCCAAACCTTTGTGTTGATCCTACTACTATATCTGCACCCCATTCTCCGGGAGGAGTTATGAGTACCAGGCTCATAATGTCAGCAGCAACTGCTACAAGTATTTCATTTTTATGTGCTCTATCAACAAATTGTGAATAGTCTCTGATTTCCCCATCACCAGCCGGATATTGAATAAATATGCCAAAAAACTTATCATCCCATTTTAGCGTATCATATTTCCCGGTAATTAATTTAATGCCCAGCGGTTTCGAACGTGTCCTGAGAACTTCCAGAGTCTGAGGAAAAATATTTTCATCAACAAAAAATTTATTTGCCCCCATACTAACAGATTCTCTTGATCTTATATTGAACATCATTATCATTGCCTCAGCGGCGGCAGTAGACTCGTCCAGTAATGAGGCATTCGCAATTTCCATTCCCGTAAGTTCCATCACAACTGTTTGAAATATCAATAAAGCTTCCAGTCTTCCCTGAGAAATCTCAGCCTGATAAGGAGTATAAGATGTATACCAGCCTGGATTTTCAAGGATATTTCTTTTGATTACTGCCGGGAGAATTGTGCCATAATATCCCATACCGATATATGATCTAAAGACTTTATTTTTTAAGGCAATCTTCCTTATAAATTTTGAATATTCATATTCACTCATTTCATCCGGGAGATCCAAAGACTTGTTAAGTCTTATTGATTCAGGAATCGTTTTGGATATCAGTTCATCCAGGGAATTAACACCAATTTTGGTGAGCATTTCATTGATCTCATGATCACGAGGTCCAGTATGACGCGAAATAAAACTATCGGTTACCATGTATAAATTCCTATTAGTAGATTGCTAAATTAATTGCTCTTAAATTAATATTCTTTTCAAAATAAATGAAAAAATAATTATAAAAAAGGATTTGTGTCAGTTTCAGCTTTTACAGTAGTTGAGGGGCCATGACCGGGGTATACAATTACGTCTCCGGGTAGGGTTAATATCTTTGTTTTAATGCTGTTGATTAAAGTGTCATAGTTGCCTCCGGGTAAGTCAGCCCTTCCAATACCCCCATAAAACAATACATCACCTGCAATTATAAATTTTTGATCCGGGGAATATAATGCAATACTACCTCTTGAATGACCTGGAACGTGCAAAATATTTAGTTTTGATATACCAAATTTAACCATACTATTTTCTTCCAGGTATTCATTAATATCAGGAGGCCTTTCAACCATAAAACCAAACATTTGTCCGTATTCAACTACCTCATCTAACAAATACTGTTCATCTTTATGCGCTGCGGTTGGAATATTAAAATTTTTAAAAATAAAAGCATTCCCGAGAATATGATCGACATGACAATGTGTATTAATAATTTTTACAGGTTTTAATTTATTTTTACTAAAGTATTCTATAAAATCATTCTTTTCCTCAATGGTAAAACATCCGGGATCAACTATCAGGCAGTCTTTGGTTTCATCCCATAGTATAAATGTATTTACCTGAAAATCATTAAATATAAATTTCTCAATTGAAATCATAATTATACTACTTGAAAGTTTTAATATTACTCATTTAACAATTAATAATAATACATTTATTTCAATTGACCTGAATTTACAGTATATAGTTTTTCATACTTTCCCTTTTAACATCGGAACAAATACAAAATAGCCATGCTCAGATTTTTTATAATCGTTCTCCCCGGTTTTAACCACCAGAGTCATAGTCTGAGAATATGAACTACCTATCGGAACTACCATTCTTCCTCCAATTTTTAATTGTTCAAGTAATTTTTCGGGAATATCAGGAGCAGCAGCAGTCACTAAAATTTTATCGAATTTTGAATATGAAGGAAGTCCTGAATAACCATCACCATAAAAAAAATGAGGATGGTAGCCAATCTTTGGCAGTAAGGTTTTAGCCCTAAGCATCAGTTTTTTTTGCCTTTCAATTGTGTATACCTTGGCGCCAAGTTCAATCAGTACTGCAGCCTGATAACCTGAACCAGTGCCTATTTCAAGAATCTTATCCATTTTTTTTACTTCAAGCAGTTCTGTTTGAAAAGCTACAGTATAGGGCTGGGATATTGTCTGTCCGGATCCAATTGGGAATGCCTGGTCTTTGTAAGCAAATTTTGTAAAACTGCTATCCATAAAAAGATGTCTTGGAACCTTATTTATAGCATCCAGTACCGATTGATCCTTGATCCCCTTTCGCTTAATTTCTTCCACCAGTTTTTTCCTTAATCCTTTATGCAGATAACTATCCTCCATATGGAATTTTAAGTTTGTCTTATACAAAAGTAATCTTATCAACAAAAATAGTTGATAAGTTAGTCTGAAAAAAAAATTGTCTATTAGGAAATGTTCTATGTTTGTAAAAAGGTCATGTAAATGATTAGAATTGGGATAATAGGAGATGATCACGAGATCGTTGAGCATATAAATAAAATAAAAAATATACCTGAATTTAAATATCAAGGTTATTATAATCCAAACGGGCCGGTTGCTAAAATAAATCCTCAGGCAAAGAAACTAAACAGGTTTATGTCTCAAGAGGATTTTTTGGATTCAGTTGACGCAATAGATATCGTAAGCACTCAACCTTGTATTTATGAAACAGTGATTTCAGCATTAAAGAAATCAAAACATATTTATATTTCTCCGTTACTGCTAAGATCATACGAGCAGGCCTCACAAATAATAAAACTTGCTAATGAAGCAAATATAACACTGATGGTTCAGAAATCAGCTAAATATAACGCTGCTCTTAACTCAGTTATTGAAAAACTGTCTGATGCCAGATTGATAGAAATTCAACATCAGGTCAAATTAGAATCAAATCAGACAGATTCATCATTGTTCTCTGCCATTATCAATAATTTAGATATAATACATACAATAATAAGGTCCAACAGTAAACTTATTAAAGCTTGTGGCGTAAGTATCCTTAAAAATAAACCTGATATAATAAATGCAAGAGTGGAATTCAGCAATGGATGCGTTGCAAATATAAGTTGCACTGGTCTGGCTTTAAAGAATAATCATAAAGCAACTTTTATTCTACAGAATGAGATAATAAAAATCAACTTTCAATCTAACAAAACACAATTATTATTACCTGAAAAAGCCAATTACAAAGATAAATCCGCATACAGGCTTAAAGTAAAATCATTCAAAACTGCCCCAAACAATACCTTATATTATGAACTTACCATATTCAGAGATACAATAATCAATAATTCAAAATCACTTACAAATCTTGAAGATGACTTCAAATCACTCATTACTGCCTTTAAAATATTTGAAAAAGTGCATGAAATTTAGTAATTTATACAACCCACATTAAAATACATAATTCTTCATTTAATAATATAATATTAACTATTAATCAATATTTTATTCGCTGTATTAATAAGAATTTTTATTTTTGTGTGAGTTTAATCAGGGATATGATAAGAGAATTATAAATGAATAAGAAACCACAACTGGCAAAGTACTTAATTTCAGACTATTTAGCAGCAGTATTGAGTTGGACCTGTTTCTATGTATTTAGAAAAGCCTACATTGAGCCATTAAAGTTTGGATATAAAATTCCCATTTCTTTTGATGAGAGATTTTATTTAGGACTTTTAATTATCCCCATATTCTGGTTAATTCTTTATTATTCATCAGGTTATTACCGTCAGGTCTTTAGAAAATCAAGACTTTCGGAACTCTGGCATACAATACTTATATGTTTCTTTGGTGTTCTTGTACTGTTCTTTGCATTAATTTTAGATGATACTATCCGATCCTACTCAAATTATTATCTCTCATTTTTTGCATTATTTTCTTTCCATTTTACTCTGACGTATATTCCCCGTCTGATTATTACCACACATACAACTCATAAAATCCACAACAGGATAATAGGATTTAATACTATTATAATCGGAAGTAATCAGCAAGCAGTAGATACATATCTGGAAATAGAGAATCAATCCCGGAGCAGCGGGAACAAAATAATAGGATTTGTAAATGTAAATGATAAACCCGGATATTTATTGGGAAAATACATACCGCATCTGGGGACGCTTGATGAATTAAAAGATGTAATCGACAAGCATAATGTTGAGGAAGCAATTATTGCAATTGATTCTTCTGAACATGATAAAACCGGCCGTATTATCAATAATTTGATAGATAGTAATGTCATAATAAAAGCCATACCCAGCATGTATGATATACTAACAGGAAAAGTCAGGATGAATACAATTTTCGGGACCCCGCTTATACAAATCTCTCATCAGCTTATGCCAGCATGGCAGGAGAATTTAAAACACTTTATAGATATTGTTATTTCCCTGTTTGCATTTGTTGTTCTTTCACCGCTTTGCATTTTCCTTATTATAGGCATAAAGCTAACTTCAAAGGGCCCCGTTTTTTATAGCCATGAAAGAATAGGAAGATATGGAAAACCTTTCACACTATATAAATTCAGATCAATGTATGTTGGTGCTGAAAAGAACGGACCTGAATTATCGTCTAAAAGTGATGACAGGGTAACCAAATTTGGCCGTTTTATGAGAAAGCACAGACTGGATGAAATTCCAAACTTTTATAATGTTTTGAAAGGAGAAATGTCTCTGGTAGGACCACGGCCAGAAAGAAAGTATTTCAAGGACAGGATTATAAATAAAGCTCCACACTATGTTCATCTTCTTAAGGTGAGACCAGGAATTACATCATGGGGCCAAGTTAAGTTCGGTTATGCTGAAAATGTTGATCAGATGATTAAACGCCTCAAATATGATCTTATCTATATTGACAACATGTCCCTGTATGTTGATTTTAAAATTATTATTTATACCCTAATTACTATTATCAGGGGCAGAGGAATCTGATAATTGTTCTACTGTTCTATTGTTCTATTGTTCTATTGTTTTATTCTTTTATTAAGATACTTATTTCTTATTATAATTCAGCAATAGAGCAATATAGCAATTTTACTTCAAAGAATGTTTTTTAATAACATTGTATTCAGGTCCTTCCGGCTTAAGTATGCTTTCATATAAAATTATTTCTCCCACTTCAATTACCTGAAGTATTATTCCACTGTACCTGTCTATTAATTCCTTTAATTTTCCGCTCTGCCTTAACGTTTTAATACGTGCAATTGTTAGATGAGGTGAAAAGGATTTATCTGATTTTTCAAAGCCAAACCTGGACATTTCATCCTCAACGGCATTCTTTAGTTTTACAAGCTGTTCGCAAGGTCTGAATCCTATCCATAAAACCCTGGGATTTTTAAGATTCTTAAAAACACCGAATTCCGTCAATTCGAGCGAGAATGCCGGGAAATTACCTGTAACTTTATCCAGACTTTCACTTATATGTAGAATGTCTGAATTTTGCACATTACCGAGAAACTGTATAGTTATATGATGCTGGTGTGGTCTTACCCATTTTATTTTTTCATCTATAAATTCAGACTTAAGCTTATTAATTTGCTCAACAATACCTGATTCCAGTGGGATATCAATGGCGATAAAAGTTCTTTTCAATATAATCTTGGATTTAGTTTTTAATGCAATTTAAAATGTTTTTATAAAATAATATACTATTCTATTTCAAATTTACCCATTTAAGCAATACGCAATAACCAATTCCCGAAACCTAGCTGATCCCAATTCGAAAATATATTTAATGTTTATCTTCTTTCTTTTTTTATTAAACATTATAACTATTATTAAGTATACAATATGTTATTTATATATTATTTAGATTAAATATAAATAAATATAATATTAGCAATATAAGTAATCTTTAATAGCATATATATTATTTATAATTTTTTTAGAATAAGCATATTATAGAATATTAGGATTTGCTTAATGTTTAATTATTGTTTAATTTTGTTAAACAATTTTATTAAATACTAATGAATCATGACAGCAATAGAATTTAATTACCAGTTAACAAGTCTATGGGATAATCTTGAAAGATTTGCAGTTCGTCTGACTTCTAATAGGGATGACGCCAAGGACTTATTGCAGGAAACTTTTTTGAAAGCTATTTCTTACAGGGATAAATTCTCAGATAATACAAATCTTAAGGCATGGACCTATACAATAATGAAAAATACATTTATTAATAATTATCGCAGATTATCTAAGGTCAATACGACATTTGACAATTCTAAAGATCTGTTTTATCTGAATTTGCACAATTCATCAGGTCTGGGTATGCCAGAATCATTTTACTCTACCCAGGAAATTGAGAAAAAGATTGAATTACTGGATGATGAATTTAAAGTTCCATTTATTATGCATGTTCAGGGATTTAAGTATAAAGAAATAGCAGATGAGTTAAATCTTAAAATAGGAACAGTAAAGAGCAGGATATTTTTTGCTCGTAAAAAATTAATGGAATCACTTCCAGATTATAAGTAACTATTTATTACCATGAAATTAAACGGGAATACTCTTAAAACAAAAGTAAATGGCAAAAACGCTCAATTTAACGAACACTTGAGAATTATTGCCAATGAATATGCTGCGCAACCAGAATATGCGCCTGATGAACTGAATGCAAAGGTTCTGGATGACAAATCAAAAATTGATCTTATAGAAAGACACTTTGCAGAAATAATGAATATTTTGGGTTTAGATCTTTCTGATGATAGTTTGAAAGGTACGCCTCACAGGGTTGCCAAGATGTTTGTTAAAGAAGTATTTAGTGGGTTAAATCCTGACAATGAACCTAAGATAAAGCTATTTGAAAACAAGTTTGATTATAATCAGATGCTTGTTGAAAAGGATATAAAACTCAATTCATATTGCGAACATCATTTTGTGCCTATCATTGGAAAAGTCCATATAGGATATATCTCAAATGGTTCTGTTATAGGACTATCTAAAATAAACAGAATAGTAAAATATTATGCAAAAAGGCCCCAATTACAGGAGAGATTAACACAACAGATTGCCATCGAATTAAAGAAGGTATTAAATACTGAAGATGTAGCTGTAGTAATTGAAGCTACTCATATGTGCGTAACAATGAGGGGTGTAGAAGACGAAAGTTCTAATACAACGAGTTCAAGTTTTAATGGCAGATTCCTTAATAATGATATAAGAAATGAATTTTTTACATACTTAAATTCGTCAACCAAACTAATTAACAGATAGAGTTCCTAATATATTTGACTTAATACTTTCATAGGGAATAATTCCTTGTGAAAGTTTTTTTTATCAATTTCTCCGGTTATAATATACTCTTCCTTGCTATATTCATATCTTCTTTCAGTACAGTAGCATTTTATTGGCAAAATTGACTAATTTTAGAGATATATAATACATTTGCTAAATTATTACCTTTTTAAGCTAAAGCAGAGTTTTATGTGCGCAATGACAAGATATAACAAACGAGGTGTATCAACCACCAAGGAAGATGTGTACAAGGCTATTAAAGATTTTGACAACGGCCTTTTCCCCAATGCCTTTTGTAAAATATTACCTGATATCATTGCAGGTGACAAAGAGTATTGCAATATCATGCACGCAGATGGAGCCGGAACAAAATCAGCACTCGCATACATGTACTGGAAGGAGACTGGTGATTATACCGTATGGAAAGGAATAGCACAGGACTCAGTAATTATGAATATAGATGATTTATTATGTGTTGGTGCCGTAAACAATATTCTCCTTTCATCAACAATAGGAAGAAATAAGATGAAAATTCCGGGTGATGTAATTATGTTTATTTTAAAAGGTTATGACGACCTGATTCAGGAATTTGCAAAGTGGGGAATAAACCTATATTTATCAGGTGGCGAGACAGCTGACATTGGTGATCTGGTAAGGACCATCACTGTTGATTCAACAGCCACATGCAGGATGAAGAGGTCAGAGGTTATAGAAAATAATATTCAGAAAGGAGATGTTATTGTCGGATTAGCATCTGACGGCAAGGCAGTTTATGAAAAAGAATACAACAGCGGGATTGGTAGTAACGGACTTACTTCCGCAAGACACGATATGTTTGAAAATTATCTTGCTGCAAAGTATCCTGAAACTTATGATGACTTAATCCCTCAATCATTGATTTATACTGGTAAGTATTCACTGACTGATAAGATTGAAAATCTTGACATGGATGCAGGGAAACTATTGTTATCTCCAACACGTACCTACGCTCCAATTATAAAAAAGGTCCTCGAGACGCACAGGAAAAATATTCACGGGATGATTCATTGTTCCGGCGGGGGCCAGACTAAGGTATGCAGATATATAAACAATGTTCACATTATTAAAGATAAGTTATTTGAATTGCCAGTCCTTTTTAAGTTAATTCAGGAACAGTCAGAAACGCCCTGGGACGAAATGTATGAAGTGTTTAATATGGGTCACAGATTTGAAATCTATATACCTCCATCATATGCTGATGATATCATTTCAATATCCAAAGAATTTAATGTTGATGCCAAAGTAATAGGATATGTTGAAGGGGCTGATAAGAAAGCATTAACAATCAAAAGTGAATTTGGAACATTTCATTATTAAAATTTCACTTTTAAATTATGAATAATAAGCTAATCCTGGATAAACTCGAAGGAGTAAAAAAAAGATTTGAAGAGGTTGCTAAATTAATTAACGAGCCTGGAATAGTAGCTGATATGAAGCAGTACGTCAGGTTAAATAAAGAATATAAAGAACTCAAACCTATAATAAGTGTATATGATGAATACAGGAATATCTTAAGTAATATTAAAAGCGCCAGGGAAATACTTTCTGAAGATAAAGATGAAGAATTAAAAGAAATGGCCAAGACAGAGCTGGAAGAATTAAATCTTAAGATAATCCCTTTAGAGGAAAAACTAAAATTATTATTACTTCCCTTTGATCCCGAAGACAACAAAAATGCCATACTTGAAATCAGGGCAGGTACAGGAGGTAATGAAGCAAGTATTTTTGCAGGAGACCTGCAAAGGATGTATTCCAAGTTTTGCGAGCAGAAAGGATGGAAGCTGGAAGTGTCTAACTTTACCGAAGGCACGGTAGGAGGTTTTAAGGAAATTATAATGAATGTCAAAGGTGAAGGAGTGTACGGAATACTTAAATATGAGTCAGGGGTTCACCGTGTTCAGCGTATACCACAAACTGAAACACAGGGACGGGTTCATACATCAGCTGCAACAGTTGCTGTATTACCTGAAGCAGATGAGTTTGATATAAATATTAAACAGGAAGATATTCGTATTGACAGATTCTGTTCTTCCGGTCCGGGAGGACAATCGGTTAATACTACATATTCTGCGATAAGATTGACTCATATTCCTTCTGGCATTATAGTTACATGCCAGGATCAAAAATCCCAGGTGAAAAACCTTGATAAAGCCATGAACGAGCTTAGAACCAGACTTTATAATATTGAACATCAAAAGTATCTTGATAATATATCTTCCAGAAGAAAGACAATGGTATCAACCGGAGACCGTTCAGCAAAAATAAGAACATATAATTATCCGCAGGGAAGAGTTACTGATCATCGCATAAATCTTACTTTATATGATTTACCATCGATAATGGATGGCAATATTCAGGAAATAATTAATAAATTACAATTAGCTGAAAATGCGGAACGGCTTAAAGAAAGTGGACTTAATTAGTTCATTATCAACTATATTATTATAATTTATGAATTGCACCCAATTATTTCTGAACATCAAAAACAAAAAAAGCTTTTTATGTATAGGCCTGGATACTGATGTTCAGAAAATACCTGCATTCCTCCTGAAATACAAAAATCCGGCTTTTGAATTTAATAAACTTATAATAGATGCAACAGCCAGATACGTTATAGCGTACAAACCTAATATTGCATTCTATGAAAGTAATGGTATTAATGGCTGGAAAAGCCTGGAATTAACAGTATCCTACATTAAAAAGCACTATCCTGATGTATTTCTTATTGCCGATGCAAAAAGAGGTGATATCGGGAACAGTTCAAAAATGTATGCAGAGGCTTTTTTCAATAACCTGAAATTTGATGCAATTACTGTCTCCTCCTATATGGGTAAAGATTCTGTTTTACCCTTTCTCAAATACAAAGATAAATGGATCGCTATTCTGGCACTGACTTCAAATCAGGGGGCTGAGGATTTCCAGTTCCTTAAAACAGGACAAAACGAAAGAGTATTTGAAACAATAATACGAAAGTCCAAAGACTGGGGAAACATCAATAACATAATGTATGTAGTCGGAGCCACAAAAGCATCTTTACTGGCAATAGTCAGGGCCATTATCCCCGATCATTTCATACTGGTTCCCGGCATAGGTGCTCAAGGTGGAAACTTAAAGGAGGTTGTCAAATACGGACGAAATAAAAATCTTGGATTAATAGTCAGCTCTTCAAGATCAATAATTTATGCTGATAATACAAAACTATTCGCTGAAACCGCAGGCCTGAAAGCAAAAAAGCTGCAAAATGAAATGAATACGCTGCTTAAGGATAATAGTATCGTTTAATACGATATTTTATTCACCTTTTCAGAATTTTCCTTCTTTTTTATATTTTTAATATTTTCATATACACAGTAATAATAAAATGACTGAAGAATTCCTGCATTACATTTGGAAATATTCATTATTTAACAACTATAATCTTACTGCAGATACCGGAGAAAAAATTGACGTATTGAATCCAGGCTACCCTAATATAAATGCAGGTCCGGATTTCATAAATGCAACAATTATAATTAATGGTATTAAATGGGCAGGAAATGTGGAGATTCATATAAATTCATCTGACTGGAACAAACATAATCATACAAATGATAAAGCTTATGATAATGTTATTCTGCATGCAGTAATGAATAATGATCAAATAACAAAGCGAACTAACGGTGAAACTATACCGGCTATTGAGCTTAAATTTGATAAATATTTATATAACATTTATTCACGACTAATTTCAAATGAGCTATGGATCCCGTGCCAGAATGAGATAAATAAAATAGACGATTTCACCATGGACTACTGGCTGAACGTACTATTAATAGCCCGTTTGGAGCTGAAAGTCCGTGCAATTTATAATACTTTAAAAGCCACTAATAATGATTGGGAAGAAACATTTTATATTCATCTTGCCAGGAACTTTGGTTTAAATGTTAATTCATTACCATTTGAAATACTAGCCAAATCATTACCATTTAAATATTTGCTAAGGCATAAAAACAGTATTACCCAAATTGAGGCATTATTATTCGGGCAAGCTGGCTTTTTGAATAATAGTATTCCTGAGGACAATTATTACATAAAACTGAAAAGCGAATATAACTTTCTTAAAAATAAATTCCGTCTTAATCCTATTGATCATCACATGTGGAAATTTTTAAGACTTCGCCCGAGAAATTTTCCAACAATCAGGCTGGCACAATTTGCTGCTCTTATTTATAATTCAAACAGGTTATTTTCAAAAGTTATTGAATGTGATTCAATAGCACAATTAAGAAAATATTTTAATGTGGAAACATCAGATTATTGGAATAATCACTTTATTTTTGGCAAAGAATCAAATAAAGAAGTTAAATCTATCGGAGATAGCGCATTTAATATTATAGTTATAAATACAATAATACCTTTTCTGTTTGCATTTGGCCAGTATAAAGGCAAGGAAGAATTAAAAGAAAGAACAATTGGTTTTTATACTGAAATTCCTGCTGAAGATAATAGTATTACAAGAAAATGGGGTAAATTAGGGATAATTTCAAAATGTGCATTTTACTCACAAGCATTAATACAGTTGAAAAACCAGTATTGCAGTCATAAAGAATGTTTACATTGCCTGATTGGTAATAAAATAATTACATCTAAATAATAAATGAAAAGGGAAAGCATAAAAAGTGCATATATTGCCCTTACGTTACTTATCACTGCCCTTTTAATAGGTGTAACAGGTTATATGGTAATCGAAGGATGGTCTTTTTCCAAAGCCTTCTACATGACAATAATTACCATTGCTACAGTAGGATTCAGGGAAGTTGAACCACTTTCAACAGTTGGAATGTATTTTACTACCTTTCTTATTGTTTCTAGTTTTGGTATATTTGCCTATGCTGTTAGTACATTTATTCGATACGTAGTAGATGGTACATTCAGAAATATATTTAAAGATACCAGAGTGAAAAGAAAAATAAGAAAATTAAGAAACCATATAATCGTGTGCGGCTATGGAAGAAATGGCAAGCAGGTAGTTCAGGAATTAAGAGAGCATAAATTACCATTAGTAGTTGTTGAGAATAATGAACAGGCTATGAAAATTATCCTGGATGATCCGGATATGCTTTATGTATATGGTGATGCAACAAAGGATGAAATACTGGAGATGTGTTATATTAATAATGCCAAAGCTTTAATATCAACACTACCTGTAGATGCTGATAATTTATTAGTTGTTCTTACAGCACGTGAAATTAATCCCAAACTCACAATCATTAGCCGGGCATCAGATGAACATTCTGATTCGAAACTTAGAAGAGCAGGAGCAAATAATATTATCATGCCTGATAAAATCGGCGGACAGAGAATGGCCAAATTAGTTACTCAACCTGATATTGTTGAATTTTTAGATTTTATCATGTTGCAGAGTTCCGAAAATATGGCTCTGGAGGAAATATCATGTAAAAATATAGCTGATTGCTTTGACGGTAAAACAATCCGTGAGCTGGATGTCAGAAACGAATCCGGAGCAAATATTATTGGCCTAAGAAGAGACGACAGGTCATATGTTATTAATCCTATACCTGAAATAGTATTAACATCAAAGGATAAAATATTTGTATTGGGGACCAAATCTCAGATAACAAAACTTAGAGATCTGCTATATAAGGGTGTTGGGTTTTAGATAACTTTTTCATTAAACATATTGATTTCTAAAAAAAATTAAATACTTTTGCAAATCTTATTTTAGAGCTATTCAAAGTTTTTAGAATGTATTTAACAGCAGAGAAGAAAAAGAACCTTTTTAAAAAATATGGAAAATCCGATACTGATACCGGATCACCCGAGAGCCAGATAGCCCTGTTTACTCAGCGGATTGAGCATCTGACAGGGCACCTGAAAAAGAATGATAAAGACTTCAGTACACAACGAGCTTTATTAAAGCTGGTCGGTAAGCGCAGAAGATTACTTGATTATTTAAAACACACGGATATTGAAAGATATAGGGCAATTCTAAAAGTATTAAACCTCCGAAAATAAAAAGGCAATTCGGCGAATTGCCTTTTCTCGTTAATTAAAGAATATATGCTTTCGAATATTTACATATTAATTAAATAAAGATATGAATAAGTCATTTGAAAAAAATATTGATCTTGGTGATGGCCGAATAATAACTATTGAAACAGGGAAAGTAGCCAGGCAGGCAGATGGAGCAGTTATGTTAAAGACAGGAAATACAATGCTTCTGGCCACAGTTGTTGCTTCAAAAGAAGGAAAAGAAGATGCTGATTTTATGCCACTTCAGGTAGAATACAGAGAAAAGTTTGCTGCTATAGGGAGGTTTCCCGGGGGATTTATTAAAAGGGAAACAAGACCCAGTGACTATGAAATATTAATTGCCCGGTTAGTTGACCGTACACTTCGTCCTCTTTTCCCGGATGATTTTCATGCAGAGACCTTTGTAAATATATACCTTATCTCTGCTGACAAAGATACTATGCCGGATGCACTTGCCGGACTCGCAGCTTCTGCGGCTATGACAGTCTCAGACATTCCGTTTAACGGCCCGATATCTGAAGTCAGGATAGCCCGCATAAATGGCAAATTAAAAATTAATCCATCATTTGCCGAGATAAAAGTTGCAGATATTGATATAATTGTTGGTGCCACATACGACAATATTATAATGGTTGAAGGAGAAATGAATGAAGTCTCAGAAGCCGAAATGCTTGAAGCTATAAAATTAGCACATGAAGAAATTAAAAAACATTGTAAAGCACAAATGGAATTTGCTAAAGAAGTTAAGAGTACTACGAAGAGAGAATACAGCCATGAAAATAATGATGAAGATTTACGTAAGCTAGTATGGGATAAAGCTTATGATAAAGTATACAAGGTAGCTAAAACTACTCCCGCCAAACGCGATCGTCACAACGCATATGAAACAATAGTAAAGGAACTGATTGATGAATATGGTGAGGAAGATGAAACCAGGGAATTTCTTATTAATACTTATTTCCATGAAGTTGAAAAAGAAGCAGTAAGATCACTGATTTTAAATGAGAATATTAGAGTCGACGGAAGAAAGCCTGATGAAATAAGGCCAATCTGGGGTGAGGTAAATTACCTGCCTGCAGCACATGGTTCTTCAATCTTTACCAGGGGAGAAACACAGTCAATAGCCACAGTTACACTAGGCACAAAACTAGATGAAAAAGTTATTGATGAAGTGCTTATTCAAGGTACAGATAAATTTGTTTTACACTACAATTTTCCGCCGTTTTCAACCGGAGAAGCTAAACCTTCAAGGGGTTTAAGCAGAAGAGAAATAGGACACGGCAACCTGGCGCACCGTGGTTTGAAAAGAATGATTCCTGAAGATAATCCATATGCAATACGTGTTGTATCAGATATACTCGAATCTAACGGATCCTCTTCAATGGCAACGGTATGTGCAGGCACTCTTGCTTTAATGGATTCCGGTGTTAAAATAAAAAAACCTGTATCAGGAATAGCTATGGGATTAATTACTGATAAAAAATCAGGTAAATATACCATTTTATCTGATATTCTGGGAGATGAAGATCAACTGGGGGACATGGATTTTAAAGTCGCAGGTACTAAAGATGGCATTACAGCCACACAGATGGATATAAAAGTCGAGGGTTTATCATATGATATCCTAAGTGAAGCCCTTGAGCAAGCTAAAGCAGGACGTTTTAAAATCCTGGAAAAACTAATTGAAATAATACCAGTACCAAGAGAAGATTACAAACCCCATGTGCCAAGAATTATACAAATGACAATTCCAAAAGATACAATAGGTGCTTTAATAGGTCCCGGTGGTAAGATAATACAAAAGATTCAGGAAGAAACAGATTCTATAATATTAATAGAAGAGGTTGACGGAGTAGGTATAGTAGATGTTTCAGCCGTAGATAAAAAATCAATAGACGCAGCAATTAAAAGAATAAAAGAGATAGTCGAAGTCCCTGAAATTGGTAAAATATACAAAGGACTTATAAAATCAATAACAAATTTTGGAGCTTTTGTTGAGTTTATGCGAGGGAAAGAAGGACTGCTGCATATCTCGGAAATTGAATGGAGAAGAATAAATTCTGTGGAGGATGTCTTAAAGGAAGGAGAGGAAGTTGAAGTAAAACTTATAGATATAGACCAAAAATCAGGATTCTTCAGGTTATCAAGAAAAGTATTGTTACCCAGGCCAGATAATAAGTTTAATAAAAAAGAAAATTAATATTGCAGCATATACTTAATTAAATTCTATATCAGTTGTTGATTCAACATTGCTCTTGTTCTCTGCCCTGTCAATCATGTAAAAGTCAAATTTTAAAGTATCATAATCTGAAATAAGATTTGTAAAATAACTGAATTTTACTATTATCTCACCCTTGAGGGTCTTATTCTGGCCAACACGTTCCATTTTCTCATCATGTTTTATCCAGAAGGCTAAAGTATCTAATTCATCATTTCTGTAATAACTCCCATCAAATTTTTCAAAAGGAATTATAAAAACATTCTTTGGATCAATTGAATCATAGGGATCATCTATAAGTCCGATATCGCCATCCCCATCAATAAAAGTAAATATTAATTCACACGCTTTAACTTCAACCGGTTCATCTCCTATAGTATCATAGCTATCGAATACTGTAAAATCCTTAAATCCTATTTCAGGTATGGGATCAGCAGGTTCTATTTTTTCACAGGCTATGATAACAATAATCCCAATAACCATTACAAGTATTAAATTCCTAAACATCATTTAACAAGCTATTTATTCATTAAAACAAATTATATTATAGCTAAGTTACTTTTTTCTGAAGAAAATTTGTATAGGTACTCCCGTGAAATTAAAATTTTCTCTTAACTTATTCTCCAGATATCTTTTATAGGGCTCCTTAACATATTGAGGAAAATTACAAAAAAGAGCAAAGGATGGAGCAGTTGTCGGCAGTTGGGTAACATACTTTATCTTTACAAACTTACCCTTAACTGAAGGCGGGGGATAATTTTCGACTATTCCCGATACTGTTTTATTCAATTTGGATGTAGGGATCCGCTGTTTTCTGTTTTCATGTACATTTACAGCAATCTCAATAACTTTATGGATCCTTTGTTTGGTTATGGCCGAGGTGAAAATTACAGGTACATCTTTAAACGGAGAAATTTTTTCTTTTACCTTTTCTGTGAACTTTTTTACGCTGTCAGTTTTTTTATCTATAAGGTCCCATTTATTCACCAGGATTAGTATTCCCTTATTATTTCTTTTTACAAGATTAAAAATATTTACATCCTGTGCTTCTATACCCCGGGTTGCATCTACAAGCAATAAGCATACATCAGAATTTTCTATCGCTTTAATTGAACGCATTATAGAATAGAATTCAATATCTTCAGTCACCTTTTGTTTTTTTCGCAATCCGGCCGTGTCAACAAGATAAAAATCATGGTTATATTTATTGTATCGTGAATAAATTGAATCCCTTGTTGTACCTGAAATTGGTGTAACTATATTCCGCTCTTCCCCTATCAGGGTATTAATAAGTGACGATTTTCCAACATTGGGCCTGCCGATTATTGCAAATCTTGGCAGTTGCAATTCCTCTTGGCTGCTTTTCTTTTTAAATGAACTGACAACATCATCAAGCAAATCACCTGTACCGCTTCCGTTAATTGACGAAATCATGTATAATTCTCCCAAACCCAGCGAATAGAATACATTCGCATTATATTGTCTCTCATAATAATCCACTTTATTTACTACCAGGAAAACCTTCTTCTTGATTTTTCTTAACATTTCAGCAATAGCCTCATCCAAATCGGTAATACTAACTTCAACATCAACCATAAAGAGAATAGCATCGGCTTCATCGATAGCTAAATGTACCTGTTTCCGTATTTCTTCCTCATATATATCTATGCCGGACTTAACATATCCCCCTGTATCTATAACTGAAAATTCTATTCCATTCCATATCGATTTACCATAATGCCTGTCGCGTGTAACTCCGCTGGTTTTATCAACAATAGCATCCCTTGTTTCAGTGAGCCTGTTGAACAGGGTTGATTTCCCTACATTTGGCCTTCCTACTATAGCTACAATATTTGACATATTTATCTGTACCCGAAATTACGCAGTTGTCCTGCTTTATTTCTCCAGTCTTTGCTTACTTTAACAAACAGCTCTAAATATACCTTTTTTGCCAGAAATTTCTCAATTTCTATACGTGCTTCTTTGCCCACCTTCTTCAATGCCTCTCCCTTATGTCCAATAATTATCCCTTTCTGGCTGTTTCGCAAAACATATATTATTGCTCTTATTTTTACCAGCTTTTCACCTTCTTTAAAAGATTCAATCTCAACCTGGACAGAATAAGGAATTTCCTGGTGATAATTTACAATTAACTTCTCTCTGATTATCTCCGACACAAAAAACCGTTCAGGTCTGTCTGTTAAAGTATCCTTGGGATAATAGGGTTCTCCGGCTGGCAGTAATTCCAGTATTCTGTCAAACAGCTTGCTAATGTTAAATTTTAATAACGCTGATACCGGAAAAATTTCAGCTTCCGGCATTATTTTTTCCCATTCTCTGATTAATTGGTTAACTGTCTCCTGTTTTGCCAAATCTACCTTATTAATTACTAAAAGGACCGGTATCTTTTTGATTTTAAGTTCACCCGGATAATCATGGATTTTATCTGTTTTTTCAATTACATCAGTTACATAGATAATAAGATCAGCATCAATAATAGCAGATGAAACAGATTTCATCATTGACTCATGTAACTTATAACCGGGATTTAAAATACCCGGGGTATCTGAATATACAATTTGAAAATCTTCACCGTTAACTATTCCCATTATACGATGTCTTGTTGTTTGAGCCTTTGAGGTGATAATTGCCAGTTTCTCCCCAACAAGTTCATTCATTAAGGTTGACTTTCCGACATTCGGATTGCCAAGAATATTTACAAATCCCGATTTGTGAAGCATAACTTGTAAAAGCTGATAAAAATTTAATTATTAACAACAGTAGTCATATATTTTAATAAGCTATACTATAGCTTAATGCTAATTTATAAATTAAATTTAAGCGTCAATTTATATGCAAAATTATCACTTGTTTTACTAAATGCATATGGTCCATACCTGTAAAAAATGCCAAATCCGTAACCAAAAATAGCTGTCCTTAAGATATTATTGATAAGTATCCCGCTTTCATAATAACCCTTTTCCATGGTATTAAACTCTAAATTATTATGCTTCTCAGGGTGGTTTAACTTTCCAAATCCAATATTTGTCACTAATACAATTCCAGGATTAAACCGTTTTGTTTTAAATAAAAGAGAGCCGAAATCCTGTTTCAAATATAATGAAACAAATTGATCAGAGAGAAATTCATTAAGTCTCATTGCAGCAAATGAGTATTCTGACTCGAGTGTAAATCTTTTATAACTACCATGACCGTTGTATAATTTCGAATAAGGTAATTCACCAAATACCCTGCCTGCTGTAAGTTGAATCTTTGAAACCCCAAATAATGCGGATGTAAAGGATTTTGAGACCTTACTTTCAATTTTTGTATAAATAAAATCCCCATCCAGCAATTTCACTCCTCTTGTTATATTCAAATTTAACACTGGATAACTGGTGCCCAGAGAAAATTTATTTCCGTAAGGCGTTTTCATAAATCCTTCATTAAAAGAATATCTGAATTTAATGCCAATTTCTGTGTATGTAAATTGACCCAAAAGAATTACGGGATTTTCATCTGAAAGGCTGAACATGTATCCATTTGTAGAAGTAACAACTGAATTATTCATAAATAAAGCTGTTTTCAAATATTTAAATGTCCTGAAACCAAAAGATATTTCCCTGACTTCAGCTTTATCCATATTTTCAATCATAAATTTTCTTAAATATTCTGATGATAAAATATTTATATTTCCCAGGAAGCTATAACCGCCTGCTTCAGCAAGATCATTACTATATCTGAGTGACAGTAAAATTTCATAATCATGTGATAAGTTAATATTAAAATTAAAGCCATACTTTAATTTCTTATCCCGGAACCCATAGGCTATGTGACCTCCCATGTCAAACAGGCGGGATAACCTGTCGGTAGTTATTCCGCCAATACCTAAACGCCATCCTTCATAACTGTTATAATCAACGAGTGAACCTATCTCAACATTAAAGTATCTGCCTGGTATATATCCGGTAAATAATGTTTCGATCATATTAGAATTACGATCGAATCTCTTCACCTCTCCTATACTGTCAACTATTTTATATTTCCGTTTATCCTTTTCAGTTAATGAATCAATCCTGTAACTATCCCAGAATGTTTCATCTTTCTCATGAGCATCATTTGTTACATTTACATAAATGCTGTTAAAATCCTTATCATCTAATTCCGGATTTAATTTTATATTTAACAGATATGATTTACCAATGCCTTTTATACTCATTGGTTTCAAACCTGTTTCGGCCCTTATATTGTTGAACAAAAGATTTGTATTTAACTGAACAGGGAACCATCTTTGACCTTCCAGCAGTTCATACTTTTGCTGTATTTTTACAGAAACAAACTCGTCTTCTCTCTCATATGCTTCAGCAATAACGTTTTGAATTGCGTATTTATTGGTATTTATATATAAAACACCTTTTAATCCGTTGAAATTTCTGCCTTGTTTTGGCCTGAAAGAGATAATAAATACTGTATCATTTTTTTCAGTAAATAATGTATCTTCAAGGAGGAAGAAGTATTTCCCCGTACTGCCTGAACTTATGGGATTAAGATACTTTTTATCTGAAACAGTAATAAAATTATCATAGAATGAAAATGACTGGAATTGTCTTGCCATTAACACAAAAGAAGGCTTCTTAAAACCGGAGACCCTTAAAGCGATAATTTCGGTTTTTTCTTTATCAGGATATTTATACTTCCGGCTGCTAATGGATTCCATAATTAACAAATAATGCTTATTTAAAAAATCTTCGGCTTTGATGTCAGATGATTCCTCATCATAGTAATATCCTGTATCGCGTTTCTTTCTTGTCTTTTTTAATGGCCTGTTTAATTCCTGGAGGCTATCCTCATGCAAGGTAAAAATCATTTTATCATAAGCTATGTATGAGAAGGAATTTATTTTTTCAGGATGGTTCGATAACCTGTTTTCTGAGGCTAGTCTGATTAAACGGTTGGCGGGATTTACTCCCGGGAATATTTTTACTTCATCAATATCATATGCTTTGGGTTTTAATTCAACTATGAGTTTATTTATATTGCGTATTGAACTCAGATTGACAACTTTTGGATAATAACCTACATAACTGAATCTTAAAAACTCAGGTTTCTGACTTGTAAGTATCTCGAAATTGCCATCGATAGATGATACAGTACCTGTGCCTTTTTCACTATAAATAATATTTACAAAAACAAGTGGTTCCTTGGTTATACTGTCGATTACTTTACCTGAAATATTAATATATTGGGATTTAGCATCCGTGATGTTGAGATATGCCAGCAACGATACAAACAGCAATTGCCTGAAGAGTTTCAAAAAATGAATCATTTTAAAGAAAATTAACATAATTTAAGTTTATCGGACAACTATTGCATCTCAATGTAATTATATTTGTTGAGTAAAAGGCCACATTATAAATATCAAATAAATATAACAGATAAATTGCAGAGTAATATAATTCATATTTAAAATATGGTTTGTAACCGCTGTATAAAAGTAGTAAGAGATGAACTGTCACAACTGGGCTATAATATCTACCATATTGAGCTGGGTAAAGTTGAGTTAAAGGAAAAACCATATTAACTCCCCTATATTATAAAAAGATTAAGGAAAAGAAACGAAAACCTTTAGACAGGGTATAATCTAAAAATCATATAAATATTTTTAAAAATTTTATAACACTTTAAACCAAAGTATAGGTAATTTGTTTATAATTAATACAAATAGTTACAAATTGATAAGAAAAGTCAGTCATATTATCCTGTCTTTTATCCTTCTGTTAACAACAGCAGGTATGACTATTACTGAGCACTATTGTGGCAGCGACCTGGTTTCAGTCAATGTCCTTTCTGATCCTGATGCATGTTGTGATAATAGTGGTTGTTGTCATAATGAAACTGTTACTGTTAAATTAGATGCAGACATCATAAATTTATCACCAACTTATTTGTTTGAGTTAATCTCCTCATCCATATCATTAGATTCGGCAGCAATTTTTAATACCGATCCAGTATTTTCCACATTTATAACGAAGAATTTTATAAGATCTTCTGATATACCACCTCCGGTAATCAAAACATTTCTTTCAAAGCTGGGAACATTCCTTTTATAATTAGTTAATTAATGAAGGAATCAGGCATA
Source organism: uncultured Bacteroidales bacterium (assembly GCA_964521285.1). Taxonomy (GTDB): domain Bacteria; phylum Bacteroidota; class Bacteroidia; order Bacteroidales; family UBA10428. The sequence continues at coordinate 29,957 of CAZFQS010000009.1, read as the reverse complement.
CATTTTCATTAAATTTGTTTTGCTATAGAATTCAATTATTGATTTTGTGATTTACTGTTTACAGCTTATTAAAAAAAATATTTTGACATGTTAAATAAAATTATAAGATTCTTCCTGGAGAATAAACTTGTTACATTCATTGTATTAATAACCTTAATTACATGGGGAATAGCAACAGCCCCTTTTAACTGGGATTTAGGAGTATTTCCCCGTGATCCTGTTCCTGTCGATGCTATTCCTGATATAGGTGAAAACCAGCAGATAGTATATACAGAATGGCCCGGACGTTCACCCCAGGACGTAGAGGACCAGATTTCTTATCCGCTGACTACTGCATTACTGGGAATTCCTGGCGTGAAGACAGTCAGGAGTAATTCAATTTTCGGATTATCAAGCATTTATATAATCTTCGAAGAAGATGTGGAATTTTACTGGAGCCGCACCCGCATTCTTGAAAAATTAAACTCACTTCCCGGCGGAACACTTCCTGAGGGAGTTACACCTTCTCTTGGACCTGATGCCACTGCGCTGGGACAGATATATTGGTATACGCTGGAGGGCAGGGATAAAAACGGTAATCCTGCCGGAGGCTGGGACCCGCATGAATTAAGAACTATACAGGATTTTTATGTCAGGTATTCATTAACATCTGCCAAAGGAGTTGCCGAGGTAGCCTCAATTGGCGGTTTTGTAAAAGAATATCAGGTAGATATAGATCCCAATGCAATGAAAGCATATGGTGTTAATGTATCACAGATTATGCTGGCTGTTAAGAATAGCAATCTTGATATTGGTGCCCGGACGATTGAATTTAACCGTGTGGAGTATTTGATCAGGGCTCTGGGATATATTAAAGATCTGGAAGATTTGGAGGAAAGTGTGGTTTCAGTAAATGATAATGTTCCCGTAAGGATAAAGGATGTAGCAAGGGTAAACTTTGGTCCGGCTACACGGCGCGGTGGACTTGATAAGGGAGGGGCTGAAGCTGTTGGCGGCGTTGTGGTTGCGCGTTATGGAGCAAATCCTATGGAAGTAATTAATAATGTAAAGGGAAAAATTGATGAAATATCACCTGGTTTACCCGCTAAAATACTCGATGATGGCACAGTATCAAAAGTAACAGTGGTTCCCTTTTACGACCGGACGGGATTAATAAAAGAAACACTTGGGACGCTTGAATCCGCACTATCCGAGGAAGTAATAATAAGTATTATTGTAGTTATTATTCTGGTTTTAAGCCTCAGGGCTTCATTTCTTATTTCCAGCCTTTTACCTATTGGTGTTTTAATGACCTTTATTGCAATGCATCAATTTGGGGTCGATGCCAATATTGTTGCATTATCAGGTATTGCTATTGCTATCGGTGTAATGGTTGATGTGGGAATCGTCTTTACGGAGAATATTGTCCGGCATCTCGATATGCCAGAGAATAAGGGGGCAAAAGGCAAAAAACTGTTAACTGTTATTTATGATGCAACAGTTGAAGTGGGATCAGCAGTTATTACAGCTTTGCTTACTACGGTAGTGAGCTTCTTACCCGTATTTGCCATGCAGGCTGCCGAGGGGAAGCTTTTTAAGCCACTGGCATTCACCAAAACATTTGCCATGATTTCGGCACTTATCATTGGACTGATGATTATCCCCACGCTGGCACATGTTGTGTTTTCCATACGATTCAATAAAAAGTTGATTAAGAAAATTATTAATTATGGACTTATTGCGACCGGATTATTATTTGTTATTTTCTTTAAGGCATGGATAGCAATCGTTCTGATTGTTCTGGGCATAAATAATCTGTTGGATTACAAATGGTCCGAAAATAAAAAACATTATGTAAATTATATAAATATTGGATTAACGCTGCTGGTACTCGTTTACTTTCTTACAACAGAGTGGTTACCACTGGGAGCACGGAACAGTACTTTTACAAACCTCTTATTCGTTGCAGGAATAATTATAATAGTATTAGGAACCTTCATGGTTATTTTAAGGTACTACCAGCCTTTTCTGAGGTGGTGTCTGGCTAATAAATGGAAATTCCTTGCTGTTCCTGCCGGTATTATATTCCTGGGAATTATTATCTGGCAGGGCTTTGATAAAACATTAGGTTTTATCTCTAATACCTTTGAGAAAATAGGTGTTAACCTGCGAAACAGCAGTGGCTGGATTTCTGTTTCTAATACCTTTCCCGGCATAGGCAAAGAATTTATGCCCACCCTGGATGAAGGTTCATTCCTGTTGATGCCCACCACAATGCCTCATTCAGGAATAGAGGAAAACATAGAGGTAATACGTCTGTTGGATATGAAAGTAAATGCCATTCCTGAAGTAGAAGAGGTAGTTGGGAAATGGGGCCGTGTGAATTCGGCTTTGGATCCTGCACCAACCTCTATGTATGAAAACGTTATAAATTATAAATCTGAATTTATTCTTAATGAGAACGGGCATAGAATGCGGTTTAAAGTGGACAAAAACGACGCATTTTTATTAAAAGACGGTAGCACTTATAATCCGGGGGAAGATGGATTCAGATTAGTAGAAAGAGAAGAACTGATACCTGATAAAAATGGAAAATATTTCCGTCAGTGGCGTGAACATATAAAATCTCCTGATGATATATGGAATGACATTGTTAAAGTCTCGAAAATTCCGGGACTTACCTCTACTCCGAAGCTGCAGCCCATTCAAACCCGTTTGGTGATGTTACAAACAGGAATGCGTGCTCCAATGGGGATTAAAGTTTTTGGGCCCGATTTGGAATCTATAGAAAAAACGGGATTTAAACTCGAGAATTACCTGAAAGAAGTTCCTGGTATAGAACCCATATCGGTATTTGCCGACAGGGTTGTTGGTAAACCATATCTGGAAATTAAAATAAAACGCAAAGAAATTGCGCGTTACGGCCTGACAGTTCAGGATATGCAGATGCAAATCAGTACTGCTATAGGAGGGATGAAGCTCTCAACTACCGTTGAAGGGAGGGAAAGGTACCCCGTAAGGGCACGTTATGCCAGGGAGTTCAGGGATAATCCCGGCACATTAAATAAGGTGTTTATACAAACCCCGTCGGGTGCACAGGTTCCGTTAGGGGAGCTGGCTGAAATAACTTATGTTCGTGGCCCGCAACTTATAAAAACTGAAAATACCTTCCTGGTCGGCTATGTAATTTTTGACAAACAGGAAGGTTATGCTGAAGTTGATGTTGTGAATAATGCCCGTACATACCTGGATGAGAAGCTTGAAGCAGGAGCATTTTCATTGCCTCCGGGTGTGAACTATGTATTCACAGGGAACTACGAAAATCAGGTAAGGGCAACAAAACAATTGATGTTAGTGGTACCCGTATCACTGATAGTAATTTTTCTGATATTATATTTTCAGTTCAGATCAGTTACTATCACGTCAATGATATTTTCCGGTATAGTAGTATCTTTTGCAGGTGGCTTTCTTATGATTTGGTTATACGGGCAGGAATGGTTCATGAATTTTTCCATTGCAGGAATGGGCATCCGGGAAATGTTCCGGATGCATACCATTAATATTAGTGTGGCAGTGTGGGTCGGATTTATTGCATTGTTCGGTATTGCAACAGATAACGGTGTTCTATTCGGCACTTACCTTAAACAAGTTTTCGCAAAGAACAAACCTTCTTCTATTATGGAAGTAAGAAATTCGGTTATGGAAGCCGGGCAAATAAGAATCCGTCCGGCAATGATGACAACGGCCACAACAATAATTGCGTTAATCCCGGTACTGACATCAACGGGAAAAGGTTCTGATATAATGGTACCCATGGCCATACCTTCTTTTGGAGGAATGGTGATCCAGGTAATGACAGTTTTTATAGTACCCGTATTATTTAGTATGTGGCAGGAATACAAATTAAAAAATCAATTTGAAAAACAGTAAAAACTAAAATAATGAGAAGATATAAATACATGTTGCTTTTATTCCTGATGTTTTTCGGCATAATAGTGAATGCCCAAAATTCATTAAATGAATATCTTATTGAAGCAGCTGAAAACAACCCGGGTTTAAAAAGTCATTTTAACGAATACCTGTCAGCATTGGAAAAAATTCCCCAGGCAGATGCTTTGCCAGATCCGCAGATAACCTTTGGTTATCTTATTCAACCTGCTGAAACACGAGTCGGACCGCAGCAGGCCAGAATATCAGTCATGCAAATGTTCCCCTGGTTTGGTACATTGGGTGCTAAAAAAGATGTAGAAACCGAAATGGCTAAATCGAAATACGAAATCTTTGAAGAAGCCAAATCAAGATTATTCTACGATGTAAAGTCAACTTATTACAATTTGTACTTTACCGACAAGGCTACAGTTATAACCAGAGAGAACATCAACATACTTAATACCTTCAGGAAGTTAGCATTAATAAAGGTCGAATCAGGCCTTGCTTCTGCTGTTGATGTATTAAGGGTAGAAATGGAAATAGCTGATCTGGAAAACCAGCTTGCAATGTTGAGAGATATGTTTTTTTCCCTCCAGATAAGCTTAAACAATCTTTTAAATGTTGAAGAGCAGCGAAAAGTATCTCTGCCCGAAGTATTGTCAGCTGTTGATATAGAACCTGGCAGCGAGGCTATTCTTGACAGTATACGCACCGGTAATCACCAGATCTTGCAACTGGAATTTATTGAAGCTTCTTTCCTTAGCCGTGAAAAAGCCGCTTCTAAATCGGGAAAACCCGGTTTCTCAATCGGTGTGGATTACATGATCACTGGTGAAAGTACAAGTCCTATGGCTGACCCGGCTGAATCAGGACAGGATGCAATTGTATTTCCCATGGTTGGAATAACAATACCACTTTACAGACAGAAATATAAGGCTATGGTAAAAGAGGCGGTATACCTCCAGGAAGCTACCCTGAACAAAAAGGCGGATAAAATAAATGTTCTGGAAACAGCTTACGCAAAAACCGATAAGGACTACAGGGATGCAGACAGGCGTATACCTTTATACAAGTTCCAGTCTGAGAGGGCAGCAAAAGCTATAAAAATACTGGAAACAGAATATGCAACTGCCGGGAAAAATTTCGAAGAAATTCTACGCATGGAAAGGCAATTATTGAAATACAGGCTCGAGCTGGAAAATGCGCGGGCTGACAAGAATGCAGCTGTTGCATTCATTAATTATCTAATGGGGAAATAACTATTAAAATGTAAAAAGATGAAATCAAAAATTAATATTACAAAAAAAGAAGGTAAAATTATTGCCATTGCAATTATAGCAGGATTATTTCTCGGCTGGTTATTTTTTCACGGAACAGGAAAATCCGGATCCGAAGCCAGCGAAGAAATTAATAGCCACAAACACGAAGAAGAAAAAGGGACTGTCTGGACATGTTCAATGCATCCGCAGATAAGAATGGATAAGCCAGGAAAGTGCCCCATTTGTGCTATGGATTTAATCCCGGTTGAAGTAACAAGTGGAGATGAGCAGGCTGTTTCTCCTGATGAAATACAGATGACCGAAGCAGCTATAAAAATAGCCGATATTCAAACTATGAAAGTTTATAAAGGGTATCCTGGCAAGGAAGTATATATGCTTGGTAAAGTAAAAGCCGATGAAAGAAATATCTCGGAATTAACTGCACGTTTTGGTGGACGTATTGAAAAACTATACGTGAACTTTACAGGACAAAATGTCCGTAAGGGCGAAAAACTGGCAACCATATACTCTCCTGCACTGGTTACTGCACAGAAAGAGTTACTCGAAGCAATAGCATACAAGCAATCGAATCCGGAATTCTACAATGCTACACGCAGCAAGCTTAAACTCTGGGATTTAACAGATGAACAAATAGATAGCATCGAGAAGAAAGGAGAAACACAACATTATTTCGATGTTTTGTCTCCTATTTCCGGTACTGTAACCAAACGTCATGTAACGCCTGGCGATTACCTGAAAGAAGGAAGCACACTGTTTCAGGTTGTTGACCTTAACCGCGTGTGGATACTTTTTGAAGCATACGAGAGTGACTTACCATGGATAAAAACCGGGGACAAGGTTGATTTTACAGTACAGTCACTTCCGGGAAAAACATACAGCGGCAAAGTAACGTTCATCGATCCTGTAATAGATCCCCAAACAAGGATCGCCCGGGTAAGGGTTGCAATAGATAACAAGGAGCTCCTGCTCAAGCCAGAAATGTTTACTGACGGAATAATTTATTCAGAAACAGCCGGAAATAGAAAAGATCTGCTGATCCCCAAAACAGCCATATTATGGACAGGCAAAAGAGCTGTTGTTTATGTAAAGATACCTGATCGTGAACAACCCTCTTTTGTCTACCGGGAAATTGAATTAGGGCCCGAAGCTGGCGAATTCTACGTCGCAGGTAGCGGTTTGAAAGAAGGTGAAGAAATCGCTGCAAACGGAGTATTTAAAATCGATGCTGCTGCCCAGCTTGCAGGGAAACCCAGCATGATGAATCCCGAAGGAGGTAAAGTTTCTACCGGCCATAATCATGCAGGTATGGATATGGATAGTAAAGAAATGACCGTTAATCCAGAACACAAAGTATCGGATAAGGTTAAAAAAAAATCTGAAATCAGCAGTAAGTTTAAAAAACAGCTTACTGAAATATACAATACCTATCTTAAAATGAAAAATGCTTTTGTTGCATCTGATGCAAAGCAGGCAGGTCAAATGGCAGATTTAGTAAAAAACAGGTTGAATGCCGTGAACATGGGGTTGCTTGCGGGCGATGCACATATGGAATGGATGCAGTATCTTGAGCACCTGAACAATGCCCTGGAAAAAATAACAAATACCCCGGATATTGTGGTTCAACGAAAATCATTCGCAGAATATAACCTGGCTTTCTACGAGGTAATGAAAAATTTCGGATTATCAGACGGTACAGTCTATTACCAGTATTGTCCAATGGCTGACGGGGAAAAGGGCGCTTACTGGTTTAGTAATTTGAAGGAGATAAAAAATCCCTATTTTGGTGAAGCTATGCTGAAATGCGGAGAAACCAGGGAAACATTTAAATACTAAATAAAAATTCATTTTATGGAAAATAAAAATACGCAACAATTTATCTGTCCCATGAGATGCGAGGGTGAAAAGGTCTATGACCAGCCAGGGAACTGCCCGGTTTGTAACATGTACCTGGTACCTGTTGATGAGAATAACAAACATGACGAATCCAAACATGTTCACCACCATACGAAACATCATCGTGAACATGTTCATGAAAGCACCACAGCGGGAAAAAGTAAATATTACTGCCCCATGCGCTGTGAAGGTGACAAAACTTACAATAAACCGGGAAGCTGCCCGAAATGCGGAATGAATCTGGTTCCTGAAAAAGGAGAAGAAACCAGCGTTGAAGAAAAAGCCTATAAGAAAATGGCTAAAAAATTCTGGATAGCCCTGGCACTTAGTATTCCTGTGTTTATAATTGCCATGTCAGACTTTTTCCCTTTTCTGCACCTCGAGGCTATTGCAACAAAAAAGGTTTGGGTCTGGATTCAATTTGTTCTTGCAGCACCGGTAGTGTTTTATTCAGGCTGGGATTTCTTTAAACGAGGATGGAGTTCAATACGCCGATGGTCACTCAATATGTGGACATTAATATCAATCGGTACGGGAGCGGCTTATTTATTTAGTGTTATCGGACTTCTGGTTCCGGGTTTATTCCCTGCCCAGTTTAAAGATGCACAGGGTAACGTTCATCTTTATTTCGAAGCTGCTGCCGTAATACTAACCCTTGTGCTACTCGGACAGGTACTCGAACTTAGGGCTCACAGCAAAACCAGCTCTGCTATTAAGGAATTGTTAAATCTCGTGCCCCCTGTAGCGCGTATTATCCGAAACGGACAGGAAGAAGAAATACCTTTGGAAGAAGTGCAGGCAGGTGATATATTAAGGGTTAAACCCGGTGAAAAAATACCTGTTGACGGAATCATAACAAACGGGGATGCTATAATAGATGAAAGTATGATAACGGGGGAACCTATTCCCGCAGAAAAATCTAAAAATGATGAAGTAACAGGAGGAACCATAAATGGGAAAACATCGTTTGAAATGAAAGCTGAAAAGGTAGGTTCCGATACACTTCTTTCACAGATCATTGAAATGGTAAACGAGGCAAGCCGTTCCAGGGCACCCATCCAGAGACTGGCCGATGTGATCGCAAAATACTTCGTCCAGATTGTCGTAGCTGTGGCATTAATCACATTCGCCGTCTGGGCCATATGGGGCCCCGAACCGGCTTACGTGTATGCTTTTGTTAATGCTATTGCTGTTCTTATTATTGCATGTCCCTGTGCACTTGGTTTGGCCACTCCTATATCAGTTATGGTAGGTACGGGCCGGGGGGCCCAGTCCGGAGTACTTGTAAAAGATGCCCGTGCTATTGAGGAAATGAACAAGGTTGATACTTTAATTATTGATAAAACAGGAACTATTACCGAAGGTAAACCGACTCTTAAAGGATTTAAATCATTTGGTGAACTGAGTGACGAGGAAATTTTGCAGCTTGCTGCTTCAGTCGATGATAATAGTGAACATCCGATAGCCGAATCAATAGTTAAAGGTGCCAAAGAAAAAAATATTAAATTAATAAAACTGGATAATTTTGAATCGATTGCAGGAAAAGGAGTACAGGCTGTTTATAAGAATAAAAAACTTGGACTGGGAAACCACAGGCTAATGAAAGATTTAAAGGCTTCTCTCGATGATGAGAAAAGAAATCATGTAAAGGAGTGGCAGTCAACCGGACAAACAGTAATGTATCTGATTTATGATAATAAAGTGGAAGGTATAGTGAGTGTGGCTGATACAATTAAAGAGACCTCGGCCAGAGCCATCAAATCACTGCAAAAGATGGGAGTTAAGGTTCATATGCTTACAGGTGATAATGAATTCACGGCAAGGGCTGTGGCTGACGAACTTAAGCTTGACAGCTATCAGGCAGATTGCCTTCCTGACGACAAATATAAGAAAGTCAAAGAATTTCAGGAGCAGGGCCATATAGTAGCTATGGCTGGAGATGGTATTAATGATGCGCCCGCACTGGCGCAGGCCAATATAGGTATTGCCATGGGCACCGGAACTGACATAGCCATGCAAAGCGCAGAAATAACATTAGTGAAAGGTGATTTAAATGGCATTGCACGCGCACGTGACTTAAGCACTAAAGTGATGCGAAATATTAAGCAGAACCTTTTCTTTGCCTTTGTATACAATGCACTGGGAGTACCAATAGCGGCAGGTATACTGTTTCCAGTATTCGGTATACTCTTAAGCCCAATAATTGCCGCTGCCGCCATGAGTTTCAGCTCTGTGTCGGTTATTTCCAATGCATTAAGATTAAGAAGGAAATAAGAAAATTAAATATCTTAACTTTACACTTAAATAATTATATTAATAACTAAATTTTTAGAAAATGAAAAAAAATCTTATTTTTTCGATTATCCTCATCGGAGGATTGCTCTTTGCTGCTGCATTAACACGTGCACAGGAACCAGAAGCAAAAAAGCCAGTTACGGAACAACAGCAGGTTAAGTACACCTGTACTATGCACCCTGAAGTAGTGCAGGACGAACCGGGTAAATGCCCCGTATGTGGTATGCAGCTGGTTGAGAAAAAAGAAATGCACAAAGAAAAAAAATGTGAGAAGAAAGATTCAACTAAAATGCATCATGAACATATGAAGCATGACACAACAGGAGGCATGATGCAACATCATATGAAGACAGATTCAACTTCAATGAAAAAAAGTCATATGATGGAGTAATTGTAATTTTAGCCCCCGGGAGTATAAAACTCTCGCGGGGCTAATTGGCAAAGCAAGTTTACTTTTTTGATTTTTTAAGGTTTATTAGTGCCTGACATTTCTCATAGGCCTCTATATCCTGATAATATTTTAAAAGTTTTTTAAAGAAAGATTCATTATTATATTGTGGATGCTTCTTATCAAAAGTGATAGCTCCCGCAACAGTAAGGTCAAACAATTCCTTTTCATTATTTATAGACTCAATTTCTATTACAGGAGGATTATCTTTTAGAATCAAAGAGTCTTTATATTTTTCCATAAAGTTTATAAGTGTAAGCTGAATACTGATAAAATCATTGTTTTGTGCAAGGAGGCTTTTATTTGTTTCATAATGCTCTTCAAACATTGTCGTTCTCTTTGAAGAGTTTGACTCTTTTAAGATTTCCTTAATCTTAACCTGATTTTTATTAATTAATTCAAGGTTGCTTTTAACTCTTAGCTTTAACAATGTAATTGTCTTTTGAATTAATTCTATCATTGAACAAGCAATATTAAATTGGGAACCATCACAAAAATAAGTATTAATCAGGTTCTGTATTTTAAATTTTGATGAACTGCCAATATTTGGTTACCAAATATTGTTTTTGTTTGAATTTTGATTTGTACATCAACAAAGATTTAAGATTAACGATGTACGTTTTTAGATTTAAGGAACTAGCAATTAAAAATAAAAAATTAAAATGAATACTTGTTATCTTCAATCAGTTTGTCTGCTATTCTTCTTCTTGCTTCCTTAACATTTGCCCCGGCCACTTCTGTGAAGATATTAATTCCTTTTGTTATAGAACCAAGTTCTTCTCCTTCAGCAAATGAATTAACTGCATCTAATCCTGATTTTTTTATTTTGCTTGCAGCATCATAAATATTTACATTCAGTATATCCTTATAAATTTCTACAGCACCTGCACCCTTTATGCCTGCAAGCTTCTCTATTCTCAATAAAGTTGATTCCGAGACATATAATGACATTATCATGTCAGAAATATTAAATAAAATTTCCTGTTCATAAGCCAGTTTCCTTTGAAATTTTTCAGATGCTTTGTTTATAGCCAGCAGTATTGCTTTCTTAAAGTTACTGATATATCCTTTCTTCTCTTCGAAATATTCTTCACTTCTTTTATCACTGCTTTTTAGGGCTGTAAGACTATCAACAACTTTTTGTGCTTCGCCGAACAAATCAAAATCCCCCTTCATTGCCCTTTTCATTGCTGTATCCACCACAAGCATCCTGTTTATTTCGTTTGTTCCTTCAAATATCCTGTTAATTCTTGAATCGCGATAGCCTTTTTCAACCAGTGTTTCTGAAGAATAACCCATGCCACCGAATATTTGAACAGCCTCGTCCACAACATAATCAAGGGCTTCTGAACCATAGACCTTAAGAATTGCAGCTTCAACAGCATAATGACTTATCCCGTCTATAGTTGCCTTACCATAATCCATTCCGGCCTTTGTGCAGTCAACAATTGCCATATCAATATCATTACTGACTCTATAGACTGCAGATTCAGTGGTAAATGTTCTGATAACCTGTTCTGCCAGTTTATGCTTTATTGCACCAAAATTTGAGATTAACTGGCCAAACTGCTTCCGTTCATTAGCATAGGCAACTGATTCGTTTATTGCTTTTTTTGCTGCACCCAGCACGTTTGCACCCAGTTTTATTCTGCCCATATGCAAAATACTTAGTGCTATTCTATAACCTTCACCTCTTTTACCTAATAGATTTTCAACAGGGACTTTGCAATCATTAAAAAATATTTGTCTTGTTGAAGATCCCTTAATTCCCATCTTCTTTTCTTCAGGATTAAAAGTAATTCCGGGAAAATCCCTTTCAACAATAAATGCACTTAATACACGATCATTATCTATTTTGGCAAAAACGGTTAATATATCTGAAAAACCTGCATTTGTTATCCACATTTTCTGTCCGTTAAGAATATAGTGTTTCCCGTCCTTAGATAATACGGCATTTGTAGTTCCTGAATTGGCGTCTGAACCGGCTCCCGGTTCAGTTAAACAGTAAGAACCAAGATACTCGCCCGTAGCTAATTTAGATACATATCTCTTTCTCTGATCTTCATTACCATAATACATTATCGGTAGTGTGCCAATACCGGTATGGGCAGAATAGGCTACTGCAAATGAAAAACCTGCTCCAAGAGCTTCGCATGCTAACATTTGGGTTACAAATGACTGGCCAAATCCTTCATACTCTTCAGGAACAGCAATACCCAGCAATCCAAGTTCTGCTGCCTTTTTTAAAAGGCCTGGCATAAGACCTTCTTCCTGATTATCAATTCTATCGAGATTGGGGAAGACTTCTGTTTCAAGGAAATCACAACATGTTTCTTCAATCATCTTCTGCTCCTCATCAAATTCTTCAGGAATAAATATATCTTTAGCATTTGTTTCTTTAACTAAGAATTCACCACTTTTTAAGTTAGCCGTATTTTCCATATGATTATAAATTAATAACTAATATACTATGTTCTTTTTAACATACTTAGATATTTAATGAGATAGCTATAAGTTCAGCTATATCATAATTTTTTATCTCATCCTCCCTGTTTTTATATTTTATACCATCCGTAAGCATTGTCATACAAAAGGGGCAGGCTGTGGCTACAATATTAGCCCCGGTTTCCAGTACATCTTCAATTCTCTCAATAAAAATTTCTTTATCACCTTTTTCAGCTTCTTTAAACATTTGTCCTCCCCCTGCACCGCAACACAAAGCAAGACTTCTATTTCTTTTCATTTCTGCTTTCACTGAGGGGATAACATTCAGCACCTCACGCGGAGCATCATATATACCATTACATCTGCCTAAATAACAAGGATCATGATATGTAATTGTTTTTTCTTTAAATACGCTTGATTCTATTTTAAGATTTCCTGAATCTATTTGTTCCTTTAAAAACTTAGTGTAGTTTATAACTTTATAGATACCTCCCAGTTCAGGATATTCATTTTTAAAAACATTATAACAGTGGGGACAAATAGTTATGATATTCTTTGCATCATAGCCATTTAATATTTCAATAACCGTTAGAGCCTGCATCTGGAAAACCATCTCGTTACCTGCTCTCCTTGCCGGATCGCCAGTGCATGTTTCCTCAGTACCTAATACAGCATACTTTATTTTCAGGTGATTGAGAATTTTGGCAAATGCCCTGGCAACTTTCTTATATCTGTCATCAAAAGCACCGGCACAACCTACCCAAAATAAATATTCAGGTTTTTCGCCTTTGGCATATAAGTCAGCCATCACAGGTACTTCAATTTTTTCTTTGCCGGCCATAAGCATCTATATTAAAAATAATTTAAACAAGTGATAACTATATTGCATTTTTTGAGTCCCTATTCAGTCCACTTCAACCTGTCTTCAGGTGAAAACTGCCAGGGAGCACCATTATTCTCAATATTCGTAAATATGGAATTTAGTTCACCTGGTGCTGCAGCTTCTTCCATTACCAGGTACCGCCTCAATTCAACTATTATCGAAACATGATCAATATTAACAGGACAATCCTGTGTGCATGCATTACATGTTGTGCAAGCCCATAATTCTTCATGTGATATATAGTTAAACAAAGATTGCCCGTCATCATATTCTTTACCATTTTTATCAATGTTCTTACCAACTATCTCAAGACGATCGCGGGTATCCATTATTATTTTTCTTGGGGATAATTTTTTACCTGTTATACTTGCGGGACAACTGGATGTGCATCTTCCGCACTCTGTACATGTATAGGCATCCATTAAATTCTTCCATGAAAGATCTTTAACATCTTTAGCTCCGAACGAACCTTCCTCTATGGTCTCCTCTTCGGCAGCGACATTAGTATCGCCGCTAAGCAATAATTTTACCTCCCTGGTTATCGAAGGCATATTTGATAATTCTCCTTTAGGTTTCAGTTTGGAATAATATACATTCGGAAAAGCAAGAAATACATGAAAATGTTTTGAATATGGTATATAGTTCAAGAATGCTAATACTCCAACTATATGAAACCACCAGCTGAACCTTTCAATAAATACTAAATTGCCGGCTGATAAATCTGCTAATAAAGGTTTTAAAACTGAACTGACAGGGAAACTACCAACACTAATGTAATGAGGAACAGAACGTGTCTGCAGAACGGTATCTGAGGCATTCATTAGTAAAATTGCACTCATCAGCAAAATTTCGGTGATAAGAATAATATTTGCATCTGTTCTGGGCCATAATGTCATTTCCCTGTTCCAGAAACGCTTTAATCTTATAACATTTCTGCGAATAAGAAAAATTATACATGCAAGTATTACTCCGACTGCCAGGAATTCAAATACTGATATCAGAATATTATAGATGTTACCGAAAAATGCAAATAATCTATGTGTTCCAAAAATACCATCAAAAAGTATCTCCAGCATTTCAATATTTATAATTATAAATCCCACATATACTAAAATATGCATTACTGCTGATACAGGACGTACTACCATTTTCGACTGTCCGATTGCAACCTTTAGCATCGTAATCCATCTTTTGCCCCGGTTATCATTAATTTTCAGGTTTTTCCCAAGCTTTATATTACGGGCAATAATCTTTACATTACGATAAAATAAATAACTCGCAGATAATAATATTAACAGGAAGATTACTTGCTTAACCATTACCAGAGACCTTTAACTATTAAGCTTGATATTTGAACTTTATAATTCAGATTGTAATTATTGATGATTTATGACTTGACTTCTTTAATAGCTTTTATAAGTTCAGGAAGAACCTTAAAAGCATCACCTACAATTCCATAATCAGCCACTTCAAATATGGGGGCTTCCTTATCCGTATTAATAGCAACAATATTTTTTGATGAACTAATACCTGCTAAATGCTGGATAGCGCCAGAAATTCCTACAGCAATATATAGATTGGGAGCTATTATTTTACCTGTTTGTCCTGTATGCTCTTCATGCGGTCTCCAGCCTTCGTCAGATACAGGCCTTGAACATGCAGTGGCCGCACCTAATAATTCTGCCAATTCTTCAATTGGGCCCCAGTTATCAGGTGATTTCATTCCTCTGCCTCCCGAGACTACAATTTCGGCATCAGTTAAAATAATTTTACCTTTTTGCTTTTTAGTATTTATAACTTTTAATCCCGGTAAATCCTTACTCATATCAGGTGTAAATTCCTCTATACCCGCTTGTTTGTCAACTTCTGTCAGTCCATAAGAATTTTGGGCAAGGGTTAATATTTTTCTTTCTGTTTTAACTATTACTTTTGAAAAAGCTTTGCCGGAATATACTTTTTTAATGACTGTAAAAGGCTTAAGAGAAACAGGTACACTTATAACACTTGAAACAATTCCGCTTTTAAGCTTTGCAGATAACCTCGGTGCAATTGCTTTTCCCGTATTATTATGTGATAATATTATTACTTCAGATTTTTCTTTTTCTGCAGCCTGACTAATAACTGTTGTAAAGAGTCCATTGTCAAGAATATTAAAATTATCACCTTTAACTGTTAATATTTTCTCGGCCCCATAATGACCCAGTTTGCTTAATTCACTATTATCAACATTGCCTATTGATATTGCTGTTATTGATGTATTAAGCATCTGCGCCAATTTACCGGCGTATGAAACCAGTTCAAAAGCAAGCTTTTTAAACCGGCCATCCCAATTCTCTGTATAAACTAGTACTGACATATTGAGAAGATTATATTATAAATAGTCTATTAATTTTGGTTTATTAAATCACTTTTGCCTCATTCTTCAATAATTCAATCAGCTCTTTGACATTATCCGGCGAAATCATTTTGCAGGCAGCTTTTGGCTCAGGTAATTCAAATTCAATATTCTCTGTTATTGCTTCTGCTTCAATAGGTTGAACTATGCTTAATGGCTTCTTCTTTGCCATTATTATACCTCTCATTGAAGCTATGCGAGGTTCAATTGAAATACCTTTTTGAACAATAGCAACAAAAGGTGAGGATATTGATATTATCTCCTTACCTCCGTCAATTTCTCTATCCAGGGTGATATCTTCCCCCTTGATATTTAAAGCCGATACGGCAGAGACAGAAGGAATATTTAAAAATTCTGCGAGCATGCCCCCTACCATTGATCCATTATAATCGCTGGATTCAATTCCACATAAAATAATATCATACATGTCTATTTTGACCACTTCTGCTATTTGCATCGCAACAAAATAAGCATCAACAGGCTCTGCATTAATTCTAATAGCATCATCGGCACCTATTGCCAGAGCTTTTCTTATTGTAGCTTCTGCATCCTGTAATCCTACAGTAATAACAGTCACTTTTTCTACAGCTGAATTCGGACTTTCTTTAAGTTCCAATGCTCTGGTTAACGCCAGTTCATCCCATGGATTTATAATCCATTGTATTCCTGTTTTATCTAAAACCGTATTGTTATCTTTAAACTTTACTTTTGTAGTAGTGTCCGGAACATTACTTAAGCATATCAGTATTCGCATTTATTAAATATTTAATTAACCTGCTATTTTACAACAGAATATTTGCTATCCCATTAAAAATCAAAGGGACAAATATAAAATAAATTGAAGAAACTTCAAGAAAAAAAATATTTTAGAAAGATTTTAAAAAAGCCTTGTTAAAATTGAGGTTTCAATTAAGCCTGGGCAGTTGGGCCCCCAAAATTCATCGGTATAACGGGGCCACTGTGAACATCAACGTTTTTAATCTGGCCATTTACTGATTCATATTTTGCAATATTATCCTTTAAAGCCAGCAATAATCTTTTAGCATGTTCAGGTGTCAAAATTATTCTTGACTTAACCTCAGCTTTGGGTATTCCGGGCATAACTCTGACAAAATCAAGAACAAATTCAGATGTGGAATGAGTAATGATGGCAAGATTTGAATAGATGCCCTGTGCTACATCTTCTTTAAGTTCAATATTTATTTGATTCTTCTTCTGTTTTTCTTCCATATCTTAATTTATTTTGGTTCACTTAAAGCTTGTTCATCTTGTATTATTTCCCGTGTTAGCAGCTCGTATTCTTCATTAGAACCCACTATTAAATCATCAAATCTCCTGTGACCTGTACCTGCCGGAATAAGATGGCCTACGATTACATTTTCTTTAAGACCTGTAAGATTATCAACTTTACCAAATATAGCTGCTTCATTTAATACTTTCGTAGTTTCCTGGAATGAAGCTGCCGACATAAAACTCTGGGTTTGCAAAGCTGCTTTTGTAATACCCTGTAAAATCTGGCTTGACGTAGCAGGAATGGCATCCCTGGCTTGTACGGGTTTCAAATCTTTACGTTTCAGGACTGAGTTCTCGTCACGCAATTTTCTGGCTGTTATGATCTGACCGGGTTTCAAAGTCTGTGAATCTCCGGAATCTTCGATGACTTTTTTACCATAGATCCAGTCATTTTCATCCATAAACTCCCATTTATCGACCACCTGTTTTTCAAGGAACTTGGTATCACCCGGATCAATAATTTCAACTTTACGCATCATTTGACGCACTATTACTTCAAAATGTTTGTCATTTATTTTTACTCCCTGGAGTCTGTATACCTCCTGCACCTCATTAACAATGTATTCCTGAACCTTGGTGGGTCCTTTTATTGCTAAAATATCAGCAGGTGTTATAGCTCCGTCTGATAAAGGTATCCCGGCCCTGACATAATCATTTTCCTGAACCAGTATTTGTTTGGATAAAGGAACAAGATATTTTTTAACTTGTTCCGTTTTCGACGTTATGATTATCTCTCTGTTTCCTCTTTTAACTTTTCCAAAAGTAACTTCCCCGTCGATTTCAGATACAACTGCCGGATTTGATGGATTACGTGCTTCAAATAATTCAGTTACCCTAGGAAGTCCTCCTGTAATATCTCCCGATTTTCCAACCGCTCTCGGTATCTTGACCAGAATATCTCCTGCATTTACCTTATCACCCTCATTTACTGTAATATGAGAGCTTACAGGAAGATTATATATTTTAGCAGCCTCATTTTTATCATTTAAAATCCTTATACTGGGATTTTTTGATTTATCACGGGTTTCAATTATTACTTTCTCTCTATAGCCTGTCTGTTCGTCAGATTCTTCTTTATAAGTAATACTGTCAATTACATGTTCAAATGATATTTTTCCGTTTGATTCTGAAATTATTACTGCATTATAAGGATCCCATTCACAAATTACGTCTCCTTTTTTTACCTCAGCACCATTTTTTATATATAATTTGGCGCCGTAAGGTATATTATGGGTTGTGAGAGCAATATTGGTTTTTTTATCAATAATTCTGAGTTCAGCTAATCTGCCTATTACAATATCGATCTTTTTACCTTCTCCATCTTTACTTTCAACAGTTCTAAGTTCGTCAACTTCGATAATTCCATTATACTTTGCAATGACATTGGATTCAGTTGTTATATTTGAAGCTGTACCTCCAACATGGAAGGTCCTGAGCGTTAACTGTGTACCAGGTTCACCAATCGATTGTGCGGCAATAACACCAACGGCTTCTCCTATCTGTACCATTCTTCCGGTAGCTAAATTTCTTCCATAGCATTTAGCGCAAACGCCTTTCTTCGATTCACAGGTAAGGACTGATCTTATTTCTATTTGTTCAATGGGAGAATCTTCAATAATCCTGCATATGTCTTCTGTAATCTCCTCGCCTGATGATATTATAAACTCACCTGTCAAAGGATGATAGACATCATGAACGGCTGTACGGCCAAGAATTCTCTCAAAGAGAGATTCTACAAGTTCTTCCTGATTTTTTATGGCCGTTGCCGCCAGTCCTCTCAATGTGCCGCAATCTTCCTCAGTAATTATTACATCCTGTGAAACATCTACTAATCTCCGGGTAAGATATCCGGCATCTGCAGTTTTAAGAGCTGTATCAGCGAGCCCTTTTCTGGCACCGTGTGTTGAAATGAAATATTCAAGTACTGATAATCCTTCTTTAAAGTTAGACAATATAGGGTTCTCAATTATTTCAGAACCCGTTGAACCTGATTTCTGGGGTTTTGCCATTAATCCTCTCATGCCTGATAACTGTCTGATTTGTTCCTTCGATCCCCTGGCACCCGAATCAAGCATCATATATACAGGGTTAAATCCATATTTACTTGATGATAAATCCTTCATCAATGATTGAGTGAGCTTAGCATTTATATGGGTCCAGATATCAATAATCTGATTATATCTTTCATTATTGGTAATGAATCCCATGCTGTAATTATTTAATACCTCATCAACCTGCTCATAACCTTCATCCACCAAACCTTGCTTATGTTCGGGCACTATTACATCATCCAGATTAAATGAAAGTCCTCCCTTAAATGCCATCTGATAGCCAAGATTTTTTATGTCATCAAGAAATTGTGCAGTAATTGCCGTTCCGGTTTTTTTCAGTACATTACTGATAATATCTCTAAGTGACTTCTTTGTTAATAGTTCATTAATAAATCCTACTTCTTTCGGCACAACCTCGTTAAATAAAACCCTTCCAACAGTGGTTTCAACCATTTTTTTCCCTATCTTCCCGCTAACAAGGTCGTCGACTTTAACATTGATTATAGTATGTATACCCAGTTTACCCTCATTATAGGCAATAATAACTTCTTCAGGTGAATAAAACACTTGCCCTTCTCCTTTAACTGGATTTTCAGGTGTGCCTTTAAGTGCTTTGGTCATGTAGTAAAGGCCAAGAACCATATCCTGCGAAGGTACACAGATTGGAGCACCATTAGCAGGATTAAGGATATTGTGTGAAGCCAGCATGAGTATCTGGGCTTCCAGGATTGCTGTATTTCCAAGAGGTAAATGAACTGCCATCTGATCACCATCAAAATCAGCATTAAACGCTGTACATACGAGAGGGTGCAGCTGAATTGCCTTGCCTTCAATCAATTTAGGCTGAAAAGCCTGAATACCCAGCCGGTGCAATGTAGGAGCCCTGTTAAGTAATATCGGATGGCCTTTTAAAACATTCTCAAGGATATCCCAGACAACGGGATCCTTCCTGTCAACTATTTTTTTTGCAGATTTAACTGTTTTTACTATTCCTCTTTCAATAAGTTTCCGTATGATAAAAGGCTTAAATAATTCTGCAGCCATTTCTTTTGGCAGACCACATTCATGTAGCTGAAGTTCAGGTCCGACAACAATTACAGATCGTGCAGAATAATCGACCCTTTTTCCAAGAAGGTTCTGACGAAAGCGACCCTGTTTTCCTTTAAGACTATCGCTAAGTGATTTTAATGGTCTGTTTGCATCTGTCTTAACAGCATTCGACTTTCTTGAATTATCAAAAAGTGAATCAACAGCTTCCTGAAGCATACGTTTCTCATTACGTAAAATAACTTCAGGGGCCTTAATTTCAATTAGTCTTTTTAATCTGTTATTTCTAATAATAACTCTTCTGTAAAGATCATTTAGATCTGAAGTTGCAAATCTCCCTCCATCAAGAGGAACAAGGGGTCTTAATTCAGGAGGTATAACCGGCACGACCTTAACAATCATCCATTCAGGGCGGTTTACTCCCTTGGAAGCCCTGAAAGCTTCCACAACCTGCAACCGTTTTAATGCCTCATTCTTACGCTGTTGTGAAGTTTCTATACTGGCCTTGTGTCTGAGTGAATATGATAAATCATCCAAATCAAGTCTTTCCAGTAATTTGTGCAAAGCTTCAGCGCCCATGTCAGCAATGAACTTATCAGGATCCTTATCATCCAGAAGTTGGTTTTCTTTTGGCAATGATTCTAAAATCTCAATATGTTCCTCCTCAGTAAGAAAATCAAGATATTTTACACCATCAGCGGATTTAACACCAGGATTAATGACAACAAATTTTTCATAATAAATAATACTTTCAAGCTTTTTTGAAGGTAATCCCAGCAAATATCCTATTTTATTTGGCATTGATTTAAAATACCATATATGTGCTACCGGCACAACCAGTGAAATATGACCCATCCTCTCACGCCTTACTTTTTTATCTGTAACCTCCACACCACATCTATCGCATACAATACCTTTATAGCGAATCCTCTTATATTTTCCACAGTGACATTCATAGTCCTTTACAGGCCCGAAAATACGCTCACAAAACAGTCCGTCTCTTTCAGGTTTATATGTGCGGTAATTTATTGTTTCAGGTTTTAGTACCTCTCCGCTGGATCTTTCCAGTATTTCTTCTGGTGAAGCAAGACCAATAGCGACTTTTGTAAAGGTACTTTTGATTTTGTTATCTTTCTTGTATAACATATGCTGATAATTAGTATTTTTTATTCTTAAATAAATGAAAAGCAGTAATGGTTATTTCAACCATAATTAGATTTATATGAGGTTAATACTTAATCCTAAACCTCTTAATTCATGTAACAGAACATTAAGTGACTCAGGAATGCCCGGGGCCGGCATAGGCTCGCCTTTCACTATAGCTTCATATGCTTTGGCCCTGCCAATGACATCATCAGATTTCACAGTAAGTATTTCCTGCAAAATATGAGACGCTCCGAAGGCTTCGAGGGCCCATACCTCCATTTCACCAAATCGCTGACCTCCAAATTGTGCTTTCCCTCCAAGTGGCTGTTGAGTTATTAATGAATAGGGGCCTATTGATCGTGCATGCATTTTATCGTCAACCATATGTCCGAGTTTCATCATATAAATAATCCCGACAGTAGCTGGTTGATCGAAACGTTCACCTGTATTCCCGTCATATAAATATGTTTTTCCATATATTGGTATTCCTGCCTTTTCAGTATATTCATTAATCTCATCAATTTTTGCACCGTCAAATATGGGTGTTGAGAATTTAACTCCCAGTTCATTACCTGCCCAGCCCAGGACTGTTTCGTATATCTGACCAAGGTTCATTCTTGATGGTACACCAAGCGGGTTAAGTATAATATCCACCGATGTTCCATCTTCAAGGAATGGCATATCTTCCTGTCTAACTATCTTGGAAATTATTCCTTTATTTCCGTGCCGGCCCGCCATTTTATCCCCAACCTTTATTTTTCTTTTCTGAGCTACATATACTTTTGCAAGCTGGATAATTCCGGCGGGTAGTTCATCACCTATTGTGGCATTGTATTTTTTCCTTTTATAGATAGCATCGTACTCTTTGTATCTTATTAAATAATTATTAATAAGTATTTTTATAACTTCATTCTTTGACTTGTCAGTTGTCCATTTTCCCGGATTAATATTCAGATAATCAATCTCCTGAAGAATTTTTTGTGTAAATTTTATCCCCTTTGGAATTACTTCTGCATTAAAGTAATCTTTGACACCCTGAGATGTCTTACCATTTACAAGTATAAAAAGTTTATCTATCAGTTTTGATTTAAGTTCCCATGAATTTCGTTCAAACTCTTCGTCAATTTTATCCAGAATCGGCTTTGTTGAAATTTTCAACTTTCTATCCTTTATGGATCGGGAAAATAACTTTTTATCAATAACAATTCCTTCAAGGGAAGGCGGAGCCTTTAGAGAAGCATCTTTAACATCGCCTGCTTTATCTCCGAATATTGCCCTCAACAACTTCTCTTCCGGTGAAGGATCAGATTCTCCCTTGGGAGTAATCTTACCGATTAAAATATCTCCTGGCCTGACTTCAGCTCCAATTCTTATCAACCCATTCTCATCCAGGTTTTTTGTTGCCTCTTCACTCACATTGGGAATATCGGCGGTTAATTCTTCCAGCCCTCTTTTTGTATCCCGTACTTCCAGCAAATATTCATCTATATGTATTGAGGTAAAAAGGTCCAGTCTTACTATACTTTCGGATACGACTATTGCATCCTCAAAATTATAACCTTTCCATGGCATAAACGCTACTTTCAGATTTCTTCCCAAAGCCAGCTCCCCATCTTTAGTAGCATATCCTTCAGTAAGAATCTGGCCCCTGGTAACCTTATCACCTTTTCTGACTATCGGTTTAAGATTAATACATGTGTTTTGATTGGTTTTTTTATATTTTGGTAATTTATACCTTTTAATTTCTCCTTCAAAGCTGGCAAATTTTTCTTCTTCACTCATCGTATATTTAATGACAATCTCATTAGAATCAACATAATCTACTACGCCATCACCTTCAGCAATTATATTTAGTCTTGAGTCTCTGACAACATTTCCTTCGATTCCTGTTCCAACAATAGGTGCTTCTGGCTGAATTAACGGAATAGCCTGGCGCATCATATTAGAGCCCATAAGAGCACGGTTGGCATCATCATGCTCAAGAAAGGGAATCAAAGAGGCAGCTATAGAAGCAATCTGGTTGGGCGCAACGTCCATTAAATCAACTTTATCAGCGTCAGCCAGTGGAAAATCGCCATTGTATCTGGCTTTAACCCTTGGATTTTTAAATGTACCATCCTTATCCAGGGGAGCATTAGCCTGTGCAATAACTTTTGCTTCTTCTTCTTCAGCACTCAGAAATATTATTCCACTATTAGCTAAATTAACCTTACCTTCTTCTGTTTTTCTATATGGTGTTTCAATAAACCCAAGATCATTGATTTTGGCATAAACACAGAGCGAGGAAATTAACCCTATATTCGGTCCTTCGGGAGTTTCAACAGGACATAATCTGCCATAATGTGTATAGTGTACATCACGAACCTCAAAACCTGCTCTTTCTCTTGAAAGTCCGCCCGGACCCAAAGCTGACATTCTCCGTTTGTGTGTCATCTCCGCCAGTGGATTTGTCTGATCCATAAACTGAGAAAGCTGATTTGTTCCGAAGAATGAATTTATAACTGATGATAAAGTTTTGGCATTTATAAGATCCGTTGGTGTAAATACCTCATTATCCCTAACATTCATTCTTTCTCTTATAGTACGCGCCATCCTTGCCAGTCCGACACCGAATTGATTCGCCAGTTGTTCACCAACTGTCCTTACCCGTCTGTTGCTCAAATGATCGATATCATCTACATCTGTTTTTGAATTAATAAGTTCTATTAAGTGTTTAATAATTTTAATGATATCTTCTTTTGTAAGAACTTTAATATCCATATCGGTATTAAGGTTCAGTTTCTTATTTATCCTGTATCTGCCTACTTCACCCAGGTCGTATCTTTTATCAGAAAAGAATAGTTTTTCGATTACGTCACGAGCAGTAGCTTCATCAGGAGGTTCAGAGTTTCTTAACTGTCTGTATATATGAAGCACTGCCTCTTTTTCAGAGTTACAGGGGTCTTTCTGCAGAGTATTATAAATTATTTCATAATCGGATAAAGTCTGTCCTTCCTTATGTAAAAGAATTGATTTTGTATCAGAGTCTATAATATTATCTATATGTTCATTTTCGAGAATAGTCTCCCTGTCAATTATAACTTCATTTCTTTCGATAGAAACAACTTCGCCTGTATCTTCATCAACAAAATCCTCAATCCATGATTTTAAAATACGCGCGGCAAGCTTTCTGCCAACTAATTTCTTAAGTGATGTTCTGGAAACTTTTATTTCATCTGCGAGATCAAATATTTCCAGAATATCTTTATCACTTTCATATCCGATAGCCCTTAAAAGTGTTGTTACCGGTAATTTCTTCTTACGATCGATATAAGCATACATAACATTATTTATATCTGTCGCAAATTCAATCCATGAACCTCTGAAAGGTATTATCCTTGCTGAATATAGCTTAGTCCCGTTAGCATGTAAACTTTGTCCGAAAAATACACCCGGTGAACGGTGTAATTGAGATACTACTACTCGTTCAGCACCATTTATAACAAAAAGTCCCCGCTCGGTCATATATGGTATTGTACCTAAATAAACATCCTGAATAACAGTATCAAAATCTTCATGTTCAGGATCAGTACAATACAATTTTAGTTTGGCCTTAAGCGGGACGCTATATGTAAGCCCTCTCTCAATACATTCTTCAATTGAATAACGTGGTGGATCGATATAATAATCAAGGAATTCCAGAATGAAATTATTTCTGGTATCAGAAATTGGAAAATTTTCACTAAATACCTTAAAAAGTCCTTCTTTCTTCCTGTCATCAGGAGTAGTATCTAATTGAAAAAAATCCATAAATGATTTTAGTTGTACTTCCAGAAAATCAGGATATTCAAGCTGATTTTGTGTTGAAGCAAAACTTATTCTTTCGTTATTATTATTTAAAGACATTGTTTAATTATTTAGTCGGACTATAATAAATTGTAAATGCCAAAAAAGGTTTAATCCCCATTGGTGGGATTAAACATGTATAATAATATTAGTAAAAAATTTTATTTAAGTTCAACTTCGGCTCCAGCTTCTTCCAATTGAGTTTTAAGTGCTTCAGCTTCATCTTTAGTAACATTTTCTTTAATTGGTGCGGGTGCTGAATCCACAACAGCCTTTGCCTCTTTTAGGCCTAATCCTGTTAAGTCTTTTACTAATCTTACTATTTGAAGTTTAGCTCCACCAGGTGACTTTAATATAATACTGTAGGAGCTTTTCTCTTCTGCTCCGGCGGCTTCGCCGGCAGCAGGGGCTCCTACAACTGCTGCTGCCGCAGCAGGCTCAATTCCATATTCCTGTTTTAATATTTCAGCTAATTCATTTACTTCTTTAACCGATAAATTAACTAATTGTTCTGCAAATGATTTCAAATCTGCCATTTTTTGATAATTTTATTTGTTTATTATTATTTTAATTTTTCTCAGATAATGTTTTTATAATACCAGCCAGTTTATTTCTACCTGACTGTAAAGCAGAAAGAACATTTTTTACTGGTGATTGCAATAACATTACAACATCAGCTATAAGTTCTTCCTTAGACTTAAGACTTGCTAAAAAGTCTAATTGTTCATCCCCAATATAAAATGCTTCTTCAACAAATGCCGCTTTAAGAACCGGCCTGTCATATGTTTTACGAAAATCCTTGATTAATTTAGCAGGAATGCTCCCTGTATCAGTTAACATTATTGAAGTGGAATTCTTCAATATGTCGTACAGATCATTATAATCCTTAGTACATTTCTCCAGAGCTCTCTTTAACAGGGTGTTCTTAACAACAATAAGTCTGATATCTTTTTCAAAACACTTCCTTCTAAGCATATTGGTATCTTCTGCATTTAATCCGGATAAATCTGCAATATAAAAGTGCTTTGTATTATTTATAGTATCAGTAAGAGTATCAATTATTTTATTTTTATCTTCCCTTTTCATAGTAAATAAAAACTTTTCTATAATTTAAATTATTCATCCAGTGATTTAGCATCGATTCTAATACTGGGGCTCATGGTACTGGACAGATAGACACTTCTTAAATACGTACCTTTTGCATCAGTTGGTTTAAGCCTTATTACTGTCTGAAGAAATTCTCTTGTATTATCAATTATTTTTTGAGTATCAAGAGACATTTTTCCAACAGAAGTATGTATTATTCCGAATTTATCAACTTTAAATTCAATTTTACCCTGTTTTACTTCTTTCACAGCTTTACCAATATCCATAGTAACCGTACCGCTTTTAGGGTTCGGCATAAGACCTCTGGGCCCTAAAACCCTGCCGAGCTTTCCAATCTTTGCCATAACAGATGGCATAGTTATAATCACATCAATGTCAGTCCATCCATTCTGTATCTTTTCTATAAAATCATCCAATCCAACATGGTCCGCTCCTGCTTCCTTGGCTTCATTTTCTTTATCAGGGGTACATAGAACAAGCACTTTTACATCTTTTCCCGTACCATGGGGTAATGACACAGTCCCCCTAATCATCTGATTAGCTTTTCTTGGATCAACTCCCAGTCGAACATCAATATCTACTGAAGCATCAAATTTTGTTTTTGTAACTTCTTTTATCAAAGTAACTGCTTCGGATAGTTTATACTGACTACCAGGATTAATCTTTTCTATAGCTAATTTCCTGTTCTTTGTAAGTTTTACCATAATTATTTAGTAATATTTAATTATTTCTTGCAGGGAATTTACCTTTAACTGTAATTCCCATACTTCTTGCGGTGCCTGCAACCATCTTCATTGCCGATTCAATAGTAAAAGCATTTAAATCCGGCATCTTATCCTCAGCTATGGTCTTTATTTGTTCCCAGGATATTGATCCAACTTTTTCTCTATTTGGTTCCGGGGAACCGGACTTAGTTCTAATTGCCTCCAAAAGCTGCACTGCGACCGGAGGAGTCTTTACAATAAAATCAAAAGACTTGTCATTAAAAACTGTAATAACTACTGGCAGCAATTTACCTGTCTTATCCTGTGTACGTGCATTAAATTGTTTACAAAATTCCATTATATTAACTCCTTTTGCACCTAAGGCAGGTCCAACAGGAGGCGAAGGATTTGCAGCACCACCTCTTATTTGTAATTTAATCAATCCTACGACTTCTTTAGCCATATTTAAAATTAATTTCTGATTTAAACAATTAAATTGAATTAAACATTTAATTCGATGATTATTAAGGAAGCATTAAGAGATATTATAATCATCAAAAACTCTATATAATGTGTAACACTTAGAAATTGCTATTTTTCCACTTGCATAAAGCTTAATTCCAAAGGTGTCTTCCTTCCAAATATCTTTACCATCACCTTAAGTTTTTTCTTTTCTTCATTTACTTCTTCAATGACACCTGTAAAGCTATTAAATGGCCCATCAATCACTTTCACTGTTTCTCCGACAAAAAATGGTACATTTAATTCTTCATTTCCTTCGGCAAGTTCATCCACCTTGCCTAATATTCTATTTACTTCAGCCATACGCAAAGGCGTAGGCAATTCATCACCTTTAGCACCTAAAAACCCAATAACATTTGTAATATTCTTTAAAATGTGCGGTATTTCACCAACTAAAGCAGCTTCAATCAATACATAACCCGGAAAAAAATTTCGCTCTTTACTAATTTTCTTACCATTACGTATTTGATATACCTTTTCTGTTGGTATTAATACCTGATTGATATAGTCCTTTAAATTTAACCGGGCGACTTCACTCTCTATATATTCTTTTACCTTTTTTTCTTTGCCTCCTATAGCCCTGAGAACATACCATTTTTTTTCATGTTCTTCCATACTTTTATTCCCCTTTGTTAGTAAAACCAGCTATATATGGTTCCCATAATATTTTTGAATCCCAAATCCATAGCAGCTATGATTAATGCAATAATAAGAGTAGCTACCATGACCAAAATTGCACTGCTCTGCAATTCTTCCCAGGAAGGCCATGTTACTTTATGTATCAGCTCTTTATAAGATTCCTGAATATAGGCAAATATTCTCATTGTTAATTTATTCTTAGCACGGGAGGAGCGACTCGAACGCCCGACACCTGGTTTTGGAGACCAGTGCTCTACCAACTGAGCTACACCCGTATGTATTTAAAGACAAAATCGTTCTCCTCCTGAAACGAATTTTATCTTTCAGCATTTTTCTAATTATGCTAACCTACTTTACAATATCAATTACCTGTCCGGCGCCGACTGTTCTTCCTCCTTCTCTTATTGCAAATCTAAGCCCTTTGTCCATTGCAACCGGAGTAATAAGTTCTACTGTAATTGTTACATTATCGCCGGGCATAACCATCTCAGTTCCTTCAGGTAACTTGATTTCTCCAGTCACATCGAGTGTTCTGAGGTAGAATTGAGGACGATAGTTATTATGAAATGGTGTGTGTCGTCCACCTTCTTCTTTTTTCAAAATATATACTTTAGCCTTAAAAACAGTATGAGGCGTTATAGAACCCGGTTTTGCCAATACCATGCCTCTTTTAACTTCTTTTTTGTCTATTCCACGTAATAATAATCCAACATTATCACCTGCTTCACCCCTGTCAAGAATCTTCCTGAACATTTCAACTCCTGTACATACAGTTTTTTTACCATGCGCACCTAAACCTATCATCTCAATTTCATCACCGGTATTGATAACACCTGTTTCAATCCTCCCTGTAGCAACCGTGCCCCTGCCTGTTATTGAAAAAATGTCTTCTATTGGCATTAAAAATGGTTTTTCAATATCCCGTGGAGGTATTGGAATGTATGTGTCTACTACATCCATTAACTCAACTACTTTTTCTTCCCATTTTGCTTCACCGTTGAGGGCTCCAAGTGCTGATCCCTGAATTACAGGGCAATTTGCTCCATCAAATTCATAAAAATCCAGTAATTCACGAACCTCCATTTCAACAAGTTCCAATAATTCAGGATCATCCACCATATCGACTTTATTCAGAAATACTACAATCTTGGGTACATTTACCTGCCTTGCTAACAGGATATGTTCACGGGTTTGAGGCATTGGTCCGTCTGTACCTGCAACAACCAGTATAGCACCGTCCATTTGAGCTGCTCCTGTGACCATATTCTTCACATAATCTGCATGTCCCGGGCAATCGACATGTGCATAGTGACGTTTTTCTGTTTGATATTCAACATGTGCTGTATTAATTGTTATACCTCTTTCTTTTTCTTCAGGAGCATTATCAATAGAGTCAAAATCTCTGATGTCTGATAATCCCTTTTTATTTAGTACCATAGTTATTGCTGCGGTAAGAGTGGTCTTACCATGATCTACGTGTCCAATTGTGCCAATGTTTACATGAGGCTTAGACCTATCAAATTTTTCTTTAGCCAT
Source organism: uncultured Bacteroidales bacterium (assembly GCA_964521285.1). Lineage (GTDB taxonomy): Bacteria > Bacteroidota > Bacteroidia > Bacteroidales > UBA10428. The sequence continues at coordinate 539 of CAZFQS010000009.1, read as the reverse complement.
AATTAAAATATTAGATAATTAAAAATTTACTACTTTTTTCCAGTTTAATATTAGAAATTTGAGCCAATGATGGGACTTGAACCCATGACCTCTTCCTTACCAAGGAAACGCTCTACCATTGAGCTACATCGGCTAATTAAATTTAACGGTAACCAGATTTTAAATTACGAAGTTAGTAAAATCTTTAATGTCAAATTAAGTTATAAATATAATTATTCTTAATTTTTCCGGGTTTATAACCGTCACTTTAATAGCCATATGCCCCAATTATCAAGAGCCGGGCTCTTAAATTCACCATCATTTAATAATATCAATAATACAAAGAACCTTAAAAATATGAGCGGGAAACGGGGCTCGAACCCGCGACCCCAACCTTGGAAGGGTTGTGCTCTACCAGCTGAGCTACTCCCGCACTTTATCTTGTGGGGAGAGCAGGATTCGAACCTACGAAGGCATATGCCAGCAGATTTACAGTCTGCCCCGGTTGACCGCTTTGGTATCTCCCCTTAGCTTATGAGCCGATGGAGGGATTCGAACCC
>CAZFQS010000008.1:0-159851 GCA_964521285.1 uncultured Bacteroidales bacterium | reverse complement strand
GTTGTTCCGATATGGATCGCTTCGATACGCCTGAATGAAGCATTTGGATAATTTGCCTGACTATTAACATGGTTTTTCTTTTATTTGCCATTATTTATTCTTTATTGGGTTTAATAAACCCTTGAAAGAATAACTTCTGACTATGAAAAACCAGCAAAATCCTTCCGGGTTTTCATCAACTTATTAACCCTTTTTCAAGGTGGGTCAATTTCACCGGAATGGGTGGGTCAGTTTAAACCGGAACAGGTGGATCAATTTAAACCGGAATGAGTGGGTCAGTTTGGCCGGAATTTACAATAATAAACAAAATATATGTTATATGTATGATATTGTTTATTAATTTGTTTTGAAAACGTGTTAAAATGTATTAAAAAAATTTTTCATAATTATAATTTATCAGTCTTCTAAATTACTTGTATTAATTCTATTAGAAATGAACTTTTTGCTTTTCATTCTATCGTCATAACTTATTTATTATTCATTAGATAGTTTTTAGCATCACTTTCAAGTTCTTCGTTACTCATATGTTTATTTTTAAGCATCCATGCAATTAATTCTTCTTTCTTAAAAAATACTCTCTTGCCTCGTGGTTTGTAATATGGTAAATAACCTCGATGACAATATGTGTGCAATGTTGATACGCTATAGCCTGTAAATACAGATGCTTCGTTAATGTCCATTACTTCTTTGGCTAATACGTTCTGCTTCTTAATCAGCTCTTTTAGTTCATCAATTTTTTTAATTAGATTTTCCATAGCAAGAATTTCAACGTTAAAAATTGATATACCACCATGTCCATTGATTTGCTTTGCAAATTATGCATTCTATAATAAAACAATAAGAATGGTTAATAAAATAGGGGAAAATGGTTAAAGGTCTATCTTTACACTGATGAGGGATAGAGATACTTTTTCAAAATAAAAATGGTTAAAAATAATGGTGAAAACTTAATATTATTCTACGTTACTTTAAATTCTTAAAATATTGATCTACTAAGAAGAATTCAGCCTTCTGTATTTTTTGGCTATACTTTTCAATTCTTTCGTTACGGAAATAAGAATTAAGACGTATTAAACCATACCTATTTTCAAAAAATGTAGCATATTTTGCTATTGATCTTATATGCCCACTTGTAGGCTCTTTTAGCCACTTATAATCATCTTTTAATATGCTATATATTGTCAGAACAAGATACTTAGGTTTATTTTCATTCCACATCAAATTATCATTCAGAAATCCTTTTTCAATCAATTTTTTTTCAAATTCCAAATAATGTTCAATATGTTTTCTAACAAATAGTACTTTTAAAAGCGGATCAGAAATACTTATGTCTCTTTCAGTATTTTTATCATTCACTTTAATATCAATAGAAATTGGTTTTTGTGAAGATTCTTTGTCTGAAGCAAGAATTTTGTGAAGTTTATCAACAACTACATTTGGAATTATGTCAGGCCCTTGAATTATACAATCTTCCATGACCTCATAAAATTTATCAATGTTATTTTTAAAACTTTCATTTTTCTGGTATTCTAGAAATTCTGGTATAAATATTAATGCTTTTTTAAAATGTCTTAATTTAAGAGACAGGAAAAACTGATAAGTGATAATGTCAAAATCTGGAACTTTTATTGTTATATCACAAAAACAAGGATAGAAATCACCACCTTGTGCTACAAAATCAAGATAAAACTTAGCTTTTAAGCTTTTCATAGAGTTTACCAATTCTTTTTCATGTCTTTCATAATATGATTTTATATCTGAATCTTCAGATTCTTTATATTGCTTATTGGTAATAAATGGTTTCGTTTTTTTTGGAATAATGATCTGCATTTGATCCAAAAGCTTGTACAAATATTCAGCTTTTAAGTCATTCTGATCAGATAATATCAGAGATCTTTCATAGTCCCAGATATCTGTTAAATAAATGTCATAGTCACGATAGTATCTAGTATCCATAATTAAAAAGATTAGGAATTTTTGAAGCTGCTTCAAGTAATTTTGAATCTAAAGCATGCAAATATATTTGAGTGGTTTTTATGTCCTGATGACCCAATACTTTCATTACTGTATATAAGTCTGCACCTGCTTCCAAAAGTAGCGTTGCATTTGTATGTCGACTAGAATGAAAGGTAACATGTTTATCAATATTTAATCCTTTAATCCAACCTGGTATTTTTGGGCAGTCGTATTTACTTAATCCCACAAAGACTTCATTATCTTTCTGCTTCTTTCCAAGAATTTTAAAAGTATGGTCTGCAATATATAGCTTTTCAAATTGCTTAGTTTTTTTATGTTCAAAGTTGATATAATAACCTTTTTCATCTGAGTGTTTTATTTGATCCCATTTCAAGCTCTTTAAATCACTAAATCTTAATCCGGAATAACAAGCAAAAATAAAAGCACGTCTAACAACATTATTTTGCCATGAGTTTGAATGAATAATTTTTTTTAATTCGCTTAGTTCCAGAAATGATCTCTCAGTTTTGACTTCTTTAATTCCATTTACATTTTCAACTGGATTTTTAAGAATTATCCCATCACGATAGGCTTGTTGAATTACACTTTTAAATCTTCTGAAGTAAACTGCAGCAGTATTTTTACGTAAAGGATTTCCGTCTTTTTTAACTGCTTTCTTTTGCAGATAATCTCTAAAATTGGTAATAAAAGTCTCATTTACTGTAGAAAACAGAATGGGTTTATTATTGCAATATCTTTTTAGTATTTGGAAAACACTATTTAATTTATCAATATATCCACCTGCCTTATATTTTGACTGAATTAAATCTTGCATATAGTCTAATAAGTCTGCATTTGGCTTTGGTGATGGTAATCCCAATATTTCATTTTCATACTGATCCTGGAATTGCCTTAAAATTCGATTAGCTTTTTTTATGGTCTCTTTATTGGCATCTTTCTCTATACTTGTTTTTGGATTATTTATAAGTTGTAAGCCTTTTATCAGCTGTTTTTTTCTATTCCTTGCATCTATATATATGTCAAGATATAATGATGTATATTTTTTATGCTTTCGTTCTCTTAGTTTTATTCTCATATTCCAAAAAGTTTATCAATATCTTGTCTTATTATTATTGTTCGTCTGCCAATTTTATGATATCGCAATGTTCCTTTTTTTAATAATCTATATATGGTCATTTTGCTTGCTCCTAATAAAAGAGCAGCTTGTTCTATATTTAGAAATTCACGTTCTTTAATTGGATTTAACTCATCCTTTTCTTTTATCTGTTTTATATATTCTGTCGGTTTAAGGATTGATGCCTGTATTTTCTCAATTCTTTTTCTTGCTTTATAGGCTTTTTTGGAACATGCATCGCTACAATGCTTGGTAGTTGTTTTTTTTGCCACAAATTCTTTATGACAAAATTGACATACTTTGGTTATCCGAATATTACTGCTCATAGTATCAATAAGTATCATATAATAACATATAGTAACTCAAAGTAACATAATTTCGCTTTTATTACTTTTTAATTAAAATATTATGCTATTAAATAATAAAAGAGACAAATACGTGACAAAAATAATCAAATTATATTAAAATACAATCAAAGAATAAAAATATAACTAACTGTATTTCTGATGAAATCTAAAAATACTACATTGAAATCTAAACATTCTATTTGCCAATACAGAAATTCTTGAAAATGTTGCCGAGGATTTCGTCGGTGGTTATTTCGCCGGTGATCTCACCCAGGAAGTGTAAGACATGTCTTAAGTCCATTGCAATAAGATCTTCGGAAAGGTTGTTTTTAAATCCTTCCTGTACACGAAGAATGGATTCATGGGCGTGTTTGAGTGCTTCGTAATGTCTTGCATTGGTTATTATTACATCGTTCTTGTTATACCTGTCAAGATTTACTGCTTCCTTTAAATAATCTTCAAGCTTGTTTATATTCTTGCCATGCTTTGCGGATATTGCCACACAATAATCTTTATCTGTCAGGACAGAATCCAGAATCTTTTTCTTATCATCTATTACCTTCTTGTCAACCAGGTCTGTTTTGTTTAATACAACAACCAGATGGTTGTCTCTTCCCTTTATATGTGATTTTAAATCAACTAAGGATTTCATAACTGTTTCAACAGATTCTTTACTGTCAATCATCAACAGTATTATGCTTGCCTGGTTTATTTTCTCGTATGTCTTTTTTATACCCAGCAACTCTATTTTATTACCTGCATCACGAAGACCTGCTGTGTCTATGAACCTGAAATGTGTTCCTTCAAGGGAAATTATATCCTCAATATAATCCCTGGTTGTGCCTGGTATATCCGATACAATTGCCCGGTCTTCCTTAAGCAGGCGGTTCAGTAATGTAGACTTCCCTGCATTAGTTTTCCCAATAATAGCGACAGGAACTCCGTTCTTTATAACATTGCCCAGTACAAAAGAACCTGTTAACTGTTTCAGAAGCCTCTCAATCTTGTTTACAAGTGACTTCAACTGTTTCCTGTCTGCAAATTCCACGTCCTCCTCACTGAAATCAAGTTCAAGTTCAATGAGGGAAGTAAAATTTAAAAGCTGGTCCCTCAGGTTTTTAATAAGGTCTTTAAACCCGCCCCTCATATGGTTTATTGCCACATCATGTGCTGCCCTTGAAGAACCTGCAATCAGGTCAGCTACAGCTTCAGCCTGTGAGAGGTCCATTTTGCCATTGAGAAAAGCTCTCATTGTAAACTCCCCGGGCCTGGCAAGCCGGGCTCCACTATTAGTCAATATTTCAAGTGTCTTTTTTTGTATGTATAATGATCCGTGACATGATATTTCAACAACGTCCTCACCTGTATAAGAATTTGGAGACCTGAAGATATTTACCATAACATCATCAATTATTGTATCATTCTCCTTTAAAAGTCCGTGATGAATAGTATTTGCCTTTTGATTACTTAATATCTTACCTTTTTTCGATGGTTGAAAAACTTTTTCAGCAATGGGTAAAGCGTGAGCGCCACTTAATCGTATTATGGCAATTGCCCCGTTTCCGGGAGGGGTTGAAATTGCACATATTGTATCTTCGTTTAACATTATGATGAGTATTTATTTGTCTGTAAGTGAAATATAAATCACGAAGTAAAATTAATCATTTTATGAGAATGTTATTGGTTACTGAATCCTGGCAGCAGCAAAAAAAATACCCCGACAAATATGCCGGGGTAATATATTAACCTGACTGAAAAAGTTAGTTATTTATTAATCCTATGCCTGATAACTCCCTGGGGAGTATTCATCATCAAAATATAAATACCTGGCTTTAATTCTGATACATCGAGGTTAATATGATTTAATCCGGTAACCAGACTGGCTTTCTTATCAAGTAAGAATTGTCCGGCTATGTTGTACAGAACTACCGAAGTTTCAAAGTTAGCTGGCGATTCGTACTCTATATTTAAAATATCTCCTGCAGGAAGCGGATATACTTTCATCTGAGCAATTGAATTTTCCTTTACATCTGTAACTACTGAAATAACTATGGTCTCTGAATAGACTACATCACCCTCACTGTCTCTGACAGTAAGATCTACCATGTGAGTTCCGTCTTGCATGAATGTATATGCAATATCAGGCCCATTTACGGCTGTACCATCATCAAATTTCCACTCAACATTGTAATCACTTGTAACAGGTAAGCTAAAGTAATAGGTATTCTGGCTGTTATAATAGCTCCATGCCGGTATAAAGCTGTTCAGCTTAAAGAAACTGAATGCACTTGTAAATATTTTACCATCAGACCTTGTTACTGCAACAATATACAGTGTACCTGGACATAATCCGTAAATATATGGAGTAGTTTCCCCTGTAGACCATAGTATTTTATAATCATAATAATCAGGCCAAAACCATGCACTGCAGGGTGATAGTATATCAATAGAGGCAGAACCTCCGCATTCCTGACTATTCATTACAAATGATGTACTCAGAATGATTTGTCCTTCACACTCGGGAGGTGGCCAGATTGAATCTCCTATTTCTTCAATACATGTTATTTCTGCAAGAATTCCTACCATACATATGCTTGCCCCTTCTGTAAGTTCACTGTATGATAACCTGACGCGCTGATTATCTCTGAATATAAAAGGAGTGTCAACAAAAACGGGCTCAAGCTTTTCGCCATTATCAAGTTCAATAATATAACCGCAACCATCAATACCTGTATAATCCCTTACAGTACCTGTAAGTTCGCACTCTGAATGCAAGACTTCAACACATGTAATAATTACTGATTCATCGAGTTCATAACAGTCCAAGGTGTCATCAATAACCTCGTATCCGAATACTATTCTAGCACCGTTATACAAAGCAATTTCAGGAATTATCATATAAATAGCCAGAACCTGACCTTCATCAGTAATAATAAAGTCATGATCACACATATTGTTAGACTTGAAAAATGTTCCCACAGTACTGCACCAGTCAATATTCCCGCCTTCAAAGTAATCTGTTACACATACTTCACATTCGACCCCATTACTGTATTTAACATTAAGGCAAACAGTATATTCTCCGGAGCTTCTATATGTGTGTGTTGGAAAAGGATCATCAGATGAAGTACCGTCACCAAAATTCCAGTTGTAAATTATAAGGTTGTACCAGCTGCTATCAGTTTCCGGAGGAAGAAAGCTATAGACCAGCCGTGGATCATAAACATCAGAATAGAAATGATACTGGGGCGGATATGATTCAAGGACATTCCATGATATTTCAATGTCACAATCCTGCTGACCTACAACCAGAAACTGATGGTCATATGAATTACATCCGTTATATGTTTCTATTAATAGACTGACATCATATATTCCGGCTATGTCATATATATGCCCTGGATTTTGCTCTTCAGAACCATTGCCGTCGCCGAAATCCCAGCTCCATGATTTAATATTACCAGTTGACTGATCGTAAAAATCAAATACACCCGGGCAGGCACAGGCAACCTTTGTATTTTCCTCATAATAAAAATCAGCACGACAAAACAGTGGAGAATGAATAATATCAACCTCATCACAATAATATTCTGCTATATCATCCAGAACTACTTCATGACATACCTGGTATACATGATGTTCATGTGAAAAGCGATGGGCCGGATTGTCTTCATTACTAAATGTTGAATCACCAAAATCCCAGGAGTGGACGCCTGAGATGCTGTCACAATAGGTATAAAACTGCACAATTGTGGAGTCTCCGTCGGCAGTACTGTCAATTATATTATAATAAAAATAGGGCGGGCAGTAAATTAATGAATCAATATACGATTTTCCGGTAGCTGAAAGAACCATAACCCAAAAGAAAACAAAGAGTAAAATTTTTTTCATAGCAATTAATATTTAGGATTTTATTGCATGATGAATTATATCGCTTAACGGTTGCGTTAAAAAGTATATTTTTTTAATTAATTGAGATTATCAAAGTTAATAAATATATTGCAATCTTAAGCTTACTGTTCAATACCAAAAACAACAATTCTTTTGAAAAAAACACTAAAAAGCATATTTTTAACAGATAAATAACTAAATCAACAAAACATGAGTGTTCTGCTAAATAAAAATTCCAAAGTCATAGTCCAGGGATTTACCGGCAGTGAAGGTACTTTCCATGCAGGCCAGATGATTGAGTACGGGACAAAAATTATGGGAGGAGTAACTCCGGGAAAAGGCGGCCAGGTACACCTTGACAGGCCGGTTTTTAATACTGTGGAAGAAGCTGTGAAAAAAACAAACGCAGATACTTCGGTTATATTCGTTCCTCCTGCATTCGCTGCCGATGCAATTCTTGAAGCAGCAAATGCAGGCATTAAACTTATTGTGTGTATAACAGAAGGTATCCCTGTCTCAGACATGATTAGAGTGAAATCTTATCTGTCAGATAAGAACTCAACCCTGATAGGACCAAATTGTCCTGGTATTATTACGCCGGAAGAATCAAAGGTTGGCATAATGCCTGGATTTATTCACAAGAAAGGTTCAATAGGTATAGTCTCTCGTTCAGGGACACTTACATACGAGGCAGTGGACCAGGTAACAAGGGCAGGACTGGGACAGTCAACATGCATTGGAATAGGGGGAGACCCTATTGTCGGCACAACAATTCTTGATGCTGTAAAACTGTTTATGGAAGATGATGAGACCAAAGGAATAATAATGATTGGTGAAATAGGAGGCAACATGGAAGCGGATGCTGCGAAATGGATAAAGGAACACGGGACAAAACCGGTTATTGGATTTATTGCAGGCAAGACAGCCCCGAAAGGCAGAAGGATGGGCCATGCAGGGGCAATAATAGGAGGGAAGGACGATACTGCTGCAGCAAAGATGGAGATACTGAGGGAGTGTGGTATTCTTGTGGCAGAATCACCTGCTGATATTAGTAATACAATGCTTAAAGCATTAGGAAAATAGAAAGACTAACTTTAATATATTTGTTAATTAACAATACAAAAAATAATCACTAAAATCTATAAACCATGAGTTTACTTAAAGGAAAAACCGCAGTTGTTACAGGAGCTGCACGAGGTATTGGCAGGGCAATTGCTATAAGATTTGCACAGGAAGGTGCTAATGTCGCTTTCACCGATTTAGCAATAGATGATAATGTCAGAGAAGTCGAGAAAATAATAAATGATTCTAAAGTAAAAGGCAAGGCTTATGCATCTGATGCAAGTAATTTTGCTGAAACTGAAAAGGTCGTTAACGAAATAGTAAAAGACTTTGGCACCATTGACATACTGGTCAATAATGCAGGTATTACAATGGATACCCTGCTTATGAGGATGACCGAAGAACAATGGGATAAGGTAATAAATGTAAACCTCAAATCTGTTTTCAACTTTACCAAGGCAGTGCAAATGACAATGCTAAAGCAGCGATCAGGTTCAATTATTAATATAAGCTCTGTTGTCGGAGTATCCGGCAATGCCGGGCAGGCAAACTATTCCGCATCAAAGGCCGGAATTATAGGCTTCACCAAATCTGTTGCCAGGGAGCTCGGGTCAAGAAATGTCCGCTGTAATGCCGTGGCCCCCGGATTCATAATTACAGAAATGACAGATAAACTTCCAGAAGAAGTAAGAAAGCAATGGGAAGATCAAATACCCCTGAAAAGAGGGGGAACACCGGAAGATGTTGCGAATGCAGTATTATTCCTGGCGTCCGATCTTTCTTCTTATGTGACCGGGCAGGTGCTGGGGGTATGCGGGGGAATGAAGACATAATGGCAAGAGGGAAACATGAAGGTAGAGACAAATAATGAGAACCCATAATAATTTTAAATCAAAAAAATAATAAAAATGTTAAAAAATCTGCTTTTTAAACTGTATGTCTTGCTGGCATCTGCATTGTTATTAATATCCTGCAAAACATCATATATAGCTGTCGATGTTTTGAAACCTGCGCGAATTGACGTTCCTACAGAAATAAAATCAGTAGCCATAATAAACAGGAGTCTTCCTGCAAAAGAAGAGAGGGCTATGAATATTATTGAAGGTGTAATAAGCGGTGAAGGAATATTTAATGACAGGTTGGGATCTGAAAAATGTGTTGTCGGGGCCATTGAACTGCTGAATAATTCACCCCGGTTTAAGGCTGTATTACCGGGAGATATTGACCTGAGAGGTACCGGAACTGACAGATTTCCTCCTGAACTGGAATGGAATATTATCAGTGATATAAGCAACAGGTATAACGCCGATGCAGTAATTGCACTGGAGACCTTCGATTCAGACTCACATACAAACTTTGATCGCCATGAATACACCAGGGAAGAAGATGGCAGGAAAGTAAGGTATGTTGAATATAGAGCAGAAGTAAACATGCAAATTGAAGCAGGATGGAGAATATATTATACTGACAGGGAACAGATCGTTGATGAGAATGTGTATGTGGATCATATATCGTGGGATGCCAAAGGACCTACCAGGGAGGCTGCAAAAAGGAATCTGCCATCAAAAGGCAGGATAATCGAAGATGCCGGTTTTTATGCCGGCCAGCAATACGCTACAAGAATATCACCGGTGTGGATGAGAGTATCAAGAACATTCTATTCCAAGGGTAGTGAAGAGCTTGAAAGAGCTTCAGGATATGCAAAGCAGGGTAACTGGGACGAGGCTGCCGAAATATGGAAAAACACGATAAACTCCAGCGACCCGAAAATAGCCGGGTATGCCGCATTTAACCTGGCATTATCATACGAAATGAATGGGGCCCTTAATTCGGCATTGGAATGGGCTGAAAAGTCCTATTACGATTTTAATAATAAAAAAGCCAGGAATTATATTAATACAATTAAAAGCAGGATAGCCGATGAGAGGCAACTTGACAAACAATTAAAAGATTAATGAAGGCGCATGTTGTTAAGAATATACTTTTCACATTAGTTACTGTTATTAGTCTTTCTTCCTGTTATACAGTTTCCACATATTATCTGAGTATCCTGGAACCGGCAGAAATAACTATGCCTCCCGATATAAGGAATATTTCAGTGTATCCCGGACTAATAGTGAATAAATCTGTTAAAGGAGAGATGGATTCATTAAATAATATCAGATTTGATCCTAATGTTAATTATTATGATTTCTGTTATGGATACTATGACGGATTAGCTGAAATTCTTGAATATTCACCCCGCTTTGATAGTGTTGTAATATCTGACTCAACATTAGTAAGAAATATTAATAAGACAAAAGAATTTTCCTGGAACGACATTGTTAGAATATGCAAGGAAGATAGCACAGATGCTGTAATTGCCCTTGAATCGTTCTATCTTAAAGATTTTTTAGATATAGATAATTTCTTTGGATTCGAATGTTACGTTGCATTTATAATCGAAAGTCATTCATTCTGGAAGATTTATTATCCTGAAGAATTTAGTATAATTGATGAATACACTTCCATTGATACAATAAAATGGGTTGGACTGGACTCTCATTGTGATAATGCATTAATTAAATTTCCGAAACCTGTTAATATGATAATTGAGGCGGGTTACTGGGCAGGAAAAAAGTACGGCTCAAGAATTGCCCCCTTGTGGTATGATAATGTTAAAAGAATCTACTACTCTTACTCTTCAGGTAATAAGAATATGTATACAGCCAATATAAAGGTTAAAATGGATCAATGGCAGGATGCCATTGAATTGTGGAGAAGTCTTACAGATCATCCCAATAAAAGACTGGCTTCAAGGGCCTGCTTCAACATGGCATTGGCCTGTGAGGTTGAAGATAAGCTTGAACTGGCCTATGAATGGGCTAAAAAGTCTAAATGGTTGAATAATAGTGCAAGGACTGATGAATATATAAAAATCATAGAAAAAAGACTGGGGAATGAACAAAGATTAGATGAGCAAATGCTTAACAATTGATGTCTTCAGTTCTGAAAGTTTTTTATTTTATTTCTATTTTTGCATCCTCACATAACGATTTATAAATGTATAATAGCGTTTTTATAATAATAGTATCAATAGTTATTTTTGGTTATCTGCTGGAGAGATTTCTGAGTTATCTGAATTCAAAAAAATTGACTGATAAATTACCGGAAGAGCTGAAAGATGTCTATGATGCGGAAAAGTATAAAAAATCACAGGAGTACAAAAGGGTCAATGACAAATTTTCGTTCCTTACAAGCTCATTTAGCCTGGTGTTAATATTATTAATGTTGTTTTTAAAGGGATTCAGCTTTGTAGATGATCTGGTCAGGGGTTATACAGTGAATATAGTACTGATTGCCCTGTTGTTTTTCGGAATACTGATGTTTGTTTCAGATATTATTAATACACCTTTTGCTATTTATGATACCTTTGTCATCGAAGAGAAATTCGGATTTAATAAAACCACACCCAGAACATTCATACTTGACAAACTGAAAGGCTGGTTTCTGGCATTGATTATAGGAGGTGGCTTACTGGCACTGGTTGTCTGGTTTTATAAAGTCACCACCGATATGTTCTGGATATATGCATGGATTGCTATCAGCCTTTTCGTAGTTTTTATGTCGATGTTTTATTCGACTTTAATCGTTCCTTTATTCAATAAACAAACACCGCTCGAGCAAGGAAAATTACGTGATGCTATTGAGAAATTCAGCAATAAGGTGGGATTCAAACTGGATAATATTTTTGTGATAGACGGCTCTAAAAGATCTACCAAAGCTAATGCCTACTTTAGCGGAATAGGATCAAAGAAACGGATTGTACTTTTCGATACTCTTATAAAAGACCTTTCAATAAATGAAATTGTGGCTGTTCTGGCGCATGAAATCGGCCATTACAAGAAAAAGCACATACTTATAGGTATTATTGTAAGTATTATACAATCAGGAATAACTTTATATATATTCTCGCTTTTTGTAGACAACCCGCAACTATCACTGGTTCTGGGTTCTGATATTCCAAGCTTTCATCTGGGACTCATATCATTTGGGATATTATATAGTCCGATTTCCCTGGTAACCGGACTTATAGCCAATGTATTCTCCAGGAAGAATGAATATACAGCGGACAGCTATACTAAAGAAAATTTCAAGGCAGAACCTTTGGTAAAAGCCCTGAAGAAATTGTCATCAAAAAACCTGAGTAATCTTACTCCTCATCCTGTTTACGTGTTTTTCCATTATTCTCACCCCACATTATTGCAGAGAGTAAGGGCATTGAAAAAATGAAAGCATATATAATTGTATCGTACTTACTTATTTATTACTCAATTATTGAATTACTTTTGTTAACCTTAAAGCCTTCTTAGCTCAGCTGGTCAGAGCGGTTGTTTCGTAAACAACAGGTCAGGGGTTCAAATCCCCTAGAAGGCTCTATGGAAAGTGAAAATGAGAGGAGACAGCACACTTTGGGTGCAGTTCCCGGGCACTGGCCTCTTTTATAGTGTTCCTATTTTTAATAAAAAAGATTTTCCTTAAATTTGAATAGGATTCCTTGAAAGAAGATCTTTAATACAAGCGGTAGTAGCTCAGCCGGTAGAGCGTGAGCTTCCCAAGCTCAAGGTCGCGGGTTCGAACCCCGTTTACCGCTCAGAAAGAAAAGGGGACTGGGCCATGCAAAAGGCACTGTTCCCTTTTATGCAGCAATTCAACAATATAACAATAGATCAATTCAACAATTTACTCCTCAGTTCCAAAAACACCGTTTACAAAGGCAAAAATTGCACTTCCCAGTCCGATTACAGCAAATGTTGCTATCAGCCGCCAGAACACATCAGGATCAGCATATTGCCATATAGCAAGAATACTTGCAATAACGCTTAAAATAATACATGCACTGATTATATAAAAGGACATTGCCTTAACCAGCCTCGGATTTATATATCCTTTGTTTTTCTTTTTGATTTTTTCCATTGTTTTAATGATAAACGCTCCCGCTTTAGGGGCTTAATAAGGTAAATATTCCAATAATCAAATAATAAAAAACCTAATAATCAAATCATTAAATCCTATTTTCCCAGTCTGAAAATACCGTTTACAAGTGTAAAAATTCCACTCCCTGTCCCGATAACCAGTAAAGTTGTAAGCGATTTCCGGAATAATCCGGGATTAATAACATTCCATACTTTCAGGAGACTCACAGCTATGATAAGGATAATACATATGATTATTATAATATAGGTAACTGCTTTTACCCTTTTCTGATTTAAATAAATTCTTTTTTTCTTTTTGCTTTTTTTCATTGTTTCTAAATTAGACTTTTGTATAATATAGCTTTGTTTTATTCAAATATATAATAAAATAATTACATTAATATGACATCTGAAATTATTACAATTGGCGATGAAATAATTATTGGCCAGGTTATTGACACTAACTCAGCATTTATCGCAGAAGAACTCAACAAAACTGGTATTGAAATAATCAGGATAACGTCTGTTCCGGATAATAAAGACAGTATTACTGATGCACTGGATAATGCAAAGGAAAAGGCGGATATAATAATTATGACAGGGGGACTGGGCCCCACAGGCGATGATATTACAAAAAATACCCTGGCAGAATATTTTAATTCAACACTTGTGATTAACCGGGATGTGCTGCAGCACATAAAAGGCTTCCTTGCAAACCGCTCTATGGAAATTACTGAAAGAAATATTAAGCAGGCTGAACTGCCTGACAATTGTAAAATTATATTTAACAGCTATGGAACAGCATCGGGAATGTGGTTTGAAGAAAATGGAAAAATATTTATTTCATTACCCGGAGTTTCCTATGAAATGAAGTCTATGATAACAAATAATGTAATCCCGGAATTTAAAAAAAGGTTTAAACTGCCCTGTATTATACATAAAACAATACTAACCAATGGCATGACTGAGTCCGAGATGGCAGAACACCTGCAAATCTGGGAAGATAAATTGCCGCACAATATAAAGCTGGCGTATCTGCCGTCACCGGGGATTCTGCGATTAAGGTTAAGCGGGACGGGAATTGACAAAAGTAAACTGGAAAATGAAATAAAGAATCAGACTGACAAACTTATTAAATTGATATCTGACTGTGTTTTCGGTTACGGTGACGACAGATTAGAAGAAATAACAGGTAGACTACTTGCGGAACATAATCTTACAGTAGCGGTCGCAGAAAGCTGTACAGGAGGAAAAATATCTGAATTAATAACTTCCGTACCCGGCAGCTCTGCATATTTCAAAGGATCTGTTATCGCTTATTCCAACGAAATAAAAATCAGGTTACTTGGAGTCAGTGAACATGACATCACAAAATACGGTGCTGTCAGTGAGAAGGTAGTCAAATCTATGGCTGAAAAAACAATGAATTTGTATGACACTGATTTTGCAGTTGCCACCTCAGGAATAGCAGGACCCTCAGGAGGCACCCCGCAAAAGCCTGTTGGCACAACATGGATTGCCATTGCTTCAAGAGATGTAACTATTGCCCGAAAATTCAGCTTCGGTGAACACCGGGGCAGGAATATCCTTAAAGCATCTGTTACAGCCCTTAATATGCTTAGAAAACAACTGATATTAAATATTCAATAATAAATTTGAATAATTAAATAAAATTAACGTACTTTGCGCTCTGATTTTTAAAAACACTGAAAATGTCTAAAGTTTGTCAAATAACGGGAAGGAGACCAATTGTTGGCAACAATGTTTCCCATTCCCATAAAAAGACAAAGAGAAAATTCTATCCCAATCTCTTTGACAAGAGATTTTATTTGCAGGAAGAGGACAGATGGATAAAGCTGAGGATATCAGCAGCCGGAATAAGAATTATAAGTAAAAAAGGCCTGAAAATAGCTCTGGAAGAGGCCAGGAAAAACGGATATATTGATAAATATTAGAATTACTGAACATGGCAAAAAAAGGAAACAGGATACAGGTGATACTTGAATGTACCGAGCATAAGAATAGCGGATTGCCGGGGACTTCAAGATATATTACTACCAAGAACAGAAAAAATAATCCTGAAAGGCTGGAATTGAAGAAATACAATCCCATCCTTAAAAAAATGACGTTGCACAAAGAAATTAAATAACCGGAAAAATGGCAAAGAAAGTAGTATCAACCCTTAAGTCAGGTACAGGCAGAAACTTCACAAGATGTATCAAGATAGTAAAATCTGCAAAGACAGGTTCCTATGTCTTCAAGGATGAGGTCGTAAATAACGAACATATTAAGGACTTTTTTACACAGTATGAATAATTTGATACAGAAAACCACGATATAAGCTTTCTTTGTTTAAAGAAGGCTTTTTTTTTATTTGTTTATAACAAAATATATATGTCAGCACTCGGTTTATTTTCAAAATCGAAAAAGGAAGAACTCAACAGGGGACTCGAAAAAACAAAGGAGAGTGTGTTTAAGAAACTCTCCAGGGCTGTTGTTGGCAAATCAAGGGTCGATGACGAGGTGCTGGATAACCTTGAAGAGGTGCTGGTAAGCTCTGATGTTGGGGTAGATACAACCTTAAAAATCATTGAGCGCATAGAAAACAGGGTTGCCAGCGATAAATACCTGGGAACAGATGAACTGAACAAAATACTGAAGGAAGAAATAGCAGAGCTTCTGGAAGAAAATGTTACCGGAGAATTTAATGATTTTACCTCAGAATTAAGCCATAAGCCTTATGTTATTATGGTTGTAGGTGTGAATGGGGTCGGGAAGACTACCACTATAGGGAAATTAGCATACCATTTTAAAAATGCCGGTAAATCCGTTCTTATTGGAGCTGCAGATACATTCAGAGCAGCAGCCATTGACCAGCTTACTATCTGGGCAGAAAGAGCCGGGGTCCCAATGGTCAAACAAAAGATGAATTCTGACCCTGCATCAGTGGCATACGACACTATTGCATCTGCAAAAGCAAATAACGTGGATGTGGTAATAATTGATACTGCAGGCAGACTGCATAACAGGATAAACTTAATGAATGAACTCGCAAAGATTAAACGTGTAATGCAGAAAGTAATGCCTGATTCACCACATGAGGTATTATTAATTCTGGATGGTTCAACCGGCCAGAATGCATTTGAACAGGCCAAACAATTTACCGATATAGTACAGGTTAATGCCCTGGCAGTTACCAAGCTTGACGGAACAGCAAAGGGCGGAGTCATTATAGGAATTTCTGATCAATTCAAAGTGCCTGTCAAATATATAGGTATAGGAGAAAAACTTGGCGATCTTCAAATATTTGATAAACATGAATTTATAGATTCTCTCTTCACTAAATAGTTTAAGCTTTCATTTAAGGCATTTGCCTGTTTCCCTATTCATTTTTTCTTTAAATTTAACCATGATCCGTAAGAGAAACCCAGTAATCAATATTGTCACACTTGGATGTTCAAGGAATGTTGTTGACTCTGAATTCTTAATGAAACAGCTTGAGGCAAATAATTTGCAGTTTATACACGACTCAGATTCGGAAGAGGCGAAAACAGTAATCATTAATACCTGCGGCTTTATCAGGGATGCAAAACAGGAATCCATAGATACAATCCTCCAGTTTGCAAAGGCTAAACAGGAGGGCAGAATTAACAGACTATTTGTAATGGGCTGTTTATCTGAGAAATACAAAGATGAACTTAAAGTAAATATTCATGGCGTAGATGGTTATTTCGGGACGAACGATATAGCTGCGATCCTGTGCACATTGGGTGCTGATTATAAAAAAGAACTTATTGGAGAAAGGATTCTGACAGCACCAAAACATTATGCATATATAAAAATATCTGAAGGTTGTGACCGAGCATGCGCATTTTGCGCTATTCCCTTAATGCGCGGGAAACATAAATCCAGGCCCATAGAACTTATAATAAAAGAAGCAGAATATCTTGCTGGTAAAGGCGTAAAAGAGCTTATTCTTATCGCCCAGGATTTAACATACTATGGCATTGATTTATATCATAAACAAAAACTGTCAGATTTACTAAAATATATTTCAGATGTGCAGGGTATTGAGTGGATAAGGCTGCATTACGCTTATCCTGCAAGTTTTCCAAAAGATATAGTCAGTGTAATTAAGGAAAGAAATAATATTTGCAAATATCTTGATATTCCTTTTCAGCATATAAATAATGATATTCTTGCAGGAATGAAACGCTGTGTAAACAGAGACCAGGTATATGAACTGATAGACTACCTTAGAAATGAAATTCCTGGTATAGCATTAAGAACTACTTTAATGGTTGGTTATCCCGGTGAAGGTAGTAAAGAATTCGCGGAACTGAAAGAATTTGTTCGGCAGGTTAAGTTTGACAGGTTGGGTGTGTTTACTTATTCAGAAGAAGATGATACCTGGTCAGCTTTAAATCTTAACGATATGGTACCTGAAAATATAAAAAGGAATCGTGCAGACATAATAATGAAAGAACAAATGCATATTTCTAAAGCGCTAAATGACAGTAATATAGGGAAGTTATTTAAAGTAATAGTTGACAGGGGGGAAGGGGATAATTATATTTGCAGATCTGAATTTGATTCTCCAGAAGTTGATAACGAGGTGCTTGTTTCCCAAAAGGATGTGAAATTAAATACCGGTGATTTTTATACTGTTAAAATATATGCTGCTGATGAGTATGATTTGTATGGTAAAGTTGAGGATTAAGGGATAAGGATTAAGGATTAAGTTTTCCTAAGCCAGTAACCAACTGTTGAGAAGTTATAAAATTTACTTAATTTTATTATGTATTATATTTTAAAACCAAAATTTGTTTTAATGAAGATAAGAACGTTTTTTAAATCCGCAATTGTGAAATTCCTGGCAGGAATTCATATTCTTATATTTTTTAATATAAATTCATATTCGCAGGTCACAAACCTTGTTCTTAATCCTGGTTTTGAGGAATATAAAATATGCCCTGAATCCCACAATCCTGAAAACCAGTCTCATGCCGTAATTCCCGGATGGACATACCCTACATTTGCAGCACCCGATTATTTTAACAGGTGCAATACACATGATGCAGGTGTCCCCGAAAATTTTGCAGGTACCAGTGAACCTAAAACAGGCGATGGATATGTTGGTGCCATACTAAGCGGAACTGATGAAGGACGAAGGGAATATATCCAGGGAGAGCTTAAAAAACCTATGGAAGCAAATAAAAAATACTGTGTCACATATTACTACAGGCTGGCTTCAGGTTCACGTTTTGCAGTCGACCAGCTAAGTGTTTATTTTGCTCAAGACAAGATATTAAAGGACGGGATTGTTGCACTTGGAGTAAAGCCCCAGCTTAATAACGTGGATGGATTGTTTCAGGATAATGTTGAAGACTGGGAGCAGATATGCTATGTATACACAGCTGCGGGGAATGAAAAGCATTTTATAATAGGAAATTTTAAAAATTATGACAATACAAATTATGTTGTTACAGATAAAAATATTGTAAACCTTCGCAATAAAGCATATGCTTATTATTATTTTGATGATGTGGTAATAGGGCCACTTGAAAACTGCAATGATTGTCCCTGTGTTCTGCACGACTTTGAATCCAGAATTATAGACACATCTTATACCGGCGGCCGGGACCCTGTTACAGGGGAAGCCAGAAGAATAATCAATGATGGGTATATAAAAATTGGCATGCTTGGAGGTACACCCCCTTATAAAGTAACCTGGAGCGATAACAGAACAGGTCCTGAGTTGAGAAACCTCCCTGCCGGTGTATATACATATGTGGCATCAGACGCCAACAACTGCAAATCGTCGGGCACCGTTACATTTGTGGAGCCCAAAATAGTTATGGACGAGTTTGTTGAGGGACTGAAAAACATAGAAGAAGGCTCGGCTATTGTCCTTGAGAACATATTTTTCGAATTTGATAAAACCGAGCTATTGCCTGAGTCCTATATTGAACTTAATAAAATAGCCGACTTCATGATTGAAAATAATATTAACAGGATAGAGATTTCAGGCCACACTGACAGTGAGGGTTCTGATACCTATAACCAGAAGCTCTCCGAGGGCAGGGCAAAAGCTGTAGTGGATTATTTAATCAGCAGAGGCGTACATCCTGTTAGTATGGAAGCTGTTGGCTATGGAAAAACAAGGCCTATTGACACTAACCTGACTGAAGAAGGACGGGCAAAAAACAGGAGGGTTGAATTTATGCTGGTTAAAAAATAACCGAATTTATGTCTGTGTATACACTTAATATTGAATATACAATAATATGAAAAAGCTTATATTAATATTCCAGGTGTTTTTAATTTCATTTTGCCTTTACAGCCAGGATATCAAGAGAGGTTTTAAACAGCTTGAAAAACTGGATTACTATAAGGCAGAGGAATCCTTTAAAAAAGAAATAATATCATATAAAGAAAATCCTGCTGTAAATTTCGGATTAGCTTTGGTTTATGGTGATGAAGAATCTCCTTATTATGATATTATTAAGGCCTGGTCTCATGTAAGGATTACTGACAAGAATTTAAAAGATCTAACAGAGGAAGAAACTGAAATTATTGGTGAATACTTTACCAATACTGAAACAAGGCGAAGCAGCAGATCTGTTGACAAGAAAATTGAGCATGCTGTTTTAGCACTTGAAGCAAAACTTATCAGATACATAAGAGAAGAAAATAATCTGGAATTAGCATATGAAATAATTAATAAATTTCCGGATTTCAGGCATTATGATAATGTTGTTCATATAAGGAATCAGCTGGAATTCAGAAAATATGAAAGGCAGAATAGTCTGAATGGATATATGGAATATATTAACAGGTTTCCTGATGCAGCGCAGGTTGGCAAGGCAGTCAAATACATAGATAAGCTTGCATTTGAAGAGGCGAAAAGAATTAATACGGTTGAAGCATATGAAGATTATATAAAAAAGTACCCCAAATCAAATGAATACAGCGCGGCTGTCAAGGGAAGGAATGCTGCAGCTTTTGCCCTGGCAAAAAAAATAAATACACTTAAAGCCATGGAGGATTTTATAAATCAATATCCCGAGGCTTTGGAGGTGGCTGAAGCCAAAAGAATTCAAAAACAACTTCTTTACGAACAGGCCAAAAGAATCCAGACACTTGAAGCATATAATGAGTTCATAAAGAAATATCCTGAAGGAACCCAGTACATCGACATATTTAATTTAAAATCTCTGGACCTGGGAATGCAATTTTTAAGTAAAAATAACCTGGAATGGAACAATATAAAATGGTCACGGAGCTTTGACAATAACCAGAATAATGAAAGCACAGGAAGTCTTACTGTAACATCAGGTACCAATTATGTCGTGGGAACAACAACCCTGCAGGAAGATGCCTTGTGGAATGACGCATGGATATTAAAGCTTGACGCTGACGGCAAAATGATATGGAATAAATTAGTTGGACGCCGATTCGAAGATAATGTTAAACGGATAGCTGTTAATTCAAAAAATGATATTATAACAGCAGGATACACCTGGTTGAGTCCGGATTCAGCATCCAGGGAAGTCTGGGTTTTTAAACTCGATGAAGAAGGAAAAAAGATATGGAGCAGGAGCCTGGGAAAATGGGAAGTTACTTCCCTGCTGACCGCCAACAATGAAATTTTTATAGGAGGTTATGTGAGTAATGATTCTGTGAATAATTATTCTATTATGGTAATAAATGATGAAGGTAAGAAACTGTGGAAAAGAATTTATACCGGGAAAGGCGAGGTGAATTCACTTGCCCTTTCTACTGATAATAATATTATAATGGCAGGAAGCAAATGGGCTGCCAAGATGAACCCAAAGGGATATTTACTATGGGAAGTTACCTTTGAACCATTTGACAGTATTACAGGTGTAGCAATATCAAATACAGGCGGGGTATATTTTGCAGGTATAAGGGATTCGGAAAAATCTGTTCTGTATAAATATTCAGCAAATGGATACAAGGAGTGGGACAGAGATTTTGAGAGCTTTTCTGATGTGGAGAACATCTCCGGAATAATTTGTTTTCAGGACAGAATAATCATTACAGGTAATACTGTTATCCAGTCATTTATACATACATTAAATTCAGGAGGTAACCTGATAGCCAATAAATCTTTACCGCGAAACTTAATTATAACAGATATAACCACAGATTTAAACGGGAATCTATTAATAGAAATTTTAACTGATGATATACTTATTATAAAGAATTCAGGAATTAACCTTTAGCTTTTTTCTTCCTGGGTTTTGGAATGAGGGACCCATCTTCCATCTCAATATACTCAGGAGCATTGTGTATAATTATTATGAATACTACAAATGAAATTATAAAAAAATATAATATGCCAAAAAGTAGTAACTTTGACACCAAAGATTTTTTTCAGTTTAAGCTGACAATATTACAATATTAATTACCGTTTAACAAGTGTTTTTTGGTGATATTTGTTACCTGACCATATATATACTTTTTTAAATTATTGTACTGTAAGGGTTTACCGGCTATGTCTTTGGAAAAAGACTTAAAAGAAAAGATTAGTTATCAAAAAGACGAAATTGATCGTCAGAGAAAAGAATTAACCGAAAGCATAAAATATGCCAGTTATATTCAGGATGCTTTACTTACTTCTCAACATGAGCTCAAAAGGCTGTTACCAGAACATTTTGTAATTTTCATTCCCCGTGATATTGTTAGCGGTGATTTTTACTGGATCACAAAAAGAAAATCAGACCTGATTATTGCTGTGGCAGATTGTACCGGACATGGTGTACCCGGTGCTTTTATGGGTATACTGGGAATAACACTGTTAAGCGAGATCGTTAACCGGGCAAACTATAATTCAGCTGGCAGTATTTTAAATCAGCTTCGTGAAAGCGTTATGAGGGCACTGAACCAGAGAGGTGCCGATGAAGAACAGAAAGACGGAATTGATATGGTACTCTGCCTGATTAATATCGAGACAAATACGCTGGAATTTGCAGGTGCATTTAATCCGATATATATTGTAAAAAAGAACAGGCTTATTGAAATGCATGGTGATAAAATGCCTATTGGCATTGCGGCCTTAGAAGAAAATTCTTTTACAAACCACAAATACAGTCTTGAAGAAAATGATGTAGTGTACTTATTTTCAGATGGTTTTGTTGATCAGTTTGGGGGGCCGGAAGGCAAAAAATTTAAATACCAGCCATTCAGGAATCTTCTGCTGAATATCAGTAATTTACCCATGCATGTTCAAAAAAATGAATTAATTAAGAAATTTAACCACTGGAAAGGTAACCTTCCGCAGCTAGATGACGTACTAATGTTTGGATTTAGATATCACGTTAAGATTTAAATTGATAAATGTACCCTTTGAGGGATAAAATTTAAAATCTATAAAGTATTCATTATAATCAATATAATGAAATTATTATCGTTCGACATACAAAACTACAGATCTATAATTAACTCCGGGTGGACCTATCTGGCCTATGATAATATTACTGCCCTTATTGGCCAGAACGAATCGGGTAAAACATCAGTACTGGAGGCATTAAGAAGTTTCTATGAGGATAAAATTACCGATGATGTTTTAAGAAGCGATCTTACATTTCCAACTGTTAGCTGTTCTTTTGATATTGGAGATAAGAAGATCCTGGATTTGTTGAATCCACGGTTATTACCTGACCAGCTGAAGAAAATACTGGAAAATAAGAAGGAAATTACTCTTTCCAGGGCATGGAATGAGACTAAAACAAGCAAAATAAAGATTATTGACCAGGATGTTTTGGAATATTATGAAAACCAGGAAAAAGAAAAGAACGAGCTTGAAAGGAAGGTACAGCAGGAAATAGATAAGTTACTGGAAAAGATAGAAACAATTTGCAAAAATATGGAATTGGCTGAGCATGATAAGCAGGAGGCAAAGGAACAGCTTAACAACTGGTATCAAAAGCTTGATGAAGCAAAAAAAACACGAAGAAGAGCCAAAAAGAAGGATGCAAAAATAGTCGCTCAGCAGGAATTCGAATCCACACAAAAGATATGTTCTGAGAAAGAAAAAGAATTCAATAAGAAGGTCAAAGCATTTGAAGATATCAAAATGCAGATTCAGGATATATCTGAGAAATCCCGTATTTGCAAGTCATGTAATGAGATCATCGAAAAAGTCAAAGCTGCAGACAAGGATTTAAAAAAAGCACACAGCACATTGAAAGATGCTGAGCATATCTATGAAATATGTTCCGTTGAAAAGGAAAAGAAAGCTGCATACCAGAGACTCCAGACAGCAAGAATTGAATATTCCCAGGTAGCAAAAGAAAATAATGAACTTAAGGATGAAGCCTCATTACAGAAAGTTGTTGCTGCAAAAGTGTTTGAAGGGCAAAAATTTAAAATTGCTGAAGAAGAGGCAAGGATAGTAAGAGAAAAACAAAAGAAATATTATACAATTGAAGATATTGGTAAGGAATTGTTTAAACACATACCTGTATTTGAATTCTTCGAAGACTTTAGCAGTCTGCTTCCCAATAAAATTGACCTTGAAGCCTTGCTAACAGAAAATCATGGCGCTGAAGGTTACAAGGCAGCACAGAACTTCCTGAGGATTGCAGGATTAGATGCTGAATTTTTCAGGGAAAAAAATCACAGGATCCTTAAACAGAAAATAGAAAATCTTAACGGTGAGATTACAATTAATTTCCAGGATTACTGGAGACAAAATGTAGGTAAGGACAATAAAATCAGACTTAATTTTGAACTTGAACATTATGATTATACCGTACCGGAAAAAAGCGGTAAACCATATCTTGAATTCTGGATAAAAGACAAGCAGGAACGATTGTATCCAAAACAAAGGAGCAGGGGAGTGAGGTGGTTTTTATCTTTTTACCTTGAACTTAAGGCCACTGCCAGACAAAATAACGTTGACAGGGTAATGCTTATTGACGAACCCGGATTAAGCCTGCATGCAAGAGCACAGGAAGATGTACTTAAGGTTTTTGAAGATCTGAAAGGCAGTATGCAGATTGTCTATTCAACGCATTCACCACACCTGGTTGATATAAATAAACTATACAGGATACTGGCTGTTCAGCGAACCGATGAGAATATCGAAAATAGCGACACTATTATTCTTGATGTCAAATCATTGCACTCGGCATCACTGGATACTTTATCACCTATATATTCATTAATGGGGACAAGACTTAATGAACAGCAATTTGTGCAGAAGGAAAACAATGTTATAATCGAAGATGCTGTAATTTATTATTATCTGACAACAATTTCCAAGTTGATGGACTTTAATGATGCTTTCTTTATACCTGCTTCAAATGCATCAAATATACCTATTCTTGTCAATATACTGACAGGCTGGAAGCTGGATTTTATTGTATTGGCAACAGATAACAACGAATCCAAAAATGTTATCGAAGAATTGAAAAAGACCATATTCATTAATGATGAGGGAAACTCAAAAGATAAAATTCTGATGATGAATGGTTACAATTATATAGAAGATCTTTTTTCAGTAATTGACTTTAAAAAATATGTTTTACATAAAAGAGTAGGTATTACAGAATCAATTTCAGAATATATTGAAACAAATAACCTTTCACGTACAATACTTGCCGCTGAATTTATCAGGCATGTACAGGATGAAGGTGTAAAGTTTTCTGAATTTGACAGTGAAACACGGACAAACTTCAAAAACTTATTTGATAAACTTAAAACCTATCTGAAATAGGTGTAATATTATCTTAAATTTATATATTATTGAATATTAATAAGTTGGGCAGAATGTATTTTTTTTATAAAAATGATTATTTAGATAAATTTTTCCCTGTTTCTAATGAACACATGATTTTTTTTGACGAATTTGCTTTTTTTTTTGATGAAAATATTTATATTTGTGACGAATACATGCATAATTATTCATAACTAGTTGATTATGGGAATAACAATATTATTATTAATACCTGTTGTATCCTTAGTAGTAATAGGATTTCTTCTAATTACTGCTCCTGAACATAGAGAATTAAATTAAGGAATATAATTAAATGCCGGTTCTGCAGATAAGGAAATAAATTTTATTTCCTTTTTTATTCTCTCCCGTATACATATTCATGAACATTATTTTATCATCTATATAGAATTACTTATTTTTGATAATTATTGTTTACGCTAATTGTTTTTAATAATAGAATTAAAAGTCAAAAATGAATGATTTAAGGAATTATTTGAGTTTTATCAGAACTATATCTTTAAAAGCTATACTATGCATCTTTACCAGTCTGGTAATTAATGCTCAGGGATATGAAATAACCAAATATTACGAGGAATTGAACCTGAAATTCAATTCAGCTGATGAGAAGAAATTTGAAAAAGCAATAAAATTACTCGACGATGCAGACATTGCTCTCAATGAGGCAAATCAAATGTATTCGTTACTCGATGAGGCTGAAAAGAATCTGGCGATGTCGTCAGATTACAAAAAGGCTTTTAAAACTTTGATAGCAGCATCAGAAGGCTATAAAGAGGGTCACACAATGATTTACAAGGTATTCAAAGATAAAGCTCAGGAGTTTTGGGATGAAATGGATAAATCCAATCACTATGCTGCAGGTATGCAAAAAGCAAAATACTATGAGAGTAAAGCTCTGAGAGGTCTGAACAGGGCATTACTAAAAAGAGATATAGCTGCTGAAGCTGACAGGTATGAATCAGCTCTTTACCAGATAGGAGAAGCTTTTAAACTTGAAAAGCTGGCTATCAGAGATCAGGGGAGGGCTGTTCAGATATACCAGGATTTTCCGGTTGAGTATAATTATGGATGGGAAGATGATGTTACACTGGAAGAAGTTCTTGCGATGAACAGGGATCCGGTAATTAAAGAACCTCCCCAGGATATATTCGGCACTGTGGATAAAAATACTGAAATTGACTCTTCATTGTTCGCGGAGATAATCTTTAAGGTACAGATTGCTGCGCATACTGTACCTCTTACTGAAGAGTATCTGCGAACCATTTACCTTGGCGGAATGCAAATTGACATGATATATGAGGAAGAATGGTACAAATATTCTATAGGAAGATATAAAACCCTTGAAGAAGCTACAGAAACACTCGAAAAATGTAATGTAAAAAAAGCTTTTATTGTACCATACCAGGAAGGTAAAAAATTAACTATCCGGGAAGCTATGGAAAGAATGGCCCTTAAGGAGAAGTATATGAAAGATTAACGATTGAAGATTAACGATTAACCCAGTCTGCCGGCTGGCAGGGATTTTAGATTTCAGGGCGCTGTCCCCTTCTGTGTTCCCCTAACATACCATCATGCAGGTATAATACCCGGTCTGCGTAACCTGCTATTCTTTCATCATGACTGGCAATAACCACACAACGTTTTTCAGTTTTAACACTATCCTGAAGGAATCTTACAATCGTCATACCCTGATTAGTAGCAAGACTGCCGGTTGGTTCATCTGCAATAATAAACTCTGCTCCATTGGCGAGTGCCCGTGCTACGGCAACACGTTGCTTCTCACCCTGGCTGAGTGCTTTCGGATATGTATGTATCAAATGTTTAACACCAAATTTATCAAGGAAATGGAAGGCCCGGGATTGTGCCTCCGTTCTCCCTACACCTGCAAACTTCATCACAAGCAGCACATTATCCAGTACTGTCAATGAATCAAGCAGGTAAAATGTCTGGAAAATAAATCCTATTCTGCCTGCCCGGAGTTTCTGCAATTCTTTTGACGAATATTCATTAACTTTTTGTCCGTATATATAGACCTCACCTGCTGATGGTTGCTGTAATCCTGCCAGTAATGTTAATAGCGTGGTTTTACCGCTTCCGCTTGGACCGAGCAACAACACCATTTCTCCGGCACATGCCTGAAATGACACATCTTTTAAAGCAGCAGTTTCTGTTCCTGCTCCATTATAGACTTTGGTAACATTCACCAGTCTTGCGACACAGTTGTTTTCTTTTTTAATTTTCATCTGAATACCTCCAGCGGATAAATATTACTTAGCTTTCGAATTGGTATAAAAGAGCTTATCAGGCTGATCAATCCTACTCCTGCTATAACGATGATTATCTGGATTAATGAAGATATCACAGACACTTCGGGTGATAGTTTCTCCACAACCTCTGTCAATGGAAAGAAGAGGATAAGTGCTACTGTCACACCACTTCCTGCCAGCATCAAAGCCTGCTGTATAACTGTACCCGGAATAAAACTGCCCGGAGACCCCAGGGCTTTCATTATTGCATAATCTTTTCTGCGTTCGAGAACGTTCACAGAAAGAATAAGGCTAAGGATAGCAGTTAAAACAACAGCACCTATACATGCTACCACATACAGAAGTGGGAGCAACCCGGATTCCATTTCATGTATGTTGTTAGCCAGGAAGCTCTTCTGATCAAAAACAGCTATATCTGATAATTCAGACATTATAAGGTTAGCAATATCAGAAGGATCAGTCCCGGGTTCTGCCTTTACCTGATAGCATGAAACAATATTTGGAAACCCGACAATAGAATGAGCCTTTTTGAGTGTTATAAATGCATACTGGATTACAAACATATTAGTGCCTGTGCTTAAACCAACAACGGTTAATGTCTCATCCTTAACAGGAATCCTGTCTCCAATGTCAATCTTATATTTAGCTGCAAAAGAACGGTCAAGGATAATCTGGTTATTTTCAGTCAGGTTTCTCCCTTTATAAAGTGCAGGAGGTCCACCAATACCGGTTTCAGGATCAAATCCTGTCAGATATATTGTAGCAGGCCCTTCCTCCATTTTTAGTGAAGCAAGGATAAACAGCACAGGGGCAACTGACTTAACGCCCTTTACTTTTTTTATAACATTACCATGATAAGTTGTCAGTATTGATGTGCTGCGAAGAATATTAGTGGCGTGCCGCTGCAAAATCCAAAGGTCAGCTTCACTTTCACGCACATATTCAACCGAACCAACAGAGACACCTTTATAGATAGACAATAAAAACAACATCAGGATTACACATAGTGCAATACCAAACACCGTAAGAATGAATCTAAGGTGTTGCGCCAGTAATGTCTTTAGTGCAAACATAATCATTCAAACATTGGAACATTTTTTAGCAGCTTACTCTTAATACGGTCAAAAATACCTTTGAGGCTGGGTCCGGTAACTGTAAGTCCATGATTTTTCAATCCTACTGCCGTGCAATGAGGAGTGTCACTCTTTTTAAGTAATTCAACAACTCCTTCAGCCAGTTCTATTGTTCCGCACGGATAATTCTGGGCAGTGCAGGTTACTCCTTCAATCCATGCATGAACATGCAATATGGCGCCAACCTTTGGAAATGTATGGTAAATCATATAATGTTCAATAGCCTCTACTGATACCCTTACTTTTGGATCGTGATCAGGCGGCACACTGATAATCATTTTCCCATCGCTGGGATTAAGACCTGTAACAAGCAGCATATCCTTGCCTACCGCTTTCAAATTTCCTTTATCAACACCCCGTGCTGTCATCCAGTAAGTGTTACCCTTAATTCCCGGGAAGCTGCCTCTTATGCTAAGGTTTCCGTAACTAAGACCTTTTATTTCGTAAAACCGGTATAAATGCTTAATTAAATCTTCACTCAATATTTTGTTGATCGGGAAAGGAGCAGGCAGAAATCCCATATTTGCAAGAACCCTTCCATAATGTTTTAACTCTTCGACCTCAGGTACATTTAATTCATCCGAGGGAGGCAAATTAACAACTATCTGGTTACGGATAAAAAAGTGAGAATTCGCTACTGGAGCTACGCTATTATAAACCCTTTTGGGATCAAAGGGGTAGCTGACAAACCCGACCTCCGGAGTTACATAATAAATTTTCGGAACAGCCCCGTTGTTTGAAAGATCAACACAGAATGTAAGATTGGATAGAGTTTTGACCAGTGCAGTATAGCAAAGTGAACGTATGTCATCGACGTGTCTGGTTAATATTCCAAATGTCACAATGAATTCCTGCTGGGCCTTACGCATATATGCTACAGGAGCATCAATGTCAATAAGATTGAAAACAAAGTTTATATGCTCCTTTTCGGAAACAAGATGATGTCCGTTTTTTTTGAACTCATCAATGATCTCTGACGCAAATTTATCACGTACCGGATCTATGTCTGTCTGGTGTATTGCAAATTTCATAATATTATATTTTATTAATAATCAACATGCTATTTCAAAAAATAATGAACAATCTGTATTTATTACATTATGTTTTTTATTCATTTCATAACTTAAACTGGTCCCGGACAATCATGTCGTCAAATGATTCCCTTTTTCGAATTAACCTGTGTTTTCCATCTGCAACTGTTACAATCGCAGGTCGGGGGAATCCGAATGACGATTCCCAGGACGTAAAATAGGCACCGCTATCCATAATTGCCAGAACCTCACCCGGATGGATTACGGG
Source organism: uncultured Bacteroidales bacterium (assembly GCA_964521285.1). GTDB lineage: Bacteria > Bacteroidota > Bacteroidia > Bacteroidales > UBA10428. The sequence continues at coordinate 130,042 of CAZFQS010000008.1, read as the reverse complement.
CATCTTCTTATTACGATATACTATATCAGAGGCAAAACATACTGGTCCGGTTATGGTTACACGTTCTGTTCGCGGACGGTGTATATTGTTACAGAGAAACATTTCATGGTATTCGTAGAAGGTCGGCATTGTCACTGTACCTATACCTCCGTCTGTGATCAGCCACTTCCTGAGGCCGGGACGTTCTTTAACCTGATGAACGCTGAGCAATAAAAGCTGGTTGGAACTGGCTATAGACCGTCCGGGTTCAACTATCAATTCAGGAATTTCATCAGGTTTAAACAGCTTTTCAAGCCCCTTTGTCACAGCTTTTGCAAAATCACTGAATGTAAATTTTATTTTGGATGCAGGAGCTTTAGGCATACGCTCCCATGCCTGATAAATTAGCATCTCAAAGGTTGTCATCTCTCTCGTTGTGTATGCTGCCAGACCACCCCCAATATCAAATACTCTGATTCTTAACCCGCATTTGCGGGAATGAACTACCAGTTGTTGCAGGCAGTCAAGCGCTTTACGATAATCATCAGGTTTAAAAATTCCTGTGCCAACATGAAAATGGAAGCCGTGGAAATGTATATTATCGAGCTTTTCTAACTCATCCAGGGCCCTGTTTACTTCACCTCCCTTAAGATCAAGTCCGAATGCACATCCCTTGCGACTACCTGTAGCACTTCCCTGATTCATCCCCTTTGGGATGTAATCCGGGTTTACCCGTAGTAAAATATCAGCTTCTTTTTTCAGCATCTCACATATCCTGTTGAGTCTAAATAGCTCAGTAAGTGAGTCAATGACGATATAGCGAACACCATTTTCAAGACACATGCTGAGCAGCCCATCAGGTTTGAAAGGACCGTTAATGATGATGTCCTTACCGTGGAAGCCAAGTTGAAGAGCCAGTTTCAATTCATACTCACTCATTACCTCAGCTTTTAATCCTGCCTGCTGTACTATTTTAACTACTCCCGGTACTGAATTACATTTGAAAGCAAAATGTACTGATACCTTTCCGGGATAATTATCATGTAATGACTTTACAAATTCGCGAGCTGTCAGCATCAAACGTTTTTCGTCCACCACATGTAATGGTGTACCGTAAATATTGGCAAGCTGAACTGTACTGCAACCGCCAGTAACCAATTCACCCTGTTTACTGACTTCAAGGCCCCATATGTCCGGTTGCACTGTTTTTACTCTTTTATTTCGTAACATATTAATACTTTTATAGGAATTTTTCATAAATAGCAAACCATTTGTAAGGTTTAAGTCCAAGCAGTTCTGACGCCCTGGTGGCAGAAACATTATTTTCAGTCATCCAGGTAGTTGAAACGACCGGATAACGCTGAAAAATTTTACATGCAGAGTCAAACAAAAGTTTAAATACGCGAGTCTTCTGATATGCTTTTTTTACACCTATGGCGTATATAACTATATCGTTGATAGAACGGCGCCCCCTGAGAAATCTGTAATAGTCCGTTACCCGGACCTTGCCTTTTAATGGCTGTAAGATATTATTTATGTTGAGAACACACTGGAGGACACCAACCGGCTCTTTACCGTGTTCAACTATAATGATCAGTCTCGGATATGTAACAAAGAACATGAATTTAGCTGAAAACAAATATTCTTCGCGGGTAAGCGGAAGGAAATGCCAGTTATGTGAAAATGCATCATTATTTACTTCACGTATGCGCTCAAGTTCAGCTTTCATATTAAACAGACTGAAATGCCTCACCGAAAAGCCACCACTATTTAATCCGGAAGACATATCATAATGCTGACGCATATAATTTGCCGTATCCCTGTTAATCCTTGTATGAAGACGGCACGTAACATGAAATCCTGAGCTTTCCAGGAGCTTCATATAATATTCAGGATTATAGGTTTCAAAGAAAATCTGCGGAGAATTAAAATTATTGATAAGCAACCCCAGTTCAGAGTAATGGTTAGGATTGAATGGGCCCTCCAAAAACTCAGCTCCTTTTAGCTGGCAATACTTTACGGCTGCTTCAAACAGCTGTCCTGCAGCTTCTTCATCATTAACCGATTCAAAAAATCCAAAAAAAGCAGATTTTTTCCCGAATTTTTTCCAGTGCTCGCGGTTTATTATAACAGCTGTCCTTGCAACAGGCTCATCACCTTTATAACAAATAAATTTTTGAAGACTTGCATTTGTGAAATAGGGATTAGCCTCGGCATTTAGTGTTCGTTGAGTTTCTGATATCAGGGGTGGAACCCATATTGGATCGTCCTTATAAATTTTCAACGGAAGCTCGAGGAAGTCTTTCATTCCCTGATTATCCGATATTATATTAACTCTGTAAGGCATAATTATTTATTTATTTGTTCTACTATATATGCTCTGTAGATGAAAGACAAATCTTTTTCATGGAACTTCTCTGATAACTCTTTTTTTGTGCTAATCCATCTACTCAGACTTTCGGGTCTTGACCTGGGGACAAGAAGATTTCTGTAGGTAATTATTGATTTGTTTTTTGCTACGCGAATTGTTTCTATAAGCATTTTTTCAAATGCTTCAGCCGGCATCCACTCAAAAATATTAGTGAAGTTAAATTTTGAAATAGAATCTGATGGGAGTGAAGCAAAGTAATCTTCACAACTGCCATTTACAAGCTCTATCCGGTCCAGGCGACTACGGATTTTTTCGAAGTTTTCCCTGCACAGGTATACCGGCAGATGCTGTAAACTATAGAAATGTCCAAAAACTATGTATGACAGAAAACTGTTTTCCCTTACCGGAAGATCAGTAACTGCCCTTCTAATAACATTACGAAAATGTGCTCCAAAAGAAAATGATTCTTCCAGCTGGTCGAAAAAGGCCCTGTCAAATAGCAATGTCATAAATGTACGGCTCAGAAAAATCCTGGTAAATACCCGCCAGCGGAAGTTATTCCATTTTTTATCGTATAATATTTTCCGTGCGTACCGGTCTTTTGCTTTATACAATTTCTGAATCAATGATTTTCCTACCAGCACGTTAAACCATTTCTTAAGCAGATGCATATATTTCTCATAACGGCCACAATGGATTACTCCATTATTGATTTTATCTTTCTGAATATCCCAAAATTCCCGGCTTTCATCCGTCAGGGATGACCTGATACGTGTATACAACTTAAATCTCCTTTCAGATGGTGTCACTCCAAAAAACTCCAGCATTTCATCATAATAAAGTGTTTTGAAAGCAGCCATCTTCAGATCAAGTAAATAATTCTGGGAAGGATTAAGATCCAGGGATATTATCTTACGCGGATTATCTGCAAGAAATGCCAGAACATTACATCCGCCAGAGGTTATTGAAAAAATAACATCTTCCTGATTAATTTTGAATGCCTGTCTGTCAATTTCGGGATCTTCCCAGCACTGGGCATATAAAATATCTGAAAAAACTTTTACTTTGGAGAGTTCAGCCTTTTCTGCCGGAGCCTTTTCTTTTTCAACCTCACAGGAAGGAGGCGATAGTCCGATAAAAGTATGTATTACAGCCCAGTCAATAACCGCAGGAAGTCCTATGATTACAGCATAAATAAGAGGACCTGAAAAAGCCGTCACAACAAAGCCCGGTATAAAAAGCAGATATAATGCGTTGTGCCTGAATCCGTCGAAGTTGATACTTAAATCCTTAACCTGGCTAATGAACCGGCGCATACTTGAGAAATTGGGAATAAATCTTGGCGTAGTCCTTTTAAATTCCTGGAAACGTTCGCCAAACTGTTGCTTTAATGACTGTTCCTCGTATATTACAAGCTGAGTATAATGGATATATATAAGGACCGGCAATAATAAGCCAACAGGTTTCAAGCAAAATGCAAATGCCAGGTAGGCAATAAGATCAGCCAGATAGATAGGATTTCTGACCAGCCTGTATGGCCCTGATGTTGTCAATTGGCTTTTCTGGACCTTAAAAGCCATCACCCTCTGGGATGTCAGTATACTACCGGCCCACATTCGGATGAGAGACGCGATAGCCAGTAAAGCAGCCACTATAATATAGCCTGTCTGAAGTGATAATCCGGGGTCCATTCCAAACCATCTGCCCACAATGATCATATTCCCTGGCGCAGATCTGTAAACGACAAACGAGAGAGCACAGGCCACTATTACAATACTAAATGAAATGAATATCCGTGCTTCAAACTCAAATTTTCTCACTAACCTGATAAACTTTTTCATATTTTCATATTATTAAATATTGGACTTAACTTTTAAAACTGCCGGCAGCAAACTGATTTCACAGGGTACTGTACCAAGTAATTCCCCGTCTGCTTCAATAAGTACCGGTTCTTTAGAATCAATACTAAGCGACTTGCTGCGCCGGATAGTGAAGCATTGTGATTTTATATGCCTTCCTGAATAAATTTTAGTAAAGTTCCATATGCGCCTAAAAATGTTCAAGTCGTGTATCAACAGAACATCAAACTGACCGTCGTCTGGTCTTGCATCAGGAGTAAGTCTCATTCCTCCGGCACAGAAAGCACCGTTACCTACTACTACTCCGATTAAATCCCTGGAAATTATCTGCTTGTCATCAAATTCAACAGTCAGATTCAGAGCTTTATAGAAAAGAGCCTGTTTAACTGCTACCGAACCAAAAGCTATCGTGCCTCCAAAATACTTATGCTTCATACTGACTCCTGTTACTACAGCACCTCCGATACCAACCTGACATTCATTGATAAATAATCGTTCATACTTCCGGCCTCTTTCATCGTAATAGCCAATACAACCTATATCTATGGGATTGCCCGGGGAGTGCGCTATTAAATCGAGCTGCTCTTCAAGTGATAATGGTAAATTAAGAGTTTGCAGCAAGCCTTTTCCGGTACCGTAATTTAATATTCCAAGTTCACACTCAGGATTTATAAGCTTTCTGTCCTCGAAGAATCCATTAACAGCTTCCTGAACAGTACCGTCACCTCCCACAACTATAATAAGCTTTGCGCCGGCCATAATGGATTTCCGTGTAATATCTGTTGCTTCAAGAGGCTGCCGGGTAGTGTGCATTGTACAATCAGTACCGAACCTTCTTTCCATCTCTGCCAGGAGCTTTGGGATAAGCCTTACTGTCCGCCCACACCCGGCAATTGGATTTACTATTGTATGAACAGTTTTTTCAGACATAAGGTTTTGTGTTAAACAATCTTAGACTATAATGTTTTTTTAATTGGGAATTACCTGGGTTTTCTATTATCTAAGTTCGCCAAATTGGAGACAGAGCAATGCTCCGGCATATGAAGACTCTGAATTTATATTTGCAAAGCCAGATATGCCTATTCCAATATATTTTCCTGTCAAAAAAAGTTGTGCCTCTATTGGGATTCCTATTGTAATATTATTAGACATTTGATATTCACAGCTACTAAACCATCCATTACCATCACATGATAGTTCCCTTCCCCTTTCAGAACTACTTATAATGCCGATACCTGCAGATATTGAAGCTAAACTCCTTTCTTTCTTTGAAATCAATCCATACATAAATCCTATATCCCATAATTTATTGGGAGTCTTGAAAAAGCTCAATTCTTCATTACAAATAATTCTGAAAGAGCCTACAGTGTTTTTAATTTGAAATGAGGCATTTCCGCCCGCAGAAAATCCATATGACGAACCCCCTATTCCGAGATTAATCCAATAAAATGCATCTTCTGATTCATAGTTTTCCTGTCCGGTACACCAGTTTAATGAAATTATCATAAAACAGACCAGGCATGTTAGCTTTTTAAGAAAGTGTTTTTTATTCATAATTATAATTTTTTAAAATGGCTTAAGTTGTCAGTTTCTGATTTTCAAAGCAAATTTAAAGGGATACTATGGCTGATCAAAACGGGAATTTGCAAGGGATGTGTGGAAATTTGCAGATTTTACTAATAAAGTGAATTTTATCTGTGATAAAAGGACATTTTTAGTATTTTCCAATATAAAATCCGAACAATTAGGATTTTTTACTAATTATTGCCTTTTAATATTCGTGATATAATTGAATTTTGCAAAAATTAACCAATCTGGCTGATTACATTCTGGATCTTTTCATTGAGTTTCAGGAAGAATTTATTGCGTTCCTTTTCCCCTGTTCCGCTAATTAAGGTAGATTTTTGAATCAGATTTTTACACCATTGATAATTGTATTGAAAAAAGCTTTTATTATAAGTCTGAAGGAGATTAATACCATTGTTAGTAATATATGTAGAAAAATTATCTCCGGCTTTTACCAGTATTGTCTGATCAATAAGAAGAATGTCATTATAGTATAATAAAAAGTTCCCTTCTTTACCTGCCGGTTTTTTCCCGAAGGCAAACTTGAATCCCAGTTCTGCCTGGTGTTTTAAATGCGCTACCAGCTCAATAAGTTTCTCGCAGAGTTTTTTAGCATCATTTTTTGTCTCAAAAAATCCGGCTTCATTATAAAACAGTACCTGTTTTAAAATGCTTATAAGTGTTTCCTCGGTCGTTAATTCTATTGTTTTAAGCTTAGTGTAATGTTCTGTGATTTCTGATGTTATTCTTATTTTTTCATCATCCAGCAGGTCGAATGTAAACAGCTTGTCCCTGTATTGCGGAAAACCCAGGTTTGATTTTTGCCAGTAGAACAGTTTAAAAGCATAGACTTCAGGTACCTGTATAAGTTGAAAAAGATTTATTTCATTCAGAAGAAATATCACCTCTGCCTCTTCATGGAGTGAGACAACCTGAATGTTATCGAGAAGCGATTCAAAATAGTTGGCAAAATTAAAATCCTCTTCACTTAGAAGGGTGGCACGAAATGTAACAGTACTTATGGATTTGCTCGCTAAATCATCTACAGAAAACCTGTACTTTTCACATAGCTTCTGAACTTCGTAAATGGATAAATGTTTTTCGCCCCTTATTCTGCGATATGCGCTGTCCGTACTTATTTCAAGAACATCAGAAATTTCATCTACCAGTGAGATATGGGGGGGCAGTTGATCAATAATTTTTTGAAAAATCTGGTTTTGTATGTCTACAATATTTTCCATAGTTGACCAAATTTATGGAAAAATCTGATACAAAGCAAGTTAAAATGATAATAGAAGAGGAGAAAGCCCTTTACAGAAGGGGACAGCAAAAGGATAACGCCCCAATGGATTTAAGATTTAGGATTAACGATTTCAGGGCGCTGTCCCCTTACTCAATACAGAGTAAGCCTGAAAATGGGTAGTTCCTTAATCAATTTTCCCTCGCCTTCAACAACAGGTTTTATTATTATTTCTTTTGTGGGTCCAATAGTGTAAATGATTTGTTTCGTCTCCCTGGATATTATTTTTGTGTCATTTGTATGTTCAACATAATAACCACCATATAAATATCCCAAAGTGAACTTTATAATTCTAAACCAGGTTTCAGAGCCTATAATATCATCACTTATGAAAATATCAAGACTGTCACTGTTTAAAAAATGATTTTTGCTTATAACATCTTCTTCTTTTAACCTTAATGTATCAATAGCAAGCAAGGGTTCCGGAACATTCCTTACTTCAAAATACCTGTAACCGATAAGAACAGTATCATTATCCCTTATTCCCAATACCAGGAAACGGGCATCGCCCGGTCTGTCAGGTATAGCTACATAATAATTGCTATCAGAAAAGACAATTCCATTGTTAACTTTGATAATATATTCATAATTTTCTTCAAATTTTGAAAAGTCTGCAATTATATAATTGTCTATCCCTGTATATAAGATATTATTTCTTGAATCAATAGCTACAAGTACACTGTCATTCAATTCGTTCCCATATCTTGTCTGGCATTTGGAGATTTCAGTAAGGCTGAGAAACAGACTGACGAGAAACAGTATCATATAAGATTTTAGCATAACAGGAACTATAAAAAAGATAAATCAAGTTAAAAAAACAAATTCAAAATTTTCAATTTAGTTTTTAACATCAACCTTATTTATTGTAATTCAGCTTTTATTTAATACTCTGGTGGAAAGCATTCCGCAAGCAGCTGAAATGTCTTGTCCTCTTGAGACTCTCACAGTAGTAAACAATCCTTTTCTGTTTAGCTTATCCTTGAAATTCCGGATAGTCTGTTCATCCGAACTTTCGAGAACAGAACCTTTAAATGAATGAAATCTTATCAGGTTAATTCTGCATTTTATTCCATTGAGAAGACCAGCCAGTTCTTTTACATGAGCGTCAGTGTCATTGAATTGCTTAAACATAATATATTCAAATGATAACCGGCGTTGTCCCTTAATATTGTATTTTCTTAATGTTTCAACAATTTGTTTGATCGGATATTTCTTTTCCAGCGGTACCAGGTATCTTCTTTCATCTTCAAAAGGTGATTGTAAACTTATTGCCAGATTACATTCACTTTTTTCTATAAATTGGTTTAAAGCAGGCATAATGCCTATAGTTGAAACAGCGATGCGCCTCGGACTCATTGAATAGCCATAGTCAGATGTTAATATTTCCAGGCTTTTCAGTACGGCATCCGGATTATTGAGGGGTTCACCCATGCCCATATACACAATATTGGATATGCTGTTATTTTCTTCCTGGCTTCTGATTTGGTTTAATATTTCTCCTGTATCAAGATTACCCTGAAATCCTTGCTTTCCGGTGATGCAAAATATGCATCCCATCTTGCATCCAATTTGAGTGGAAATACATAAAGTTCTTCTTTTTTGTTCAGGAATATATACTGTTTCAATATATTTCCCGTCTTTTACGGAAAACAGGTATTTTCTTGTTCCGTCTTTGGATATTTCTTCTTTTACCGGAGGATTGGTGCTAATATAATACCTGTCATTCAAAGCTTGTCGTGCGGACTTTGACAGGTTAGTCATGTCCTCAACAGATGAAATATTTTTTTTATACAGCCAGTCAGCTATCTGCCTGGAAGCATAACCCGGTAAATCCAGTGATTCAGCTATAAGTTTTAATTCAGCTATTGTTTTACCAAACAGATTATCACTCATTGGTAATTAGTGGATTTAATATTATTAAATATTTACAAATTTAATATTTAATATTCTTTGTGTGCTGAATTTCACAAATCAGAGGAGGGGATAAAAAAAGAGGGATTACTCCCTTTGGTTGTAATCCCTCGATATAAGTTACTTGCTTATTAGTACATTCTCAGCTGTCCTTCACCTTGTACTACAATTTCCGGACTGTCATTATAAGAGGTAATTAATCCTGTAACTATTACATATTCTCTTTTAAAATATGCTTCAGGATAAGAACTATATCTCCTGGCTATCCAGCCTGGCATAACAACAGTGAAATCGTGATATGGATAATAGGCACCAAAATAAAGGAAGTATTCATCTGTGCTTCCGGAATAAAATACTTCATACACTTTTCCATAAACACTCATAACTTCACCGTTATAATACAATGCATCATAAGCTGAAATTGTAGGTATTCTGTATCCAACAGGATAACGCCAGCTGTTCACAACAGGATAAAATCTCAAATAATCATGTCGCATATCAAGGGTCCAGTAGATATGTATGCCGGGAGGTCTTCTGTAAGGATATCGTTCTGCTCTGTATTCCCTTGGACGAGGCGGGCGGTTATAATGGTGTATCACCGGCCTGGGCTCAACAAACTTTCTTGAAGAATTGTATTGAGGCGGTCTTTCTTTAATTGCCTGTGGTTGACCGGCAGGCTGCCTTATAACATCCTGTCTTTTTTCCGGGGGTTGGGTAGGTTTTCTTTCTCTGGGAACTCCCGGGCGCTCATCACTACGTATATCAGGTCCACCGGGTCTGTTGTCTGCAGGACGCTCACGATTAGTATTTGAATATTCGCTTCTCGGCGGTCTTTCAACATTCTGATCAGAAGGTCTGTTTATGGGCGGCTCCTGACGATTAGTATTTGAATATTCGCTTCTCGGCGGTCTGTCAGTACTCTTATCAGAAGGTCTGTTATCCGGTTTGGCCTCCCTGTTTCGGGTTACCCCGGGTTTATTAACGCTGCTTTTATTTTGTTGTCGTGTATCAGCTTTCCTGACTTCCGGCTTTTTTTTATCATCTGTACTTTCAGTACGCTTTTCATTTCCGGAAGTCCTTGTATTATTGGTAGTCCTCCTCGAGGGCTGAGCAAATGAAGTTGCGACTATCAACAACATTACCAATATCAGTATATGTTTTTTCATGTCTTTAAATTTTAAATTAAATTCTACAAAATTTTAGCTGCAAATAGAATGCCAAAGTTGTAATACATTTATTTTCAGTTAATTAAATAGCATTGTATAAGCAGGTTTGTTTAAATTAAATATAATACAATTTTTGATGCCTGTAAATAATATATCACTAATTTTGCCACTTATTATAAACAAAATAATATGCCTTTAAATATTCCTGACAATTTACCTGCAATTGAGATTCTTAATGAGGAAAATATTTTTGTGATGCGTGAAACCAGGGCTACACATCAGGATATAAGACCTATGCAGGTAGTTATATTGAATTTGATGCCCGTTAAAATAACTACAGAGACCCATATTCTCAGGTTACTTTCAAATACTCCGTTACAGATGGAGATAGTCTTATTACATACTAAAGATCATGTGTCCAAGCATACTCCTATAGAACATTTGCAGGCTTTTTATAAAACTTATGATGAGATCAGAGACAGAAAGTTTGACGGAATGATTATTACCGGGGCACCAATAGAACTCCTTGATTTTGAAGAAATTGATTACTGGGAAGAATTAAAGGAGATTATGGACTGGGCAAAATGTAATGTTACCTCCACTATGTTCATTTGCTGGGGAGCACAGGCCGGACTGTATCATTATTACAATATACCGAAATATATGCTTGACAAAAAATTGTTCGGTGTTTTTTATCATACAATAAATGACTCTAAAATACCTCTTGTCAGGGGATTTGATGAAGAATTTCAGGCTCCTCATTCAAGATACACAGAGGTCAGGAAGGAGGATATTGAAAAAGTCAGGGATTTAGTAATTGTATCTGAATCTCAGGAAGCCGGTACATATATAGTAATGACAAGGGACGGGCGCCAGATTTTTGTAACAGGGCATTCTGAATATGATCCGACTACTCTTAAGGAAGAATATGAAAGAGATCTTAAGAAAGGACTGAGTATTGAATTACCCAGGAATTATTTTTCAGGAGATGATCCCGGCAAGACGCCAAAGGTTAGATGGAAAAGCCATGCCAACCTGCTATATTATAACTGGTTGAATTATTATGTATATCAAATGACTCCTTATAATATCAATGACATTAAGTAAATAAGGGAAAAATTGAAAATAAATGCGGGATTGTTAAAAACCTTTTGTAAGTTTGTAACGCTACTTAATTATAATCTATACCAATTAATTAAATCAGAAGTCTAAATAATATTTATATTTGCTAAAATTTTTTAATTTTCACATTAAATATTATATTAACACGATTTTACTACAAGATATCGCTACATTATTGCAGGATTAACAAGAAGTCATAATGAAAATCATTTACATAAAATCAATATTGCTCATATTGATTGTCTCTTTTTCTTCTATATCCAAAGCACAAATTCCAAATACAGACTTTGAAAACTGGTCAGTGTATTCGAATATTCTAATGCCTGATAACTGGACCTTCCAGGCAGTGGAGGGTTTTGCCATTCCCGTAACACGAACTACTGACAATCACTCAGGCACCTATGGCGCCCGCGGCGAGGTGCTATCAGCAGGTTCTCCTCCGGTTGAAACTCTAATAAGTCCTATACTGACATCAGTTCCCCCCGGAAGCGAGAATTTAGGATTTTCAGTATCTGAGAAACACTATGTATTCTCAGGATTTTATCAGTATTATCCTGCTGAAGGAGATAAGTTCCAGATAACTGTTATAATGTTTCATGAAACAACAAGTATGGGAATAGGGGCTTTGTCTATAGAAGCCGGAGCTATCGCATATACACCTTTTTCAATTGATATAAATTATACATCAGAAGAAATTCCCAATACATGTTTAATTACTTTTACTATTTGCGGACCTACAGGCTCAAATGATTATCATAAGGGTTCATTTTTTATTGTTGATGAACTGGAGTTTGATACCCCTCTTTTATTTTTTAACGGACCAGGCGAGTACAATTTTCAGTTTATATTGCAGCAGAACTATCCTAATCCATTCGACTCCGAGACAGAGATTAACTTTCAGGTTCCGGAGGATATAAACGTCAGGGTGAAAATATTTAATATACTTGGACAGGAGATTACTGAACTTGCTGACAGAAAGTTTCCAAAAGGCAGGCACTCAATAAGGTGGAACGGCAGAGATCATAATGGCAGAAAAGTATCAAACGGGATATATTTTTACCAGATACAGTCAGGTGATCTCTCTCAGGCCCGTAAAATGTACCTCCTTCGCTAAATATTCATATTTCTGACAGACATAGTGAATACTTAAGTGTTCCTCTTTATTAAGAAAATCCATAATGTACCGGTAATACTACCAGCAAAATAGTATATAAAATCAGACCAGCTAAATGAATTTCCCAGAATAGCCTGACCAATAAAAAAGCTGCGTATATAATTTAAAAATTGAGGATTCCATAGTTGCAGAGACTCAAGCAAGCAGGTAACAAAAAATACTGCCAGTCCGATTTTCCATGCCCTTATCCAGGTAAATAGCAAAAAAATCACCAGACACCAGAATATTTCATATAAAAGCCCTCCAAAAGAGTTATTAACCCATACACTGGCAGGTCCGTTATAAAACTTTGAATAAAATCCGGCAGGTGTAACAATCAGCAATGAAATAACAGCAATAATCCTTGCTTTTGAGTCATAATTAAAAAGACCCATTAAGAATTTATGTTTTAATAGAGATGGTATTTTTCTTTGGTTTATTCGGAAGTTTATCTTTTAAATCCCTGCGATATAAATTATTATGGCCATCAGGCGAGGAGCCATAATTCTTTTCAAAATATTTTCTCATCTCCTTTAAATGCTTCTCCAAATCATCAAAATAACTGTCCGGGAATCTATCTTCAAAAGGGCTGTACCAAAAGTCCATTGAGTCGCATGGGCCAAAAGGTTGAAAATGCCAGTCCGGAATTCCCGGGAAGTTATGAAAGCTATAGGGAAAATTATCAATAATACTGTCAATTGATTTATAATCAAACTGTTTATAATCAAAATTCCAATTTAAGAAATCATCATGAAAATTACGTCTCAAAACAGTATCAAGATCATCATGCCATATAAATGACGAATCACTATATCTGAAAAAAGGTTCCAGGTTAAAATCCGGAAATTCAGGGAAAATATAAGAATGGGGGAAAAAATGATCATCATCATAATTATATAATTCAAGATGATGGTGAGAATTTTCAAATACTGAATCAATATCTATATCATTTCCGCGTCCTGACCATGAATATGAGTAAGATGAATCATACAAAATAATATTTCCTTTTTCATCATATTTCTTGTTTACATCGATATTTATTCTGGGTTTGCTGTCCTCCTGCTTTTGTGCAAAAGATAAATTGACGAAAGCAGAACCGGATATCACTAATATTGACATCAAAGAAAAAACTCTCGTAATATAAAAACTCCATAAATTTTTCATGACTTTCTGATTATTTGAAAAACAAATAATAAAATTCTGTTGAAAGATAACATGCTGCTTTAATATATGTAAAATTATGAAAAAAACAAATGCGATTAATTCCCTAATCACTTGATTTTAACATTATTTAACAGAAATTATTAACAATGCCTCAGTTTAATTAATATTCTAGCACAATAAATTTGAAAATAGATACATATTTCCCTTCAGGCAGAAATAAAAATACCCGGAACTATCGGTACACCGGGTATTTTTTTGAAAGCTTATCTTTCTTTTTGGTATGTAATTTTCTGTATACTATTTAGCAGGTTGTTTCTTCTCCTGTTCCTTTTTCTTAGTTTTGGATGGAGTCGTCTCTTTGGATTTTTCTTTTGTCTTGTCAGCCGGTTTCTTTGATTTCGGTTTTCCGGATTCAGGTGCTTCCTTATGTTTTTCTGCTTTAGTTTCTTCTTTTTTCTTTAATTCACCTGCCTGGACGGATGTTTGTGCGGTTTTTTGCTTCGGGGCTTCTGCCTTTTTGGTTACTTTTTCTTTTTCAGGTTCCGCTGTAATTTTTTCTTCTGAAGTCTTTTCCTTCTCTGGTTCTTTTTTCTTGTCTTTTACTTCTTTTACTTCTTCAGGCAACTTTTCTGGCTTAGCCTTTTTGGCTTTCTTTTCTGTTTCTTTCTGCACAACTACTTTTTCAGCCTTCTTTTCCATTTCTTCCTGCTCAACTGCCTTTTCAGCTTTCTTTTCTGTTTCTTTCTGCACAACTACTTTTTCAGCCTTCTTTTCCATTTCTTCCTGCTCAACTACCTTTTCAGGTTCTTGTACAACAACTTCAGCCTGTTCCTGAATCTTTTCATCTACAGGCATTTTAACCTGAGCTTGTTTTTTATCCTTTGATAAAGTATCAAAAGGACTTTTCTTGAGCTTCTTTTTTCGTCTTAGTCTACCGTAAGTACCCCGGAATAGTTTGCCTCTTCTGGTTTTAATATCTCCTTTTCCCATATTTATAGCTTTTAATAAAAAGTTTTACGGCCCTAAAAATATAAATTCCTCTTAAAATAAAAGAGCTAAAAAGCAAATTTTTAATATTTAAAAGATTTTTTTAAACAGATTTAAAATAAGGGTTAGCAAAATACTGATTATGATCATAGTAGTTAAAGGTATGAAAATTTTAAGATTCTCTTTTTCTACTTTTATATCTCCGGGAAGACGGCCAATCCAATTCAGCTTATCACCGAGAAAATAAAAAAGTACTCCTATAATAACTATAAATAATCCAATGATAATTAAATATTTTCCAATAGTAGTATGCATCTCTGATCAATAATATTATAAATGAATCTTTGCAAAATTAAGTCAAATAATCAATTGTTCTATATGGAGCAGGTTAAATTTACGGATATTTTTCTTGACCTAATCAGCCCAGTTCAAATATCATTATATAAATTGTTTATAAATAATATCTTTTGTTAAAAAAAAAATTCTGACAACATAAAACTAACTTACAAGAAATTGCGTTTAAATATTTAAACAAACAGAACAAATATTTATAAAATCTGTCAATTTTAGCTGTTGATTTTTTATCAAAAATGGAGTAACTTGAAGAAAATTACTACTGATATGCTTGAACATCAGAAACTAATCCTGGAAAAAGTAAGTAATAATAAGGAATTGTTCAAAAAGGAATTAGTAAAATCGTTAAAGTGGTTAAAGTCATATGAAATTTACAGGTTGCATGCCTGGTTGAAGAAAAAATTTTATTTAACACACGGGGATATTATTAAGGATGTTTTCGAGTATATTGCAGCTTAATGTTAACAGGGGCAACCAAATCTTTCAATAGTAAGATAGCTATTAATACCTGGGGTCTTTAACAAAAGGCAGTTTTCCCATTTTCTTAACCTCTATACACGGAAATCCAAATTCCTCTACAACAGTTCCAAGAATGAGATAAATGCCGTATCCCTTAAATGGATAACTTTTCAGGGAATCAGGGAAATTTACCGTATCAAAAAATTCACCTCTGGCATCAAGGAAGCAGCCAAAATGCATCCATTCTTTTTTTACAGTTCTTACATTTTTGACAGTAACCAAATCTCCAAGGATCCTGATTGTTTTCCCAACATGTTGAAGTAAATCTTCAGCAAAAATATTGCTTCTGTACTTTGTTTTTAATAAGTTGAAACTGGAAACTGTTACCGGAAATCCGAGCAGTTCAATTTCATCATAGGCATCTTCAATTTCACTTTGTTCAAGTTCAGGCAGTTTAAATTCTTTGGAACTTTGGTAAAAAAGAAGATTATTCTGAGGCTCTTTATTGCTTTTTCCTAATAGCATGTGTGCTTCCCACAGCAATTGTTTTTTTTTCTTTCCGGTAAACCTGAACGTATCCAGGCGTATAAGAATAACAAGCTGCTCAATGCCAATATGGACCCTTTGTACAAAATCTTCAAGGCTTTTATAGCTACCGTTTTTTTTTCTATTTTCAACAATAGCATCAGCTACCCGGGTCTCAAGATTAAGAATATGAATAAATCCCAGGTAAATATCAGTTTTATAAATACATGTTTTATAGTGACTGTTATTCACACACGGCAGATGTATATTTCCCCCTGAACGCCTGGCCTCATTGATGTATACCCAGGTTCTGTAAAATCCCCCGAAATTATTTATAACAGCCACCATGAATTCGACAGGAAAGTATGTCTTCAGGTACAGGCTCTGATAGCTTTCAACAGCATAAGATGCAGAATGAGCCTTGGAAAAAGCATAACCTGCAAATGAGGCAATTTGTCTCCACACTTCCCGTGTAAGCTCATCAGCATATCCTCGTTCTCTGCAGTTGTCAAAAAACTTTCCCTGTATACGTTCAAATTCCTTTCCGGATCGAAACCTTCCGGCCATTGCCCTGCGTAATATATCAGCATCTGATAAGTCCAGTCCGGCAAAATGATGGCAAATTTTTATAACATCCTCCTGATATACCATTACCCCGTAAGTTTCCTGAAGTTGCTCCTTCATTACAGGGTGAAGATATTCGAAATTGTCCGGGTTATGAAAGCGTTTTATATATTCTTTCATCATTCCTGATTTAGCTACGCCGGGGCGAATAATAGAACTTGCAGCCACAAGGCCCAGATAATTATCACAGCGCAGTTTTTTCAGCAGTCCGCGCATCGCAGGACTTTCGATATAGAAACAACCGTTTGTTTCCCCGTTATACAGTTTTTGATTAATCTTTTCATCCTGCTTGAATTTCTTAACCTGGTGGACATCGATTTTTAATCCCCTGTTTTCCATAATAATTTCCACACTTTCATTAATATGTCCAATTCCCCTCTGACTGAGGATATCCAGTTTTTCAAAACCTATTTCATCAGCCATATACATGTCAAACTGGGTTGTCGGAAATCCTTTGGGAGGCAAATCAAGGGCAGTATATGAGGTGACAGGTTCTTCTGATATAATAATTCCTCCTGCATGAATACTGCGAATATTAGGAAAATTCATTAACAGGCTGCCTAAATAGAACATTTTTTCTGTAATCGCATTCTTATTTATATCTGCAGAGGGGTCGGTTACAAGGAAATCAATCTCTTCTTTGGGTAAGCCATAGACCTTACCCAGTTCGCGAAAAATTGACCGATCCTTGAAAGTGCTGATGGTTCCAAGCAAAGCAGTATGCTTTACCCCGTAACGTTTAAAGATATAATCCTGTACTTCATCACGGTCCTTCCATGAATAGTCAATATCAAAATCAGGCGGAGATGTTCGTTTAGGATTGATGAAACGTTCGAAATAAAGATTCAGTTCAATAGGATCGACGTCAGTGATCTTAAGGCAATAAGCAACAATACTGTTAGCACCGCTGCCTCTTCCGACATGGTAAAAACCACGGCTCATTGAATAGCGGATAATATCCCAGGTAATCAGAAAATATGCTGAAAATCCGAGTCTGTCAATTACCTCCAGCTCATGTTTAACACGCTTCAATGCTTCTTTATCGGATTTTCCATACCGGTAATCAAGACCATCATAGGTTAATTTTTCGAGTAAAATTTTATCGTCATATCTGCTTCCGGTAAAGGTTTGCTTATTCTTAACAGTATTATAATTAAAGTCAATACTGCATTCCTGTGCCAGTCTTTCTGTATTTCTTATAATTTGCGGATAATCTTCATAAGCAATACATAGAAGATCGGGAGGAAGCAGCTTTTCTCTGGGTGAAGCCAGCTGAGATGCCGTAAGTTTGCTTAAAAGTGTATTATTGTCTATTGCCCTCAGATGCTTATGTAATACATAATCGGTTTCTTCCGAAAAAGTCACCGGTTGAAAAGCAACAAGCTGAGACTGGTTATAACGGAATCGTGAAGATATAAGCTTTCTTATCTCCTCAGGTTTTATACCTGCAAATTCATTTTCTTTTAATTTGCGGGGCAGATCTGACTGAAACGGGTAAATAACGTATGCATTACTGAAAACCGGAGGGCAGGGAGGGAGAGGAGCATCGTTCAGGTTGTGCCAGGTCAGAAATTCGTTTATTTCCCTGAACCCGGCATTATTCTTTGCTATGGCAGTATATAATAATTTGTTTTCATCATCCCTGAATTCGATGCCGGCAACAGGTTTTATATTGTTTAGTCTGCATTCCCTGATAAAATCGATAGTACCCATAGTATTGTTGATGTCGGTAAGAGCAAGAAAAGATATCCCATTCCTTTTTGCCCCGGCAACCAGCTTTTCCACAGACATCGTTCCGTAGCGCAAGCTGTAATATGAGTGACAGTTCAGGTACATAAATCCTTAACCCTTAATCCTTTATCCTTTATCCTTAACCCAACAGCCCTTACAACTGACTTTCTTCCGTATCTGTTTCTTAACATATCCATTGTCTGGTAGAGATTTACTGTTTTAGGGGTGTCTTCGAATAAATTCAGCTGGGGAGTGCCCTGTATCAAATGACTTAGTTTTACCCCAACAAGCCGTATAAGCATCCTTCTTTGGTAGAGCCTTTGAAACAGCTCCTTGGCTACCTCTATAAGCTTATGATCAAATGAGGTATAAGCTATGCGTTTTTGCAGACTATGTGTATCAAAGTTAGAGTAACGTATTTTTACAGTTACGCAGGAAGTGAGGCGACATTTTTGCCTTAGTTCAAATGCAGTTCTTTCAACCATTCCCACCAGTATTTCATTAAGTTTTTTAATATCAGTTGTGTCTTCGTCAAAGGTCGTTTCAGTGCTTATCGATTTTCGTTCCGAATAAGGTTTAACCGGAGCAGAATCAATTCCATTTGCCTTTTTCCAGATATCAATTCCATTTTTGCCCAGCACTTTTTCTACCATTTCAACAGGGATCATGCTTAGAGTGCCTATAGTTAAGATCCCCATAGATCGTAGTAAATGATAAGTTTTATCCCCGATCATAGGAATTTTTCTTATGGTCAGCGGATTTAAAAAGGGCTTTACCAGCCTGCCGGGGACTTCCTTTTCCCCGTTAGGTTTAGCTTCTCCTGTTGCTATTTTTGAGACTGTCTTGTTTACAGATAATCCGAAAGACAGAGGGAGCCCTGTGTTTTTAATTATAGCCTGCCGTAATTCCTTTGACCACTTCAGACAACCAAAAAATTTATCCATCCCGGTAATATCAATGTAATGCTCGTCAATAGAAACCTTTTCGTATACCGGGGCCCTCTCTGCAATAATATCCGTGACTATTTTAGAGTATTTACTGTAGACTTCGATATCACCCCTTATTACAATAGCATCGGAACAAAGTATGCGCGCCATCTTCATAGGCATAGCCGAGTGCACTCCAAATTTCCTGGCCTCATAGCTGCAGCTGGCAACCACACTGCGCCCCGAATTACCGCCAATAATTACCGGCATCCCGTTAAGCTTGCTGTTTATTAGCCGCTCTACCGATACGAAAAATGTATCCAGGTCTATATGTACAATATTTCTTTCCTCGCCGCCAGTCATTTTTAAGCTGTCATTATCAGGTTTCAATTGTCAGTTTCCGGTTATTAGTGGCCGGATATTTTTATTTATCCGGTCTTAGCTCTTCTTTATTTTATTGTTATAACTTTTTTTAACAAAATTTTTGTTTTTCAATTAATTGTATTATTTTTGATTATATAATAATCACATTATAAGATTATAATATAATCATTTTGAAAATATTTTGCTATATTTATTTGATAAAATTTTGCTGGATATTTGATACCGGATGCTTAAACTAAAGGACTAAACATCCGGCATCTAGTATCTGGCATTTAAAATTCAGAAAATGTACTTCAGTAATAACATTAAACTACTACGCAAACGCAAAGGCCGCACCCAGGATGATGTGGCGCATGCGTTGAAAATGAAACGTTCCACCCTGAGCGGGTATGAGAACGAGGTTAGTCTTCCAACAGTGAATGCATTAATTGCATTTTCCAAATATTTTGGGATAGCAATTGACACCCTGGTTCTGGTCAATCTGGGCTCATTATCGGAAAGTCAGTTATCGCAGCTCGAAAGAGGGGGTGATGTTTACCTTAAGGGCAGTAATATCCGGGTTTTAGCTACTACAGTAAACAACAAGAACGAGGAAAATATAGAGCTGGTGCCTGAAAAAGCCAAAGCCGGATATGCAACGGGCTTTGCTGATCCCGAATTTATTAGTGAACTCCCAACATTTAACCTGCCTTTTTTATCCAAACAAAAGAAATACCGTACTTTCCAGATATCCGGTGATTCCATGCTGCCTATTCCACATGGGGCATGGGTTACAGGTGAATTTATACAGGACTGGAATACAGTTATTAGCGGGCACGGATATATAATTCTAACACTTGATGAAGGTATAGTATTTAAAATTGTAGAAAATCTCATTAAAAAAGAAAACACACTCAGACTGTATTCTTTAAATCCTGTTTACGAACCTTATGACATATCCGTGAACGAAGTTAAGGAAGTATGGAAGTTTATTCATTATATTTGCTCTGAGATTCCCGAACCCATACTCCCACAGGATGAACTGCTTAAAACCGTTGCAAATCTGAAGAAGGATATGAGTATTGTGAAAAGAAGGTTATCAAAAAGTAAAGAAGATTAATTAATTATTAAAAGAAAATCAGTATTTTAACGTATGCATTAATTTAATAATAAAAAAAAACAGACATTATGGATATGAATCCTTTTGAAATGGCTAAAAAGCAGCTTGATATTGTTGCAAACCAGATGAATCTTGATCCAAACATTCTTTGTTTTCTGAAAAGAGTGGAACGCTCACTAATAGTTTCCGTTCCTGTAGTTATGGATGACGGTAGTTTTAAGATCTTTGAAGGCTACCGTGTACAACATTCAACTATTCGCGGACCCGGTAAGGGTGGAGTACGTTTCAGTGAGTTAGTAACCCTTGATGAAGTAAAAGCACTTGCTATGTGGATGACATGGAAAACAAGTCTCCATAATCTCCCTTTGGGAGGCGCAAAGGGCGGAGTATGCGTTAATCCTAAGAAATTATCCCCCAGGGAACTGGAGCGTATCACAAGAAGATATACTGCCGAAATAATAGACATAATTGGGCCTGATAAAGATGTTCCTGCCCCTGATGTAGGTACAAATGCACAGACTATGGCATATATGATGGACACTTTTTCAATGCAGAGCGGGAAAACAATTCCCGGTGTAGTGACAGGTAAACCAATAGAAATAGGCGGTTCGCCCGGCAGAAGTGAAGCGACAGGAACCGGACTTTTCTTTATAATTGAAAAGTATTGTAAAAAACTGAATATTGACCTGAAATCTATGACAACTATAGTACAGGGCTTTGGGAAGGTAGGTTCAATAATCGCTAAAAAATTAAATCAATACGGAAATAAAGTAATTGCCATTTCAGAGCAGGATGGAACTTTATATTCTGAAAAAGGGATAAATGTTGCAAAGCTGTTTGAATGGGTCAGAAGCGGAAAGCCATTCACGGATTATAAAGAGAGTTCCGTGAAAATCATCCCTAACGAAGACTTTTTTAAGATTAAATGTGATATTCTGATTCCGGCAGCAACTGAAAACCAGATTACCGAACATAATGCAAAAGATATTGATTGCAAAGTAATTCTTGAAGGAGCAAATGGACCTACAACACCAGGGGCTGATGAAATTCTCGCAAAAAGAGGAATAATCGTTATCCCTGATATTCTGGCTAATGGTGGCGGGGCAATTGTGTCTTATTTTGAATATGTTCAGGATATAAATGCATATTACTGGGACCTGAACAGGGTAAACAGTGAACTAAAGAATATTATTCTCAATACATTTGATAATGTATATAGGATCGCTAAAGAAAATAAAATTTCCCTGAGAGACGCGGCTTACAGGATCGCAGTAACAAGACTCTCAACTGCCGTTAAATTAAGGGGTGTATTTCCGTAGGAGCTAATGAGAAAGCCCGGCCTGCAGAGCCGGGTTTTTTGTAATAATTTGAGGAAGAGCTATTCTTCAACTCCTAAAACTGACCGGAGTAAATACCCTATAAAGAAGCTTAATGTAGCTACTCCAAAGCTCAATAGAATCATCTCAAAGAAATGTCTCCTAAAAGATAAATCTTTGGTTACAGATATGTAATAATTAAAAATGTATATGATAAATATTGCAACCAGGAGTGTAATAGCCAGGCAAACAAAATAATTATCAAATATTAAATAAGGAAAAATCAGTAAGAATACTGTTATAATATAAGCCAGTCCGGTAAAAACAGACGCCTTTACAGGAGACTTTTCAGTGCCTTCTGCTTTGGTTGACAAATATTCGGATGAAGCCATAGATAATGCTGCTGCTATACCTGTTACCAGTCCGACCAGTGCTATTAGTTTTGAATTTTTTAGTGCCAGTGTAAATCCTGCAAGAGCTCCTGTCAGTTCGACAAGTGCATCATTCAGGCCAAGAACTATTGAACCTGTATATTTAAGAAAATTTTCATCCAGCATCTGAAGAAGTTCATCTTCATGATCACCTTCTTCTTTTATAATTTTTTCAATTTCTTCAGTTTTCAGGGCCAGTTCACTATAAAACTGCTGGGCATTTTCTTCTCCGCTTTCCATTAACTTTAACCCAAATGTTAATCCGAATACCCGGCTTATAAAATAAAACCTCAAAATCTTAAATCTGTTTGGCTTTACATCTGTGCCTGTAAATTTCTTCCATATATTATAATGATTAAGTTCTTCTTCTGCTATTTTAAGGAGTATTTTCCTGTTCTCAGTATCAGCATTCTCAGCCAGCTTTTTATAAATGTGGTATTCTGTTATCTCATTCTTTTGTGATAATAATATTTTCTGTTTTACATTTTCAGAAATTTCCATGATTATTTTATTTATCAGTTTGGTTGATGCCAGTATTATGAAAAATCAAAAATTTTAAAGTATAGCCTGAAATTACCTTTATTTCGCTTTTAATATATACTAATTTTGATTCTCAAGAATTAATAAGTGATATGTCTTATATCTTTCAAATGTCTTCTTACTACGATATCCTAAGAAATATTTATATTTTAGCTTTTTAAGCCTTTTTCTGAAAAAGAATTTCAAAACCCTGTAAAATACCGGGTATCTTCCGGCTAAAAATATGTCTATATACTGAATTGTGGGATTAATTCTGTTCATAAGAATGTCATTCAGGAGTTCAAGATTCGGACTTACATTTTCTGTGATATCTTCATCCTTAAGAATTTTAAAATTGCCTTTTATCAAATCGTAAAATTCATTTAAGCGGTGTCCGCCTCCCATGCTCTTATCACCAGGCCCTCCGTCTCCATGGTGAATTGTTTTAAAAAAATCACATATTATTATTTTTCCTTTTCCGGTTAACAGTGATTTTAAAACAGGAATTCCTTTAATCATTGAAATATATTGAAAACTTTCACTGAAGTATATCAAATCATACTGGTGGAGACGTTCGGACACAGGAAAATCTTCAAACATGCAGTTATAGATCTTTGATTTATTATTATTTCCCAGCTCTTTCAGGCTTGACTCTATCTTCTCTTTAAAAAATGCAGATGGTATTACCCCGTCGACCTGATAGCCAAGTTTCAACAGTTCGGTTATCATAGCACCGGTACCACATCCTACATCCAGGATTCTGGAAGAAGGGCTGTCCGCAGATTCCCTTATTGAATTTAGAATTAAATCAGAATAACGTTTCTGGGCATTTACAAATTCGGAAATTGCCGGTTTCTGATTTTTATTCCAGAATCCATAATGTAAATCCTGAATACCTAAAAGCTGTTGCGGGATGACTAATCCTAATTCTTTACTGTCCATTTTATTACTTTATTTATGCTAATTATTTTTGACAACTAATACCTGCTGTTTCAGGCTTTCATATGATTTTCAAGTTGCTTAACTTAATTTCAAATATAACCTAAAATAATAAATATCATTATGAATTTTTTTTCCTGTAATGTATTAACTCCCTGCAATACTCTAACAAATCCTTGTCCAAGTTTTTCCAGGGCATAGGTTTTCTTGCCATCAAATCAGAATATGGTTTATTTGCCATTACTGGTTTATCGTGAGATAATCCTGCTTCAGTGCCATAATAAATAATGGGTGGCAGAGGTAGAGTAAACTGTAATGATAATGCTGTTTTCAGTTTTTCCTTATTCTGACCGCATTCAAAAAGGAACCTGCTCATATCATGATTATCAACGAAACTGGGCAGATAATAATCAGGAGGGTAGTTTTTATAGTGTCGTTTCAGGGAATTTGATAAAATACTTTTGTAATCTTCAGGCTTTTCTTTCCATGCAATATATTCAATTATCCTGTTTCTGAAATTAAAATCAAGCACTCCGTCCAGAATGCCTGTATACTCCTTTTGTGTATCTTGCTGGTTAAATCCTTTAAGCCATCTGAAATACTTGTTTTTAATTTTTATGGTTTTGAGATATTTATATTTCATCCCTTCACACCATGCTTCACCGATTAGAACTGTATCAGGATATGAATTCTTAATATCTCTGGCAAATTTTTTCCAGAAAGTATCTGAAGGCCCTATAACATGATCAAGCCGAAATCCGTCAATTCCGTAATTAAGCCAATATTTTGCAGATCCGGTTATATGCTTATATGTCTCAGTATTCTCTAAATTTAGTTTTGGTAACTTTTTAACATCCAGAAAGCACATATATTTTTCTGGCCATTTTTTAAAATAAAACCAGTTGTGATAAATACTTTTTTTGTTTTCCAGTGAATTTAGGAAATAAGGATGCTTTGCCGAACAATGATTTGGGACAAAATCCGCTATTAACCTTATATTTGCTTTGTGCGCTTTTTCGATAAGCTCTTTAAGATCTTCATCCGTGCCAAATGAAGGTTCTACTGTGGAGTAATCAGTAATATGATAACCGTGATAAGCACTGGTTTTATAAAAAGGAGATAACAGGATAGTATTTATGCCCAGGTCAGTAAGGTAATGCAGTTTTTTAACTATTCCTTTTAAGTTTCCGCCCAGAAAAACGGGCTTGTCCCAGTTACTTTCGGATTTATAACCTGCAAACCTGTCTATAAGAATATGATAAATTATAGCTTCTTTAAACCAGCCGGCATTATTCATTTTAGTATACTTTTAATCTTTATTTTATAAATGCTGAAAAACGAATATTTTATTATAAATATACATTATCCAAAGTTAAGTTATAAGATCTTTATATATTCTGAATATTTAAATGCTGAAGTTTTAATAATATCCAATTCCAGGGGAGCACTTTAAATAAAATTATAGAAATCAGAATAACCATTATGGTAAAGTTTTTATTAAAATGCACTAACTATCATATATTTTTGATTTTTAGTAATTTTAATGCGAACTATTAAATTATAAACAATGGCGAAATATATTGGTGTTTTAACTTCAGGCGGCGACAGCCCGGGTCTGAATGCAGCATTGCGGGGTATTGGCAAGGCAGCTGAAGGTCAGTACGGAATGCAGATAATAGGATTTAAAGATGGTTTTCGCGGGCTGATGGAAAACAGGTCAATACAGCTTAACCGGCAGACTCTTTCGGGGATACTGACTCTCGGAGGCACTATTCTTGGAACCAGTCGCGATAAACCGCATAAGATGCCTGTTGGAGGCAAGACTTTAGATATGAGGGAAGCAATTGTGCAGAACTATGAAAAACATCATCTTGACTGCCTTATATGTATTGGTGGAGGGGGTACACAGAAGAATGCATATAAGCTGGTTAATAAAGGTCTGAACATTATAACACTGCCCAAGACAATTGATAATGATGTGGCAATGACTGACGTTACTTTTGGTTTTGATACAGCACTCAGCATAGCTGTAGATGCCATAGATCGACTGCACAGTACGGCACATAGTCATCACAGGATTATAGTAGTCGAAATTATGGGACACTGGACCGGCTGGTTAGCCCTGGGGGCTGGTCTTGCCGGTGGGGCTGATGTTATTCTTATTCCTGAAATACCTTATGATATAAAAGTCGTTGCCGAGTCTATTTTAAAAAGAAGCAGGCTTGGTTCACCTTTTAGTATTGTTGCTGTGGCAGAAGGGGCATTATCAAAAGAAGAGGCTCTGGCAATAAAAAAGATAGATGAAAAAATTGAAAAGACCGAGGATAAAGAGCAAAAATTAAAGCTTACATCAGAACTGGCAGCCTTAAGAGCGCTGCGGGAAGGTAATACAATGAGACTGGCCGCATTGCTTGAAGACATGACCAGTCTTGAATCCAGGGTAACAATATTAGGCCACCTGCAGAGGGGAGGGACACCCTCAGCTGCAGACAGACTTTTAGCAACACAACTGGGTACTGCATGTGCTGATTATATTGAACAGGGAATATTCGGTGTTATGGTAGCTGCAAGAGGTAATACCACCAAACCTGTACCGCTTGAACAGGTTGTTGGTGTAAGGAAATTTGTACCGACAGACCATGAATGGATAAAAAGTGCAAGAGCAGTCGGTACATGTATGGGTGATAAATAAAAAAAGCTACCTTGATATTAAGATAGCTCTTCTGTTATATTTTTAATTCCCGTGACTGTCATTAGTCGTCTTTACCTCGAAACGACATTATATCCCGGTCAAAAACATACAAATTTTTGGTATCCAAAAGATTTAGTTTATCAAGGATTTCGGTTGCTGAAGCTTCTTCTTCTATTTGTTCAGCAACAAACCACTGAATCCAGTTATGAGTTGTATAATCCTTTTCCTGAGCACATAACGCAATAATCTCATTAATTGATTTTGTTATAAACTGCTCATGTTTTAAAACAGCTTTAAACATTTCCGGTACTGTAGCATGATCAACAGGAGGTTGCTTAAATGGAGGAATGATGGCATGACCGCCACGCTCATTAATATAACCAACTAACTTCAGCATATGCATTTTCTCTTCTTCAGCCTGAGCATAAAGCCATGTGGCTATTCCTGCATATCCCTTGGTTTCAGCCCAGGATGCCATGGATAAATACAGATTAGACGAGTAACCTTCCTTTTCAACCTGCGCATTTAAAATATCTTCAATTTTTTTGCTTAACATATTATCAGGATTTTTTGTTATTAATAGTGTTTGTTAGTCTAATAACAATGAAATGTTAAAAATGTTTATTCTACATATTTTTGATTATCTCATTGCCAAATTCAGAAGTTTTTAATTTTTTTGCTCCATCCATCAGCCTCTCAAAATCGTATGTTACCTTTTTCGCTAAAATAGCTTTCTGTAATCCGCTAATTATTAGCTGGGTAGCTTCTTTCCAGCCAAGATAATCAAGCATTAATACACCTGACAATATTAATGAGCCGGGATTTACTTTATCCTGTCCTGCATATTTTGGGGCAGTACCATGAGTAGCTTCAAATATTGCATGTCCTGTTTCATAATTAATATTTGCTCCCGGTGCAATTCCAATACCTCCAACTATTGCGGCCAGAGCATCTGAGATATAATCTCCATTAAGATTCATAGTTGCTATTACTGAGTATTCTGCAGGTCTGGTTAAAATCTGCTGTAAAAAAGCATCAGCAATAACATCTTTTATTATAATTTCTTTTCCAGTCTCCGGATTATTGAATGAACACCATGGTCCCCCGTTAATAACTTTAGCACCAAACTCATCCATCGCCAGCTGGTAACCCCAGTCGCGAAAGGCCCCTTCGGTAAACTTCATGATATTACCTTTATGTACAAAGGTTACTGATGGCAATTGATGCTTAACAGCATAATTAATTGCTGCCCTCACAAGTCTTTCAGTACCTTCCTTTGAAATTGGCTTAATACCTATTGATGTTGTATAGGGAAACCTGATTTTGGTAACGCCCATTTCATCCTGAAGAAAAGCCTTTACTTTATCTACCTCCATTGTACCCATCATCCATTCTATTCCGGCATAAATATCTTCTGAGTTTTCACGAAAGATAACCATGTCAGTTTTTTGAGGATGCTTTACCGGGGAAGGCACTCCCTGGTAATACTTAACCGGGCGCAGACAAACATATAAATCAAGCAACTGACGTAATGTTACATTAAGAGAGCGTATTCCGCCACCAACAGGAGTGGTCAGCGGTCCTTTAATTGCCACCAGATACTCCCTTATAGTGTCAAGTGTTTTATCAGGTAGCCACTCACCTGATTTCTTAAAGGATTTCTCACCTGCAAAAACTTCCTTCCATATAATTTTTCTTTTCCCTTTATACGCTTTTTCCACTGCAGCATTAAAAACTCTGACAGATGCAGCCCATATATCAGGGCCTGTGCCGTCACCTTCAATAAATGGTATAACCGGGTCATCAGGAATATTCAATACTCCCCTGGTCATTGTAATTTTTTTTCCTTCCATTAATTATTTGGTTATTTAGTTATTTGTTTATTTATTAATTTATTCAGCAATACAGCAATATAACAATAGAGCAATTTCCCTTACTCAAAATCCAGGTTGAATTCCTGCTTAAGTTTGTTTAAGAGCGGATTCTTCTGGCTCAGATACTTAAATTTCTCCTCAGATGTATATGGTTTTTTATCTTCATCAACCTCTTTGCGTATTTTTACTGCAATGCTTAATGATTCATTACCGGATTTGTCCCTTAAAAAATTTACAAGTTCCGATTTTATTTTTGAGTTGAAATCATCAAATTGTGCATTATTACTTAATTCCAGTTCAATTAAGCCATCCTTGGTTAAATTTGGGTAATGACTTGTTAACGTACTATACATTCTGGGCATACTATCCTTAATAGATTCCGTGAAATCTTTCCAGAGATCATGAAGCACCTCAACAGAAATAGTGATTTCATCTTCTTTGTCCTGTGATATTTCAGGAAGATTGTCTTCCGGTTTATCAACAACATGATTCTCATCTGCTAACTTGTCAGCATCTTTTAAAGCTTCTTTAATAGATATTGATGATTTAAATTTAGTTTGAGAAGTAAATTTTTCCTGTTTTTTTACCGGTTCAGCATCTGAAGAGTCATCTTTAATTTGCACTGTTTCATCTTCCTTGTCTGTATCTTGCTTTTTATGTTCTGGTTTGGATTGCGGTTTGCCTGGCTGATCTGTCAGTTTGTTTTTTTTTTCGTCAATGATGTTGCACAATTTTATAAGTGCAAGTTCAACATGCAGTCTTTGATTTTTACTGGTTCTGTAACCAATATCACAGGCACTGCATATTTCAAGAGCCTTAAATATAAAATCTGATGAGCATTTTTCCGCGTAGGTCAGGTATTTTTGTTTAACTGTACTGCCTGCCTCAAGTAGTTGTATGGTTTGTTTATCTTTACATACAAGTAAGTCTCTCAAATGATTGCTTAATCCGTTAATAAAGTTATGGCCATCAAATCCGTTATTTAAAATATCATTAAAAATCAACATGGCCTGCGAAACGTCATGTTTCATAAAAGCATCAGTTAAATTAAAGTAATATTCATAGTCCAGTACATTTAAAATGTCTATAACACCTTTATATGTTATTTTTTTATTTAAAAAAACCACCAGCTGATCATAAATTGACAAAGCATCGCGCATTGCCCCGTCTGCTTTTTGTGCAATAATATTAAATGCATCTGTTTCATATTCAACACCTTCCTGCTTAGATATAAATTCTAAATATTTGATTATATCTTCTACCTGAATTCTATTAAAATCATAAATCTGACAACGGGATAAAATTGTGGGTATAATTTTATGCTTTTCAGTTGTTGCCAGTATATATATAGCATGGGATGGCGGTTCTTCCAGAGTTTTAAGAAAGGCATTGAAGGCAGACTGGGAAAGCATATGTATTTCATCCACGATATAAATACTGTATTTGCCGACCTGGGGCGGTACACGAACCTGCTCAATTAGATTTCGGATATCATCAACTGAATTGTTTGATGCAGCATCTAATTCATGAATATTGTATGCCCTGGATTCATTAAATGACTTACATGATTCGCATTTATTGCAAGCCTCAAGCTTATCATTAAGATTTATGCAATTTACTGTTTTGGCAAATATCCTGGCACATGTTGTTTTACCTATTCCCCTGGGTCCGCAAAACAGATATGCATGAGCTATCTGGTTGCTTTTTATGGCATTTTTTAAAGTTGTAGTTATGGATGATTGTCCAACTACTGAATCGAATGTGTCGGGTCTGTATTTTCTTGCTGATACTATGAAATTTTCCATGCTGTCATTTGTATGATATGGCAAATATATTTAATTATTAATTTAAAATGAAAAAGAAATTTTTTGTACAAACTTTGTAGTTTATTATCAGCCATATGACTTAAATTAACAGGATATATAAAATATTTTGCCTGAATCCTTAAAAGGATTTAAAGAAATATCTAAAAAACACTCATTTTGTTTGAATAGAAAAAAAAAGTTCATATTTTTGCGTCCCTAAATTTTGTATATAAAAAGTTAAATATGATAAATAATTACGAAACCGTTTTCATAGCAACTCCCGTTTTATCTGAGACCCAGATGAAGGAAGCGGTTGATAAATTTAAGTCTGTTATTACCAGTAATAAAGGTGAAATAGTAAGTGAGGAGAACTGGGGTTTAAGGAAACTGGCATATCCGATTCAAAAAAAATCTACGGGTTTTTATTATTTGATTGAATTTAAGAGTGAAGGTAAACTTGTTGAAAAACTTGAAACAGATTACAAACGGGATGAACGGATAATTCGTTTTATGACAGTAAAAATGGATAAATATGCTGTTGAATATAGTGAGAAGAGAAAAAGTAAAAAACAAACCGAAGAACCGGTAAAGGAGGAATAACATGAGCCAGAATCAATCAGAAATAAGATATTTAACACCCCCTGCAGTAGAAATCAGGAAGGTAAAATATTGCCGTTTTAAGAAGAACAGGATTAAATATATTGATTATAAAGATCCTGAATTCTTAAAAAGGTTTCTCAATGAGCAGGGTAAAATATTGCCCAGAAGAGTTACGGGAAATTCTTTAAAGTATCAGCGTAAGCTGGCTATAGCCGTAAAAAGGGCCAGGCATATAGCTTTATTGCCTTATGTTACAGATCTACTGAAATAAACAGGAGTAAACAGCATGGAAATAATTCTTAAACAGGATATCCCTAATTTGGGTTATAAGGACGAAATCGTTGTTGTTAAGGATGGCTACGCGCGAAATTATCTTATTCCCAAAGGTCTTGCAATAGGAGCAACCCGGTCAATTAAAAAAGCACATACTGAGATACTCAGGCAAAAAGCTCACAAAGAAGAGAAAATAAAAAACGAAGCACTGGAGTTAGCCGAAAAACTAAAGGAGCTTAAATTAACAATAGGAGCCAAAACAAGTTCAAAAGGAAAAATATTCGGATCTGTTAACACTATACAGATTGCTGAAGCTCTCAAAGAAAAAGGATATACAATTGACAGAAAGAATATTACTTTTAAGGAAGAATTAATAAAAGAAGTAGGAAATTATACTGCACTGGTTAAATTGCACAAAGAGGTAGAGGCAGAAATACCTTTTGAGATTATTGCCGAATAGAACTTATGTTTCAGCAAGAGATCCAAAATCTGTTATATTAACCTTATCTTACTGCAGTAGTTTCAATTTCTAACTTTACTCCCCTGGGTAAGTTTGATACTTCATAAGTAGACCTGGCAGGTGAATTTTCGGAAAAATATTCTGCATATACATCATTCATTTTCTGAAAGTCATTTATATCAGCCAGTAAACATGTAGCCTTAACAACATCCTTAAATTTATAGCCTGCTGCTTTCAATATCTCACCAATATTTTTCATTACCTGATGTGTTTGTTCGGTAATATCTTCGCCAATAATTCTGCCTGTTGAAGCATCCAATGGAATCTGTCCGCTCAGATAAACAGTATTACCGGCCTGGACGGCCTGGCTGTATGGACCTATAGCACTGGGAGCATTAGAAGTAACTATTATTCTACGTTTCATCCGTTTAATATTTTTAAGTTTTTGTTTAGCTTAAATTGCAACATAAATTATTTTATGTATTAATATAATAAAAACTACATATAATCATACCAGTTCTTCTTTTTATCATATTTCAAATCACGAAGAATTGAGGATTTGGCATTAATAGTAAACGAATAGTGCCTGTGAGGGCCAAAAGGCACTATGGCAAACCGCATTTCCCAGCAATGCAAATCCCTGTGCAAATTTAAATTAGTTACAGTCATTTTCTTTTTTTCAAAATCATACCCGGTATTGCCTCCTATTTTCCACTTTTTAGTCAGACTAATATCGCCTGATAAGCGGACTGTCTGTATAATAGACTTTGAACTGGCCAGTCCGGCTTTCGAATAAGACCAGTTATAATTAACCGATAAACTCCATGGTACACTGAAGTCAACATAATCACCGGAATAATAACCCTCATACTCGGGAAAAAGTCCCGGAGTTCTTGCTGTTACCTCCTCTTCCTCTTCTTTTTCTTCTTCCTGTTTTTTACCTCCGGCAGTCGACCTGAATGACATACTTATATCAAATCCTGCTCTGACAAGCCTTGCAATTTTCCCGGATTCCTTTATCAGGTACAAATTTGTTTCTCTTCCCATAGAATCCAGGGTATAAGGACTAAAAGTACTGTTGAATCTGAGGTTGATCTTATTTTCCAATAATCTGGTGGAACCTGTCATATTTATATTGGACCATCTTTTATCATCTTTAAAAGGATTATAATTAGCAGAAAAATTAAGATTTTCAATTAATTTGATTTTCTTTGGTGTTCCCGTTGTATCATTTTTTGGTCTTACTTTTAATTCCACTGTATTACTGAGACCCAGGTTTACAGAACCACTCTTGCCTGTTGGGACAGGAGTGCCGTATATGTAATTTTCATATATTGAATACTCGTATTCTTCCGGGGGTATTGTCACAGACTTAGGATATTTTAAGGTCCTGTAATAATCTGGCATTATGCTCGAAATATCAGGTGTAAAATTAAAACTTGCAGATGGCGTAATTACGTGCCTTAGAGCCATAAAATATGATTCTTCACGGGCAGACTGAACCATACCATAAATTTTCGGATTTGCCGAAAAACTTATTGACGGAATAATAGCATGTGCGTAACTTAATCCCCTGATTGTATCTACTATCAAACCTCCTGTTCCTCCGTAATAAAAAGCAGTATCAGGAACCGCCTTACTAATCTGACTTCCGTATAAAACACCATTATAGCTTAATGAGGGATTAATATTTATCAGATTAAAGAGTTTCAGATTTGCCATGGAGAAAGGTATTGAATGCTTAAACCCGTTTTTCATATTCTCCAGAGTACTACTTGTAAATAAGGTTGAATCAATTGCACTTATCCGGTTTTCAAAATTTGCCGAGTAGCTCATCTGTATATTCTCAAACCACTTAAACTTACCACTGCTTTTCCCGAATCTGAAAGGATAAATCCGGCTCATATTAAATGATACCTTCGGGAGATTCATATTAACAGTATTGTTCAAGCTGTTTTGAGAGTGATTTAAACTTGCAGCCAGATTAAATGGTGTCCCTGGCCACCTTTTAGAAAAAGCTACACTCGAGCTTTTTGTATTTGTCACATATTCACCCATATCATAACTGTGATTTTTATCATACTGGGAGGATGAAAGATTTACGCTTGCCGAAAATGTACGAGTGGGGTTTGCCTTGGGACTCTGAGTATGACTCCATCGTATTGAATAATCTCTTGATTTTGTTGCAACCGGATTCTCAGTTTCTATCTTATTAAAGTAAAATCTGGAGCTGAAATTACCGGTAAATTTATAGCGCTTGACATATCTTGAAGAGGTGCTGATACCCCAGGTACCATGAGAATATACATCACCCATAACACTTAGATCAAAATAATCACTGAGTACAAAATACCATCCTCCGTTTCGTAAATATAGTCCGCGTCTTTGTTCATAACCATATGTAGGGATTATTAACCCTGAAGATCTTTCTTTTGTATTGGGAAAAAAACCAAAAGGCAAAAATAGCGGTAACGGGATGTCTTCCATAACAAGATAGGCAGGACCGCTAATTATCTTTTTTTCAGGGATCACAATGGCTCTGGTTAATCCAATATAAAAATGAGGATGCTCCGCATCACATGTAGTATATTTTCCGCTTTTCATGTGAATATGCCCACTTTCCAGCCGCTTGGTCTGCTTACTGTGCAGGTATCCTTCACCCTGCTGAGTAAATATGTACTTTATAACACCTTTCTTTGTATCAAAGTTATATTTTAATGTATCGGACCGGAAAGTCTCGTCACCCTGCTTAAAAACAGGTTTACCGGTTGGTTTTCCGGCAGTATCAGAAAGGCTCGTGGCCATTACAACATTATTTGTCATGTCAAATTCAATATAGTCTGCCTTTAGCTCAATATTCTGATAATTTACCTGAGCTTCACCGTATAAATACACTTTCTGTTCTGCCAGTGAGATCTTAAATGAATCTAATGAATTATAATGGACTTCTGATTCAATAGGGCTCTTTTTGGGTTTCTTAATCCCCGGTAATGTTGTATCCACATCTGTTTTAGTGCTGAATTGAGCAAGACTGTCCAGTCTGTCTATTGGTATTGTATCCACATCTGTTTTAATGCTGAATTGAGAAATACTGTCCGGCCTGTTTAACAGTATTATATCATTAGAGGGAATTTTGTCCTGTGCCTTACAAATAAAATATGTAATAAAAAAAAATTCAATAGTAAAAATCAGTTTCAATATATTATGCAATTGGTTCCTCAAAATTATAATATCTCCATTCATTCTAATTATTGCTTTAAAATTACCCCATATTTTTTTAACAATTAATTTTGTTTAATAATGTTTGCCAATCTGTGTTTTAAACATTTTAAGATAAATTCTTTAAAAATAATTCGAGATTTTAACAAGTATTAGTACTATTTTTGCACAAGTATTATAATAGAGAAAGCTGTAAAACTAATAAATTATACGTTTTTCGAATGTATAAAAAAAAAATAAGCATAATTATCAGTAAACGTTCAATTGCGACTATTCTTGCATTTTTTTCCATTATTTTGTTAATCTCAGGACAAAGCAACCTGCATAATGACGATTACAGGGTAGACACTATCGTCATTGATCCCGGACATGGGGGTAAGGATCCCGGGACATCCGGCATATATGCAAATGAAAAAGATATAGTATTATCTATTGCCCTTAAACTTGGTGAATATATCCAAACAAGGCTGGCAAATGTAAAAGTAATATATACACGTACAACAGATGAATATGTTCCGCTTCATGAAAGAGCCAATATAGCAAATTCGCATAATGCTGATTTATATATTTCCATACATGCAAATGGTATGCCCGGAAAGGATGATGCCTATGGCACAGAAACATTTGTTCTTGGACTTCATAGAGCAGAAGAGAATTTTGAAGTTGCAAAACGTGAAAACTCTGTTATTCTTCTTGAGGATGATTACTCTACAAGATATGAAGGATTCGATCCCCATTCACCTGAGACTTATATAATGCTGGCTCTTATGCAAAAGGTATATTTTGGTCATAGTATAAACTTTGCCAAGTATGTACAGGATCAGTTCAGAGAAAGAGCACAGAGAAAGGACAGGGGCGTGAAACAACAGGGATTGCTGGTTTTAGCACAATCGGCGATGCCGGCTGTATTAATAGAAGTTGGATTCCTGACTAATCCTGTCGAAGAACAGTATTTAATTTCAGAGGCCGGGCAGGATTATATTGCTTCTGCAATATTCAGGGCATTCAAAGAATATAAAAATACAATCGAATCAGGAAATATTATTACTCAACTAAATAATTCAAGCGGGCTTCACTATTATGATAGTCTTTCTTATGAGTCCAATGAAGATGAAACAATAAATCCGGATAACAAAGAGAATCCCGCACGGGATTCAGATAGTTCAGAAGATAATTCTTATAAAATTGTAAAACGTAATCCGGATATTTTCTTTAAGGTTCAGATAACAGCTTCAACCCATCGTATACCCCTGAATTCCGATGTTTTTGAAAATTTTAGCGAAATACAGGAATTTTATATATCAGATATTTATAAATATGCAGTAGGGAAAAAACAAACTTATGAGGAAATAGTTGAGTACAGTAAATCTGTTAAACCCCGGTTTCCGGATGCATTTGTAATTGCAGTTAAAGAGGATAAAATTATCCCTTTGAGTAAAGCACTAAAAGAATTAAAGAATAACTGACAGAAAATTATAAAATATGAAAATATCTAAAGAAGTAAAGATTGGCATTATTGCACTAATAACACTCGTAGGCTTTTTCTGGGGACTAAATTTTTTAAAAGGTATTAATATATTCAAATCAATTGATGAATACTATGTTATTTATGATAATATTGAAGGATTGATTGAATCAGGGGTTGTTTATTTAAATGGCTATAAAGTGGGGAATGTAAGAGAAATTCATTTTGACAGGAAAAATCCCGGTAAAATAGCCGTGAGGTTTGCACTGGAAGAAAAAGTAAACATTCCTAAAAATTCTGTTGCCTTAATTACAAGCTCAAGCATGATTTCAGAGATTAAGGATATAAATCTGATTTTAAGTGATAGCAGTGTAATATGCAGACCCGGAGACACAATAACAGGAGCTCTGGATAAAGGAATGTCAGAAATAATTGACCCCATAAAGTTTCAGGCTGAACAAACTATAGCTAATATTGATTCTGTACTTACTGTTATTAAGCAAATCTTTAATAAAACTGCACAGGCTAATCTTCAGCATACTATTGCAAATATTGACAGTATTACTACAGGTTTTAGCAGCTCTTTGAATTCAAATGGTAACATTACAAGAAGTCTTGATAATCTTGCAGAAATAACTTATAGCCTCAAAAGTAAGAGTAAAGAACTGTCTTCACTGCTGGTAAACCTGTCCGCTTTTTCGGATTCATTAGCCAAATCAGAAATAAAAGCCACTATATATAATACCAATAAAACAGTAGAGGAAACAACTGAAATTCTTGAAAAAATAAATAGTGGACAAGGTACTTTTGGTATGTTAATACACAATGATACTCTTTATCAGAATTTAAAAAATGCTTCTGAGAACCTTGATATTTTATTAAAGGATCTGAAAGAACATCCTAAAAGATATGTACATTTCTCACTTTTTGGCAGCAAAAAGGAACAAAAAAAATCTGATTAAAATATTCGGTTAATTATTTCTGGAAGTTTATAAAATTTTCAATTTAAACAAAGTCTAAATTAACTTAGACTATAAAAATTAACTTAAGCTTCAATTAAGGTTCATTAAATGGTTAATTAACAATTTATTAAAATAACTATTATTATATATATTGATATTCAGTACATTACGTTTTTTTTTATTTTTTTTAAATTTTAATATTCTGATAATAAAATCAATATCTTTTTATTATTAAAGTCAATAGAAAATATATTTTTTTTTTAATATTTTTTTCAACATATTGCTAATAGAAAATAAATATGCTTCCAAAATTATAAATACCTAAAACTTAAAATATTAAAAAAATGTATAAGGAAGTCTGGAATAATTGTTTAAAAATTATCAAAGACAACGTTCCTTCAATAAGCTTCAGAACATGGTTTGAGCCCATAGTTCCCTTGAGATTGGAAAATAAGGTATTGACCATCCAGGTTCCAAGTCCGTTTTTCTATGAGTATTTAGAAGAAAAATATATTGAGATTATCAGTAAGACTCTGAGAAAAGAACTTGGATATGATGCCAAGCTGGAATATAGCATAGTAATGGAGAATTCCAGCTATTCCAATTCACGTCCGTATACAGTGAAACTTCCTACTCAGAACAAAACAGAGTTAAAAAATAAACCTCTTAGTGTCCCGTTAAACATTGAAGAAAATGCTATAAAAAATCCTTTTATTATTCCGGGAATAAAGAAGCTGAATGTTGATCCTCATTTAAATCCGGACAATTCTTTTGAGAATTTTGTTGAAGGTGAATGCAATCGATTGGCCAGATCTGCCGGATATGCCGTGGCCAATAATCCGGGAGGTACAGCATTTAACCCTTTGCTTATATACGGTGATTCAGGATTAGGAAAAACACATCTCACACAAGCTATAGGTATTGAGATTAAGAAAAAGTTTCCTGACAAAACGGTGCTGTATGTTAATGCCAACAAATTTCAGACTCAATTTGTAGAATCCATAAGAAACAATAATAAGAATGATTTTCTGCACTTCTACCAGATGATAGATGTATTGATTATTGATGATGTTCATGAATTTGCCGGAAAGGAAAAAACTCAGGATACCTTTTTTCACATTTTTAATCATATGCATCAATCAGGCAAGCAG
This sequence comes from uncultured Bacteroidales bacterium, assembly GCA_964521285.1. Lineage (GTDB taxonomy): Bacteria > Bacteroidota > Bacteroidia > Bacteroidales > UBA10428. The sequence goes on along the minus strand of CAZFQS010000008.1, from coordinate 91,656 downwards.
TTAATATTAACTTCAGACAAGCCGCCTGTAGAACTACAGGGGTTGGAACAGCGCCTATTATCGAGATTTAAATGGGGATTATCCGCTGATTTGCAAATTCCGGATTATGAAACAAGAATAGCTATTTTAAGGCAAAAGACATATAAAGATGGCATTGAACTCCCGGAAGAGGTCATTGAATACATTGCCACGCAAATAACAGATAATATAAGAGAACTTGAGGGAGCACTGATCTCATTACTGGCACAATCTACTCTTAATAAGAAAGAAATTACGCTTGATTTGGCAAAAGAGATGATAGATAAGCTGATAAAGAATACCAAGCGTGAAGTGTCAATCGACTATATCCAGAAGGTTGTTTGTAATTATTTTGACATTGGCATTGATGCCATACAGTCAAAAACCCGAAAGAGAGAAATAGTCCAGGCCCGTCAGGTTGCAATGTTTTTTTCGAAAAACCTGACTAAATCTTCTCTGGCAACTATTGGTTCTCAAATAGGAGGTAAAGACCATGCAACAGTATTACATGCATGCAAAACAGTAAATAACCTCATTGACACTGATAAACATTTCCGAAGTCAGATTGAAGATATAGAGAAAAAGTTGAAATTCTGAAATTAAACCCAGGAAAACAGGTTCAGCTATATGAACCTGTTTTTTTATCTTATGACAGAAGATACCTTTCGCACAATATCCGGCAAAGCAGAAGGATTATATAAAATTAAGGGGAGTAAATTCCTTGCGTTTGGCTTTCCTGTTTCTTCTGAAGAAGAAATAAAAAAAATAATATCTGAAACCAGGAAAAAATACCATGATGCAAGACACTGTAGTTATGCATACCGGATAGGTACAACAAATGAAATATCCCGGATTAATGATGACGGTGAGCCTGTTAATACCGCAGGGAAACCTATTTACGGGCAGATTATTTCAAATAACTTAACAAACATCCTGATTATTGTTGTGAGATACTTTGGAGGAACACTCCTGGGTAAAGGTGGTTTAATAAAAGCATATAAATCTGCTGCTGCTGATATGCTGTCAAATGCTGAAATTATTGTTAAGGATGTTGACAGGCTATATAAAATAAATTTTAATTATAATGTAATAAGTGCAGTATTGAAAATCCTGGATAAAGAAAAATTAAGCAAAACAGACTATGAATTTGATCAGCATTGCTCTATTATAACCAGAATTAAAGTGAGCAAAGAAAAAAGTATAATTTCCCGGCTTGAAAGAATAAGCTCTGTGGAAGTAGTTGCCATATGAGATCAAAATAAAAAGTTTTAATTTTATATCAACAAATATTTACTTAGATATATTTCTTACATATATTTACTAATAATAAACTGCAAAATCCTTTTGAATAATGAAAGGTAAAAGTCTTGTATCTATAAATGATTATACCAAGGAGGAATACATAAAAATTTTAGACCTGGCTGAGATATTTGAAAACAAACCTGTTCAAAATCTTCTGCAGGGAAAAGTTATTGCCAGTCTTTTTTTTGAACCCTCAACAAGGACCAGGCTGAGTTTTGATAGTGCTGTAAATAAGCTTGGTGGGAAAGTAATAGGTTTCAGTGACACTCATTCATCAAGTATTACCAAGGGTGAAACCTTGTATGACACGATAAGAATTGTCAGCAATTACTGTGACCTGATAGTTATGCGCCATCCACTGGAGGGTAGTGCACGATATGCAAGTGAAATTACAAGTGTACCAGTAATTAATGCGGGCGATGGGGCTAATCAGCACCCTACACAAACATTGCTGGATTTATATTCTATCAGAAAAACCCAGGGCACACTTGATAACTTGAATATTTTTATGGTCGGTGATTTGAAATATGGGCGTACCGTTCATTCACTTCTTATGGCAATGTCTAAGTTTGATACTACTTTCAACTTTATTTCCCCGGACGAGCTTAAATTGCCAGAGGGATATAAGCTATTTCTGGAAAATCAAGGGCTGAAATATTATGAACATAAAGACTTTACTGATATTATATCAAAAGCTGATATCATCTATATGACGAGAGTACAAAAAGAAAGGTTTTCTGATCCTATTGAATACGAAAGGACAAAAAATGCTTATGTTTTAAAGAATGAATTTTTAGCCAGTACAAAGGAGAATATGAGGGTATTACATCCGTTACCCCGTGTAAATGAGATAGAGAAAGAGGTTGATCTTAATCCTAAGGCATATTATTTCACACAGGCATTAAACGGTGTTTTCATCCGACAAGCGATTATAACTTCTATACTTGGTTTAATATAATATTAAAAATATCTTTACAAATGAAAGATAAAATACTGGAAGTAAGTGCCATAAAAAACGGTACGGTAATAGACCACATTCCTGCCAACAGTCTGTTTAAAGTAATTTCAATATTAGGTCTTGACAAAATATGTAACAAAATTACTTTTGGCACCAATCTGGAAAGTCAAAAGCTCGGACAAAAGGCTATAATTAAACTTTCTGATGTCTTCTTTCTGGATAAAGACATAAATAAAATCGCCCTTGTTGCTCCTCAGGCAAAACTTAACATAATAAAGAATTATAAAGTGACAGAAAAAAAAATAGTTGAAGTACCTGATGAGATAATAGGTATAGTTAAATGTATGAATCCGCAATGTATTACCAATGAAGAAAAAATTATAACCAAATACCAGGTTGTGTCAAAAAAAGATGTAAAACTCAAATGTTATTATTGTGAAAAAATAACTGATCAGGATAATATTGTGATAATTTGATACTATTTTCTTAACCTTTCATAGGAACGTACCAATAACTCATCTTTCCTTATAGCTCTATAAGCCAGAAAAGTAAAAACAATTGAAATAACCGGAAATATTACCGATAATTGAAATGCATGCTCAATAACCGTAAGACCACTAATAATTATTTGTTTCTTTATAGCGATAAAGTAGTAGTAAGTTAGTCCAGACAGTCCCACAAGCAATAAGATGTTGAAAATACATAATCTTATCTGCATGATTCTGGCAGCGTAAAGGAAGATATTAATGAAGCTTATCAGACCTATTATACATGTAAGAGCCGTTACCGGCCATGTGGAATAAAAAACTTTTGATTTGTCTTTAGAATATATTTTTGCACCGTAGTTCTTGTATATGACTACTTCTTTTACATCAACAGTTCCCTTTTCATTAGTTGCTTTTTTTCTTTCAACAGCTATTTCCGCTATAGGTAAAACCAGTAAAAACATCATTAAAACGCTTACGATTAAGAGGTATATAGATTGTATCCTTTGTATCATATGTTGGGCCTCGCTTTTATAATGGTTTAACAATAACTATCAGAGCAACAAAAATACTTTTTTTTACTGAAATCAAAGATAAATGGTAATTCAATTAATAGAAAATGATGTTACTAACATATGTTAATTAGTAAAATTGTACCATTTTCAAATTTTGAATAGTTTTGAGAAAATCTGGTTTCAAAATAATATGAATAATAATAAAATAAAGGCTCTCATTTCACTTTTGGATGATCCTGATTCCGAAATAATAAATGTAGTGTCAGATAGTCTGATGCAGCAAGGTCTTAATGCTATTCCTGAACTTGAAAAAGCATGGGAAAATACATTTGACGAAGTACTACAAAATCGTTTGGGGAATGTAATTCAGAATATCCAGTTGAACTATGCAAGAAACAATCTTGAAAAATGGATAAAAACAGGAGCCGAATATGTTCTTGAAGGAGCATTCTATATAGCTCAATACCAATTTCCATATATAAATATGAAGGATCTTTACAGAGAAATTGAAAATATCCGTAAAGATGTATGGCTGGAAATAAACAATAATCTCACTGCCCTTGAAAAAGTAAAGATAATGAATTACATAATCTTCGATATTTACAAATACTCTAAAAATATTACCGATATTTACGCTCCACAGAATTCCTTTATAAATCAGGTAATAGAAACCAAGAAAGGAAATCCGATATCATTGTCGATAATATACTTATCTGTTGCTCACAGGCTTGATTTACCTATATATGGGGTAAACCTTCCACAAAATTTTATACTTGCATATAAAGATGAATATAACTCTTATGATTCAAGTAATGGGAATGATGAAATATTGTTTTATATAAATCCATTTAACAACGGAGCAGTACTCGGGAAAAGTGAAATCGAATATTTTATTTCACATCATATGCTTCAAAGAGAGGAAACATATTTTGCGCCCTGTTCCAATGATGAAATAATAATACAGTTAGCAGATACCCTGGTAATGTCTTATGAAAGACTGGGCTTTTATGAAAAAGCTGAGAAGTACAAGTTACTGCTGGAAACCTTAAAACAAATTCACTAAAGACTTATTTTGCATAGCTTACGGCACGGGTTTCCCTGATAACGGTAATTTTAATCTGACCCGGATAAGTCATCTCATCCTGAATCTTTTTGGCTATCTCGTTGGAAAGATTATCTGCTTCCTGATCAGTTATTTTTTCACTTCCAACAATTACCCTAAGCTCTCTGCCCGCCTGAATAGCATATGTTTTCATAACACCTGGATGTGACAGGGCTAAAGCTTCAAGGTCTTTAAGACGTTTTATATATGATTCAACTACTTCCCTTCTTGCTCCTGGCCGTGCTCCTGAAATTGCATCACATACCTGTACAATCGGAGATATCAGACTGGTCATTTCCACTTCATCATGATGTGAGCCAATAGCATTGCATATTTCAGGCTTTTCTTTATATTTCTCGGCAAGCTTCATACCATGTATGGCATGAGGTATTTCCGGATCATCATCAGGTACTTTACCAATATCATGTAATAATCCGGCTCTCTTTGCAATTTTTGAATTTAAGCCGAGTTCATTTGCCATAACAGCACTTAAGTTTGCTACCTCACGGGAATGCTGCAAAAGATTCTGGCCATAAGATGAACGATATTTCATTTTACCTATCAGACGTATCAGTTCAGGGTGAAGTCCATGAATTCCCAGATCTATTACGGTTCTTTTGCCAACTTCAACAATCTCTTCTTCAACCTGTTTTTGTGTTTTTGTAACAATTTCTTCTATACGTGCAGGATGAATCCTTCCATCAGTAACCAGCTGGTGTAACGCTAGCCTGGCAATTTCTCTGCGTACAGGATCAAAAGATGACAATACTATAGCTTCAGGTGTATCATCAACAACTATTTCTACACCTGTTGCTGCCTCCAGGGCACGGATATTTCTCCCTTCTCTTCCTATTATTCTTCCCTTAATCTCATCGCTTTCAATATTGAATACAGTAACAGAATTTTCAATTGCTGTTTCCGATGCAATACGTTGTATTGTCTCTATAATAATCTTTTTTGCCTCAGTGGAAGCAGTCATCTTTGCCTCATCCATAATTTCATTTATGTATGACATGGCTTCAGATTTGGCCTCTTCCTTTAGCGATTCTATAAGTAGTTCCTTTGCTTCTTCTGCTGATAAACCGGAAATAGCTTCAAGCTGTTCAACCTGTTGCTTATGAATTTTTTCAAGTTCTTCATTTTTCTTATCAACAATGGATATCTGTGTGTTTAAACTCTCGCGTATAGCATCGATTTCATTTTTTGCACGCTGGTTCTCTTCAAATTTCTGGGATAATAATGTTTCTTTTTGTTTTAATTTTGATTCAGCAGCAAATATTTTATTATTCTTTTCATTAATATATTTCTCATGCTCTGATTTCAACTGAAGGAATTTTTCTTTTGCCTGTAAAATCTTATCCCTTTTAATAACTTCAGCATCCAGCTCTGCTCCACCCAGAATATTATTCTTCTTTCTTTTTAAAATAATATTCCACATACAATAAGAAACTATGACACCCCCTATAAATGTGGATGTCGCGATAATTGCACTTTTTATTACAGTTGCAATATCTGCTAATATCATTAGAATATTCATCATTTATTAGTTTTATTATTGTAAAAAAAACCCGCATATGTTTCCTCGTGTTGATAAAACCCCATTTCGTCATGGGTGGAGTCGCCAGTTTGTTTCGAGGTTCCACTGTCTTCCGAAAAAGATTCTCAATAAATTGAGACTATGGCCTGCTCTTGCCAAGCTGAGCAAAACTCCAATTTGTATAATGTTGAGTTTCACAAACAAAAGAAGAAACTATGCGGGCTATTTCTTCAGTATTTTAAAGAACGTATATTACTCTCCTTTCAAATATTCTTCAAGTTCCTCATTTAATTCTTTTACATTTTCTTCAAGTTCTGAAAAATCATACTTCTGATCATGGTCAATAATCTTTGTTACAAACTGCAGGGCAGCCATTGCCAGAAAATCCTGTGTGTCCTTATCAGCATATTTTTGTCTGTATTGAAGAACTTTTTCATTAATCATCCTGGCTGCATTCCTGATCTTTTCTTCATCCTTTCTGTCAATCTTTAATGGATAATATCTGTCAGCTACATTCACTTTTATTGATAGCTTATCTTCCATTATATTTAAAAAAATGTTTATCTATTTAAAAGAGCAATACATTTATCAATCTCCCGCACAATTCTGTTAACCTTTATCTTTGCATCATGATTACTATCATCGGTTGATGCAATAGCTTTGGCTAATTTCAAATTATTATACTTTAATTCGTTGTCTTTTATCTTATCTTCTAAGTTAGTTATTTTATGTGTTAATTCTTTATTTTTTGTAACAATTTCGCGATTTTTTTCTTTTTGTTCTTCATACAATGAAATGATCGACTTTATGTTATTTCTTAACTTGTTTATTATTTCATTATTTTTGCTCTCCATCAATACACTGTATTATTATATTAACAAATATAAAAATTTATTCCTTTATAATTCTAAAAACAATTAGTAAAATTTTTAGTTTTACAACTTTTAAAAATATAATGATTTTATGAACAGAAAGATGCAATTTATGAAATATGGCAGCTTTATAGCTGCGTCAATATTACTATTTACCGGCCTTAATAAAAATTCATTATGCCAGACATCAAATGTCCTGCCAGATTTCCATATGCCTTTAAACATACCCTTATTGCTTTCGGGAAATTTTGGTGAAGTAAGATCAACTCATTTTCATACCGGAATTGATATAAAAACACAACAGGAAGCAGGAAAAAAGGTATATGCAATTTATGACGGTTATATTTCCAGGATAAAAATACAAAGCGGAGCATATGGCAAGTCTTTGTATATAACACATCCTATAGGTTATGTTTCAGTCTATGGTCATCTGAGCAAATTTATGCCTGAACTTGAAAACTTTATCAAAGAATATCAATATGAGAGGAAAAGTTTTGAAGTTGACTTTTATCCGGAGGCAGATAAATTTACTGTTAAAACCGGACAAATAATTGCTTTATCAGGAAATACAGGCAGATCCAGCGGGCCTCACTTACATTTCGAGATTCGTAATGCCAGGAACCAGAATCCCTTAAATGTGCTTAAGTTTAACTTTGATATAAAGGACAATATCAAACCAGCCATTTATAATGTTGTAGTTTATCCTGCTGATAAGTTCAGCCTGGTAAATAATGCTAATAAAAAGCTTATAATTCCTGTAGCTGGTGTTAATGGACTCTATAAAATTCAGAATAATGACAGTATTACTGTATCAGGTAATATTGGTTTTGGCATTGAAACTTTCGATTATTTAAATGGTTCAAACAATAAATGTGCAGTATATTCAATTGAGCTGTTTATCAAAGATAGCCTGATATATTCACATCAAATTGATGAATTGTCTTTTAATGAATTAAGTTACGTTAACAGCCATACAGACTACGAAGAGAAAAAAATTAATAACAGGATAATCCATAAGCTATTCCTTGAACCGAACAATAAGCTAAGTATATATAAGAATTTAATAAACAGAGGAATTTATAAATTTGAAGATGATACACTCATTGAAATAAAGATTTTAGTCAGAGATATATACAGGAACGTATCACAATTATCATTTTCGGTAAAAAGTAAAAAACAAAACAAACCGCTTACTGAAATTAAGTATGATACAAATTATGTTAAACCATTCTTTTATTATCTGCGCAACAAATATGAAACCGATGAGCTAAAAATATCGCTGCCAATAGATGCATTGTATGATAATATTGATTTCACATACTACATGATAACAGATGATGACACGGGATTTTCAGATATTCATTTCATACACAATGAGTATACAGCACTGCATAAAAATTATTCTCTGTCAATTAAAGCAAAAAACTTGCCTGAAAACCTTCAGGACAAAGCATTAATTGCATTCATTGATAAAGATTCAATATTAGTAAGTCAGGGAGGCGAATGGGAAAACGGTTTTGTTACTACCAAAACAGGAACTTTTGGAAAATTTAAAATTTCTATCGATACAACAGCTCCGGCAATTAATCCTGTAAATTTTTATAATAACGGGAGTTATAGCGGAAATGGAAAGTTAAGTTTCAAAATAGAAGATGATCTGTCAGGAATAAAATCATATAATGGTTATATTGATAATAAATGGGCACTTTTTGAATACGATGCCAAAAACAATTTAATAAGTTACAAGCTTGATAAAGACAGAATTGGACAAAATATAAAACATAAACTGGAAATATATATTACTGATTATAAGGATAATACTGGCATCTATAAAGGCACATTTTATTACTAATTTCATCTGTTTGTTATGAAATCCTATAATGTTATAGGAGTTATGTCCGGGACCAGCCAGGATGGTCTGGATATAGTTTTTTGCAGATTTGTAAAAAATAACGCGGACTGGAAATATTCGATAATAAGGGCTGAAACAGTTCCATATTCAGAATACTGGCTGGAAGTGTTCAATAAAATAAACAGCGTATCCGGTTACGATTTCTTAAAACTGCACAATAAATTTGGCTTATTTATCGGAGACTGTATAAACAGATTTATGAACAGTATAGATAAGAAGGTCGATCTTATAGCTTCACACGGACATACTGTTTATCACAGACCTGAAGATGGTCTCACATTTCAGTTAGGCAACGGTGCTGAAATATATGCAAAATGCAGGCTAACCACGGTATCGGACTTCCGCACCCTTGATGTTGCCCTTAAGGGTCAGGGGGCACCTCTTGTTCCTGTTGGTGATGAATTATTATTTGGTGAATATGAATTTTGTCTGAACCTCGGGGGTTTTGCCAATATCTCCTATAGAGACGGGGAGAAGAGAATAGGATTTGATATTTGCCCGGTAAATATCATTATTAACAATATTGTAAATAAATACAATTACAAATTTGATAAGGACGCAAATAAATACAGTTATAAATTCGATAAGGACGGCCAAATTGCCAGTAAAGGAAATATACATTATCAACTGCTGGAGAAACTTAACAGGATTAGCTACTATGATAAACTTGCGCCCAAATCCTTAAGCAAGGAATGGCTGGAAGCTGAATTTATACCTGTAATCAATAAGTTTGATATGACTCCTGAAGATAAACTGAGGACTGTTTATGAACATATTGTTATACAAATAATAAGGTGTATAGAGATAAAACCAAAGGCCCGCATACTTACAACCGGAGGAGGAGCATTTAACAAATTCCTGATAAAATTGTTAAAAGAAAACTGTAATCAACAAATTATCATTCCTGATAAATTAGTTGTTAAATATAAGGAAGCACTTATATTCGGTTTACTTGGAGTTTTAAGATTAAGAAATGAAATCAATTGTTTTTCATCTGTAACAGGAGCCATCAGAGATTCTTCAACCGGAAATATTTGTTATTTCAAAACTTAATAAAAACCAAATAATAAACTAAATATTATGATTACCAAAAAGCTTATATTTTTATTTATCTCAGTAGCTATTTCTCAGATAAAATTGCTGTCATGTACAAATTTTATTATTTCAAAGGGTGCAACCACGGATAGTTCCACAATGATAACATACGTTGCCGATTCGCATGTGCTGTATGGTGAACTTTATTACAGGCCGGCCAGAGATTATCCCGCAGGTGCGATGTTTGATATATATGAATGGGATACGGGAAAAAACCTGGGTAAAATAAAGCAGGTAAGACATACTTTTGCTGTTGTTGGCAATATGAATGAACACCAGGTTGCTATTGGAGAAACAACATATACAGGCAGAGAGGAATTGCGGGATACCACTGCTATACTTGATTACGGAAGTCTGATGTATATAACACTTCAAAGGGCAACCAGTGCGAGGGAGGCTATAAAAATAATGGGGGCCCTGGTTTCTGAATATGGATATTACAGCACCGGCGAATCATTCTCAATATCTGATCCGGATGAGGCCTGGATAATGGAACTTATTGGAAAAGGGCCGGGCAACAAAGGAGCGGTATGGGTAGCAAGGAGGGTTCCTGATGGTTATATATGCGGACATGCTAACCAGGCAAGAATCAGAACTTTCCCGCTTGACGATCCTGAAAACTGCCTGTACTCAAAAGATGTTGTTTCCTTTGCAAAAGAAAAAGGTTATTATGAAGGAAAGGATGAAAACTTTAGTTTTGCCGATGCTTACGCTCCCCTGAATTTTGTAGGGGCGCGTATTTGTGATGCCCGTGTTTGGGCTGCCTTCAGAAGGGTTGCCGATGGCATGGATAAATACACCGATTATGCTATGGGCATAAACCTTGAAAACAGGCTGCCTCTCTGGGTTAAACCAAAAGAAAAACTATCAGTAGATGATGTTATGAGTCTGATGCGCGATTATTTTCAGGATACTCCCATGGATATGACTAAAGATTTTGGTGCGGGCCCATATCAGTGTATTGTCAGGTGGCGTCCTTTATTCTGGGAGATTGACAGCATCACCTATTTTAATGAAAGAGCAACATCAACACAACAAACAGGTTTTTCTTTTGTGGCCCAGTCACGTTCCTGGCTTCCTGATCCTATTGGGGGTATATTCTGGTTCGGAGTTGATGATACGTATAGCACGGTTTACGCACCTATGTATTGCGGTATAATCAAAGTCCCTGAATCCTATGCCAAAGGGAATGGTTCAATAATGGATTTTAGTGAAGATGCAGCGTTCTGGGTGTTTAACCAGGTATCAAATTTTGCCTATACAAAATATAACTATATGATACCTGAAATCCAGGCAAAGCAAAAAGAACTTGAGACTTCCTATATTTCAAAATGCGATGAAATTGATAGCCAGGCAAACGAATTATATAAAAAGAACAAAAAGGAAGCTATAAAATATATCACGGACTTTTCGGTTACTACAGGTAACTCAACTGTAAATGAATGGAAAAAACTTTACAGACATCTGTTTACAAAATATATGGATGGTAATATAAAAGAAAAAGTTGAGGGTCAGCAGAATCCTAAGCTGGAACAACCCGGCTATAGCGAAGACTGGTACAGAATGTTAATTCGTGAAACCGGTGATAAGTTTAAAATGCCGGGTGAAAGCCATCACTAAAATTTTGTGGGATTTTTTATTATTCTGAAAATAAATTAAAAATTTATTCTCCCTGTCTGAAAAAATATTTGTAATATTGCGACCTGGAATTTTTTGAATAATTTTAACTATTTGGAGATGGATTTGTTAAAAGTAGCTGAAAGCAATTTTGCCATTAAGAAGGACTATCCTGAGTTTTCATCAGGTGATACTGTTACTGTCTTTTATAAAATAAAGGAAGGTAATAAAGAAAGGATACAGCCATTCAAAGGAGTAGTACTTCAAAGAAGAGGAGCCGGCATAAAAGAGACATTCACCATAAGGAAAATGTCAGGTAATATAGGAGTTGAAAGAATTATTCCTGTTAATTCACCTTTCATAGAAAAAATTGAAATAAATAAGCGTGGCAGGGTAAGAAGAGCACGAATTTTTTATCTCAGAAAACTTACAGGTAAAAAAGCAAGAATCCAGGAAAAAAGACTTTAATATAGTTTTCCGGAAAATACAAAGCGGGTCTTAGGACCCGCTTTTTTTTCATTCCGCAACTGTATTAACAAAAATTAAATATTACAGTTATTTTTGTATTATCTTGTCAATAATCCAAAATAAGCAGTTTTAAAATGAGCAGGTATTTATTGTTGTCATTTTTGTATATAATTGCAGAGTCTTTTCTAATTCATTCCGGCAGCCAGACAGCAGTGAATTTTTCAGGAAACGATTCATATATTTCTATTGATGATGCGCCTGAACTGGACTTGTCTGTATTTACAGTTGAATGCTGGTTCATGAGAAAAGATACCGGGATATCAGTACTTACAGGGACTGACAGTATTAACGCTGTGCCCATTATTGCAAAGGGGGTTGAAGAAGTTGTAAATGAAGCGAATATGAATTATTTCCTGGGGATAAGAAAAGAAGACAGCATTTTAGTTGCAGTCTTTGAAGAATCAAATGCCAGCACCAATCCCGGGAAAAATCATCATATTGTCGGTTTTACTTCAATACACAGAAACATATGGTATCATGCAGCAGTTACCTATGACGGTAAGCTTCTTAAATTATACCTGAACGGCAACCTGGAAAGTGCTCTTGAAATAAATAAAGAGCCAATGAATCAAAGTCCGGTTAAGACAGTAATTGGGGGCGTCTTACTCTCAGGAGATGTTTTGGGAGGGTCTTTCAACGGTTTAATAGATGAAATCAGGATATGGAACTATGCCAGGACCCAGTCTGAAATTCAAAATGCAATTAATAAGGAAATTTTATCGCCTCCGGCCGGTCTTGTTATCCGGTTAGGTTTAAATGAAGGTACAGGTAATGAAATATATTATACAGGGATGCCAGGTTTGAATCCTGACATTACAGGAACCGGATGGGACTGGACCGCGGGAACACAGTTTGAAAACATTAATCCTCCCATATGCAATGAAATTCCTTTATTAAAGATAGGGCTGATTGCTGATCCACAATATTGTGACTGCTCACCAGAAGGTACAAGATATTACAGGGAAACACTTAAAAAGCTGACTGCGGCAATTGACACTTTTAACAAATATGAAGTCGATTTTGTAGTGACCATGGGTGATATAATAGACCGGTATTATGAGAGTTTTGATTCTATACTTCCTTTATATAGCAACCTTAACATGCCGAACTATAAGTTGCTTGGGAACCACGCCTTTTGGCAGATTGATGATTCTTTGAAAGATACAATTATACATCTTTACAACATGCCTGATTACTATTACTATTTTACTTATAATGACTGGAGGTATATTATCCTTGACGGAACTGAACTTGCTGCATATGACAGTATATTGCATCCGGATTTAAGAGAAGAAGCAGACAGTTTATGGCAAAGTGTTCAGGGGAAGATTAATGATGCGACATGGAACGGAGGAATAGGAAGAAAACAAAGGCAGTGGATAGAAAATACAGTAACCGAGGCCATGAATAATGACGAAAAAGTAATACTGTTCTGTCATTTTCCGGTTTATCCGGAGCATAGCAAAAATCTCTGGAACAGTGAACAAATTATTGAAATTGTCGAAAAATATGATAATGTTGTTGCATATATAAACGGACATAACCACTATGGGAATTACGGATTTCGTAACGGTAAGCACTACATTACACAAAATGGTATGGTCGAGACTTATGACACCAGTTCATATTCCATCCTGGAAATTTATGACAATAAACTTGTCTTTAAAGGCTATGGATTAATGAACAACCATACAATATCATACAAGAATAAATGCACGAAGCCATATGATATTATGCTTTCAAATAGTATACTAACCTATGCAATTGATTCCGGGGATTACGCTGCCAGTATTTCCGTAATTGATAGCAGCTACTCAGGCAATTATTCGTATTGCCTGACAGACGGTTATGCTTTTGAACATAATTCATTGTTTGATATATCAAATGATTCACTCTATCTGGCAACATCACAGGATGTGCCATTACAGGAACCTGGTTTTATAAAGGTATCAGTCATGAATTGCTGTTTAGATACTATTAGTAAGGTATTTACAATATACTTTGACACAAATGCTGTGTATCTTAATAAAAATATTCCGGATACTGTACTTGTAATAGGACAGTCTAGTCTTAATATACCCCTGGATTCAGTATTTGCCGATAAATCAGAAAACGGACTGGTATATACTGTAATTTCTGGCAATACAGGAAAAGCTTCAGCTGCAATTGATGTTAAGAACCTTGTTGTGCAACAGATTTCAGGTGGGGAAACCGAAATAATTGTAAGTGCAACGGACAGTTTCACAAACCAGTCAGTTACAGATACTTTCCTCGTAACCATTTTTGATCCGTTTAATCATATACCTGAAGTTATCAAAACAATTGATGATAAAATCCTGCAGTTAAATTACGATACATTGGTCATTGACCTGGACACTGTTTTTTTTGATCCTGATGGTGATACCCTTCACTATTTGGCAGATATAAGTAATTCAGATATACTGGACCTGGTAATAACAGATTCTGAATTAATGCTGGCATCAAAAGTGGAAGGCAACACAGGCATAGAAATTAGTGCCGATGATAAAAGGGGAGGTATTATTACTGATGATTTTAATGTTACAGTCAATGATATTAGCACCAATTTATGTGACCGGCAGGAAAAATTGCATATTACAAATTATCCGAATCCATTTAACCAGAAGGCCAGGTTTGTATATAATGTTAGTGAGAACAGTTATGTAAGACTTTCAATATTTAACCAGTACGGGGAACTCGTTAGAATTCTTGTGTCTGATAAGCAGGATAAGGGAAATAAGGAAGTAATAATTTCTGCCACAGACTTTTCGCCGGGAATATATTACTGCAAACTGGAAATAGGGGACAGGCAGGTTAATACTAAGATTGTAATAGGGACAGCACCCTGGTAAGGCGCTATCCCCTTTGTAGCAATAGAGCAATAAAGCAATAGAGCAATAGAACAATTATTTCAGCTTATCTGCCTTTTCTCTGGCTTCCTGCAGCACCTTTTCAGCCTTGTCATCCGCTTCATTTTCTATTTTCTTAGCTTTTGCCTCACCTTCCTGTCTCATTTTATTGGCAGTAACTTCTGCAGTTTTCTTTGCTATTGGATTTTTGGCCTCTTTAACAAGCTTGCCGGCTTTATCATTAGCCTCCCACCGAACTGAATTTGCAGCCTTTTTTGCTTCTGCCCTAATCTGTACTGCTTGCTTTTCAGCCTCTTCGAGGATCTTTTGTGCCTGCTCATTTACTTTTGCCTTTACTTCTTCCTTTTTTGTTTCAATTTCCTTTTTTACTGTCTCTTTTACTGCTTCTTTTATTTCCTTCGTTGTACGGGTAACATTATCTTTCAAATTCAAACTTACCTTAGGATCGGAAAATGTGCCCCCGACATTTACACCTAAATTCATATTCTCAGATTGAGACAGGTTTATTCCTTTTGAGGCTGCACTTGCGTAAAGGTTATTTATTGCCTGACTTGCACCTGAACCAAGTTCAGTTCTTGGAATATTAATATTAATAGTGTAATTCATCGTCTGGTCAATACCCTGATCACCACCAATTATGAATGCGGTTTTTTTCATCTTTGTTTCAAAAGGATCAACATAAATCCTGCCGTTCCTTATTTCAAAGTCTATTGCAACATTCTCCAGAGACAGGTTATCAAATTTATCTGTTTTTAATTCTTTACCTATCTTACTAAATATTCCTGAATTTGAAATACCTATTTGCTGTGATGAAAAGCTTCCTTTTCCGGCTACCGAGTTAAGCACAGGATTCATCTGTTCATCAAGAAGGCTATTGTATGTCATTTCCAGGTTTATCTTCCCTGTTGCATTTTTGGCTACCGGAGCTAGTTCTGCAATAACATCAAATGCATTAAAAGCTGAAGGTATATCTATGCCTGAGGCTTTGATCCCGAAATCGACAACAGGAGCAGATATATCCTGAGTGTTATATTCTCCATTCAGTTTCATGGAACCCTGCAACAAATTCATGCTAAGATTTTCAAGAATAACTTTGCTGTCCTTAATTGTAATGATCCCATATGTATTATTAATCTCAAGCTTATCATATATGATCTTATCTATCTCCGAGATCAATCTGAAATCAATATTCGCAGGAACTTCAAAAATTGACAGCGGCACTGTATCTTCAACTTCTTCTGACTCAGACACCTCTTCTTCAGTCATAAACTCATTCAAATTAAGAAGGCCTGATGTAAAGGTAAATCTACCTTTAACAGTTTCATCCTTAAACATGTATGGTATGAAATTTTCCAGCCTGCCTGTAAATTGCATGTCACTTTGACCTATGAGAGCATTGAAAGAAGAAACCTGCACATATTCAGGTGAAAAGTTAAAGTAAGATTCAATGATATTGACTTCAACAGGCAAATCAGGACTTTTAAACATGAATCCGTTAATAGTAACGTATCCGTCTGCTTTAAATTTTTCATACTCCTCATTCTCAATATAAGACATATAACCCATCATATCCAGATTAGACTTAACCGTGCCTGTGAGACTAACATCTTCCATAGGTATTACATCAGAGAGACTGGCAAAATCAATACTGGCTGCCAAAGTACCATCAACATGAAGATCACTGACAGGGGTTCTAATACTCATCTTCAGATCAACAGGATTATTACCTAACTCAACATGAAATTTATTTATATCAACTTTTGTGTTGTCATTTTGTACACCATCAAAGAACAGGTTAACATTTATCTGGATATTATCTGCAGACCTGGGAAGATCAGGATATTTAAACATGGCATTCTCAACAAGCAAATCCAAACCCACATTTGGTATTCCTTTTTCATTATATATACCCTTAACATAACCATCCAGTTTAAGTTTACCTGTTGTCTGCACATCCTGAAAATCTTTCATATATATCGCTGGTACAAGGGATAATAACGATTTAAAGTCTACCTTATTGGTTTTGAATTTCATATCTACTTCTATATCCTCCTCGTTTGGCATTCTTATACTACCGTCAAATCCGAGCGACAAATCATTTAAGGCTACCTCATTTTCTTTAAGAATATAAATTGAATTTTTAAGATCAGCATCCAGACTGATATCAATATTTAATGATGCATCTTTTACATATCTTATTTCATCCATGAGTAAATTGACCATTTCTGTTGAAGATATTATTGACAGTGTTGTGAAATCCTGCGACATATCTCCTTTTAGCAGAAAATCAAAATTATTAAGTGATGCTGACATGTTTGAGCTGTCATCCGTGTATGAAATTTTCGCATCTCTTATTTCGAACTTTTTAAGTGCGATAGTAGTAGTAAATTCCGATACAGCAGTATCAACAACTTCCTCTTCTTCCTCTTCAGCTTCTTTCATTATATCCCAGTTTAAGGAACCGTCCTCAAGGACCCTCGCATTTATTTCGGGTCTGTCAATAACTATAGCTTTGACTTTTATATTTTCCATTTTAATGACACTGATAATGTCAACCTTTATGTCAAGAGATGCTAATTTTAACAGGGTATCGCCTTCAAATTTATCAATACCGGCCACTGAAAGTTCTTTAAGGGAGACACTGGCATCAGGAAAATTCTTAATAAAAGATAATCCCAGATCACCAAATTCCACCCTGGCATTTACGTTTTTATTAATCTGTTCCTTTGCAATCTCCATAATTTTACCTTTGAATAAAAAGGGTGTAACAATTAGAATTGCTAAAAGAACCAATATTATAATCAGAAGGATTTTTATAAATTTTTTCATAACTCTGGAGTTTAAATGTTCATAAAAATAAAATTAATTAATTATACTGAAAAGATATTATTCTGCAGAAATATATTTAACTTAAATTTTAATAACATATAATATTAATAACTCATGAATTTAATAATTAAGGTAAAAGAAATTAAGGGTAATTGTCCTGTATATCGCCAAAACGACAGTTTTATTCTGGAAGACGGCTATAAGCTGATATCAAAAACACCATTGTGTATGCATTCACTTGCTTCAATTATTCCTTTCTATAATGCTTTACGGATTTCAGGGCCTGATAAGTTTGGTATTGCCGGGAAAAAGAATATAAACGCCGCATATGTGCAGTGCCCTGATGCATGTTCTTATACAGATGGAGGGACGGCAGTTTTCGAAATATCAAGGGAATAATCTGCACTGCGGAGAGGGACAGCGTCCCTGGGACAGTGCTCTAAAAGGGCGCTGTCCCCCTCTGTGACCCCTCTGTGCCCCCTCAGTGACCCTTCTGAATGTCGCTCTAAATCGTAAATCAACAACCGTAAATCCTATATTCGTCAAAATTGGTATAACCTTTTTATCTTATGTCCGTATTGCAAGTATTAAATCCAAATATAACATATCAAATATCTCTAATAATTAACCCGGATGCGTAATTTTAAAATCTACAAAGATCAGTCTGGCTTTTATGAACTAAAAAGCACTGATATTTTATTCCACGCAGTATTTGACGATTCACCCGAAGCTATATTCTTACTCGATGGTAATGATTTTAGAATTTTTGAATGTAACAGAACAGCTGTTGAATTATTTCAGGCTGACAACAAGACAGACTTATTAAATCTACAGTCTTTTAATCTTTATAATAGTGAACCTGCTGAATTCAGCAAGGAAATAATAATTAAAAAAATAAACAAAGGAGGAGAATATAAGCAGGAGTTGACTTTCAGGACACTAAAAAAGAATATATTCTGGGGAAGCATCTCGAAAAAGAAGGTGCAGCTAAACGGACAAATGATTATAATTCTTCGCATCAAAAAAATCATTGAATATATAAAGGCAGCGGAAATGCTGGCTACTCTTATAAAGAATACTTCAAAACTAACTGGCGAACTTTATCTAAGAAAGCTCACAGAACTTCTTGCAAATACATTTGAAACAAAATATTCCTATATTGCCAGAATACTGGACAACGAAAAATATAGGGCTGAAACAATAAAATTCTGGTCAGATAACGCTATTAGTAATAATTTTGTTTTCAATTACAATGGAACTCCCTGTGCAAATGTTATGAAAGGATACATCACATTTTACCCTCAGAATCTGCAGGAAATGTTCCCTGAGGATCAACTGATTGCCGGAATGGGCATTGAAAGTTTCATAGGTGCTCCTATATATAACTGCAAAGAAAAACCAATGGGCATGCTGGTGTTGATGGATGATAAACCTATGCAGGAAAAGCCAAATTCACGTTACATTTTGTCAATATTTGCATCCAGGGCAGGAGCAGAATTAGAACGAATATATGCAGAAGAACTTCTAAAAAAGCAAACACAGGAGTTAATGAGGTTGAGTGTAATGAAAGATAAATTCCTGAAAATCACTGCTCACGATCTAAAAAATCCATTTAATGCAATAATGGGATTCTCTGAATTGCTTAGAAAAGAGATTAAGCATTATAATAAAACCAGGATTCAGGAAATGGTCAACATTATTGATGATTCTGTAAAATGTAGCTGTACAATTTTAGAAAACCTGACAGCCTGGTCTAAAATACAAAGAGATGTTCTGACATTTAAGCCTGGAAAAATTGATTTCAGAAAAATATCTGATTATCATATTAATTACTTCAAAAACTATGCAACAAGAAAAAGTCTGAGTATTTCCAATAATATAAAGAAAGAAGTATTTATTTATGCCGATAGTAATATGGTAAATACCATAGTCAGAAACTTAATATCAAATGCTATAAAATTTACCGGCAAAAATGGTAAAATCTCAATAGGTGCAAGACAAAACTGTGAAAATACTGAAGTTATTATTAAGGATACAGGCATAGGCATGAATAAAAAGGATATTAAAGCAGTACGAATGACAGAGGCCAGTAATATAAAATCACTTACTGAAAAAGAAACGGAATCAGGACTTGGACTGATAATTTGCAGGGATTTTATCAAAAGGAATGGTGGCAGAATATGGATCGAAAGTGAAGTTGGAAAAGGAACTAAAGTTCATTTTACTCTTCCCTCCAAACCTTTACCTGAAAATTGTTGTAATATGCAACTATTTTAACAGGCATAAATAATTAACAGTTTTTTGCTTTCAATAGTTGAAGTTATTTATAAATAACCTGTCTTTTCAGTATTGGAAACTATACTTTCCTTCGTGTAAAACATAGTTAAAAATATATAACAAATAAATCATAAAAATATTATGGTTTTCTTACTTTTGCGGCGGATTCGAAATAAATAGACATTGATGATAAAATTTTTTAAATCATCCGGAAACGCATATTATGCTGTAAAAGTATCAATAAAGTTCAGCCAGGAAATTACAGAAAAACTTCAATGGCTTTTTGGTAATGCCAGTATTATTAATGCAGATGTTATTAATGGTTATTTTATCGGGCCCAGAAAAGAAATGATAACACCCTGGAGCACAAACGCAGTTGAAATAACCCAGAACATGGGAATAAGGGGAATAGAAAGAATTGAAGAATTTTATGCTGTGAATAACAGGGATGCATATTTTGATCCCATGCTGCAGGCATTATATAACGGACTAAACCAGGATATTTTTACAATAAATAAAGAACCTGACCCTGTTTTATTAATACATGATATTTCAGCATATAACCAGCAGGAAGGTCTTGCACTAAGTTCAGAAGAAATAAAATACCTGGAAAACTTAAGTAAGAACCTGGGAAGGGAGTTAACTGACAGTGAGATTTTTGGATTTTCTCAGGTTAATTCTGAACACTGCCGCCATAAGATTTTTAACGGTTTATTTATTATTGATGGAAATGAGAAGGAATATTCACTTTTTGATCTAATAAAGCTTACAACCAAAACAAATCCTAACAAAGTAGTTTCAGCATATAAAGACAACTGTGCATTTTTAAGAGGTCCTTCTATTGAGCAGTTTGCTCCTGAGACTCAGTACAAGCCTGATTATTTCGTAGTAAAAGATATTAATTCCGTAATATCCTTAAAAGCCGAGACTCACAACTTTCCTACAACTGTTGAACCATTTAATGGTGCAGCAACAGGTACCGGCGGAGAAATACGTGACAGGATAGGAGGAGGGAAGGGAGCATTGCCCCTGGCAGGAACAGCTGTTTACATGACAGCATATCCCCGCCTTAATGGAGGCCGTTCATGGGAAAAAGTATTAAAAGCACGTAAATGGCTTTATCAGACTCCTGAAGAAATTCTTATTAAAGCTTCAAACGGGGCCAGCGATTTTGGGAATAAATTTGGTCAGCCCCTCATATGCGGGAGTGTTCTTACCTTTGAACATTATGAAAATGAAAAGAAATATGGCTATGATAAAGTTATTATGCTGGCTGGTGGCATAGGCTTTGGAAAGGCTGAGGATAGTGTGAAAGAAATGCCTGAAAAAGGTGATAAGATAATTATGCTGGGAGGAGACAATTACCGTATAGGAATGGGTGGAGGTGCTGTATCATCAGTTGCAACAGGAGAATATGATAATACAATTGAACTTAATGCAGTACAGCGTTCCAATCCTGAAATGCAGAAAAGAGTCTGCAATACTATCAGAGCATTGGCAGAATCTGATGAAAATCCCATAATATCCATACATGATCATGGGGCAGGGGGTCACCTTAATTGCCTGGCTGAGCTTGTTGAAAAAACCGGGGGGAAAATATATATGGATAAGTTGCCAATTGGTGATCCTACTCTTTCTGACAAAGAGATTATAGGTAATGAGTCACAGGAAAGAATGGGCCTGATTTTAAAGGAGAAAGATACAGAATTAATAAGCAGGATTGCTGAAAGAGAGAGAGCGCCAATGTATATAATTGGAGAAACGACAGGAGATAAACAATTCACATTTATAAATAGTAAAAACGGATCAAAACCCCTCGACCTGCAACTGGAAAATATGTTTGGAAATCCTCCTAAAACAATCATGCAGGACATAACAATAAAATTTGAGTTTGATGGGATCGAATATGATCAGTCCAGGTTATTAGATTATCTTGAGAATGTTCTGCAAATTGAAACTGTGGCGTGCAAGGACTGGTTAACCAATAAAGTAGACAGGTCAGTTACGGGAAGGGTTGCCAGACAGCAAACCTGTGGAGCTGTGCAGCTACCATTAAATAATGTTGCTGTAGCCGCACTGGATTATTCCGGATTTAGAGGTGTTGCCACTGCACTGGGTCATGCCCCTGTCAGCGGATTAATAAATGCAGGTAATGGGTCAGTTTTATCGATTGCCGAATCCCTGACAAATATTATCTGGGCACCAATAGAAAACGGGCTGAAAGGTATTTCGCTAAGTGCGAACTGGATGTGGCCCTGTAAGAATACAGGAGAAGACTCAAGATTATACGAGGGAGTTAAGGCCGCAAGTGACTTTGCCTTTTCACTGGGAATTAATATACCTACAGGAAAGGACTCATTGTCAATGACACAGAAATACAAAGATGGTGATATGGTTTATTCACCCGGTACTGTTATAATCTCAGCTGCAGGTGAAGTTACAGACATAAGAAAGGTTGTTGAACCTGTAATTAAACATTGCGATAACTCTTTACTTGTTTATGTTGATTTGTCAAAAGACAACTTTAAACTGGGGGGAAGCAGTTTTGCACAAATAAACAAAAGAATAGGCAGATATGCCCCGACGGTTAAGAACCCAAAATACTTTGCCAAGGTATTTAACACCATTCAACGACTAATAAATGAAGAAAAAATTCTTGCCGGGCATGATATTTCATCCGGAGGAATGATCACCACACTTCTTGAAATGACTTTTACTGATCCGGAAACCGGACTGGATATTGATCTGAATTCTATTAATGAAAAAGACCTGATAAAAATACTGTTCAGTGAAAATCCCGGTATAATAATTCAGGTTAATGATTTTGATTATATAAAAGACCTGTTTAAGAAAAATAAAATTGACTTTAAAATTATAGGTAAACCTGAAAGAAACAGAACAATTACAATTTCAAAATCAGACAGGGAACATACTTTTCCAATAAACGATTTGAGGGACATCTGGTTTAAAACTTCATATTTACTTGACAGAAAACAGTGTGGTAATGAGTCAGCTGCTGAACGATTTGCAAATTATAAAAATCAAAAGCTTGAGTTTAGTTTTTGTGAAAAATTCAGAGGCAAATATCTTGATTATGGCATTAACATTAAGCGAAGAAAATTCACTCGAATAAAAGCAGCCATTATTCGTGAGAAAGGTGTAAATGGAGATCGTGAAATGGCTTATATAATGTACCTTTCAGGAATGGATGTTAAAGATGTTCATATGACAGATCTTATAGCTGGGAGAGAGACTCTGGAGGACATAAATATGATAGTATTTGTAGGAGGATTTTCAAATTCAGACGTTCTCGGCAGCGCAAAAGGCTGGGCAGGAGCATTTCTTTATAATCCAAAAGCTAAAGAGTCACTGGACAATTTTTATAGCCGCAGCGATACTCTAAGCTTAGGTGTTTGTAATGGTTGCCAGTTGATGATTGAACTGGGCCTGGTAAATCCGGAACATTCCCGGAAACCAAAAATGTTGATTAATAAATCCGGAAAGTTTGAATCAGCTTTTCTTAATGTCTTCATTTCTGAAAATAATTCAGTTATGTTTAAGTCAATGGCAGGTTCAAGATTAGGTATCTGGGTGGCACATACCGAAGGCAGATTTAGTTTTCCCTATGAGGAAAACATGTATCACATACCCTTAAAATATTGTTATTCAGGTTACCCGGGGAATCCGAATGGCTCCCAATTTGATACTGCCGGACTGTGTTCGCAGGACGGAAGACACCTTGCTATGATGCCACATATCGAAAGATCAACATTTCCGTGGAACTGGGCACACTATCCCGTAGAAAGAAAAAATGATGAAATCTCACCATGGATAGAGGCATTTGTAAATGCAAGGGAGTGGATAAAAAATAAAAAATAAGATATCACCAAAGACTATTCTTCCAGAATTTCAAAGTTCCACTTTTCAGGTTCAAAAGTACTCTCAATTTTTTCTTCCTGTTCATCAGGTAATGATGGAAAAAAATCTATTCCGGTAATTTTCTCAACTTCATCAATAGACATGGCATATTGCTTAACAGAGGCAGATGACATACTGTTTCTTATAACAAATCCTATTCCTCTCTCGTCTGTCAGATCCAACACAACGCTGTAGTACCTTTCCGGTATACTTACTTTACTTGGGCCAAAAGTTCCGAATGGAGCATCAGCCAGAACCGGTCCGTTTACAACATAGAGTGATCCGCATTCATAGGCCCAGGCTTTTATAATATTTCCCAGTGTTTTCCATACATATTTATTAAATGATAACTTATGGGGGACAATAGTAGACAGATAAAAAGATTCAGTTGCGGCATTTTCAGACATCATCATGTGTTCTATAAATGCAAGCTGCCCCATAATGTAACCCGCCTTTTTATAATCTTTTGATGTCGCCGATCCTGTTTCAACATCAGGATCATCCCTGTATTTTTCTTTATATTCAATTTCTGATTTTGCTTCTTCCCTGGTAAGCTCATATGCTACCCATGACGCAAGCTCATAGGCTTCAATGTAAGATAATGAATAGTTTTCATGGTGGACAATTTGTTCCAGGGGTTGCGGAGCCGGAAGCTCAACTTTTTCCTGAGCTGAAAGATTTGTAAGCATCCCAAAAATTAAAACAAAATATAAAATTTTCATTTTTAAAAATTTTAAAATATTTATAAAAATAAAACTTTAGTTTTAATTAGGTGACCTCTCTGCCCTTTAAATTATTTGTTTATTTGATTATTTTGCAATTCAGCAATCCACCTATGCTAAACCTGCCTGTTGTACAGAGGCCCCTGGAAGGCGGGACTTTGATGGGTAAATAAAGCAATAGAGCAATAGAACAATAGAACAATAACTTATATTATATTTGTTAAAATTCATTAATTCATAATAATGAGACTGACCATAATAACATTGTGTTGTTTTATTTTGATATCATACTCTTGCGGACAAACAGATAGCCAGCTTAGTGAAAAAAATAACAATATTTCAGGTGGACAATCTTTAAAGCTGATAAACAAAAACGGAAAAACCATAGAGGAAAGATTTCTTTTGCCTGAAGGTTATGAAAGAACAGAAGCAGATGAAAATTCAATTTCCCGTTACCTCAGAAAATTACCCCTTAAGCCATACAATACAGAAGTAAGATTATATAATGGAAACCTGAAATCAAATCAGGATGTGCATATGGCAGTGGTTGACATGGACATTGGAGACAGGGATTTGCATCAATGTGCCGATGCAATTATCAGGCTAAAAGCAGAGTATTTGTATCAGATGCAGGAATATGACAAGATACACTTCAATTTCACTAACGGATTCAGGGTCGATTATTCAAAGTGGATTCAGGGATACAGGGTGGTTGTTGAAGGTAACAGAACATACTGGAAAAAAACTGAAGCACCATCAAATACATATGATGATTTTAAAGATTATCTGAACCTTATTTATACATATGCAGGAACATTGTCTTTATCAAAAGAGCTGAAAAAAATTGAATACAGAGATATTTCAACAGGTGACATCTTTATTCAGGGCGGATCACCCGGTCATGCTGTAATAGTTGTTGATCTGGCAATTAATAAAGCTACCGGTAAAAAAATTTATATGCTGGCACAAAGTTATATGCCTGCCCAGGAAATCCACGTTTTAAAGAATCCTGAAAATAGTAATAGTCCCTGGTATGAACTAAATCCTAATGATGAGATTATTCAGACACCTGAATGGACCTTCTACTCACATGACCTTAAAAGATTCGGAGAAGAATAGCAATAGACGCATGAAATGATTATCTGCATTAAGCAATTAAATAAGTGCAACCCGGAGAAATGAATATATTAAAACAGGCTAAGCTGTCTTTCTTTTACAACTGCTTTTCTTTTAGGTTCATCAGTTACCACTTCAGTTAGTTCCCGACCGATTTCATTTATAAAACGTGAGGGCTCCATCAGATCTGGTCGCCCAAAAAGCCTGCGTTTTCTAACATGAGTAATATGGACTTCTTCCTTAGCCCTTGTTAAAGCCACATAGAACAACCGCCTTTCTTCTTCAATATCTGTTCCTCTGCTGTTAAGAGGAGTGATATTTTCTTCGGCACCGGCAACAAAAACAACAGGAAATTCCAGTCCCTTTGCTGCATGAAAAGTAAGAAGATGCACTCCCTCGGATTTTAAGCGCCCAATATCAGAATAGTTACCCAGGGTCATTTTTTGAAGGAACTTTTCAGGATTATCTTCACTTTCCCCGGCCATGCTGAGTATAGCTTCCTTTTTAAGTATTAACAAATCATCCAGCTTATTATCAGGTAAAAAGAAGCTGCAAATTGCCATAATAATATTTACCAGATTTTCTGACTTGTATTTATTTTTTAATGAATTATAAAATATCTGCCATTCTGTGAATCTCTCATAATTTTGTCCGTTGATAAACTCAATTTTATTTTGTGTCCAGTTTATACCTTTGGAATAAACATTACTTATAAACATATCAACATCTGACGCCTGCCAATCAAGTCCGTTTACCATTAATTTCTTTAATGACACAAAATCCTCATTATTTATTAAAAGGCGCAGAACATCAGAAATTAAACTAAAGGGGAGTACTTCAAGGTATGATGAACCATCTCCATAGTGCAAGGGAATGCCTGCTTTTTTAAGTTCCCTCATTAATTCTTTGCCGACATGGTGAGTCCTGAATAAGACTGCAATATCTGAAAAAGAATAACTGGCAGAGGAGGAGCTCGTGCCTATAGATAAATTCTCAGTTCCTCCGATATATCCGTCTATTGCATCAAGTATATATTTTGTTTCAGCTGCTGTATCATCTGCGTTAAATACTTTTATCTTTTTCCAGTTGTTTGTGCTAGCTGTGAGCCTTAAATTGCTTTTTAATGTATTATTCCTGATTATATTTTCAGCAGCTTTTAATATCATTTCAGAAGATCTGTAGTTCCTTTCCAGATTAATCTCCCTTGCAGCAAAATCATCCCTGAACTTAAAGAATAAGTTCACATCAGAACCTCTGAATTTATAAATGGACTGGTCAGGATCACCAATAGCAAGGATATCTTTATTACTTGCCAGTAATTTAATAAATCTGTATTGCATAGGATTAATATCCTGGAATTCATCCACTGCTATTACTGAATATTGTTCACGGACCTTTTCAAGAAATGCGGGTTCATTAATTAACAGCTCTACTGTTTGGTTTATTATATCCGACAGGTCTATTGAATTATGTTTTTTATTATATTCCCTGTACAGCCCTGCAATGTATTTAATATTGCTAATTTCAGAATTATTCCCCAGTTCAAAATATTTAGCCAGTGATTTGGATAATTCCTTAATCTCGGTATTTTTCAATTCAGGTAATAACATATTGAGAATGATTTCCCTGCCCTCATTATCATATACTGTATTCATTTCAGCATATCTTTCCTGCAGAATACCATAACATATGGAATGAAAAGTACCTGTTCTTGCACCTTTTGATTTATCACCCAGGATAGTTTTTAATCTGCTTTGCATTTCATCTGCTGCCTTGTTTGTAAATGTTACTGCCAGCACTTGTTCAGGTTTTGCCTGGCTGCTGGTAATCTGATTTGCTATCCATTGTATAAGTGTTCCTGTTTTACCGGTACCCGGCCCCGCCTTTACCAGTAAAGCTCCTTTTAAATAATTTTTGGCTGATTCCTGTTCCGGGTTAAGTTCAACTGTTTCCAATGCTTTTTCAGGAATATTTGTATTACTGGCTATGATGTTTGATTGCTTTATTGTTCTCCTGGTCATTTTATCGGTTTTATAACCGAACAAATTTGACTGCCCCAGTAAAGATTCAAGTTCCCCTTCATTAAATACTTTAATAGTACCAAATTCTCCGTCATATCCGGGCACGGGCTTAACTTCGTTCTCACGCATCCGCCTAATAGCTTCGGCCAGCACAAATCCGCATTTCTTTTGTATGTCAGCAACAGGCACTTCTCTTAAAAATGTAAACTCATTACCAAATTCAGAGATTATCTGCCTGTACATATGCTGAACAGTTTTACTTTCCGGCCCGGAGTTCTTAATTTCAGAAATTATTTCAGGTAATGGTATCAAATAATGAAATCCGGGTGAATTTTCAGGTTTTTCTGCTTTTTTGCGGTCTGCCAACCGTTCAACCCTGTGTAAAACCCCAATTGTAAGGGGTTTTTTACAAACCGGGCATATTCCGTTATACTGGTTCGTCGTTTCAGGATCAGAGACTATTCCGCATTTTCTGTGCCCGTCAAGATGATATTTCCCTTCCTCGGGAAAGAATTCATAAGTGCCAAGAAACCCGGTTCTGGTCTTTAGTGCATTAAACATTTCATAATAACTCAGTTCGGTGTCGAAGATATTTGCCTCTCTTCCAAGTTTCTGAGGAGAATGGGCATCAGAGTTTGATACCAGTGAGTAGCGGTCCAGTTCACTTAATCTCCAGTTCATTGATGGGTCGGAAGATAATCCTGTTTCCAGTGCAAATATGTGCCCGGTAAGGTCCCTGTAGCATTCATCAATACTATCGTAACCGGCTTTGGAACCGAGAGTTGAGAACCATGGTGTCCAGACATGAGCAGGAATAAGATATGCAGTATCTGAGGTTTTCAGCACAATTTCAAGCAAATCTCTTGAAGGCAGCCCTAAAATAGGCCTTCCGTCAGATTGCAAATTTCCTATTGATGCCAGCCTTGCATTTATTTTTAATACTGAATCCAGGTCCGCTGCAAATATTACATTATGATTCTTCCTTACTTTATTATCAAACTTATAAATTGAACTTATTTCAGCGCTGAGGCAGAACCGTACATCGAGAGACCTTGTCCTGATACCTGGTACTGCTTCTGTTTTGGGAGGTTCCTTCAGTTTAAAAAATCCTGTACCGTCTGGTATAAGTTTCTCTTTTATCTCATTATACCAAAGGGGATGCGTAAAATCTCCTGTCCCCACAACATTAATTCCTTTAATTTGAGCCCACTGGTATAATTTATCAAGGGTTAATTCCTTACTTGTTGCACGGGAATAATGAGAATGTATATGCAGGTCAGCTACATAAAACATAATACATTTGGTCCTTTAATCAAAAGTATCAATTTATTAAAAGGCCGGATCATTTTCTTCAATAAATCTATCAACAAGATATTAAGACAGATGATATTTATTTGGTTATTTAATGGTGCTGTCCCAGTTTTTTGTTCAACGTTTTTTGTTAATTTGTGTTTATATATAAAACAAACTCTTATATTATGAAATTTAATAATTTATTAATGATAGTTGATATGCAGAATGATTTCTGCATGCCTAACGGATCACTGTATATTCCCGGGGCAGAAAAAGATGTTGAGAGGACAGCCAGCTTTATCAGGAAAAATATTAGTTATATTGACCATATAATTTTAACCCAGGACAATCACCAGGTTATTGACATTTCTCATCCTTACTTCTGGGAAGATAAGAACGGAAATCATCCCGAACCCTATACCCAAATATCCACAGAAGATATTGAAAATGAAATATGGATTCCCAGGTTTGAAGTGTCAAAAGCTAAAGACTATATAAGGAATCTTGGGAAAGAAAGGGAATTCCCCCATATAGTATGGCCGGAACATTGCATACAGGGAAGCCGGGGTGCTGCTTTTACCGATGTTATTATGTCTCAGGTAATTGAATGGGCAAGACAGGGGAAACATTACGAATTAGTAGTTAAGGGTACAAATCCTTTAACTGAACACTTCGGAGTACTCAGGGCAAACATACCTGTTGACACGAGTGCCGAAACACAGCTTAATACCACCTTACTCGGCACACTGAGAAAGTATAACAGCATATTTATAGCAGGAGAAGCTAAAAGTCATTGTGTTGCAAATACAGTTAAGCAACTACTGGAATATAGTGATATTTCCGGTAAAATTACACTGTTACAGGATTGTATGTCAAATGTACCCGGTATGGATCATATTGCAGATGCCATTTATTCTGAAGCAGAAAATGCAGGTATAGTATTTAAGCGAAGCACAGACATAAATCTTAAGAAATAAGAAATGATAATTAAAGATTTAACAGATAACGACTTATATAAATTTACCACTCAGAATGCTATTCACAAATTATATCCTGATGCCATAGTAAAATACGAATACATCAACAGGGGAAAAACTAAATTTCCCGATGGCTTTGACCTTGAATTACGCAAAGAAATAAAAGAAATGTCTTTTCTTACTCTTTCAAAAGAATCAGAGAGGTTTATCAGACAAAGATGTTATTATTTCGATCCTGACTATGTAGATGTATTAAAAGAATACAGGTTTGATCCCAGTGAAGTTAATATTAGTCTTGCTGACGGTAATTTAAAGGTTGACATTGAAGGTTACTGGTACCGGACGGTATTATGGGAGGTGCCCATATTAGCAATAATTAGCGAGCTGTACAACAAGATGAATAATAACCGTCCTGTTAATGCTGAAAAAAATGCAAAAGAAAAGGCTATAAAATTAAAGGAATTGCAGGCTGAGTATTCAGATTTTGGTACCCGGCGAAGATTTTCATTTGACGTTCATGATAAAGTAATTGAAGTCTTAAAAATATATTCAGGTGAATATCTTAAAGGAACCAGTAACGTTTATCTGGCCATGAAAAATAATTTAACCCCGATTGGAACCCATCCCCATGAATGGTTTATGTTCCATGCTGCTAAATACGGATATAAAAAAGCCAATGAACTGGCTCTTGATGCATGGGTCGATGTATACAAGGGAGATTTAGGTATTGCTCTGACAGATACATATACAACAGATGTGTTTTTTGAAAGATTTTCGGCCAGGCATGCCAGAGTATTTGATGGTTTACGATGGGACAGTGGTGATCCTATTCAGTTTACAGACAAAGCTATAAATTATTATGAATCAATGAATATAAACCCTCAATCTAAAACAATAGTTTATAGTGATGCCCTGAATTTAAAGAAAATTGAAAAAATTAAAAAGTATGTGAACAAAAGAATACATGATGTTTATGGAGTCGGCACATACCTTACTAATGATGTCGGTGTTACTCCGCTTAATAATGTTATAAAAATGACATATGTAAAAAACCTTCCATCTGAAGATTATAAACCAGCAATTAAACTATCAGATGCTAAAGAAAAATTCACCGGAGATATCAAAGAAATTGAAATCTGCAAAAGCATCCTGAATATCTGATCTATTTCCTGCCCGTTGTAAAAAAAAATTATTTTTTAAATAAAATATAAATCTATTTAACTATTTTTCGACAATTTAGATATGCCCTGTATTCTATATTAAACTTAACAGAAGACGAATATGTTAAAGCAGAAAAGGATTAAAAACTCGGTTGAAACAAATCAAAAAAACTCTGTAAATCTTGCCTTGAAGTTAATAGTGCTTATTTATTTCTTTTCAGGTATTTGTTCTTTAATAGATGAGGTTGTCTGGGTAAGGCTTTTAAAATTAACACTGGGGAACACTGTATATGCTTCGAGTATTGTGGTATCTGTGTTTATGGGAGGATTGGCGCTTGGTTCGTTAATTATGAGCAGATATGCAGACCAGATAAAAAAACGGTTACTTATATATTCTGTTCTGGAAGTATGTGCAACCATAGCAGCACTGTCTTTACCCTGGTTTTTAAGACTTATGGATGGCGCTTATCAACAGTTTTATGTACGTTATGATCCTTCCCCTCATATATTATTGCTTGTGCAAGTTATAGTATCAGCTATACTGCTGTTGATTCCTGCCATGGTGATGGGAAGTACTTTACCGCTTCTGGGCAGATATGTTACATCATTACATGAGCGCGTAGGCCGGCTGGTTGGAAGATTGTACGCATTAAACATGCT
Source organism: uncultured Bacteroidales bacterium (assembly GCA_964521285.1). Taxonomy (GTDB): domain Bacteria; phylum Bacteroidota; class Bacteroidia; order Bacteroidales; family UBA10428. Next base: position 59,854 of record CAZFQS010000008.1, on the reverse strand, counting down.
TGGTGCGGCCCTTGGGTGTTTTCTGGCAGGATTTATTTTAATAAGAACTGTAGGGGTTATGGGGACGATATACATTGCAGCAGGTATAAATCTGCTTGTTGCCATCAGTGGTTTTACGTTGTCACGTTCATATGATATTACTTCTGAAGTAAAGATAAAACCCGTTGAACCGGTAAATATTAAATCAAGCAGTAACAATACAGTTGCATCAAATTCCTTTATTTTGATGATAGCCTTTTTTTGCAGTGGATTAATAAGTATAGGGTATGAACTCCTGTGGATGCGAAGTATTGTTTTTGTGCTTGGAGGACCAACATATGTTTTTGCAGCTGTACTTACAATCTATTTGCTGGGTAATGTTTTAGGTGCCTGGATAGGCAGTATATTATCCAAACGTTTAAAATATCCTGCAATTGCTTTTGGTATTAGCCTGACCTGCCTTGGGATCCTGGGTATTTTCTATATAAACTGGCTTGATATCTGGCAGTCAGATATACTGTCTGCTTTTGTTTCCGCTACAATTGATTTCTGGGAAAGTCCCATGATACGTGCCTTATTTTTCCCCATCTTCAACAGCTTCTTTTTATTCTTTATACCTGCAGTTGCCATGGGAATTGGATTCCCATTTGCATTACAGGCATGGAGTAATTACCGGCACAAAGTGGGACAAACGACAGGTGTGGTTTATGGAGTAAATACTATTGGTGCAGTACTGGGCGGGTTACTTGTAGGATTTTTATTCATTCCCTTATTAGGAGTGCAGCGTTCAGTAATGCTTTTGGGACTAACAGGACTATGGCTTGGCATAATAATGATTATTATATTCTCAACTGAAGTCCGGATTATATGGAGAATATCTTATTTAGCTATAGCTGTGAGCATAACAATTGTAAGTTTTTTAATTCCTTCAGACTTATTTAAAAGACAATTCATCAGTTACACTACGCAAGAAACAAAAGTATTGGCTGTAAAAGAAGGTATAAATACAACCGTTTCAGTTCATGAGGGTGAGTCAGGAGAACTTACTCTGGCAACTTCCGGAATAAAAGTTGCCGGGGATTATCCTGGCTTCAGCATTACCCAGAAAATACTGGGACACCTGGGCATCTTTCTGAATAAGAATACAAATAAAGTCCTGTCCGTGGGATTTGGCACAGGCGAATCTGCCAACTGTTTGTCAAAACATGACCTTAAAAGCATAGACATAATAGAAATTGCTCCTGAATTAGTTGATATATCCTTAAAATATTTCAGTCATATAAATTCTGGTGAGCAACTAAATGAAAAGAATGTACATATTAAATATATGGATGCAAAAAATTATTTACACTTAACTGATAAACATTATGATTTAATTATTACTGATGCAACAAATCCCAGGCAAATTGCAGAAAATGCATCTTTATATACTCTGGAATATTTCCAGAATGCCTCAGACAGATTAAGTCCCGGAGGGATTTTAGGCTGCTGGTTGCCAGTCAATGAGATACCGGTTTCCTGTATCAACAGTATATTAGGAACTATTAAGGAAGCATTTCCATATGTTACAATCTGGATTTCATTAACTGCGCCATCTGAATACAATTTCTTATATGTTGTGGGAAGCAATGAACCACAACTCTTTTCCCCGGCTTATATCGATAATGAACTAAATAAAGATAATGTACGTCAAAGCGTTGAATATATTAATTTTTATAACTCACACGATGTTCTGAGCTGTTATATCTGTGACCAGGATGGAATAAATAATTACCTTAAGGACTTTAATCTGAATAGTGATTACACACCTTTTATTGAGTTCAATACTGATAAAAATATAAAGAATCCTGAGAAAATCCTGTGGCTTAAAAATTTTCTTAAACAAGTACGTCAGGATAATATTTACAGTAAAATTGACTGGAGCAATATTTCAGAGGAAGAACAAAATAATTGGATCCAGGTCCACAAATTATATCATAATATTGCTGATATTTTAATCAACGCTCGTGTTGAGAGTAATCCTCTGGCTATATTACAAAGCTGTTTTTTCGGTTTAAAAGTAATGCCTGACAATATTGCTCTTAAGAAACTGGAAAGACATATACTGGGTGTTATCCGTAACATGATAATCAATAATCAAAGTAATACTGATAATGTAATAAATCACACAACTGTTATGCTCCAAAAAATTCCGGTTTTTGGTAACGCATGGCTTGTAAGGTCGTGGGCATTATACCACAAAAAGGATATTAAACAAGCATTATTCGCTGCAGAAAATGCTGTAAAATATTATCCTAATAGTGCGATGACACAGCATAATCTGGGTTCTGTATTAATGAGTATAAGACTGGTGGATGAATCAATCGTTCATTTAAAAGAAGCAGTTAAACTGGAGCCTGAAAATGAAACGATTAATGTCAGTTTAGGAATGGCTTACACTATGAACCGTCAATATGATGATGCTATATCACAATTCCGGTATATACTGAAATTAAATCCGCTTAACTATAATGTATATTATTATCTGGGAGACCTGTATAATAGCCAGGGAAAAAGAAACGATGCTATTTCGGCATATACTAAAGCATTGCAAATAAATCCGAATTTCGAAACAGCAAAAAATAAGTTGAGTGAAATGTCAACTCAAAAAGGAGAATAAGAATACAAATACAAAGTTTATGATTCGGAAATATTATATAAAAATGCCAGAAATATTTATGATTTAATAAAGAATTGAAACAAAATTATAAATTTGCTGAAAGCTATTAAATATAACTTTGTGATTAACTTATTTTAGTATAATACTTATAAAAATTCAATACAATGTATAAAACTTATGTTATTTTCATATTAATTAGCTGCCTGCTGTCAGTCAGTTGTAATCGCTACAAATCTGAAAAAAACCAAAAAATGAGTAAAAACAATGAGTTCATTGGTAATAATCTAATGGAGGATGTTGAAAAAGAACTGATAAAAAAATACAGTACTGCTGATACATTCAGAATAAAAAAAGGAGTTCGCCAGGTTGCATCTTTCTGGACAGAAAAGGATGGAAGCATTGATGAATATAAAAATTTCTGCATGGATAATTTTATTGATTCGAAGGATGAGCTGGCAAAGGCATTTGAAAAGATATCGAGAAACATGGAGATTATGTCAGGCAATATGAACAGGATGATAATGGATCTTAAATCTCCTCTTGATTTGGATGTCGGAGAGATTAATAAGATTGATATGATGTTTGGAAGTTACAATCCGGCAAGTCATCTGCAGGAAGATTTTTATAAAAACAAAATAGCCTTTTATGTCCTGCTGAATTTTCCTTTTTATACACTTGAAGAAAAATATAAGCTCGGTGAAAACTGGTCAAGGGAAGAATGGGCATATGCACGTCTGGGCGATTTATATATTTCCAGGATTCCCAGTGATATTATCCAGGAATACAGCAGTGTATCAACAAACATTGAATCATATATTGCTGAATATAATATATTTATGGGTAATGTTTTAAATGCTAAATCCGAGAAACTATTTCCCGGGGAAATGAAGCTGATTTCACACTGGGGATTGAGAGATGAGTTAAAAGCTAATTACAATACTGAGAATGGACTAGAAAAACAAAAGATTATATATGAAATAATGAGCAGAATAATCAGCCAGGAAATTCCGTCAGAAGTAATAAATTCAGACAAATATCTCTGGTATCCTTATACAAACGAATTATTTGAAGGAACTAAAAAAGTAGCTTTTACAAGTGAACGTGACACACGCTATCAGAAGATTATAGATATATTTAATGAAACAAAGAAGTTTGATAATTATTATCCTAACTATCCTGATAACATTAAGCGCTCGTTTGAGTTATATATGGAAATTCCGCAGAAAGAGGTAGAGGATTTATTTATTGAACTTGTTTCTTCAAAACAAATAAAGGAAGTTGCCGGTCTGATAAGCAAGAGGCTGGGCAGGAAGCTTGAACCATTTGATATATGGTATAATGGTTTTGGTCCTGCAAAAAGAATTTCGGGAGAGGAACTTAATAATCTGACAAGGAAGAAATATCCTACAAATAAAGATTTCGAGAAAGATATCCCAAGAATACTTACCAGGTTGGGGTTCACTGAGGAAAAGGCTGAATATATTGCTTCCAAAATAATTGTTGATGCTTCACGTGGAGCAGGTCATGCCTGGGGTTCTGAAATGCGCACTGATAAAGCTCACTTAAGAACAAGAGTTGAAAAAGGCGGAATGAATTATCAGGGATATAATGTTGCTATGCATGAACTGGGACATAACGTCGAACAAACCCTTACTTTATATGACATGGATTATTACCTGCTGCATGGAGTTCCAAATACTGCATTTACAGAAGCTTTAGCCTTTTTATTCCAGAAAAGGGACCTTGAAATGTTAGGTGTTGAACAAAAAGGGGAATTTGATGATCACTTACTTGCACTTGATATTGTATGGACAAGTTATGAAATTATGGGAGTCTCTCTTGTGGATATGAATGTCTGGAAATGGCTCTATGACCATCCTGATGCCACTGCAAGCGAATTGAAAGTAGCGGTTATAAGTATCGCAAAGGATATCTGGAATAAATATTATGCTGAAATATTCGGTATAAAAGATCAGACCATCTTAGCCATATACTCGCATATGATTAGCTATCCCCTTTATTTATCTAATTATCCTGTCGGACAATTAATCCAGTTTCAGATTGAAAAGCATATTAATCCTAAAAACATGGCAGGTGAAATACAAAGAATGTTCACAATGGGACGGCTGACTCCTCAAAGGTGGCTAATACAAGCTGTTGGAGCAAAATTATCCTGTAAACCCCTTCTTGAATCAGTCGATGAAGCGCTTAAGGGAACAGCGTTCTAAAATCGTAGAATAAAGGGGACAGCGCCCTAATTATTTGTTTATTGGATCATTTGTTTATTTAATTATTTGGGCCAGCGCCCTAATGAGGGCACTGTGCCCTTTTGCGCACTTTAATAAATTGTTAATATTATTATCAGAAAAAATCATTTTAAATAGATATTATTTCTAAAATTTGAGGAAATAAATTCTAATTAAAATGAAAAATATTCCAGTTATTTATGTCCAGGAAAAATCATTAGCCCAGGCTTATGAAGCAGCACTGGTAAAACTTTATAATTACGGTATAGGATTTAAAACTCAATATGATAAGCCTGGTGATCCGTTAAGTTTGGACTGTACAATGAATGTTACTATCCTGGAACCGGAGAGCGATCCGATGATACATATGGCATTTCCGGGAGGTATAGATGACCTTAAGGAATATGTTCTTGAACTTAAGGGTTACAAGGATCACTGGGTAAAGAATATGAATGATCCTGATGATACAAGGTGGGAATACACATATCATGGAAGACTTGAGAATTATGGCATATGGAAGGAACTGAAAGACGGTAAATCAGTTGAAGCCGGCCACTTTAAGATAAACCAGATAGAGAGGATAGTGGAGAAATTATCGAAACAGCCTTTTACAAGGCAGGCACAGATGATAACATGGATGCCGAATCTTGATGGCGATTGCTATGATCCTCCTTGTCTTCAGTCATTATGGTACAGAATTATTGAGGATGATGAAGGAACACAATGGCTGAACTGTAATATACGTTTCAGAAGCAATGATGCTTGGGGAGCCAGTTTTATGAATATGTTCGGATTTATCCAGTTTAATAAGGAGGTTATTGCTGCAGGTGTAGCTCTGCATACAGGAAAAACAGTTAAACTGGCCAGGATGAACTGGCATGCTGACTCGTATCATATTTATGGAAAAGATATTAAAACAGCAAAAGAAATGTTATTTGACAGGATTGGACTGATTAAGCTTGAAGAAAGGACCTATAATTTTCATGATGAATTTATCAGGCAAATGTATTCTGATGCTGAGAAACCTATAATAAACAAAATAGCCGAGTTTGATAAATGCCACTAAGCAGACAGGCATGAAACCGCATCTGCTGCCTATACTCACAGGCTATTTCTGCTATAATCAAAAGGTATGTTAGTACATTTATCCAGTGCTTTATCAATCTGATCCAAAATCTTTAACTTGTCCCTTGATAGTATTCCTTTCAGAACAAGGTAATTTGATATATGATCAGTACGGAAGATCGTATTCTTTAATTCTGTTTTAAAAATAAATACTTTTACCTCCTCGAGTAATCCTTTCAGATCTAAAGGAACAAATTCACCTTTAAATCTTCTCTTATAATGGTCCAGTCCCCGGGGTAAAATAAGTGTCAGTAATGAAAGATATTTCGGTTGAATAAGATTTATAATTTTCGCGGAATTTTCGGCATGTTTCATGCTATATTTTGAACCTCCCAGTCCGTTTATAATCATTAACGATGTATCAATACCTGCTTCATGAGCCTTATTAATCCCTTCAAGTGTTGAATTATAAGTTTCCCTTTTGTTGACTGCTTTAAGCAGATCATCGTCACCAGTCTCTATCCCAATATATAAAAGCTTCAATCCCGCCTTTTGCAAGCTTTGCAGCTCCTTATCAGATTTTGACAGTATGTCTTTGGGAAGTGCATAGGCTGATATTCTTTGAATTTTACTAAAATTCTCATCTATACATTTGATAACAACCATAAGTTTTTGGGCAGGTAAAACCATTGCATTGCCGTCTGCTATAAAAAATTTACGGGTATCCGGAAAATATCCTGATGTTTCTTTAATCTCTTTCTTTAAATCGTCTAAATCGCGGACTCTGAATTTTTTCATTGTGTACATTTCACAGAAAGCACAATTGTTCCATGAACATCCGATAGTTACCTGAAAAATTAAAGAATTAGCTTCCGCCGGAGGCCTGAAAAGAGGTTCATCGTAATTTAGCGGGGAAAAGAACATGGTGTTCATATGGAAAACAAATTGTTAATACTGGTCTGTAGTCTTTCGTTAAATATTTCACCGGCAAGTGAAAATAATACCTTTTGCTTATCGTATCTTGTTTTATCAATTATATTATAAATTGATTCTGATTTATTTGACTCGGCCGGCACATATGGATTTCCCCTAAGAGAATCTTCAAGTTCTGCAAGATCATGATCTTCACCAAGGTAATCTGCCAGTTTATCCAGTTTTGGTGTATAAATTCCCAGCTCTTCAGGCAAAACAGGCGCCAAAACCTGAAACTGATAGTATAAATATTTTGCTATTTTTCTCCATTCATGTAAATTACCTTTGGTAGGTTCTTTTTTCGCTAAACTCATAGATCTCAGACATTGATTAAAAACTCTTATGAATCCTAAGAAAAGTATTTCAAAATCCTTATTCTTAATTAGTATCCGCCCTGTTCTTTTCTTCCCTTTCTTAAGCATTTTAAAGACATTTCCCAGACGATCATCTTCCAGGCAAAGCTTATATATAATTTTTTCTTTTAGCTCAATAAAATGATCTATTAAAGCCTTATAGCCCCCAGATTGATCTGAATTAAGTTTAGCCAGTGTTTCAATATTAACGTTAATACTCCTGAGTTCGGACATATTTCTGTTGATATCCCTGAAGAAAAAGTTTTCCTTCCTGCAGTTCTGCTTGCCAATATCGTCCCTGATTAGTCTTATAACAGCTCTTATTCTCTTTATGCATTTTCTGACCTCATGTATTGACTCATCAAAATTGTTATCAGATTCATTCTCCAGGTATGATAGAGCTGTATCAATCTGATCATACAGTATTCTTTTTATATCTTCATCTGCTGATTCCTTGTTTTTCAGAATAAATTCCTGCATAATTTAGAGCTGAAATATTTGTACTAATAGCCAATTTATTAAAATTTTATTAATAATTCACATTTATAGAGCTGAGAAACGTCATTGGCAGCATTATAGCTTTTAATCAATATAAGTTTTCAAAAAACTCCTCCTGATCTGTTTCAGCTTTTGATGACAATATAGTTGCAGTTTCAATTAGTGCCAGGTGTGAATATGCCTGCGGAAAATTTCCAAGCAACCGTTTTGTTTTAAAATCAATATCCTCACTAAATAATCCAAGGTGATTACTGTATTTTAATATTTTCTCAAACATTTTCTCTGCCTGTTCTTTTTCACCCAATTTGTAAAGGCTGTTGACCAGCCAGAAATTACAGACAGTAAAAGATGATGCAGGTAATCCAAAATCGTCCCTGTTTTTATACCTGTACATCAGTCCGTTCCTACTTAAATATTTGTGAATACTCTTTACTGTACTTATATATTTTGGATCACCAGCGTCAATAATACCGTATGCTTCCATTAGTAAATTTGATGCATCCATATCCTTCGAACCATAAGACTGTGTAAAGGATTGCAATTCTTCATTCCATGCATTATCATAAATATTTTTTTTAATAGTATCTGCAAGATTTTTCCATTCATTTAAATAGTCATATTTCTTTATCAGCTGTGCAATTTTTATCGCTCTGTCAATTGCAACCCAGCATAAAACCTTTGAAAAAGTAAAGTGTTTTTGCTCTTTTCTTATTTCCCAGATCCCTCTGTCCGGTTTTTTCCAATTTCTGTTTACAGTTTTAACTATACTTCTTGTTATAGTCCACAAGGCTTCACTATTGACAAGAGATGTTTCAAATATCTCAAATTGCTGGTATATTACATCCATTAATATCCCATATATATCATTCTGTTTTTGCCTGAATGCATCATTACCAATTCTTACAGGTATGGAATTTTCGTAACCACTCAGATGTTCGAGTATTTTCTCTGTCAGGTTTCTTTCCCTGTTGATACCATACATGACCTGGATCTTTTCATCCTTATCAGGAATAATATCAATTATGAAGTTCAGGTATCTTTTTGCTACCCTGTAGTGGCCGAGATTAGTCATTACTTTAATTACCATGGAAGCATCTCTTAACCAGCAAAATCTGTAATCCCAGTTCCTTATATCTCCGATCTTTTCAGGCAAAGATGTTGTTGTAGCAGCTATTACAGCACCTGTTTTATCATAACTTAACAACTTTAGCAGTAATGCGCTTCTCAATATTTCTTCATTATATTTATTAAAGGATTTTGTTCTATCTGCCCAGTCCAGCCAGTATACCTTTGTCCTCTGGAGTTTTAAATAAGCCCTGTCAACTGTCTGCTTTAATATCTTTTGATTATAGCTTAAAAGAAAAAACGCATCATCATTAATCTCAATTTTTTCTTTTGCTACGACCTTTTGTTTGTCCAGACTGGTATATAAATAGACTGAATCATAGATACCTTTTGTAGTGAAGCTTTTTATATATTCTTTTTTTACAAGGATTTTGGTATTATGTTTTGCATATTCCAGTTTCGGATTATAATTAATCCTGAAAGCAGGTTTCCCGGATTTGTATTTTATATACCTGATTATATCAGGCGGGGAATAATAACTCCTGTAATCAGCTAAATATCTGGGCATAAAATCAACGAGCTCGAATTTATCAACACCTTTCTCAAATTTTGTAACCAGTATGTTTGTTTTGCGTATATAGCTCTGACTAATCTGGTATTCCTTATCTACAATAAATTCAAAATTTCCTCCTTTTTGCTCATCGAGCAATTTCGCAAAAATAGATGAAGAGCTGAAATGGGGAAGACAACACCAATCAATTGAACCACTATCTGATACCAGGGCTGCACTTAAACAATTGCCAATTATTCCGTAATTTAAATTTTTCATATAGAAAATATTTTGTTATTTTGTTTTTACATAGGCTAATTTATTAGCTAATGTCTCTTTTAGGATATTTAATATAATTACTATCCGTTTTGTCATCTATTCTGTTATCAGTCAGCATTTTGTAAACAGATAAGACCAACCTGGTTAATGAAGCTAAAATTAGTAATATATTGAGTAGAATAAAAATTCTACATTAATATAAACCTGTAAATTATTTTAGATCAGGCAAATATTATATATAAATTAGAAACAAGGCCAGAACATATATTAATAAATAAGTCAGTTATGCAAAAAATTTTAATAGTATCAAACAGGCTACCCTTACAGATAAATCTTGATAAGGAGTCGATCAGTATTAAACCGAGTGTAGGGGGACTGGCAACAGGAATAAAATCAATCTATAAATCATTTGAAAGTTTATGGATTGGCTGGCCCGGTATAGTTGATGAAGAAATTAATAGTAAAGTCAGATCAGATATAATATCCGCTATAAAAAAGGAAAAATGTTTACCGGTTTTTATAAATAGAAAGGATATGGATTTGTACTATTTTGGATTTAGTAACAAGACTATATGGCCCTTGTTTCATTATTTTACTCAATATGTCGATTATAACAAAGACTTCTGGAATTCATATATTCAGGTAAATGAGAAATTTGCCGAGGTAATACTGAAAAATATTGAAGGAATTGATAAAATATGGATTCATGATTATCACCTTCTTCTATTGCCAAAACTTATAAAGGAAAAGCATAAGGACATATCTATCGGATTTTTTCTTCATATCCCGTTTCCGTCATATGAGGTCTTTAGAATTCTTCCCTGGCGCAAGGAAATTATCGAAGGAATGCTTGGCGCAGACTTAATAGGTTTTCATACATATGATTACGAAAGACACTTCTTAAGTTGTGTGCGAAGGCTTCTGGGGCGTGAAGTAGTATTAAATCAAATTAATCTTGAAAACAGAGTAGTAAAGGTAGATGCTTTCCCTATGGGTATAGATTACGATAAGTATTATAATTCCGCAATCAAGCTGCAACAGAAATCTGTTAAGGATAAATCAAAGATCCGGCAGGAAATTGATAAACACTTTCTCATGTCTCCGGAAAGAAAACTAATCTTATCAATTGACCGGCTGGATTATTCAAAAGGAATATCTAACCGTTTAATTGCATTTGAATATTTTCTCGATAAATATCCTGAATACAGGGAAAAGGTCACATTGATTCTTTTAGCGGTTCCATCAAGAATATATGTGGAACAGTACATGAATATGAAAAGAGAGATTGATGAACTTGTAGGAAAAATAAACGGTAAATATGCTACTATTAACTGGACACCTATATGGTACTTTTACAGAACACTAAGTTTTGAAGATCTTATTGAACTTTATTCTTCATGTGAAATAGCACTTATTACACCGATAAGAGACGGTATGAATCTGGTAGCCAAGGAATATATAGCATCACAGATAAATGACAAGGGTGTGCTGATTCTTAGCGAAATGGCCGGTGCTGCAAAAGAACTGAACGAAGCTATTATTATCAATCCGAATAATAAGGAAGAAATAGCTGATGCGCTGAAGGAAGCTATTAATATGCCGGATCAAGAGCAAAAAAACAGAATTAATATTATGCAGAATATTCTGAAAAGGTACAGTATTATTAAGTGGGCTCAGGATTTTATTAACAGTCTTGATAATGTAAGCAAAATTCAAAAGAAATATCTGGCAAAAAAATTCAATAAAGATATTGAAAGTGAAATTATAAAAAATTATAAGAAAGCTAAAGCCAGGATCCTGTTTCTTGATTATGACGGGACCCTTGTTGGATTTCAGACTGATCCGCAACTTGCAGAACCTGATAAAGAGCTTTATAAGACTCTTGACAAACTGGCCAGAGACAGTAAAAACGAAATCGTGCTTATTAGCGGCCGGGATAAAGCAATATTTGGCAAATGGTTTGGGGCGAAAAATTATACACTTATAGTAGAACATGGAGTATGGATTAGAAAGCCAACCCACAAATGGAGAATGGTTGAACAAATGAATAATGAATGGAAGGATCTGATAAGACCAAGTATAGAATTTTTCGTGGACAGAACTCCGGGGACTTTTATCGAAGAAAAGAATTATTCAATTGCCTGGCATTACAGAAAAGCAGATCACGAACTGGGAGCTCAGAGAGCTATTGAACTAAAGGATGAACTTACAAGCCTGATAAGTACTTATAATCTTGATATTCTGGAAGGGAACAAAGTAATTGAAATTAAAAACAGTAACATAAATAAAGGAAGGGCTGCTCTTCATCTGATTGCCGATAAAAAATATGATTTTATTCTTGGAATAGGAGATGACTGGACAGATGAATATATGTTTGAGGAATTACCTGATAGTGCGATAACTATTAAAGTAGGATTAGTTTATACATCTGCCAGATATAATGTTGAATCAATAAGCGGGGTAAGAGATTTACTGAAGAAAATGATTATTCAATAAGTTATATTCTATCGTCACCCAGACTTTTATATATTCTTTCAATTGATTTCTGAAGGTCAATTCTCATATTTTTTGTGTAGGGATTATATTTCTGGAGATCTATAAAGAGCTGCCAGCTATCATTACAGGTCTGCTGCATAATCTCCAGAAGTTTTTGATAACCTAAAGTATTGATTAAAGTTGGCTTTAATTTAAGGTCAGACAATACTCTCCCAATATAATGAGTTATTCCCTGTGAATATGCAACCATTTTGTCATGTTCGTCCGGAGTCATTACTATCACACGCATTCGTTTTTTGGAAAAATAATCCTTCCACCAGTTAAATTCTTTATCTTCCACGCTTATATTACACATAACCATAGGCAATTTATCAGGAGAATTGAAAAACGAATCGGGACCAAACATAGGATGTGATGCAATTATTTTACATTCCTGCGGAATGTTTTCTTTCATCCATCTTGCAGGTTCTACCTTAACCGAACATGTATCAAAATAAACAGTGTTATTTCTAAAAAGATTTTTTGACTTTAAAAGTAACTCCTCGAAGGAAGAGATAGCAACACAGAAAAAAATGGCATCGCAGTTAAATATATCTTCAGCATCAGTAATTTGAATGCCGGGGCTGACCTCCTCATTCTTTAACCCTCTCCGGGAATACACTTTAATATGGAAATCTTCAGCCAGAATATCAGCCCAGAATTTTCCAAAACGGCCATAACCATATACAGAGACAACTTTATTAATCATAGTAAGTTTTTTGAAGAATAATTTTATAAGGCACAAAAATACAAAAGAATTGATAATGACGAACATCATTATTTTTTAAAATAAATCATTCTGGGACAGATATTATTTTAAAAAAAACTATATTATAATCCATAATATTGATTATCTGATAATCATTCATTTATGAAGTACTTATATCAGTTAACTGACAGAGCAATACCCCCTGATAAATATGCTGAAGACTTTGTAATTATTATTATGTATCAACCTTTAACAACTGCTTTATGAAAAACAACCAGGCAGAAAACCTTGTTAAATACATCAGGAAGGGGGTTCCTGAAAAGCCCGGAGTATATTTATTCCGTGACAGCGAGGAAAATGTTATCTATGTAGGTAAATCAGTAAATTTAAAAAGGAGAGTACTAAGTTATTTTCATGATAATAAATCAGAAGACCGGAAAAAAATTAAACCCCTGGTATCAAATATATTCAATATTGAATTTCACGAAACACTTAATGAATTTCTGGCATTATTGCTTGAGGATAAATTAATTAAGAAATTCTTCCCTTTCTATAACGTGCGCCAGAAAAAATTTAAGAAATATAAATACCTTATGCTGACAAAAGGTTTATTTCCAACTGTTAAAGTAATTAATTCACTAAAAAAAATCAGAAATAACATTGTATTCGGTCCGTTTCAGGGAGAATATTATATAAAAATGCTTATTGATATTATATTAAGATATTATAATTTGAGACTGTGCAAGGAATCAAATCCATTGACCAAGTGCCTGTACCACGATTTAAAATACTGCAAGGCACCATGCATTCTCAATATTATGCCACTGGAATATACAACTATTGTCAATAAAGTACAGGAATTTCTCAGCGGTAACTGTAGTCACATAATTCCTCTGCTGGAAAAAAAACTGAATCATTATATTTCAAAAGCAGAATTTGAAAATGCACAGGAAATCAAAGATCAAATTGAGTTTATCAATGGTTATAGTGAAAAGCAAACATTCCTTACCAGGTTTAAATATGGAATTATGGAATTATATGAAAAAGGTAGTCCGGTTCCCTTATATATATTCAACAAAGGAAGATTGAAAATAAATAACCAGTTCACAAATTACCAAATTACAGAATCAAATAATAAATTATTTAGCACTGATAATGAATTATTTAAAGATTCAAGAATTTTACTCGACAGGGCGAATATTGTATATAACTGGGTATATGGTAAGAAGAATAATTACAGGTATGTATTTGTAAATCAGACTTTATTGCCAGTGGATTTACACATCAATTAACCAATTTCTTTTGCTTCTTCACAGATTGTGGCTTTTCCTGAATGTTTATAACATAATCTCCTTTCTTAATATCTTTAAAATTCAACTCTTGATTATTATTATTGATATAATGAAATTTGTTTTGCAAATCATTAAAAGCTAACAAAATGAAAAAAATAATAACTCTTCTTTTTATGGCGGTAATTATATTTTGTTTTATAGCGGGTAATAATATAAATGCTCAAAACAAACGAACATATATTGGTCTCAATACCGGTTTATTTGTTCCGGGAAATGATTATCTGGTCGGCGGAGTAAGAACAGTCAGTTATGATGCAGGTGGAAGTCCGGTTGGACTCTTTGTTACCGGTTTTGGAACTGGCGGTAACCTGAATATCAGCATACATCATTACTTTTCAGCTGTTGGAATAAGGTTAAGGTCAGGAGTTACTATTCTCAGGCAGAATGTAGACCTTGCCCTGGCACCAGATGGTGACAGACTGGCATATGATAATACCCTGGATATTGTTCCTGTGGAACTGAGTCTTGTCTACAAAATCGATTTTGAAAATTCTAAAGTTGTTCCGTATTTAGGGACAGGTCTTGGATTTTATTACGGAAGCATGGAAACCAAGATAATGCCTGAGAACGGGCAAAGGACATGGAATTCAGCTTCCGCGATTTCAGGAGGGATTACTAGCTATTCGGGAATATATATCCCCATATACTTTGATTTATTACTGAACGTGGAGGTTGGTTACAACTTTGCTCTGGGCAACTGGGAACTGGAAGATCAGGATGATCAGACAGTTACAAGATACGAAAAGCTGAATACAGGAGGAATATCTTTTAATATCGGCCTGGCATTCAGGTTTTAATACAGACTCTTAGATAATATATTTTATTTTAAATAAATCATTTTTATACTCTGTTCTTGAGACCTCTTGTACTGATGTCAGATTTCGGATTGAAAGAGCATTTCGTAGCCAGCATAAAAGGTGTAGCTATGAGTGTTGATCCTGATATTAGAATTTTTGATCTCACACATCAGATTGAACCTTTTAACATCTGGCAGGCAGCAATAACACTGGCAGATACTATATCATTCTGGCCGGACCTTACGGTTTTTGTTTCTGTGGTTGACCCCGGCGTGGGTACAAACAGAAAATCAGTTGTCGTTAAAACTAAAAATCAGAAATTCATAGTATCACCGGATAACGGAGTGTTTACATTTGTAGATGAGTATTTTGGCATGGAAGAAATAAGACTTATAGACGAGGCTACCAAAAGAAGGCCTGGTAGTGAAGATGCCCACACTTTTCACGGAAGGGATATTTATGCCTATACAGGCGCAAAGCTTGCTGCAGGAATTATTTCCTATGAAGATACAGGTCCTGTTATAAAAAATGAAATAGTAAAAATCGAATACAAAAAACCTTTAAAACAAGGAAATAATATAGAAGGGACGATTATGAAAATTGAAGAACCTTACGGTAATCTTGCAACTAATATTCCGCGGTCTATGGTTGAAGATATAGAAGATATCAAATCTTTATCATCTGCAGAAGTAATAATAAGAGTAGATGGGAAATTAAAGTTTAAGGACACTATTCCCTTTACAAAATCTTTTGGTTTTGTAGAACATAATTATCCGCTGGCATATATTGACTCTTCAGGAAGGGTGGGACTGGCTCTAAATCAAGGAAATTTTGCCAGAGAATTTAATGTTAAAGCTGGAAATTCATCAATAATAACAATTAGTTTTAAATAAACCGGATTAATTTAAAGGAATATAAAAGTAATTATGAAACATTTATTAAATATAATTTATTGTATATAAAATATTTAAATTATATTATATAAACTCATAAATTAAGTTAATTAAAACAATCGCAGGAACCATTACTACATGAGGGCCCCTGCAATATTTTCTTTACTGCCTTAGGTTTAGGTTTACGGTATTCAGCGCAACAGGCATTACAATCCGGGCATTTTGCTGTTAATGATGTACACGGACCAAAGACAGGATCTATATATTCTTTACGATCAGGTTCTGTCGTAAAAATTTTATCACAATTATTACAATAAAAATGGTATTCCATAATTGTTCGTAAAAATTGATGTTATTTTTTTTACAATCTTAAGATATTGCAAAGATAGTAATATGTAGAGAAATACTTACAGTATTAAACATTTTGTTTTTTAATAGACTTTAGGTTGGTTATAGTTAGACGGATGCCGATTGTATGATTAAAATATATAAGGAATTAAAATCAATCATTAAGGCCCAGGGGAAGGGCCTTCCCGTTTGATCTCAGATAAACACCTGTAGCTAATGTTATATCAGCCATTCCGTCGCATGCGTGGTGAAAACCGAATATAGCAGTTCCTAATTCGGGGAATTTCCTTTCCTCAGCACTTGTATTCTTGATAAGAGCATAGCCGTTTACAGGGTTTCTCAGGCACCCTGATTCTATTTGCACCTGTAACATTGCCTGTTGAATAATCCCTCCTGATGCACCTGTTACCTCAATTATCTGTCCTCCTCCTGTTATTGAATATGAATCATCATTAAAATCTGCGAATGTATTTTTCTGATTAACATCAATAAACCAGGCATTTTGTTCGACAGCAACGTATAAATCCTCTGGTCTTTCCCTGTCTAACCTTGAAATTTCAGAATCTATTTCCTGTTGTGACAGGTCTAATTCGAGTAATGCATCAGAGTCCGAACCAATATTTATATCCATTTCGCTGAATACAACCATAATCCTGTCCTCCTCCTTAATAACGGGGATGGTATGCACACTCAATAAATTAAAGCTTTGCGTACTAATATTTATATCTGAAAAGACAATAGTCATAATAGCCACATCCTCATCAGGCATTAGCCCGGCGACAACTATTTCGCCGACATCTCCCTCTGAAAATAATAAAGGATTATCCTGGTTGATATTAATATACATAAGAAAAGTGCAGGGGAAATCTGAACAGTCTCCGGTAGATAGCACATGTTGCGGTTGTTCTCCTGACATCACACTCATAGCAACAGAAACAGAATAGCCTATTGCAGCAGAAGTTTTTATTGCCTGTCTGACAGGTTCTGTTTCAGGATCGTGGAAATACTCTTTAACTTTCTTGCATGAACAAAGAAAAACAAGAATCAGTAAAAATGAAATAAATATTTTAGCTTTTACAAACACCGGCTCACTAAATAGATATTTTAATCCCCAATAAGAAACTCTTTATTTATGCTAATTTCTTTAAAATTAATATTTTTACCTGGATTTCAATAAAAATTTTAAAGACAGAAGTGAATTGTATTAAAAACATATCTATTATGAACCGGATAAAATATTTAATTAATTACACATGCTTATTAATTGCAGCATTCCTGCTGCTTTTTTCTTATTCATGTAATTCTCCCGGGAATAAAAAGGATACATCTTCCGCTAAAAGTGACACTATTGCAACCACCTTTAAACCACAACCTCAGAAGATAAAACAACAGGATGTCAATACTCTGGAAATAGGAGATAATGCGCCGGATTTTAATCTTCCTGATGTAAATGGCAGGTTCTATAGTCTTAAAGACTTTAGTGATGTAAAAATACTGGTTATTATATTTACATGTAATCATTGTCCAACTGCACAAGCCTATGAAGACAGGATTATTCAGTTCACTCAGGAATATAAAGATAAAGGAGTGTCTGTTGTTGCTATTATGCCGAACAGTTCCTATGGTCTGCTTCCTGAAGAGTGTGGCTATTCAGATCTGGATGACTCTTATGAAAGTATGGTTATAAGGGCAAAAGATAAATCTTTTAATTTCCCTTACCTTTATGATGGAGATAATCAGGCTGTATCAATTGAATACGGACCTGCTGCCACTCCACATGCATTTATATTTGATAACAGGCGCAAGCTTGTTTATACAGGCCGTATTGACGAATCGGAAAAGCCGGGGACAGGGAATGCAGAAGACCTTCGTAATGCAGTTAACGCACTACTCACAGGTAAGACAATTGAAAATCCTGTCAATAAAGCATTTGGTTGTTCCATAAAATGGGCATGGAAAACAGACTGGACTGACAAAGTTAACAACGACTGGAATAATAAACTTGTAATGCTTCTGGAAGTTGACAGAGATTTTTTAAAGGATGTTATCGCAAATAACTCAGATAAACTAAGGCTTGTAAACGTCTGGGCTACATGGTGTGCCCCCTGTGTTATTGAGTATCCTGAACTTATTAAGTTACATCGTATGTACCAGAATCGTGCTTTTGAATTTGTTTCTGTTTCTGCTGATAAACCTGAAAAACGGGATAATGTTCTGAAATTTTTGCAATCCAATAATTCTGCAATCAGGAATTATATATATAATAGTGATAACAGTTACGAGCTTATTGAGTCAATTGATCCTCAATGGAGTGGTGCAATTCCTTATACGTTACTGATTGAACCCGAAGGTAAAATTATATATAAAAACCAGGGTATAGTAGATATTCTGGAATTAAGAAAAATTATTGTTGAACATCCATTGTTAGGCAGGTACTATTAATGATGTTCTTTATTAAATGCTTTAAAAATGAAAGTATTATTTATAGGCGGAACTGGCAATATCAGTACCGCTGTCAGTAAATTAGCAGTTTCTCTTGGAATAGACCTTTATTTACTCAACCGCGGTAAAACAAGGCAAATAATATTTGGGGCAAAAACAATTACCTGTGATATCAACAAAATCAATGAATTAAAAAAGACCTTAAATAACCAGCAATGGGACGTTGTGGTTAACTGGATTGCATATACCGTTGAGGATATAAACCGTGATATAGATCTGTTTTATGGAAAAACAAAGCAATATATATTTATAAGTTCTGCTTCAGCCTATCAAAAACCACTTTCTTATCCCATAATTACTGAATCAACTCCACTTGCCAATCCATTCTGGGAATATTCGCGTAATAAAATTGCATGTGAAGAAAAATTGTATCAGGCATACCGGGAGAAAAGCTTTCCGATTACCATTGTTCGCCCGTCTCATACTTACGATACTATTATCCCTGTTTCAGTAGGAAGCTGGAATGATTACACAATTATGGATCGTATGGAAAAGGGTAAAAAGATTATTGTTCACGGAGACGGAACATCACTCTGGACACTTACCCATTCCGAAGATTTTGCCAAAGCATTTACCGGTCTCCTGGCTCACCACCAGGCTATTGGACATGCTTTTCACATTACATCCGATGAGATACTGAACTGGAACCAGATTTATGAAATCATGGCCTCTTCAATTGGTGTAAAAGCTAATATTATACATATTCCATCTGACTTTATTTGCAAATTTGATGATACTCAGGTTGGAAATCTGCTTGGTGACAAGGCATACAGTGTGATTTTCGATAATTCAAAAATAAAGACTTTTGTTCCCGGCTTTACGGCAACAATATCATTTAAAGAGGGATTTAAAAAAACTCTGGCATGGTTCAATGATAATCCTGAATTTAAAACAATAAATGATAAGGTTAACAGGATGATTGACAGAATTATAAATGCTTATGAAAAGAAATAACCGGCAGGGAAGGCTAAAGTTAGCGTAAATGGGAAGATGAAAACTAACGCAAATCCTGTTTTTATTTCTGTTTTAACTCAATAACTGTAATCTCGGGCCATATACCTACACGTGCAGGAAAACCTATAAATCCGAAGCCACGGTTTACATATAAATATTTTCCATTGTTTTCATATAATCCTATCCATTTTGGATAAAATAACTTTACAAGGCTCCACTTATACTTACCTATTTCAAAACCTAACTGCATGCCATGGGTGTGACCGCTCAGTGTCAGATGAATATGCTTGTGAAACCCGAGGACCTGTCCATCCCAGTGAGAAGGATCATGAGACATCAGTATAGTGAATTGTTCATCTGAATTATTCTGAAATGTTTTATTCAGATCTCCGTACTGATGAAAGGGAGGCTTTCCCCAGTTTTCGACTCCAGCCAGTATAATTGAGTCATTTCCCTTCTTAATTTCAATACACTGATTTTTTAATAACCTGAATCCCATAGAATCATGATATCCATAAAGTTTATTCATATTAGCTATCCATGCCTCCTCCGACGGCCACTTAAAGTAATGTCCGTAGTCATGGTTACCGAGAATCGAATACTTACCAAAGGGTGCTGATAAAGAACCCAGAAGTTCTGTATATGGTTTAATCTCATCAGCAAAATTGTTTACCAGATCACCGGTAAATAATATTATATCTGCATTTTGCTTTTTTACTAATTCAATGCCCCTTCTCACAGCAGAAAAGTTATCAAAAGTACCGGAATGAATATCAGATACCTGTAGAATTTTAAATCCGTCGAATTCCTGCGGCAAATCGGTAAATGATAAAGAAATATGGCGTACCTTATAGTTATATTTTCCAAAGAATAATCCATACATACATATAACAAAAAGGAGAGATGATAATGCCAGGGCAGTGTATCCAAGTATATTACTTCTTGTAACAAGACTAACATTTCCCTTTCCTGCGATTTTTTCAGCTATTAACCTTAAAAACCTGTATATATCTTCAATTAAAAGGAAATCTGTTATTATGATTTTGGCCAGTATAATTGAAAATGCTATACCTAATAATGTGTTAATAGTAAAGTTAGTCTCCCCAAAACCTTTTCTGGCAGCAAAAAACATACTTGAATTTCCAGCTACCATTAAAAAAATTGTCAAATAATAAACCAGACGGTATATTTTCTGGTTATCTGAACTAAAAAGATGACTGAGCCCATTAAATACATATAATTCAATTAAGATCAGTATTATTATTATGATTACAAAGAATGACAGTCTCATATATTTTTCGTTTTATGCTAGCATTTGAAAGTTTGAAAATAAAAATATTAATTCAAAAAACAGAATAATGAAGATACTAACAAAAATTATTTATAATAAGTTCAATAAAATTGTATAAAAAACAATATTAATTAAAGTAATATATTAATTATTTTACTCTAAGATATTAATTAGCAATATTATATAATATTAATGGAAACTGATAGGGGAGAGGGGCCTTTAGGGGCGATAGCGCCCTGAAAGGGCATTGTCCCCGGCGGCGCTGGCCCCTTTAATTAAGCATTTATGTTTATATTAAACTAAATAAAGCAAGGAATAATTGAAGCAGCTTTTATATTTGACTATATTTGTAAAATAGGGATAGCGCTCTTATTTGATTTATGATTGATAATTAACCCAGCCTGCCATGACTGCCTGCGGCAGTTAAACCTTCGGCAGGTAAACTGGCTGGCAGGGATTTACGATTTCTGGGTGCTGTCACATTCTGAGAATAATATTCAAGTAATCAAATAACCAATTAACTAACTAAATAAACAAATAAAACTATGGCAGATAAAGCATATCAAAATTTAAACCTGCCCCCTGAAGTCAGAAAGATTCTGGCTAATCTGAAAATAATTGTCATCGCTCTGGTGGTCATAATCCTGGCCTTTGGCAGCTTTTTTCAGATTGATCCTGAAGAAGTGGGGGTTATTACGCGTTTTGGAAAATATACGCGTACTGTAGATCCCGGTCTGAATGTTAAAATACCTTTTATTGAAAAGGTATACAAAGTACCTGTTGAAAGGCAGCAGAAGGTGGAATTCGGATTTCGTACAACACGACCGGGTATAAGAACAGAATATACAAGGGCCGGTGCTAAAGACGAGTCTTTAATGCTGACCGGTGATCTCAATCTGGCTGATGTTGAATGGGTAGTTCAGTTTCGGATAGAAGATGCATACAACTTCCTTTTTAAGGTTAGAAATGCCGAAACAACATTAAGAGATATTTCAGAAGCTTCAATGCGTCAGGTAGTAGGTGATCGTACAGTTAATGAAGTCCTGACTGTCGGACGTACTGAAATTGCCACTAAGGTTGAAGAACTCATGCAGAAATTATGCAGGGAATATTCACTCGGCATTAAGATAGACCAGGTAGTACTTCAGGATGTCAATCCTCCTGATCCTGTTAAAGCTGCTTTTAATGCAGTTAATGAAGCACAACAGGAAAAAGAGACATTAATAAACCAGGCCAAGTCAGAATACAATAAAGTAATTCCAAAGGCCAGTGGACAGGCAAAGGAAACCATTCAAAAGGCCGAAGGCTACGCAACAGAGAGAGTTAATAATGCTAAAGGCGAAATAGCCCGTTTCAATGCACTTTACAAAGAGTATGTTAAGGCTCCGGAAGTTACAAGACGAAGAATCTACCTGGAGACTATGCAGAGTGTAATACCGAAATTAGGGAACAAAATTATTACTGATCAGAAGGGAAACAACATATTACCTCTTTTACAAATGCAGTTAAACCAAACTAAAGAAACAGAATAAGTCATGAAAAAAGGTAAAATTATAATATACGTCATCCTGCTCATAATAATCATTATTGTTATTGCACAAAGTGCTTTTGTCGTTAAAGAAACCGAGCAGGTAGTAATAACTCAGTTTGGAAAGCCTGTTGGAGAAGCTGTTATAACAGCCGGACTAAAATTCAAGACTCCTTTTATACAGAAGACCAATTATTTTGAAAAAAGGTTTCTTGAATGGGATGGTGATCCTAACCAGGTACCCACAAAAGACAAAAAATTCATATTTGTGGATTCATATGCACGCTGGCAGATTACCGATCCTCTTCAGTTTTTTAAACGTCTTACCAATGAAAGAGGTGCGCAATCGAGGCTCGATGATATCCTGGATGGAGAAACGAGGGATTATATTGCGAATCATAATATTGAAGAAGCAGTTCGTACAAGCAACAGGAAGCCCATTTCATCAGGAACAATAAGTGAGATAATGGGCGACTCACTTGCAAATATTGCTGTGGGACGCGAAAAAATACAGAATATGATCGTAGAATCTGCAGGTAAACAGACAAAGGACCTGGGAATTGTGATCCTTGATTTCAGGTTTAAAAGAATAAATTATGTGGAGGAAGTGAGAGAGCAGGTATACGAGCGTATGAAAAGCGAACGGTACCGGATAGCGGATAAGTTCCGCTCAGAAGGACAGGGAGAAGCATCGAGGATTAATGGTGAAAAAGAACGCGAACTTAAAACAATACAATCGGAAGCATTCAGGGAAGCCGAAGAAATAAAAGGTAAGGCAGATGGAACAGCCGCTGCTATATATGCTGCAGCATACGACCGCTCACTAAGTTCAAGGGACCTGTATAGCTTTGTTAAGTCAATGGAAACATTCGAAAAAACATTTGACACACAGACTTTTGTAATTCTGTCAACAGATAGTGAGCTATATAAATATCTGCAAAGGATGAAATAAACATCTGTAGCCTGAATCATATTTACCACTGTAAGCAGGAGGGAAGAAAGTATTTCTTTCCTCCTGTTTGATTAAACATTAATATTCCTTGTTTATATGCCAAGAATACTACTGTTATTCATTATACTTATAAATTTAAGTATCGTATCCTTTGTACACGGCCAGCAATATACTTTAGGATGGGAGGGCGACTACATAATACAACAAGACAAATTTCTTAACGCGGGGAACTGGATTCCTAATCAATCAGACCTGTCCAAGGGGGATTCAAGTTATGTAACTACTGATTCGGCTTTAAATCTGCACTGGAGATTCGGAACAGGGTCAAGGCATAAATGGGTTCAGTGTTATACTATATTTTCTGAGCCTCTTGACTTTACTGATATAGATTTTATCGGGATAGATGTCAGGGGAAGCGATTGCAACTATGATGTTAACAGGCATGTTGAACTTAAATTTGAAGACGGCACAAATTATGCTGTTTATATTTGGGATAATCTGGCCCAAATTTACAGGTGGTGTGAAAGACTAACTTTGGCAAAGAAGCAGTTTACTAACAGTAATATATTTAACTGGAACTCGATAAAAGTAATATCCTTTGCAGTTATAATGAATCCGAATGATAAAGCAGATTCTCTTGAAGATTCAGGAACTGTTTCGTTCAGAAACCTCATTGCCCGGGATGCCGATTTACTTGAAAGAGCAGATTATCTTGAGCCACTTGATTCAATAGACAACATCAGATTGGATACAATAAAAACCAATGCCGCAACAGCTATTATGGAACGTCAGGCTGCAAGCGGACTCTTATATACGTGGAAACAGGATAATTCATCCTGGTTATACGGACAGGGACTTGCCCTGAAAATTCTAACTGAGGAAGGTACCTGGGAAAATACTCTGCCAGCCAATAATTTCGCTGATGCTGCCACAAACCTGGCTCATTTTTTAGCCGACAACCAAGAAGAAATGGGCTTCTGGCCAAGGGCATGGAATGCAAATACAGGGAATTATATTGTCTATGTGGAAAATGATAATACTGTATGGATGGGAGATTTTCCATGGATACTGAGTGGTCTGGTGAGTTATTACAAAAAGTCAGGTGATGAGCATGTGGTTGCTTCTATTAATAATGCAAAGACCTTTTTATATAATTTAGTTGATGCTAATGGCAAAGTAAATACTATAAATATTTACACACTTGCAAAAACAGAAGTTAATAATTACGAAGGATATGCTGCGACAATATGTTGTTTGTATGAAATGGGAGACACTTCGAAGGCAAAGAAGGTAATGGATTATTTACTTATGACCGGATGGGACAGCGAATTAGAATACTGGAGAGAAGGGCCCGGTTCCGGAAGGCCTGTTTTACTTGTTAATACATGGCTTTCATCTCTTTACTCAAAAGCCGGGCATTCAGATATGGCTGTTGAAGCCCTGTCATTGTCTGGTAAACTGCTATATACAAAAGGTCCGGGTGAGCCATCCGGACTGGATGGAGTAGGACCGGTCGCTACCTGGTATGAGGGTACCCTATCCTATATATCTGCTGAAGGACCGGGAAGCAACTCACTGTTCAAAGGAATAGCAGACTATATAAATAGTGACGGAACAGTGCCGGCCTATAATGATAATCTGGGAGCCATGGCGGGAATATGGGCGGTGGACTGGTCAAGCCTGGATGCAACATCATGGCTCTACTATGCTGCTGCAAAAAAATCCCCGTTTGACACAACAGAAACAATTTATACATTGGAAACTTCTTTACCTGAAACTAACTCCAAACCCTTAAACGAAGATATTCTCATCTATACCAGCAGGGATAAAATATATATAATATCAGATCCGGTGAGTAATATAGGGGAACTTAAAATTGACTTGTACTCAGTAAGGGGTATTCTGACTGGTACAGACATTATTACTCCGGGGCGGTGTGTAATAGATTGTAACAAATTCAACTATAATAAAATATTAAACAGAGGATTTTATATTATAAGACTATATAATAAAGATCATGTATATACACGGAAACTGGTCTATATTAATCCCTGAGAATTGATTTTTCCTCAACAGCCTGAATTTTCCTGTAATATAAACAGACTGAATGCAGGATACTTGTTAGTGCCGGATAGTTACCAAAAGTAAAATAAAAGAATTATATCAGGGAGATTCAAAGGTCTTCACAGTCTGGTATTCTGAAGAATTAAACTTTCCTCTAAAAATTCTCAGTCATTTTGCAGAAAACACATATATGGAGCTGAAAGATATTGAACCCTGGAAACCCGAGGCATCTTACTTCATCGTTCCCGAAGATTATACTGAAGTAGATGAGAGAATGCGTCCTGTCATTCCTGAACCGCCGGCACCTGAAAGCTGGGACATAAAGGAGGCATCAGTTCCCTTTGAAGGAACCATAAGCAGGGGCACAAAACTAAAAATAAAGGTCGGTAAAACAGTATACCATAAACTGCTTATTTCAAATAATAGTGAGAGCCCTGCCAAGGTTGTACGTCACCTGATAAGAAACGGTCAGGAATTACCTGATAATGAGCAGGGACCCCTGAAGTACAGGTCAGAAAGGTTATACAACGGAGAAAAGAAAACCTATACATTTGACTGGAAAGCAGGAGATGTGGTCATCCTGGAAGTTCATGAAGGGAATATGAATATTGAGATATTTCCTGAATAAATCCAGTAACAAATATATTTATAATATATCCGGAAGAAGACTTTAATGTTAATTTGGAACCTTTTAATATTTTTGTTCAGTTATTTACAGGCATTTGAAAGGGTAGAAATAGCCCCCAGCATTTTTTTTGCTACAAGCACATCATCAATATAAAGGTCAAAGTCATAGCCAAAGTTCCCCACTTCACCGTTTTTATATGTTTTTATAAGCTTTTGTTTATCCTTTGTTACCGGAGTTATATATAATTTATCAGCATAAACTGTTATGCCGGATATAGC
Source organism: uncultured Bacteroidales bacterium (assembly GCA_964521285.1). Classification (GTDB taxonomy): domain Bacteria; phylum Bacteroidota; class Bacteroidia; order Bacteroidales; family UBA10428. Next base: position 33,357 of record CAZFQS010000008.1, on the reverse strand, counting down.
AGGATTAATGTCAGATGCCATAAACTCATACACATACTCTGTGGCTCCTTTACTATCGGTCTCAACACGTGTAAATCTTAATTTACAGTCATCCCCGTCCATTTTCTCCATTTTCTGTTCATATTCCACTCCACTGATTTCCAGTTTTTTCAGATAACTGGCAAAATAATCCCAGGCAGCGGTTTTGTTTTCTAAAAGCCGGTCCTGTACCTTTGATTTATCGTGCAGGTTGCTTACTGCAGCTATAAAGTTATTTGCTTTTTGCACATCTTCGAAATATACATCCGTAGCCGAGGTATAGTTCTGAGGTTCATTTTCTTTAAATACTTTAATATATTTCATTTTACCAGTAGACAGAGGCACATAAAGCTTTTTCCCGCTAACTTTAATCTTAAGATCTTCTAATGACAGGTCTTCAGGATATATTTCAAAGTGTTCATTTATCCCGGCACTCCCTTCATCAGTAGTTATAACATTGAGTTCCAGCTTATTTTCCATAGCTGGTGATATTCTCAATGTCTGCTTAATATTTGTTGCGTCTATAGTTACTTCGCCCGGACCCTGCGAAAGCCATTCCATAGCTTTTTCTTCGGATGCAAATTCTTTAATACCACTTTCACTGTTTTTTATCGCATATTCCATGGCATTAATCAGATCACGTGCCTTGTCAATATCATCCACATATGTTTTCAGGCTGCTTGAATATGTTAGTATTTTACCATCACTGCTTTGTCTTATATACTTATCTTTATTCTTTATCTCAAGATCCAGGTAAGCATTGCTGGAAGATACTTCAAGCCCGACGGATGGATTTAGATGGTTAAGATAAAAGGAACTGACCTCTTCAGCAGAGGCACCTTTTGAATCGGTTTTTACAGATGTAAAATCAACAATATCCGAAGGTGATTCACCAAAACTTAGTGATTGTTTATACATAGCCGATCCTACCGGCACTTCTTTAAGATTATCTTTTACATATGTCAAAGCCTGAGTATAGCTTTTCCATTCTTTCCTTTCAGGATGTATGTCAGATGCCAGAAAAACCATTGCATTTACTATATTTCTGGCAATTTCAATATCATCGGTATGTATTTCCACGTCTCTGTCAAAACTAAATTCTCCGTCATCTTCCTCCAACTTAATATAATATTTATTATCACGGCCATTTAATTCAACTGCCAGATCTTTACCGGAAACATTTAGTTCAACACCTGACGGATTGATATCACTTAAATCAAAAGTATACATAGCTGTTTGAATGTTACCTTTGCTGTCAGTCGTTTCTGTTTCAAGCTTTGCCAGGTAGTTCTTATCGCCTTTGCTAAATGTTTGCTTATATGTAGTACCACTGCTGACAGACTCACCAATATTTTCGGAGAGCCAGGCAAGGGCTTCTTCATCTGATGTCCATGACCTGTCAGTTGTCTTACAGGTACCTATATTTGATTTAAATGCTTCAATGAAGGAACGGGCTTTATCCACTTCACTCATTTGTATGGAAATTTTGTTTGTATACCCCTCAAATTCACCTTCCTCAAAAACAGTGACAAATTTCTGCGAAAGATTCGTTTCCATGTTTACATCAATAACCTTGCCTGAAGCTTTAAAACTCAATGATGAAGGATTAATATCAGAAAGATAAAAGACATATGCCTCAGAAGAGGTTTTGCCTTTCTTATCAGTTTTTATTTCTTCTATTCTCAGTTTACATGTATTGTTGTCAACTGAAGTATAATTGTAAGCATAGGTATATGAACCAGCGTCGATTTCAGCCGTATATTCAGCCAGCCAGCTAATCTTTTCCTGGGCTATTAAGCTGCTGCTATTCAACACCATGAACACCAAATAAAAAATTACGATCATTAAACCTGTTTTTTTCATTGATTTATGTTTTAAGTGTTATTTTTTATATAGAATATATACTTATCAAAGATAATGAAATGTTAATTAAATTTACATGCATTTAACATATTGCCTGTATATAGTGGGCTTGAAGAGGGGACAGAACCCTTCAAAGTGTGCTGTGCCCTTTCCCTATACAATAATTCACAAGCTGGAACGTTTTAATTGAGTTTAATAGAAAAAATATTTGCACTCTTCATATTAACCAAATGAAAAAAACGCTACAACTACTTACTTACAGTATAACCATTTGGCTTTCTGCCTCCGGGATTGTTCTTTTTTCACAGGAGACACCGGAAAAACCATCAATAGGAAAGGGAAGCATTGAAAATCAGTTTAACTACGTATTATACAGATCAGAGAAGTACGAAGATTATAAAATGGTTAAATCCTGGTGGTTATACACCCTGCGATCTCAGGTTCTTGATACTTTAAAAGCTCTTCATGAAAACCTCAGGGATACTCAAAATCTTTTATCCGTAAAAAATACTGAGATTGATTCCTTAATTACAGTAATGCAGACCTTAAATAATGAACTGGATATTGCCCTGAAAGAAAAAAGCAGTATGAAGTTACTCGGAATCAAAATGGACAAAATAGTTTACAACAGTATATTGTGGTTTATAATTGCAGCATTACTAGTATTTCTTCTGGCTTTTGTAATATTATTTAAACGAAGTAATACTATTACCACAAGGACAAAATCAGAGCTAACTGAAGCCAGAAATGAATATGAAGATTACAGAAAACGCACTCTTGTGAGGGAACAACAAATAGTCCGCCAGCTTTACGATGAAATACTGAAATACAAAAGCAAACTTAATTTGTAAGTATATAATATCATTTTATCCTCACCGGAACGCAACTTCCAGCTCACTTTCCTCATCATAATTAAGGTTGTGATATATTTTATATTGTAGAAATTCTGCCACAAAATGATATAAAGAAATTTGTATATTTAATCTGCAAATTATTGTGGTTTCTGAATATTAATACAATTATATATTTTAAATATTGACATATGAGTTATTTACAAAAAATCATTTGTTATATATCCTGCTATTTGCTGGTTAAATTCACGTGTGTTGGCCAATTTGAAGAGTTCTGCCTAAAATATGATACTTTATCTACAATTGCCGGAAAAGGAGATATCTCAGACAAGGGAATAAACGGATGGCTATCAGAATATGAAGGAGGAAGTGCACTTGACGCTGAATTATCACGTCCTCATTTTGCTATGGCCGATAAGGCAGGTAATGTATTTATAGCTGATAAGGATGCCCATGCCATCAGAAAAGTAAGTCCGGATGGTATTATTACAACTGTTGCCGGTACAGGTGTCGCTGGTGACAATGGTGATGGTCAGGCAACAGAGTGCCAGCTAAGTTCTCCAAACGGTATATGGGTTATGGAAGATGGTACTTTTTACATACTTGATTTAGGCAATAATTATATACGAAAAGTTAATAGTGATGGAAATTTAACTACTATATTCAAAGATACCAGCCATATTTCAATAGGCAGAGGGTTATGGGTCAGCCAGAGTGAAGACTTGATATATTATCCAAGCAATACAAAAGTAAAAAAATGGACACCAACCGGAGGACTTGTTGAATATTCCACCGGATATAGTTCACTTGGAGCTATAGTTGTTGATCCGTCAGGGCATCTGGTAGTTACCGACAGGGTAGCGAACAGGGTATACAGGGTCGATGAAGATGGTAGTAAGACTAATATTGCAGGAAATGGACTAAGCTCAGGAGGTGGTGATGGCTTTAATGCAACCGAAACAGGTATCCATGGAGTAAGGGGGATCTGGTTTATGGAGGATCAATCTTATTTGCTGGCAACACATGAAGGAAGTCAGATCTGGTATGTAGATACCCTGGGAATAATTCACCTTTTTCTAAACGGAAGAGAAGGGGATGAAAATCATTCGGGAGACGGGGAACATTTTCAAACTGAAGGTTATAAAATAAGTGAAGCCAGAGGTATATCAGTTGATTATAATGGTAATATCCTTATTACTGAAAATGATGCGGGTTATATCCGGAAAATAAGATGTAACAGTGATTTTACAAAAATTGCTGGTAAGCAGCAACAATACATTTATGATATTAGTGCATATCCTAATCCATTTGCATCTTCAGTTAAAATACAATATGGTATTATCAAAACCTCTTTTGTACGAATTGATATCTATAATATCCTTGGTTCATTAGTTACAACTTTATCAGACGAAATTCAACCTCCGGGGATTTATGATATATACTGGGATGGTTCAGGATGTGCGGGGAAAAAGTTAGAGAAAGGAATATACTTTTATCATATACATACAAATAATTTCAGTAAAACCGGCAAGTTAATCTACAGCAGGTAATGCCGGGCGTAGCGGAACAGATTCTGAATGTATTTTCACAACTGCACTTTCAAGTCCGGGAGACTTCGCTGTGAGTATTATTTCACCTGGTTTCTTTTCTGACTGAACAATGACCTGGGCAAGTCCGTTGAATAATTTTCTTTTCCAGGGTTCAGAAGGAGTGATAACCTGGATAATTCCCGGGTCAGTATTCACGTATTCCCACTGGTTTCTCTTTACCAGCGGAGGTCCGATTACCGCATAAACGTTTTTACCATTCCTGAGGATGGAGTGGTCCAGTATATATGCTTGACCCTGCTGTTCCCGCAAAACATTATCTGCTATAAGATGACCGTTTATATAAACAGACTGCTCCTGGCACAGGCTTTTTGCAAATAAGGTAATCTTCGCATCTTCCTTAATTTCGTACAGGTCAAACAATCCCCTGAATGCAATTATTTTTGTAGTATCCTGTGAAATACGACTTTCGAAACCTTCGGTTTCAAATGCATCGGGCCAGTTCGAATCGTCATACTCAAACGTTACCTCTTTCCTGCTTGTGATACTTTCCACAGCTGATTTTTTGAGGTTTCCGATTTGTATTCTCTCCACTTTGTCAATGTACCTGTCAGGTTCATGTGAAGATGGATTACCATTACCCACTCCGATGATTTTACCCGGCCCCTCAAGCATGAATATTATTTCATTCCCCGTATCAGGAACAGACCTGCCTTCCTTATCGGTTACCTGCACCGTGATAACTGACACATCCTCTCCATCAGCCTTTATTGTTCTGCGGTCCGTTTTAAGCTTTACAACCGATGCTTCACCGGTAGTTTCTACCTGTTCAGTTATTATTTGCTTTCCGTCCTTATATCCATGTGCCATCAATAATCCGGGTTCATAGTTTACTGTCCATTCCAGATGACCGAATTCAGGTATGATTTTGCGACCCATGCTTTTATTATTGAGGAAAAGCTCTACTTCTTCACAGTTACTGTAGGCCCAGACGCTGATTTCATGTTCACCCTTATTCTGCCAGTTCCAGTGGGGAAGAAGTTGCAGCACAGGTTCATCTGTCCACCATGCTTTCAGGTAATAGAAGATATCCTTATGAAAACCACATTGATCTATGATACCGAATTGTGAACCTGCCTGTGGCCATCCGAAGGGATTGGGTTCACCCCTGTAATCAAAACCTGTCCAGAAGAAAAGTCCGGATAGCCAGTTCCGTTCTGCATAGAACTTAAATCCTTTTTCTATACCCCTGCCAGAAGGGCCGCGATCGGACTGTGATATATGAGCCTGGGTCCTGTTGTCGTAATAGACGCCCCTTGTTGAGAGGGATGTGGATTCTTCGGTCCCGATACAGGGCTGTTCATGAAACTCCGCATGGTGCCTGTCAATATCTCCGTTAAAAATGTAATTAAAGCCCATAACATCAATAACCGTGGAAACACCATGTCCCCATCCTCCGCTGCTGGCAACATTGATTGCACGTGTTGTATCCAGACTTTTTGCCAGTGCCTGCATAGTGGAAGCAATGCGGGCACCTTTGGGATTTCCTTCAATTGCCCATTCCTCGTTGCCCAGTGACCATACGATTACACTGGGATGGTTACGGTCGCGCATGATCAGTGTTTTCAGTTTGTCAAGGTGCTCCCAGTTACTCCCCATAAGCCTGTTTTCATCTATCACCAGCATGCCAAGCCGGTCGCATGCATCCAGAAGCTCGGGAGTGGGAGGGTTGTGTGAGCACCTGTAGGCATTGGAGCCCATTTCTTTTAGCCGGGCAATACGGTATTCCTGCAGTGCATCAGGTATGGCTGTTCCGACACCTGCATGATCCTGGTGATTATTAGTACCTTTAAGCTTAACGTGTTTGCCGTTAAGAAAAAATCCTTCATTGGGATCAAAACGAATTGTCCGTATTCCAAAAGTTGTTTCGTAACTGTCAGCTACATTCCCATTTATAAAAACACTGGTAACAAGTTTGTGAAGGTAAGGTGTTTCGACAGACCATAGCCTGGGATTGGAGATTGAGAATACTATTATGTATTCCTTTTCCTCGAGAGGAGACAGGCTAAGATTATCAATAATCTTATTATCAAGTTGCTTTCCATCGGAATCATAAACTGACTGCCCTAAACTGAAAGTAGCAGTGACCGTACCTTCATTAACTATTGTTGTCCGTGCACTAACAAGGGCGCTGTCTCCTTTTATTTCAGAAGTAACAAAGGTACCGTACCTGGCCACGTGAAGCGGACCGGTTTTCAGAAGCCAGACATGACGGTAGATGCCGGCTCCTTCATAGAACCATCCTTCTTCCATGGTAGCATCTGCACGGACAGCCACCACATTATCTTCACCATAGTTCAGATAGTCAGTTATATCATATTCAAACGGATAATATCCGCTGTGTTCCTCTCCAAGATAAAATCCGTTGACAAAAACCCTGGAATTGCGGTGCACCCCATCAAACTGAATACTGATGCGCCTTCCCAGGTCCGATTCAGGAATAAAAAACGATTTCCTGTACCATCCTATACTGTTCCCGGCAAAGTTGCGTCCAATAGCTTTATAACCATGACTGTGTCCGCCTGTGCTGTCAAATGGCAGTTCCACAGCCCAGTCGTGTGGTAAATCAAGTATTCGCCAGCCCCGGTCGTCAAAATCTGCAGCAGCAGAACCATCACCATACCCTGTTTTTGTATAAAAAGAGAAATAACTGGCACCGTGGTTAAAATCCTTATCTGTATCCCATGCGTGACCAAGGGCGAAACGCCATCCGAAATCCATAAGTAAGCGCTCACGCACTGCAGGTACTAAGGAAATATCACTTTCAGTATTTTTTAATTGTGCTTTTAAAGGCAATAAACCGGTCAATATAAAACATATAAAAACAGTCAGTAACCTTTTTACAGCTGAATTATTTAAGGTTTTAATATGGTAAAAACACGGGCAGTATGATATATTATTCATGATTGTGTATAATTAATGTTAACACAATATAAAAATAGAAAAATTTACAAAGATGACAATCTGAAAGTTATGGCTGATATGTTAAATAAAACATGCAGAAATGATAAGTAATCCGAGCAATGTGAAAATAAACGGATTATTTCTTAACGAGAATCTCAGTAGTATTATACTTGTTATTTTCAATTTGCAGAATATATATCCCCGGGTCAAGAAAATCCAAATCCAGCACTTGTCTGTCGCTTTCATCCAGTTGTCTCTTCATAAGCAACTGCCCTGTGGTATTAAATACTGACAATTCTAAATCTGACTGCTGCTTCATAATTGTTAAACAGTCTTTCACAGGATTCGGAAAAACAACTAGTTTATTAAATTCATTTTTTTTTAATATACTGGGTAGTTCAGGAACATTAATCGTATCTGAAGGCTGCATATCCTGTGGCATTTCAATTATGTAAACCGGTTGTGCAGGTATATCTTCCAGTCCCTCTGCATCACCCTGGCCTGATCTCTGAACAAAAATATTAAGTCTTGATGAGTCTTTCCAGAGTTCCGTATCATAACTGGGTTCCCAGCTGTCAACCCGGAAGTCCGTCAGATCATAGACCAGCCATTCATCGGAGTTTAGATTACTGCAAACATTTACCGAAACTTTACTGTCACGCTCCTCATCCCTGTATATAAGGTATACCTTTATCGAATCATATTTATCATCTACCAGTATTTGCGGTCTTGATACAGGTATTTTTTTTGTTCCGCCGCCACTTAGTGAAAAGGCGGTCTTGCGATTTGAAATTTGTATAGATTTCCAGCCTGTACTGTCACGATATACCATATGATACTGGGGTACATTTGTCCCTGCCGGTTTCCAGTATGTTGCTATATAGGGATTGCCATATGAATCACCATACATTGAGGTCTGGTTTATTAATTCACTTCCCTGGGGAATCTTACAGGCATACTCTGCTGTAGCTGCTGTAACAGGAATAATATACTCTTCACCATCAGATTTTTCCCATGTTACTCCTCCGTCAGTTGATCTGGCATAACAGAGATCATGATTTGTAGCAACATCCCCGGTTTCTCTCCAGACCCATGAAACATGTATAGTCCCATTAGTATCGATACATGATTGCCAGTACGCATTTCTCTGGTTTTCTCCGTCAATTAGTATATCATGAAGCCTTACCCATTGTTTTTCTGCCAGCATGTATTTATTAACAACCAGGTTTCCACGGCCTGATACACCATGCCTGTACATAAAAATAAGATCTCCCCCGGGTAACCTGAAAAATTCAGGATATGTAACATCATCTTCATATGTTCCAATCATACTCATTTCCGGTGTTAATTCCAGTGAGTCGGGCTCAATACTTTTGCAATAATGTAATGCATTGTTGTGATGGTTCCATGCCATATGAAGGTAGCCATCATTATCAACCATTATACTTATTGAACAGTGAGCATCTTCGATATTTCCGGTATAAGAAGTTTTATGTACTATCCAGCTGTCTGTTCCAATCTTTCTTTTAGCCAGAATAACAGAACCGGTTGAATCATAATATGCAACATGCTGAATACCCTTATATGTTACAACGGAGTTCTTTCTGAATACAGCAGTATTAACTGAGTTCTTTGCCCAGCCCAAACCGATATATGAGGATTGAGAATATATACTGTAATAAAATACAAAATGGAAGGATAGTATCAGAAAAACAATAATTTTCTGTTTCATATTTCAAATGCTAAATTAAATGCAGGAGCCATTTATTCTGATTATTCCTTTATTAGAATCTCATTAGTATTATAATTATTATTTTCAATCTGCAGAACATATATCCCAGGTTTAAGAAAATTCAAATCCAGCAATTGTCTGCCTCTTCCATCCAGTTGTCTATTCATTAGCAATTGCCCTGTAGTATTAAATACTGATAACTGTAAATATGACTGCTGCTTCATTATTGTTAAAAAGTCTTTCACGGGATTCGGAAAAACAACTACTTTATTAAATTCATTTTTTTTTAATCCACTGGGCTCATCAGGATCACGGATGGTTTTTTCGTAGTAAACTGATTTACCTATTCTTACTTCAATATTCTCATGATCGCTAAGTAAGCTTCTTAAATGTGCTGTATCTGAATTGCTGAAATGATAAATATATAATATATCCGGATTGATTCTTATTGCGGCATCAGCAGCTTGTTCGGGAGTCATGGTATAGGGGAGGTTCATCGGAAGAAAGGCAATATCTATTCTTCCCAGGTTGTCCATCTCAGGAATATTTTCTGTATCCCCTGCGACATATATATTCTTCTCACCAAAAGTAAATATATAGCCATTACCAACACCTTTAGGATGATAGGCCTTATCAAAATTATATGCAGGAACAGCTTTAACAGGTATTCCTTTTATTTCAATGCTGTCACCATTGTTCATTACAACAGTTGTGTCTGTATAAGTATTTAAATCTTTAACTTCCTGGTTACAAACCATTATAGTACTGTCCTTTTTAATATTCCCAATAGCACTTAAATCATAATGATCACCATGTCCGTGTGTGACAAATATAAGGTCTGCATCAGGCAACTGCGAGTAATCAGCTACTGAAGAGTATGGATCAACATGAATTACCATGTTATTCCATTCAAACATAACAGAGCCATGTCCAATGCTATGTATAGCAACAGTATCCTCACCTGCACCTTTCACTAGAGAAAGCGCAGGGAGAATCATAATGACTGCCATACTTATTGATAACAGAATTGAATTGGATTTCATCATAATTGTTTTTTAGTTAAAAATAAAGCTTTTTTGAAAAAGTATTAATTTTATTTGAAACAAACTAAAAATACTTAAGGAAATGAAAACAAGGAACCTCCTTTTACTCATAATAGTATTTTTTGCTTTCATATTACTGTCTTGTACCAAATCAGGTGTTGTTATAGACGGCGAATTAAAGAAATGGCACACAGTAACACTTACATTTAACGGACCTTTTACAGGCGAAAATGCTGAGCCGAATCCTTTCCTGGATTATCGTTTAATGATAACTTTTGCTCATGACAGTGCTCAATATAAAGTGCCCGGATTTTATGCAGCAGATGGAAATGCTGGTGAAACAAGTGCAGACAGTGGTAATAAATGGCAAGTAAGGTTTACTCCTGATCATGAAGGAACATGGGCTTATGAGGCATCATTCAGGCAGGATAAAAATATAGCGATAAGTGATGCGCCTGACGAGGGCAATCCGGTTTTTTTTGACGGTTCTAAAGGGACCTTTAAAGTTGGTTCGCCCAACAAAGCGGGAAATGATTTTCGCGGCAAAGGGAGACTCAGATATACAGGCCACAGGTACTTACAGTTTGCAGAAACAGGACAATATTTTCTGAAAGGAGGAGCAGACTCACCTGAGAATTTTCTGGCATATGAAGATTTTGACGGTACCTTCTATAAAGGCGATAGCGAACATAGAATGGGGGAAGCAGCACCAAACACCTCTCTGCACCAGTATAAGAAACATTATAATGACTGGAATACCGGTGACCCTGAATGGAAGGACGGAAAGGGAAAAGCTATAACAGGTGCACTAAATTACCTTGCATCCAGAGGAATGAATTCAGTTTATTTTCTTACAATGAATATAGGTGGAGATGGTGAGGATGTATGGCCATATACAGATTATGAAGAACGTTTACGATTCGATTGCAGTAAACTGGACCAGTGGGAAAAGGTATTTTCGCATATGGACAAGCTCGGAATAATGCTTCATGTCGTTACCCAGGAAACTGAGAATGAACTTTTGCTCGACAGCGGTAATACAAACCTGGAACGCAGGCTTTATTACAGGGAGCTCATTGCCCGCTTCGGGCATCACCTGGCAATAACCTGGAACATGGGGGAAGAAAACGGGTATGCTGGCTTTACTCCCCGGGCACAGACCACCCACCAGCAAAAGGAGATGATTAAATATATGAAAGAACATGATCCCTACAAAAGCTTTGTTGTTATCCATACCCATTCGAATCCCGTATACAGGTATGAAATTCTTAATAACCTCCTGGGATTTGAATTTCTGGACGGACCCTCGATTCAGATTGGGAATCCATTAGATGCTCATAATGAATGCCTTAGCTGGATAAAAAAATCACAAAAAGCCGGAAAATCATGGGTGGTAAACATCGATGAAATAGGTCCGGCCTGGCGCGGCGTAGATCCCGATGACAGGCAAATAAATAACCAGGACACTGTCCGGAAATACGTGCTCTGGGCAAGTCTGATGGCCGGAGGAGGAGGCGTGGAATGGTATTTTGGATATAAAAACCACAATAATGATCTGGGATGTGAAGACTGGCGCTCACGTGAACAGATGTGGGATTACACCCGCTTTGCTCTCGAATTCTTTCAAAACTACCTGCCCTTTGCGGAAATGGAACCGGCAGATGAACTTACTGATAATCCTGCTGATTACTGCCTTGCCAAACCCGGAAAGATCTATGCTATTTATTTGCCTTACGTAAAGGATACTAAAATAGATCTTACTCAAGATAACGGATTATTTGAGCTGCTGTGGTATAATCCCCGAAATGGGGGTGAACTCATGAAAGGTTCGGTTACAGAGGTTAAAGGAGGCCAAAATCAGTTCATTGGAAAACCGCCTGCTGATCCTCAATCGGACTGGGCAGTATTGTTACGGAATTTAACGAAACATTAAAAGTTCACACATAATCCTGAAAAGATTCCTGTATTTCCAATCTGTTTTATTCGACTATAATCAACTTGCGGACATCAACCAGATGTTTACCCTTGTATATCCTTGCGAAATATAATCCGCTGTTCAAATGTTCCAGGTTAAGATGACTGATATTGCTGTTCAACCAGACTTGCGGATATACAACCCTGCCACTGATGTCAACCACATCGATTGAATATATTTGTGAATTTATATCATTTTCATCTATGGAAATTAATAAATTTCCATCTGACGGGTTTGGATAGATTATTATATCAGGTGTGCTTTCTTTGACTGTCCGGTTTAATCCAAGCGCCTCCGGATCATTAGGCTGACCCGGTGTAATATTCTCCATATGAAGCCATTCACCTGTACCATCAACATATTTCCCGAAAGAATGATCAGTCACCAGGAATGCAAAGCTTACTGAGTCGAGAACATGAATTGTCTCCCCGACTTTCTGTGACAAAAACATTGATTCTCCATCAGTATCAGCCTTAAATGAAGTATGCATTATACCCTGCCTGGCCTCTCCGTCCAGGTAAAAAGTTATGAAACCGTAAGCAGGTATTACAGTGGAATCAGGTATGGCATAGCGCATTAGATTGTTTTTATCGTCAGACAAAAAGAAGCTGAACAGTGTAATATCTTCGCCAGTATTATTATATAACTCAGCAAAACCGGATTTTTCATCATACTCATCCTTGAATAATGATGTGACAGAGGCTATTTCATTCAGATAAATTCCTTCTATGTTGTCAATTGGCTCAAAAACCGGTTCAAGGGAAATATTAAAACTGGTGTCGCTTTTTATGAGTGCTTCCTGGCTATATATACCAGCTAAGGAATCTACCTCATACTTGTAGCCAATTGATATATCAAAACTTACATCACTGCTGGAAGCATTTGCCTGATGTACCTCGCAGGCAATTATATTTTCACCGATATTGAATAGTTCCCTGTCGACTTCAGTATATACGAACGAATTTTCATTGGGAACAGGCTCTGAGGCATAAGAATCAAAAACGACAGTACCTGCCGGCATATTATTTCTGAAAATTTCCTGTCCGTTCAGGTATACAATTGCACCGTCATCAGCATTCAGTCCCAGTTCTATATCTGCCATACCTGCTGTATCCCCGACCGTAAATTTCTTTCTGAACAATGCACATGGAATCTTATTACCAGCATCACCTCCGTAAGAAATAACAGTTGTTTCATCGCCGTCACCATAGCCCAGCTGTGCAAAACCTTTGTCCCACGAAGAATCATCATATGAAAGGTCTATCCAGTTTGCAGGGTAATCACCTGCCTCATCAAGATAACTCCACTCACTTCCCATCTCTATTATGTATTTGATGAGTGCCTGATCAGCATAATTCCAGTGACTGAAAATAAAACCTTTTGCAGGAAGGGCTTCGATAGAAAGCCTCAAATCCCTGGAAGTGGCAAGATTAAGCGGATAATATTTAATTACAGACTCATTAACCGCGACATCACCTTTTAATTTATCAGGATTTGAAATAGAAATAACTACCTGATCCCCGCCCGAGCCAAAATAAGAATTAACATATCCGGGAATAAAATTGTACCTGTCTTCAGCGTATTCTATCAGCCGGTTAAGACTGTTGTACCAGTTATTTTTAGTCCCTCCCCATTTTTGCTTATGATAACTAATTTCATAGTCAATTATAGCTGACAGACTATCTATTACATAGCTGCACCAATCAGGATGAAAAGTAGTGTTTCTGAGGGTAATTATGGTCCTTTGGAAATCTTTTTGAAAACCTTCATTCTCCAATAATTTCCTGAACAGCAAAGTCGACCAGGGAGGATTAGGCCAGTCCGGGCCATTTGTTTCAGTTGCAAATTCTATAGTTGCATGAGTGTAAGATTCTGCTCCAAAACCAAAATCCGTGTCAAACAATATCCAGCGCCATTTACCGTTATTTGACTTTTTCCAGAACTTAAGATTATTGCCCGGCCAGTCTGTGTTGGCAATATATATCTGAACAGCCATATAATTTAAATATTCCTGAAGGTCAAGTTTGGAAACCACATATTCATAGTTGGCATCATTTGCAAGGCTATTTGATGATATAAAAGAAATGATATCATTAAACTCTGTTGCAGATCCGCGAATAGCTACATAACTGTCATCAAAACCACTTCTAAGGATTCCTTCCAGAAAATCAATACTATCGTCTGACATTGCATAATTACTAAAGAAATAATCTTCATCTATCTTTTCCCTTATATTCATTATGCCCCAGTAAGCACCGTTAAAATAAGCAATAACAGGCCGATAGGCCTGATAATCCAGGTCTATGGATTTATTAACAAGTGCCTGAAGAAAAGCATCCCTTAATTGTGTCTGATTAACGTCATTTCCTGAATTTCTAAGGAAAATAGAATTGTATATTCCAATTTCCGGTTTTTCCTTAAAAAAGAAATAATCAAATTCGTCATTACCGTATTTATTGCGGGCATATATAGCCAGAGATTTCTGATTTGAAAAAGACCTGCTGCAACCGCCTGCTACCTTCACACCAACAGGTTGGGATAGTTGCTTTACTCCATTTTCATCAAAGTACTCAAGATAGGCAGCACGTTCCCAGTCCTGGTTCCAGTTGGCTCTACCGTAACAGTTTCCTTCAATCCCATTTGTCCCCACTACATATATGCCAATGGTATTATTGTAGAAATAATCAGGTGTATAAGAAACAGATACGACTGGTAATGTGAAATTATGTTCATTAAGAAAATAGGTATTTGCATGAGTCTCTCCGGGCAGGTAATTATTTTGAAAAGTTTTTGATTTCACTGTCATTGTGCTGTTAATACTTATTGGCTGTGAGTATGCAGTGGAAGTTAATTCAGGCTCGGCACCATTTGTTGTATATCTGATATTACTGCCTGAAAGGGAAAGAGAACCCGGCGAGCTCAGTCTTCCTTCTTGTATGGAGTAGCCTGCTTTAGCTCCTCGCTTTGTAGCGCTTGTAGTTAAATTTGCCTCTCCGGGAGTAGGTGTTGCACAATAAAGCCATTGATTTATGTCAGAAGGATTTCTTCCATATGATATATCAGGAAACAGTAAAGGATATTTAACATAATCAATTATGTTTCCTGACTTGTTACTGAGATATATTGATTCACCATCCACGTCCAAGCCAAAGATTGTATGTCTGCCTGTTGCATTCTTATCACAGTATACCATGAAATATTGTCCGGCTGCAAGGGAAGTAACAGGAAAATTATACTTTTGCAATTCTTCAATATCGTCGGATAAATAGTAGTCTCGCAGATTAATACCGGAAGTTCCTCTGTTATATATCTCAATCCAGTCGGGAAAATTGTAATAATCTGTTTCAAATAGTGTCGTTGCATTGGCAGCCATTATTTCGTTGATAACAATCTGAGATTTGGAAATAAATGGCAGTAAAAAAAATGCTAATAATAATCCGGAAACTCTCATACTTCGCTAATTTGCAATGTCATTCATAGCATAAAAATAGCACTTAATATTAATAAGACTATAGTATTTTTGATAAATAAACAATCAGCAGTGTTAAATGAATAGAATCAAGCTATCTAGGATAAAACCTGTAAAAAAATTCATCTACATTTTTTCATACGTAAAAATATCGGGAACGGTTTAGGCTAAATTGATTCAATTAATTTGCTCAGCGAATTTTATTAATTATGAGTTTCCTTGTATTTAATAATTTTATGCCTTTGTATATTCTGACGAAATAAAAACCACTGTTCAAATTCTCCAGGTTGATATAATTACTGTTGCTATTTAACCAGACTTTCGGATAAACAACCTTCCCGCTAATATCAATAATTTCCATTAAATATGTCTGCGAATACATATCATTTCCTTCGATGGATACATAAATATTTCCATCTGACGGATTTGGATATACTTTTATATCAATTGATATCTCGTGGATTTCTCTGCTTAATATAAATATTTCCGGATCATTTGGCTGACCAGGTGTAATATTTGCCATATACTGCCATTCACCTGTACCGTCAACATATTTGCCAAAAGAACGATCAGTAACCAGTGCTGAAAAGGATATCGAGTCGAGTGTATGAATTATCTCCCCGACTTTCTGTGACAAAAACATTGATTCTCCGTCAGTATCGGCCTTAAATGAAGTATGCATTATACCCTGTTTGGCTTCTCCGTCCAGATAAAAAGTTATGAAACAATTAGCAGGTATTACAGTGGAATCAGGTATGGCATAGCGCATCAGATTGTTTTTATCGTCAGATAAAAAGAAACTGAACAGTGCAATATCTTCGCCAGTATTATTATATAACTCAGCAAAACCGGATTTTTCGTCGTATTCATCCCGGAATAATGATGTGACAGAGGCTATTTCATTCAGATAAATTCCTTCTATATTCTCAATTGGCTTAAAAACCGGTTCAAGGGAAATATCAAAACTGGTGTCGCTATGTATTTCGATTTCGTCACTGTATAGGGAAGTCTCTCCAGCATAGTTCCACTGAACAAACCTGTAACCTTTCTCCGGTATAGCTTTTAATGATAATGGCAATTCCTTGTAAGTTGACATGTTAAAAGGGTACATTTGCACTATTGCATTGTTTATGTTCACTTTACCTTTCAAGATGTCAGGATTTGAAATATAGATATCCGCGTAATTTGATGACAGATTGAAAAAGGATTTCACATATCCAGGCATAAAGCTGCTCCTGTTTACAGCATATTGTTTAAAAGTATTTAAATATTGCAGCCACTGGCTTTTTGTACGGCCATACTTGATTTGGTTAAATGTGATCTCATAGTCAATTATGGCTGAAAGGCTATCGAGGACATAATTACACCATTCGGGGAGGAATGACGAATTCATGTGTGTAATGAATGTGCTTAGAAACTGTTTTTTAAAGCTATCATTTTCCAGGAGCTTTCTGAAAAGCAAAGTCGACCAGGGAGGATTGGGGTGGTCCGGACCATCGGTTGCTGTCGCAAAATGGAAGGTTTCGTGTGTATAACCATTCTCATCAAGCCTGAAACCAAAACCGTAGTCCAGGTCAAATACTATCCACCGCCATTTCCCGTTGACCGATTTTTTCCAGAATTTAAGGTTATTGCCCGGCCAGTCCATGTCTGCAATATATATATGTAAAGTCAGGTAGTTGATATACTCCTGCAAATCACAATGAGATACAATAAAGTTATAATTCACATTATCGGAAAGGTTGTTTGATGAAATAAAAGAAATTATATCTTCATAGTCACTAAGAGAACCGCGGACTGCAGTATAACAATTATCAGAATTGCAAAACAGGATTCCTTCCAGAAAATCAACTTCATCGCTGCCAATTGCATAATTTGAAAAGAAATAATCTTCATCTGTCTTTTCCCTGAGGTTCATTATACCGCGGTATTCATCATTAAAATATACTATTGCAGGTTGATAGGACTGGTAATCAATGTCCATCGATTTATTAACCAGTGCCTGTAAAAAAGCATCCCTCAACAGGGTCTGATCCTGGTCATTACCTGAATTCCTTAATAATAAAGATTTATACCTGGTAATTTCCGGTTTTTGTTTAAAAAATGGATAGTCGAAATCATTATTTCCGTATTTGCTTCGTGCATAAAGTGATAATGACTTCTGATCCCTCCCTCGGGTGCAACCTCCTGCCAGCTTAACACCAATGGGCTGGGAAATTTGTTTTACACCGTTTTCGTCAAAGTATTCAAAATATGCCGCGCGCTCCCAGTCCTGGTTCCAATTGGCCACACTACCGCAGTTTCCTTCAGTTCCATTGGTTCCCCTCACATGAATACCAATAGTATTATCATAGAAATAATCAGGGGTAAAAGAAATAGCAACAACTGGCAGGGTAAAAGTGTGTTCATTCAAAAAGTATGTATTGGCATAAGACTCACCAGGCAGATAACCATCCTGAAAAGTTTTAGTCTTTACTACCATTGTCTTGTTTATACTTACAGGTTGAGAGTATGCCGGAGAAGTAGATTCAGGTTCAGCACCATTGGTCGTATATCTGACACCATTACCTGAAAGGGAAAGAGAAGCTGATGAACTCAATCTTCCTGCCGGGATAGAGTAACCGGCCCTGGGAGACTGTTCTCTTGCTGCGGTCACTGAATTAATTGCCCCGGGAGTTGGAGTTGCGCAATTAAGCCACTGGTTTAAAGCATAGGGATTTCGGCCGCAGGAAATATCAGGAAATTGACTGTCATACTTTACGAGATCAACAATATTACCTGACAGGTCGCTTAAATAAATTGTTTCCCCTTCAGTGCGCAATCCAAAATTGGTATGTCTGCCTGTACTCTTTTTATCACAGTATACAATGTAATACTGATTTGGATTAAGGGTAGCTGAAGGGAAACGCCATTGATTTAAATCATCTATGTCGTCAGATAAATAATAATCTGATAAATTAACACTTGTGGTTCCGCTGTTATATATCTCAATCCAGTCGGGAAAATTGTAATAATCTGTTTCAATAAGTGTTGTTGCATTGGCAGCCATTATTTCGTTAATAACAATCTGAGATTGAGAAACAAATGGCAGAAAAAGAAATGCTAATACCAATCCGGAGACTCTCATACTTCGATAATTTGCAATGTCAATCAAAGAATAAATATAGCACTTATATATTTTACTATTGGTAATTTATTGACCAGTTACAGTATAAATTACATTAGTAAACTCTCCTTCAGTGATATTTATAGTATTTGTCAGATTTCGTACCACGATAAAACTAAAAGTACCTGATATTGACTTTTTTGAATTGTTTACCTCTGTCAGGTCGACTTCACCGGTTACGGAAATAAAAGCATCTTCGGTTGTCATATTTATTGATTCTTTATAAACAGCTGCCACCTGGGTTGAAGTCAGGTTCAATTCATATTTTCCTTCTGAAGTTCCAAATATTGTTATACTCAGTGATTTGCCATCCAGCGAAGTACCGGTAATAATAAATTTACCCTCTTCAAGGATTGTTACTCTTGTTGCTGTATTCCATTCTTCATTGTCTATAAGTGCATTCATGGTTGGCCATACAATATTACCTTCTTCATCTTTTGTGCAGCCAATAAAGAATATAACGACTATTATTATAAATATTACTTTTCTCATAATATCAAGTTTTAATTTGGATGGTTATATATTAAAGTTAACATTTAGTTTTGCGAACTGCAATAAATATTATAAACATTTGCTTTTTGTTTTATATTCACAGGGATGTGGATAATAAAGG
This sequence comes from uncultured Bacteroidales bacterium, assembly GCA_964521285.1. Classification (GTDB taxonomy): domain Bacteria; phylum Bacteroidota; class Bacteroidia; order Bacteroidales; family UBA10428. Next base: position 14,116 of record CAZFQS010000008.1, on the reverse strand, counting down.
GTCCTGTAGCGGACAATGGTATTTCTACAGAAATGTACTGATTCAATAAATTTTGTAACAATTATTTGATTAATTTTATCTTAGCGAATAATAAAAAATTTATAAAAGAATAAATATTGTGTATAATAATTTAAGCCCTAAATACAAAAAAAAATATGCTCCTTTAGAACCTGTAGATCTGGAAATTTATTCAGAAATAATTGGCAAAGACAAAGTCGAATCAATCAGAAAGCTTGCCGATTTACTGGTTAATAAAACATGGACAAATGTTAATTCAACTTTTGAAGGAGGTGGGGTTGCAGAAATGCTTAAGAGCATTGTTCCTCTGGCAAACGGACTTGGTATAAACTGTTTGTGGTATTGTATAGAAGGTTCTGAAAATTTTTATATGGTAACAAAACGGTTTCATAATATAATTCAGGGATTGGATCAGAAATTTACACTGGAGGACTTGCTTGATTTATATATAAATACAAACAAAAAAAACTTTAAAAACAAAAGAATAATAGCGGATATGAATGTCGTTCATGATCCGCAACCCTGTGCTTCAATAGTTCATGGACATTACGAGGGAAAAATGATATGGAGATGCCATATTGATACTTCTGAAACCAATGAATTAATCTGGAATTTTTTATTGCCTTATATTAATAACTATGATGGGGTTGTTTTCTCACATGACAACTTTGTAAAGGAAGGTATTAAGAAGCCTGTTTACAGAATGGCTCCGGCTATTGATCCTTTGTCTGTTAAAAACAAACAGCGTACTGAAAAAGAGGCACTGGATACGCTTAGCGATCTGTTCAATACACATAATATTGATCCAAGACGGCCTATTATACTTGCAGTTTCACGCTATGATGTGCATAAAAACCAGGAAACAATTATTAAATCATTTATTAAACTAAAAAGCTTCAAAAAAATTCAAAAGATAAAACCTTTATTGATAATTGTTGGTAATTCAGCAAGTGATGATCCTGAGGGAAGTGAAGTTTATTCCAGAATAACAAAGATTGCTGACGGGGATCCTGATATCCATCTTTTACTTAATATCAGTAATAATGATGAGAGTATTGGCTCATTAATGAAAATTGCCAAAGTGTTTGTCCATGTTTCTACCAAGGAAGGATTCGGCCTGGTTATTTCTGAAGCGTTATGGCAGGGAACACCGGTAATTGGAAGTAATATAGGAGGAATTCCCCTGCAGGTAATAAATAATAAAACCGGCTTCCTTGTTGAACCATACAATGTTGATCATATTGCAACATATATAAAGTTCCTGCTGACTAATAAAGACGAAAGGGAAAGAATGGGATATCATGCTGTTGAGCATGTACGTAATCATTTTCTTATTACTTCCCTTATTAAAAGATACTGTATCTTAATGAGATTCCTGCTTGGAATAGACTTTCCTTATTTTACAATCAGGTAGTGTCAGGCAGAAACAATGTCGCAGGATGGGGTAGAGCATCACCTGCTTTTTCAATAAAATTTAAGAGTCGCTGAAAGCCAAAAGGCCGGTTTTTTACCATACATATTACTTCTAGATCAATACTAAAATGTCTTGCAATATTCTATGACAGGTTAAAAATAAGAAAAATGTTTTTTTATCATAATTCATTTTTAACATCAAACCTGAAGAGAATTAGCCTGGTTATTATTATATTTAAAAAACATTAATTATGAGGATAACCACACTTTATAGACATATAAATACACCTGATACAGAACCTGAAAAGTATATTCATTCCGGACAATGGTTAGCCGGATTAATAATCTCACTTTTTTGTTATGCACAGCTTTCTTTTGGCCAGTCAGTTGTACCTGTAGATTCAGCTGAAGCAGAAAACGGGATACTTACGGGAGTATACATTGAAGCAACAAGACCTGGCTATTCAGGAACCGGTTATGTAACAGGATTTGATAATGACGGTGACAAAGTTACTGTAACAGTTAGCGTACCTGAAAAAGGTTTATATAAGATTATCGTTTGTTACAATGGCCCTTACGGGGGCAAGACACAGGATATATATGTCAATGATGGCTATTCTTCCCCTGTGGTATTTCCTGCAACCGGTACATTTACGGATATAGATGCAGGAAGTTATATTTTCAATGAGGGTACAAACACCATTACCCTGTTAAAAAACTGGGGATGGATGGAAGTAGACAAGTTCACTGTTTACACAACTTTAAAAAACACTTATAACATAACTCCTGATTTAGTTGATGCAGATGCTGATTCAGTCACCAAATCACTTTATGATTTTCTGGTATCACAGTTCGTGGAAAAGATTATATCAGGACAAACAGATAGTTATTATAATCTGATAAATACTAACACAGGCAGAAAACCGATGCTCAGATCATGGGATTTTCAATCTTATACCGAAGGTTATGCCTATGCATGGGATAATAATATAAATGATCACAAATTTGGTGTGGTAGACGATGGTTCAGTACAGGAGGCCATAAACTGGTATAACAACACTGACCACGAAGGAATTGTTAATTTTCACTGGCACTGGCATTCTCCGAGCGGGGGTGAGGCAGGTACAAATACATTTTATACTGACCTTACAACTTTTGATGTTACGCAGGGAGTTACACCAGGGACACAGGAATATAGCGACATAATAAGAGACATTGATACAATAGGTTATCAGTTAAAAAGGCTGCAGGCAGCCGGAGTGCCGGTATTATGGCGTCCGCTGCATGAGGCGGGGGGCGGCTGGTTCTGGTGGGGGGCAAAGGGACCGGTGGCCTGTAAAAAGCTCTATTCAATGCTATTTGACAGGTTAATAAACTATCATGAGCTGCATAATCTGATTTGGATCTGGTCAACACCTGAATCTGACTGGTATCCGGGGAACGACAGTGTGGATATTGCAGGCTATGATTCATATCCCGGGACTTATAATTACGGCATTCAAAAAAGTGCATTTGATAATTTATATAACCTCGTTAATGGAGAAAAATTAATTGCAATGACAGAAAATGGTCCTATACCGGATCCTGAAGACTGTCTTACTACAGATGCGCCATGGCTATACTTTATGTCGTGGTCCAATCTGGTTACACAACAAAATACAGGCCAGCATCTGCGGGATGTATATAATCACCCTGATGTTCTTAGTTTTGAAGGCGATCCCTTGTCTGCTTTTGAAACTTCAGATAATGAAAAGGCCGGATATCTGGTATTCCCTAATCCCTGCTCAGAAAGTTTACGCGTTGAAGGAGACAGCTTTTCACGCCTGGAACTTATAGACTTAAATGGCTGCATTATATTTTCATCTCCCGGTAATATTAATACAATAAACATACATGCATTTGAAAAAGGGCTGTATATTTTAAAAATATATAACAATCAGAAAGTCTGTTATTATAAGATAATCATCAAAGATTAAGCTTTAAGGATTTAGGATTCAGCTGTCAGAACAATTTACAATAATAAAACTCAGCAATACAGCAATAAAACAACAGAGCAATAGAACAATAGAACAAACTTTATCATACTAACCTTCCAAATACTTCACGGGCTTTTTGCGGTCCGGGAGATATTATTGTTCCCTTTTCTCCTTCAACTATTTTTTCGAGATCTGTTAAAGAGCCAATGGCCGCCTTTTTACCTGTCTTTTCAGCAAACCAGCAGGCAGATATAACTTTCGGGCCCATGGAACCGGAATCAAAATCTTCGTTCTTCATATCTTCATAACTGACATTTTTTAATGCCCTGGCTTCTGGTGTCCCCCAACCGGTGTAAACAGCATCGACATCTGTTGCCATTACGTACAAATCTGCTTCGAGCTCTTTGGCCAAAAGGGCCCCGGCATAATCTTTATCAATAACAACATCGGCACCCGTCAACTTCCTTTCATCATCATATACAGTAGGTATTCCACCGCCACCTGTGCAAATTACTATTGTGCCTTTGTCCAGCAACCATTTTATAGGACGCATTTCAAATATTCTCTGAGGAATTGGAGAGGGGACAAATCTTCTCCATTTATCACCTTCTTTTTTCATAACCCATTTTTTTTCTTTAATCAGTTTTTTTGCTTCCTTCTCTTCAAAAACAGGACCAATAGGTTTAGTCGGATTCTTAAAAGCCGGATCGTTAACATCCACTTCAACCATGGTTAAAATGCTGGCAAAGGGCTGCTCAAAAGGTAATATATTGCCTAATTCCTGTTCTATCAGGTAACCAATCATACCTTCTGTCTGTGCTCCAAGTACATCAAGGGGGTAGACTTCTGTTTCGTTGTAACTGGATGCCTGAAGTGCGAGTAATCCCACCTGAGGTCCGTTTCCATGTGATATGACAAGCTGGTGTTTTCTGGCTATTGGCGCCAGGGCTTCAGCAGCGATACGAATATTTGCCCGATGATTTTCAGCTGTCATGGGCTGACCTCGTTTAAGCAGGGCATTCCCGCCAAGTGCTACAACAATTCTCATTTTATAACGGTTTTTAATTTGCAGTATAAAATTAACAAATTCCCGGTAATGCTGTAAATATGATTTTACAGTGCAAGGTTGAGGATAATTGTCGGCGGGATGAAAAATATTATGATAAAAAATTGGACATTTAATTTTATGTACGTATATTTGTACGTAATTTAATACAATAAATATTACATTATGCAGGCAACTAATTTATCAGATTTCAGAAAGGGCTTGAAAAAATATCTTGATTCTGTCACAGAAGATCATGAAACAGTTATTATTAACCGGGGTGAAAGGAAATCAGCTGTTGTAATTTCGTTGGATGAGTATAATTCATACATTGAAACAAATTACCTTTTATCATCCGGGAAAAATGTTGAGAGATTGGAATCAGCCTTAAACAAAGCAATTAAAGGTGATACTCTTCAAAAAGATTTAATTGAAGAATGAGAAAGCTTTCTTTTGTAGATGAATCATGGGAAGATTATCTGTACTGGCATAATACGGATAAAAAGCTATTTAACAGGATTAATCAGCTTATAAAAGAAGTAACAAGAAATCCCTTTGAGGGAATTGGTAAACCCGAACCTCTAAAGTATAAATACCAGGGATGCTGGTCAAGAAAAATTAACCAGGAGCATAGACTGGTTTATAAAGTTAATGACAATGAAATTATTATCTTAAGCTGTAGGTTTCATTATGATTAATTCTGACATTTGTCCACCCTTGATACACATTAATCCACTCTAAATTATTCACGTTTATTTAATTTTAATTCGCTTTTTGTGAAAATTGAAACCTGTTAATAATAACTAACTCATAACTTTTATAATAAAGAAATGTAAATACAAAAAGTCTATGCATGCATTTATTCATCAATTCAAAATTTAAATTATTGCTTAAATTAAAAACAATGAAAAAAATGATTTACCATTTAAAAATGACAAGCAAAAAAGCATTGCTTTTTCTTGCAGCAATTATTATTGCAACATCAGCAATTGCACAATCGTTATCAGATGGATTGCAATTGCACTACAGTTTTAAAGAAGCATTAGGACCAATAATCATGGATCAGGTTGGAGAAAATCATGGTACTTTAATAAATGGGGCTACCATTGGTTCCGGAGATGGTCATAATTATCTGGACCTGATAAGAGTAGATCCAGGTGTTACTGCACGTCCCTATATGGAAATAGGACCGGGTGCAGGCACCATAATTGCCGCATTGGAAGATTTTACCATTGCTTTCTTTATGTGGGTACCTGCAGATTATGTAAGTGACTTTACCTGGGAATTTTCAAACTCATTTGACCAGGAGAATGAAGAGCTTGGTCATATGTTTTTTGACTGTGTTCATCAAAAAACTACTATCACTCTAACTGACTGGCAAGGGGAAGCAGGTAATAACATTAACCTGAATAGCAGTGGGCCAACTGATGTCTGGTTTCACTACGCATTTACACTTGAAGATTATCTTGCCAGATATTATGTAGATGCCGTACAATTGGATACTGCCACATTTTCTAATTTACCAAAAGATCTTGGTGTCACTATGTATAACTGGATTGGCCGATGCGGTTATGATGGCGGTGGTGATTTAGCCGGACAATATAATGTAAATCCTGCAAAAATTGCCGACTTCAGGCTTTACAACAGAGCACTAAGTACAGAGGAAATAACTGCTTTGTCAAATGACGAGGGCGAACAGACATCTGTTCATTTGCAAAATGTTAATTCTGGCATTGATATTTATCCAAATCCCTTTAGTGATGTGACAACCATAAGTTACCGGTTGTCCTCTCCGGAGGTTGTAAAACTCGAAATATATAATATCGTCGGGAAGAGACTTGAAACATTAGTAAACAATTCCCAGGTACAAGGTGTTTATAATATAAACTGGATGGCTAATAATCAACCCGCAGGAATATATTTCTATAAATTACAAATAGGCAGTAACTGTGAAACCGGAAAACTGGTTTTGCACAGGTAGATTTCAAGGTTAGTGTTTATTAAGGTTAGGCAGGAGGGAGTTGAAAAATTTCAACTCCCTTTTAGCTGGTTTTTTAATAATTATAAAATACTACAAATATTTGTTTTAATTCGCTTTGATCAAACGAAATATAATGAAATAAACATGAAGAATTTCCTTATATCTTTTTTCATTTTATTGTTTTTCTCCTCATGTAAAGAAATAAAAATAGGAAAATTACAAAGTTTTGGTCTATCAGACGTTAAATTGCTTGAAAGTCCGTTTTATCAGGCACAACAAACCGATTTGAAGTATATTCTGGAGCTTAATCCTGACAGGCTACTTGCCCCATACCTTATTGATGCCGGTTTTAAGCCGCTGGAAGAACGCTATGTGAATTGGGAAAATACCGGGCTGGATGGGCATATTGGAGGTCATTACCTTTCATCACTGGCTTTTATGTATGCATCAACCGGTAATGAAGAATTACTGGGACGAATTAATTACATGATTAACTGGCTTGCCAGATGCCAGGAGAAAAACGGGAATGGTTATACAGGAGGTATTCCGGGAGGACAGGAGATGTGGAAAGAGGTTGCAAGCGGAAATATAAATGCCGGTAATTTCTCTTTAAATGAGAAATGGGTGCCCCTGTACAATATTCATAAATTATATGCCGGCCTGCGCGATGTATATCAAAATACCGGTAATAAAAAAGCCCTGGAAATACTTATAAACCTGTCCGACTGGTGCATGGAACTTACAAAAGACTTATCCGATGAACAAATGCAGGAAATACTGAAAAGTGAGCACGGAGGCATGAACGAAATATTTGTCGATGTGGCAGAAATATCAGGTGATGAAAAATATCTCATGCTGGCAGAAAGGTTTTCACATAAGCTAATTCTAGAACCGTTGATTCAGAAACGGAATGAATTAACCGGACTCCATGCAAATACCCAGATACCCAAAGTAATTGGTTTCAAGCGATATGCAGATGCTACAAATAATAATGCCTGGTCAGATGCAGCAGACTTTTTCTGGAATACCGTTGTAGGTAAATGGACGGTTTCAATAGGAGGTAATAGTGTCAGAGAGCATTTCCATCCTGCCGATGATTTTTCTTCAATGGTAAAATCAAATCAGGGTCCGGAAACATGCAATACATATAACATGTTAAGGTTAACAAAACTTTTATTTCTGTCAAATCCCGATAATAAATATATTGAATATTACGAAAGAGCACTTTATAACCATATTCTCTCTTCAGAACACCCAACCAGGGGTGGTTTTGTGTATTTTACACCGATGCGCCCCGGACATTACAGGGTATATTCACAGCCCCAGCAGTGTTTCTGGTGTTGTGTCGGTTCCGGACTGGAAAATCATGGGAAATATGGAGAAATGATTTATGCACACGGTGAAAATGACCTGTATGTCAACCTCTTTATCGCCTCTGTACTTAACTGGGAAGAAAAAGGTATCATCCTAACTCAAAATACAAAGTTCCCTTACCAGGAAAGCTCAGAATTGGAATTACAGATTGATCATCCGCAAAAATTTGCCATGAAAATCCGTAAACCCTTATGGGTAAATAATGGGGAATTCAAAATTACTGTTAACGGTAAAAAACTTAAACTTAAAAATAAATCATCTTCCTGGATTTCCATTTATCGGAAATGGAAAACAGGAGATATAGTCAAGATTGCACTTCCCATGCAAACACAAATTGAGTATTTACCGGATAACTCGCCATGGGCTTCTATAATACATGGACCAATAGTATTAGCAGCAATAATTGATTCCAGTAACCTGGAAGGTATATGGGCTGACAGCAGCCGTATGGGACATGTGGCAAATGGACCGTTTTATCCTTTAGATGAAACTCCTGTTATTGTTTCAGATAAAAAAGATTTTACCTCCGGGATTAAACCTGTGGAAGGAAAACCTCTGACCTTTCAAATACCGGAATTATTATATCCCGAAAAATATAAAAATCTTAAACTTAAACCCTTTTTCGATATTCATGAAGCACGGTATATTATTTACTGGCCTGTTGCCAGTCCGGAAGACATTAAAATGAAAAATTAGCAAGTATGAAGAAGTTATTGATAATTATTGTCTTTTCATTGATACTAAAGAATTCCTGGTCGCAGAATTGTGATACTAATTTGTTTCCAAGTGGCCAGCAATATTATGATCTGTATCGTGATGTTGAAAGAGATATACCAAACTGGAAACATTATAATACACATGATCCGACTGTATATAAAGATGGTGAATGGTTTTATATGTACAGCACAGATGCTTCAATGGGAAACATACATAATACCGGGGCATTGAAAAGAAGGTCTAAAGATTTGGTTAACTGGGAATTTCTGGGAACTGCTTTTGATGGGATTCCTCAATCAGCTGTTGATTTCTTTAAAAATAACGGGAATCCTGACTATACTGATAATGGCATCTGGGCACCTTTTTTATATAAGTATAAAAACAAATTTTATTTATATTATTCGGCTCCGGGAGGACTTGAAGGAGTAAACTTTGCTTATATAGGATATGCAACCAGTGATTCTGCCAGTGGGCCCTGGGAAGACCAGGGAATGATTACTACTTCTTACAGAGATACAATAAATGCTATTGATCCAACAGTTGTATACGACAGTATTAACCAGAGGCTCTGGATGGCATATGGTTCATGGCATTCAGGTTTATATATTCTGGAGCTGGATACTGCAACAGGTGGCATAAAGACACCCGGGAACAGAGGAGTAAGGATAGCAGCAAGAACCGGAGGGCTTGAAGGTCCGGAAATTACATATAGAAACGGATGGTATTATCTTTTTGTTTCATATGATCCGCTGGGCGTCCTTTATAATGTGAGGGTAGGAAGATCAAAAAATGCCAATGGACCTTACTATGACTTTAACGGGGTTAATATGGCTGATTATACCAGCAATATACCCATGATACAGGCACCCTATCGTTTCAATAATCATCCGGGCTGGCAGGGAACGGCTCACTGCGGGGTATATAACGATAATGGCACATACTACATGTTCAATCAGGGCCGTCCAAGTATTGAAGATTTTGAGATGGTATTACATGTTAGAAAAATTTTCTGGATAGATGGATGGCCAATTGTTTCTCCCGAAAGATATGCCGGAGTCCCGCAGTGTGAAATCACTGCCGATTCACTTACAGGCAAATGGGAGCATATGCCGTTAATTTATAAGACTTCTACAACTAATCCTCACTCTACATCACAAAGTCTTGAACTTCATGCTGACGGGACTTTCAACAACAACCCGGCAAATACATGGACATTTAATAATGACACTTTAATATTCAACTGGAACAATGGCCAGTATATTGACAAAGTTATAGTTTTCTGGGGGTGGGACTGGGAAAATAGTTGTAAAACAATACTGTACACCGGCATGAATACTGGCGGACTTTGCATCTGGGGTAAAAAAATAAATCAAGAAGTCGTCGACTCCTATACTAAGCTTATTTCAGGAGCTGCCTATCTGATCAGTAACCTTCACAGTAATTTGGTAATGGAAGTCCCAAATGGTGTAGATAACGAAGGAGTCTCAATCAAACAAGGAGCAGATATCGGGCAGGCATCTCAGCTATGGAGATTAATTGACTGGAAAAACGGATATTATAAATTAAGTTCTTTATGCAGCCAGACCGGCCGGGTTATAGAGGTATATAATGGAAGTGACTATAATGGTAACGATATCATATTAGGGACTAACGAATTGGGTGATAAGCAGCAGTTTAGAATATTATACAACAATAACGGGTATTTCCGCATTCTTACAAAAGTAAGTAATAATATCAGGTGCTTTGATGTTTATGGTTTCTCAGTTACACAGGGTGGTAATATTGTACAATGGGAATATTCGGGCGGACTTAATCAACTCTGGCGATTTAAAAAAATAGACACTGTTACAATTGTAAATTTGGAGGAAATACCATATGAAAAACCGTATATTCAACTATATCCCAATCCCAGTAACGATGGAAATACTATATTAAACCTTGAAGGATTAAATCATTATGACAACATAAGCATATCTGTATATGACAATAAAGGGACTGAGGTATATAATACAAGAAATGCAACTTATCCCATGCAATGCTTAAATTTAAGGCTCTCTCCCGGAATTTATGTGATACAGGTTAACACAAGACAAAAACATTATATTGAAAAGCTGATTGTCCGGTGAGAAATATAAAATACGTATAGCTCTGCTTAACGGGTCTGACAGTGATGTAGTTTGCAATATATTTATTGTATAATAAACTTTTTGCTATAAGTAGTATTGCTACATTTAACTCTTACAAAATAAATTCCATCAATAATATTCAAATCCGGCTTTACTATCCCGTTTTTTATTATGTCATTTCTATAAATAATCTTGCCATTTATGTCAACAATAGTAAGTTCCAAAGGCCTTACAATACCTGAAACATCAATCACGATATTTTCCGGGCTGGCCGGATTCGGATAGATTTTTATCATTTCCTGATTATAATCCAGGGACATAACAGGGGTATAGTCTGCAAGAGTCAATAAAAACTGCTGACTTTCGTTGCCATTACATGTCCATTGCCTGACATTAGCTCCATCGGTGGTATCAGCCACATCAAGACATTTTCCGCTATGTCGGGCTTTTAACTGGTAAATACCTGTTTCCTGTTCAATAACAGAAAACAGGAATGTTTTAAAGTAACCCGGGTATTTGTTTGAATATCTGCTGTATAATTAATTCGTTTTAATAAATCTCCCGGTACATCCTAATTCATTATTAATAATTAGTTTATAAAAATAAACACCTGGCTGGTTGAGTCTATCTAATTTAAGTATATGGCTGTTATTTCCCTGGCTCAAATCAAATAATGCAGAACTATGAACCAGGATACCAAGATGATTATATATATTAATAGATGCAACGGCTGTATTCTTGCTGTTGATATCAAATATCAGGAAGTCTTTTGCAGGATTCGGATATACTAATATATCGTCTAATATATGTGTCACGTTTATTGCAACAGGATTGGGATTTGGTATTTGTGCCAGTTGCGTGTCCATCCAGGTCCACCTTTGTATCAGAAAATATTTAAGGTAGACCACTTCTTTCTCATAAGTATCCCTTTGATCAAATCCGGTTGTTTCCCTCCATATATTTTCTCCCAATACCGGCCATTTTTCAAATTCCCTTTGCTGTGCCTCAGATAATAAAATTGCTATTGAATCAATATAGGCTATCAGTTTATATGTTCTAAAAGCCCCTTCTCTGAGCTTTTCCCACTTTTGTCTAACCTTGTATTTAAAAACCGGATCTTCCCATAATTTTGACCAGAAAAACGGAGTATTCGATGTATGCTCATGATTGAACATCCAGCCGTCAATAACTCCATCATCAGGATATGAAGAATTTCCGGCAGACTGGTCAAAATCCCAAACCGGACCGGCACATATCTTCCCGTTTCTGTCTTTATGAAAATATCCACTCCAGCCATATGCATCGCTATTTCTTATTGCTTCCTGTACTATCAGTTCATCGACAAATGATTCAATATCAATCCATGCATTATATCCAAGTGTTTCATCCATATAGTAATCTGACTTCATAACATTCCTGAAATTGTCATCGTATTGTTTTATATATGCAATTTGTTGGGGTGCTGCTTCATTGAATTTCGGATATTTTAAATAGCGCGATTCGCCCAGGTTGTCCTCAAAACCGGTAACTTCATAAATATACCCTCCCGAAATATCAGGTTCTGTAATTTCATTTTCATCGAGTCTTGCGATATCGAGTCTGTTCCTGTCCCTTTTAAGTTTTTCCATGAAGATATATATCCCCTGATATTCACCGTTCAGCACTAACTCAACCAGCCGGCACCTGCTTGCCCATCTTCCTGTTAACCTGGACATATGACCGGCCAGAGGGTTCCTTATAAAAGTATGGTCGAAATAACTGGCTCTTAGCACCCAGTCATTTTCTTCAGGCATTCCCAGGAGAGATACATTTAAATTTTCACCCTGTGCATTCCTGGTTTCAAATCCATAAGGTTTTTTTGGGTAATACTGGGTAGAGTTTCCCCTGAGTTCAATTCCTATATAGCCGTTATAATGATTAGGTGCGTCTGATAACTGGTTTCTCTGGCCGGGGCCATTATAGATAATCCCAAGATTGGCCGTAATTTTAGGCTCATCGGGTATTTCCTGGTTATTATTTGTATTTATAACAAATATAGGTAAGTTTGAGGATGTGAAGCTTAAAGCAGTTGCAGATAAATTTTTAGTAGTCTGAATAACTTCTTTATTATCAGATAATCTGGCTTCAATAGTTGTTGCTGATGACAGATCGAATGAATCTGATTCCCTGTTATCCAATTTGCCGGTCTGACAGAAAACAATTGCGCTGAAATACCACAGTATGAAAAAAATGCCTGTTTTTATCATTATATCTTAGCTTAAGCTAACAATTAGATATTAATATCAGATCATTAATAACTTGTTGAAGTCCCAAAACAAATTCTTGATGACTTAGATATTTAATAAATATATAAAGTTAACTAATCATACGAGCAATACATACCAAAAGATTTATATATCTCTTATTATTTTTTACAGTATGCTCAAGTCTATTTTGTGCGGCGGACAAAAAAGGAAATTGTCTCGAATAGGAGCAATAATATCAAGGCCCGGCTTGAAAATATTAAAAAAGTATAAATAATACACTTAAATTTACATCCAGAGCCTTGCAAACTGAAATATTTTTGTATTTTTGTGCAACTTTACTTGGCAGGACTTTTGTTAATTTCCAGCATAATTTTCCTTTCTATTATATAGATTTAGCTAAGTATTAATAAAGACTTAGCTAAGCAATTCCCTTTAAATATTTGAATGCATTAAGCAATAGTCTCCCGGAAGCAAAAGATTGCTTTATAAGCATGCTTTTGTTATGTATTTATTATAGGAAATGAATTTTAAACTTAAAAATTAATTATGAATCACACACACTACATGTCTAAAAGAAAACATAATGGCCGTTCGTTTACATCAGGTAACGGGAAACGGAAATCATATAATCATTCCTTCAGAAACAAAAAAAGTAAGGAGAGTTCATTACTGGATCCTGATTTACTTGTAAAAGAGGCTTACGATTTAAAGGAAAACAATTATGTTGCCAGCCGGTCATTCAATCAGATGCCAATTAACAATCATTTAAAAGCAGCATTAAATAAAAAAGGATATATTTATCCGACAGAGATACAGGATAAAACACTGGAAAAACTTATAGAAGGACATAACCTCCTTGGTATTGCACAGTCAGGAACAGGTAAAACGGGTGCGTTTCTTATTCCAATAATTCACAACATGATTAGAGATGCAAATTCTATGAAAACGCTTGTTGTGGTTCCAACACGTGAACTGGCTGTTCAGATAGAACAGGAATTTAGAAGTATGACACAAGGACTTGGGTTGTTTAGCGCTTGTTTCATTGGCGGTATTAATATAAACAGCGATCTGAATAAATTGCGAAGGAATGTTCATATAATAGTAGGAACGCCCGGACGATTGTTGGATTTGGAAAACAGAAAAGTCCTTAATCTGAGGAATTTTCCCATATTGATACTCGATGAATTTGACCGGATGCTTGACATGGGATTTGTTGATGA
>CAZFQS010000007.1:162439-163827 GCA_964521285.1 uncultured Bacteroidales bacterium | reverse complement strand
TTGTTTGCGGATTAGGTTTATTCCTGCTAACCTGGTGGGTAATCCTGTTTGAGGGAGCATCAGGTGTTAAAACTATTATTGGTCTTGTATACCGGGGTTATAATATGAGTCCTCTTGGAAGCCTTATAGGTTTGGTCTGGGGATTTGTCGACGGTTTAATTGGCGGAGCCATTTTTGCATGGTTATATAATCTGCTTGCTGCCCGCTTTTCAAAATAAGAAAGGCCAGGTAATCAAGACTCTGTCTTCGATAACCGGTAATCGGATTGGAGTTTAGTATTTCCTTTTTGCGTTTTGAATCTCCTCAAGCCTGATCTGGGCATCGGGTTCACGACGCAAAAACTCTTTAAGTTTATCACAGGCATATTCGGAGCAGTATGCACAGCTTTCAAGATTTCTCCGGATTGCGCATTTTCTAATTTCACAATTCCGGCATCCTGAGAACAATCTTCCTGTATCAGCCCTGCATCCATCGCAGTCAGTTATATCTTCAGGCTGCAGGTTCACCCCGTATTGTTCTGAACAAATGCGGGCTATTGAAACCCTCATTTTTTGCTGATTGGATTTGTCCTTCTCTAAAGTTGCCAGATGAATAGGGCAGCTACCGCAAGTCAGCCCGCAATATGCTATCATATTATTCACTTTATTTTCTTTCTGTCGTTTACCGATATATTATATTTCTTCTATATCCCTTATTCCATTACTCAGACATTTCGTCAAGTATAGCAGCAGTTGCTGATGCCCCTATACGTGTCACACCAAGCTCTTTCATCTTCAATAAGTCTGTGAGAGTTCTCACTCCCCCTGCAGCTTTTACCTGTACACAGGGATCAGAGTACTTACGCATTAACTTAACATCCTCAACAGTTGCTCCTTTGTATGAGTATCTGCCATCTTCACATTTAGTGAATCCGTAACCTGTGGATGTCTTCACAAAATCAACCTTATGTTTACTGCATATTTCACATAATCTTATTTTATATTTCTCCTCAGGGAGAAAATCATTCTCAAAAATAACTTTAAGGATAGCATTGTTTTTCTTTGTGGTCTCAACAACTGACTTTACTTCATATTCAATATATGTCCAGTCTTCACTTAATACTTTACCTATATTTATAACAAGGTCAATTTCCTCAGCCCCGTCAGTTAAAGCCTTTTCAGTTTCAAATACCTTTATATCGACAAGACTGTTACCGTGAGGAAATCCCACTACTGTACCCACCTTTACATCCGAACCTTTCAAAATTTCAGCAGCCATTTTTACAGCATAGGGCTTAATACAAACTGATGCCACATTGTACTTTTTAGCCAGTAAACATCCTTCCCTTAAATCCTCATCATTCATCGCAGGATGCAATAAAGAATGATCTATCATTTTTGCTATTTCTG
>CAZFQS010000007.1:0-162339 GCA_964521285.1 uncultured Bacteroidales bacterium | reverse complement strand
TATATTTGGTCTTCAAAAAATATCATTATGCAGTACGGTTATTTTGATGATCAAAACAAAGAATATGTGATTACAAGGCCTGATACGCCAAAATCATGGAGTAACTACCTGGGTTCAACCGAATACGGTGCGATTATTACTAATAATGCCGGGGGGTATAGCTTTTATAAGTCAGGAGGAATGGGGCGATTTATGAGG
This sequence comes from uncultured Bacteroidales bacterium, assembly GCA_964521285.1. Classification (GTDB taxonomy): domain Bacteria; phylum Bacteroidota; class Bacteroidia; order Bacteroidales; family UBA10428. The sequence goes on along the minus strand of CAZFQS010000007.1, from coordinate 162,141 downwards.
ATGCGATTTAACTCAATTCCTATGGATCAGCCCGGCCGCTACATATACCTTTATGATCGCAGTTCCCGCGATTTCTGGTCTGCGTCATGGCAGCCTGTTGGCAAACCTCTGGATAAATATAAGTCAGAATGCAGACATGGTACAGCATACACTGTTATAAAGTCCGAATATTCGGATATAGTAAGCGAAACTGCATATTTTGTACCTCTGGGTAAATTATTTGAAATATGGAAAGTAAAACTAAAAAATAACAGCACCCGGAAAAGCCAACTCAGAGTTTTTACATATGTTGAACTGGCCGGAAACTGGAGTGCTATAGACGATTTGTTAAATATACAGTATGTTCAATATACTGCTTTGACGAAGGTAATAGACAATATTATTGATCATGGTACTAATATTAATATTCCCGAGATGCCTGATAATTTTATGGAAAAGGACCAGGGCAGGCACACTTTTCAGGCTATTGCAGGTGCTGAAGTAACAGGTTATGACACTGACAGGGAAGTATTTTTAGGACCATACCGTACTTATGCAAATCCTGTTGCTGTGGAAAATGGTAAGTGTAATAATTCTCTGGCATACGGAGACAATCCGTGTGGTGTATTACAGGCCGATATAGATTTAGAGCCCGGAGAAACTAAAGAGTTTCTTGTAATTCTGGGTATTGGCAAGGCCGAAATCGAAGGAAAGGCAGCAATTAAAGAATTTGCTGATATTTCAAATGCTGGCAAAGAGCTTGAAAAAGTAAAAGATTACTGGCACAGACGCATGGAAGGTATTAGTGCAGAGACACCGGACAAAGAATTAAACAGTACGATAAATACGTGGGGTATATATAATTGTCTGATTACATACGCCTGGTCACGAGCAGTCAGTTTAATTTATTCAGGTATTGACAGGGACGGACTGGGTTATCGTGATACTGTTCAGGATTTTTTAGGTGTTTTCCATACAATACCCGAAGAAGCCAGAGAACGCCTTGAATTGATGATAACAGGCCAGGTATCAACAGGAGGTGCTATGCTTGTCATTCAACCATATGATCATAACCCGGGAAAAGAAAAACCTCCTGCCGAGGAAAAATACAGGTCTGATGACTGTATGTGGCTGTTCAATGCCATTCCTGCATATGTAAAGGAAACAGGCGATATAGATTTTTATAATAAAGTCCTTCCATATGCTGATAAAGGCGAAGATACAGTCTTTGGCCATATGAAAAAGGCAATTGAGTTCAACCTTGGACACATGGGAAATCATGGATTACCTTACGGATTATTTGCGGACTGGAACGATTGCCTGAGATTCGGATATAATGGAGAAACTATATTTGTGGCTATGCAATTACGCCTGGCACTTAGTGTATATATTGAGGTTGCCAGGATACTTGACAAAAAAAATGAAGAGGCATGGGCCGGACCTTTACTTGCTGAACTGGATAAAAACATCCAGAAAAATGCATGGGACGGGGAATGGTTTATCAGGGGATACAGATTTGACGGTTTAAAATTCGGGTCAAAAGATGTACCGGAAGGTCAGATATTCCTTAATCCACAGACATGGGCTGTAATTAGCGGGGCTGCAACAGATGAGCAGGCCCGGAAAATAATGAAAAAAGTTAAAGAAAAACTTTTCACTGAATACGGACTGGCGCTTTTGGATCCCCCGTATACAAGCTCGGACTATAATATTATACGTTCCCAGTTATTTAATCCGGGGCTGAAAGAAAACGGCGGGATTTTCGTACACACACAGGGATGGGCAGTTATGGCTGAAGCTATGTTAGGCAATGGCGACCAGGCATATAAGTATCTCAGATCATATCTTCCTGCAGCTTTTAATACCAGGGCTGAAATTCGTGAGATAGAGCCTTATGTTGTATGCCAGTCAGCTCATTCCAGCTACAGTCCTAAACACGGGGTCTCAAGGATACCGTGGCTTAGCGGTTCGGCAGCATGGACATACTACGCTATTACACAGTATATTTTAGGTGTAAAGCCTGAATATGAAGGTTTAAGAATTGATCCGTGTATTCCTTCAGACTGGAATAAATTTACAGTTAAAAGAGTATTCAGGAATAAGTCATTTGATATTAAGGTTCAAAACGATAAATCCCTTCAAAAAGGAGTAAAAAAAATAATATTAAACGGTGAGGAAATTGAGGATAACCTTATTCCTATGGACAAAATGAAAGATAATAATGAGGTTTTAGTGATTATGGGAGATTAATTATTTTTTTAAAAGGGACAAACTATTTAAGTTAGTAATTGTTTATAATAAAATAATATCCTGATAATATGCAGTTTTTCATTCTACTTATAGTTACTGTAATACTATTAGCGCTAATATTGCTTGGTCTTGGTTTAAAAAGCTTATTTAGCGGGAATAAAAGTAATAATATAACTTCCTGTGGATTAAGTAGTGGTAAAGAACCCGGATGCGAGTGCGGTAATGCTGAAAACTGTTACAACAAATAAGTATAGAATTACTGCCTACATATCATAAAATATATTAAACATAATTATTCCAGAATATCCTTTTCCAAAACGTCCGTTATAAAAACCTGGTAGTTACCCTGATCATCACTATATATTAAGTAAGTTTCCAGCTCCTTATGTTTCAATAAAAAATCCTTTGTCTTCTCCAGCCCCATCACCATAAAGGCCGTGGCATAAGCATCAGCTGTCATACAGTTTTCCGCTAAAACCGTGGCACTTAACAGGTTAGATAAAACAGGGTATCCTGTTTTTGGATCAATTGAGTGAGCATATTTGACACCGTTTTTTTCATAGAACTTCCGGTAATTTCCCGAAGTTGCCAGCGAACGGTTATTCAGCCGTATAACTGCCTGCAAATGTATTCCTGGTATAAGGTTATTCTCAATGGGTTTATCGATGCCGATTCTCCAGATATTACCTTTTTCATTTACACCCCTGGTATTTATTTCACCTCCTATTTCAACCAGGTAATTTTTTATTTCCTTACGGTCCAGATAGTCTGCTATAAAATCTACCGCGTAACCTTGGGCAATAGCATTACAGTCCAGCATTATTTCTTTATACTTTTTTCGTATTTTTTTCCCCTCAAGCTCAACCTTGTTCATCCCAACATACTGCAGCAGGCTGTCTATTATCAAACTATCAGCATTTGCTGCTTCAGTAAATCCGAATCCCCATGCATTTACCAGTGGTGCCACAGTTATGTCAAAAGCTCCTTCAGTAACTTTATAAATCTCATAAGCCTTATTAAACACTCTAATAAAATGTTCATTAATAATAACATCGGGATCGTTCCTGTTTATTCTTGAGATAATTGAAGCTGGCAAATAAATTGAAAATGTTTTGTCAAAATCAGCCAGTAGTGTGTCAATTTCTTCCTGCAGATTTTCACCCCTTTTGCTTTCATATGTGATATGATAGGAAGTTCCCTGCGTAAAACCTGCCAGCTTTATATATTCTCCTCTGGAACAACCCCTGCCCACAAATAATATTATAAATGGAATTACAATAATTATAGCAATTCTCAGAATATTCTTTTTCATTGAAAAAAAGTATAAATAAATATTAAAAATTAAATTTCAAAGACTTGTATTTCGACGTTGTGACAGCTATTAGAAAGATTATTTTTTATATGCCGAAATCATCAAATGCTATCATTTCATCGGGGACACCCAGGTCATATAGCATTTTCAGGACAGCTTCATTCATTAAAGGAGGCCCGCAAAGATAATATTCAATTTCTTCAGGTTCCTCTAACTTGCCAAGATACTCATCTAATATTACCTGATGGATAAAACCGACATAACCCTTCCACTTATCTTCCTCTTTTGGCTCAGACAGTGCAATATGAAAATTGAAATTAGGGAATTGTTTTTCCAATTTCTTAAATTCCTTCTCATAAAAAATTTCACGCTTTGATCTTGCCCCATACCAGTAGGAAACTTTTCTGTTTGTTTGTTCAGTATTGAATAAGTGAAAAATATGAGAACGAAGCGGAGCCATTCCTGCTCCTCCTCCGATATATAACATTTCACAATCTGAGTTCTTAATAAAGAATTCACCGTAAGGACCTGAAACAGTAACTTTATCACCAGGTTTTCTTGAGAATATATAGGAAGAACAAATTCCTGGCGGCACATTCTTAAATACTTTTTTATCATTGTCCCATGGTGGAGTAGCAATTCTGACATTCAGCATTATCATGTCTCCTTCAGCAGGATGATTTGCCATGGAGTATGCCCTGAATGTTTCTTCAGTATTTTTTAGCTTTAGATTCCACATGTTATATAAATCCCATTCATCCCTGTATTCTTCCTCTACATCAATATCCCTGAAGTTTATTTCAAACCGGGGAACATCTATCTGAATATATGCTCCTGATTTAAAATCCAGGGACTCCTCATTAGGCAGTTTTATAACCAGCTCCTTAATAAATGTTGCAACATTTTTGTTGGAAACTACTTCGCAGTCCCACTTCCTTACTCCAAGAACCTCTTCAGGTATCTTAATTTTTATATCCTGTCTGACCTTTACCTGGCAGCTCAGCCTCCAGTTATCAAGCTGCTCTTTACGGGTAAAAAATCCTGTTTCAGTAAGAAGTATTGAACCTGCTCCATCCAGCACCTGACATTTACATACTCCGCAGGTTCCTCCTCCTCCGCATGCTGAGGGTAGAAAAATTCCCTGATTGGATAATGTAGTTAGCAGTGTTGAGCCTGGGTAAGCCCTATATTCTTCATCATTGATAATTAATGTCACTTCACCCTGGGGGGTTAACTTCTTCCGGGCATACAGTAATCCTGCTGTCAGAGCCAGAATAACAACCTGAAATACACCTATACTAATAAAAATAATACCTACCTGAGATATGAGAAATATCATATTAAAATTTAATAAAGATCATAAATATCATTTCAGACTTAACCATAATAAATATAAATAAACTGTCACAGCTTTATTCCCATAAAGCTCATAAAAGCTATACCCATCAATCCTGTTATAATAAAAGTAATTCCAAGACCTTTGAGAGGATCCGGCACATTTGAATATCTAATTTTTTCACGAATAGCTGCAATTCCTACTATTGCCAGGAACCATCCCACGCCTGAACCCAATCCAAATGATGTGGCTTCCAGAATAGAGTTATACTCTCTCTGCTGCATAAATAAAGAACCTCCCAGAATTGCACAGTTGACAGCTATAAGTGGCAAAAAAATCCCCAGATTATTATATAATGTGGGAGAAAACTTTTCAATAATCATTTCTACAAGCTGTACCATCGATGCGATTACGGCAATAAACATTATAAATGTCAAAAAGCTAAGATCAACATCTGCCAGCTTACCGCTAATCCATATTAAGGCTCCTTCTTTTAATATATAAATTTCCATCAGGTAATTGATGGGGACTGTTATTCCAAGAACAAATATCACCGCAATTCCCAGTCCGACAGAAGTTTTCACTGTTTTTGATACTGCCAGGTATGAACACATACCAAGAAAGTATGCGAAGATCATATTGTCAATGAAAACAGACTTTACAAATATATTTACAATGTTCTCCATTAGCACTGATTAATGTGTTTCTATTAAATCTCTGTTTTTACTTCTTTGTACCCAGATTATGATTCCTACAGTAACTAGAGCCATAGGCGGAAGTATCATCAGTCCGTTATCAGAGTAGCCTGAATTATAAATCCCTAACTTCTCAAATACCGGATAATCCCACAAAGTACCCGATCCCAGCAATTCCCTGAAAAAAGCAACAATTATAAGTATAATACCATATCCGGCGGCATTTCCAACCCCATCAAGAAAGGATTGCCATGGCTTGTTTGCCATCGCAAAAGCTTCAAGACGCCCCATAATAATACAATTTGTAATTATTAATCCAACAAAAACCGACAGCTGTTTACTGATATCATAGGCAAAAGCCTTTAGTATAAGATCTACTAAAATCACCATTGAGGCAATTACTGTTAATTGTACGATTATTCTAATCCTGGGAGGAATATATTTTCGTAATAGGGAGATAACAACATTTGATACTGCCAACACCGCCAAAACTGCGATGGCCATAACAACTGAAGGTTTCAGGTTAACGGTAATTGCAAGTGCCGAACATATACCCAGAACCTGAACTGTTATAGGATTATCCTTATTTAAAGGACCCTTAAGCAGTTTCATATTCTTCGAAGAAAATAATGGCTCTTTATCATTCATAATTACTTCATTTGTTTATTAATAAATTGATTATACCCTGAAAGGCAATCGAATAACATGTTTTCAACTCCTTTACTGGTGACTGTGCCCCCGGATATTGCATCAACACCATGCAGATTACCAGGTTCTGCTCCGCCTTTGATAACTTTTACAGATACAAATTGTGAATTCTCAAATAACTTTTTCCCGCGAAACATAGCCTGAAATTCTGATTCGGATATCTCTGCTCCCAGCCCTGGTGTCTCAGATTCGTGCCCGAAGTAAATACCACAAACCGTATTAAAATCATCTTCCAGAGAAATATATCCCCATATGGGCCCCCATAAACCTTTCCCTCTTAAAGTAAAGACGTAATAAGTATTCTTTCCTTTCTTACAAATGTAGACAGGAAGTTTACGGGTTTCTTCCATCTTTATTATTTCTGATTCAATTGCAGCTTTATTTTTTTCTTTAAATTTTATGACAGAGGCAAGAAATTTCTTAAAAGGGCTTTTTTTCGCTTCTTTTAAATTATTATTAAGGGTGTTTATCTTCTGAATTTTTGAAACTTCCTTTTTCATGTCAACAGAAAAAGCATCTGTATCTTCAATTTTTTCACCCTGAATATTTATTACATAACTGCCAACTATATATTTGTTAAATCTTTCTTCCGCATTTTTTGCATTACTGTTAATATTTACAGAAGCCAGAATATTCTTCATCTGTTCAATCTCTTCATTTTTAATTTGTTTTGGCTTCAATTGCATGGAGACAAATGAAAGCATGGTTGCTATAATAACAACCATTATAGTAGCAAAGATTACAATATATATATTACTGAACTGCTTCATTTTAAAATCTTATAATATCTAGGTGCCAGATTTTACTCTTTTTAGTCTCTTTTTAATATTTGCTTCAATTACGTAATGATCAATTAACGGTGAAAATACATTCATAAGCAGGATTGCCAGCATCATTCCTTCAGGATAGGCAGGGTTGAGAACCCTTATTAAAATAGCAAGTATACCTGTAAGGAATCCGTAAATAAATTTACCTTTCTCAGTTTGAGCAGCAGTAACCGGATCAGTGGCCATAAAAACTGCTCCAAAGGCAAATCCTCCTATTATAAGATGCTGACCTGCAGAGATTTCCATGAATGGATTAACTGCAAACAAATTCAATATCAATCCCATTAAATATCCACCGGCAAATACAGAAAACATAATTTTCCAGCTGCCTATTCCCGTATATAATAAAATTGCTGCTCCTATTAAAATTGCCAATGTTGATGTTTCTCCAATAGAACCGGGAATAAATCCCAGAAACATATCACTGGTTGTGTAAGCCTCCCCTGCTCCATTAACAAAATTTGTATTTCCTGAAGCTGCCTGAGCTAAAATTGTCTCTCCGGAAAAACCGTCAATAATATTTATGCCATCTTTAAGTCCCTCAATCCATACTTTTAAACCTGACATCTCCGAAGGATAAGCAAAAAATAAAAATGCCCGTGCAGTAAGGGCAGGATTTAAAATGTTCATCCCTGTGCCACCAAAAACCTCCTTGCCGATAATTACTGCAAAAACAGTTGCAACTGCGACCATCCAGAGTGGAATTTCAACAGGTACTATTAAAGGAATAAGCATCCCGGTAACCAGGAATCCTTCATTTACCTCATGACCTCTGATCTGTGCAAAAATAAATTCTGTTGCCAGGCCGGAAACATAAGAAACTACAATAATTGGAAAAACCTGAATAAATCCGTAAGCAAAATTTTGCCAAATAGTCTTTACTGCACCTGTTGCTAAAAAATGCTGATATCCAACGTTCCACATACCAAATATAAGGGCAGGCATCAAAGCTAAGACAACAATCGCCATTGTCCGTTTCATATCAATATTGTCACGTATATGTGAACCCCTTGACGTGACTTTATTTGGTACATATAAAAAAGTTGAAAATGCATCAAAGGTAGATTTCAGTTTCTCCAGTTTGCCCCCTTTTTCGAAATGACGTCTTATTTTATTGATAAAATCTATTAACACTTTGGCTAAAATTTAAAATTTTAAACAAATTTTACAGTTATTACATTTCTTTAATCATATAATCAAGTCCTTCCCTTACAATATTCTGTACATCTATTTTCGAAGTACAAACAAACTCACATAGTGCAAAATCCTCAGGTGCAACCTCGTATATTCCTAACTTTTCCATAAGGTCTATATCTTTAACAAGTATTGCTTTAATCAGCTGAACAGGATAAATATCCATAGGAAATACTTTTTCATACTGTCCGGTAACTACAAATGCTCTTAATCCTCCATTCAGATTTGTATCCAGTCTATATTCGCTGTTTGAAAAAAGCCACGACCAGTAGGATCTGGAAACACTGTACTTTTTTAAACCGGGCATAGCCCAGCCTAATAATTCATAATGATCTCCTTCGGGTATGACTGTTATCTGCGAGTCGTAATAACCGACAAATCCATCTGACTCTATCCTGGTTCCTGTTAAGACATTACCGCTAATAAACCTGTTGTTACCATCAGTAATGTTGTTTTCAATCATATTTTTTATTGAAGTCCCTCCCACTATTTTGTAATACCGTGGTTTAAGAACTTCAGAACCTGCAAGTGCAATAACTTTTGAAGCATCGTAAATACCTTTATTAAACAACCGGCCAATAGTGATAACATCCTGTGGAGAAACATACCATACTATATCTCCTTTATTAATGGGATCGATATGGTGTATCTGAATTCCTATATTACCGGTTGGATGAGGCCCCCGGAATCTGTTTATCTGAACATTCATAGACTGAGTAAATACCTGTGAAGCCGGATATTCGTCATTAATATTAATATGTACTTTGCCAACAGTAAGTTTTGATAATGCCTCGATTCCCTGTTTAAAATCAGCTTCACAGCCTTTAACGACAAAATCATAATCAGGTGCAAGGGGTGCTGTGTCAAAAGCCGATATAAATATAGCTTTAGGCATATCCTCAGGATTAGCTATAACATCATAAGGTCTTTGCCTGATTGTTGCCCATAATCCGCTTTTCAGAAGATTATCCTTAATTTCTTTAATACTCATCCTTGAAGGGTCACCCATATCAAATGTTTCGTATTCAATCTCTGCATCAGCTTTTATAACAACCTCAAGAATTTGTCTTCTTTCTCCGCGGTTTACTGCAGTAACATGACCACTAACCGGTGATGTTAAATATACTTCAGGGTGATACTTATCATAGAATAAAGGTGTACCAGCTTTAACATAGGAATCAACTTTAACTGTTAATCTGGGAATTAAATTATGAAAATCTGTAGGTTTTACAGCATATAACTCCGCAGGGCCAGGTCTTATAAAGATTTTTTCAGCCTTTCCTTTAAGTTTGATATCTGATCCTTTTCGAATCTTTATGACTTCTGACATTATATACTGATAGTTTTTGAAATTTTAAATCGTAAAAATAGCTAATTTTAAAAATTACACATACTTAATAGTCAAGATATAAATTTAAATATATGAAGTCCTTAAAAAAAAATAACTTACATATAAATCAAAAGTATGACCTGATCCTTCACCATTGCCCGACAAATTTAAAAATTATCTTTATTATTACTATTCTGACAATAATTATTTATGGTAATAGTTTATCGGAAAATATAAACTCAAATAAAGATTCACTTCAATATAAAGACTATACTTATTCTGAAAATATAAGATCTGTATTTTTTTTTAAAAAAGGCCTGGAACAGTCTTTACCAATCATTGAACTCAATAGTGACGAAAAACTAAAGTTAATGTTCGATGATTTGGACAATAATGCAAAAAATTTGTATTATACAATTATTCATTGTAACTCAGAATGGGAACCATCAAATATATCTCCTCAGGAGTATATTTCAGGATTTAATGAGAGCCAGATTAAAGACTATTTTTATTCATTCAATACTACTTACGACTATATTCATTATGAATTAAATTTCCCTAATGATGAAATAGCTCCTAAAATATGTGGAAATTATATTCTGTTTGTATATGAAATGTATGATCCTGATGCTTTAATCCTGACAAGAAGATTCTATGTGGTGGATAAAAAAATTGCTATAAAAGCAGAAATAAAAAGACCTAAATCTCCTGATTTCATAGATACCGGCCAGGAGATAGATTTTAGTATTCTTCATAAAGGATATTATATAAGAGATCCTTTTTCAGATATTAAAGTCACTATTCTACAGAATAACAGGTATGACAATAGAATAAATTCTCTAAAACCGCTGTTTGTTAAACAAAATGAACTGGAATACAGCTATAATTATGAGAATGTCTTCCTGGGAGGAAGTGAATACAGATATTTTGACATTAAAAGTATGAGATACCAGGCTGAACATATCAAGGAGATTGATTTTAAGCATCCTTATTATCATGTTACGTTGTTTCCTGATGACCCAAAACCTTTTAAACCTTATTATTATGCAATTGAAATTAACGGAAGATATTATGTTGATGTCCAGGAAGGAAGAGATAAAAACATTGAAGCCGATTATGTTTATGTCCATTTTAGTATGCTATATGATGTACCTCTCGCTGACGGTGATGTATATGTTTACGGAGCATTGACAGGCTGGAATTTAACGGAACATAATAAAATGATTTACAATTTTGATAGTCGCGCATATGAATTAACACTGTTATTAAAGCAGGGATATTATAACTATGAATACGTCTTTGTTAAAAAAAATGATACTTATGCTGATAATACGTTTTTTGAAGGGAGTCATTATGAAACGGAAAATGATTACATAATTTTTGTCTATCACTATGACAATACAAGCAAATATGAAAAACTTATCGGACTTAAGTTTTTGAATTCACTAAAGGACGAGTGAACCTGTTTTAGATTTAATTGTTATACTCAGCAGACTTTATGAGAATAATAACCTGGACCTAAAATTCACTGATATTATTATGGGCGAAAATAACAGCAAATCATCAGGAATCTATAATTTAACAGCACCTAATCCGGTTAAACACAAAGATCTGGCAAAAAATATAGGTAAATTAATTAGAAGACCATCATGGCTGTCATTTCCGGAAATTATTCTCATATTGTTTTTCGGGCAAAGAGCCAGAGAATTGCTATTAGCCGATATTAGGGTATATCCAAAGAGGTTAATTGCAGAGAATTTCAAATTCTCTTATAAAAATATCGAAGAAGCTTTAAAGAATATATTCTAGAATTCCATAAACACTAAAAACATGAAAAAAATTAAATACATTCCTGTAATTTCTATTTTACTAGTTCTGGCCATATCATGCAGCATAGTAACCAACCCGGTAAAAAAGGAATTTCCTTTGTCTGATACAATAACTGTTAATTTATCGGAGGAAGGTTTGGAATTCATTATATATTTTGAAAAGGGGGAGAAACATAATCATCCGACATTTGTATTCTGGACAGAGGATATGAATGAGAATTATATTCAGACCCTTTTTGTTACAAAATCTTTTGCAACCGGGATATTCGGACATGCTCCTGTAAACGATACACTATGGGGAGCAGAACCCGGAGCAGCCAGGCGGCCTGCTGCTTTGCCTTACTGGTGGCACAAATGTAATAAGGAAGCAATTGAAATTACAGTGCCTTCCCCTGATCGACCATATGTAGATGCCTATACAGGAGAAACGCCTAAAGGCAGTTTTGCTCTTAAAATAAAAACAGATAACATTATTAACAATAAATTCCGCTTACTGATGGAGATTAACCAGCCCTGGGACTGGAATGACTTCTGGACAAATAATAAATTCCCTGATGACAATGCATATAAAACATCATGTCAGCCCTCACTCATTTACTCTGTTACTATCGATCCTGAAAGCAATATAAAAGAGTACTACTTAAATCCAATAGGACACGGGCATTACTCCGGTAAAGACGGTTTATTGTATACTGACCTTTCAACAATAACTACTGCCCGGTATATTATTAACAAAGTAAAAGTAAGATTATATTAATTATAAAAATTTGAATGTTATGCTAAAAATAATATCATGTGCTAATAATTTCAGTAAAGCGTTAATAGTCTTTTTATTGCTAATCAACAATAACATTTTCGGCCAAAATGGAAGAATACAGGGGCGCATTTACGACATAACAAGTAACGAACCCCTGCCTTTTGCAAATATCATTATTGCAGGAACTAATACTGGTACAACGAGTGATTTGGATGGTAACTTCACGTTTACAGGATTGACTCCCGGGTTTGTACAGTTAATAGCTACTTATGTGGGGTATAAACAGACTATCTCTCAGGAAATTCTGATTACAAATGCAAAAACCGCTTCTGTTGATGTTGCAATGGAGATCGCAGAAACAGAACTTGAGGAAATATATGTCACAACTTTGCCTTTTCAAAAGACAAGAGAAAGTCCGGTTTCCTTAAATAAAATCTATGCATCGGAGATTGAAACAAATCCCGGAAGTAACAGGGATATATCACGGGTAATACAATCATTTCCCGGTGTGGGTTCGACTGTATCATTCAGAAATGATATTATTATAAGGGGAGGTGGTCCAAATGAAAGCAAGTTTTATCTTGATGATATAGAAATTCCCAATATAAACCATTTCGGTACCCAGGGAGCTTCCGGCGGTCCTGTTGGAATACTTAATGCAGATCTGATCAGCTCGGTTGATTATTACTCGGGAGCTTTTCCGGCAAACAGGGGTAATGCTTTAAGTGGCATTTTTGAGTTTTCCCAGGTTGACGGCAATCCGGAAAAACTTAAATTCCGTGGTACACTTGGAGCATCAGAGCTGTCACTAACTATGGACGGACCTGTAGGGAACAGTACAAGCTTCATTGTATCTGCCCGCAGATCTTATCTGCAATTTTTGTTTGATGTAATCGGACTGCCATTTCTTCCTACGTTTACTGACTACCAGCTTAAATTGAGATCAAAAATCAATGATAAAAACGAGTTAAAAATCATTAGTATTGGCGCACTGGACCAGTTTAACCTTAATCTTAACATAAAAAATCCGGATGAAGAGCAACAATACATATTAAGCTTCATACCTGTAAATGAACAGTGGAACTATGCAATCGGAGCAGTATTCAAACATTATGGAGATAAAAGTTATCAAACTTTTGTACTGAGCCGCAATATGCTAAACAATATTAGTTACAAATATCCTGATAATGATGAATCTAAATCCAGAATACTTGATTATGAATCACAGGAGATTGAGAACAAATTCAGGTTTGAGAATGCCAGCATTTCAGATAAATTCAGATTTATCTACGGACTAAGTGGAGAATACATTAAATACTCAAACAGTACTTATCAGCAAATATTTATCAGCGATTCCCTGAGGGAAATTGATTATGATTCGTTCCTGGATTTTTACAAATGGGGATTATTTATTCAGGCAAGCAAAAAGTTCTTTAAAGATAAACTTACAGTCTCATTCGGTATCAGAAGTGATGCCAATAATTATTCAGAAAGTATGCAAAACCTTATAGACCAGTTATCTCCCAGGCTATCTGTATCGTATTCGCTAACCAAACAATTCAGTATCAACTTTAATACAGGAAAATATTTTCAATTACCGGCATATACTACTCTTGGATACAGGGATAATGAAGGAGTATTACAGAATAAGATAAATAATCTTAAATATATTGAGGTAAATCATATTATATACGGTATTGAATACAGGTTAAAGCCCGAAATTATTTTCACCCTTGAGGTATTTCATAAAAAGTATAGCGATTATCCATTTTCACTGCGTGATTCGGTGTGTCTGGCCAACAAAGGTGGCGACTTTGGAGTGGTAGGTGACGAAGAGGTGAAATCAATTAGTAATGGCAGGGCTTTTGGATTTGAAATACTAAACAGGACGAGGCTGGATAAGAAATTAAACCTGATTGCTGCATATACTTTTGTAAGAAGCCAGTTCAAAGACAGGAACTCTGTATATATTCCTTCAGCATGGGATAGCAAACATTTGTTCACATTAACATTAATACGTTATCTAAAGAAAAACTGGTCGGCCGGACTGAAATGGCGCTTTGCGGGTGGATTACCATATACTCCGTATGATCTTGAAAAATCAGCAATTAAGGAGGCATGGGATTCCCGGGGAAGAGCTTTTCTTGATAATACAAAATTTAATTCCGGAAGACTTAAGGAATTTCATCAGCTGGATATACGTATAGATAAAAAATACTTCTTCAGTAAATGGTCATTAATGTTTTATCTTGATATTCAGAATCTTTATAATTATCAGGCCGATCAACCTGATTATATTATCAGGGAGCAGGATGAAACTGGCAATTATATTCTTCTTGATAACAATACCAGATATCAACTAAAAGTAGTTGAAAGTTCTTCAGGCACTGTACTGCCAACAATAGGTATTATGGTAGAATTTTAATAAAAAAGTTAATTATATAAATAAATATTCTGCATAGGAAGTATATAGTCCCTTTGAATTATTAGTAATATTAATTTTCTATTTCCCCTTCATGTATGGATATCTGTAATCAGTGGGCGGTATAAAATTTTCTTTTATTGTCCGGGGAGATACCCATCTGAATAAATTCAGCATAGAGCCTGCTTTATCATTGGTTCCTGACCCCCTTGATCCGCCAAATGGTTGATGTGCGACTACCGCACCCGTTGGTTTATCATTTATATAAAAATTACCTGCTGCATCCCTGAGTTTCTTTGTCGCAAGATCAATTGCCAGGCGGTCATTTGCAAAAATAGCTCCGGTCAGTCCATATATTGATGTTTTGTCACATATTTCGAGTGTTTCTTCATATTTATCTGATGAATATATATAAACAGTTAATATAGGTCCGAAAAGTTCTTCGCTCATAGTAAAATATTGCGGTTCTTTGGCAACAACTACAGTAGGCTCAATAAAATATCCGTTTGATTTATCATAACTCCCGCCAATAAGAATTTCGGCATCCTTATCTTTTTTAATTTTTTCAATTGTCTCTGAAAGCTTGTCGAATGACGGTTCATCTATTACAGCATTGATAAAATTTGTAAAATCCTCAGGTCCACCCATTTTAAAAGATGAAATATCATCAATAATTAATTTTTTTATTTCCGGCCATAGTGAATCAGGTATATATGCCCTGGAAGCTGCAGAACATTTTTGTCCCTGGTATTCGAAAGCTCCTCTTGAAAGTGCAGTTACTGTCTGCTTTGGATCAGCGGACTCATGGACAAATATAAAATCCTTGCCTCCTGTTTCACCTACTATACGTGGATATGTTTTATATTTATGAATAGTATTACCGATTATCTTCCATATTCCCTGAAAGACTTCTGTTGAACCTGTATAGTGAAATCCGGCAAAATCAGAATGCGAAAAAACAGTATCACTGGCTACAGGTCCTGTTACCAGTACCATATTTATGACTCCTTCCGGCAGGCCCGCTTCCAACAACACTTCCATAATTATGCGGGCTGAATATACCTGGGTTTTTGAAGGTTTCCAGACAACAACATTTCCCATTATTGCCGGAGATGTGGGCAGATTACCCGCTATTGAGGTGAAATTAAATGGTGTTAAAGCAAAGACAAAACCTTCAAGAGGCCTCCACTCTATTCTGTTCCATATGCCGGGTGATGATTCCGGCTGGTGATTATAAATATCAGTCATATACTTTACATTGAAACGCAGGAAATCAATTAGTTCGCAAGCAGAATCAATTTCTGCCTGAAATACATTTTTTGACTGTCCAAGCATGGTGGCAGCATTTATTTTTGCGCGATAAGGTCCTGCCAGTAGCTCTGCAGCTTTTAAAAATATCGCTGCACGTTCTTCCCACGGCAGGTTAGACCACATTTCCCTGGCAGATAATGCTGCTTTTATCGCCATATTTACATGAGATTCATCTCCCTGATGATATTGACCCAGCACATGTTTTATATTATGCGGGGCTCTTATTGTTTGTAAATTGCCCGATGATACCTCCTTACCCCCGATAATCATCGGTATTTCAATCTGCCGGCTTGAAGCAACATCTATAGCTTTCTTTATTTCCGCCCGCTCTTTTGATCCCTGTTCATAATTGTATACAGGTTCATTTTCAGGCAATGGAACTGTATAAAACCCTTTTGACATTTTTATTAATGTTTTTTATTATTCAAGTTTATTTGCAAAATAACACAGAAAAAAGAAGACTGACAATTTCAGGTTCTAATATAGTTGTTATTTAATTTTTTAGAATAGTTTTGTTGATAAATAATAAATTCCATTAAAGAATTTTAATTAAATCATTTATAAATTCACAGCTAACTACGTACTTTTGTAATATAATTTTAACCCAATGAAAGTCCCTGAATTGATAAACAAATTTTCATTTCTTAAAAACAAATTTATATTAACATCTTTGTTCTTTATAATATGGGTGCTTTTCTTTGATCAGAACAATCTAATTGAGAGACAGAAGAACACTAAGGAATACAAACAACTAGTCAGAGATAAAGAGTACTATCTGAAAAGGATCGAAGAAAATAAAAAACGGCTGGAAGAACTTAAAACAGATGACGAAAATCTTGAAAAGTTTGCCAGGGAACAGTTTTTTATGAAAAAAGAGAACGAAGATATTTTTGTTATAGATGAAGAGGACTAAAGTACCTTCATATTTTTCCATTTATTTTATTTACTTTCGCTTTTTTTCATTTATTATCCATTATAATATATTGCGAATATTAAGTAACAGTTCAATTTACTATGCGTATAACATTAACAGAACAGATTTGTTTTATCAGATAAAAATTGTAAAATGACCGTGACACAAAAAATTATTATTAGAACATTCTTAATTTCTTTTTTATTAGGATACTCATTTTTCTTTGCTCTGAATGCACAGATAAATTTTGATTTTCAATCTCAATACAAATATCTGAAAGGGAGTCAGGCAACCGGACTATCTTCTGACTGGAAAAACACAATTTTTGATGATTCGGGGTGGTCAACCGGTAATTCTCCTTTCTGGTATGGCGATGGAACAGGAGGTACTGAACTGACAGATATGCAGGGTTCTTATTCAACATTATATATGCGCACTGCATTTACTGCTGAAAATATAATTAACATTAATACATTAACTCTTTATGCGGATTTTGATGATGGTTTTGTAATCTGGATAAACGGAGAGGAAGTATTAAGACAATTTGCCCCGGATGTTTTATCATATGATGCCTTTGCTACCGATCTCCATGAATCAGGCACACCTGAAGTATTCATATTAGATGCAAATGATTTTAGCCTGCTTGAAGGACAAAATACTCTTGCAATACAGGGTTTTAATATTAGCCTGTCGGAAAGTTCGGACTTTCATTTTGATATGAGCATTTATGCGGAACCTGAAATTTCTGAGCTTATTGACACTATAGGTTTATCTTTTAGTCATGACGCAGGCTTTTACAATAATCCTTTTAACCTGACTATTACTTCACCTGATCCTGAAGCAGACATTATTTACACCCTTGACGGAAGCAATCCGCAAAATTCAACCAGTAAGTTTACCGGGGACTCAGAGGTTACAATATCCATTGATCCGGCCAGTACAACTGGACGCGGCACCACACCCGGAGTTGTGGTGAGAGCTTCACTGGGGAAGGATGGCTTTAAGCCCTCCAAACCTGAATCAAGAACCTATATCTTCATTGAAAATGTGAAAACTCAATCATATCCTGGAGGCGGCTGGCCAAGTGGAAATATTAACGGGCAGATAATTGACCTTGATATGGATCCCGATGTTGTAAATGACAGCCGGTATTCCAGCTTAATTGATGACGCACTCCTTGAAATACCCACAATATCCATTGCCACTGATTTAAAAAACCTGTTTGACCCTGCAACAGGCATATATGTTAATGCATGGGGCCATGGTTCTGAATGGGAAAGGGAATGTTCCGTAGAACTTATTAATCCCGACGGCTTGGAAGGTTTTAATATAAATGCAGGATTGCGGATAAGGGGAGGCTGGAGCCGTCATAATGATTTTCCCAAACATGCATTCAGGTTGTTTTTCAGGTCGCAATACGGTGACCCAAAGCTTTGCTTTCCCTTATTTGATGAGGAAGGAATATCGGAATATGATAAAATCGATTTGAGATGTGCAATGAATTATGCATGGAGTACCGGTGACAGCCGTAATACTATGGTGCGCGAAGTATTTTCCCGCGACTCACAGGGCGACACAAAACAGCCATATACAAGAAGCAGACATTATAATCTTTATCTAAACGGCATGTATTGGGGCATATTCCAGACTCAGGAAAGATCCGAAGCCCGTTTCGCAGCTGACTATCTGGGAGATAACAGGGAAGACTATGATGTTGTTAAAGTTAATACAGAAGGCTGGAATTATCAGATTGAGGCAACAGATGGCTATTTAACTTCCTGGCAATTGCTCTGGAATAAATGCAGTACAGGCTTCCAGGATAATACCAGTTACTTTGAAGTGGAAGGTAAAAATTTAATTGGTAACCCTAAAAAAGGTTCAGAAGTTTTAGTAGATATTGATAATCTTATTGATTATATGATCGGTATATTTTATACCGGAAATTTCGATTCGCCTACATCTTCTTTTATGGGGAATGACGGGCCGAATAACTTTTATGCCATATTTAACAGGAAAGACAAATCAAAAGGATTTACATTTTATAATCATGATGCCGAACATGCTTTGTTTTATTATAATGCAAATCCAGGTATAGGAATTAATGAAGACAGGGTAAACATAGCGACCAGAACTGATAACTTAAAAATGCAAGTTGACAAGTTCGGATCATTCCACCCGCAATGGTTACATTATAAGTTATCGCAAAACGCTGAGTACAGGATGCGTTTCGCGGACCGGGCATATATGCATTTAACAGGAAATGGGGTATATACTCCGGCTAAATGCCTGGAAAGACTTGATAAAAGGGTAAGTGAGATAGATACTGCGGTTATTGCAGAATCAGCCCGGTGGGGTGATGCAAAATCAGGAAGTGCCTATACGAAAGATGATAACTGGTGGCCCGAGATTCAAACGGTCAGGAGCCTGTTTTTCCCCAACAGGACAAATCTTGTTATCGACCAGCTGGAATATGCAGATCTGTACTCAACAATAAAACCACCTGATGTAAAAACTTCAGAAGGTACACTTAAAGAATCCCAATATGTACTTGGTTCAGGCATGAACATCAGAGTTGAAAATCCTAATTCCACAGGTACAATATATTATACAATTAATGATGAAGATCCCAGATTTGTTGGAGGAAATATATCATCTTCAGCGATAGAAATGAATGATGGGGCAGAAATGGATATAAGTTATTCAACCATTTTAAAGGCACGGATTTATGATGACGGAAGCTGGAGCTCTCTGAATCAAATAACTTTTATTGGACAGGAAGACGATTTATCTAATCTTAAAGTAACAGAACTTCATTACCATCCTGCTGACTATATTGAAGGAACAGATACAATTTATTCCGGTAAAGACCTTGAATTTATTGAATTTAAAAACATCGGGGAAACATCAATAAATCTAAGCGGTCTTGTATTAGACTCGGCTGTATACTACGAATTTCCGGATAATGCGGTTCTCGGACCGAAAAACTTCTTTGTTGTGGTTTCAAAGCCTACAAAGTTTTATGAATATTACGGGAAAATTGCATCGGGGAACTTCCAGGGAAATTTCTCAAATGGAGGCGAAGAAGTGCTGCTTGAAAACGGACAGGGGGAAGAAGTCATTCACTTCTATTATCACGATGACAGTCCCTGGCCAACAAGACCAGACGGTTTTGGATACTCTCTTGTATCTACAGAATATAATCCCCAGGGAGATCCTAATGATCCTTTGTACTGGAGAGCTTCCTTACTGATTGATGGCTCGCCCTTTAAAGATGATGACGGATTATCCGGTATATTTACGCCTGAAATCATTACTGAAAATAATATTAAGATATATCCTAACCCGACATCGGATTATATAGTCATCAGTATTAATTCTTCAGAAGAATATCCACAACTGGATATTAAATTATATAACATAAATGGAATGCTTGTTTATCAAGCTATAGAAGAAAACAATGCTACAATTAATCTTAAAAATCTTGGACTGAGCCAGGGTATTTATTTTATCCGGATAGAAACAGATAATTTTGTTGAAACCGCGAAAATCATATTCTCCGGTTATTAACAAATAGAGAAATAAAGGAATGAACAGATTTTAACTGTCAGGGGCCGGGGATAAAGTAATGTTGATTTCTTTCGTGATGCCTTAATAATTTTAACAATTCCATCTCATTTAAATTTTCGGAATTCAATAATTCAAGCTTTCTTAAAAGAATATTTGTTGCAGATATAACACTTATCTGAGGATAATAATTTTCAGTACAAAAATTTAAGAATTTTAAGACTGTAAATGCATTAAACCAGTTAAGAAGGCGCCTTTTAAATGAGTTTGTGTTATTGCAATTATTATTTATTTCATTAATCTTATAAACAGCATCGTTTTTATGCAGAAACTCCTTAATTGACCGTGGCAATTTGTTAGTTTTATTTATTATATACTCTGGTTTCTGCTTAAAAAGTCCGGGAACTAAATTAAAGAACTCCCTTAAATCTTCAAAGCTCGCAGGATTATATGTCATGAATTCCGATTCATTATTTATCAACAATTTATTAATTACTGGTCCTGTTCCAAACGGCACCCTGTGAGAGGGTCTTGGAGAAGGAATAACCCTTGTTGAATTTACGTCAGTATAATTCCCTAAAGGAATAATCTTATGTAAGAAATAAAAATCTTCTCCTCCTTTCCTTTTATTCATCCCTCCCTGTTTAACATAAGTTAATGCTTTAACTGTAAAACATGATCCCACCGTATGATATGCAAAAGGGAAAGAGATATGCCTTAATGATTGTATATAATATCTCAAATGAAGCTCATAAAGGGTTATTGCGTGGTAGATTGTATCCGGAAAATCCTCGCCTGATAAGGGATGCTCAAAATAAATGCTACAACCAGTTGCTAAAGGATATTTAATATAGTTATTCTCAATCTCAACCAAATAATTATTATCACAAATACTGTCGGCATCAAAGGAAATAATAATTCCGGAATGGTTTTGTATCATATTGAATCTTCTTACAGCCTCATCCATTCCAATTTTTCTGGCATATCCGGCCCCCGCATATTTTGGGGATAATTCAGGTACATAAATAATATGATAATGAAATTTGTTGTCTGAATGACCTTTAATCCATTCTCCTGCTTCTTTATATGTTTTCAGGTTTTGTTCCTTTGCCTTTTTATCAGCTTTTGAAGAAGAATTAATTACTACAATTATTTCAACAGGTTTCTCAGGCCTGGTACAATTATATAATGATTCAAGTGAATCAATAAGCCTGTTTTCATAATAACAAGGAATAACAACTATATACTGAAGGTCATCTGGTGGTCCGGCCTTAATATGAGATTTATAATCTTTTTGCTTTTCAAAATATTGGTCAGCAAAGCCCATCAAAGATGAGGGTTATTTATTTGGATTTTTCCTGCCTGTATCTTTCGTTTAATCCTTTGATAACTTGTCTGGTAATATCCAGTTCCTTATCAGCATATAAAACATTTCCTCCTATTGCGGTTGTCCCAAAAACAAACTGGTATTTATATTCAGATTGCAATTCCTCCAGATAAACCATTATAGCATTCAGTACCTGCCTGAGCATTACCTGCTCCTCTTCTGCCAGTTCCAGTCTTAAATCTTCCTGCAGTCTTAAGAGATTCTGCTGCTCGTTAAGAATCTGTTGTTCAAGATTTTGTGCCTCTGAACGTGTTACGAGTCCGCGCTGAACTTTATACTGGTAATCCTCTACTTCCTTCTTATAAGCTTTTTCTTTTGATCCTAACTCAGCTTCAGATGTTTTATATTTTTTTTCAAATTTTTGTTTAAGATCAAAATAAAAATCATAATTATTTACTACAGTATCAATGTTGATATAAGCTATAGCATTTGGCGATATATCCAATTGTGCAGCAGCTTCTTTATCAGATTGTCCGGTAGATATTTCATCATCTGTTTTATCAGTAAAAAATAATATGTATAAGAGAATTACTGCCACCACACTAATTGCACTTAATATTAATGGTAATCTTTTCATTATTTTAATTATAAAGTTTTAGATTATATCTTTTTAATAAGCCACAAATATAAATTAACTTATACTAATTTGAAAATTTGTTAATTCCGAATTTTTTATATTAATATCAGAGATATTAAAATTCAGGGCAGGGAATACTTGTTATTTTTCTTCTTCTTTTCGGAAGGTTGAATTTAACGCTTAAAGAAACCTCGTGAGTTGCATAAGCATGTGAAATTAAGTTTGAAATAGTAAGGTCAAAACTATATCCAATATTAAAATTTCTTGTTTTATATCCTGCGAGAAGAATAAATGCATCTCCCCGTTGTGAGTTAAAAGGAGGAATTCCCCTGTACCATACACCAAGGACAATTGGCACCTTGTGCCAGTATATCCCGAGATCAAGCTGATTATGCCGGTTCTGATTCTTAAATAAAAAGGCTAAAGACATAGTTTCGTCTTTAGGTTTTAACAGTTTGCCTTTCTTTATCAGCTCTATTCCCCCGAATAATGAAAATTTTACCGGAAGGCGGGCCTGAAGGGTTGAAAATGATATATCGGGCTTAATGAGATGATCAATGCTAGTTCCTATCCATAAATTTTTTGTATATACTAATAAGGATGTTCCTACATCAACATTTCTGGCTTTTTCATTATCATATATCGAACCCTGGCTTGGCTCCCCCAGAATATCGAATATGCTGTTAAGTTTATAATTATGCAATCCATGTTCAATATATGAAAATTTGAGGCCCGGCCTTAAAGTTATGCTATGCATTATCTGAAAATTATAGGAATATGACAAACTTAGGTTTGAGGTACCTAATTCGCTTGTCCCAATAACATCCTTTAGCCATATAATACCTACTCCGCTTTTAAAATCAGCAAAATACTGATCATATCCGACGTTGTATGTAACAAAGGGAACAAGTGTCAGCCATTGATTCCTGTAGTTTGCAGTTACACGGCTTCCTTCAACAGCTCCTGCAAAAGAAGGTGCCAGATACAGAGGATTGGCATAAAACTGCGAGAATTGAGGATCTTGCGGATATATTCTCCATATTAATGTAAAACAAAAAATAGCTATAATGATCCCTTTATTCATTAATTGCGATTAATATATTACTAATAATGCATTTCCTTTATGTTAATACGTATTAATCCTATATATAGTTATAAATTGATATTTTGAAAATTAACTAATTTTTTAAATGTTAACTCATTATTCTTTAACTAATTATGAACACAGGTAAGAAAAATTTATAAACTTCAAATATCATAATATTATTAACATTTGACAAACGTATTTATCATTTACATTAATAAAACTTTCCAGAGGTTAAAGTAATAAACCCCATATACCGGAGCTTTCATTTATTGCGAAAATTTACTAATTATCCGGGGTACTTCTTTCAGGATTAATAAGAAGGGTAACATCTCCGGCATATATCTTTGTCTGTCCATTAGTAAATGTAGCCTTTACTTTCCAGACATAAACACCCTGGCTGACCGGATGTTCCGGATTATTGTCAATACAACCATTCCAGCCGGTATTTATATTATCAGTGCTGAATATCAGCTCACCCCAGCGGTTATAAATTTCAAGTTTATATTTTTCTACACCCATGGATCTTGGGAAAAACAGGCCATCCATAGGGACATTCTTTTCATACGTTCCGCTGGCAATATTATCAGGATTAACATAGAAGTAATCCGGCATTTCAAATTCCTTTATTCCCTTAACATATATCGGTGTTGGATGAATAAGTGAATCCCTGCATCCATATGAAGTTTCTGCTACCAGTGTCACATAATAGTAACCCGTATCATATAATACAAGGAATGGTTCTTTTTCTACTGAAAAAGGCTCTTCAATTCTTTCATAATCAGCCTCATACCTGTAATACCACTCATAATTTTCACCGAATTTGGTATTATTATAAAATTTTATCTCTTCAGAAGGTTCTGTCTGGCTTTCTTTTAGTACTTCACTTGGAGCAAATGTGAAATCTACTTCAGGATTTGTATGCACTGTAATTTCCTTAAAGTCGACATTTACTCCACCCGGTCCGTTTACAATAAGCCTAACCATATAAATTCCGGGCTCAGTGTACTCAAATAGAGGTTCGGCTGCAGACGATGTTTCATTATTATATCCAAAATCCCAGTCATATGTATTATCAGTATACTTCACAGTTGCACTGAATCCAACTTCCAGAGGAACACAACCGGAAACATCTTCTCCAATATTTATCTGTGGTCTGGGAGGAAGTATTATAATATCATGTGAAATAATGTTGTTACATTCAGGATTGTTCGTGTTAACAGCATATAATGTAACAGGCACAGCATAATTGTCTACCGGGTTTCCCCAGAATAAATTGCCGTAAGTATGCACAAACGTGGGATTATTGTTATCGCTTGTAGTATTATCACCAAAATTCCATTCATAACCCCATATACCCTGATGAATAGTTAAATTTGTAAAAGTAACACTGGTCATGTCATTTACAGAGTCGTACTCCTGCAAAACAGGGGCTGGTGAAAACTCAGGTGAGGGGCTAGGATAAACCGTTACAATCTTTACTGTGTCATCTTCACATCCGTAAGCTGATAATGCTCTGAAGTACACTTCAAATTCTCTATTAGTGGCTCCATCATTTGTAAAAAGGTGCTGAACATTTTCCAGGGTACTCAGGCTTCCATCATCAAAGTCCCACATAAAATTTACCGCATTCTCATTATGAAGACCATCTAAATCCAATATTAACGGATCACAGCCATCCCATTGCGGTGAAGCTGTAAAATCCGCAGTAACTCCTGGAAAAACCTGCAGGATCAGCTCTGAAGTATCTCTGCAATCAAATTCAGTTGTAGTGACTAAAGTGACCCTATTTGACAGAATGTCATTACTTACATTCGCAAAAGTGCTTACAGGCTCAAAGTCCGTACTGGAGCTTACTGAACCATTTTCCAGAGTCCAGTTATAAGAAAGATTTGTACCCTCTGATATGTTGTCAATGTCCGGAGTAAATGGAGGACAATCGGCAGACTTACCTACAAATTCAAATTCAGCATTTGGTTTGGGATGAATTGTAATAGTCCGGGATACTGTACTGTCACATCCGAAATCAGAAGCTGCTGTCAATCTAATTGTTAATTGCCTGTCATCAGTATAACTGAAGTTTTTATAAAAATGCTCGGGATGGGTCTCACTGGTATTTGAACCATCACCAAAGTCCCAGTTAAAATATGTTGAAACAATGCCAATATCATTAGACATATTTGTAAATGAAGTCAGATGCGGATAGCACGGTTCAGTGTCATCAATACTGAAGTTTGCCCTAACTTGCGGATGTACCAAAATTGAACCTGTATGTGAAGTATCACATCCCTGAGTATTTGTGACCCGGAGTTTTATCAGATTGTTCCGGGATAATGTGCCTGTATTTGCATATGTATATTCAAAACTCGGATTACTGTTATTTGAGTCGTAAATACCATCATTGTTAAAATCCCAGAAGTACTGGTCAATTCCTCCCCCTGACCCTGACCTGTCAATCAAAAATGTCTCATCCGAACATATATAAGGCTTGTTTATTGTGAAACGCGCCCTGATAAAGGGATAAACCTCAATTTGAACAGTAGTATCATCATAGCAAAAATATTCACTAGTTGCCTCTAACCTGGTATCATAAAATCTGCTATTCGGACTGGTATGACTGTAAAGATGGTTAGCCGGATTGGCACCAATGTAATATGTCCCGTCGCCAAAATCCCAGTAAAAAGACATATTTGCCAGGATATTGGTATTATTGCTGAAAGCTACGGTTAAAGGCTGGCATCCCTGTGTCCTGTCAGGATTAAAATCTGCATGTATCTCCGGATAAACTGTTATGGTATCAATATATACATCTTCACAATTTGCACTTAATGCCCGCAGTTTAATTTCATAAACATGGGGTACAGCATCAATATTTCTGTAAACCGGAATATCAGGATTAGAAGGATTATTTAACACTATCGAATCATCCGGTGTATATTTCCATATAAAATCTGTTATGCCTCCCTGGGAATTGTTATTTAGCCTTATTTTAAATGGTGAACAACTATCAACCTTGCTAATAGTAAATTTAGCATCTACATGGGCATAAACTGTAACATCCCTTGAAACAGTGCTATCACATCCAATTGGATTTGTCGCGGTTAGTTGCACATTAAAGATTTTATCACTGGAGCTATAATTTTCAAAAACCTTGTTAACCGGATTTGGATTACTCGAAGTTGAGCCATCATCAAAATTCCAGAGATAGGTTAGATTATTACCCTGCGAATTATTTATAAAGTCCACAGTAAGGGGATTACATCCCGTATTGGGGGTCGCAAAATCATAAGCAGCTATTACCATGGGGTATAACAGGACTGATCTGGTCATTGAGTCCTTACACAATTCGAAATTTGTGGCTACAAGTTTTATATAATATGTGGTATCGTTATTTGAAGGATTTACAAAGTGATGATACATAGTGTCCGGAGTATATATTACGGAATCATTACCGCCATCCCCGAAATACCAGTCAAACCTGTCCCCTCCCTTGGATGAATTCGGAAGCTTTGCATCCAGGGGGCTGCAGTTATTTAGAAATTCCAGTCCGAATATAGCCTTAACATAAGGATGAACAATAACTATGTCAGTTATTGTATCCCTGCATGAGTAATCCGATATTGTAATAAGTTTTACTATATAAGAAGTATCGTTATCCGTTCTGTTAAAATATCTGTGTCGAAACGGTAATTTCGAAGTATCCGTGTAGGATATACCGTCTCCAAAATCCCAGTCAAACATTAAATTATACCCTATAGAATTGTTTGTAAAGTCTACCCTGACAGAATCACATATATCATCAGGTACCACATTAAACAATGAATGAACTTCCGGGTAAACAATTAATCTTCTGGTACTTGCAGTATCGCGGCATCCATAGTCATTTACCCCATTCATCGCTATGAAAATGGTATCGGGATTAGGCTGTGTATTATCATTGTGATTGAAATTAAAGCTATTTTTTGTGGTTCTTATAAATGAACTGTCTATTATTGTCCTGTTCAAATCATAAATATTCCAGAAAAAAGTGTCTACACCGGTAGAAATTATAGGATTCAGGGTCGTTTCAAAGGGAGAACAGTCAATTATCGAGCTGATTGAATAATTTGCATTAATATAGGGATACACAGTAATATCTGCCATTGCCGTATCATTGCAGTTATAGGTCGAATAAGCTATTAACCTTACAGAATAAACGGTATCATGTGCTGCGAAATTATTGAATGTGTGGCTGATAATTGAATCATATGTCATCTGATTTGTAACAAAATCCCAGTATGTTTTCACAGTATCCAGGGAGCCGAAAGTCGTATCAGTAAACTGGACCTGCAGGGGATGGCATCCTGAAACAGTATCTGTGAGAAATCCTGCTTTTACATTGGGCAGTACTTTAATAGTCTTGGAGATACTATTAGGGCACTCGCCAAAGATTGCTTTGGCCAGTAATTTTATCGTGTATTCCTGAATAGTATCAGTATTATTCTCAGGATAAGGCCAGGTAAAAGGATTTGTCAGCGTTGCATCGTCTACCCAGTCATTGTATCTTGTATCAAAATTCCACTCCATAGTCTCTGCCCTCACAGGATCAGTCTGATTGGTAAATATGGGTGAAAAAGGCGAACAACCCTGTTTTTCCTTTATATTAAAAAGTGCTACAGGTCCGGCTAAAGCATATATATTTAATGTCAGCGCAGTATCTGCAAAACATTCCCTTATTATAAGTACCTGAAATGTATACAGTCCTGCTGAATCAGGAGCAAAAATGGGGTCCGGCACTGTTGTGGAACTCAGATTGTTAGTATCTGCCGGGTTACTAATACCTGTCCACTGATAGGCTACCCCCCCGCTTGCGACTAATCTGACAGGATCCAGTGAACAAAGTGTATATAGTTTGGGAGCATAGGCTCCTCCAATACCTGCACTGCCTTTTTCCGAAGCATAATCAGAAAAATATCCGTATTTACATCCTGTAGTGGTACCCCCGTTAATCACACCCAGGTGAAATCTGGCAATTTTATTACTAACCATCGCCTCAGAACCTGAAGTAATCTTGTTGCTTATATAATTCCTTACTTCCATGGTGTTTTTCATAACAGCCCATGATGAATCCAAAATAAAATCAAAATAATTCTCAGGTATAGTATCAGTACTACTGTTACAGGTAATTGTAAAATTTCTCACACTTTGATTTTTTGTTGGACTTCCAGTTGTTGTATCATTTCTAACCATGAGATTCATAAAAAATCCGTCCAGGGTATTGGGTGTTCTTGTGAATGTAACACTGTATGAACCTGTACAACCTTCAATCGTAGGAAGATAAGCCCCACCCATTTCACATCCGTAACCAGTAATATGAACTACCATTGAAGGCTGTGATGTATTCACATAAACAGTGTTGGTTGTAACATCGTAACTTCTTACTTCACCTGCAGCAGCAACTGTTTCCTGAAATATGCCATTTACAAATATCTGGGTATTAGGATATAAGGTAGTTACAAAAAATTTTTCATTGGAAAACAGCTGGCCTTTCATAACAATGTATTCACGGCCGAAAAGACTAATTGGTACCAGCTGGTCTCCAAAAATATCACGGCAACCGCTGGCCTGGGCCATTGAATCATCATATCCGGTGATTGCAATTTTTTTATCAGATCTCACTCTTACCCCGTTAATATGTCTGTTTGCAAATCTCTCTTCAGCTCTGAAAGCAAATGTTTCTCCCTTATCAAGATAAAATACTATCGAATCGGCAATTGGAGGATTAGGGTACAGCCAGTCATCATTCGGATAAACAACTATGCGGGTATCGTTCTCAGTAGCGGCTACTACAAAACCACTCCATGCGGTTCCTCCATAAAGTCCGTTATCAAAAAAATTCTGTGTGGATACATAAAAATTTTTGCCCAGACCATTTCTGCCTTTCAAGGCAAAAATATCCCTGTTCCAGTAATTATCCAGTTCATAATAACATGTTATTTCACCCGGACCTGCAGTAATTAAAAAGGCTTTTTTTTGTATAGAATCTGTTGGTGCCAGGGGCAAATTCTGGGGATAATTTTCTATCATACTTGGATCCATAATGTCACTTAACTTAATGGAGTAATGTTCCAGTGCATCCAGGCTGAAAGTAATGGGTGTAAAGCCCGGGTTGGCGGGCTGACTCAATGTGACGGTAGTTGGCAAAACTGCAGTAAAATGCATATATATCGGCCTTCCGTCTCCTCCTTCCGGTTCTCCTGAGCCATGCACGCTTGAAACATCGGGAGCTGCAAACCAGAACAAATTGTCAGTTTGAGCACATAATGATAAACCAAGTAAATTTATTGCTAAAAAAAATATCAGACGGTTCATGAATTAACGATTTTGTGAGTAAATTTAACCTATCTTACTGAAGAATAATAGAATAATTGAAAACTTTATATAAATTTATACGTAAATATTTTTAACAAAGTTCTAATAAAAAGTATAGTTACAAGATGAAATATAAAAAATTTTATTCACTTTTAGTAATAGCAGGTTTAACACTGTTAAATATTTTTTCACAAACAGATACACTCAGATATTTGGATTCTGACTTTGAAACCGCAGCAGACAGGCAAAGCTGGACAAGTTTACCGCCTGATGAAAATATAAAATGGGACTTTCAGAACGGTGGTCATAATTTGAATCCTCCTTCTGCATATGAAGGAAATTATAATGCTTTATTCTATTGGGCCGATTTGAATCCGAATATCAGAACACTGGTCTCATCTCCTATTGATTTAAGTACCTCAAGTATGCCCCAGCTTACATTCAGACATGCGCAATATCAGAGTGTCTGGGGAATAGATGAATTAAGGCTCCTGTTCAAAGTCGGAGCTACCGGCCAGTGGGATACCATTGAAACATACCCTGATGAGTTTGCTTACTGGGATTTGGAAACTTTTAATATTCATGAAATTGACACAAAATATCTTGTTAATAACTTTTATATTGGTTTTATGGGTATTTCAAGAGGCGGACATGGTGTATGTGTTGATGAAGTAATTATTGAGGAAAAAGATGCAATAATAAAATACGTATATTCAACAGATGCAAAAAATGTAAATCATGATTTAGTGCCGTCGGGACTGACAGATATACCTGTATTCCGCGTAGATATAGTGATCGTTGGTAATACAAGCCAGGCAATATTGAATTCATTATCAATTAAATCATTATGTCCCGATAACTCTATATTTGAGACAAATGGATTTGAATTGATAGCTACTCACGATAGTATATTTAAGACAAAACGTAAAGGTGTTTCAACAAAAATAGGCACATCAGCAGGTATTTCCGGTGGTGAAATTACCTTTAGCAGCCTGAATCATACACTAAACATTGGATTGAATTCCATTTGGCTTTTAGCTGATATCAAGTCAGATGCAGATCATAACAGTATAACTAAATTTATGCTGGAAGAAGATGGAATAGATGTTAACGGCTCAAATTATCCTGATTCAGATATAACACCTTCTGGTCAGAATACGGTTGAAGAATCAATCTTTTCAGATAATTTTGAAACAGATAAAGGGTGGGATATGGATTATGATTTTGAAATTGATATCCCGCAGGGACTTTATGCTCATATAAGCAGTGACCCTCCGTATGCCTATAGTGGAAATAAAATTATGGGTACTGATCTGACTGAGGACGGCAAATATCTGCTCAATATTGACTCAACCAATGCTTACTTTGCGGTATCTCCTGTATTAAACTGTAAATACTATGCTAATGTTAAGCTGAACTTCAGAAAGTGGGTTGCTTTTGAGGGGAATGATCTCGGGACCATAGATATAAGGTTTGATAATAAGGATAGCTGGCAGACCATCTGGAACAGTAAAATTGATGCGCTGACACCTGATTACGGATGGGAAGAATTAACCATGTCTGATGATATTGATGATATAGCTTCAAGGCAGGATACGGTCCAGTTCAGGTTTGCAATTAAGCAGTCAAACTTTAGTTATGCTTATGCCGGATGGAACATAGACAATTTTGCTTTAACCGGAAATCATCTGATTAATGATATAGGTATAGTGAGGATTATAGAGCCTAATGATGATTGTATAAATACTGGTTTTGATTCAGTTAAAGTAGTAATAAGAAATTATGCTGAAGGACCTACGAATGATACAATACCTTTGTTCTTTTCATTAACCGGAATTACGGGTCCCCGGATTTATGATACCATCTTTACTCCACTGGCACAGGATGACAGCATTGTTTTCACTTTTTCAGCACCGGCAAATTTCGCGGTACTGGGTAAGTACAATAAATTCATTGTTGTAGCTGATGCCCGTGGTGATGAAGATCCTACCAACGATTCATTAACCCACCCGGTATTTATTCAGGAAAGTCTGAATATCCCCAGTTTTACTGATTTTGAAATAAATGCCGGGTACTGGAGAAAAGATCCCAAGAACTCAACCTGGCTTTGCAAGCAACCTGACGGGAGTATCCCGGTTATCCAGGGAAGTCCGACTTCCTGGATTCTTGCCCCTTATGGTAATTATATATATAACGATAGTTCCTATATAATAAGTTCATGCTATGATCTTACAGAAGAAGGCAGACAAATATTTCAGATGAAATACTGGCTTACTTCTGAATATGGTAAAGACGGTGCAAATGTACAATATTCCTATGACGATGGTGAGACCTGGCATCTGCTTGACACAAATACATACGGATGGGACTGGGGATGGTATTCTGAACAGGTTGAAGCAGTGAATGAAATAGGATGGTCAGGTACAAGCAGCGGATGGGAGACGGTGCGCCAGTTATTACCTTCAGCATTAAGTTCCGAACCTAAAGTTAAATTTAGAATTTACTGGGCTTCAGATTCTGAAACCAATTACAGGGGAATAGCTATAGATGATGTTGAAATATTTGCTGCTCCTCCTGATATAGGTGTTCTGTCAGTAGATTCACTTGAAGATGACTGTCAGTATGCAAATCCTGACAAAGTATCCGTTTCCATTAAAAACTTTGGTCTGAATAAACTTGCTGCAAACGAAGATATAATCGTTGGCATGGATTTCGAGTCCGAACAGCCTGTAATTGACACATTCAAGCTGGCAGCAGATTTTAATCCCGGCGATATAATACATTATACTTTTGATCAGTCCATTGATATTGTAACACCCAAGATATACACTGTAATAGCATACACTTTAATTGAAGACGATCCCTGGTTTTATGAACTTAATAATGACACTGCAACATTAATGTTTGAAGTATACCAGAACCCGGTAACAAACTGGGTTGATACTATTACTACAAAGGAACCTGATACTGTTATAGTAAGACCTAACGTGCCTCCTGTTCCCACTTATGGTTATTTATGGGAAGATATGTCTACTGCCAACAACCTTCATATAACAGAACCCGGTATATATTATGTTACAATTACTGATGTCGGAGGTAACGGATGTGTAACAGTAGATTCCATCTTAATTGAATTGTTGTTCAACGATATGGGTATTGACAGCCTGCTATCACCAGTTTCAAGTTGTGAACTTAGTGCGAGTGAATATTTAACTGTCCAGATAAGGAATTACGGAACAGATAGCATTGATAAAGGTGAAGAGGTTGTAGTGGCTTATGAACTGAACGACGGACCGCCGGTTACCGATATATTCAACCTGGATGAGACACTACTCAGAGGAAGGGCAATGCCATATACATTTACACTGGGAGCTGTTGATATGTCCGCTATAGAAACATATAAATTCAAGCTGTATGCAGATATGGGAGGTGATACAATCCCCGGTAATGATACAATAGTAACTTATGTCGAGGTTTACGGCTATCCTACTGTTGATATAGGCCCCGATACAACCCTGGAAGCATTATATTACGAATTGGATCCGGGAAGCGGATACAGCGCTTATCTGTGGGAAGATGGTGATACTAACCAGGTACATATAGCTGATACTACAGGGATATACCATGTTATAGTCTGGGATGAGCATAACTGTGAAGCATACGATACTGCTAAAGTAAGACTAAAAATATTGGATATATTACCCAACAGACTAATAAGTCCGCTTGATAATTGTGATTTTAGCAGTTCTTCGGAAATTCAGCTTGAAATAAGAAACAACGGGAATGATACCCTGGCAACAGGGAAAAAACTGTATGTAAGGTATAAGCTTGATAATGACCCGTATGTAACTGATTCCTTCTCGCTGGCATCTGATTTTATGCCCGGTTCAACAATAAGCCATACTTTTGACGGGACTGAGGATTTAAGTAGTACCGGTGATTATAAATTTATCCTGGTAGCAACAACGAACAAAGATCTAAGGGCAAGTAACGATACACTTTATGATACAATATCAGTGTATCCGGAACCTGTGGTAGACTTCGGACTTCAGCCGGATCCATACACCATTGAGGCAAAAGAATTAATATTGGACGCCGGCTATGGTGCTTATTACGAATATGAATGGCAGGACGGACACGATGAGCAGACATATACTGTAACTACATCAGGAATTTACAGAGTAACAGTCACAGATACACGAACAGGCTGTTATGGAAATGACTATATAACAATATATTTAATCACGCCTGATATAAGCATCACAAACATTGACCTTACAGAAAATATTTGCAGTGGCATCTATAATGACGTTGAGATTGAAATAAGTAATCTGGGGAATAAAGCCCTGGGAATTGACGACGACATTTATGTAAGCTATTATCTGGATGAAGAACTGATAGGTTATGAACTTGTTCCCAGAGATGAGATTTTTAATCCCGGAACACTGGATTATCAGCTGAGCTCAGCAATAGATTTAAGTGAGACCGGTGACAAAGTATTTATAATTTATTCCATACTTGATCAGGATCTTATACCTGAAAATGATACAATGACTTTAAACCTAAGCATCATACAAAGTCCGGTAGTCGATTTTGGAGATGATCACGGATATCTGCAGGTAACGCTTCCTCATGACCTGGATGCAGGTGGAGGCCATAAATCATATTTATGGCAGGACAGCTCAACAGATCCAGTTTATACGGTCACAAATCCGGGTATTTATACAGTTACTGTAACAGGTAATAATGATTGCCAGACAATAAAAACTGTCAGAGTAAACATAGGTACATATATAAAGAATTTTACCGTCAATGATTTTCAGGTAAATATTTATCCGAATCCTGCCAATGATATAATTAATTTAGAACTGGATATGAATGGATTTGACGAACTGAAACTTGAAATTATCAATAGCCGGGGTCAGGTTATATATAACAGTAAATTATACTCAGACAGGTTCTATAAAGAAATAATCAATATATCAGGATATTCAAAGGGAATATACTATGTAAAAATTTCCAATAGTGAACTTATACATATTAGTAAAGTCATTATCTTCTGATTATTTATAAATTATTTATTTAAAAAACGGACTTATCAGGTCCGTTTTTTTATTTTTATTATGAATTTTATAATTTTTAATTTTTATAATTATTTTACATCATGCAATTAAACAGAATTATTAAAACAATCGGTCTATGTTCTTAAATAAGGCAATTGCAGGAATACTGCCATTATTACCAAAGAAATTTATCTGGATTTTTTCAAAGAAATACATAGCAGGAGAAAAGCCAAATGACGCAGTTATTGCTGCAAAGGAATTCAACAATAATGGTATTAAAGCAAGTATTGATTTGCTGGGCGAATTTCAGACTAAAATTGAAAAAATTGATTATTATAAAAACGAATATTTAAACATTATAGAAGAAGCTGACAGGAATAACCTTGATACGACATTTTCCCTGAAACCAACAATGTTCGGACTATTAACCGACACTAAACTATGTTATCTTAAAATCCATGAAATAGTCAAGAAAGCAGCAGATAAAAATTACTTTGTCAGAATTGACATGGAGGATTCAAGATGTACTGATCCTGAAATTGATCTGTTTAAAAAATTACATGCTTCATTTCCGGATAATACCGGACTGGTCTTTCAGTCGTATTTAAAAAGAACCCTTAATGATTTAAAAATGCTGCACGAATTTAATAAGAATAATATGCCTCTGAATATCAGATTGTGTAAAGGAATTTATGTTGAACCTGAGGAGATAGCATATTTAAAGCATG
This sequence comes from uncultured Bacteroidales bacterium, assembly GCA_964521285.1. Taxonomy (GTDB): domain Bacteria; phylum Bacteroidota; class Bacteroidia; order Bacteroidales; family UBA10428. The sequence goes on along the minus strand of CAZFQS010000007.1, from coordinate 126,524 downwards.
ATGAGATAAACAACCATTTCATGAAAGACCTGGAATATATGTTTCAGAATAATTTTTATTCTGCAATTGCTACTCATGATAAGGATCTTATCAGTGGCTCTCTGGATCTCATTAACAAATATAATGTCCCCAAATCAAGATATGAGTTTCAGATGTTATATGGTGTTACTCCCGAATTAAGAAAATCAATAGCAGATTCGGGACATCCAATGAGAGTATATATTCCATATGGTAAAGACTGGTTTAATTATTCAACGCGCAGGTTAAAAGAAAATCCCAGAATAATGTCACATTTAATTAAGGCTCTTTTTGTAAGACGATAATTTAAAATACCTTAGTCCACAAAGAGTTCTTTAATAAAGCTGCAATGCTACAGAGCTTCCGGATTTAATTTCAAAAGTTTTATTAACAGTATAAATTGTAAGTTTGGCATTCTGAGCTCTGAAAGTAACCCTGTATTTGCCAGGTTGCAGTATTAATGACTCATTCTTAACTTTGCTGTCGATATTGCAAACCCATTCTTCCTTTTTATTACTTATTCTATGATAAATACTTCCAAAACCAGTTGCAGCCTTAATAAGTGTTAAGATTCCAGGCCTGGGGATTTCTATGGTAGTAGTCTGGCTCTGCTCTATTTCAACATTATTTAAGTAAATTCTGGGTAATACAGGAACCTCAATATCGTATTTTCCTACCAGGTATTTTTCTTCCCTGTACATACTTTGCATGTTAAGGGTTTTTTTATCACCCGCTATCCTTACAATATATTGTAAATCACGGTACTGATGTCCGTCTTTTGTTATTAAGACCAATGTGCCCTGAGGAGTATCAGCTGCTATTACAGTATGCTTGCCCGCAGTTAACTTAATATTATCAACATCAACCGGAGGGATGGTATGAACTCTTAATTTATAGGTCAGCAAATGATCCATTATAAGAGTATCAGGATTGCCTTTATGGTTAATAGTATGAATAAAATTGTAAATTATCCTCCCTGAAAAACTATCATAGAATGTCATGTTAACGTTTGTTTCAGTAGGATTACCGTAAATATCCAGCAGATTCACCTGGGCAGTTGTAGCATTTAAAGCCTGCGAAATTACTACTTCCATTACTTCATCGAACTTTTCTTCTCTTGCTGCGTTATAATAACGGCCAATACAGTCAAATGTCTCTGTAAAACCTTCATCAATACCAATTCCTATAACAAAAGGTTTTAACACTATACCACTTCTCTGCAGTTCATATGATTCGGCACATGGATCACCTTCGCAAGCTTCAATGCCATCTGTAATTAATATTATTATATTGCGACAATTATCACAATCAGGAGGAAAATCCTTTGCCCCTACCTTAAGTGAATAGGCTATAGGAGTAGTTCCTTTAGGTACTACAAACCGTAATTCCTGTCTTATCCTGGCTGCATTATTTTTACCAAAAGGGACTTCAAGACGAGTATCATAGCAATTTTGAGGGGGAACCGGACTCTGATGCCCGTATAGACGTAAAGCCATGGATACATTTGTAAGATTTTCAATACTGTCAATAATATGTATTAATGTCCTGCGTGCAATATCAATTTTGCGGTTCTTTTCCCAATATCCTGCCATGCTTTGGGAAGCATCAAAAATAAATAAAATTCGCGTATCCGGAGGTTCATATTTGGGTACATTCTGACTTTGCATATTGAAGCATAAAAACAAGCAAATTATGCCAATACCGGATCTTAAATTATACGGGAAAAATATTATTGAACCCATAGTTTAAATTTAATCCTGATAAATTTAAACTAAAATTAAAAGAATAACATTTAAAAATCTTTTCATTTCTTAACAACTATTAATAAGTATAAATTATTATGTTTAATAAAAGTAAATTTCACTTCAATCATTCATATAAAGATTTAATCGCTATGAATACAACACAGCATGGTGAACCAGGAATACGGAGGGGAGAGCCTGTCTCTTTTATTTTAATTCAGCAAGATATTCAACAGCTTTATTAAAAACATTTTCCGGCGTAAAGCCAAATTTTTCGTCCAGAACTTTATAGGGAGCTGAATATCCGAAATGTTCAACTCCGATCACTTTTCCTGTAGCTCCCACCAGACCTCTGAGTGTGACAGGCAACCCTGCTGTTAAGCCAAAAGCAGGTATACCGGGTGGTAATACCTTATTCTGGTAGGATTTATCCTGCTTTCTGAATAGTCCTTCTGACGGAGCTGATACTACCTGTACTTTCAGTCCTTTTTCAGCTCTGAGCATTTTTGCTCCTTCTATCAAAGTAGATACCTCAGATCCATTTGCTACTAATATTATGTCAGGATTTCCATCAGCTTCCTGAACAATATAAGCTCCTTTTTGTGCCTCCATGGCATCCTTAAAGCGGTTTGAGTTATTCCTGGCAGGAAGATTATTAATATTCTGTCTTGATAAAAGAAGTGCTGAAGGGGTTTTAGTATTTTCAAGTGCCATTTTCCATGCAATTGTTGTCTCATGTACATCGGCTGGTCTGAGAACAAGCATGCTATTCTCACCGGCATGGTTTTTTAATTGTTCAAGTAATCTTATCTGTGCTTCCTGCTCAACTGGCTGATGTGTCGGACCGTCTTCTCCTACGCGAAAAGCATCATGTGTCCATATGAATTTTACAGGCAGGCCCATTAAAGCTGCTAATCTCAAGGCTGGTTTCATATAATCCGAGAATACCAGAAAGGTTCCGCATGCAGGAGTTACTCCGCCATGTAATGCCATTCCGTTAGCTATGGCTGCCATTGTTAATTCAGATACTCCGGCCTGTAAAAATGCACCTGTGAAGTCACCTTTTCTGAATGCCCTGGTATACTTCAGGAAACCATCAGTTTTATCACTATTTGACAAATCTGCTGATGCAACAATCATATTTTCAACATGCTGTGCCAGGTACTCCAGTACTGCTCCGGATGCAACCCTTGTAGCTACATTATCTTTCTGTGGAATAATGCTATAGTCAATTTCAGGAGCTTTACCTGAAAAGAACTGATTTAGTTTTTCAGCCAGTTCGGGATTTTCTTTTGCCCATTTCTTTTCCTGATCTTTTTTCACTTTAGCAGCTTCAGCTTTCCTAATTATCACTCCTGCATAATACTCCTTAACTTCAGGAAATATTTTAAACGGATCGTTCGGATCACCGCCAAGATTTTTAATTGATTTCTCAATTGAGCCCCCTGCTTTGGATAATGGCATCCCATGTGTTGATGTTTGTCTCTCAAAGCTTTTGCCATCCTCTGTTAAAGCTCCCTTACCCATTACAGTTTTACCAATTATAAGGGTAGGTTTCTCCTTCTCTTTAAGAGCTTCATTAAGAGCCTGCCTTATTTGAGTCTGATCATTCCCATTTATCGTAATTACTTTCCATCCCCATGCTTCATATTTTTTTGCAGTATTTTCATTAGTTACAATACTGGTTTCGGTAGATAACTGAATGTCGTTAGAGTCATAGAACATAATAAAATTACTTAATCCCAGGAAACCTGCTATCCGTCCTGCTGCCTGCGAAATTTCCTCCTGTATGCCTCCGTCTGAGATATAAGCATAAATCTTATGTGCCATCCATTCACCAAATCGAGCTACAAGGAACCTTTCGGTAATTGCAGCGCCAACAGCCATTGCATGTCCCTGTCCAAGAGGGCCGGATGTGTTCTCAATTCCCCTTTTAACCTTTAATTCTGGATGCCCGGGTGTAGGACTACCCCACTGGCGAAAATTTTTAAGGTCATCAATAGAAAAATTCTTTGTAAGAGTAAGTACTGAATATAGCATAGGAGACATATGACCCGGATCAAGAAAAAACCTGTCCCTGTTTTTCCATTCCATATCATTCGGGTCCCAGTTAAGGAACTCGGAATAAAGAATATTGATGAAATCAGCTCCGCCCATAGCCCCCCCGGGATGTCCCGAACTAGCATTTTCGACCATGGCCGCTGAAAGAATTCTTATATTGTCAGCTACTTTATCTGTTATTTCTTTGCCCATAATTAATTTAAATTATTTGTTATTTTATCCTGCAAAAATAATAAAGCAGATTAATTTATAAAATTAACTTTATTCATTTGAACCTGCATGCACTGAATTCATATATTAACGTTTAATCAGAATATCAGACAGGGCCGCTGATGAAAATTAATCGCTGTCATTAATATGTATCTGATTAATGTCTTTTGGTTTAAAATACTTAACTGTTTCCGGGTGACATGTAAAAATAAGGATTTGCCGGTTCCTTCCAAATTCATGAAAAACCTCTGCAGTTCTTTTAGCCCTGTTTGGATCAAAATTCACCAGAACTTCATCGACAATCACAGGTAATGGTTCAGCTTTTCTTTCATATTCTTCAATAAATCCCAGCCTTAAGCTTATTAGCAGCTGCTCCTTAGTTCCCCTGCTAAGCTGCTCTATCTTTTTTGAAGCTTCCCTGGCATCAAAAACAGTTACTCCTTTTTCATCAAGTGATACGTTTATTCTTTTATATCTTTCTCCAGTTATTTTGCTGAAATAGTTATTAGAATTTTTTATTACTTCAGGCTGTTTTTCTTTTTCGTATTCACTTTTTACATCTGTCAGTAATTTCACTGCAATTTCCCCGGCCATCCAGTTTTTATAAGCATCATGCAACTTTTGCCTTTCAGATTCCAGTCCGGTCATAATCTCTGCAAGTTCAGATTCTCCTTCGATTCGCTTTAATTCGTTTTTCTTTTCCCCTAATTCTGTATTTTTATTTTTTAGTTCCAGTTCATCCAGTTCAATTTTATCATCCAGATCGTTCTTTTCTTTCTTAATATCATCAATATTCCTGGTTTTAAGAAATTCTATCACTTCACCTGATTTGTTGAGTCCGACTACAGTTTCAATATTTACAACTGCATTTTTCCGGTCTTCAGCCAATTCTTTAACTTTATTGTCTTGTTCATATTTTTTCTTAAAATCTTCCCTGTCTTTTGCATCAATAGATTTCAACAATTCCGCGAGTTTTTCTTTAATATTTTCCAGTTTGATTTCTGTTCTTTCCAGTTCTTTCTGCTTCCCGGTTAATTTTTGTTTTAAAACTTCTTTGTTATGAGATTGCTCTTTAGCAGTATTAAATTCACTTATTATCTGATTTACTGATAATTCTATATTGTCTTCTGGTTCCTTAACTGCCAGAATATCCTGGAAGGATATTACCTCTTGTTCAAATTTTTCTATAAAGGGTATTCTTTGTTCCTCCTGTTTTCTTTTCAGTGCATCCCTGTCATTTATTTCTGTATTTACCTGGCCAATTGTCCTTAATATCTCAAACACGGAATCTGTTGACAGAGATTTTTGAAGATTTAATTCTGCTAAATATTTTTCATACCCGGTCTTTAATTTTTCTTCCCTGTCTTTTAATTCTGTTATCTGGTGTTGAATATTTCCCGGTGACCTTTCTTTAGTTAAAGACTTCCTTCCGAATAAAAATATTATCAGGGAGATCATGACCAGAGATGCTCCTAAAACATAAAGTGAATAATATAAAGCTGTTATTGAACCAATTATGAAAATTACCGAGACTAAAATGGATATGATTTTTATATTTAAATGAGTTTCTGTAGTTTGTAAAGCATCTCTTTGTCCTTCAATCTTTATTTTACTGTCTTTTATTTCATCGAATTTCATTTTAAAATCATTAATCCTGTCCTGATGAGATATGATATCGGAAAAATCAATCAAATCTTTTTCCGTCCATTTAGCGCTAATATTTTTTAATTTTTGCTTTATCGACCTGTCAAGGTTATCAGTTTTTATATCATCTTCCATCCTGTCTGTTATTGCTGATCTGTATTTTTCCAGGTTTGTTACAAGGTATTCTACTTTATCCTCTCTCTCTAATATTGCGGAATTAAATGAAATATTGCCTATTTCCTCTTCCAGTTCTTCAATTCCCTTTTCTTCTTCACTCCCGTCCCTTAATCCGTGAATTTTATCATTAAGCGCCTGTTCTTCTCTTTCAAGCTCCTTTAAGCGCCCCACTCCATCCTCAGGGTACCCATGCAATTCCGGCAGTGAGTCTAACTCTCTGTTAATATTTATTATAGTAACAAAACTTTCGTAACATCTCAGGTAATTATGCAATCTGTCACTTTCAATTCCGTCCTTTTTTATTTGTGCCTCAATGCTGCAGATATCTTCTTCAAGTTGCTTTATATTAAGGTTCAGGTCCCTGTACCTGGGCAGATTACTCTGGATTTCCCGGATCCGGGTTTTTCTGGTATTTATTTCTTTTATTACTAAAGGAATAATTTGTTTGCTACCCCTTTGAGTGTAAATCTCATCAACTTGTTGTTGAATATTTCCTTCCACATCACTAATTGAAATATTTCGCAGGCCCAAACCAACACTGAATATTTTGTCCTCAACGCCGGATGCCGATAATTGGCCCCAGCCGGTTAATTCATCCAGGGAGAAAGCATAAACGTTCTCAAAAATATCCTTTGTCGCATTGCCAAGTAACTGACTCCAAAGAACCTGATCTTCGATTGATCTCCCGTCATACATAAGATTAATATTCCCTCCGCTGCTACCGGCTATCCTTTCAAAAGTCACAATTTTTTTATCTGACAGTATGGCTTTTATTCGTCCCCTGTGTTCTCCACCGTTCAGGGGGGCCATTCTTTGTTCTGTTGATTTTGGATATCCAAACAGGGTATATCTTAAAAACTTAAGCAATGTGGATTTTCCTGCTTCATTATTTCCCAGGATGATGTTAACACCTGGCTTAAGGCGGGTTAATGAAAAGTTATTGAATATACCAAATCCGTCTATATGTATCTCCCTAAATATCATATTTCTCTTATAAGTTGATCAAGAAGTTTCCACTTTGCTTTTTCGAGGATCTCCCTGTGTTCATATTTCTGGAGCGCTTCAATTTCTTCCTTAATACGATAGGTCATAAATTCCTTATCTATATTATTAATAAGTTCTTCCAGCCTGTTTAAATCTGCTTCATATTCATTAAATGCTTTTAATATCTCTGCAGTAAAATCATTTCCTTTCTTAATCTGCTCAACATCAATAACGGGTCTGGTACTTAACTCAAACCGGTCAATCCATGTAAAATATATCTGGTCCAATTGTCCCTCATTGAAATGTTCCTGCAGTTTTTCCAATTCTCCCGGTTTATTCAGATGAGCATGCAAGGCTGTTCTCCCTGCCAGATTAACTCTCAGAATATAGCTAACGTTTTCATCATAATCTTTAATGCTATTCCTGCTTTTCTCTATTTTATCCCATAGGCTGTCAATTTTGTCCTCATCTGTTAAATCTATTTCAATTTCTTCAAACCTGATAAGCTGGACAGGCATGAATTTAAGATTCACGTTGCTTTCTGTATCAATTTCGACCAAATAACAGCCTTTTGCCCCGGTCTCGCCAAAATCCCTGCCCTGGGGATTACCCGGATATACAATAACCGGCCCGGACTCATTAATTATCTGTCTCTTATGAATATGCCCTAAAGCCCAGTATGTAAATCCCATATTCAGTACATCCTTCACTTTGAAGGGTGCATAATTCTCATGTGGGCCCGCTATACCTACAGTCCCATGCAAAACTGCAATTGAAATGGGTGACGGATTGTCCGTTAATCTAAATTTAAGGGCAAGGTTATCTTTAATAACTTTGTCCTGAAAACTAATACCGTAAATTTCGGCTACTGGCTTTTTATCCTTAGTATATATGAAACTACTGACCCTTAAAGATTCATAGCGATATACATTTTCAGGAAGCCGGGTTGTGTCAATCCATGAATTCAGCGGATCATGATTACCACAGACAAAGTATGCAGGAATTCCGTTATCAGATAATCTCCTTAACTCAGAGACAAATTTCAACTGGGCTGCAAGGCTTAAGTTATCACTTTCGAAAACGTCCCCTGATATTACAAGAAAGTCAACATTTTCCTTAAGGCATAAATCAATAATCTTTCCGAAACTTTTGAATGTGGCATCTTTCAACTTACCGGCCAAGTCCCTGTTCCAGCTGCTAAGCCCTTTAAAGGGTGTATCAAGATGAAGGTCTGCAGTATGTATGAACCTGAGTTTCGTCATATTAAGGAAGATAAAAAACCTGGTAACAACCCGGTAATAATAATAAATTTACTATTAACAAACTTATAAAAAATAAAAATCGTAGTTTTATATTATTGATAAATATATTCTTATTTCGGGTTCATTCAAAATATAACAATATCTTTTATATTAAATGGAAATAACGTAATTTCCAGATAAGTTATAAACCACATCTGTATTTCTAATTAAAAATAAAATACGATGGCATTAAAATGCGGAATTATTGGAGTAGCCAATGTAGGTAAAACCACGATTTTTAACTGCATGTCAAATACCAAGGTGGAAACTACAAGTTATGCCTTTGGTTCCAGTAAGTCAAATCTAAGTTTTATTAATGTACCAGATTCCAGGTTAAATGAACTGGCTAAACTACATCCGGCAGGAAAGATTATACAGGCAACAGTCGAAATAGTAGATATTCCTGGTTTAACAAAAGGATCAAATAAGGGTGAAGGTGTTGGCAACAAGTTCCTTGGAGATATCAGAAATACTGATGCACTGATACATGTACTCCGATGCTTTGATGATGAGAAATTACCACATATTGACGGTTCAGTTGATCCGGTAAGAGATATTGAGACTATTGATTTTGAGTTGCAGTTAAAGGATCTGGAATCAGTTGAGAAAAAAACAGAACAAGTTAAACATGTTGCCAAATCAGGAGATAAAGACTCCATACATGGAATTGAAATATTAGACAAAGTAAAAGCCCATCTTGATTCATTTAAGAATATCAGGAGCCTGGAAGTTGACGAATCAGATAAAAAGTATATTGAAGATTTGTTCCTGCTAACAGTCAAACCAATCATCTATGTATGCAATGTAAATGACGATGCCGCAAAAAATGGTAACAATTATGTAGATCAGGTTAAGGAAGCCCTTAAAGATCAAAATGCAGAAATTATTATCGTCGCAGGTCAGCTCGAAGCTGAAATCTCAGAATTTGAAGAAGAAAAAGACAGAATAGAATTTCTGAATGAAGCTGGATTAAGTGAACCAGGTGTTAATCGTTTGATTCGCTCAGCATATTCCCTGCTTAACTTAATTTCTTTTTTTACTATGAACCGGAATGAAATAAGGGCATGGACTGTAAAGAAAGGTTCGACAGCACAACAGGCAGCAGGAATTGTACATAGTGATATGGAACGCGGATTTATACGGGCTGAGGTTATTAAATATGAAGATTTTGTCACTTTGGGCTCAGAACATACCTGCAGGGAAAAAGGTAAGCTGTCCATTGAAGGAAAGAATTACACAGTTGCTGACGGTGACATTTTGCATATAAGATTTAATGTCTGAAACCAAAGATTAATATTCTCAACAAATATCAACAGTCCTGTTTTGTAATTAGCATAAGTCCGCGTACGGTTACCACCTTTATTAACATTTTTAAACTTCCCAATTCCAACATATATAATTTATTTTGTTAAAAAGATTTAAAAAAATCTATCTTAGCAGATTTATTTTTAAAATGTAAAATATATAGTTTTATACTATTGAAGCATTTTTATGTATTGAAAATATATTGAATCTAAAGAATTAACAGTTATTTAATACCGAATATGAAATGCCGCCTGCTGCCGATTGTAATAGTTGCGAATTTATTAAGTAGTACTTTATGTTTCGCCCAAAATAATACCCGCATTCCATCTGAAAAACCCAGATTAATTATTGGAATAGTAATCAGCCAGATGAGATATGATTATATCTACCGTTACTGGAATAAGTTTGAAGAAAACGGTTTTAAAAAACTAATTACCCGGGGTACATTCTGTAAAAATACAAGCTTTAATTATTTATTATCGCAGGAAGGAGTAGGTCATTCAACAATTGCCACCGGAACGCTCCCGGCTAACCACGGAATTGTTTCAAAGGAATGGTATCTGAATTTACAGGACAAGATTGAACAAAACATTGAAGATGATAAATATAATACTATTGGCTGCAGCAATGAAGCAGGCAAATATTCGCCAAAGAATTTATTATGCACAACATACTCTGATGAACTTCGCCTGTCAAATAACTTAGAATCCAAAGTATTTGGAATCTCTCTGGATGCTGCACCAGCTATACTTTCCAGCGGGCATACCGCAAATATGGCATACTGGTTGGATACAAAATCCGGTAATTGGGTCACAAGCACATATTATGCCGATTCACTTCCATCATGGGTAAACGATTTTAATAATAAGAGATTTCCGGATACTTATCTTGAAAGAGAATGGAATACACTTCTGCCTTTATATGAATATACCGAGAGCCTGCCCGATGATAATAAGTACGAAACGGGAATAAAAGGCCGCACAATATTTCCATATAACCTGCCTAAGCTTGTTAATACAAAAAACCGACAGACAGATTATAATATTCTTAAATCAACACCTTTTGGAAATTCACTTGTTAAAGACTTCGCCATTTCAGTTATAGTAAATGAGAATCTGGGGAAAGACGAATATACTGATATAATTACAGTGTCTTTCACCGCAACAGAGAATATAGGCAGCCTGTTTGGGCCGAATTCGGTTGAAATCGAGGATGTATTCCTGAGACTTGATAAAGAGATAGCACATTTTCTGAGTTTTATTGACTCAAATATTGGTAAAGAGAATGTGTTAATATATCTCACATCGGACCATGGTGTAGCACCCATACCCGATTATCTGACTGATCATAAAATTCCTGCGGGATATTTTAATCAGAACGGGGCTATATCATTGCTGAAAAGTGCTTTGGACAATGTTTACGGTAAGGGTGACTGGATTAAAGCATATCACTCACAGCAAATATATTTAAATCGCACACTCATTGAAGATGCTAAAATACCTTTGAGTGAATTCCAGAATTATACTGCCCAGTTTATACTGCAATTTTCAGGAGTGGCAAATACTATTACATCAACAACTTTGCAGACAACAGACTTCACAAGTGGCATTTTTAAAAAAATCCAGAACGGATTTAATCAAAAACGATCAGGTGACGTAATAATAAACCTTAAGGCAGGCTGGATTGAAAAAGGTGATGGCTTATCAAATCATAATTCATCTTATGCATACGATTCCAGAATACCACTGATATGGTATGGTTGGAAAATAGGAAGGGGCACTGTTCTGAGACCTGTTGATATTATTGATATTGCTCCTACTATTTCAACCTTTCTGAATATTACATATCCCAATGCTTGTACAGGTAATCCAATTTTGGAATTGACTCAATAAAAAGAAGGCATTTGAGTTCAAATGCCTTCAATTTACAAATTAAACAAAACTACTAACTAAACCAACTTGGGCAAAACCGTCTAACCAATTAAAATTATGAGAATTCTATAAATAAATATTTTGCTAAGTTGTCTTCTATGAGCAAATACGGAACAAAAGATGATAAGTTTTGGATATTACATTAACAATAAAATTATATTGACCAAAGAATAGATATTTTATACTAAATAAATACAAGTAAATGCAGCAAATTTTATTTAGGAGAACATTTGTAAAGATTTTCAGAATAATTGTCTTGATACATATATTATTTATCTTACCGGCTGATTTGTTTTCTCAAAATAGTTACTGGGTATTTTTTACCGATAAGAAAACCGTTGAATTTGATCCTTATAAATATTTCGATGCCAAAGCTATCCAGCGCAGGAAGGAACTTAATTTACCCTTACATGATACTACCGACCTGCCTGTTAGAAATGACTATATAATACAGATCGAAAAAATTACCGGAAACGTAAAATCAGTAAGCAGATGGTTTAATGCAGTATCAGTTTATGCTTCAGCAAGTGAGATCAGGGCAATCGACAAACTGGATTTTGTGGAGAATATAATGCCGGTTTCCCTGACATCAAAATCCTCATCATACAGCAGTGATTTTATTTTATCAAAACCAAAAATGGAATTACTTGTTAAACAGACTGAAAGACTTGGGGGGAAGATATTTGAACAGTACGGCATAGATGGAAAAGGAATACGAATTGCGGTATTCGACGGAGGATTTCCAAAAGTTGATACCCATCCGGTTTTTAAACATATAATAAACGAAGGACGAATCATAAAAACATATGATTTTGTTAAGAAAAGAGAAAATGTGTATTCGGGGATTTCACATGGCACAATGGTATTGTCGTGTATTGCCGGCAGATATGATACTATTAAGATGGGTCTGGCCACAGGTGCAGAATTTTTACTTGCAAGAACAGAAAAACGTTCAGAACCATTTTCAGAAGAAGAAAACTGGCTGGCCGCAGTTGAATGGGCTGACAGGAATGGAGCCGATATTATTAACAGTTCTCTCGGATATACATATCACAGGTACTTTCCTTCTGACATGGATGGAAAGACCAGTCTTGTCGCAAGAGCAGCAAATTTGGCTGCTTCAAAAGGAATATTGGTGGTAAATGCTATGGGTAATGATGGAAACAAGAACTGGGAATTCCTTGGAACACCTGCTGATGCTGATAGCGTTTTGTCTGTTGGCGGTATTAATCCGCATACCGATTACCACATTGATTTCAGTTCCTACGGACCTACTTATGATAAAAGAAGGAAACCAAATGTTTCAGCTTTCGGAGAAGTAATAGCTGCAGGAAGAAATAAACTATTAAAATTGCAGGGTACATCTTTCTCAGCACCTTTAATATCAGGATTTGCAGCCTGTGTGAAACAACTAAACCCGGAATTAACTAATAAAGAACTATTTACGGAAATTGAAAAGTCCGGTAATTTATATCCATACTATGATTATGCTCATGGTTACGGCATACCCCAGGCAAGCTATTTTTTTAAAGAACAATCAAAAGACTCAATTGAAATCATTCAGTTTCATCTGACTAATAATATTTTAAAAGTTAAGATTAATGACCAGGTGGATCTGGAAAATAAGGGGAATGAAAATTTATTATTTTATCACATTGAAAACAATAGGAAAATTCTGGATAAATATGCAATAATCAAGGTTTTTCAGCATGACGTATTAGAATTTCCTGTTGAGGAATTTAAGAATAATGAATTATTAAGAGTCCACTTTAGAGGATATACAGGCGTTTATAAATTTTAAAGAGAACCAGCAATGAAAAGAACATTTTTAATATTATTAATAATAGTATTTGTATGTAGTAAAATTTCCTCTCAGACAGTATTATTGGAAAAAAATGTTAAGGATAATGCTTATTCCTATAAAAAGGGCCCTAATATGCAGAAATTCTCTCATATATACTTTGGATATGAATTTTTTACAGGCAATCCAGATGATAAAGGAGCAGAAATAATATATGGTTTATCTTCATGCATTAAAATTGGATACAGGTATAAATTTAAAATATTTGAATTTTATTCAGTCGGATTTAATGCTGGTTACAGTTTCAAAAAATATGTTATCAAACAGGAGGCAGATAAAATATTACCTAATTCTTTACTGCATGATAAAGAAAAAATCAGATTCAACAATGCAGAACTTGAATTATATAACAGATTTAATGTTGGTAAAAGAGGTAATATTATAGGCAAATATCTTGATATTGGCTTATTTGGTAACTGGGCTTTTGCAATAAATCATTTTACCAAGGATAAGGTAAATGATGAAGAAAATAAAGCTGAATTAGCAATTACAAAATACCATAACCTCTGGTATATAAAAAGATTTTTTTACGGGGTTTCGGCACGTTTAGGAATAAACAGGTTTGCAATATCAGCTGAATACCGTCTTTCAGATTTATTTAAAAAGGAATATCAATTTCCCGAGTTACCCAGATTTTGTGTCGGACTTGAATTAGCACTGTACAATAAATGAAATTAAAATCTATTTTATATAAGTCGGATTTTGATAAGAGTCTTTAACTTTAAACTTTTTTTAAGTTTTATTTTTAAGGAATTCTAAAATATCTTTACGTTTAGGGGCAGATGGCTGGGCCCCAAGTTTAGTTACCGATAATGCAGCAGCAGCATTACCAAATTTTACAGCTTCCCAGATATTCTTCTTTTCAGCCAGTGCCACGGCAAGTGCTCCATTAAAAATATCCCCTGCGGCAGTAGTATCAACAGCATGCACCTTAAAGCCCCCGACAAGTTCTGAACCACTACTGTCCAGAATAAGAGCTCCCTTTTTGCCTATGGTAATAATTACTTTATTGACTCCTTTCGAGATTAATATTCTTCCGGCATCTTCGCCTGCTCCTTCATCTTCAATTTTGATTCCCGTTAACATTGCAGCTTCTGCTTCATTAGGTGTAAGTATAGATATAGTTTTTAATATTTCAATTGGCAAAGGTTGGCCTGGTGCAGGATTGAGAATAACTCTTATTCCGTGATCAAAAGCTAATTTTGCAGCATATTGAACTGTTTTCAGTGGTATCTCCAATTGCATAAGTAAAATATCGGATGATAAAATTGCTTCCTTAGCAGCAATTACATCGTATACAGACAAATTTAAATTTGCGCCCAGAGCAACAGCTATACTATTCTCCCCATCCTCAGCCACAAATATTTCTGCAATTCCTGATGGGGCATCCTTGTCTTTTATAATAAAATCAGTATTAATACCATCTTCCTTAAAGCCCTTTAAAGCTTGTTCACCAAATATATCATCACCAACGCGGGCAACAAAAGTAACATTGCCTCCTGATCTTGCTGCAGCAACAGCCTGATTAGCTCCTTTACCGCCGGGAGCAGTGCTGAATTTACCGCCCAATACAGTTTCTCCAGGCTTAGGAATCCGGGGAACTTTAATTATCATATCAGTATTAGAACTTCCAATTACTGTAATATTCATCAATGTATAATTTTGATATTATTAATAATAATTTAAAATAATCTCGCGACATCGCTTATTAATAATTTACGATTAATACCCTAAAATTAGTAAGAAAATTAATAAAAATACTAATACAGATATTGACCATGTCAAGATTTATAATTGACATTAATTATACTCTTGATAATAAAAATATTAATAGATAGTATTGAAACACAATGATTCTATGTATATCAATCCTTGTAAAACAATTGTTAATAAATTATTGATTATATCAATTTTATTAGCATAATATATCAGGGACCTAAATGATTATCCATTTGTTCATCCGAAAGTTTTACTAATATTTGCAAACAAGACTTTGGCTAATAATACTGTTATTCTATCTTTCTATAAAAAAACAAGTTAGCCTTATATAGCTCAATTAAAAAATAAATTATTCCGCATTTAAATAAATATTTATTAAATTCGAAAACAGTAAGTTTTTTTAAGATTTTTTTATTACTGTTTTCCTAATTTACCTAAACAGGAAATTATGCAAATAAGATTAGGTAACATTCTTCCTCAGAAAGAAATAATCCCTGAATATAATTTGGCAACCAGGAACATTATTAACTTCTCAGATAAAAAATATATTGTCAAACTTGCAGAAAATCCCATTGAAGTTGATGAAGTATTAAAATTACGTTTTGAAGTATTTAATCTCGAGTTGAAAGAAGGATTGGATACATCATTTTCAACTTTGCGCGATGAGGATGATTTTGACCGCCAGTGTCATCATTTACTGATAATTGACAAAGCAACAAATAAAATTGTAGGGACTTACCGCTTACAGACACTTGAAATGGCAAGAAAAGGCATTGGCTTTTATTCATCAGGCGAATTTAACTTAAATAAACTGGGAAGAAAGGTAATACGAAAATCAGTAGAAGTGGGACGGGCATGTATTGATAAAGAACATAGAAACACCAGGGCATTATTCCTCTTATGGAAAGGTATTGCACAGTATATCTTCTATACACAAAAACGATATCTTTTTGGTTGCTGCTCAATAAGCAGTCAGGATCCTGCTGTAGGTAAAACATTTATGAATTATCTTGAACGCAATAACTATGTACACTGTAAAATTTCTACTGTTCCTGTAAGCGGACTGGAATGTTATTCTGATGACCTGAAAGTCCCTTATAAAAATAAAGTAGATATGCCTTCCTTAATGGATATGTACCTCAGATACGGCGCAAAGGTATGCGGACCGCCTGCTATTGATAGAGCCTTTAAAACAATAGATTTCTTTGTTGTTTTGGATATAAATGATTTAGCACCCGAAACTCTTAATATGTTTTATTAATAAACACCTTCCTGTATTATATATTATTTTATTATCTAAATAATTATAAAAAATTGTTTCTTATTATTTAGTTAACTAAATTAGATATAGAGAATAATATAAGCAGGTTTAAACTTGTCGATCCTATATCTTAAATACAAAATATTTCTGTGTTTGATTTTTTGTTTAAAAATCGGCATTTCTCCAGCATATAGCAAGACAGATTATTACACAACAGCAGATGGGCTGTCAAGCCACAATGTCAATTATTTATTGTTGAATAACAACGGATTGTCAGGTATTGGAACAAATAAGGTAACGCTGTTATATATAATCATTATAACTTTAATTATAGCATTATTGCTAATATACCTGGTTAAAATAAGGAGAGAAAACAAACAAAGAGAGCTTATTGCAAAACAGATAATGGAACAAAAAGAAGAACTCATAATAAAAAACAAGAATATTACGGATAGTATAATTTATGCAAAGCGAATTCAATCAGCATTAATGCCTCCTGATAAATTATTTAACTCCGTTTTCCCCGATTCTTTTGTCCTGCATATACCCAAAGATATTGTCAGTGGTGATTTCTACTGGTTAAGCAAAGTCGGAGACAGAACATTTGTAGCTGCTGTTGATTGTACAGGACACGGTGTCCCGGGTGCTTTTATGTCAATCATCGGAGTTGAACTATTCCGGCATATTACAAGCATTGAGGGGATAAAACAGCCTTCTCAGATATTAACCAGCCTTAATAAAGCCTTTCAGAAAATTTTTCATGAACAGGAAATTATTTCTTTCAGAGACGGGATGGATTTGGCTTTTTGTTCATTCGATAATAAGAATATGAAACTTGAATATGCAGGAGCCTTTAATCCTATGTATTTAATCAGGGATAATAATATATATGAATATAAAGGAGACAGATTTTCAGTAGGTCTCGAAAGACCGGATGAATATAAAACAAATGGTTTTAAAAATCATGAAATCCCTTTAAAGGACGGGGATATAATTTACATATTTTCTGACGGTTATGCTGACCAGTTTGGCGGTCCTGAAGGTAAAAAGTACAAATATCGAAGATTCCGGCATCTTCTTCTGGCAATACATCAATTACCAATGGCAAAACAACATGAGTACCTTGAAAAAAGTATCCTGAACTGGAAGGGGGGCCTTGATCAGGTAGATGATATTTTAGTTATTGGTATTAGGATTCATGTTAACAAGATTCCTGATTAGTCATCCTGTTCAAGCAGGTTTTTCATTTTCTGAATAAGAACATCTACCTGAAACGGCTTGCTAATATAATCATTCATTCCTGCAGCCAAACATGCTTCTTTATCTCCTGCCAGTGCATAAGCGGTTATTGCAATAATCGGAATACGAGTATTTGTGCTAATTTCAACTTCCCTTATTTTTTTTGTAGCTGTAATGCCATTCATAAAAGGCATCTGTATATCCATTAAGATGAGATCATATTTTGATTTAACGAATTTATCCAGGGCTTCTTTGCCATTATTAGCTACATCAATATTTCGAACATTGTTTTTTAAGCTGAGTAATATTATTTTTTGATTTACAGCATTATCTTCTACTAAAAGAATATTTGAGTCTTTTATATCGATTTTTTTACGAGTCTTTATAAATAATTCATCGGTCTTACTAATGAATTCTTCCTTCCTATATAAAGGCTCTATTTTCGCATACTTATCGAATTTAAGTATAAAGGAAACTGTTGTTCGATCTTTATCCAGGGAGATTTCCAGCTCTCCTTTATAAGCAGAAATAATTCTTCTTGTGATAGTCACATCGAAATAATTTTTAACGGACCCCTTTTCATCAGTTTTAATATCCTTCCTGTCTGCTTTAACATAGTAATTACCGGAATCATCTTTCTGGAGTGTTAATAAAGGACATTCTATATTAAATAATAACTCTGTGCTTTTTGTTGTTTCTTTATTTATATTAACACTAATATTTATATTAACACTAACAGTAATATTTATCTTTTTTTGATCATAAAGTTCAATAATATTTCCGATAAGATTAATAAAGAGCTGCTTTATCAGGACAGGATCACCCCATAAATTGTTTTTAATTTCTCTGGGAAAAATTAAATTAAAGTTCAGCTTGTTTCGGTATTGACCTCTAAATAAATTCAGTGTATAGTTAATAGTTGAATATAAATCTAAACTAACCTTTGATATAACTTCATCTTCCAGTTTTATATTTGCCACCTTTACAATGTTGTTTACAATATTCACCAGATTATTTGTAGATGCAATTATTGTATCAAATATGTCTCTTTGTTGAGAGTCAAGTTTTGCCCTTTTTAACATGTTTGAAATAACAGTAATATTATTCAGAGGTGTTCTTATCTGATGCGAAAGTTGAGATAAGAAATAATCTTTCCTGCTATTTTCATCTTTTATTTCAAACATTGTTTTGATCAGCTTCTGATTATTATAGTTTCTTTGAAATTCGAAAACATAAACCACCAAAAGTACTGCAATATATGCACCAAGTAACCTGATAGAAAATACCAAATCATAATTTAACTGAGGTGACAATACTCCGTTTAATAATAGTATAATCAGGCAGGCTATAAAGAATCCTGCCGAGTAATATATTCCTTTAACGGCGCCAAGTAAAATAATTACTGATAAGGGGAATACACATATCCAGATAAATCCTGTACCGGAAATACCTCCTGATACGAGTAAGAACAAAAAATTAACAGCTGTAAGATAAACTAATACATAGCTGCTGATAACATATCTTCCCGTCTTTTTTAAATAAAAGTAACATGATATACTAATTAATGAAGATGCCAAAAGAAATGCCGATAACACATAACTTTTATAAACGACAGCAGCAATACCGTAAATAAGAAAAAACACAAATGCAACCAGGCAATAAAAATATAGTATTATTATTTTATTGATTATATCTGAATCTGTGGTAGTAACATGCTTATTTGTAATGGAATCAAGTGATCTTTTAAGCCACCCCATTATTATATTTTAAATTGTATAATGTTTTTATGGAATTTTTAAATATAAACATAAATTTAGTTAAAATAAATTAAATGAATTACTATAAATGACCATAGTAAAAAAATTTCAAGTTGATTAAAAATCTACTCTTTTAGAAAAATATATGCTTAATTAATATCGTTATTCTTTTAAGGTTTATAAATAAAAAGGTAAATTTGTTATAAGGCCGGTTTTAACTCAGTTAAACATTATGAAACAAGATATATACCCGTTATTGGTACTAAGTATATTCTTTAATTCGCTTTTATTCGGTCAAAGTGATTCAACTGGTTTTGTAAGATATACACCCGAATTTAAACTTAATGAAGGAATTTATATAAATTTTGAACAAGCAGTAAATAACCGCCCTATACCAAAATCAAGGATCATATCTTCTGTTGCTTATGATGAACCATATTTTTTTACCAGAGTCCTAGAGTCAAAAGAAGTATATTATTATGACAGTTTTGGTGTGAAACAGGAAATTCAAACTAAGAAAATATGGGGATATTCGAATAATAAAAGTCTGTATGTTAATATAAATGACGGATTTTACAGAATTAATATATTAGGAAATATCTGTCATTTTGTAGCCAATCATACTGCTTATAATAACAATTATTATTATCCATATTCCTATTATGACTATCGTTATTATCCTTATGGATCAAGGTCTTCGGCCTATTCAACAACTGAAATGCGCCAATATTTGCTAGACTTTAAAACCGGTAATATATTAGACTATAATGTCGCCAGCGTTGAATTACTACTTATGCGGGATCCTGAATTACACGATGAATATGTCTCACTTAGGAACAGAAAGAAAAAGCAACTTAAGTTTTTGTATATCAGGCGATTTAATGAAAGAAATCCATTATATTTTCCTGTAAAATAATTATAAATATGAAAAAAATAGCCACCTCATTTCTTATTGCCAATCTGGCAATTTCCTTATTTTCCCAGGGATATATACCCTCAAGGGAAGATGTTAATGCGTTTTTCCTGACGAAAACACTTGTTGTTCTCCCAAATAATCCGCTTCTTGAATATAATTATGTTATTAAAGAGGTTATGGAACAGGAATGGGAAATAACTGATTACGACTTTATTTCATTTAGTGAATTTGAAGAAAAAAGACTTGATCCAAAATATTCTTTTTTATACATGACGCAGGTTAGTTTTGAGCACGATAAGACAGATGCCAGATACAGATTTATTCATCTATCGCTTGGAGGAGATTATTTCAGGATGAATCAAATGCCTGATATAGCATCAGTACCTGTTGCATATTATAATGTAGAAGAAGAATATTATGGATATAAATTAGGGATACTGGTTCGATTTATTCAAAATCACGTAAAACTTATTAAAGATCACCCGGAGATTGTTTCAGCAAATGTATTTAAACATTACAATGATAATATAAAAGATATCAGAGGGAAGACTTTGTATATACTTGAAAATGAGCTTTCAGGAGAAATAAATTCTGCTGCAAGGATAAAGAAAATTTATCCCTATAAATTTCAAATTGTTACAAAAGAAGAAATTGAACAGGCGATAAAAGATCGAAGGGATGATGTAGTCTTTTTGCATAAGGTTGGTCCGGAAGGAACAAAAATAAATGCAAGATGCTATAAAATAATTATTGGTGCCGGTGACGCGAACTTTTACTATTTCGATTATCACAAAATAGACAATAAGAATCCGGATGGCCTGTTAGCTTCCGATTTAAAAAAGCTTGCTAAGTAATAAATTCAGAAGAACATTCTTGATTTTCTGTATAAAATTTCTGATAAATTTTTAGTGAAGTTTATAAATAACTGCAAGTTTTATTGTTATACAATACCATAATTTTTAAATTAGAACAATAAATTAATCCTATATATTTGAAGGTTATATGAAACCAGCCTTTGTTATTCTGATTATATTCTTTGTTAATCTGGAAGCATTAACACAAGACAATCCCAGAATTAATATATTGTTGCAGGAAGCCGATGCAGAGCTCGAGAAATCTAATTTTAGTGAAGCACTAAGAAAAGTTGAAAATGCATTAGTGTTATCTCCGGGGAATGTCATGGCCTTGGAGAAAAGAGTAAATATTTACTATCAGATGAATGAAATCAAGGAAGCATCAAAATGTGTCAATGAGGCTATTATTGAATTTCCGGCTGAAAGCGAGTTATACTATTTAAGGGGATTAATAAATATCTCAAGAAAAAAGTATTATAAAGCTATAAATGATTTTAACAAAATTTTTGAACTGGAACAACCTGTTGATTTTTATAAGGTTTACCTAAACAGGGCTGTAGCAAATACTAATCTCCAGGAGTATGAATTGGCCATAGAAGATCTGACCAAATCAATTGAATTAAATAGCACAAATGCCAGTGCATACCATAGCAGAGGTATGGTTTATTACGAACTGAAAGATTACAATCTGGCAGTTAATGATTTTAAACAAGCCATAAATCTAAGTCATGATAATCCTGTTACATTTTTTAATTTAGGAATGTCTTATTATCGTTTGGAAGATAAAGAAAGCGCCTGCCCTTATTTTCACAAAGCTTGTTCTTTAGGAGATAAAAATGCATGTAGAATGGCATTTATGGAGTGTGCAAAAAACCTGCCTAAATAATCTTACAAACCTCTTTTTTTAATACAATAAAATTTATCTATATTAAAAATATTATAAATTTGATTTCTTTGTTTAATAATACATGGATCTTTCAGTAATAATAGTAAACTATAATGTTAAATATTTCCTTGAACAGTGTTTACATTCTGTTCTGAATTCATCAAGAAATATTAAGTCCGAAATATTTGTTGTTGATAATAATTCTGTTGATGGCTCATGTTTGATGATCAGAGACAAATTTCCTGAAGTAAATCTTATTGAAAATAAAAAAAATGTTGGATTTGCCAAAGCAAATAATCAGGCCATTAAAAAAGCAACCGGTAAATATGTGCTGATATTAAATCCGGATACAGTTGTTGAAGAAGATACATTTGAGAAATGTCTGGAATTTATGGAAACTCATGATGATGCCGGGAGCCTGGGTGTTAAAATGATCGACGGAAAAGGTAATTATCTCCCTGAATCAAAACGTTCCCTCCCAACTCCATCTGTTGCCTTTTATAAGATTTTCGGATTATCAGCATTATTTGGCAAATCAAGGAGATTCGGACAATATCATCTTGGATACCTTGATAAAGAAAAAATTCATGAAGTTGATGTCCTGACTGGTGCATTTATTCTTGTCAGAACAAAATTACTTATTGAGATAGGCTTATTAGATGAAGATTTCTTTATGTATGGAGAAGATATTGACTTATCTTATCGAATAAAATTAGCCGGATATAAAAACTATTATTTCCCCAAAACAACAATAATACATTATAAAGGAGAAAGTACAAAAAAAGGAAGCATTAACTACGTTGTGTTATTCTATAATGCTATGATAATTTTTGCAAAAAAACATTTCTCCAGGAAAAATGCAAGTTTTTTCAGTTTGTTAATAAATATTGCCATATATTTTCGTGCAGTATTTGCTATCCTCCGGCGATCAATAATCACCACAGTAAATCCGATCCTTAATGTTTTAATGATTTATCTTGCTTATTATCTTATCTCACCTTTATGGGGTAATATTATTGAAAGAAGTTATCCGGAGGAATATCTTAATTTAGTAGTACCCGCTTATATTTTAGTATGGATTATATCAATATTTCTTTCAGGTGGATATGAAAAACTTGTAAAAATTGGAGCATTATTCCGGGGTGTTATATTCGGCACCTTTTTTATCCTGATTATTTATGCTTTATTACCTGAAAATCTCAGGTTCTCCAGAGCCCTGATACTATTTGGGACAATCTGGACTCTCATTTCAACCATTGGAATCAGACTTATGTTATACTTTGTGGACAAAAAGAATTTTAAATTTGAAATTCTTAAAAAAAGAAGAAGAATAATAATAATTGGAAATAAAAAGGAAAGTAGCCGGGTTTATTCAATTTTAAAACAAACTCAGATTAAACCCGAATTAATTGGTATTGTGAGTCCGGATGAAAAAAGCCTAAAATCAGATTTTATCGGTAATATAACCCAGATTAGAGATATTGTCGAAATTAATAAGGTTGATGAACTAATATTCTGCGCAAAAGATATGACTTCCCAGAGCATAATTAAAACAATGCTTCAATTTACTGATAAAAATATAGATTTTAAAATTGCTCCTCCTGAAAGTCTTTCAGTAATAGGCAGCAATTCAATTAATACTGCAGGAGACCTCTATATTGTTAATTTTAATACCATTTCGAGAAGTCTTAACAGGAGGAAAAAAAGAATGCTTGACATTTGCATTTCCCTGATTTTAATTGCCGGTTGTCCGGTTTCAATATTCTTTGTTAAAAATCCTGCGCGATATGTCGTAAATGTTTTTGCTGTGTTGCTCGGTATTTATTCTTTTGTTGGCTATTACGGGACTACAGGAGGAATACATACTAACCTTCCAAATTTAAAAAAAGGAATTCTATCACCTTTAGATGGACTTAACAGGAAGATAACCAATAAAAAATTAATAGAAAAAGTAAATATGCTATATGCAAAGGATTATAAAATTATTAATGACTTGTCTATACTGTTTAAAGGCTTTTCCTGCCTGGGACGAAAAATTACCTGAATATTCAAATCATTTCTGACAACCAGATAAATTTTAATTATTAACAATTCCGTAAATCTATAAAATCGGATATTTATATCTCCGAATTTATTGTTAATCTTTTAATTTCACAGTACTGGCAGTAATATTTCTATTTTTACCACCTTTATTTCTTATTAGACTGTCCATAAATGTTTTTACTCACTATATTAATAGTTTTTATATTTACCTTTATTAATAGAATTAGTATCCAAGTAATCATTTTTAGTTATTTGAATTTTATTGTTAAATTTGTTTTATAAGAAAAGAATTTGATGAACATTAATAAGCATTACCTTAAAATTATTGGCAAATTACTGTTTGTATTATCATTTTCCTTAGCAATTTACAGTCAACCTGCCTCCGATACTAAAAGCTTATTTCTCGAAGCAGGGTCTTATTATTTGTTTGAGGAATATAAAGATGCTCTTCCTTTATATCAGCAATTACTGGCTGAAGATCCTGAAAATTACAATATCAGTTTCAAAATTGGAATATGCTATTTAAATGATCCTTATCTGAAAAATAAATCTATTAGTTACCTGTTAAAAGCTGCCGAGAATATCGACCAAAAATGCAATCCGAGCTCACTTAAAGAACGAAAAGCACCTCCTGAAGCACTTTACTTCCTTGGAACTGCATATAGGATAAATGACAGGCTGGATGAAGCAATAGACAGATACAAAGAATTTTTAGAGATATTAAATCCTGAAATTTATGATGAGGAATTAGTAAAGAGACAAATAAAAGCTTGTGAAATAGCTTTTAAGTTAAAAGCTAATCCAAAATATGTTATTTCAGAAAACCTGGGTGATATAATTAATAGCCAGTACTCTGATATAAATCCTGTTATTTCTGGTGACGGAGCATCTATGGTATACACTAGAAAATTGATATTTTACGATGCAATTTTCTATTCTAAAAAAGATAGCGGTAAATGGGCCTATCCTGTTAATCTGACTCCTGAGTTTGCGCTGGATGGAAATTCCTATTCTACAGGCATATCTTATAAAGGAGATGAAATATTTGCATATAGAAGCGATGGATACGACGGTAATATATATGCCAGCAAATTAATAGATGGTAAATGGTCAAAACTTCAAAAACTAAATGACAATATAAATACAAAATACTGGGAATCACACGCCTCAATATCCTCTGACGGAAAAACCCTTTATTTCACAAGTAATCGTAAAGGTGGGTACGGCGGTCTGGATATTTATAAATCAGAAAAAACAGATAACGGAGACTGGGGGCCGGCAGAAAATCTTGGAAATGTTATTAACTCAATATATAACGAAGATACTCCTTTTATAACCACAGATGGTAAAACTTTATATTTCAGTTCCCTTGGACACTATAATATGGGAGGTTATGACATATTTTACAGTACACTTTCAGAAAATGGCAGGTGGAGTACTCCTGTAAATCTGGGGCCCCCTGTTAATACTACAGGTGATGATCTTTTCTTTGCTCCGGGAAAAGATGATCAATATGCATATTATTCAATATATAAACCCGATGAAGTATATGGGTTAAATGATATATTCAAAGTTGAAGTATTTTCTGAAAGACACCCAAGAAAATTTATTTTACTGGGCAAGGCAGAAAAAGGTGCCGATATCAAAACTAATTACGATGAAATAAAGATAAAACTAATTGAAAAATATACTAATAAGACAATTGACGAAACCAGTATTAATGATGATGGCTCATATACACTTAATGCTACTCAGGGTGATTTCAGGATAGTTACAGAAGGTTATGGAGTAAAAACGACATCTAAGGAAATATCTATTCCAATAGACCATCCTGATAATGAAATAGAAATCAAAACAGAACTCATTGCTGAACTGAAGGAAATAACTACGGAAGAAGATGTGAAATTAACCAGTATTCCTGAATTAGAGATTAAAAAAGATAACTATATAGTCAGTTCAGATGAAATTATACCAATTAGACTAAATCTGGAAAAAAATACAAATCTTATTATTGAAATTTATAATAATGGAATTCTTATAAATAGAGAAAATTTTGAAATTAAAAGAAAAAAATTCGTATATCAGTTCAAACCTGAACAAGGAACTAATCTATTAACCTTCAAATTGACAAATGATAATGGCATTACAAATACCCACGATGTAACCGTTGAATACACTCCTGTAATTGAGGAGACTTCCGTCAAACCTGCTGATGAAATTACAGAAAAAGTAAGTACTGAAGAATTATTAAAAATTATTCAATTTGCCGAAGGCGATTTAAAAGAATACCTTGAAGACATTAACTGGGAAAAAGTCAATATCACTAGTATAACTGATCTATATAATTACCTCTCAGATGAAGCAACCAAAGAAAAATTTGATGCCAGTGAAGTAAATAAATTATTTATGGATTATTTATCATCAGAGCTTGATATTGATTTTATTTATCAAAGCATACTATTAATGCAGAATGAAAATCTAACAAATATTTTAATCGGTTTTGATTCGCAAAAGAAGGATATTTATACATCCGGGGATTTGCTGAATTACTTGTGGGATAAAGGTTTAAGCAGTGGCTATTCCGATAACGACATGATGGAATTATTGATTAGTATAAAAACAGATTCTTATAAGAACGTCGATTTATTTCTGAGATATTTAGAGAAAAATGCAACCGGAAATCTTAAATCAGTTATTCAAAACCTGGATATAAGAGAAAAGAACATTTCAACATTTACAAATTTGTTAGAATATTTAATTGCACAGGCAAGATTAAAAGATTATAACAGGGAAGCTGTATACCAATTGTTAATTGATTTGATAGCTCCTGAAAGTCTTGAAGAATTTGTAAATATTCTTATGAAACATGCTGATAGTGAAATTAAAAAAGCTCTTGAAGATTTAGATACAGGTCAATTTTCAAAAGCCCTTGAACTGATAAAATATCTTATAGGACATACGGATAAATATTCATATAGTGAGACTGATATCTTAAATCTTCTATTAAAAGTTATCTTTATGAAAGGATTCGATGTTAAGGATCTGACAAAAGACTACGACAGAATATATAAAAAGGCTAATTATAAGTTACTTATTCCCTTTGTTGTTGTAATTGGCATAATTTTACTTTTCATTGTATTTGTTATAATCCGGAAAAAAAATAAAAAATAGCATAAAATAATTGTAACCTATGATTAAATTATTTGCTTGTTATAAAAAAAGCATTCTATTTATAATTTTATCATTATCATGCTTTTTCTTGTTTGGTCAGTTTTGGCCATCACATGAAGATATTTATGATGAAGCAGAAGAATACATTTTTTCAGAAGAGTATAATGAAGCACTTCCACTTTACGAAATGCTCCTGGAAAAAGGATATAATACATCAAATATAAAATATAAGATAGGTAAATGTTATTTACATATCCAGGGCCAGAAACTAAAGGCATTACCTTATTTACAAGAGGCAGTTGAAAAAGCTTCAAAAATACATTATAAAAATGAACTTGAAGAATCCAACGCTCCTTTAAGCTCCATTTACTTTCTGGCTATTGCTTATCGCCTTCACAATAAGTTAGATAAGGCAATTGAGACTTTCAACATTATTAAAGATTCCCTTGATACAGATGATCTGGAAAACAGAGAGATAGTAGACATGCAAATAAAACGTTGTATAAACGCCCAGGAACTGATCAATAAACCCATAAACATTAAGGAAGAAAAACTTGATGAGATAATTAATTCTCATTTTTCAAATTTTAATCCTTTAGTAACTGCAGATGGGTCCGTAATTTTTTATATGGATAGGTTGAAATTTTATGATGCAGTAATGCAATCGGTTAAATCTGACGGATCATGGATGAAACCTGTAAATCTAACACCTAAAATAAAATCAGATGGAGAATTTAATATAGTTGGAATATCAAAAAATGGAGATAGAATACTGCTATATGCTTATAATCCACTTACGAGTGGTGATATTTTTCAATCAATACTAAATAACGGTAAATGGTCAAGAATAACCAGGTTAAATGATCATATTAATACCACATATAATGAAACAAATGCAAGTTTGTCGTCTGAAGGAGAAGTCCTGTTTTTCACAAGTAACAGAATTGGAGGTTATGGAGGTCTTGATATTTATAAATCGGTATTGGATAAAAACGGCGAATGGAGCCCTCCAGTGAATTTAGGACCTGTAATAAATACTGTCTTTGATGAAGAATCACCATTTGTTACTGAAAACTGGAAAAGACTTTATTTTAGTTCTCAGGGACACTATAATATGGGAGGATACGATTTGTTCTATTCGGAATTATCCGAAAATGGCGAATGGAATTACCCGATAAACATTGGATATCCTGTAAATACAACTGATGACGATGTTTTCTTTTATCCTGTTAATAATGGCAATAATGGATATCATTCAAAATTTACAAATGGAGAATTGATAAATCAGGACATTTATAGATATGAAATTTTATCAACAGCAAATCCTGTAAAATACAAAATTAGCGGAGTAGTGCAGTCTACTGACAGTATTGAATATGAAATGAATAAAATATCTGTAACATTTATAGACACTGAAAATAATGATACGCTGATAACAAAATTTTGTACCAGCGAAGGAAAGTATGAACATAAAATACCGGCAGGGAAATATGAATTAACCTTTAACAGTAAGGGCATACAATTTGATAGTCAGAAAATTAACATCCCATTGAACTTCCCGGAAGAAGAACTGATAATTAATTCCAAACTTGAAGTCGAATTAACTACTAAGCCTGAAGCTGAATTAGTTACCAGAAAAGATACATTTCTTATTGATGATATATTCTTCACATTTGACAGTTATGCTTTAAATAAAGAAGCTTTGGAATTTCTTGACCGGCTGATACGATTTTTGACAATCCATCCGGAATTATTAATCCAGATTAATGGTTTTACAGATTCAACCGGACCAAGCCAATATAATCAAATACTTTCTGTAAACAGGTCAAAATCAGTAGGTAATTACCTGTGGAAAAATAATCTGGAATCTGAACGTTATACAATTCAGGGCTTCGGGGAAACCAGACACAAAGCCATTAATTCAACCCCTGAAGGAAGACAAATTAACCGCCGGGTCGAGATACAAATTACTAATCCTGATGAAAATGTAATACTAATACATAGTTTTACTGTGCCTGATCACCTGGCTATTGATTAAAATAATCTCTCAATATTTAAAATAAATTCCATTTTTTTTATCTATTTTTTGTAAATTTAAATAGTCACATAATTTGTTAGACCCTAATAATTTAATTTTAGTTATCAGTCGTTATTATATATTATTACTACATTTGTTTAAATAATTAAATATCTAATTTTTATGAGACTAACATTTATAATATTATTAATATTATGTTCCTTTAAATCTATCATAGCCCAGAAATCAGATGAAGATTTAAGATTATATTTTTCTGACGCCGAGTTTTTTCTTGCTGAAGAAGAATATGTTGATGCTTTATACGATTTTTTAGAATTATATAATAACGGATTTGAAGATAATGCCAATATTAATTATAGAATAGGTATTTGCTACTTGAACATTCCGGGACAGAAAGACAAGGCAATTACTTATTTGGAAGAAGCAATAAAAAATACAAAGCTTAATAACAGAGAAAGTGTTTTCAGGGAGAAAAAGGCGCCCCTGGATGCATATCTTTATCTGGGTAATGCTTATAGGGTCAATAATAACCTTGACAAGGCAATTGAATCTTATAATAAGTATAAAGAGTTATTACCTTCCTCAGACAAAGCAAACATTGAATACATCAATAAGCAAATTGATGCCTGTAATGTTGCATTAAAGTATTTGGAAAATCCGATAGATATTCATAAAACTAATCTGGGTAACCTGATAAACAATAACGCCTCAAACTATAAAGCAGTAATATCAGGAGATGGGAATACATTAATCTATATGAATGAACTGCCCTTTTATGATGCTGTCTATTTCTCACGTTTTGAGGACGGGCAATGGACTGAACCTGTTAATATCACTTCACAAATTCAGTCAGATGGTGATCAATATGTTTCATCAATATCATATGATGGCACCCAGCTTTTTCTGACAAAAGAAGATAATTTTAACAGCGATATTTATACAAGCAGTTATTTAAATGAACAATGGACAAAATCCATGCCTCTTGCCAAACCTGTAAATAGTAAGTACTGGGAATCACATGCAAGTATCTCAAAAGATGGTAAAACATTATTTTTTACAAGCAATAGAAGAGGGGGCCTCGGTGAAATGGATATATACAGATCTGTACTTGATGAAGAAGGAGAATGGGATAATCCTGAGAACTTAGGTAGTGTTGTTAATACTGCATTAAACGAAGACACCCCTTTCATTACCGAGGATGGGAAATCACTTTTTTTCAGTTCACAGGGACATAGTAGTATGGGGGGCTACGATGTATATGTCGCAAGTATTGATGATGAAGGTAATCTGACAGATGCTGTGAACCTGGGCTATCCAATAAATACTACAGATGATGATTTGTTCTATTATCCCTGGAATAATGGACAGGTAGCTTATCTTGCATTATTGGAACCAGACGGTTACGGAAAGGAAGATATTTATAAAATAACAACAGCAGCAGAAGAAATAACTGAAGAAATTCTTACAGATGAAATAGATGAAGTTGAAAAAGAGGATCTTACATTAGAAAAAGTCACTCTTGAAGAGGAAAAAACTGAAGAGGTTGTTGAAGAAATCGCAGAGGAAGAAGAAGTTATCGAGGAAGAAGAACCTGCTGAATTAAAGATAATAGAATTTGAACTTAGCCCTGTATATTTTAAGTTTGACAGTTACGAACTTACTGAAAAAGGTCAGGTTAAACTTGATAAAATTGCATCATTCTTAAAAGATTATACAACAATTAAGGCAGAATTACATGGACATGCCGATGCAAAAGGCCCCAGCGAATATAACCAGAGATTGTCTGAAAAAAGAGCATCATCTGTATTGAATTATCTCCTTAACAAAGGAATAAATGTTGAAAGACTGAAAACTATTGGTTTTGGTGAGACCCGATTTATTGCAATTAACACTAATCCCGATGGTTCGGATAATCCGGAAGGAAGAAAATATAACCGTAGAGTAGAATTTATTTTAATTGGCATAAACCCGGAGCAGATAAGAATTAAAAAAACAGAAATTCCAGAGAACCTGCAAATAAAATAATCTGCTATACCAGCAATCCGTGAATAAAAAGAATTATTAAATTTGAATAAATTCAAATTATTTCATTATGAGATATTTACTATTTATATTTTATATAATTTTTTTCCCTTTAAATAATAATTATTGTCAGATTGAAGACGATATTGAAGAATATTTTAAAGAAGGAGAATACTTCTTTAATCGTGGCGATTACGAAGAAGCAGTGTACAACTATTTAAAACTAATTGAGCACTACCCTGATAATGCCAATTTTAACTTTAAAGCCGGTGAATGCTATCTTAAAATCCCCGGAAAAGAAACTTATGCAATTCCTTTTTTTGAAAAAGCCTTAACAAATATCACCGAAAAAAATAAATATAAGAGAAGATCATTTGAAGAAACACAGGCCCCCCTGCATGCTTATTTTTACCTGGGTAATGCATACAGAATAAACAACGAGCTGGATAAAGCCCTTGAAGCTTATAATACTTTTATTAATTCTCCATACTACTATAATAATTACAATCAGGTAATAGTAGAAAATGAAATAAAATCGTGTGAGAGGGCAAAAATTATCCAGGACAGCCCTACTGTTTTCGATGAAAGTTTACTTAATGAATATATTAATACTGAAGCAATAGAATTAAATCCTGTTGTATCAGGAGATGAGAAATCTTTAGTATTTATCAGAAAGCTGAAATTTTATGATGCTATATTTTATACGGTGATGCTGGATGATGAATGGACAGTACCAGTGAATATCAATCCTCAGATTATCTCTGATGGCGATTTTTATCCCACGTCATTATCTTTTGATGGTAATGAACTTTATCTTGTTAAAAAAACAAATGACCAAACCGATATCTATGTCAGCTATCTGGTAGATTGTATATGGACAGAGGCAAAAAAATTAAGTAATAAAATAAACTCCTCATTCAATGAGACACATGCCAGCATATCAGAAGATGGAAAATTATTGTATTTTGCCAGTGACAGACCCAGGGGGACAGGGGGATTGGATATTTATGTTTCGAAAAAAGATCAGGACGGTCACTGGAGCAAGCCCAAAGACCTGGGTAAGATAATTAATACGAAATTCGATGAAGACACCCCTTTTATTACCAGCAACGGGAAAAGACTGTTTTTTAGTTCGCAAGGACATTACAATATGGGAGGGTTTGATATATTTTACTCTGATAAGGATTACAGGAAATGGACGGTCCCGGTTAATATTGGTTATCCTATCAATACTACGGGTGATGACTTATTTTTTGTGCCGGTTAAAGGAGGTGAAATAGCCTACATATCAAAATTTAATGACAAAAATACAGATAATAAAGAAATTTACAGGCTTGAAATTTTCACAAATCTGCCAGTTTTGCAAAAGTCCGGTAAAAGAAGAGACTGTTTTACACAAGAACAAAATGCAAATAATTAAACCACATAGATCAGGCAAAACTACCATTACTATTCCTTCTTCACTCCCAACAAATATGATATAAATTCCTTAATAATTGTTGAAAATTAATGTATCAGCACAATTTAAAATATTGTATTTTTGTGTAATTGAGTGACTTAACTAATAGCGATAACTAATGGGGTGAAAAAAAAATCAAATATTCCGGAAATCGTCCTGAGGGCACTAGAACCCTCTGATATAGATCTATTATACAGTTGGGAAAATGATCTTGAAATATGGAGAGTTAGCAACACAATAGTTCCCTATTCCAAATATATTTTAAGGAAATATTTAGAAAATTCTCATCTTGACATATATCAGACAAAACAACTCCGCTTAATGATAGATCTGAAATATGACAAGGGAAGTAAATCAAAGCCAATTGGTACGGTAGATCTATTTGATTTTGATCCATTTCATAACAGAGCTGGTGTGGGAATCCTAATTGGTGACAAAAGCGAACGAAAGAAAGGATATGCCTCAATGACTATTAAAAGGCTGATTAATTATGCATTTCATACTCTGCAGCTTCACCAGATTTACTGTAACATTCTTACAGAAAATAAAGACAGCCTGAACTTGTTTCAAAAGCATGGCTTTAAAATAATCGGTGAAAAAAAAGAATGGATAAAGGTACCTGAAAAATATACCGGTGAGTATATGCTTCAGTTAATTAATCCGTTAGACTGAGCTTCTGTGTGTATTATAATAGAAAATTTATTAACCATAATATAAAACTGAGCTTCAAATATTTATTAAACTTAATTAACAATTATAATTTTAACCAAAACGATTAATTTAAAAATCGGTTTATATTTAGTTGATTTTTAATTTTATATATATTATTTTATTAAATAATTATTTCTTAATTTAGTTAAAAATGAATTATTGATCGAAAACAATAATGACATCTAAAAACTGCTCCAAGTTACTATTAATCTATCCCATTTATTTATTAATTTATCTGCTTTCCTCCTGCCTGATGTACAGCCAACAGGATGATTTAATAAAATCTATTTTTAGTGGTTCTGATTTAAAAAAGCTTGATAAGACAAAATCCTATGAAATACAGGCAGAACAATTAATAGAGGAGGCCAATGAATTATACATGGAAACATTTGCTGTTCAGGGTGATTATGAGCTTGACGAAGATAAAATCGAAAAAAAGGTAAAACAATTAGAAAATAAAGCCCAGAAAAAGCAAATTGAGGCTGCAGAATATTACAAACTAATAAATCTAACCAAATTTGGCATTTATAAAAGTTATATTGAAAAATTCTGGTTAGATTTTGAAGGCGATGAGTCAAGTTATATTAATGCAAGGCTAATAGAAGAACAATCTAATGACTTATATTACCAGGCAAGCATTTTAAGATCTGAAGCATCTAAAATATCTGACAATAAGGAAAATGTAGAGAATCTTAACAGTGCATATGATTTAGAGATTAAATCCCTTGAAAAGCAGCTAAGTGCTCTTGGAATCTATTATGGCATTGATTATACACCCAGTGATGAGAGAGCAGAACAAGTTTCCGCTGATGTTATTGATATTGAAGAAACTGAACCGGGACAACAGCAATTGTATTACCAGGAACCTGCTGATCAGGAAACAGAATTGCCTCCTGTACGGGATACTACAATTGGTATTGATTATACGCCCAGTGATGAAACAGCAGAACAAGTTTCTGCTGATATCACTGATATTGAAGAAACTGAAACAGAACCGATACAGCGACCATTGTATTACGAGGAACCTGTTGATCAGGAAACAGAATTGCCTCCTGTTCAGGATATTGTTATAAGTGAACCAGCCAAAACCCGGATTCAGGAAGAGGATACAGATGAATCCTATTATATTCATGAAGTTGGCGGAGTTATTTTCAGAGTACAAATTGCTGCAAACAGGGTTCCGCTGACAAAGGAGCAGCTTTCAAGAATTTATAAGGACGATTATCCTGCAGAAATGATAGAGGAAGAAGGATGGTTCAAATATCAAATACTGGGTGTCAGATTATTCTCTGATGCTTTGAAAATATTAAGAAATTCACAAGTTAAAAAGGCTTATATCATTGCCTTCGATGAAGGAATCAGTGAAAATCTTTATATAGCTGCTAAACATTCAAGATCATTGGAACAGGAAGTACAAACATACGGCAGAAAAGGAAGACTTAATGATACAGAATGGCATGTACAAATTGCTGCATCCCGCATTCCTCTGACAACAAATGAATTATCGGAGATATACAGGGGCAGTTATAAAATATCTTTAATAATTGAAGATGGATGGTATAAATACAGATTAAAAGCCGGCAATTCATATTCGGCTGCTAAAGAAATCAAACAACAGTGTGGTGTACCAAATGCATTTTTAGTATCATACTACATAGCAAAAAAAGTATCAATAAATAAAGCAATTAATAGCTATAACTAGTATACACATTATTAACTAATATAGCTATGGATATGGATACGGTTATACTTATACAGAAAATAAAAATTCATTCAGTAAGAGGATTATTAATACATTATTTAAAAATTAGTTTATATCACTTTTTATAACTCGGAATATTCAGGAATTTCCTCTGCAAAAGCAAAGCTTCCTGTATTTTTATCAAATCTGCAGCAATAATGTTTAAATCCATTTGTAACAATTAAATAATCTACATTAAAATGTCTGTTATAGTCCGATATTTGATCAAATGTATCCTGGCTAATTGTAATTGAGGGAGATTTGCATTCAACTATCAGATTTGGTCTTCCTGATTTATTAAAAACCACAATATCGCATCTCTTGATTAATTTGCTGATTTTAAATTCCCTCTCAATTGAAATAAGTTGCTGCGGATACTTTTTTTCTTTTACCAAATACTTAATAAAATTCTGTCTGACCCATTCCTCGGGAGTTAGCAAAAGGTATTTTTTTCTAATTTCATCAAAAATATATTTTCTGTTATCTTCAGACTTTATCTTAAATGAATAAGTTGGTAAATTTAAGGTTTGCATATATATTAGAAATACTATTTAAATTTTTCAGTATAAATAAATATATTCATTAATTAACTTATCGTAAAGGTGATAATTTAAGTTAAAATTATAAAAAATGACATTTGAAAAAATTCTCAGAGATTTAAAAAACAAGAATTATAGTCCCTTATACTTCCTGACAGGTGATGAACCTTACTATATCGATAAAATAGCTGATTATATTACCGATAATGTACTTTCAGATTCGGAGAAAACATTTAACCAGGTAATATTATACGGAAAAGATACAGAAATACCTGAAATTATTAACGCCGCCAAACGATTTCCAATGATGTCAAAATACCAGGTTGTTGTAGTCAGGGAAGCCCAGAATTTGGATAATATTAATGATTTGATATATTATACTGACAATCCCCTTAAATCTACAATACTGGTTATTAATTACAAATATAAAAAGCTTGATAAAAGAATAAAATTATATAAATCAGTTATTGATAACGGTATACTTTTCGAATCTAAAAAATTATTTGAAAATCAGGTTGCTGAATGGATAAATTCTTTTCTGGATGACAGAGGTTATAAAATTGAACCGTCAGCAAGTGTTCTTTTAATTGAATATCTGGGGAATGATTTAAGCAAAATTGCCAATGAACTGGAAAAACTTATTATCTCTCTTAATGCCAGAGTAAAAACAATAAATTCCACAGTTATAGAAAACAATATTGGTATTAGCAAGGACTTTAACAATTTCGAACTGCAGAAAGCTCTGATCGAAAAGGATAGCTTAAAGGCTAACAGAATTATAAATTATTTTGATAAAAATCAGAAAAATAATCCGATAACATTAACAATATCTTCATTATACTATTTTTTTGTCAGAATACTAACCTATCATTCCTTAAAAGACAAATCCAGTAAAAATGTTATCTCTGCTTTAAAGATAAGTCCCTATTTTGTTCCTGACTATCAGACCGCAGCCAGGGTGTACCCCCCCGGGAAAGTTGAACAGGTCATATCAATACTAAGAGAATATGATTTAAAATCAAAAGGAGTTGGAAATTTGACTACCTCTCCTGGCAGCTTACTAAAAGAATTAATATACAAAATACTACATTGAGACTTTAGTATAATATTCCAACATTAATTCAAGCTTTAAACCCGCAATCTGAAAATTAGTTTTAATCCGGATCTTTTACTGCAATAAGAAATTAGTCATCAGATATTTTTATATTTACATTATTTTAAAATTATGACTTATATAATTATAGTTTCCACCATAATATTTTCAATCGCTGCATTCAGGAGTTCTGAGGTTTTTTCAAAATTTCAGTTTAATGCTTATCAGATATTTCATCGCAAAGAATGGTACAGGTTATTATCTCATGGATTTTTACATGCCAACTGGACTCATCTTATTGTCAACATGCTGGTTTTATTTATCTTCGGACCTGTTGTCGAACAATATTTTAAGTATTACCTATCACCTGGAGTATTAAAATTTTATCGTTTTGTTTTCCTGTTATTCTATTTATTGGCTATTGTATTATCATCATTGTTGAGCCTTTATAAGCAAAGAAATAATGCATGGTATAATTCTGTTGGAGCCTCGGGTGCTGTTTCAGCCATAATATTCTCATATATATTCTTTAATCCATGGAAAATGTTATATGTATACGGACTCCTGCCTGTTCCCGGAATTATTTTGGGAGCAATCTATCTCATTTATTCACA
The DNA here is from genome assembly GCA_964521285.1 of uncultured Bacteroidales bacterium. Lineage (GTDB taxonomy): Bacteria > Bacteroidota > Bacteroidia > Bacteroidales > UBA10428. The sequence continues at coordinate 89,227 of CAZFQS010000007.1, read as the reverse complement.
ATACATGAGTAAAAGAAATATTGATAATATTAATCATGATGCTCATTTTATTGGGGCAGTTTTCGGATTCATATTTCCGATAATTCTTGATTACAGATTATTAGGTAATTTTATCAGTGAATTATTAAGGCTTTAAATCATATTTTGAGTTTCCCATCTTCTCTTTTAATTTTAACCTGGGGCAATGCAAATTAGTAAATATATATGTCTAAACGGGGACTTTCTCAAATCAGACCAGCCTGTTATTAATAGTAATAACAGGGCTTTTAAGTATGGCGATGCATTGTTTGAGACCATACACGCCAATGGTACAGAACCACAATTTCTGGAATTACATGTAAACAGGCTGATTAAAAGCATGAAGGTTCTTAAGATGAATATCCCCGAAACTTTTAAATTTGAATATTGTAGAAGGTTAATAATAAATATTTTAAATAAAAACCGCCAACTCCAGGGTGCAAGAATCAGACTAACGATATTCAGAAATCCAGGGGGTTTATATGCTCCATCAACAAATGAAATATCCTTTCTTATTGAATCTTCTCCGCTTGAATATGATAAATATATGCTTAATATAAAGGGCTATGCGGTTGAAATCTATCAGGATATACTTAAGCCGATAAATGTTTTATCAAATTTGAAATCAACCAATTCACTAGTTTTTATTATGGCGGGTATATACAAAAATGAAAAGAATCTTGATGATAGTATTATCTTAAATGAAAAGCAAAGAATAGCCGAATGCACAGGTTCAAATATTTTTATTGTAAAGGATTTAAAATTTTTCACACCAGGGCTAAATGAAGGTTGCCTTGATGGAATAATGAGATATAAGGTAATTCAGATAATAAAATCTCTGGGATATTTTATAAATGATAATTGTTCCCTGACTATACAGGATCTCCTCACTGCTGATGAACTATTTTTAACAAATGTGATAACAGGCATCAGATGGGTTGTTGCATTCAGACAAAAAAGATATTATAATAAAATATCTAAACTACTCATTCAGAAATTGAATGAAGTGACATTCAGTAATTATTAGTAAAATACCTGGAATTAGCTATAGAACTTTCTTTGCTGCAAATCAGCTAAATTTAGTTCATCTGTGGATTTTCAGGAAAATTTGACCACATTTCATATTTTTTCCCCATCCTTTTCAGTGTAGTTTTCCAGAAGTGTTTGCTGATGGGCGCCATTATCTCCTCCGGATTAAGTTCGGCAACAACCCATGAATTTTCAGCCAGTTCATCCTCGAGCTGGTGCGCATGCCACCCTGAGTAACCTAAAAAAAACCGTATTTGTTCCTTTGCAAGATTACCGGATTCAATTAATCTTTTTACTATTTCAAAATCTCCACTCCAATATATGTTTTCCAGTACTTTCACACTTCCAGGAATAATATCACCCAAGGTATGTATGTAGTGCAATGTATTAGTATTAACAGGCCCCCCGAGTGATATAAGTGCATCAGTTTTTGGAAAATCACTTATAACCTCGTTAGCTTGTAAATTAACAGGTTTATTAAGTACAAATCCGACGGAGCCTTCTTCCGAATGTTCTGTTAACAAAATAATTGATCGTTTAAAATAATTATCCTGCAAAAAAGGTTCAGAAATCAATACTTTACCTTTTGCAGGCGGTATTTTATTATCAGGTTCAAAAAAATTATAATCTAAATTCATATTCGAAGTTTATTGACCTTCTTCAAAAATTGCTCCAATATATACAATAGACAAACAAAAGTATAATAAAATATGTTAAAAAACCTTAACAAAATCTTTAATTAATTTGTGTACTTTGGCAAAAATTTAAATGTACAATGATTTTACAATAAAATGAATAAGATAAAATCTCCAAAGCTCTATCAGGCATTCATCCCAATTATTTTCTTAATTGGTTTTCTGTCACTTAATGTAATAATTTTTAAAGAGAACACTCTTTCAGGAGCAAATCAGATAGTCTTATTATTGTCAGCTGCTGTTGCAGGGCTGATTTCTATAAGGTTAAATGTTAGTTATAATAAATTATTAAGTTCAATAAATAAAAGTATAAGTATAGCAATCCCTTCAATTCTCATTTTATTAATTATTGGATCTCTGGCTGGGACCTGGTTAATCAGTGGTATTATTCCTGTCATTATTTATTACGGATTGCAAATTATCCACCCCAGTATATTTTTGTTTACAGCACTAATAGTAAGTGGTATTATTTCTCTGGTAACAGGAAGTTCCTGGTCTACAATAGCAACAATTGGTGTAGCTTTACTGGGAATTGGAAAAACGCTTGGAATAAATGATGGATTAGTTGCCGGAGCTATTATCTCAGGTGCTTATTTTGGTGATAAGATGTCCCCTCTTTCCGACACGACTAATCTTGCATCGGCCGTAGCAGGAACAGATTTATTCACTCACATTCGTTATATGGTTATTACTACCGGGCCTTCAATACTATTGACATTAATTATCTTCTTAATTATAGGATTTACTAATAATTATAATATTTCTGAAACGAACATCCGGCAGGTACTTATTATAATTGATAATTCTTTTAATTTAAATCCATTATTATTAGCAATACCTGTAATATTGATATTTATTATCATAAAAAAGGTGCCGGCATTACCGGCTCTCTTAATAGGTACTCTTTTAGGAGCTGTTGCTGCTTTAATTTTTCAGCCCGGATTGATCAGGCAACTCGCCGGAGAAGGAATTAGTCAGATAAAAGCTTCTTATATTGTAATTATGAGGGCAATGTTTGGAAATATTCAAATCGATACTGCAAATAAAACAATAAATGATTTGTTTGTAACAGGTGGAATGGCAGGAATGCTGTATACAGTTTGGTTAATTTTATCAGCAATGGTATTTGGCGGAATCATGGAGGCCGGGGGCATGCTTAAAAGAATTACAAAGACAATAATTTTACTGGCACAGTCAACAGGTTCACTCATAGCATCAACAATAACAACCTGTATATTCTTTAATCTGACAGCTTCTGATCAATACCTTGCTATTGTAGTTCCCGGAAGAATGTATTCCCAGACCTTTAAAGATAAAGGACTAAAACCGGAAGTATTGAGCAGGACACTGGAGGATGCAGGAACATTAACCTCAGTACTTATACCGTGGAATACTTGTGGAGCGACGCAGGCCAAGGTGCTCGGAGTGCCAACGATGACTTATCTGCCATTTTGTTTTTTTAATTTAATAAATCCGGTAATAGCTATAATTATAGGTTACACAAATTTTAAAATTCGCAGGATTGTAAACAATACAACAATAAAGCAATAGAGCAATAGAACAATAGAACAATTTAACTATTTAAATATCGGTTGCGCATAATCAACCACATTTCTACCTGTAATTTCTTTTTCACATAAGATAATAAGACGCTCCAGCACATTGCGAAATTCACGAATATTACCTGTCCATTTTATTCTTTTGAGTTCTTCAATTGCATCTTCTGAAATTTTGATTTTTTGCCGTCTATACTCATTACAAATTTGTTCATTAAAAAAGTCAGCTAACAATTTTATATCTTCCAGCCTTTCATTTAAAGTAGGCACATTAATCAGGATTACACTAATACGGTGATATAAATCTTCCCTGAATGTTTTTTTTGTTATCTCTTCCTTAAGATTTTTGTTCGTAGCAGCTATAACTCTAACATTTACTATTATATCTTTATCACTTCCTACTCTCGTAATTTTATTCTCCTGTAAAACTCTAAGAACCTTAGCCTGCGCGGCAAGGCTCATGTCCCCGATCTCGTCCAGAAAAATTGTTCCTCCATCAGCTTGTTCAAATTTACCCTTTCTTTGTTTATGGGCAGATGTGAAAGCACCCTTTTCATGACCAAAAAGTTCACTTTCTATTAATTCCGAAGGAATAGCGGCACAATTAACTTCTACAAAAGGCTGGGATGCCCTTTCACTTTTTTCATGCAGCCATCTTGCTACCAATTCCTTGCCGGTTCCGCTATTGCCTGTAATTAGCACCCTTGCATCTGTTGGAGCTACTTTTTCAATTATTTCTTTTACTTTTCTAATAGCAGGTGACTCTCCGATGATATCATAAGTTTTACTAACCTTTCTCTTTAATACTTTAGTTTGCGTTACCAGATCTATCCTTTCTATGGCATTACGGACAGTTACCAGGAGTCTGTTCAGATCAAGCGGCTTTTCAATAAAATCATACGCTCCCTTTTTAATTGCCTCAACAGCAGTATCAATATTACCATGTCCTGATATCATAATAACCGGTATATCCTGACTTTTGTCAAGGATTCTTTCCAAAACTTCAATACCATCCATCTCAGGCATTTTGATATCACATAAAACGACATCAAAATCCTTTTGCTCCAAAAGTTCTATTCCTTCAGGCCCATTTGTAGCTAACTCAACCTTATGATTTTCATATTCGAAAATCTCCTTCAATGTGTTTAGGATACTCTTTTCATCATCAATAACTAATATACTGGCCATAATTTAAGTTAATTAGTGATAATTAATTTTAATTTTTTCAATCAGGTTATTTATATGATAATACCTGAGGATTAATCAGGTCTTATATGTTAACCATTTCCAGATCTCCCTGTAATTTACTTTCTTTCCGTACATTAAAATTCCTGTTTTGTATATTTTACCTGCAAACCATGTAGTTCCCAGAAAAGTGAGAACTAAAATAATCATTGAAGCAACAAGTTCTGCCCAGGGGACATCAAATGGTATTCTAGCCATCATAACAATAGGTGAGGTCAATGGAATAATGGAAAACAATACTGCAATCTTCCCGCTTGGATTCATAAAAGCATTAATCATAACAAATATGCTGATAATAAGTGGTACAGTTACCGGCAGCATAAATTGTTGTGTGTCGGTCTCACTATCAACTACAGCGCCAATAGCTGCAAATAATGAGCCGTACAGAATATAACCGCCAAGGAAATAAAATATAAAAATACTGATCATAACAATAAAATCAATTCCCCTTATCTTATTAAGAATTCCTTCAAATTCGGCAACCTTATTATCTGTATTTAATTGTTCCTGGGTAACAGGTTTGGCATCAATAATACTTTCAGCAGTAAATTGTTGTTTCTCCTTTATATTATTCTTTACCATTAATACTTCCTGAGCAACAGTAACGATAACAAAGGTTAATATAATCCAGGCTATAAATTGTGTAAGGCCTAATAATCCAATGCCAATAATTTTACCCATCATAAGCTGAAAGGGACGAACTGAGGATACGATTAATTCAACAATCCTGTTTGTCTTTTCTTCAATTACTCCACGCATAACCTGGGCTCCAAAAAAGAAGATATAAAAATAAATTAAGAATCCTGCTGCATAACCAACTCCTCTTCTTAAATTTTTCAAGTCTTTCTCTTCATATTTACCCTTCTCCAGTTTTATAGTTTTTAATTTTATGCTGGTTTGCACAGAATTTAAGACTTCAACAGGTATATTTAACTTCCTTAATTTAATATTGTGTATATATTTCTCCAGAGATTTAGTAATATAAATTTCCATGCTTATGCTTGGTTCCTTTTTGGTATATAATTCAACTACTTCGGAATTAATTACATTATGAGGAATATGCAGGATGCCAAAATATTTTGAATACTCGAGAGTAGACTTTAATACATCTAAAGTGGTATATCCTATATATTCAAATTTCAGATTGTCCCTATCCGGTAAAGCATCAAAAAACTGCTTTAATGAATCAGGTACCGGCGTATTGCTATCACTATATTCAATTACAGCAATTATTTTTTCTTCTTTGTCTTCAAGCGTCGCCAGCCAGGCAGGAATTATTAAAAAGGCGGCAAACAGGATTGGTCCTATTAAAGTCATTATGATAAATGCTCTTTTTCTTACCCTGGTTAAGTATTCACGTTTAACAATAATTGTTATTTTATTCATTTACCGTAAAATCGTTTAGTTAGTAACATCCTGAGATTTTTCAACTACTTTAATAAATATTTCATTCATACTTGGGAGTAATTCATTAAATGAAGTAATTTGAATTTCAGGTATTAACAAATAAAGTAGTTCATTTTTCCTTAATAACCTGTTTACTTTGATTTTAGCGTAATTAGTATTGTCCTTCGTACTATGCTCAATTAATTCAAAATCTCCATCCAGAAGATTTTTCAGTTTCTCCGGATTACCTTTGTAACCTATTTTAAAAGTATTTGATTTATATGCATTCCTTATATCATTTATTTTACCTTCGAGTATAGTCTTTGATTTGTTGATCAATGTTATATGATCACATAATTCTTCAACAGAACTCATGTCATGTGTGGAAAATATTATAGTTGCGCCCTTTTCTCTTAAGTTCAGAACTTCTTTCTTGAGTAATTTTGTATTTATAGGATCAAAACCACTAAAAGGCTCATCAAAAATAATAAGTGCTGGTTCGTGCAATATTGTAATAATAAACTGGATTTTTTGTTGCATGCCTTTTGAAAGTTCTTCAATCTTTTTGTTCCACCATGCCTGAATTTCAAATTTTTGAAACCAGTATTTTAACCTTGCAAGTGCTTCTTTTTTTGATACCCCTTTAAGTTGTGCAAGATATAATGCCTGCTCTCCAACCTTCATTTTCTTATACAAACCTCTTTCCTCCGGAAGATAGCCAATTTGAAATATATCATCCGACTTAAGCTTCCTGTTATAAAAATATAACTCTCCCTTATCAGGAGCCAGTATTTGATTTATAATTCGTATTAAGGTAGTTTTTCCTGCACCATTTGGGCCTAGTAATCCATATATACTGCCTTCCGGCACATTAACCGATACTTCATTTAAGGCAATGGTATTCCCAAATTGTTTGCGTATATTTTGTGCTTTGAAGATATCCATTTAGTTAAAAAAATTGGTCTTTTTCTCGAAATAACTTGTATCTGCCTTATTGGGATTAGGCTTGAAATTTGGAGATTCATTCAGCTTTTCTAATAACTTTCTTTCTTCACGTGTAAGTAATTTTGGGATCCACACATTAATACTGACGAGCAGGTCACCCCGTCCGTAGCTATCTACTCCCGGTAATCCCTTTCCTCTTAATCTCAGAATTTTACCCGGTTGTGTCCCCGGATCGATTTTTATTTTAACTTTCCCGTTAATAGTCGGTACTTCAACAGGGGCACCTAATGCTGCCTGAGTGATACTTATATGTAAATTGTATAACAAATCATTGCCATCACGAATTAAATCAGGATGGTTTTCCTCCTCAATTAAGACTAACAATTCTCCATTAATACCTCCTCTTCTTGCGGCATTACCTTTGCCTGCAACAGTCATTTGCATGCCTTCAGCCACCCCTGCGGGAATCTTCATACTAATTATTTCATTCGCTTTTATGATACCTTCACCATGACAATTTGTACATTTTTGTGCAATTGTTCTTCCTTCACCATCGCACGAAGGACAAGCCTGTGTTGTCTGCATATGACCCAGAAGTGTTTGTGTCACTCTTGTAACATTACCAGTTCCCCCACAAGTTGAACATGTATTATATGAACTGCCGTCCCTTGCTCCTGTTCCGCCACATACATCACAGGTTACGTACTTATTCACTTTAATTTTTTTCTGGACCCCGGCTGCAATTTCCTCCAGGTTCAATTTTACTTTTACCCTGAGATTAGTTCCTTTGTTAATTCTTCTGGAACTCCTTCTGCCGGTTCCGAAGCCGCCAAATCCTCCAAATCCGAAATCACCGAATATATCGCCAAACTGACTAAAAATATCATCAATAGTCATACTAAATCCCCCACCCGAAGCACCTCCTACGCCTGCGTGGCCGAATTGATCATACCTGGCCCTCTTATCAGAGTCACGCAAGACTCCATATGCCTCTGCTGCTTCCTTGAACTTTTCTTCGGCTTGTTTATCGCCAGGATTTTTATCCGGATGATATTTTAATGCCTGCTTTCTGTAAGCCCTTTTTATATCCTCCAGGGAAGCATTTTTAGGTACATTCAGAATTTCATAATAATCTCTTTTAGCCATTTATTTATTATATTTTCAGGTAGGGTATTTAATAGATGCCTCTTACTACTGGAACAAAAATGATAATTTATTCACCAATTACAACCTTTGAATATCTGATTACCTTATCATTAAGAGTATAACCTTTTTCGATCACGTCAACTACCTTACCTTTTAAATCTTTTTTTGCAGCAGGTATTTTTGTGACTGCTTCGTGAAGATCGATATTAAATTCCTTTTCTTTAGCATCTATTTCCCTGACTCCATTTTGATTTAGGAAGTCCTTGAATTTATTGTATATTAGATCTATTCCTTCTTTTATTGCTGTAATATCGCCGGCATTATTAACAGTCTTTATGCCCCTTTCAAAATCATCCATAACTGGCAATATATTTTTCAGTAACTCCTCTCCTGCTGATTTTGTTAATTCAATTTTCTCTTTAAGAGTACGTTTTCTATAGTTATCAAACTCGGCTGATAATCTTAAGTATTTATCTGTCAGTTCTTTTATTTTTTCTTCATAAGATGCCATCTTCGATTTAATCTTTTCTCTTTGATCAGATGTCCTTTTTTTTGCTGTTTTCCCTGATGATTTAATAGTTGTTTTATTAATATCTCCCCTGGTTTTACCAGTTTTTGCTGTGCTATGTATCGTTTCCTCTTTTTCTGGCATTGCTTTCTTTACCATATGGAACCTGTTTTAATTAAATATTTATTTTTAACAGCGATCTTAGCTGACAAAATACTTGCCATTTTTCTTATTCAGACAATTTGACAGCCTATTTAAATTTTAAATGCAAAAATAACAAAGAAATGTAATTTTGATTTTAACTAACCCTGACAATCTCAGCACCTATATTATTTAAACGTTTATCTATATACTGGTATCCCCTGTCTATTTGATCAATATTATTAATTATACTTGTGCCATCTGCCGAAAGAGCAGCAATCAGTAAAGCAACACCTGCACGTATATCTGGTGAAGTCATATTAGTAGCCCTTAAATTAATTTGATTATCCAATCCTATAACTGTTGCCCGATGAGGATCACATAATATGATTTGAGCCCCCATATCTATTAATTTATCCACAAAAAACAATCTGCTCTCAAACATTTTCTGATGAATAAGTATACTTCCCTTTGCCTGTGTTGCCACGACCAGAATAACACTTAACAAATCAGGAGTGAGACCGGGCCAGGGAGCATCATCAATTGTCATTATAGATCCGTCGATAAAAGTCTCAATTTCATAGTGTTCCTGCTCAGGGATAAAGATATCATCATTTGTTTTTTCAAACCTAATGCCTAACCGCCTAAATGAATAAGGAATAATTCCGAGGTTTTGATATGATACATTTTTTATTAGTATTTCACTCTTTGTCATAGCAGCCAATCCGATAAAACTTCCCACTTCAATCATATCCGGCAAAAGAGTATGCTCACATCCTCCTAGCTTGGAAACACCCTCAATAGTTAGCAAGTTTGAACTAATACCTGATATTTTTGCACCCATCATATTCAGCATTTTGCATAACTGCTGAATATACGGTTCACATGCTGCATGGTATATTGTTGATTTGTCTTCGGCAAGCACGGCAGCCATAATAATATTTGCAGTGCCGGTAACTGAAGCTTCCTCAAGTAAAATATAGCATCCCTGGAGATGTTTAGCTTCTATTTTATAGAAATCTTCCCTGGCATCATAATTAAACCTGGCTCCTAATTTTATGAATCCATTAATATGAGTATCCACTCTTCTCCTCCCTATTTTATCTCCTCCGGGTTTTGGGATGTATCCCTTTCCAAATCTGGCGATGAGAGGCCCGATGAGCATTAACGAACCTCGCAGGCTTGCACTGTTCTTAATGAATTCATCGCTCAGAAGGTAATCTATATTGACATCCTTTGCACAAAAGGAATAATCAGAAGAATTTAATCTGTTAACTTCAACACCTAATCCTGTTATTAAACCAATTAAATTATTTACATCAATAATATCGGGAATGTTTCTGATAATTACTTTCTCAGGGGTTAGTAAAGTAGCACATATCACCTGTAACGCTTCATTTTTTGATCCTTGAGGTATTATCTCACCTCTTAATCTCTTTCCTCCTTTTATTTTAAAAGAACTCATTTAATAACATAAAGCAAATAATAATTACTATTTTTTTCTCATGATTCTCTTTCTTTTATTTTTGGAAAGTATTTCTCTGGAATCATTAAGCTTTAGATCTTCATCAATTTTTATTTTACTACCTGACAGCTCTTTTAAGTCCTTGAAAATTTCCCCATCATCGACTACCTCTCTGTTCCATGTTAGGTAGGATTTTTTCATATGATTGGCAATAACTTTAATAAGTTGCTCCTTTTCCTCACCTTCAGGGTATTTTGAAGCTGTATCAATCAGCATTTCAAGTGTTCTGCCGTAATGCTTAAATTTTATTTCATTTAATTTATATTCAACCCTTCTTGGTTTTTCATTAAATACTTTGGGTTCCGGTTGCTTATAGGGAGAATCAATATCGAGTTTGAAATCTGACATAATGGAAAGATGATCCCATAGTTTATGTTTGAAATCACTAATGTCTCTTAAGTGAGGATTCATATTGCCCATTACAGAAATTACTGCATATGCCATTTTATTTCTTTGGTCACGGTCTTCAATAGTCATTAAATATTCAACCATTTTCTGGATATTTCTTCCGTATTCCGGCAACTTTAAATTGTTTCTGCTTGTATTATAATCGTAGCTCATAATTCTTTTTATACAAAACTAATGGAAAATTATTTATCTATCAAAGATTAAATCCAATATTATTTAGAATCGCTGCTATTATTCTAAATTGAACTTACAATTTTAAGTTTGGCAAATTTCAAAAGTAATTGTTTTTTTTGCCCTGATTCCTGAAAAAATACAGTTGCTTTTCTGTTTGGAGAAACGCCCTCAATATGAATAACCTTGCCAATCCCAAAACGCTGATGCTCAACTTTCATGCCTGCCTGTATATTTTCAGGATTATCAGGCTTAAAATCCTTAATATTATTTTCAGATTTACTATTATTAAAGGTACTTGTTTTCGTTAATTTTATAAACTTTCTGTTACCAATATTAATATGGTTATTGTTAGGATCCCTGTTTAAATAACTGCTTAGCAACTTATGGCCGTTATTATCTCTCATGTTACCTCTGTATTCAATTATATTAGACACGGATTCCTTTTCCTGCACAGAATCAACATATTTTTCATCAATGTCTTTTATAAATCTGCTGGGAGAACAATCGATTGGAGTACCCCATTTGTAGCGCGACTGCGCATAAGTAATTATGACTCTCTTTCTGGCCCGTGTAACAGCAACGTAAAAAAGTCTTCTTTCTTCTTCCAGATCCTTTGGCGAATCAAGCGATAACCTGGAGGGGAGTAAATCTTCTTCAACTCCTGCAATATAAATATTATTAAACTCTAATCCTTTGGCTGAATGAATAGTCATTATAGTAACTTTATTTTTATCTTCATTTTTCTCATTATCCATATCAGTAAGCAGTGAAACATTTTGCAGGTATTTATCCAAAGTAACAATATTCTCATCTTCATTTTCTTCAGTAAATTCCCTAATTCCATTTAACAACTCCTCGAGATTTTCATATTTACTTATTTCTTCAGGTGTATATCCATTATATAAATCCTTCAATATACCTGTTGATGAAAGTATGTATTTGGCCAATTCGTAAGCATTATGACTTTCCAATTTCATATTAAAATCTGAAATAGTATTTGAAAATGATTTTAGTCTGGTTAGGATACCTGAATTAAATCCTAAATTTTCCTCATCCAGTTCAAGTATTATTTCCCAGATACTCTTATCAGTTCTATTTGCCTGATCTTCAAGTTTCCCCATTGTAACTTTTCCAAGACCACGTGCAGGATAGTTGATTATTCTTTTTAAAGCTTCATTATCATGCTGATTTACAGTAAGACGTAAATATGCCAGCACATCTTTAATTTCCTTTCGCTCATAAAATGATATGCTGCCATATACTTTATAGGGTATATTTCTTTTTCTTAGTGCTTCCTCAAATATTCTCGACTGTGCATTTGTTCTGTATAATATTGCAAATTCACTATACTGCTCCTGTTCACTTAATGCAGTGTCAAGTATTGAATTTGACACAAAAAATCCTTCTTCCGTATCGGTAAGGGTTCTGATTATTTTTATTTTTTCACCTGTTTCATTGTCTGACCAGATCTTTTTATGAATCTGTTCTTTATTCCTGGCAATTATACTATTTGCTGCTGATACAATAGTTTTGGTAGAACGGTAATTTTTCTCAAGTTTAAAAAGTCTTAAATCACTGTAGTCATTTTTAAAGTTAAGTATATTTTCAATCCTGGCCCCTCTGAACGAATAAATGCTCTGGGCATCATCACCTACAACACAAACATTTCTGTGTACTGCTGATAATTTTCTTACTATCAGGTATTGAGAATAGTTCGTATCCTGATACTCATCTACAAGTATATAATGAAATTTCTTCTGGTATTTTTTCAATATATCAGTAAAATCTCTGAAAAGAATATTGGTATTAAGAAGTAAATCATCGAAATCCATTGCATTTGCATTTTTACAGCGTGCGCAATAGATCTTAAATATGTCTGCTATTCTGGGTCTTCTGGTAATTTTATCATATGCTGCAATTTCAGGATTATTATAATAAGCTTCAGCTGATATAAGATTGTTTTTGGCCGAAGATATTCTTCCCTGGATAATCCCCGGCTTATATATATTTTCATCAAGATTCAGTTCCTTAATAATGGATTTTATCAGACTTTTAGAATCGGTTGTATCATAAATAGAGTAATTTGAACTGTAGCCCAAAGCAACTGATTCAATTCTTAATATCCTGGCAAAGATTGAATGAAAAGTACCCATCCAGAGATATCTGGCAATATTGTTTCCAACAATATTGTCAATTCGCTCTTTCATCTCATTTGCCGCCTTATTGGTAAATGTAAGTGCAATAATATTTGACGGATCCACACCTTTACTTAACAGATAGGCTACCCGAAAAGTAAGAACCCTTGTCTTTCCGGAACCTGCTCCGGCAATTACCAGTGAAGGACCTTCAGTATTTAATACAGCTTCGTACTGAGCCTGATTTAATTCCTTTAAAAAAGTCTTCAAGTTATAATTTATATTGAGATTGTGCTAAAATAACATTTGTATCCTGTTAAATTTACCTAATGAATTTGTATTTTTAAAAATAAATTAACATTGATGATATTTTTATATCATTGCAAATTTTAAAATTAAATTGCGCTGTTATAATATTTAAATTATAATTAAGTTCTTAATAAGACAATTATAGCATTATTAAAAATCAATATGTTAAGGTATTTAATCAGATTTATTTTCCTCATAGCATTTTTTTATCCTCTATTTATTAATGCCCAATTATACGCTCCGGATGCTGATTATTCAGAAGAAGTTACATATGATACACCAGGTTCAACTGATTCGATCTATATTTTCAATGTACCTGTTTATGGCAGGTCAGTTAATGTTATATTAGAGACACTCTCTCCTGATAATATGGACGACTGGGAATATATATGGTCTATATATAATCCAAATACAGGTAGTTACATCCCATTTGATACTATAACAGGTTCATCATCCACAGTTGATACTATAAGTACATCTGCAGGATACCAGGTAGTATTAATTAAAAATGAAATTTCAGATACTTGCAGGGCATGGGTTTTTATCAATGACTTTAATGTAGAAATTACCACCAAGGATGATTCGGGTAAGGTCCCTTCACTTTACTTTTCGTGCGAATTTTTAGACCTCGAAGCAGAGCTGACCAGCACAAATTTATATTATTATGTTCCCGGAAGAATTGATACTGTCATTTACGTTTATAATAGCTATTCAGACATCAAATGGACATCAGAAAATGAAGAAGGTTCCGGATCAACCCCCAGGGCTGAACTTGATCCAAGGATTACCGATCTTCCCTATGAAGATACTGAATATATAATTACCGTTAGTGACAGATTTAATCTTGAACGCTCGGATACTGTATTATATGAATCAATTCAGTCAATGGCAGAATTTGACAAAACATATATCGAATTAACTGATACTGAATATTATCCTGAGGAATACGGAATATTTTATGGTGGAGATTATGATTATATTACTGCTCCGGCAAAATATAAGTTCTACAATACTAACTCAAAAAATACTGCCACCTATATTCTGAAATTTGGCAATGGTGATGATACAACCTTTTATAACAGTGACGACACAATTATTTATGAGTATATATATCCTGGTGACTATACTATAACATTTATCACAAAATCTGAAAAACCTTATGAATGCATTGATTCATCAAATACAGAAATCACAATAGATGAACCTTCAATGGGAGTATATTCAGCCGGTGATGAAGCAGGTGAACCCCCTTTACTGCCTAACGTTTTTACTCCAAACGAGGATGGATTCGGAGATGTTTTAAAGTTATACCAGGAAGAAAAAGTTGGAAATAACGCGGAAATTTCAGCTAACGACTTTTTTAGATCGGCTGACGTCTCAGTTTACGATATAGATATAGTAATTTTTAACCGGTATGGGAAAAAAGTCCATGAATACCATGGCAATATAAGGGACTGGAAAGGCTGGGATGGTAAGATAATGAATTCAGACAGAAATGCCAGCGAGGGAGTATATTTCTATGTTATAAGAAGATTAGTTGCTATTGAAGACTGGGAAAATAAAAAATTAAAGGAGTACAATAAAAAATTGTACAGCGGATTTGTACACTTGTACCGGGAATCGAAGGATTAAAAGCCCTAAAAAATTCTGAGATTTTAGGAGTTATATTCTATTCCTCTTCCTGTTCTGCTTCGTATGCTTTTAGCAATTGTTCCTGAATCTCACCGGAAACCTGCAAATATTCAGAAAACTTCATTGTATATATAGCCCTGCCGCCTGTAAGGGAACTTAATGAAGTGGAATATTTATCCATTTCAGCCAGGGGTACTTTTGCTATAATCTTTTCAAATCCCCCTTCGCTTGACATTCCCTGGACTATAGCCCTCCTGCTTTGCAGGTCACTCATTACATCTCCCATTCTGTCAGAGGGAACTAATATCTCCAATTCATAAATAGGTTCAAGAATTTTTGGTGTCGCTTTCTTAAATGCCAGGCTGAAAGCATTTCTGCCTGCAAGCCTGAAGGAGATATCATTTGAATCAACCGGGTGCATTTTCCCGTCGTAAACGGCTACTTTAATATCTCTCGCATATGAACCGGTTAACGGTCCGACTTCCATTTTCTCCATAATACCTTTTAGTATAGCAGGCATAAATCTTGAATCTATAGAGCCACCAACTATACAATTATAATATATCAATTTACCTCCCCATTGAAGATCAATCTCTTCTTTGTCTCTTACAGAAACCTTTATTTCTTTTCCTTCAACTTTATAAAATTTAGGATCCGGAGCGCCTTCTATATATGGTTCAATAACGAGATGCACCTCACCAAATTGTCCGGCTCCCCCTGATTGCTTTTTATGCCTGTATTCTGCCTGAGCAATCTTTGTTATTGTTTCTCTGTATGGAATCCTGGGAGTAACAAATACAGAATCTACCTTAAAAATATTATCCAGGTGCCACTTTAAAATATTCAGATGGTATTCTCCCTGTCCCGATAATATTATCTGCTTTAACTCTTTAGAGTATTCTATAACAATAGTTGGATCTTCATCGTGCATTCTCTGCAGGTTTTCCCCAAGTTTTTCCTCATCACCTTCACTAAGAGGTTTAATTGCTGCACGGTATTTTGGTTCAGGAAATTGTATGGGATCAAATTTTATATTTTCAATGGCTAATGTATGATTGGTTTTAGTTCCTTTTAACTTTACCGTAGCACCTATATCACCTGCTGTCATGCTGGATACTTTAATTCTATTCTTACCTGCAACAACAAAAATCTGTGCAATTCTTTCCTTATTATGAGTGCTGTTATTATTCAAATCAATACCCTCTTTGATCTCACCTGACATAACTTTGAAATAATTTATTTCACCTATATGGGGTTCAATAGATGTTTTAAATACAAAAAGAGATGTTTTACCTGTTTTTTCACATTTAATTTCTTTCCCCGATATATTTTCCGGAGGCATATCGGAGGGACTCGGGACAGTATTTACGATAAATTCCATTAACCGTCTGACGCCAATGCCATTTTTTGCAGAGATACAGAATACCGGGAAGATCCCACGCTGTATAAGACCTATAGTAATCCCTTTCCTTGCTTCCTCTTCAGAAAGAGTATCTTTTTCAAAATATAATTCCATTAAGGCTTCATCATTTTCTGCAGCCTTTTCTATAAGTTCATGATGTAATTCATTAGCATGATCTAACTGATCGGCAGGTATATCTAATATTTCGGGCTTACCACCGCTGGCAGGGAATTTATACATTTTCATCGTCAGAACATCTATGATCGCATTAAACCCGGGTCCTGTATTTACAGGATACTGGACTATTGTTATGTTTTTACCAAAACATTCTTTTGCGGTCTCGACACATTTTTCAAAATTTGCTTTTTCATGATCCAGCTGATTTATAACTAATACCATAGGAGTATTATATTTTTTCAGGTACCTGCCATGGATCTCCGCTCCTACCTCTACTCCGTTTTGTGCATTAATAATCAATAATGCCGTATCGGCAACTCTTATTGAGGAAATAACACCCCCTATAAAATCATCCAGACCGGGTGCATCAATAAAATTTATTTTATGGTTATTGTATTCAGTATAAAGAAGAGTTGAAAAAACTGAGTTTGTATTATAATGTTCAATTTCCTTATAATCAGAAACAGTATTCTTACTTTCCACATCACCTCTTCTTTCTATTATACCTCCTTCATAAAGCATGGTTTCTGATAAAGTTGTTTTTCCCGATCCCGCATTCCCAACTATAACAAGATTTCTGATTTCACTGGTCAAATATGTTTTCATTTCGCTTAAATATTGAATTATTTATTATTACAAACCCCCCTTAAAAGGACTTGCAAAAATAATAATTTTTTAACAAGAAGCAAGACACATAAATCATTTGAGGCAAACCCGTATTATGCATTGTATATTATAAACTTATATAAACAATATTTTATTTGAATTAAAACTGAAAATCTCTGTTTAAATATCATGAATTATGATATTATAAAAACGACATGTATTCAATCTATATAACATGTTTATAATGCTTAATATACGCATAAAGATTAATTAAAATATTTTAATTCATCTTGTTGTTTTTCAAAAAAAAAAATCTACCTTTGCAACCCAATTTACGAAAGCAATATTAATATTGAGTGTATATGCCGACTATTCAGCAATTAGTAAGAAAAGGAAGAACTAAAATTAAGGAAAAAAGTAAAGCCCCTGCACTGGATTTGTGTCCGCAAAGAAGGGGAGTTTGTGTACGTGTTTACACTACCACACCTAAAAAACCTAACTCTGCAATGAGAAAAGTTGCAAGAGTAAGATTAACAAATGGTAAAGAAGTCAACACATATATACCTGGCGAAGGACATAATTTACAGGAACACTCTATTGTATTAATCAGAGGAGGCAGGGTTAAAGATTTACCTGGTGTACGATATCATTTAATCAGAGGGGCCCTGGATACTTCAGGAGTTGAAGGACGTAGTCAGCGAAGATCTAAATATGGGGCTAAGAGGCCCAGATAATAATTAAGGCACTAAGCAGAATAAACAATGAGAAAAACAAAACCAAAGAAGAATAATTTATTACCTGATCCCAAATTCAACGATCAGCTTGTGACAAGGTTCGTAAATAGTATCATGTTCAGAGGTAAAAAGAGTCTTGCTTTTAAAATATTCTATCAGGCACTTGATATCATTGAAGAAACAGGTAAGGATGTTGAAGAGCCTCCTTTGGAAATTTGGAAAAAAGCACTGGAAAATATTACACCCCAGGTAGAAGTAAAAAGCAGAAGAGTAGGCGGTGCAACATTTCAGGTTCCCACTGAAATTAGACCAGATAGAAAAATATGCCTGAGCATGAAAAATATGATTCAGTTTGCAAGGAAAAGAAGCGGAAAGTCTATGAGCGAAAAACTTGCAGCTGAAATTATAGCTGCTTATAAGGAAGAAGGAGGAGCATTTAAAAAGAAAGAAGAAATCCACAGAATGGCGGAAGCAAACAAAGCATTCGCACATTTCAGATTCTAAAACAAGATATTTGACAATATTAAGAGTTAATTATAGTTGCTAGCTGATAATTAGTATGATGAATAAAGATTTAAATTATACCAGAAATATTGGGATCATGGCCCATATTGATGCAGGTAAGACCACTACTACCGAACGCATATTGTTCTATACTGGTATAACTCACCGTATGGGCGAAGTTGACGATGGAGCTGCAACTATGGATTGGATGATACAGGAACAGGAAAGAGGGATTACAATTACTTCGGCTGCCACTACTACCTACTGGAATTTCCGTAACAACAATTATAAGATTAATATTATTGATACTCCCGGGCATGTTGATTTTACTGTTGAGGTCGAACGTTCATTACGAGTACTGGATGGTGCTATTGTTATATTCTGTGCTGTGGGTGGTGTAGAGCCTCAATCTGAGACTGTCTGGAGGCAAGCCGATAAATATGCAATCCCCCGTATAGCATTTGTAAATAAAATGGATCGTACGGGTGCAGATTTTTTTGGCGTGGTAAAGCAGATTAAGGAGAAACTGGGAGCCACCCCTGTACCTGTTCAAATACCAATTGGTTCTGAAGAATCATTCAAAGGTGTAATTGATCTTATCGAACAGCGTGCCATAGTCTGGAAGGAAGATGATACTCTGGGAATGAAGTATGACTATGTTGATATCCCGGAAGACCTGAAAGATACAGTGGAAGAATGGAGGGAAAAACTAATTGAGGTAATATGTGAGGCTGATGATGATTTACTTGAAAAATTCCTCGAAAATAAAGAATCCATTACTGTTGAAGATTTATTAAGAGCCACCCGTAAAGCCACACTTAAAAGAACTGTCATTCCTGTGTTGTGTGGCGCTGCATTTAAAAATAAAGGGGTACAAAGACTGCTGGATGCTATTTCTGCATTTCTTCCAAGTCCTTTTGATATTGGCAGTGTACAAGGTAAAAATCCCAGAAATGATCAAAAAATTGAAAGAAGTCCGGATCCCAATGAACCTTTAGCAGCACTGGTATTTAAAATAGCAACTGATCCCTTTGTTGGAAGATTGGCCTTTCTAAGGATCTATTCAGGATATATTGAATCCGGGATGAATGTATATAATCCAAGAACAGAGAAAAAGGAAAGAATTACCCGCTTATACCAGATGCATGCCAATAAGCAAAATCCCAAAAATAAAATTGAAGCAGGGGATATTTGTGCTGCAGTTGGCTTAAAAGAACTGGTCACCGGAGATACCCTCTGCGATGTAAAAAAACCCATCTATCTTGAATCAATGAGTTTCCCTGAACCTGTGATTGGTATAGCAATAGAACCCAAAGTACAGGCAGATGTTGTCAAGCTTGGAGTGGCATTAGGAAAATTATCCGAGGAAGATCCGACTTTTCAGGTTAAAGTAGATGAAGACTCCGGCCAGACAATAATTAGTGGTATGGGAGAGCTTCACCTTGAAGTCTTGTTAGACAGGCTGAAAAGAGAATTTGCTTTGGAATGTAATAAGGGGACTCCTCAGGTAGCATATAAAGAAGCACTGGCCTCAGTAGTAACATACAGGGAAATTTTCAAAAAGCAAACCGGAGGTAAAGGCAGGTTTGCCGAAATCCTTGTCGAACTTTCTCCTGCCGATAAGGGTGTTAAAGGTCTTCAGTTTATTGATGAAGTTAAAGGAGGAAATATACCAAGAGAATTCATTCCTTCAGTTGAGAAAGGCTTCAAAGAAGCAATGCGTAACGGAGTATTAGCCGGATTTCCAGTTAACAGTTTAAAAGTTATACTAAAAGACGGATCTTACCACCAGGTTGACTCTGATTCTCTCTCATTTGAGATTGCAGCCAAACGGGCATTTAAAGAAGCTATGCGAAAAGCCAAAGTAAAATTACTCGAACCAATTATGTCTGCCGAAGTCTTAACACCGGAAGAATATATGGGTGATGTAATTGCTGACTTTAACCGGAGAAGAGGGAAAGTAGAAGGCATGGAAACTAAAGCAGGTGTAAGGGTTATTAAAGCGAAAGTACCACTGGCTGAAAAGTTCGGTTACGTTACAATATTAAGAACACTTACATCTGGTCGTGCGACTTCTACAATGGAATTCTCACATTATGAAGAAGTACCACCTGAAATAGCTCAGGATGTAATAGAAAAAATTAAAGGACTAAAAGCTTTTGTATAATAAAATTTATTATTAATAATGAGCCAGAAGATCAGAATAAAATTAAAGTCTTATGATCATAATCTAGTAGATAAATCTGCTGAAAAAATTGTTAAGACAGTAAAAACCACAGGTGCAGTTGTAAGCGGACCAATTCCACTGCCTACACATAAAAGAGTTTTTACGGTTCTACGGTCTCCTTTTGTAAATAAGAAATCCCGTGAACAATTTCAGTTATCATCTTATAAAAGATTACTGGATATATATAGTTCTACACCCAAGACTATTGATGCATTAATGAAATTGGAATTACCCAGCGGGGTAGAAGTTGAAATAAAAGTATAAACAATTTAAATTCAATTTAAAATGCCAGGGTTAATAGGGAAAAAAATAGGAATGACGTCGGTCAGTGATGAAAATGGAAATAACGTACCTTGTACTATAATTGAGGCAGGTCCTTGTGTTGTTACTCAAATAAAAACCAAGGAAAAAGATGGATATACTGCTGTGCAATTAGCTTTTGACAATAAAAAAGAAAAAAACGCCACCAGGGCTATGTTAGGACATTTCAAAAAAGCTAATACTACATCAAAAATAAAAGTTGTTGAACTCAGAGGATTTGTAAAACACTGGAAACTTGGAGATGTTATTACAGTTGACTATTTTAAGAATGATTTATGGCTGGATGTTACTGCAAAATCAAAGGGTAAAGGATTTCAAGGCGTTATTAAGAGACATAACTTTTCCGGGGTTGGTGATGCTACACATGGTCAGCATAACAGAAGCAGGGCCCCTGGCTCATTAGGAGCTTCTTCTTTCCCCTCCAGGGTTTTCAAAGGAATGAAGATGGCTGGCCATACTGGTAATAGTACTGTAAAAATACTTAACCTGCGTAAGGTTAAAATAATTCCTGAACAGAATTTATTAATCCTTAAAGGATCAGTACCAGGTTCAAGAGGCTCATATGTCGTTATTGAGAGCCCTGATAGAATATAAAAATAAATACTAGATGAAATTATCGGTTTTAAATATTGCAGGACAGGATACAGGTAAAAAAGTAGAGTTGGAAGATACTATATTTGGTATAGAACCCAATGATCATGCCATTTACCTGGATGTTAAACAATACCTGGCAAACAATCGCCAGGGAACCAGTAAAACAAAAGAAAGATCAGAAATAACAGGAAGCACAAGAAAGATCAGAAGACAAAAAGGTACTGGCGCAGCACGTGTTGGAAGTATAAAGAATCCAATATTTAGAGGAGGTGGAAAAACTTTTGGTCCGAGCCCGCGGGATTACCGATTTAAGTTAAATAAGAAAGTAAAACGGCTGGCCCGTAAATCAGCTCTTTCATATAAGGCAAAAAATAATGCTATAATGATTATGGAAGATTTTAATCTTGATGGGCCCAAAACAAAAGAATATGTTAATGTTGTTAACAGCCTGAAAATTAAAGATAATAAATCTTTACTGGTGTTATCTGAAACAAATAAAAATATATATTTGTCTTCCCGGAATTTAAAAGACTCAAAAGTTGTAACTATTTCCGATTTAACAACATACGACATCATGAATTGCTCAAAGATTGTCTTTGTTGAAAGCTCTATTGATGTGCTGAATAAAATGTACGAGAACTAAATTATTTATATAAATAAAATGAGTATACTCATAAGGCCTATAGTAACTGAAAAAATGACTTCCCAGGGTGAAGACATGAATAGATATGGCTTTATTGTAGACAAAAGGGCAAATAAAATACAAATAAAAAAAGCCATTGAAGAACTTTATGATGTATCAGTTGCTTCTGTTAACACAATGCGTTATGGAGGCAAAAAAAAGATGAGATACACCCGAACAGGAATTATCAGCGGAAAAACTAAATCGTATAAAAAAGCGATAATTACTTTGATTGAAGGAGATACAATTGATTTTTATAGCAATATCTAATTATTTAATATGGCTGTACGAAAACTTAAACCGGTAACACCTGGTCAGAGACACAAAATAGCGTCCAAATTTGAAAATATAACTAGGTCTACGCCTGAAAAATCCTTAATAAGGCCTCTTAAGAAGACAGGTGGACGAAATAGTTCGGGTAAAATGACAATGAGATATATTGGAGGTGGCCATAAACGGAAATACAGAGTTATTGATTTTCTAAGGAATAAAGATGGGATGGCCGCCACTGTTAAAACAATTGAATACGACCCAAACAGAACAGCAAGAATTGCCTTGCTCATTTATGAAGATGGAGAAAAAAGATATATTATAACTCCCAATGGATTAAAAATTGGACAAACAGTGAGATCAGGCATTGGAATTGCCCCTGAAATAGGTAATTCACTAACATTAGCTGAAATACCTTTAGGAACACTTATTCATAATATCGAGCTAAAACCCGGCAGAGGAGGGGTTTTGGCAAGAAGTGCCGGTTCCTATGCACAGCTGACTTCGAGAGATGGCAAATATGCAATAATAAAATTACCTTCCGGGGAATCAAGAATGATACTGACCTCTTGCAGAGCAACAATAGGAACAGTTTCAAACTCAGATCACGGGCTTGAAAGATCAGGTAAAGCCGGAAGATCAAGATGGCTGGGGAGAAGACCAAGAGTAAGAGGAGTAGCTATGAATCCGGTTGATCATCCTATGGGCGGTGGAGAAGGCAAGGCTTCCGGGGGTCATCCGAGATCAAGAACAGGAATAATTGCTAAAGGTTTTAAAACAAGACCAAAGAAGAAGGCATCAAATAAATATATTGTTGAAAAACGAAAGACTAAAAACGAATAATCTAACATACTATGAGCAGGTCGTTGAAAAAAGGTCCATTTATCGACTACAAACTGGAGAAGAGAATCGTTGATATGAACAAGACAGGTAAAAAATCTGTTATTAAAACCTGGTCGAGAAGATCGGTGATATCGCCCGACTTTGTCGGCCATACCATAGCTGTACACAATGGTAACAAATTCATTCCTGTTTATGTAACCGAGAATATGGTAGGTCATAAGCTTGGAGAGTTCTCTCCGACAAGGATATTTAGAGGACATGGAGGTAAACAGAGATAAAGCATAAAACTTATAAAAAGATAACTATAAAATGGATTCACGTAAAAGACAGAGAGCTGAAATGCTTAAAGAGGCGAAAAAAAGCAAATTTATTGCCAGACTAAATAATTGCCCTACTTCACCCCGAAAAATGAGACTTGTTGCAGATATGATAAGAGGAGAAGAGGTTAACAGAGCACTGGATTTACTCAAATTTTCATCAAAAGAATCATCCAAAAGGGTTGAAAAACTCTTGTTATCAGCCATTGCTAACTGGCAGAATAAAAATGAAAATGCCAGGATAGAAGAAAGTAACTTATTTGTAAAGGAAATTTTTGTGAACCAGGGAAGAACACTTAAGAGAATCAGGCCTGCTCCACAGGGAAGGGCATATAGAATAAGAAAAAGATCAAATCATGTAACAATAATTTTAGATAGTCTAAATAAATCAGAAGAAAAAGTAAATCAAACTAATTAATAATTTTTAATGGGACAAAAAGCAAATCCAATAGCTAATAGATTGGGCCTTATTAAGGGTTGGGATTCCAACTGGTTTGGAGGTAAAAATTATGCTGATAAAATAGCTGAAGACTATAAAATTCGTGAGTACCTTAACGCAAGGCTCATGAAAGCGAGCATCTCCAAAATCATTATCGAACGTACCCTGAAACTTATAACAGTTACGGTTAATACTGCAAGACCCGGAATAATCATAGGGAAGGGGGGACAAGAAGTAGATAAACTTAAAGAGGAATTAAAGAAGATAACAAATAAAGAAATTCAAATTAATATTTTTGAGGTTAAAAGACCGGAATTAGATGCTACTATTGTGGCCAATAATATTGCAAAACAAATTGAAGGTAAAATTTCATACAGAAGGGCAATAAAGATGGCTATGGCTTCAACAATGAGGATGGGTGCGGAAGGGATAAAAGTATTGATATCAGGCAGACTGGGAGGAGCTGAAATGGCGCGCTCAGAAATGTATAAAGAAGGAAGAACACCATTACACACATTGAGGGCTGATATTGATTACGCTGTTGCTGAAGCTTTAACAAAGGTTGGATTAATAGGTACTAAAATTTGGATCTGCAAGGGAGAAATTTTCGGTAAAAGAGACCTTTCTCCGAACATTGGGGTAAAAAGTTCCAAACCAAAAGGAAATTTAAAAAAAAGAAGAAAATAGGAAGCTCGTACAATTAAATGCATTTTAATAAAAAAACAGAAAAAAAATGTTACAACCAAAGAAAACTAAATATAGAAAATGTCAAAAGGGGAGAATGAAAGGAAATGCTCAGCGGGGAAATAAAATAGCATTTGGTTCATTTGGCATTAAAGCCTTAGAATCTGCATGGATTACCGGGAGACAAATTGAAGCAGCTCGCCAGGCAGTAACGCGTTATATGAAACGTGAAGGACAGATATGGATTCGAATATTTCCGGATAAACCTATTACCAAAAAGCCGGCGGAAGTGAGGATGGGTAAAGGTAAAGGTGCCCCGGAAGGATTTGTTGCACCTGTTACACCAGGTAGAATAATCATTGAAGCAGAGGGCGTATCTATGGAGGTAGCAAAAGAAGCTCTGCGTCTTGCCGCGCAAAAACTCCCTATTACAACGAAATTTGTGGTCAGACATGATTATGTTGAAAACTAAAACTATCAGCTATGAAAGCATCTGAAATTAATGAACTATCTGTAAAAGAAATTGAAGAAAGGATTGACAACGAGAGGAATTTTCTTATTAAACAAAAATTGAATCATGCAATATCTCCTCTTGACAATCCGCTAAAAATAAGGGAAACAAAGAAGACGATAGCAAGATTGGAGACTATTCTTCGAAAGAAGACATTGGAAGAAAATAAGGATAAATAATAATATAAATGGCTAAAAAAAATTTAAGAAAAGAACGTGTTGGCATAGTAGTTAGTAACAAGATGGATAAATCTATAGTAGTTGCTGAAAAGAGAAAGGTAATGCATCCTATATATGGAAAATTTATTAATAAGACTACCAAATTTGTTGCACATGATGAAGAGAATACATGCAACATAGGTGATCTGGTAAAAATTATGGAAACACGTCCCTTAAGCAAGAAAAAAAACTGGAGATTAATTGAAATTATTGAAAGAGCTAAATAATTATGATACAACAAGAATCAAAATTATCAGTTGCTGATAATAGCGGGGCAAAAGAAGTTCTGTGCATCAGAGTTTTAGGTGGCACAAGAAAAAGATATGCCAGCATAGGAGATAAGGTAGTTGTAACAGTAAAAAATGCATTGCCTTCAGGAGAAGTAAAAAAAGGGACTGTAAGTAAAGCTGTTGTTGTCAGAACTAAAAAAGAGGTCAGAAGATCTGATGGATCATATATACGTTTTGATGATAATGCCTGTGTTCTTTTAACTGCTACAGAAGAATTAAGAGGGACCAGAATTTTCGGCCCTGTAGCAAGGGAGCTTAGAGATAAATATATGAAAATTATATCGTTAGCACCTGAGGTTTTATAATTAATTTTAAAATTTATATAAATGCAAAAAAAGTTGCATATAAAAAAGGGAGATACAGTATTTGTAATAACTGGCGAGTATAAAGGACAAAAGGGAAGAGTGCTTGAGATTATTCGAAAAACAAATAAAGCCATAGTAGAGGGTATTAATTTAATATCAAAGCATACAAAACCCAACGCTAAACATCCTCAAGGTGGTATTATAAAAAAAGAAGCCCCAATAAATATATCAAATTTGATGCTTATTGATCCATCATCAGGCGAACCAACAAGAATCGGCCGAAAATTAAATGAAAAAAATAAACTTTATAGATACTCAACAAAATCTGGAGAAGAAATTAAATAATGGCTTATATACCGAACCTTAAAAAAAAATATAGGGAAGAAATTATTCCCGTGCTAACCAAAGAATTTGGTTACACATCAATAATGCAGGTTCCCAGGTTAGAAAAAATAATTATTAATCAGGGTGTAGGTCAGGCTGTAGCTGATAAAAAACTTATTGATGTAGCTCAGGAAGAGCTTACTTTAATCGCAGGACAAAAGGCTATACAAACTGTTTCAAAAAGGGATATTTCAAACTTTAAATTAAGGAAAAGTATGCCCATAGGAGTTAAAGTAACTCTCAGAAAAGATAAAATGTACGAATTCCTTGAAAGACTGATATCTGCAGCGCTTCCAAGAATCAGAGATTTTAGAGGATTAAATCCCAAGCTTGACGGAAGAGGCAACTATAATTTAGGTATAGCTGAACAGATAATATTTCCGGAAATTGATATCGATAAGATAATAAAAATATTAGGATTAGAAATTACTTTTGTCACTACAGCAAAAAGTGATGAAGAAGGATATTCTTTGTTAAGAGAATTTGGTTT
Organism: uncultured Bacteroidales bacterium; assembly: GCA_964521285.1. Taxonomy (GTDB): domain Bacteria; phylum Bacteroidota; class Bacteroidia; order Bacteroidales; family UBA10428. The sequence goes on along the minus strand of CAZFQS010000007.1, from coordinate 62,377 downwards.
ACCATTTAAAACAATAAAAAGAGGTTAATATGGCTAAAGAATCAATGAAGGCTCGCGAAATAAAGCGTAAACAACTTGTAGAAAAATTCGCTAAAAAGAGAGCTAAACTCAAAGCTGAAGGAGATTATCAGGGATTAAGCAGATTGCCAAGAAACTCGAATCCTAACAGATTACATAACAGATGTATACTAACAGGAAGACCAAAGGGTTACATGAGGCAATTCGGACTAAGCAGAATAACGTTCAGAGAAATGGCCTCTGAAGGATTAATACCAGGAGTCAAAAAAGCTAGCTGGTAATGAAAATATATAGTGTAAATCGCAAATAATTAATAGAAAATTTTTATGACAGATCCTATTGCAGATTATTTGACCAGAATACGTAATGCCATTATGGCTAAACATAAAGTAGTGGAGATCCCTGCCTCAAATCTTAAGAAGGATATCACAAAGATTCTTCATGATCAGGGTTATATCCTGAATTATAAATTTATCGATGATAAAATTCAGGGTATAATCAAGATTGCATTAAAATATAATTCCGAGACAAAGCTGCCGGCGATCAAATCTATTAAAAGGATAAGTCGCCCGGGATTAAGGAAGTATGCAAGAAAGGATAATATACCAAGAGTCTTAAACGGATTAGGTATAGCTATTTTATCAACATCAAAAGGAGTTTTGACTGATAAAGAAGCACGAAAACAAAGTGTTGGCGGTGAAATATTATGTTTTGTACATTAAACAGGAGGATTTATAAATGTCACGAATAGGTATGCTACCGATAAAAATTCCCGAGGGTGTAACAGTAAACATGACCCCGGGGAATATTGTCAGTGTTAAGGGTCGTTTAGGAGAATTAACCCAAAAGGTTAATCCTGATATTAAAATAGAAATTGCAGATAATAAAATACTGGTAAAAAGACCAACCAATCAGAAAAGGCATAAAGCCCTGCATGGTTTATACCGTTCCCTGATCAATAACATGGTAGAAGGCGTTTCCAAGGGTTACACTATTCAGCAGGAATTAGTGGGTATAGGTTACAGGGCAGAAGCAAAGGGTCAAAGACTTGAACTAAATCTGGGATATTCCCACGATATTCATATTGAGCTGCCCCCGGAAATTAAAGTAGAAGCTAAAACAGAAAGGAGAAGTAATCCCATTATTACATTAAAAAGTGCTGATAAACAGCTTTTAGGTCAGGTTGCTGCAAAAATACGCTCACTAAAGAAACCTGAACCATACAAAGGAAAAGGTGTAAAATTTATGGATGAACAAATAAGGAAAAAAGCAGGAAAATCTGCAAGTGTTTAAAACAGACTATACTTTTAAACTATGGCAATAACAAGACAAGAACGAAGAACACGAATTAGAAAAAGAATAAGAAAGATAATAACAGGGACAAAAGAAAAACCAAGATTATCAGTGTTCAGGAGTAATAAACATATATATACTCAATTTATCAATGACGATGAAGGGAGGACTGTGCTTTCAGTTTCTTCTTTAAATAAAGAAATTGCTGATAAAAAAAATATAACTAAAACTGAACAGGCAAAGCTGGTTGGAAAACTTACAGCTGAAAAATCAAAAGCTGCCAGGATAACCAATGTTGTATTTGACAGAAATGGTTATCTCTATCATGGCAGAGTTAAAGCTCTTGCTGAAGCTGCAAGAGAAGGTGGATTAAAATTTTAATAAATATGTCTACAACAAGTATTAGAAGAGTCAGAACTACTGATTTAGATTTAAAAGACCGGTTAGTTAGTATTCAAAGAGTAACAAAAGTTACTAAAGGTGGACGAACATTTAGTTTTTCCGCAGTAGTAGTAGTGGGAAATGAAGATGGAATAGTCGGGTTTGGGCTGGGAAAAGCCAATGAAGTAACTACTGCTATAGCAAAGGGAATAGAAGATGCAAAGAAAAATTTAATAAAAGTACCTGTTTTAAATGGCACTATACCTCATGAGCAATTTTCAAAATATGGAGGAGCTAAAATCTTCATTAAGCCCGCATCAGGGGGTACAGGAGTCAAAGCAGGAGGTGCAATGCGCGCAGTTCTTGAAAGTGTAGGCATAACTGATGTACTGGCCAAATCCAAAGGATCTTCAAATCCTCATAACCTGGTTAAAGCTACCTTTACAGCACTTTTACAACTTAGAGATCCATATACAGTTGCTCAGCAAAGAGGTATTAGTATGGATAAAGTATTTAATGGATGATATATTTGGTAATATATTTCAAAAATGGCAACAATTAAAATTACGCAAATAAAAAGCAGGATAGGGAGTTCAAAAAGACAGAAAAGAACACTTGATGCTCTTGGGCTAAGAAAAATAAGCAGCACTGTTGAGCTGGAAGCTACACCTCAAATAATTGGCATGGTAAATAAGGTAAGACATTTAGTAAATATTGAGGGGAAAAAATAATAAAGATATTTAATAAGATATGGACTTAAGTAATCTCAAACCGGCAAAAAATTCTGTTAAGAACAAAATAAGGCTTGGAAAGGGTCAGGGGTCAGGTAAGGGAGGCACGGCCACAAAAGGTCATAAGGGTGCTAAATCCCGGTCAGGTTTCAGGAGAAAAAAAGGATATGAGGGGGGGCAAATGCCATTGCAAAGAAGAGTGCCCAAATATGGATTTACTAATATTAGCAGAAAAGAATACAAAAGTATTAATATAAGTACTTTACAAAATTTAGCTGACAGGAAAAACCTGAAGTCAATTGATGTACAGGCCCTAATTGATGCAGGTTTTGCTTCAAAAAATGATCGTGTGAAAATTCTCGGCGATGGAAAATTAACCTCTAAACTGGAAGTAAAAGCACATGCTTTTTCAAAATCTGCCATAAAGGCTATAGAGTCTTTGGAAGGGAGTGCAGTAAAAATATAGATAAATGAAAGAATTTATTGATACAATTAAGAACATTTACAAAATTGAGGACCTCAGAACAAGGATTTTATATACACTGGGAATACTTTTAATCTATCGTCTGGGATCAAAAGTTGTATTGCCGGGTGTAGACCCTTCTCAATTACAGGTTTTACAGGAAAGAGCCTCTCAGGGTGTGCTGGGTCTGCTGAACATGTTTTCAGGAGGTGCTTTTGCAAATGCTTCAATTTTTGCTTTGGGGATTATGCCCTATATCTCGGCTTCAATTGTAATTCAATTACTTGGTATAGCAGTTCCCTACTTCCAGAGACTACAAAAAGAAGGAGAGAGTGGCAGGAGAAAAATTAATCAAATAACAAGGTACTTAACAGTAGGTATTTTATTAATCCAGGGGCCGGCATACCTTACACAAATACCTGCTGAAGCACGTGTTATACACAGATTATTTGTCCCCTTTTCAGTACTTATTCTTACAACAGGAACCATGTTTATTATGTGGCTTGGAGAAAGAATAACAGACAAGGGAATTGGCAACGGTATTTCATTAATTATTATGATTGGAATAATAGCACGATTTCCTTTTGCAATTACAAGTGAACTCGTGGCAAGACTTGAAAGACAAGGAGGCGGATTAATAGCATTCCTGGTAGAGATTGTATTCCTGTTCCTTGTATTTGTTATTACTATCCTGCTGGTACAGGGTACAAGAAGAATTCCTGTACAATATGCAAAAAGAATAATAGGGAATAAACAATACGGAGGAGTAAGACAATATATCCCGCTTAAAGTAAATGCTGCTGGTGTAATGCCAATTATCTTTGCACAGGCAATAGTAATGTTACCATTATCATTTGCCAGATACGGAGGAGATTCTTTATCCGGATTTGTATCAGCATATGCAAATCCCGTGGGATTCTGGTACAACTTTACAAATGCAGTTTTAATAGTATTGTTTACATATTTCTATACAGCCATAACTATTAATCCGACGCAAATGGCTGAAGATATGAAGAAACATGGAGGGTTCATCCCAGGTATAAAACCTGGCAGAAAAACTTCAGAGTTTCTTGATAGTATTATGTCGAGAATAACACTTCCAGGATCTATATTCCTGGCATTTGTAGCTATACTGCCAGCTTTTGCAATGATGGCAGGGATTACCAGAGGATTTGCTTATTTTTATGGTGGCACATCATTACTCATAATGGTTGGAGTAGTATTAGATACTTTGCAGCAAATAGAAAGTCACCTTCTAATGCGTCATTATGACGGACTGATGAAATCCGGCAGAATAAAAGGAAGAGCCGGAGGAATAGCTTCTTCCATTTAAATAACTTAACGTTCTTTGATGATATTTTATAAAACAGAAGAAGAGATTGAATTGCTTAGAAGAAGTAATCAGTTGGTTTCAAAAACCCTGGCTGAGGTAGGTAAATTAATAAAACCCGGAGTTGCTACACTCAGACTGGACCAGCGGGCTGAGGAATTCATTAGAGACAACGGAGGAGAACCCGGATTTTTGGGCTATAAAGACTATCCCAAAACGCTGTGCACCTCTGTAAATAGCCAGGTTGTTCACGGCATCCCTTCACAATATGAACTTAAAGAAGGAGATATTGTTTCTATTGATTGTGGAGTTTTATTAAACGGATATTACGGGGATTCTGCATATACATTTGCTATAGGCAAAATTGATGATGGCATCAAAAAACTGGTCAAAGTTACAAAGGAATCCCTTTTTAAAGGAATTGAAGCGGCAAAGGAAGGACAAAGATTAGGTGATATTGGCTATGCAATTCAAAGTTATTGTGAACATGAAGGATTTTCTGTTGTTAGAGAAATGGTGGGCCATGGTCTGGGCAAGAATTTGCATGAATCACCTGAAGTTCCCAATTTTGGCAGAAGAGGAAAAGGAATTAAACTTAAAAAGGGCATGGTCATCTGTATAGAACCAATGATTAACCTGGGGAAAAAGGAAATTGTGCAGGAAAAAGATGGATGGACGATCAGAACAGCTGATAATAAACCATCAGCACATTACGAACTGGCAGTAGCTATTAATAAAAATAAAGCTGATATATTGTCAACATTTGAATATATTGAAGAAGTACTGAAAAATATTAATTACTAAAAATAATGACAAAACAACCTTCAATTGAACAGGATGGTATAATTAAAGAAGCGTTGTCAAATGCAATGTTTAGAGTAGAACTCGAAAATGGACATATTATAACTGCTCACATCTCCGGAAAGATGAGAATGCATTATATTAAAATTCTGCCCGGTGATAAGGTAAAAATAGAGATGTCACCTTATGATCTGACTAAAGGCAGAATTACATTCAGATATAAATAATAAAAAGTTAATTAAAATGAAGGTTAGAGCATCAGTTAAAAAGAGAAGTCCCGATTGCAAAATTGTAAGACGAAAAGGACGCATTTATGTAATAAACAAAAAAAACCCTAAGTTTAAGCAACGTCAGGGTTAATGCATTTTTAAATATAATTAATCTTAAAATTTAAGTCATGGCAAGAATTGTTGGAATCGACTTACCAAAAAATAAAAGAGGTGAAATAGGATTAACCTATATCTATGGAATAGGGCGTAGTACTGCAAATATGATATTGCAGGAAGCAGGAGTTGACAAAGAGATAAAGGTTAAGGACTGGACAGATGATCAGATAAGTAATATCAGAAAAGTAGTTAATGATAAATACAAAGTTGAAGGGGAACTCCGATCTTCTGTCCAGATGAACGTTAAACGATTAATGGACATAGGAAGCTACAGGGGTATAAGACATCGCATCGGACTGCCTGTAAGAGGACAAAGTACAAAGAATAATGCCCGTACACGAAAGGGAAGAAGAAGAACTGTAGCAAATAAAAAGAAAGCTACTAAATAATTACTTATTATGGCAAAGAAAACAGGAACATCCAGGAGGAAAGCTGTTAAAATTGAACCTGTAGGACAGGCTCATATTCATGCTTCATTTAATAATATAATTATATCACTAACAAATAATCAGGGTCATGTTATTTCATGGGCATCAGCCGGGAAATTGGGATTTAAAGGTTCAAAAAAGAATACTCCGTATGCTGCCCAGATGGCTGCAAATGATTGTGCAAAAACTGCTTATGATTTAGGACTGAGAAAAGTTAAAGTATTTGTAAAAGGCCCGGGTGCAGGAAGAGAATCTGCAATCAGGACTATTCATACATCAGGTATTGAGGTTATCGAAATAGTTGACGTAACACCATTGCCACACAATGGATGCAGACCGCCAAACAGAAGACGTGTTTAGTTATAAATTATAAATTTTAACAACTAATTCTATATTTTAAATGGCTAGATATATAGGCCCAAAAACGAAAATAGCAAGGAAGTTCGGAGAACCAATATTCGGGACAGATAAAAGCTTCGAAAGAAAGAACTATCCCCCTGGAATGCACGGTATCAACAGAAAAAGAAAAAAACTGTCTGAATACGGAACACAATTAAAAGAAAAACAAAAAGCAAAATATACTTATGGCATACTTGAAAGACAATTTTTAAATCTGTTTGAAAAAGCATCAAGAAGTAAGGGAATAACAGGTGAAGTGTTACTCCAGCTACTCGAATCCCGTCTGGATAATGTAGTATATCGATTAGGTATCGCGCCTACACGCAATGCTGCGCGACAACTGGTATCGCACAGACATATTACTGTTAATGAGAAGATCGTCAATATCCCCTCATATACCTTAAGGTCAGGTGATATAATAGGAGTACGTGAAAAATCTAAAGACCTTCATCCCATTAAAGATTCACTTTCTAATAACAGAAGTTCATATTCGTGGCTTGAATGGGATTCTGACCAAATGGCCGGTAAATTTTTAAACAGACCTGAAAGAGATGAAATACCTGAAAATATTAAAGAACATTTGATTGTTGAATTGTATTCTAAATAATCTATAATAATAATTCATTTTTATGGCAATATTAGCTTTTCAAAAACCCGATAAGGTAATAATGATTGATTCTGACGACAAATTCGGCAAATTCGAATTTCGGCCGCTGGAACCTGGCTACGGCATTACTGTTGGTAATGCACTAAGAAGAATTCTTCTTTCATCTTTAGAGGGATATGCAATAACTACGATAAAGGTGGAAGGAATAGAACACGAATTTTCTTCTATTACAGGTGTGATTGAAGATATGACTGAAATAATTTTAAATCTAAAACAAATTCGCTTTAAGAAACTCATTGAAGATATAAATAATGAAAAAATTATTGTAAATATTACAGGCCAGGAAACATTTAAAGCCGGTGATTTAAACAGATTTCTAAATAGTTTTGAAATATTAAATCCTGACCTTATCATATGCCATATGGAACCTGATGTTGAACTTCAAATGGAAATGACTGTAAATAAAGGCAGGGGTTATGTACCCTCTGAAGAAAATAAACCTCTTGATGCAGAGTTTGGAATAATTCCTGTTGATTCGATATTTACACCAATAAGAAATGTTAAATATTCAATAGAAAATTACAGGGTTGAACAGAAAACAGATTACGAAAAATTAGTTTTTGAAATCCAGACTGACGGATCAATTCATCCCAAGGATGCATTAAAAGAAGCAGCAAAAATATTAATCTACCATTTCATGTTATTTTCTGATGAAAAGATTACTCTCGAATCAGATGAAAAATCAGCCCAAGAAGAATTTGATGAAGAAGTACTTCATATGAGGCAGCTATTGAAAACCAAACTTGTTGACCTGGACCTTTCAGTAAGGGCATTAAACTGTTTAAAAGCAGCTGAAGTAGATACGCTGGGTGATTTAGTCAAGTTTAACAAAAATGACTTATTGAAATTCAGAAACTTTGGTAAAAAGTCCCTCACGGAATTAGATGAATTGCTCGAAAGTATGAATCTCACATTTGGGATGGATACTTCTAAATATAAGTTGGATAAAGAATAATTTTAAATAACAAGCTTAGAATTTAGGTTTTTTTTAAAAACTTTTAATTCAAAAATCTAAATTCCGGATAAAAATAAAGAACTGAGATGCGACATAGAAAAAGTTTTAACCATCTGAGTAGAAAAAAGGGTCACAGAAAAGCTATGTTGGCTAACATGGCTTCATCCCTGATTATACATAAGAGAATTAAGACTACAACAGCAAAGGCTAAAGCACTAAGAATGTTTGTTGAGCCATTAATTACAAAATCAAAAAATGATTCAACACATACAAGGAGGGTGGTTTTTAATCATCTTCATAATAAAGAAGCTGTCTCTGAGCTATTTAGAGAGGTATCACCAAAGATCATTGATCGTCCTGGCGGATATACCAGAATATTAAAGACAGGTTTTCGTCTGGGAGATAATGCCGATATGTGTATAATTGAATTAGTTGATTACAATGAAAATCTTCTAGCTGCTAAATCAGAAGCTGCCACAAAGATGGGCAGAAGAAGACGAAGAGGTTTCAGGAAAAAAGCAATTGAAGATGGCCAGATTGCTGAAACTCCGGCAGCTACGAAAGAAGAACCAGCTAAAGAAGCAGAGACTCAGGAGATAAAAGCAGTAATAGATGAAAAACCAGAAGACGAAAAGAAACCATCAGAAGAAAAAGCTGAAACGGCCGAGGAGGATATAAAAAAAGAAACTTCTGAAGAAATAAGTGAGGGGGTTGAAGAGCCTGAACATGAGAAAATTGAAAGCCCGGAAGAAAAAGACAAGGGTGTTGAAGCAAAAGAAGAGAAGAAGAATATGGAACAGGTAAAAGATGAAGCACAAGAGCCAAAGGATGAAGCACAAAAGGTAAAAGATGAAGCACAAGAGCCAAAGGATGAAGCACAAAAGGTAAAAGATGAAGCACAAAAGGAAAAAGATGAAGGACAGCAGACAAAAGATGAAAATCCGGAGGCAAAAGATAAAGTACAAGAAGAAAAAAAAGAATAATACAATTATGGGACAAATTACTAATGTACATGCTCGCGAAATATTGGATTCACGTGGAAATCCAACTATAGAAGTGGAAGTTGCCCTGGCAAGCGGATTTATTGGAAGGGCAGCAGTTCCCTCCGGGGCCTCAACCGGTGAAAATGAAGCATTGGAGTTAAGAGACGGCGATAAGAAAAGGTATCTTGGTAAAGGGGTTCTTAAAGCAATAGACAATGTCAATAAAATCATTGCAAAAGAAATTATAGGGATGAATGCTCTTAATCAGGTTGAAATTGATACGAAAATGATTGAATTAGACGGAACCAAGACTAAGAGCAAACTGGGTGCAAATGCTATACTTGGTGTATCTTTGGCAGTTGCCAAAGTTGCAGCTATGTACCATGATATGCCCCTCTACAGGTATATTGGTGGAACTAATGCGGTTACGCTTCCTATACCTATGATGAACATAATAAACGGGGGAGCGCATTCTGATGCTCCTATTGCCTTTCAGGAATTTATGATCCGCCCCATTGGTGCACAAAGCTTTAAAGAAGGATTAAGGATGGGAGCTGAAGTCTTTCATTCTTTAAAGAAAGTATTAAAGGAGAGAAATTTAAGTACCGCCGTTGGTGATGAAGGTGGTTTTGCTCCTGAATTAACAGGGACAGAAGACGCACTTGATTCTATTCTCAAGGCCATTAAGGAAGCAGGATATAAACCAGGAAGAAGAGAAGACGGTGGAGATTTATCATTAGCACTTGATTGCGCTGCTTCTGAATTTTATGAAAATGGTAAATATAATTACAAAAAGTTTGAAGGTAAAAATGGTGCTGTGAGAACATCTGAAGAACAAGCGGATTATCTGGCAGAACTATTAAATAAATATCCTATTGATACTATTGAAGATGGGATGTCAGAAAGTGACTGGGCCGGATGGAAAATTTTAACGGATAAAATTGGAGATAAATGCCAGATTGTTGGTGATGATGTTTTTGTTACCAATGTTGAATTTCTTAAAAAGGGTATTGAAATGGGGTGTGCAAATTCTATCTTAATAAAGGTTAATCAAATTGGCACTTTAACTGAAACCCTTAATGCTATAGAAATGGCTCACAGAGCTGGTTATACTACAGTTACATCTCACCGTTCAGGTGAAACCGAGGACACTACAATTGCTGATATTTCTGTGGCAACAAATTCAGGACAAATAAAAACAGGATCTTTAAGCCGTTCTGACCGTATAGCAAAATATAATCAATTACTGAGAATAGAAGAAGAATTAGGAGATATTGCAGTTTACGGTTATATGAAGTAATACCTTTTATTCATACATTTCAACCAGTATTATTTTCCAATACAGCAATAGCCTTTTGCAATGTATTATCTATACTTTTAATTATCGGATAAAATCCCTTATTATCCAGTATATTTCTTGTAATATTAGCATAAAGCTGTGTTTTCAGTATTTCTTCTGAAATTTTAATTTCACCGGGTACTTCGTCGACTCCCTTACTTTTTGCATATTTTACAAAAGCGCTTAAAACATTTCTCTTATTTAAGTATCGCACAAATTCTTCAGGTTCTTGAAGTTTTTCCAAAAACACTCTATTGTCATCGGCAAATTTAAGTGCAAAAGTATAAAGTAACCCCCTGTTTCGAACATCTATCAAATAATCAGTAACATCTGCTGTATCAATCGGAACAAAAATATCGGGCATTATTCCTCCACCCCCGAAAACAATTTTACCCCCGGGAGTTCTGTATTTTAGGCTATCATTTAAATGAATACTATCTTCAACAGCGAACTCACCCCTGATATATCTGTTATTTAAATCATTAATATAATCTTCAAAACCTCTATTATATGGTTTTTGAATACTTCTTCCTGTTGGAGTATAGTATCTGGCAATAGTTAATCTTATAGCAGAACTATCAGATAATAATTTTTGTTCCTGCACCAATCCTTTACCAAAGGAACGTCTTCCGATAACCAATCCCCTGTCATTATCCTGAATCGCTCCTGCAAGTATCTCACTTGCCGACGCAGAGCCTTCATCAATTAAAATAACCACTTCTACATCATCACATATCCCTCCTGGTTTAGAACGATACTCCTCCCTGGCTCTTGCATTTCCCTCTGTATATACTATTAATTCTTTATTATTTAAAAACTGATCTGCAATATTTACTGCAGCATCCATGTAACCCCCTCCATTGTTTCTTAAATCCAAAACCAGCTTTTTTAATCCTTGCGATCTAAGTTCAGTAAAAACAGAAACAAACTCCTCATATGTAGTTCTCGAAAAGCTATTTATCTTAATATATCCTATGTCATCCGTAATCATATACCCGACATCCACGCTATATAAAGGTATATTATCACGGATAATCTCAAAAGACAGTAATTCGGCAACATTTCTGCGCATTATTTCAATACTAACTTTGGATTCTTTAGGTCCTCTAAGTCTTTTAACAATCGAATCACTAGGCATTTTCACCCCTGCGACTATTTCATTATTAACTTTTATAATGCGGTCACCTGCTAAAATTCCAATTTTTTCTGATGGCCCGTTGGCCACAGTATTAATTATAACCAAAGTATCATTTAACAGGTTAAACTGTACGCCTATCCCGCTGAAATTACCTTCAAGCGGTTCATTAATCCTATGTAAATCTTTAGCAGGAATATACTGGGAATGAGGATCCAGCTCTTCCAGTATTTTTGGTATGGCACTTTCAACCAAATCTTTCTTTGAAACATGATCTACATATTCCTTCTCAATATAATTTAATATGTTGTTTAGCTTATCAGCTCTGGGATAAATATAAAATCGCCTTTCTGAATAATTACTTTTATAATATCTGCCAATCAGTATCCCGATAACAATGGCAAAAGCCAGAATAATAGGATAATATATAGCATTACGAGTATTTTTATATTCCATTTCAAATTTGATTTATAACTCTATGGATACTACTTCAATATTTGCTCTTTTTAGTAGGTTAATGCCATCTTCAATACGGTATTTATCGCAAAATACTACTCTTTTAATCCCTGATTGAATAATAAGCTTAGCACATTCCATACACGGAGATGAAGTTATATACAAGGTGGCTCCTTCACTACTGTTATTGGATTTTGCGACTTTCGTTATAGCATTAGCCTCAGCATGCAATACATAAGGCTTGGTTTTGAAATCTTTGTCTTCGCACAAATTCTCAAAATCAGAAGGAGTACCATTGTATCCGTCAGAAATAATCATTTTTTCTTTTACAATTAATGCCCCTACCTGCCTGCGTTTGCAATACGAATTGAGCGCCCAGATTTTAGCCATTGCAAGATAGCGCTTATCAAACTGTTCCTGCCTTTTTCCATAAGGATGCATGGGATTATACTTGCTCATTTTAAGTGGGGACAGCGCCCCTTTTTATTAGTACCGAAGGTGGGAATCGAACCCACACCTCCTTGCGGAGACATGATTTTGAGTCATGCGCGTCTACCAATTCCGCCACTTCGGCATTTCATCTGCAAAATTAATAAAATTTTTGGGGACACAAAGGGGACAGAAGAGGGGAAATGAGAGGGGACAGCGCCCTAAAATAGCGCTGTCCCCGGGCGCTGTCCCGATTATCCTCTTTGTCCTCTTTTAAAATTTTAGTACCTTTAACATAGAAAAATACATGTTAGTATTTTCTTAATAAAAAAAACACATAATTGTTGCATTTCTTTTACAGGATTCGTAATAAAAATTGCTGTTTATGTATTAATTATCAGTCTTTCAACCGCTTAAAATGCGAGTTAATAAATAGTCCGAAATGTTGATAATATAAATATTTGTACATTGCAGAAATTTGATTCTATTTTTAAATTGCATATCCTGCTTTCTTTTTTTCTTAGAATAACTAGCGTACATATTTCCAATGTTTTAAACACTTAGTCGATGCATACTGAAGAATTAAAAACAAGAAAAACTACTTCCGAAGAATTTAGAGAGATAGAAAAGAAGAGACAAATTTTAAACGATCCTGTGAATAGAATTTTCAGTTATGAAGAAGCTTTGAAAAGTTCACTCAAGTACTTTAAGGGGGATGAATTGGCTGCTACTGTATGGATAAATAAATACGCTCTTAAAGACTCTTCGGGCAAATTATATGAGAAGAATCCGGATGATATGCATAGAAGGATAGCCAAAGAGATAGCCAGAATTGAGAAAAAGTATCCCAACCCGATTAGTGAGGAAAAAATATATGAATTACTTAAAGATTTTAAGTATATTGTTCCTCAAGGTGGTCCAATGACAGGCATTGGGAATAATTACCAGATTGCATCTCTGTCTAATTGTTTTGTTATCGGGCATGAAAATCCTGCTGATTCCTATGGAGGAATAATGAAAATTGATCAGGAACAGGTACAATTAATGAAACGCAGGGGTGGTGTTGGGCATGATTTATCTCATATTCGGCCAAAAGGAACTCCTGTTTTAAATAGTGCTCTTACATCAACGGGCATTATTCCTTTTATGGAAAGGTATTCAAATTCAACACGTGAAGTGGCGCAGGACGGGAGAAGAGGGGCTTTAATGATGAGTATATCTATAAAGCATCCTGATGCTGAACAATTCATTGACGTTAAGATGGAAAAAGGAAAGGTGACAGGAGCCAATGTGTCAGTTAAGATTGATAATGAATTTATGGAAGCTGTTATAAATAATAGAAAATATGTACAAAAATTTCCCATTGATGCTAAAAATCCTATTTTAAAAAAGGAAATTATTGCCGGAAAGCTCTGGAACAAAATAATACATAACGCATGGAAATCTGCTGAACCCGGTGTATTGTTTTGGGATACTATTTTAAAGGAATCTGTTCCTGACTGTTACACTGACTTTGGTTATAAAACTACTTCTACTAACCCTTGTGGAGAGATTCCCCTCTGTCCCTATGATTCATGCCGGTTGTTAGCTATAAACCTTTATGGATATGTTGAAAATCCATTTACAGATAAGGCTGTTTTTAATTTTGATCTGTTTAAAGAACATGTGCATCATGCGCAAAGAATAATGGATGACATAATTGATCTTGAACTTGAAAAGATTGATGCTATTATTGATAAAATTAATAGAGATCCTGAAGATCAGGAAATCAAAAGAGTTGAAAAGAGACTGTGGGAAAATATACGCATTAAAGCTGAGGAAGGGAGAAGAACCGGAATAGGAATTACTGCTGAAGGTGATATGCTTGCTGCTCTGGGATTAAGATATGGAAGTGAAAATGCAATCGATTTCTCAATTGAAATACATAAAACATTAGCTATAGAAGCATATAGATCATCAGTTTATCTGGCAAAGGAAAGAGGATCTTTCTCAATCTATGATTCACATCTTGAAAAAGATAATCCTTTTATTCAACGTCTGCGTGACGAAGATGAACAGCTTTACCATGATATGTTAAAATTCGGCAGAAGAAATATAGCTCTGCTAACAATTGCCCCTACCGGAACAACAAGCTTAATGACACAGACCACATCGGGTATTGAACCAGTATTTATGCCGGTATACAAACGCAGAAGAAAAGTTAATCCGAACGATAATAGTGTAAATGTTTCTTTTGTTGATGATATAGGCGATGCATGGGAAGAATACAATGTTTTTCATCATAATTTTGCTACCTGGCTTGTAACACACGGACATAATCCGGATGAAGTAAAAAAATATGATGCTAATAAACTGAAAGATATAGTAAAAAAGTCTCCTTACTATAAAGCAACCTCCAGTGATGTTGATTGGGTAAGCAAAGTTAAAATGCAGGGTGAAATACAAAAGTGGGTCGACCATTCCATAAGTGTTACTATTAACCTGCCCAAGAGTGTTACTGAAGAACTTGTAGGAGAACTGTACATTGCTGCCTGGGAAAGCGGATGTAAAGGGGTGACTGTTTACAGAGAAGGATCACGATCAGGAGTACTACTCACAAACGATGAAAGGGAAGAAGAAGAAGCCAGAAAATTTAAACGCCCTAAAATTCTCGATGCAGAAATCATTAGATTCAATAACAACGAAGAAAAATGGATAGCATTTGTCGGACTTAAGGACGATAAGCCATATGAAATTTTTACAGGTATGGCTGATGAAGAAATGTTTCCAATTCCAAAATCAATAACCAAAGGAAAAATTATTAAAAATCGCGATGAAAATGGCATATCAAGATATGATTTTCAGTACGTAGATAAGTATGGCTATAAAAATACTCTGGGGGGCCTTTCCCATATGTTTAACAAGGAATTCTGGAATTATGCAAAATTAATTTCAAGTGTATTGCGCCATGGTATGCCAATACCTGATGCTGTAAATCTGGTCTCATCACTGAGACTCGACAATGATACAATAAACACATGGAAGAACGGGGTTGAAAGGGCATTAAAGAAATATATACCTGACGGAACAAAAGTCAAAAAAGGTAAATCGTGTCCCGAATGTGGCTCCAAAAACCTCATCTATCAGGAAGGATGCTTAATTTGTACTTCCTGTGGTTCATCCAAATGTGGATAGTCTATTAAACAGTACTGCTTAAAAACAATTGAAGCTTGAAGGGAAAGAGTGTTGATTTTTTCAGCACTTTTTCTTTTTATATAAGAATATCAGCTAATTCAAGTAATTCTTTATTTACATCTTTATGTAGTTTAACCGTCTTATTTAATGGCACATGGACTATCTCATTATTCGCCAGTCCTATCATTATGCTTTTCTGATCATCAAGCAGAGCGTCCACTGCAGCTACACCAAATCTGCTTGCTGTTACCCTGTCGAATGCTGATGGTGAACCGCCCCTTTGAATATGCCCTAAAATCGTTGTTCTAATATCAAATTTTGGAAACTCCTTTTGTGTTATGGCTGCAATATCGATAGCCCTGCCTTCGTCATCACCCTCTGCTACAAGGACAATACTTGATTTATACTTTTTAGCCCTTCCAGCAAGAAGCTTTTTTAACCTTTCTAACTGCCCCTTTACCTCAGGAATTAATATACCTTCAGCCCCACACGCAATTCCACTTCGCAAGGCAACGAACCCAGCTTCTTTACCCATAACCTCAATAAAAAATATTCTGTTATGAGAACTGGCCGTATCTCTAATTTTATCAACAGCACAAACAACAGTGTTTAATGCAGTATCATATCCTATGGTATAATCAGTACCATAAAGATCATTGTCAATGGTCCCCGGTATCCCAATAAAAGGGACATCATGTTCCCTGGACATTATTGTTGCACCTGTAAATGAACCATCCCCTCCTATTACTATAACAGCGTCTAACCCAAACTTTTTTATCTGATTATATGCCTTCTGCCTGCCTTCACTTTTCATAAAATCCATGCACCGGGCAGTTTGTAATATTGTACCTCCATTCTGGATAATTCCACTCACTGAATGATTTTCGAGCTTAATTATGTCTCCATCAATCATACCCTGATAACCTCTCCGAATACCAAATACTTCAAGTCCGTTACGAATACCGGCACGGGTAACTGCACGAATGGCTGCATTCATCCCCGGGGCATCACCTCCTGAAGTAAGGACTCCTATTCTTTTAATTTCTTCCATAAATAATATTTTATTATAAGATATTATTAATCAATAATTAACAACAATTAAAATCAGATTTCAGGATAATAAATGTAAATAATAAAATTCTATTTATGAAATCTGCTTATTATCATCCTAAACCAGTCCATTTGCTCCTCCACTGTCATATTACTATTGTCCAATTCTATAGCATCTTTAGCCTTTGCAAGAGGACTCTCCTTGCGATTAACATCCTGATGATCCCTTTCCTCTATATTCTTTTTTATTTCATCTAAACTTACTTCAACTCCTTTTTCTATTAACTCATCGTATCTTCTTTTTGCCCTGATATCAACATCAGCGGTCATAAAGATTTTCAATTCCGCATCAGGGAAAACTACTGTTCCTATATCTCTTCCATCCATTACCATTCTTTTTGTTTCTCCAATTTTTCGCTGTAGTTTTAGAATTTTTTCCCGTACTTCTTTAATCTTACTTATTAAACTTACTACTTCAGATACTTCTACGCTCCTGATATCTTCCTCAACGTTTTCATTATTAAGGAATGTCTCATATTTTTGTGTTTGCCTGTTAAATCTAAATTCAATATCTATCAGCTTTAATGCTTTTATTATTTGCGCAAGATCAAAATTATTATTTATAATTATTCTTTTCCTCAGGCAATACAGTGCTACTGCCCTGTACATAGCACCACTATCGACATATATATAGTTGAGTTCCCTGGCTATGGCTTTGGCGAATGTACTTTTACCGCAGGATGAATATCCGTCAACGGCAATAATGATGTTTTTATTTAATGAAGTCATTATACTATGTTCCAAAAATACAATTTAATCATGTGAATTATAATAAAAAGGGAAATGTGGATTTACAGAGTAATATATAAAATTTTAAGCTAAAACTTTTTATAAAATTCCGATAAATTCATACTTACTGAAAAATGATTTGGTGCTCCGGCCTGGTGAAAAGTCGGACGCGCATAACTTAGATGGAATTTATATATTTTTATACCCACTCCCCACGAAAAACCAACAGTGCCAATCCTGGTGTCAATCTTCATTTCCTGACGTCTGCGATAATTATATCCAAATCTGAGCACAAAATTATCTGTTATATTTAACTCTGTACCTAATATTATATGACGCATAAACTTATCTAAAAATATATTTAATTTGTCTTCCCTGATCTCCTCTCCGGTAAAAGGATCAATCTCATCTTTTTTATCCTTTTCGGTTTTATAAGTTAAATCGAAAGTCTCCAAATGTTCAGCAACAATGTAAAACCTGAAAGGAGCATGTTTAAGCTTTAAAGATAATCCCATAAGAATCTCAAAGGGTAAAGGTTCTCTTTCCCCATTAGGAAAATATGTAGTGATTTGAGTTCCAAGATTTTTTATAACAAGAGAAGCAGTAAATAATTTTTCCTGATTGTGGTATGTTATACCGGCATCCAGAGCTATAGCGACCGAACTGTAAGATTCAAGACTCGAATATATAGGTTTTAAGTTTACTCCAATAGTGAAAAGGCTATCCAACTGTCGTGAGTAAATCAAATTAAGCGCATAATCCGCTGCTCTGAACTCGGAAGTTATTGTACCTATCTCATCTGCTCCAATAAATTTACCATAGTTTAAATAATGAATTCCGGCTGCAAAACTTCCTATACCTTCATAAGATCTTGAATAAGACGCGTAACCATAATTAATACCTGCAAAATAATCCACATAATTTAGTACGAGATTATTATGCATTGAAGACGTCAACAGGGAAGGATTATGAAAAGGGAAATTTAAATCATCATCTGTAGCAGCAACTGCCTTGCCGCCCAGTGCAGCAACACGTGCTGAATTTGTAATCTCCAGAAACTGGAAGGCCTTTCCTCCTGGTTGAGAATTTAGTTCTGCTGTTAACAGCAACGAGGCAAAAACAATTAAAAACCTTTTATTCATTTATCCCTGATATTAATTTGATCCCAGGAATGATATAATCACTAATTTAAATTATAATCATTATTAATTATATTTATACTGATACTGATATTTATGTTGGTTTCACAGAATAACTATATTAACGGACAAATATAATCTATATTACAAATAATTTATAATAATATTAATCTACACACATTAATTATACAAATAAAAAAACTGCATTCATTACGTTCCGAATTTATATTCAGGAAGAGATTATTTTAATAATTTTGATGTTTCTAATAATATGCCATATTGATTTTAGTTTGTTTTGAATAAAAATATCAATTGTGATTATTTCGAACCAGCAAGAAAAAGAGAATATTTTATTTATAGTAAATCCAATTTCAGGAAAAGGTAATCAGGCAAATATTGCAAAACAAATTAATAAGCATATTGAACTGAAGAAATATAATGTTCTTTATGAAACCACAAAATATAAGGGTCATGCTCATGAAATTGCAAGACACTATAAAGAAGAAGGCATAAAAAAAATAGTTGCTGTTGGCGGAGATGGTACGGTAAATGAAATAGGCTCAGCAATAATTAATACAGACATATCACTGGGAATTATACCAAGGGGCACAGGTAATGGCCTGGCAAGGTATTTATCAATTCCATTAAATGCTAAAAATGCAATAAAAATATTAAACAACCCTTCAATCAGGATTATTGATGCTGCCAGAATAAATGATAAGTATTTCTTTTGTACTTCCGGTGTTGGCTTTGATGCCCATGTTGGGAATATTTTTGATAAATATAAAAAACGCAGACCTGTAAATTATTTTATAGCTACTATCCGGGAATTTATAACTTATAAGCCCAAAAAATATACTCTCTGGTTTGATAATCACAAAAAAAAGGTAAAATCCTTACTTATCACCTTTGCCAATGCAGGTCAGTATGGTAACAATATTTATATTTCACCTGATGCTAAAATTGACGATGGACTTTTGGACCTGTGTATTTTAAAACCTTTTCCAAAATCTTTTATGGTGCCAATTGGACTTAAACTTATTGGAAGAACCCTTAACAAGAGTAAATACCTGGAAGTGATAAAATGCAAAGAAATTACTTTAAAAAAGAAAAAAAAGACTAAATGTCATTATGACGGTGAGCCTTATAAAGTTGGGAAAAAAATCGAGGTTAAAATATTACCTGCATCACTTAAGGTGATGATTCCCTGAAACCAATATTTCAACACCTGTACATATTAAATATGCGGCAGAAATAATTAATCCTGAATTAACTCTTTAAAACTAAATTTTGAATTATAGTAAAAATTCCGTAATTTAATTTTGATTATAATAGTCTATTTAATATTTATTAACATTTTTTTAGAAAAATTATACAACAATTTTACTGATTTAGTGTTTAATTTGTGTATGACTACGATTATTGTGAATTTTTAAATCAGACGGAAATATGAGGCAGTTAAAGATAACAAAGTCAATTACAAACAGGAATAGTGACTCTCTGGAGAAGTATTTGCATGATATTGGCAAAGAAGAATTAATAACACCTGAAGAAGAAGTTGAGTTGGCCAAACGTATTAAGAAAGGGGATCAGGAAGCGCTGGAAAAATTAACCAAGGCAAATTTACGATTTGTTGTATCTGTAGCCAAGCAATATCAGCATCAGGGGTTAAGCTTACCTGATTTAATAAATGAAGGTAACCTGGGCTTAATAAAGGCAGCTAAAAAATTTGATGAAACAAAAGGTTTTAAGTTTATTTCATATGCAGTCTGGTGGATACGACAATGTATATTACAGGCTCTGGCTGAACAATCCAGGATAGTACGGTTACCGTTAAATAAAATTGGGGCTTTAAATAAAATTAATAAAGCCTTTTCACAGTTAGAGCAGAAGCATGAACGGGAACCTTCTCCTGATGAAGTAGCTAATACTTTAGACTTACCTGAAGATAAAGTTGCCAGTACTCTTGAGCTTTCAGGCCGTCATTTATCAGTTGATGCCCCTTTCCAGGATGGTGAAGAAAACAGCTTGCTGGACGTCCTTCAAAATCAGGACTCACCTGATACTGACGGGAATCTTATGAATGAATCCTTAAGTCAGGAAATTGAAAGAACATTAAATACTTTACCTGAAAAGGAAAGTAATGTTATAAGATCCTTTTATGGAATTGGTAAAAAACAAATGTCGCTGGAAGAAATAGGTGAATCTATAGGGATTTCCAGAGAAAGAACAAGGCAAATTAAAGAAAAGGCTATAAAACACTTGAGACAGAGAACAAAAAACAGGCTGCTCAAAGCTTATTTAGGATAAAACAAATACTTAGTCTTCCTTTCCTCGCACTATATACGTGTTGTCAGGGGGATTTTATTGCCTGTAAAAAATTCTTAACCTTATCTTCCAAATCTATATTTGGATTTTCCAGTGCCTTAATAAAAGCGCTGCCTATTATTGCTCCATTTCCATACTCACAGGCTCTCATAAAGGTCTTATGATTTGATATTCCAAATCCTATTAATCGGGGATTTCTCAGATTTAAATTTTCAATACGCCTGAAGTACTCAACCTGTTTACTTTCTATATCCTCTCTTATGCCAGTAGTTGACGAACTTGATACTATGTATATAAATCCATTACTGATCCTGTCAATTTCCATTACCCTTTCATCACTTGTCTCAGGTGCCACCAGGAAGATAATTGAAAGATTATGTTTTTCAAATATTTGTTTATGTTCCTTTAAATAAATATATAGCGGTAAATCAGGTAATATTAGACCATCAATACCGGTTTCTTCGGCTATATTACAAAACTCCTTAATGCCGTATTGTATTACAGGATTTAAATATCCCATTAACAGAAGAGGAATGTCAGTTTCTTTTCTAATATCTGCTAATTGCTTAAACAGCAATTTAATATTCATACCGTTTTTTAGTGCTATATCATTGCTTTTCTGTATAACCGGACCATCGGCCAAAGGGTCAGAAAATGGCATACCTACTTCAATTATATCAGCTCCGTTATCTGCCAGAGCCTTAATTATTGTCCTTGTATCATTTAAGTTAGGATATCCAGCTGTAAAATATACCGATAGAATGTTACCGGCCTTGTTTTCAAATAGCTTTTTTATTCGGTTCATCAGGTTTTGCTGTTTTATATTTTACTTATTGTTCATATGTTTAATGTATGTATCAAGATCTTTATCTCCCCTTCCTGAAAGGCATACTGTCACCACATCTTTTGTCCTGAATTTCTCACTCTTTAGAATTGCCAGGGCATGTGCGGTTTCAAGTGCAGGGATAATTCCCTCCATCTTTGTAAGCTGGTATGCTGCTTCCAAGGCTTCTTTATCAGTTGCATGCCTGAAAATTGCCCTCCCTGTTTTATTAAGATGTGAATGAATGGGCCCAACACCCGGATAATCGAGTCCTGCTGATATCGAATACGGTTCTGTAATCTGGCCGTCATCATTTTGCATTACCATACTTTTGCTCCCATGCAAAATACCTGGTCTTCCCAGGACCATTGTTGCTGCACTGTAACCTGAATCAATGCCTTTACCACTGGCTTCAACTGCTATCAATTTTACCTTCCTGTTATCAAAATAATGATAATATATTCCGGCAGCATTACTTCCACCTCCAACACATGCAATTATATAATCAGGATATTCCCTGCCGGTTTTTTCTTTCAATTGCCATTTCATTTCCTCACTAATAACAGACTGCAGGCGTGTAACCATATCCGGATAGGGATGCGGACCAACAACTGAACCAATAATATAATGCGTATCAACAGGATTGTTAATCCAGTCTCTTATAGCTTCATTTGTTGCATCTTTCAGAGTCTGATTGCCACTGTAGACAGGGACGACCTCTGCACCAAGCATTTTCATGCGTAAAACATTCGGAGCCTGACGCTCCACATCAACCTTACCCATGTAAACTATACATTTAAGATTCATTAAGGCACATACTGTGGCTGTCGCCACACCGTGCTGACCTGCCCCGGTTTCCGCTATAATCCTTGTCTTCCCCAGTCTCCTGGCAATTAATATCTGACCAATAGTATTATTTATTTTATGAGAACCTGTATGAGCTAAATCTTCTCTCTTCAGGTAGATATTTGTTTTATAATGCTCAGATAATCTTGCAGCAAAATAAAGTGGAGTTGGCCTGCCTGCATAATCCTGAAGTAATTTCCTAAACTCCTTTTGAAATGACGAGTCATTAATAAAATTAAGATAATTAAGCCTTAATTCCTCAATATTTTTGTACATCATTTCAGGAATATAGGCTCCGCCAAACTCACCGTAATAACCTTTTTCATCAACATCGAATTTCATAAAGCATTAAGATTTAATTTTTTTTATAAATTCTGAGATTTTTGATATGTCCTTTAATCCCGGCGCCTTCTCAAACCTGCTGTTTATATCAACCGCATGTATATTTAAATTATTAAGTCCTTTTATTGAATCAGCATCTCCGGGTCCAATACCACCGCTCAGGAAAACAGGTTTTTCATTGTCATACTGACTAAGACTATCCCAGTCAAACTTTCTGCTGCTCCCCCCATAAGTTTTACACTCCGTGTCAAACATGAAATATTTGCAAAATGGCTTAAAAGGATTTATTGAATTAAAATTAAAGCCTTCATTAATACTAAATACTTTTACAATTGGAATGCCAGTATGACCAAGTTCTCTGCAAAATGCAGATGATTCCCCTCCATGAAGCTGTATTAATTTCAATCCAAAAATGTTTATTTTTTCAAGAATATAGTCTTTATCTGCTTTTACAAAAACACCTACCTTATTAATGCTCTCAGGTATATAATCCAGTATTCTTACATCAAAATTATCTCCGACAAATCTTTCTGATCCGGAATAAAAAATAAATCCAATATAATCCGGATGAACCTTAGCCAGAGCCTTGATATTCGATTCATCCCTCATTCCGCAAACTTTGATATTTATTTTCTTTTGGTCCATTTATCTGAATTAAACAACCGGAAGCAGGTAAATAATTAATAATTGAATTTATAGTTCCTTTATAAATTTTTCAAAGGATTTAACAGGATCATCATTCTTCATAAAGCTCTCACCTATTAAAAATCCATTATAACCATAATCTCTTAATATCTTAATATCTTCAGGAGATGCTAAACCGCTCTCAGAAATCTTTATAAATTCCGCAGGGATCTTTTCTGACAGACTATAAGAAATATTAATATCAACAGCAAAATCTTTCAGGTTTCTGTTATTTACACCTACTATATTAATATATTCGTTCAAATAATCAAGTTCTTTAATATCGTGAATTTCAAATATTACCTGCATACCTAATGAAACAGCCAGTCCTGCTAACTCTTTTATCTGCTTTTTATTCAAAATAGCTGCAATTAACAGAATAGCATCTGCACCTATTGATTTGGCCTCAACAATCTGGTATTCATCCACAGTAAAATCTTTCCTTAATATTGGTAACATATTCAATTCCCGGGTTTTAATCAAATCATCATTGGTCCCTCCAAAATACTTATTATCAGTTAAAACTGATAATCCTGATGCTCCTGCGCTTGCATACCCGACTGTTACATCTTGAATCCTGACCTTTTCATTAATAATTCCTGAAGAGGGGGATTTCTTTTTGTATTCTGCAATTATTCCTTTTTTCTTGTCATCAAGCAGAAATTCAGTTAACGGCAATGGTTCTCTTCTGAAGTATTTACCCTTCTCAAGTTTTTTATAATCATTCAGTAGTTTGCTTCTTTCTACCTCTTTTCTCTTATGTCCTGCAATTTCTTCCAGAATCGTCATGATTGCAAATCAATTAATTTTTTTAGTGCCCCAAGTGCCTTTTTACTGAATAATGATTCTTTTGCAATATCCAGGCAATTTTCAAGAGATTTATCTGCATACAAACATTTAAGTCCTATTGCAGCATTTGATATTACTACATTATTCTGGAATTCAGAACCATTGCCACTTATTATGTTATCAAATATGTTAGCAGCCTCTTCAACAGTATTTCCACCAAACAGATCATTATGAGCTGCCTGTTTTAAATTCAAATCTCCGGGAGATAATATTTCATCAGAATCATTGGAAATACATCTGAAATCACCTGTTAGTGAGATCTCATCATAACCATTTAAGCAATATACAATACAATACCTTATATCTGATTCCTTATAAACATCATTATATAAATTCATTACTTCTTCACTAAAAACACCTATTAGCTGATTTTTAGGACGACTTGGATTTACCATAGGACCAAGAATGTTAAAAAAAGTCTTTACTTTCAGACTTTTTCTTACAGGAGCAACACTTTTCATAGCGGGATGAAATAATGGAGCATGAAGGTAACAGATATTTGCCTTGTCAATTTCATTTCTTAATTTATCTACATTATTGCTTAATTTATAGCCATAATGTTCGAGAATATTTGAAGAGCCACAAGCTGATGAAACCCCGTAATTTCCATGCTTGGCTACTTTTACATTTGCGCCTGCCAAAACAAAAGCTGTCAGGGTTGAAATATTAAATGTGTTTTTCTCATCTCCGCCTGTACCACAGACATCAATTGTATTATATTCTGATAAATTCACCGGGACACAAAGTTCAAGTAAAGCATCCCTGAAGCCAGCCAGTTCCTGGGGAGTTATTTTTCTCATTAAATATACAGTAAGAAATGAAGCAATTTCAGAATCTGAATACTGCCCTTTGCCAATACTCACCAGCATTTTTTTAGCCTCCTCCCTGCTGAGGATGTTGTGATTGAACAAATAATTAAGCGTTTCTTTCATAGTATTAATATTTGTTTATAATTTCAACCAGTTATCAATAATTTTAAGACCATGTTCAGTTAATACTGATTCAGGATGGTATTGTACTCCCTTCAAATCATATTCTTTATGGCTGATTCCCATAATTAATCCCTGTTCATCTTCACAGGTAACAGTAAAGCAGTCAGGTATATTATCTTTAGATACTATCCATGAATGATATCTTCCTACTTCCAGTCTGTCAGGTAACCCGACATACAACGGATCATCCGGTGCTAAAACAGATATTATACTTGAAACTCCGTGATATACTTTAGCCAGGTTCAGTAAATTAGCCCCGAAAGCTTCCGCAATTGCCTGATGACCCAAACACACACCTAAAATACTTTTTGTTGCTGCATATTCTTTAATTAAATCAATACAAATACCTGCCTCAACAGGTATACCCGGGCCTGGAGATAATACAATTTTATTATACCGGTCAATTTTATCCAAAGCGATTTCATCATTTCTAAATACAACAACCGTCTCATTTGTTAATTTTCCCAGATAATGGACCAGGTTATAAGTAAATGAATCATAATTGTCTATAACCAGAATCTTTCTCATTATTTGTAATTATTAGTTATTAATACTTTTTGCCATAAGAATAGCCTTTTTTAAAGCTCCCAGCTTATTATTCACTTCCTGCAGTTCATTTTCCTCTTTTGATTCAGAGACAATACCCGCTCCTGCCTGATAGAATAATGTATAATTTTTACATAAAAATGTTCTTATCATAATAGCATGATTAAGATTACCTTTAAAATCAAGAAATCCTATTGCTCCTCCATAATATCCGCGATTCTGATTCTCATATCTGTCAATTAGTTCCATAGCTTTATATTTAGGTGCCCCGGAAAGAGTTCCTGCCGGAAATGTTGCTGTCAACATATCAATACTACTGGAATCCCTGTTTAACTCTCCCGAAACAGTGGACACCATGTGCAACACATGAGAGTAGTATTGAATTTCACGATAATTTTCGACTTTTACCCCGCTGGCATGTCTGCTTAAATCATTCCTGGCTAAATCGACCAGCATTACATGTTCTGCATTCTCCTTAGGATCATTTGCAAGTTTATGTGCAAGTTGTTTATCCTTTTCGTCATCACCTGTTCTTTTGAATGTTCCTGCTATAGGATTTATATAAGCTTTCCTGTTTTGAATTTTTAACTGTGCTTCGGGAGAAGAGCCAAATATTTTATAATCTCCATAATCAAAATAAAAAAGGTAGGGAGATGGATTTATTGATCGCAATGCCCGGTAAACATTAAAATCATTTCCGCTAAATTTCTTTGAAAATTGTCTTGATAATACTATCTGAAATACATCTCCACGATAACAGTGTTGTTTCCCTTTGGTGACCATTTTTACATACTCATCATCGGTAAGATTTGATACTTCTTTTTCTTCAGGATTAAATCTGCTAACAGGGATAATTTTACTGTATAATAAAGATTCTATTTTCTCAATCTGACTGCTTTCCGTATCTAACTTGTTTTCTATAATGTGTAATATGTTTTTAAAATGATTTATTGAAATAATATATTTATAGAAGCTGTATCTGACTTCCGGGATCTCGTATTCACGATTTACAGCACGCTTAAATTTTAATGTTTCAAAATACTGTACGGCATCGTAGGAGGTATACCCAAACAGTCCGTTAACAGGAACAGACTTCCCCTCATCTTCCAGTTCAAAAGAGCACAAAAACTCATTAAAATGTTTATTAAATGATTTTATATCTTTTAAATCATTTAATATCTGTGTACCATCAGGATAATATTGTATTGATTTACCTTTTTCGACAATAAAGCTAGCTACAGGATTCAGACAAATGAATGAATAACTGTTCTCACTGGTATGATAATCAGAACTTTCAAGTAATAAAGAATTAGGAAAAGCATTGCGTATTCTCAAATAAATACTTACCGGAGTGATTGTGTCGGCAAGGATTTCTTTAATATTAGTTTTTATTTTATATTTTGCCATGATTAAAGATTTTATCAAATATTACAACTAAAAACGGCCTACCGTGAGAACGATAGGCCGCTTTATAATATTATATACAATTAAGTGGTCATACTCACGGTTGACGCAGATTACAGTACCACCACCAGATTGTATAAATTACTCTATTCATTGATTTGAAATTTTTTACAAATATAATAGTTTAAAAGACAACAACAAATATTCAGGCAACCTTCAACTTTTTCATATTAACTTTTTCCAGTTTTTCCTCAGCATATTTTCGGGTTACTGTTATTTTGTTCGTACTCGTTGAAGGCAGTTCAAACATTGCATCAATCATTATATGTTCACATATAGAACGTAATCCTCTTGCCCCAAGTTTGAATTCAATAGCCTTATTAACAATATAATTTAACACTTCTTCATCAAAATCCAGCTCAATACCGTCAATTTCGAATAGTTTTATATATTGCTTTATAATGGAATTTTTAGGTTCAGTAAGTATTCTTCTCAGTGCTTTGATATCAAGAGGGTGTAAATAGCTTAATACAGGCAGTCTGCCAATGATTTCAGGTATTAATCCAAAAGATTTTAAATCCTGTGGAGCAATATATTGTAACAAATTGTCCTTTTCTATCCTGTCAGTATCCCTACTAGCATTATATCCGATAATCTTTGTATTTAAGCGCTGCCCTATTTTCTTTTCAATTCCATCGAAAGCTCCCCCGCAGATAAATAATATATTCTTCGTATTCACAGGGATCATTTTTTGATCAGGGTGCTTTCTTCCTCCCTGGGGAGGTACATTAATAATTGAGCCTTCCAGCAGCTTTAACAACCCTTGCTGTACACCTTCCCCGGAAACATCTCTTGTAATTGACGGATTATCACTTTTTCTCGCAATTTTATCTATCTCATCTATAAATACTATTCCTTTCTCTGCAGCTTCAACATTATAATCTGCAACCTGTAGCAATCTGGTAAGGATACTTTCAATATCTTCTCCTACATACCCGGCTTCAGTCAGTACCGTAGCATCAACAATGGTGAAAGGGACATGAAGCATTTTCGCAATTGTCCGCGCCAGCAGCGTCTTTCCTGTTCCTGTTTCACCTACCAGGATTATATTTGATTTTTCTATCTCGACTTCGTCTGTTTCTTTCTGATTAGATTGCATTAACCTTTTGTAGTGGTTATAAACAGCAACGGATATAAATTTCTTTGCATCCTCCTGTCCGATGACATATAAATCAAGAAATTTCTTAATCTCCGTTGGTTTTAATAATTTAATTGAATTTATATCAAATTCATTATTTTTTTTCAGTTCTTCCTGAACAATATCGTATGCCTGTTCAATACAGCTATCACAAATATGTCCTGAAATACCAGCTATAAGCAGGTTGGTATCTCTTTTTTCTCTGCCACAAAATGAACATTTATCCATTACCTAAATTTGATATATAACTGTAACTAATTTGTAAGACTATTAATTGAAAGTCTGCTAAATTAATAATTGTTACTTAAAAAATAGCAATTCCAATTTGCTAAAATACAACAATTATTTATTATTTCTTAACACTTCTGACCAGTATATCATCGATCATACCATACTTAAGTGCTTCATTTGCAGTCATCCAGTAGTCTCTGTCAGCATCTTTTTCAACTTTTTTAACCGGATTACCGGAATGATCGGCGATTATATTATAAAGCTCATTTCGCAACCTAAGGATCTCCCTGGCAGTTATTTCAATATCTGAAGCAGGTCCCTGGGCTCCTCCCATAGGCTGGTGAATCATAATACGTGAATG
The DNA here is from genome assembly GCA_964521285.1 of uncultured Bacteroidales bacterium. Taxonomy (GTDB): domain Bacteria; phylum Bacteroidota; class Bacteroidia; order Bacteroidales; family UBA10428. Next base: position 33,427 of record CAZFQS010000007.1, on the reverse strand, counting down.
TTTTAAAGCAGATCTTTTCCCTTTCGTACCCGCGCAAAGCAAAACAGCGCCCATGGATGCTGCCATTCCAGTACAAATAGTAGCAATATCACAATTAATGTACTGCATAGTATCATATATGCCCAGCCCTGCATGAACTGCTCCTCCAGGGGTATTAAAGTAAATCTGGATATCCTTTCCGGGATCTGAAGAATCAAGATAAAGTAATTGTGCCTGAATAATATTGGCTACATAATCATCGATCGGTAATCCCAGGAAGATTATTCTATCCATCATTAATCTGGAAAATACATCCATCTGGGCAATATTAAGTTGCCGTTCCTCAATTATTGTAGGAGAAATGTAATTATTGTACACAGAAGCATATTTATCAAGCGATAAACTACTAATGCCCAAATGCTTAGTTGCAAATTTCTTGAAATCATCGTTTGTTTTCATGGCTTTTTATTAAATAATATTATTAGTTAGTTACTATTTTTCAAGCAATTTGTTAAATTTCTCTAATGTTAATACTTTATTTTCAATTTTTACTGTTTCTCTTATAAACTCTATAACCTTATCTTCATATTTTCTTTCATAAAACTGATTCTTTTCTTTATCTTTTTTTAATAATTCATTTGCATATTTATTTAAATCATCTTCAGAAACGTTAGTTAATCCATAATATTGAGCAAACTGTATTCTTGCATAGTCTTTAACATATCGAAATATTTCTTCTTCTGATATTTTTATGTTGTTTTCTTTGATGATCTTATTCTTTATTAATTGCCATTTAAGATCCTCGGTAAAATGGTCAAAATCTTTGCTAATCTGTTCTTCCGAATACTTATCCTTGTTTACTTTGAATAACCACCGCCTAAGAAACTCTTCCGGCAGATTTTTCCTGAATTTATTTAAATAAGTATTTCTAATATCCAGTCTGAATTTATATTCACTGTCCCTATTCAAATTTGCCTTAATATCTTCATCTAATCTTTGTTTAAATTCTTCTTCTGATTTTATATTACCATTTCCGTATATTTTATCAAAAAAATCCTGATTTACTTCTGCTTTTTCAAATTTTGAAATACTCTTTATTATTAATTGAAATTCCCCTTCCAGTTCTGCTGTTCTTTCTTTATCAACTTTAAGCAATGCTGCCAGTTCAGCATTATTTGGGAGAGCCTTTTTCAAATTAACGTTTATGGTATCATCAATAATTCTCCCGGTCAGATCTTTCCTGATTTTTTCATCTTTAATTAATTCCAGGGATATTGAGGCTCCATCAACTTTTATCCCGTTTTCAATAATATGCCCATTATTATCCAGTTGTGATAAATCAGCCTTAATCATAGAATTTTCTTCCGTAGTTTCAATGGGCCTGAATGATCCCAGGCGTGACTGATAATTTTCAATATACTTTAATCTGATCTGGTCATCAATCTTAATAGTATAAAACGGGATTTTATCTTTTGCCGAAACATTTATATCCGGTTCAGGTGCCAATCCTATATCAAATGCGAAATTAAATTCCGTTTGATTATCCCAGTCTATCTGGTTCTGTTCCTGTTCATTTGGCAGGGGTTCTCCCAGGATATTTAAATTTTCATCAATTAAGTATTTTGTAATCGATTCCGAAAGGATTTTATTCACTTCCTCAATCAGGGCTGGTTTTCTGTACATTTTGCTTATTAATCCAAAAGGTACCTTGCCTGGTCTGAAACCGTCAATTCTGGCTTTTCTCCGGAAGTCACCGAGAACATTATGTAGTCTTTCTTCATAATCTTCCTTCTCAACCCTGATTCTGATAACAGCATTAAGTTCATCAATATTCTCTCTTGTAATATTCATAGAAAGCTAAAGTTAATTTATAGTTAATAATTAATAGTTCTAAAAAACCGCTTCTAATGCCGGTAATATCTATCAGCAGTAAAGCGGTTTTCCGAAATAGTGCGGATGAAGGGACTCGAACCCCCACGCCCGAAGGCACTAGATCCTAAGTCTAGCGCGGCTACCAATTACGCCACATCCGCATAATTTCAGGTCGCAAATTTACCATTTTTTTTCATATATTATGATTCTTTAACTGAAAGAATCCCTGTTGTATGCTATGATTATCAGGTATTTTCGGTTGCCGTAAGGGAAAATTACCTTAATTCAAATTTCTTTCCAAGGTAAACTCGTCTTACCTGCTCATCGCGGGCTAATTCCTCTGATGTACCTGATTTTAATATTTCGCCCTCAAAAAGCAAATAAGCCCTGTCCGTTATTGAAAGTGTTTCATGTACATTATGATCGGTAATAAGTATACCAATGTTTTTGGTTTTCAGGCTTACCACAATTTCCTGAATATCTTCAACAGCAATTGGATCAACACCGGCAAATGGCTCATCTAATAATATAAATTTTGGTTTCAAAGCAAGAGCCCTGGCAATTTCTGTTCTTCTTCTTTCTCCTCCTGAAAGCTGGATACCCAGACTTTTTCTTATTTTATTAAGCCCGAATTCTTTTAACAATGCCTCTGTTCTCTGTCTTTGCTCTTCTTTGGACAAATCTGTCATTTCCAGTATTGCCTTTAAGTTATCCTCAACAGTAAGCCTTCTGAAGACCGAGGCTTCCTGTGATAAATATCCTATACCTTTTCGGGCACGTTTATAAACCGGCTCATTGGTAATATCTTCATCATCAAGAAATATTTTTCCTTCATTGGGAGGTATCAACCCAACTATCATATAAAAAGAAGTTGTTTTACCTGCTCCATTCGGACCAAGGAGTCCGACAATTTCGCCCTGTTCAACATCAAAAGAAACATACTTTACAACTGTTCTTGATCGGTATCTTTTTACTAATTTTTCAGTCCGTAATTTCATATTTGTAGTTATAGAATTATTAACCAGCCAAATTTTCCTGTTCCTGTTTTCTATAAATCCTTCGAGATATTGAAATACTTATCTCATATAACGCAATTAAGGGAAAAGATACTAAAATCTGACTAAATACGTCAGGAGGAGTGATAATTGCAGATAAGGCAAGGATAACAACAATTGAATGCTTTCTATACTTTTTTAAAAATTCAGGTGTAACTATACCTATTTTACTTAAAAAGTAAATAACAACAGGCAATTCAAACAAAATACCACTTGCCAGTACAATTGTGGCAACAATGGAGATATATGACATTAAATTAATTTCATTGACAACCTTTTCACTTACCTTGTAATTTTCCAAAAAATTAACTGATAAAGGAGATATTATATAGTAACCAAAGAGGACACCCAGCAAGAACAACAATGAGCTATAAAAAACCGCACCCCGGCTAATTTTTCTTTCGTTTTCGTATAAAGCCGGATTTACAAATCTCCAGAACTCATAGAATATATAGGGGAATACCACAATGATCCCTGCAATAATCGATATTTTGATATGACTCAGAAATTGACCGGTCATATGAATATTCTGTAACTGGTTTGCATCTGTGTTTATGCATAATCTCTGGCTATTTATTATTTTACCGAGTTTGCAAAGCATTCTGTTTGTTAAAAAATCCGGAGTTCTTGGTCCGAATATTATTTTATCAAATACTATATCTTTAAAAATAAAGGCTACTATTGCCGCTATCAAAATAGCTGCAAATGAACGTATAAAATGCCACCTTAATTCTTCCAAATGCTGAAGAAATGTCATTTCACCCTTATTATGACCAGCCATTTACAGATATTTATATAAGGAAATTAAACAAACCAGAATATAGTAAAATTGAAAAAAAGTTTATAAATTTAATAATACAAATGTATTGATAATTCTTAATTATTAAGATTGAAAGTTACTTTTATGTCTGATATTAAACATTTATTATTAATCATTAGTATAAAAAAATTTATTCCTTATAGAAAATAAGAAATCATTTCTTTGAATATTATAGCTATAGCTTGTTTGATATTATAAACCAAATGAAATAATCAAAGAAGTAATTTTATGTGGATATGAGAGTTGGAACAGAAATTTCATTGGCTGAGGTTCTCAAAAAGTATTTTGGATTTGCGAGTTTTAAAGGGAATCAGGAACTTATAATCAGAAATGTACTTATAGGCAAGGACACATTTGTGTTAATGCCTACAGGTGGTGGCAAATCATTATGTTACCAGTTACCTTCACTATTGATGAATGGGACTGCTATTGTTATTTCACCCCTTATTGCATTAATGAAGAATCAGGTCGATTCGATGCGCAGTTTTAGTGAAGAAGAAGGGATAGCCCATTTTTTGAATTCATCGCTAACCAAATTACAGATTGAAAAAGTTAAACAGGACGTTTTAAGTCAGAAAACAAGACTGTTATATGTAGCCCCGGAATCCTTAACAAAAGAGGAAAATATTAACTTTCTTAAGAAGGTTAAAATCTCCTTTTATGCAATAGATGAGGCCCACTGCATTTCAGAATGGGGACATGACTTCCGGCCCGAATACAGAAGGATAAGACCTATTATTAATAAAATTGGTCCGGCTCCCCTGATAGCACTGACTGCTACTGCTACTCCCAAAGTACAGCATGATATACAGAAAAACCTTTCTATGCTGGATGCTGATATATTTAAATCATCTTTCAGGAGGCCTAATCTTTATTATGAAGTCCGCTCAAAAAAAAATGTAACAAAAGAGATAATAAGATACATTAAAAATAATCCCGGAAAATCGGGAATTATTTATTGTCTGAGCAGAAAGAAAGTAGAAGAATTAACTGAAACATTAAAAGTAAACGGTATTAAGGCATTACCCTATCATGCAGGAATGGACTCAGCTACGAGAACTGAAAACCAGGATAAATACCTAATGGAAGATGTGGATGTTATTGTTGCCACAATTGCATTCGGCATGGGTATTGATAAACCTGATGTCAGGTTTGTAATACATTATGATATACCAAAAAGCCTTGAGGGTTATTATCAGGAGACCGGCAGAGCTGGCAGAGATGGAGGAGAAGGCAAATGCATTGCATTTTATAGCTATAAAGATATTCAAAAACTTGAAAAATTTATGCAGGGAAAGCCAGTGGCTGAACAGGAAATCGGGAAGCAACTGTTGTTAGAAACTGTTTCCTACACTGAATCCTCGGGTTGCAGAGTCAAACAATTACTTAGTTATTTTGGTGAAGAAATGAAAAATAACTGTGATAATTGTGATAACTGTCTGCATCCTAAAACTCAATTTGAAGGTAAAGAATATATTGTAAAAGCTCTGAATGTAATTTTTGCTGTAAAAGAAAAATTTAAAGCCGACCATATTGCCAGCATTCTGGCAGGGATTAAAAATAATGCCATCAAATCATATAAACACCATAAAATTGAACTATTTGGAACAGGAAACGATAGAGATGTAAGATTCTGGGGTGCTGTTATACGCCAGGCTTTAGTCGCACGCCTTATTGAAAAAGAAATTGAAAACTACGGATTACTGAAATTTACAGACAAAGGCCATGAGTTCCTTATAAATCCCAAATCCTTCATGCTTGCAGAAGATCATGAATATAAAGATATGGATGACGATGATGAATTTATTACTCCTGCTATGAAGAGCGGTACTGTTGATGAAGAGTTATTCAGTATTCTTAAAGATCTTAGAAAAAAAACATCCAAAGTATTAAATCTACCACCTTTTGTAATATTTCAGGACCCCTCATTAGAAGATATGGCCATTCAATATCCAATAAATATTGAAGAATTGCAAAATATCACCGGCGTCGGAACAGGAAAGGCCAAGAAGTATGGGAAAGAATTTATTGAACTCATTAAAAATTACGTCGAGGAAAAAGAAATTATACGCCCCCAGGATATGATAGTAAAATCTGTAGTAAATAAATCGGGGCTTAAAGTATATATAATACAAAGTATTGACAGAAAGATACCGCTTGACGATATTGCAGAAGCAAAAAATTTGGAAATGAATACCCTCCTGGATGAAATTGAATCAATAGTTAATTCCGGAACCAAACTTAACCTGGATTATTATATTGATTATGTAATTGATAGGGAACATCAGCAGGAAATATATGATTACTTCAAGGAAGATGCTGAAAGCGAATCAATTGAAGAAGCATTGCAGGAACTGGGAGAGGATGAATTCACTGAAGAAGATATAAGATTAATGAGAATCAAATTTATTTCAGAAATGGGAAATTAACTTATCAGTTATTTGTAATCATATATATTTTTTAGTTTTTCTGTTTTTCCATCTGTAACCGGCAAGATTGCCTAAAATTCCGATAATTGAAATATATAAAGGATAAAAAACCTGAAATAAGATCAAATATTTTAATAGCCTCTTCTTATTAAAAAACTTAAGTATAGTATTCATAAAAATAAAATCTATTAATGTCTTCCCAAATAATAAGACCGGATACAATGAATAGTATTTGTTTGTAAAAATTAAAATCCCTGAAATAAGTATGGACACATTTAATGTAAGCACAATAATAGAGCTGTATATTATATTATAGTCTCTGTAAAATCTTGCTTTTGATGTCCACCTGATTCTTTGCTGAATAAATTCGCCTATAGTTAATTGTGGTTTTGTATAAATAATAGCTTCTTTTGATTTTAAAAGTCTTATCTTATGCTTAGAATCCCTTTTTAACTTTAACATAAATAATGTATCATCTCCTGACACAAGTGTCTTGTTCAGAGGATCCATATACTTGTTAAATAATTCCTTTTTATAAATAAGATTTGCTCCGTTGCAAAATATGGGTTGTGATATACAAACTGCTCCGGCACCTGATCCTACGAGACTTAAAAACTCAAGCTGCTGAAATTTATTATAAAAAGTATCCTCAGACAATATGTCTACTAATCCTATAATCATTTCAGGTTTATCAGATTCAAAATAATACGCAGCAATTGTAGATATCCATTTATTACAAGCCCTGCAGTCAGCATCAGTAGTTACTATTAATTCCCCTGTGGCATTTCGAATACCAGTCTCTATAGCTTCTTTCTTTCCATAACAATTCTTCTGTAGTTGAATTAACCGGAAATTCTTATGATTACTGCAAAAAGGTTCAATAATCTGAGTGGTCGAATCTTCAGAATGATCATTTACCAGAATAACTTCAAAGAGTTCATCGGGATAGTTTTGGTTAACCAGGTCTTTTAACAGCCCTTTGATATTTTTTTCCTCGTTTCTGAACGGAATAATTATACTGATAAGTATCTTATGTAAAGAATTACCGGGTTTAAATTCGGTTACTTGCTTCCAACCTGACAGGTACCCAGATATTCTGACAATATATAATACGAGTAGAGTTAATGTAATAATGGAGAATATCTGCATATAAAATTATTAGAAATAACTGGAAGAAAGGACTACCCCTTAATAGAAAGCCACCTGTCTATTTTTGAATATAACTCAGTAATATTGACAGGTTTGGTAACAAAATCATCACATCCTGCATTCAGACACTTCTGTCTTTCTTCTGTTATTGCATTTGCAGTTTGCGCAATAATCGGAATATTTTTATTAAATTTTTTTATTTCCTCAGTAGCCTCTAAGCCATTCATTTCGGGCATTTGTATATCCATAAGTACAAGGTCAATATTTTTATTTTTCATACAAAGTTCAACAGCCTGTCTCCCATCAACTGCATGAAGCACTTCAGCTTTGGTCTGCTTTAAAAATCCTTCCAAAAACTTGTAACTGAACTTATCATCCTCAGCAATCAGGAATAATTTGCCCTCCCATCTATAGTCTGTTCTTGATTTTTTCTCATGATCTTCTTCGGTTACCTTCTTCGTAGGCACATAAGGAACTGTAAAATAGAAGGTTGATCCCTTCCCTGTCTCAGATTCTGCCCACATTTTACCATTAAGTAAATCAACCAGTCCTTTTGATATTGCCAGTCCTAAACCTGAACCCCCGTATTTTCTGGTAGGTGAACTATCCGCCTGAATAAATCTTTCGAAAATTACATTTAGTTTTTTCTGAGGAATTCCAATCCCTGTGTCTTCCACGTAAAATGTCAGCATGTTGTTATCAACAAGCCTGTAACCAAATTCTATATGTCCTCTATTAGTGAACTTAAATGAGTTACTGATTAAATTGGTTAATATTTGCCGAATACGATTGGGTTCAGATTTTATGTAACAATTTTCATTTGTAAGAGCTTTCTTTAATCTTAACTGGACTTTTGATTTCTCCTTTTTAAGTTTTTCAGAAAGAAATGATGAATGCACCTGTTTTAGAAGTGAATTTAATGAAAAGTCACTGTGCACAACCTTTATCTGGCCGGCCTCAATTTTTGCAAAATCAATTATATCATCTATAAGGTTTATTAACATTTTGCCATTGTTATTAATAATTTTGAGATATTTTTTTCTGTCGGCCGGACTCAGTTTATCGTCATTCAGCATTTCTGCAAATCCGAGCAATCCATTCATAGGTGTTCTTATCTCATGCGACATATTTGCTAAAAATGCCGTTTTAAGTTTATCGGATTCCTCTGCCCTTTCCTTGGCCATAATAAGTTCGTACTCCAGCTGGCTTCTATGTAATGCGACAGATACCTGATGAACAAATGTTTCAATAATATGCTTGAACTTGATAATGCTCTTATTTAATGTGAAAATTGTAATATTGCCTAATAATTTATTATGTCTGGCCAGTGTTATATTATAAATCTTGTGAATCTTTAAGACCTCCTTAATATCCTCCAGTTTCTGAAAATTTTCTTTACTTAGATTTTCAACAAGCAGTTCTTCCTTTAATGTAATAACAGTACCTGCATTTTCAATATTTGAAATTTCCTTATTTATCGGAAATATTATACCTGCCGGATCCCTGCCTAAAATATTTATGATTTTTAATTTATTATCTCTTAACCCTGATATATATTCAACACAAAATTTTTCATCTTTCTCATTATATGAAGTAACCATAACTACTGCATTCTCAAGGAAACTGCACAATTTTTCGGAAATGTATTTATAAATATCATCTTTTGAGGAAATTCCCAGCAGGTCAAGAGCGGAATTGCTTAGAAAGATTAAATTATCGTGGTAAACCCTTTCTTTAAGTTCTCCCATTTTCCTTTCTGAGATGTCCCTTGAATTTACAACTATTCCATTTATAGAAGGATTATCCAGCTGATTGGAAAAAATGCTTTCAACATATATCCACTTTTTATTTTTGTGAAGACATCTATATTCCTTTTTTATTTGTTTCCGGGGACTTTTAAGTACTTCCTTAAAGAATTCCTTAAAATAGTCAATATCATCAGGATGGACAATTTCAAATATTGGTTTATTTATAAGTTCTTTTATAGTAAAATCAAATATTTTGTTTCTTACTGAACTTTCGAAGATTATTTTCCCTTTCTTATCAAGAATGGATATAGCATCAGAGGAATTTTGCAATAATGCACGGAAGTGTTCTTCATTCTCTTTAATGGTTTCCTCCATCTTTTTGCGATCAGTAATGTCCCAGGATATACCGGTTATCCCAATTAATTTACCCTGTTCATTGAATATAGGTGTTTTAAATGTTTCAGTCCACCGCTTTCTGCCTTCTGCAGTTATGACTTCTTCAACGAGTTGTCTTTTACCACTTTGCTTAACATCACAGTCATTCTTATAATATTTATCAGCTAACTTTTTTGGACAAATTTCATAATCCGTCTTCCCAATAATTTCAGAGGCACTTAAATTATGATGTAAAGCAAAAGACTCATTCACTGAAATATACCTGCCCTCACTATCTTTCAACCATGCTAAATGAGGTATATTATCAAGAATGGCTTTCTGTTGTGTTTTAGTTTTAAGAATAGTTGATTCAAGCTCCTTTTGTTCAGTAATATCATTTATTACAGTAACATAACGATATATTCTGCCCTTTTCATTATATACAGGAAAACTTCTGGTCCATATTTTTCTTGTTTCACCCCTGGCATTGATTATTTGATACTGCTGGCCCAATTCAGACTTCTTTCTTAATTCCTTTTTTCTGTTATTAATATATCTATCTTTATCATCAGGGTGGATATATTCTTCCAGTATTGATGGATTACTTATAAGTTCCTTGACTTTCCTTCCGTAAACCCTTTCAAATGCCGGATTAGCATAAAGAATAGTTTGCTTATTTGAGAGGATGAATACAACATTTGTATTTTCTGCCAACTGTCTGAATCTCTCCTCGCTTTCCCTTATCGCATCTTCAGCAATTTTTCTTTCTGTGATATTGGTTGAAAATACTGTAACACCGGTAATATTATTATTTTTATCTATTATAGGATTAATGTAGTATTCAAAATATATGTCAGTTCTGTACCTTATATAATGATCCTTCTGTATCCACTGTTCACCTTTAAATGCTCTTTTGTATATTTCTTTCCACTTTAGTTTTTCATTTTCAGGTAAAACTTCTAATATGTTAATCCCAATGCTAATATCTTTTTTAAAGAACGATTTGAAAAACTTCTTAAAGTAAGTATTTAATGTTACCAATTTGTAGCTTTTGTCTATTGCCCAGACAGAATTTTTTGTGCTTTCTATTACAGCAGTTAAGTTTGCCTGATTCTCAATAATTTGTTGTTCCGCTTCTTTTAAATCAGTAATATTTCGCCCTATACCAATCAATCCGGAAATATTACCATGCCTGTCTTTAAGAGGAATTTTTGAAGTATATGCATATAATATTCTTCCTTCGTGATCAACAAATCCTTTCTCTTCCTTATTAATTATGGCTATACCATTTTTCAAAGTTTCTGTATCATCTTTCAAAAAATTAATCGCAAACTCATGCTGCATAAAATCTGAAGGCGGTTTTCCAATCAGATCCTCCGGTGATTCGGCCATAACTAATCCTGCAAAGGCTTTATTTGCAATAATAAATCTGCCATTTGCGTCTTTTAAATATATATAATCCGGTATATTGTCTATTAATATTCTAAGCTGATCTCTGTCCTGTAACACTAATTCTTCAGCCTTCTTCCTTTCAGAAATATCTTCAACCGTCCCTGCAATGTACAAAGGTTTACCCTGCTCATTATGAACAAGATTCAAGCTTAAGTTCACAGGAAAAACTGAATTATCTTTTCTTCTGAAAAAGGTCTCCTGATGTATAATGCTTTTACCTTGAATAATTTCCTTAACCAGCTTCTTTCTCTCTGAGGGATCAGCATATATCTGCCTGGAAATATCTTTAACAGAATTTATAGCATCATCTGCATTTTTATAGCGCAGTAATCTCGCAAAGGCATTATTAATTTCTGTATATTTACCCTCTATTGTTGCCTGAAATACCCCTAAAGGAGCGTTATCAAAAAGTGACTGATATTTCTCAATATCAATTAAATACAAGGCCTTCTCCCTTTCAAGTTTATTTATTTCCCTTTCGAGATCCTTATATGCTTTTTTACTGGCCATTATATATGATTAATACTATATAAATTACTAGTAAATATACTTAATTCTTAAAATAATAGATATGCTCACTATCTTATCAATTCAATCCTATATTTATTAACTAACTATATCATAGTGATTTATATAAACGTATAAATAACTAAAAAGTTCTTTTTTTTTGCTTTTTACGTTATTTACTGCTTACCTGCCCCGCGAAATTCCTATTATTTATAACTATATAGCTTATTTTGATAAAAATCTGTTTATTAAGTTTAGTTTTAATATATCAGCCTTTCCAATTTGAATATTTATTTATTAAAAATTGGGAATCCTTAATAACCTGAAATCAGAAATAACAGTATATTCTTAAGATGAAATTTAGAAGTATATTTTATACGAACCAGGTTAATACATCTAATTGACTTAGTAATTTAATCCTGAAAATCTTACTTCTTTAGAGTTTCTAACTTATGCAAGAATAATGAGAAACAAATATGTTTACTAAATAAGATCCTTTAGCTGCAAGACCTCATTTGTCTTTTCTTCGATTAATTTCATCTCTGATTATAGATGCTCTTTCATAGTTCTCCTCTTTAATAGCTTCGTCTAAAAGTGTTTTTAACTCCTGAGAACTAATTTTGCTGAGCTCCTCTGCAGGTTTATCCTCCTTTATTTGCACTTTCCTGGCAACAGGGGCTGACTTTGATTTTGACTGTGAATGAGTTTCTTTTTCAAAATCCAGAATTATACCTGATTTTCTCATTATTTCCTCAGTTGTATAAATTGGACATTTAAAACGTAATGCTAATGCAATAGCATCTGATGTTCTGGCATCAATTTCAATTATTTGTCTGCCATTGTCGCAAGTAAGCTTTGCGTAAAATACGCCTTCTTCAAGTTTATAAACCGTAACTTCTAATAAATTAATCTTAAATGTTCTTGCAAAGTTAAGAAACAGATCATGTGTTAAAGGTCTTGGGGGTTTTAATCCCTCCAATTGAATGGCAATAGCCTGTGCTTCAAATCCACCGACTATAATCGGGATCCTGCGTTTGCCATTTTCTTCGGCCAGTACCAGTGCATAAGCTCCAGTTTGAGTTTGACTATATGATATTCCAAGTACGTTAAGTTTAATCTTACTCATTCGTTACACTAAATCAAAGATTTTTTGTAAAATGCCTTAAATTATATACAAATATAATTAAATACTTATTCATTTGCAGATTGGGAATCATATTATATGCTCATAATTATTGTGTAAAGCAGCACCTTATCCATTACAATCTATAAATTATCAGGCATTTATTAAATATTTGATGGTATTTATTTGTAGTTCAATTAAACTTTTATATTTTTGCAGACCCAAGTTTTAAAACCTGTTGATAACATAAATTAATGTACGCAATAGTAAATATAGCCGGACAACAATTTAAAGTTGAAAAAGATAAGAAAGTCTATATAAACAGGATTAAGGGAGAGGTTGGTTCTAAAGTTGACCTTAATAATGTGTTATTTATAGATAATGAAAAAGAAATAAAAATTGGGTCTCCTTATTTAAAAGACGCCTGTGTTACCGGTAAAATTATATCCCACATTAAAAATAAAAAGGTTAAAATATTTAAAAAGAAAAAAAGAAAAGGCTATAAAGTATTAAACGGTCACCGGCAATATTTAACCGAACTATTAATCGAAGACATTTCTGAAAGGAAAGCAGCCAAAGCAACAACTGCAGAAAAAGAATCCGTAAAAAAAATAACAGAAAAAAAGGAAATTTCTGAAACCAGAACCACCGATAAAGAGACTCCGAAAAAAGCTACCATCGCGAAACCTGCTGCAAAGACCATTACTGGCAAAGAAGATGCAGAGAAACAAACAGGAACAAAAGCAGCATCAACAATAAAAGCAACTACTGCAAAGAAAGCTTCAGCAAAGCAGACAGGGACTGAAGCAGGAGATCCTGGTAAAAAGAAACCGGTAAAAAAAAGCGCCGGATCGAAAAGTACTGCTGATAAAAGACCAGCAGCAAAAGGTAAATCACAGGTTGATAAGACGTCAAAAGAAAAAGAACAAGAGAAAAGCAAATAAGCATAAATTTAAAATCTTTAAAAAATGGCACATAAAAAAGGTGCAGGAAGTTCACGAAACGGACGAGAATCGGAAAGCAAGCGCTTAGGTATAAAATTATTTGGCGGACAGTTTGCCAAAGCAGGAAACATTATTGTCCGTCAAAGGGGAACAAAACATCATCCCGGTTTAAATGTGGGAATAGGAAAAGACCACACATTATTTTCACTTGTGGACGGCACAGTTAAATTCAATAAAAAGAGAGACAACAGGTCTTTCGTTTCAGTTGTTGCTGAATCTCAATAAATTTTATCTGAAATATTTCAAATCTCCTGTTTATTTCTTTTATATTAGCAACTAAACAGGAGATTTTTTATTTAATATTACAATAATAATTCTCTTTAATTATAAAAATGCTAACAATTAATCTTATTCGGGAAAACAGGGAAGAAACTATAGAAAGATTAAAGATTAGGGATTTTGATGCTGATAAAATTATTAACAAAGTACTTGAAGTAGACCAGTATAGAAGGAATATTCAAAAAATCCAGAATTCTAAACAAGCAGAACTTAATACTCTTTCAAAAGAAATTGGAATATTACTGAAAAACAAAGAGGACAAAAAAGCACATATTATACGTGAAAAAACAATACTGCTAAAAGACGAGATTAAGGAACTAAACATAAAATTTACCCGTGCCCAATCTGAATTAAATGAACTTTTGGTGCAAATTCCTAATATTCCTCATAAGACTGTTCCACAAGGGAGAGGTGAGGAAAACAATCAACTAATACGGTCAGGTGGCAGGATCCCCAAATTTGATCATATATCCTTGCCACATTGGGATTTGGCAAAAAAATATAACATAATTGATTTTGAATTGGGAAATAAAATTACAGGAGCAGCTTTTCCTGTATTTATAGGAAAAGGAGCAAAGCTGCAGAGAGCATTAATTAATTTTTTCCTTGAAGAAAACGAAAAAGCCGGATACCTGGAATACCTGCCCCCGCTTCTCGTTAACGAGGAATCAGGATTTGGGACAGGACAGTTACCTGACAAGGAAGGATTAATGTATGCTATCCCCTCGGATAATTATTATCTTATACCAACTGCTGAAGTCCCTGTTACAAACATATATCGTAATGTAATCCTAAACGCAAATGACTTACCTGTAAAGAATACATCTTATACACCCTGCTTCAGGCGTGAAGCCGGATCGTATGGTAAAGAGGTCCGCGGATTAAATCGGGTTCACCAGTTTGATAAAGTTGAAATTGTGCAGATTCAGCATCCTGAAAAATCATACGAAACACTGGAAGAAATGGTTAACCATGTAGAGAATTTAGTTAAGATGCTTGAACTTCCTTATCGAATCGTAAAATTATGTGGTGGTGATATGGGTTTTGCTTCTGCTCTTACATATGATTTTGAAGTCTATGCTGCTGCCCAGAAAAAATGGCTGGAAGTAAGTTCTGTATCAAACTTTGAATCTTATCAGGCAAATCGCCTGAAACTAAGAATCCGGGAGCCGGGAACAAAAAGAATAATACTTGCCCATACTCTGAACGGTAGCGCTTTAGCTCTTCCCAGAATTGTAGCAGCATTGCTGGAAAATAATCAGTCTGAAAAAGGAATTAAAATACCGGAAATATTAAACAAATACACAGGATTCAATTATATATCATAAGTTACTCATAAACGGTCTCAGCCATTTCAACAATCCTTGGGTCAAACTTCAGGCCGTATTTTAAGGCATTGCTCTTCTTAAATTCAAATTTTATAGCTCCTTCCTTAATAATAAAATTGATGGCAGAACCCTCATTTATAAGACCTTCTTTCTCGGTCACAATTAAAGTTGGCCTGTTACCTATTCTTTCCAATATTTGTGGTAAAAACCTGCTCTGCCAGTGCCCTACAAATAATATATGGCATTTCCCAATCATTGTTATATCTGTATAATTTCTGATAACAATACTCTGATCCCCGACTTTCTTTGTTGCAGTCAGTTCCTTTAACTTCATAAATACCGATTCATGGCCTACAACATCAATAATAAAGTCACCTAATTTATATTCATCAGGCCAGTCAAAGTGTTTTGTGAAATTATACAGGAATAAACTAATATATTTATCTTCCTGAGCCTGTAAATTATTTATGTGAAAACCTGTAAATAATAATACCCATAAAATGATATTTTTATTCATCCGGTTTAATTTTCAATAGAAAATTTAAGCTTGCTTACCTGCCGGTTATCCAATTCGTCGTATGCAAAAATATCAATAAGATAATTACCCGGTTTAAAATTTCTAATGGGCAATTCCGTTTTTACAGGACTATTATTGATAATGTACTCAATTCTTTTACCCCCGGAAGCATAATCAGTAGAACCGAGATATATTATCGCGTTTGTAGGATAAACTGTATATTCTTCATCCCTGATTATTTTGGAACCAATAGGTGCTACATTAAATTGATAATGAATCACCGGTGGTGTAGCATCAATAAATACACCTTTAGCCTTGTGTTCTTCTTCATTATTCACATTATCTGTTCCATAATATGTGATGTTATGAAATCCTTCCTTATCAATTAAAAAGGGTGAAGAATATTCTTTAAATTCTTCATTATTTATTTTATAATAAACATTTTTGGTCCCGGATTCATTATCATAGTTATCTATTAATATTTTTGTGTCTGATGTTATATATAATGTATCTCTGTTAAAGAAATTTAATCCTGAAAGATTGAAACTTGTATTTGGAGTATTCATATCAACAAACACCTTATGGGTGTTAAGTGGGGTCCAGTTACCCACAAAATCAATTGCAGTATAATAAATAGACTGTAATCCGCCATAATCAATATTAAAAGGTTCATTATAATCTTTTAACATACCGGACGAGTTAATGCTGAACTTAATCTTATCAACACCTGACTTATCATCTGTAGCAGTTAATTTTATTTTAGTGCTGGGAGATATATAGAGATATTTACCCTGGTATTTAACCCCCTCTAAATTTAGTGTAAGCTCAGGAGGTTTGTTGTCAATATAAAATTCGAAAACTACTTCATGATCCTCTGTACTTTCACCCGAACCAGTTTTTGATGGAAAGCTGCCAATTACCTTTTTATTTTCCTGGTTCCCTATATTGTCAACACTATAAAAAGAAATATTTCCTGATTCAGAACCCAGTATATTTACAGGTATAGGAGTACTATACTTTATAACAGGGCCATTATTTATTTGATAGAAAATATCTTTTACTCCTGAAAGACTATCTGTGCTCTTTAAAATTATCCTGGCATCGGGCGATATATAATTCTCATTTGTCATGCCATCAATTTCATATTCTGTTTGGGGATAGGTGATGTCTATAATAAAGAATTCAGTTTTCATTTCCTCAACATTACCAACATTATCCACCGAATAATACTTTAAAGTGTATTCTCCCTCATCACTAACAGATATGCTACCGGAATAAGGTTTATAATTCTCATTATTTATTGAATAATATATCTTATCAACACCAGATAATGCATCAATCGCTGTAATAATTATTTCTATACCTCCCCCGAAATATTTTCTGCCATCTTTAACGTATTGACTTGTTCCTTCATATTTTAATTTTGATCTGGGGGGATATCCATCAGCATATACTTCATAAATAATATCCTGCTTAGGATAAACTGGCTTTTTGGTAAAAGTGTCAACACACCACGGAGAACGTACAGTATTATACCCCTCAGTATCAAAATACATGGGATTTGAATATTTGGTTGTCACCTCACTTTTTAATAGATAGCTTTTGGCATCCTCATCGGGAGAAGTAGCTATTCTTAAATAAACCGGCAGGTATTTTTGAATATAAATTCTGCCAGCAGGAGATATAAACACCTTTTTTGCATGTTTTATTGGCTCTTGTGCAAGAAGAGTAATAAAAATCATAAAATATGCGTTAAGAAGCATAAAAACCTTTTTATTCATATTATTTTGATTAGTTTTTTTCAATAATATGTAAATTAAAATATTTAATATTATTGAATAATAATTTTATTAAAATAAAAAAATTAATTGATTTTCACGTTGTTCTAATAAAAAAGTAATCATTATTAATCTATATATCCCCTTTATCCTATAACTTAATATAAGTTATTAGCAAAACATATTAATATAAGATGTTTATAATTCTATATATATTTTAGAATTTTTTTATAAAATTAAATTAAAATGATATTAATTCATTATTATTATCAATAAATAATTGATGGATAACAGAAAAAATCCCGGGAAAGCATATGCTTTTGCATTACTGACAATTCTTTTCTGGTCAACTGTAGCCTCAGCTTTCAAAATTGCTTTAAATAATCTAAATTTTCTGCATTTATTACTAATAGCTAATCTTACAGCTATTTTGGTTACATTTTTCGTAGTAATTTCAACTGGCAAATTCCATAAAATTTTTAATTACAATATAAGATATCATTCCAGGTCTGTTCTGTTGGGATTTTTAAATCCTTATCTGTATTATATTATTTTATTCAAAGCCTACTCGCTATTACCTGCACAAATCGCTCAACCACTGAACTTTACGTGGCCTGTTGTTTTGACTATATTGTCAATTCCCTTATTAGGACAAAAAATATCAATTAAAAACATACTGGCTATACTTGTAAGCTTTGCAGGTGTTTTTTTTATCTCGGCTCAGGGGAATTTAATCAGTTACAAAATTATTGAACCGTTTGGTATATTTCTGGCCTTAATATCCTCGGTAATCTGGTCGTTATTCTGGATTCTTAATATCAAAGATAAAAGAGATGATGAAATCAAACTCTTCTTTAACTTTTTATTCTCAGGAATATATATTGTCATTACATGTATGATTTTTTCGGATTTCAATTTTAAGGTTACCGTAAGTTTCTATGCAGCAATATATACAGGTATTTTTGAAATGGGTATAACTTTTGTATTCTGGCTTAAAGCATTACAATTGTCTAAATCAACTGAAAGAGTATCTAATTTAATTTATATAACTCCTTTTTTATCACTAATTCTAATACACTTTGTACTTAAGGAAGATATATTTTTTACATCCATTATTGGATTAATTTTAATAGTTTTGGGTATAATAATTCAACAAATACGCCAGAAATGAGATTTTTTAAAAGAAATATTTTATTTTACTTTTTAGCTGCCGTCGTATTCTTTTTCTTCCACTTGTGTTCAAAGGATGACATTAGTGACGAGTTTATAGTTAATAGCGAGATTTACAAAGTAATGCGAGATATTTATCTGTGGTATGAGTATGTACCGGATGCTGATATAAGTTCTTTTGAAACCCCGTATGAACTGATGGATTATTTAAAATATAAGCCTTTGGACAAATGGAGTTATGTAATGCCTAAAGACGAATACCTGCAATACTTTGAAGAAGGAGAAATGATAGGTCATGGTTTACTTTTAGGCACAGACAGCTCAGACAGAATTAGAATTTCTTTTATCTATACATCTACTGAGGCTTTTAAACAGGGAATCAGGAGAGGCTGGATTGTTGATAAGATAAATGATGTTGTTATCACCAGGGACAACTTAGGGGAACTGATAGGCCCCCGGGAAATTGGTATAAGAAATAAGTTCGAATTTATAAATTCAGAAGGTGAATACATAACCCTGTATCTTATTAAAGAGGCACTGGATATTACTCCTGTATTGTACCATGAGATAATATCCGGCAATAATAAACTTATTGGTTACATTGTATTTCAGGATTTTATATCCGCAGCAATATCAGAAATCGATAATGTTTTTACAGAATTTAAAAACAATAATATAGATGAACTTATTATAGACCTTAGATATAATTCCGGAGGCAGTGTGTCTGTTGCAGAGTATCTGGCCGGCTGGATAGCCGGAAATAAATATTCTGACAGGGTCTTTGTAAAATTTCTCCATAACAATAAGTATCCTGATTTGGATACAGTTATTAATGTACCATATAACGAAAACGGATTTGATTTGGAAAGGATATTTTTTATTGGAACAAATTCAACCGCATCTGCCAGTGAATTATTAATTAACGGACTGGAACCATACATGGACGTTATCCTGGTAGGTAATAATACACACGGGAAACCGGTAGGCATGTATGCACTTCCTTTTACAAACTACAATTATGTGATATTACCTGTATGCTTTAAATTTACTAATGGTAATGATGAAGGTGATTTTTATGATGGTCTTGTTCCGGATTCATATTCGGAAGATGATATAACAAGAGATTTTGGCGATCCTCAGGAAGACTGTCTTGAGGAGACTTTAAATATTATGGAAACCGGAGCACCTTCTGTATCCAGGAAAAAATCTACCAGAGGTGCATATTTACTGGAAACAGACAGGCAGATAAATAAATTTTTAAGAGCATATTAATCCAATATTTCCTGTATTGAGTACTGAAAGAATAATATTAGGAATCGACCCCGGAACTAACATAATGGGTTATGGAATAATAAAGATAATTGATTCCCGGCCTTTACTTGTTTGCCTCGGTATTATTGAACTAAATAAATTTACTGATCATTATATCAAATTAAAGAAATTGTATGAAAGAACAACACAACTTATTGATCAGTATCATCCTGATGAGCTTGCTATTGAAGCCCCATTCTATGGCAGGAACGTTCAATCGATGCTGCTTCTTGGAAGGGCTCAGGGTGCAGCAATTACTGCAGCATTGAATCGCTCAATTCCTATATTTGAGTATGCCCCAAGAAAGATCAAACTTTCAATAACCGGTCATGGTAACGCTTCAAAAGAACAGGTAGCATCCTTATTACAAAGCATATTTAAAATTGATAAGATCCCCAAAAAACTTGATGCAACTGACGGACTGGCAGTTGCACTATGTCATTTTTATCAGAAAAACCTGTCAGCTGGTTCAAATAGTTATAAAAGCTGGAATGAGTTTATCAGGAAGAATCCGGGAAGAATAAAATAGAATTTATGATTGTCCGGTAACTTTATCTCAAAGCGCTGCTTTTATCATTTCAGCAATCTCCTTAAATTCTTTGTCGTTCAATTTAAGCTTGGGTTTTGAAAAATCGATGTCATATAAGCCATTTATCGGTATCAGGTGAACATGTGCATGCGGAACTTCGAGTCCCAGAACAGCTACCCCAACTCTTTTACAATCGATAACTTTGTCAATTGCTTTTGCTACCTTTTTTGCAAAAACATTTAAGCCTGCCAGCAAATTATCATCCAGGTCAAAAAGATAGTCCACCTCTTTCTTGGGAACAACTAGGGTGTGTCCTTTAGCGAGTGGATTTATATCTAAAAAAGCCAAAAAATTATCATCTTCAGCTATTTTATAGCAAGGGATTTCTCCTTTAATTATCCTGGTGAAGATAGTGGCCATTTTTAAAAATTAATTTAAAATTATGTATATTAAGCGAACGAGACTTTGAAAATACAGGCAAAAAGAAAATAAGAATTATAATTTATCTTGAAATTTCAATAATTTCAAATGGAATAGTCCCGGAGGGAACATTAATCTCAACAATATCGCCGACTTTTTTACCTATCAATCCTTTGGCTATAGGAGTACTAAACGATATTTTACCCTTTTTTAAATTAGCTTCACTTTCAGATACTATGGTATACTCCATTACTTTATTGTTAAGTTTATTTTTAATCTTTACTTTATTTAATATCTGAATTTTGGAAGTATCAATTTTTGACTTGTCAATAATCCTCGAATTGAGCAGCATATCCTGAAGCTTTGATATTTTCAGCTCAAGCATCCCCTGTGCTTCTTTGGCAGCCGTATATTCAGCGTTTTCTGATAAATCACCTTTATCTCTGGCTTCGGCTATTAATTTGGAAATAGCAGGGCGCTCAACATTTAACAAATGATCTAATTCATCTTTCAACCTCTTTAAACCTTCTTCGGTAACATATGAGAAATTTGTCATATTACGACCTCTGTTTAAAAGAAAATATAAAAAAACAAAAAAGAATCCCGAAAACTCAGAATTCTTTAATTGACACAAAATTAATGAAAATATTTAACTAAAAAAAAT
Organism: uncultured Bacteroidales bacterium; assembly: GCA_964521285.1. Lineage (GTDB taxonomy): Bacteria > Bacteroidota > Bacteroidia > Bacteroidales > UBA10428. The sequence goes on along the minus strand of CAZFQS010000007.1, from coordinate 11,918 downwards.
GAAGCCTAATGAAAGAGTTTAAGAATATAAATTTTATTAAAATCATTCTAATATTCCCTCCTTTTCAAAATTTCTGAGTATATAACTGCTTTTCTTATATCAAATTTTTCTTTCTTCTTTGAAGTTTCAACATGTTCAGCTATTATGGGCTTTTCCTCTTCAGTTAATGATGTATCTTTAATTAATTCTGTGTCTGAAATTTCACCGGCTGTTATTTCTGATTCTACATCTGAAATTAAAACTTTTTTAGTTTCATCAAATACTGCTTCTCCCTCTTCATATCCTTTATTATAACTATCTTCTTTTTTAGGTTCCTGTCCAATAATTAATTCTTCCTTGTTAATATCCTGTTCAGCAACAAATTCTTCTTCCCTTATATCATTTTCAGCTGCTAAATCTTCTTCTTCAACTTTTTCTTCAAATATTCCGGCAAAGGGATCATATTCGCTTTCAAAACTTTCTGCTGGTTCCGCTTCAACTGACGATGATTCTATAGGTCGAGGCAAAACTGACTTCTTTCTGTTCTTATTACTGTATATACCAGCCAGTACACCTATAATAGCCAATATAATGTAAATAATTAATCCTGTAAGATCTTCCATGACTTATTATTTTATTTTTCTTTTTTTTATAAATCTAATAAAAAATATATCATTATGTCTCTTGTTAAACTTATGGGCTCTTTTCCTTGCTTCTGCCATTCTCTTTTGTGTGTTTTTATCCTGCATTTTTCTTCTTTCCTTTACGATAAATTTTCTGGCTTTCTGATAGTATTTTTTTTGTAGTTGCTCAGTTTTTTCAGCATTCTTTTGTGCCACTCTAATCTTTCTTGTTTGTGAATGCAATCCAAGAATTGTTAATTTTGTAGCTAGTAATAATAATATGAAATGTTTTATGGTCAAATTCAATACTTTTATTAAAATTCAGGAAGCATTGAAATTTATTAACAGACATTCAAAGTTAAAAATTTTTTTTCTAATAATTCTTTTTCAGATACTACCTCTGAATTGTGAAAAGGAAAGCTGTGATGTTGTACCTGACACTTATGTAAATTTATCCCTGAATATGATTCTTTTCAATCTTGCTCCAACGAAATCGTTAATAATAACTAAGAGTACTGCTGGTGTGACTTCATTAGGTTATAATAACAATGGAATAATAATTTATTGTAACAATGAGGATGAGTATTTCGCTTATGACAGAACATGTCCTTACAATGTAGACGAAAGTGTCCCTGTTGAGACTATCGATAATTTTATGTTCGCTGAATGTCCCATATGTAGTTCCAGGTATCAATTATGGTATTCAGGATTCCCTACAGAACAAAGTGTTTCCCGGTGTCCTCTTAAGCAATTCAGAACTACTTTTAATCCCAATACAAATATTCTATATATTTATAATTAGAATAATGTAATCAGGAAGAAAATATATAACAGACTCTGTTATAATTTCAGATTATCTAAATACCTGTTCCGCTAAAGTAATAAAATGTATTGTCAGGCTCAGTATCGGTAATGATCTGATTTATAAGGGCCTTCAACAGGTACACCTATATAGCCGGCCTGTTCTTTTGTTAACCTGGTCAATTTAACTCCAAGATGCTCAAGATGTAATCTTGCTACTTCTTCATCCAGTTTTTTAGGTAATCGGTATACTCCGACAGCATAATCGTTTTGCCACAGATCAATCTGGGCAAGTGTCTGGTTTGTAAAAGAGTTACTCATTACAAATGATGGATGCCCTGTAGCACATCCCAGATTTACCAGTCTCCCCTCAGCAAGAAGAAATACCGAATGGCCATCGGGAAAAGTAAACTTATCTACCTGTGGCTTAATGTTTATTTTTTTAATGCCTGAATACGTGTATAGCTTATCTACCTGTATTTCATTATCAAAATGTCCTATATTACATATAATCGATTGATCTTTCATCCGGGTCATATGTCCAATGTCCATAACATCCTTATTACCTGTAGCAGTAACAAAAATATTACCTTCTTTAATTGCATCCTCCATAGTTGTTACTTCAAATCCCTCCATTGCAGCCTGCAATGCACATATCGGATCTATTTCCGTAACAATTACCCTCGCTCCGTAAGCCCTCATAGACTTTGCACAGCCCTTTCCAACATCACCATATCCCAGGACGACAACAACCTTGCCTGCAATCATGACATCAGTAGCCCTTTTTAATCCATCAGCCAGCGATTCCCTGCAGCCATACAAATTGTCAAACTTGGATTTAGTAACTGAATCGTTAACATTTATTGCAGGGACCAATAATTCTCCTTTTTCCTGCATCTGATATAGCCTGTGCACTCCAGTTGTTGTTTCTTCGGAAACCCCCTTCCATCCCTGCGCTATCCTGTGCCATTTACCCGGATCTGACTTAAGCGTCTGTTTTAATTGACTAAGTATTACACCTTCTTCATGATTTGATGGTTTGACTTCAAGAATTGAGAAATCATTTTCAGCCTGATATCCTTTATGAATAAGCAGGGTTGCGTCTCCTCCATCATCCACAACCAGATTGGGCCCTTTGCCACCCGGAAATGTAAGCGCCTGATCCGTACACCGCCAGTATTCCTCCAGGGTTTCACCTTTCCAGGCAAATACTGGTATTCCGGCTTTAGCTATGGCTGCTGCAGCATGATCCTGTGTAGAAAAAATATTACAACTTGCCCAACGTACCTCAGCTCCCAGCTTAACCAGTGTCTCTATGAGGACAGCAGTCTGGATAGTCATATGCAAGGAACCGGAAATTCTGGCACCAGCCAATGGTCTTGAATCTTTAAATTTCTTTCTTATTGCCATTAAACCAGGCATCTCTTTTTCAGCTATCTCTATCTCTTTTCTTCCGAAGTCTGCAAGTTCAATGTCTTTTACTTTGTATGGTAATGTCTCTATTATTGCCCCTGATTTCATAATCATTTTTTTATTCCTTAATATTAAATGTATTTAAAAACACAAAATTAACTTAAAAAGTTATGAATTAGCTAATTTTTTAACCAAATAGAAATTCATTTTGACAAAAGATTTAATATCTTATGTTTATCATAATTTAACTGGTCTATCAATTCCTTTTCATTTCTGAATTTTTTCTCATCTCTTATTCTTCCTATGAAATTAATACTTATTTCTTTATCGTAAATTTCTCCTTTAAAATCAATTATGTGAACTTCAATTGTCCTGTGAGAAGAATTCCCCCTGAGAGTCGGACTGGTACCAATATTTAACATCCCATTATATTCCTTCTTGTCCAACGAGACTTTAACAGCATATACTCCGTTTTTGGGTAGTAGTTTGTGAGAATCATTCAACTTTATGTTTGCAGTCGGAAATCCTAATTTCCTTCCAATCTTGTCGCCAATTATAATATTACCATTAATAAAATAATTATACCCCAAAAGAATATTTGCTGTTTCTATTTTACCTTTTTCAAGATTTTGACGTATTGAAGAGGAACTTACATATGATTTCTGAAAGATTACAGGTTTCAACTGTTCAACACTAAATCCATATTCTTCAGATATACTCTTTAAATATTGAAAGTCTCCTTTTCTGTCTTTACCAAAGTGATGGTTATAGCCAATTACTATATGTTTTGCCTTTATTTTAGCAATGAGATAATCTTTGACAAAATCCCTGAAAGATATTTGTGAAAACTCCTTTGTAAAAGTAATAGTAATTAAATTGTCAATACCTGATTTTTCAAGTAAGTACTCTTTTTCTTTCCGTGTGGTTAATAAAAGCGAGTTATTATTTTCAGGTTTTAGAATTTCTTTAGGATGAGGCCATAATGTAACAAGTACCGATTCACCTTTATATTTGACCGCCAATTCATTTAACCTGTCAATAATTTTCTTATGCCCAATATGTACTCCATCGAAAATACCAATTGATACTACTGGATTTTTAGCATTAAAATTTTCAGTATCATTATAAATCTTCAATTTATCTCCCGGCATTTTATTTTGAAGGTGCAAAATTATAAATATTTACATATTTTAGTTTCTTATCTTTAACAAAATATATTAAATTGATTATTGATATATAAATACTAATTTCAATTTAAATAGCTTTATAGCTTATTTTATAATGAATACCGAAATCCTGGCAATTATTAAAAATGATCCTTGGCTTGAGCCTTATAAAGATATAATTTACAAAAGGTATCATAGGGCTCTGGAAAAAGAAAAAGAACTTACCAAAGGTTATAATAGTCTGTCAGACTTTGCTAACGGGCATCTGTACTATGGATTACACAAAACAAAAGAAAACTGGATCTTTAGAGAATCCGCACCGAATGCATCAAAGATGTTTTTAATAGGAGAATTTAATAAGTGGCAGGAATTACCGGAATTTGAACTTAAAAAGACAGCAAATGGCAACTGGGAGGCTATAATTCCCCTGGATGCAATTCACCATGAAAATTTATATAAATTATCCATACACTGGAAAGGAGGACATGGATTTCGTATTCCTTCCTATGCAAATAGAGTTTCCCAGGATGAGGTCACAAAAAATTTTAATGCCCAGGTTTGGGCTCCTCAGGAACCGTATCAATGGAAATATGACAGAATTGACTATTCTTCAAAATCTCCTGTAATCTATGAGGCCCACATAGGAATGGCCACAGAAGAAGAAAAAATTGGCACATATGACGAGTTCAGGAGAAATATCCTTCCAAAAATCATAAAAGCAAATTATAATACCATCCAGTTAATGGCAATCCCGGAACACCCTTATTATGGTTCCTTTGGCTATCATGTTGCGAATTTTTTTGCAGCTTCATCAAGATTTGGCACTCCCGAAGATCTCAAAAAGTTAATTGATGAAGCACATAGCGCAGGTATTGGTATTGTTATGGACCTGGTTCATTCCCATTCAGTTAAGAATGAACTTGAAGGAATTGGAAATATTGATGGTAATTTACATTTATATTTTCATAAAGGCGCACGACGGGAACACATAGCATGGGATTCTCTGTGTTTTGACTATGGTAAAGACAAGGTTCTTCATTTTCTGCTGTCTAATTGTAAATACTGGTTAGATGAATATAATATTGACGGGTTTCGTTTTGACGGTGTAACAAGTATGTTATATTATGACCATGGTTTATCCAGGGACTTCAACCACTATGATATGTATTTCGATGGTAACCAGGATGAAGATGCCATATCATATTTTGTTCTTGCGAATAAACTTATTCATCAGGTTAACCCCGGAGCCATAACAATAGCAGAAGAAATGAGCGGAATGCCGGGCCTTGCCGAGCAAGCTAAAAACGGAGGCATTGGTTTTGATTACAGGCTGGCCATGGGCATCCCTGACTACTGGATTAAAATTATAAAGGAAGTACCTGATGAAAACTGGGATGTTTCACAACTATTTTACGAGTTAACCAGCAAAAGAAAAGATGAAAAGACAATTTCATATGCAGAATCTCATGACCAGGCATTAGTAGGAGATAAAACTATAATATTCAGGCTTGCCGATAAAGAGATGTACTGGTTTATGAATAAAGATTCTCAGAATCTTTTAATAGATCGTGGCATAGCCCTGCACAAAATGATTCGTCTTGTAACAATAGCAACTTCAGGAGGAGGTTATTTGAATTTTATGGGGAACGAGTTTGGCCACCCCGAATGGATTGATTTCCCGAGAGAAGGTAATAACTGGTCCTATAAATATGCCAGAAGGCAATGGAACCTCCTGGAAAATACTAATCTTCGCTATCACTATCTTGCTGATTTCGATAACGATATGATCCAGCTCTTTACAAAGTTAGACATTTTAAGCAATTCCTTTTGCAGACTTTGTGTAAATAACCAGGGAGACCAGGTTCTGGCATTTGAAAGAAAAGATTTTTTATTTGTTTTTAACTTTAATCCGACAAAATCCTTTACAGATTATGGCATAAATGTTGGTACAGGGAAATTTAAGATAGTCCTTAATACTGATTCGAAGAGTTACGGGGGGTTCGGACATGTAGACGAATCATTATTTTACTATGCTGCCAGAACAGGCAAATTATCTTCACCTGAATATCTGAAACTTTATCTGCCCAGCAGAAGCGGAATTGTATTTAAAAGAATTCCTGCATCCAGGGTATACTAAGGCCGGGTTTCTTTGATACTATTTTAGCTTCCGGCTGTTGACTTTAAGTATTACTTTTATATTTCAATTTGATTGATTTAAATTTAAAACCTGAAATCATATACTACCAATAAATAACTTTATGAGTAACTTGCCTCAATTTGCAGATGTTATACTGCCATTGCCGGTAGAAAATATTTTTACTTATAAAGTCAGTAAAGAACAATCCAGAAAGATCAGGAGCGGATTAAGAGTTATAGTTCAGTTTGGCAGAAGAAAAATATATACAGCACTGGTAAGGAGAGTACATAATTTTAAACCGGTCAACTACGAGGTTAAAAATATTTTATCAATACTGGATGATATTCCCCTCGTGAATGAAATTCAGCTTAAATTCTGGGAATGGATTGCTGAATATTACATGTGCAGCATTGGAGAAGTCTTTAAAACAGCTTTACCAACCGGACTTAAATTGGAAAGTGAAACAAAGGTTTTTCCTGTCCCGGATTACAATGAAAATATTAAGTTAAGTGAAACAGAAGTACTTGTTTTAAATGTTCTTCAAAAACAAAATGTATTAAACGTTAAAGAAATTGCATCCCTTACTGATAAAAAAGATGTTATGCAAATACTGAAATCAATGTTTGACAAGGGAGTAATTTTTCTGGAAGAGAAATTAAAAGAAGGATATAAGCCTAAAAAGAAGTCATATGTAAGAATAAATCCTGATATTAATAATGAAAATGAACTGAATAAAATTTTAAATCTTCTGGAAAAAGCCCCCAAACAGCTCAAACTTTTAACCACTTACCTGGATTTATCAAATTCATATGAAAAAAGCCCCCCTGAAGAAGTAGAAAAATTACTATTACTGAAAAGTACAGGAGCTGTCAGCACAACACTAAATTCCTTAGTAAAAAAAGGAATACTTGAAACTTATGAAAAGGAGGTAAGCAGGTTTTCAGAAGATTTCAGGAACCACAGGGAGCCCTTCAGTTTAAATACTCATCAGAAAAAGGCTCTGTCTCAAATCAAAAATGGATTTTTAAACAAAGATGTGGTATTGTTCCATGGTGTTACCTCAAGTGGCAAAACCGAAATTTATATTCACTTAATAAATGAACAAATCAGGAAAAATAAACAGGTATTGTATCTGCTACCGGAAATTGCCCTTACTGCGCAAATTATAAACAGATTAAAAAATATTTTTGCAGATAAAGTCGCTGTTTACCATTCAAAATTCAGCGATAACGAAAGGGTTGAGATTTGGGAAAATATAATTGGAAAAACCACACATGGCCAAAACCGCTACAAAGTAATATTAGGGGCCCGTTCTTCACTATATCTGCCTTTTGATAAATTAGGACTCATTATAATAGATGAAGAACATGAAAATACTTATAAACAATCTGATTCCGCACCAAGATATCATGCCAGAGATTCAGCAATAATGCTTGCCAGGTTTCATGGTGCCAAAGTCTTGCTGGGCACAGCTACACCTTCAATTGAATCCTTTTATAATACAAAAACCGGCAAATACGGATTTGCGGAATTAAAAATCCGCTACCTGGAACTTGAAATGCCTGAAATAGAAGTTGTTGATGTTCGTAAAGCCCGTATGAAAAAGGAAATGCGATCATTATTTTCTCCTGTTTTATTAAATTCTGTTGAAAATGCCCTTGAAAATAAAGAACAGGTAATTCTGTTCCAGAATCGCAGAGGATTCTCCCCGTATATACAATGCAGCGGATGTGCCTGGATACCATTTTGCATACATTGCGATGTCAGTTTAACATATCATAAACATATTAATAAACTAATTTGTCATTATTGTGGCTATGAAGCAAAAATACCGGAATCCTGTAACATCTGCGGGAGCAAGTCAATATTAACGCAGGGATTTGGAACTGAGAAAATTGAAGATGAAATTCACATTTTTTTCCCTGGGGTCAGGGTAAAAAGAATGGATTTAGATAGTACGCGGACAAGAAAATCATATGAGCAAATAATATCCGATTTTGAATCCGGGAATATTGATATTCTTGTAGGTACTCAAATGGTTACAAAAGGACTGGATTTTAATAATGTCAGGGTTGTCGGGATACTTAATGCTGATAATATGCTTAATTTCCCCGATTTCAGATCATATGAGAGAAGTTATCAGTTAATGGCGCAGGTCAGTGGCAGAGCAGGAAGAAAAAATGACAGAGGGATTGTTATTATTCAGACATCAGACCCTGAGAACATAATCATTCAAAATGTTAAAAACAATGACTATCATTCAATGTTTAATAATCAACTTAAGGACAGAAAAAAATTTAAATATCCTCCATTTTACCGGTTGATTGAAATAACGTTAAAACATAAAAATAAAGAAATATTAAATGATGCTTCATACTCGCTTGCAAATAATCTCAGAAAAAAATTCAGCGAAGGAATATTAGGGCCGGAATCACCAATAATCAGCAGAAAACATGACTTGTACTTAAAAAGGATATTATTTAAACTCGAAAAAGAAAAATCGATCATCAAGTCAAAGAAGATAATTAAAGACTTAATCGATAAGCTTCTTTACCGTCATGAATTCAAATCCCTTCAAATGATTATTGATGTCGACCCCTTATAACAGATAACTTAATTTTGTCAGTCTGACCATTCTATTCTCGATTCAGACTATCGTGAACTTGCTTTAAAAATATTAAGTCTCGCCCCTTGGAGGCACAATACATATAAAATCAAAAGATTCGGCCCCTGTATTCTTAAATCCGTGTATTTCATCATCCTGAATATATACCACCTGGTTGTTTTCCAATGGATGCTCTTTACCATAATTATCAATTACTATACCCTTTCCTTTTTCAACCTTAATAACATGAGGGAACCCGTGGCTGTGATAGGGGGTGTTTCCTCCCGGTTCAAGGCTGAAATAGCGCATTACTATTTCAACAGAGCCATCCTTCGGGCCTATAAGAATTTGCTTTTTCACTCCCTTAAAAGCTGACATTTCTTCATAAGGTACTTCTTTCAAATTTTTTATTACCATGGTAAACCTGTTTAGTTTTGTTATATAAATATAATCTATTTTAACGGTTTACACCTTATATGCCTTTCAGTCTCTTCTATAATCTCCCACTTCCCGGAATACCTGACCTTTTCTTTTGTCGATTCCCTTTTCTGATGACCATCCTCCAGGATTAAGATACCGTCCTTTTTTAATAGTCTGTTGAGCTCATACAAAAAAGGGTTTACATCTTCAATCATATGAAACATGTCCAGAGCATATACCAAATCTGCTTTATTATCTTTAATACTGCATGAGTATCCGTCAGCTAAAACAGGAATTACATTGTGCATATCTTTCCTTTTAATTAACTTCTTTACAGATTTTATTGCCAGTTTATGAATATCAACAGCATAAACTTTACCTTTTTCTCCAACGGCTGCTAAAGCTGGTTTTATGTAATCTCCAGGACCACAGCCATAATCTATAACAACAAAGCCAGGTTTAATTCCAAAACTGTTAAAATATTTATCCTGGGACCTGAAAAAATAATATACTTTAAAAAACAAAGACATCATGTAAAATCCGATATCGGGGATCATTTCCCTGTCAATTCCAAGCATTATCTTTTTTAGTGTCATTGTAATTAATGTTTAAGAGTTGTAATTATAATGACGCATAGCATCAAAATTATTGCAAACATTATCATACTCCGGATTTTTTCCTCAGTCTATCATACTTGTTATATTTGCTAAATTTAACCCGGGAGCCAGGTAAGATATAGATTTAGTTATAATTTGCTCTCTTTACGTTTATTTTAAAACTAAAGTTTTCACTTTATTGACAAAAAATCTTAATTTTATTATTATGTAAAAACACCAGGAGCCCCGGCTTTACTATTCAATTAAACAATTATAAAAATGTTGTTAATCGGACTAACCGACATTCACGGGAAAGCTGATAATATTAACAAGATATCAAATATACTGGCAAAAGCTGATGCAATAATTATTTCGGGCGATATAACCCATTTTGGCAGGGAAAATGACGCTTTGGAAGTACTTGAAAATGTAAAAAAGTATAATTCAAATATCTTTGCCGTTTCAGGTAATTGCGATTATCCCGGGGTTGAAAAATATCTTACTGAAAGCGGGTACAATTTAAATGGTACTTCAAAATCATTTGATGGGCTGACATTAATTGGACTTGGAGGATCATTGCCATGCCCGGGTAGAACACCAAATGAATTTACAGAGGATGAACTTGAGGCATTACTTACAAGTTCAGTTTCCGGAATACCGGTTAAAACAAATTTAATACTTGTTTCACACCAGCCCCCTGTTGATACTTTAAATGATGAAGTCCGTGATGGCATTCATGTCGGGAGCAAGGCGGTGCGTTCTTTTATCGAAAAATATCAACCTCTTGTTTGTTTTACAGGCCATATACATGAGGGTATTGGAATTGATACAATTGGAAAAACAAGACTGGCAAACCCCGGTCCGCTTTGGTATGGAAAATACACTTATGCTGAAATATATGATGGCCGGATAACAAAACTTGAAATATATAGAGTCTAGACCTCGAAAAATTTAATAGATATCATAAATGTCTGCTATTAATTCCTCCGGAATTAAAAAAGAAATAAAATTCTATATTGGAACCTCCGGATGGACTTACGATCACTGGAAAAACAAATTCTATCCCGGCGATTTACCAAAGTCAAAATGGTTTATCCATTATTGTAAATATTTTTCTTCTGTTGAAATAAATGCTACTTTTTACAGGTGGTTTAAAGACCAGACTTATATTAAATGGAAAAGCCAGGTTAATGAAAGCTTCAGGTATGTACTTAAGGCCCCGAGAACAATAACACATCGTAAATTTCTAATTAATGTTGATGATGATATTAGAAAATTTGACAGCTCCGCCTCACTACTCGGTGATAAATTAGGATTAATTCTGCTTCAGTTAGCTCCCCGGACAAAATATAATCCGGAACTGCTAAAGAATACAATCTTATTATTTAAGAATCCGCAAAAACTGGCTATAGAATTTCGCAACAAACAATGGTTAAACGATGAAATTTACACAATCCTCAAAGAGTCAGGTGTGGTTTACTGCAATGCTGATTCTCCAAGAACTTCATTAATTGACTGGATAACTTCTGATACAGCATATCTCAGACTGCATGGCCGTAAAAACTGGTATTCATATAACTACTCTGACAAAGAACTTACCGAAATCTCTTTACTGGTAAAATATTTTGCAGAAAAGGGAATAAAGAGTATTTATATTTTTTTCAATAACGACTTTGAAGGATATGCTCCGGCGAATGCTTTATCAATTATGGAAATGCTGGGAGTTAAATAATGCCGGTTTTAAAATTAAAGATTTAGCAGGCCTGCTTCAAAATCAAAATAATCGTTTATTAAAGTGCGGTTGAAATTTGTCAGCCTCTTTGTATTTCTTATAGTACAGCTTTTTATACTGATGAATTTATTTATTTCTTTTATACAACTATTAATAAAATCATTTTCAGGAAATATTTTATTAACTATTCCCAGCTTAAGTGCTTCACCGGCAGTTATTTTTTCAGACAGTAGAATTTCCATTGCTTTTTGATGACCAAGGAACTGGGAGAGAAAAAACGGGAGCCCCCCGCTGGGATGAAGACCGTATTTATTATGAGCCATTACAAATACGGTATTTTCAGTTGCATAGCGTATATCTGCTGCCAATGAAGCCCCCAGGAAAGGTGTTACCACTGTTCCTTTTATCCCTACAAAACACAATTTGTTATAATTTACAATTTCCCT
>CAZFQS010000006.1:3741-192939 GCA_964521285.1 uncultured Bacteroidales bacterium | reverse complement strand
AAAAATCCTTATAATTATCGGGGCTGTAATTGTATTTGTTGCAATACTTATGGTTATAAAAAGAATTCTGAAGAAAAGAAAAACGATGCCTGCTCCTCATGAAAGTCCCTGGTTTAAGGTATAGTTAATCGCCCTTTTATCAAAAATAATAATCCATTCATCAAAATTAAGTGTTAAGGTAGAACATATACACCAGTACTTGCGTATTATGGATTGCGCAAAACTATACCATAAAAAAGACAGTACATTGTATAGATTCCACTTATACAGCCTGCAAAAACAAATCTGCTTCCGGAAAACCATCTATTAATAAGAATAGCATGAACTATTTGAATTATTTTAAAAGATTATTGCCTGTTGTTATATATTTTATAATAGCAGGTTGCATAAATAGCAATGCCCAGGAGGTGATAACACCATCTGCCGGTTATTTTGAAACATCGTCAATGTCATTAAACTGGACAATTGGTGAAATTGCTATTGAAACATATATTAATGAAAATATTATGCTTACCCAGGGATTTAACCAGGCTGATATAGCTGTTACCGGTATTTCAGAAGATTTATTGACTGACATCAGTATATCCTTTTATCCTAATCCTGTAAAAGATATTTTTACCATAAAGACCGAAACGGACCATATGACTCAACTAACAGCAGAAGTATATGACCTGGCAGGCACAAAACTAATATCGGAAAATATTAATCCGGGGAATACACAGATTAATACAGAGAGGTTAACAACATCGGAGTATATTCTTAAAATTTATGATAACTTGCATGTGATTAAGTCATTTAAGTTTATAAAAACCAATTAAAAACCTGGTTACGGAATAACCAAAAATATAAGAAAATGAAAAAGTACATCCCGCATATAATTATCCTGTTTGCATTTCTTTTAAGTTCACAAGGTTTTTCGCAGGTTCCGCAGGGGATAAAGTACCAGGCTGTTGCACGTGATGCTGCAGGGTCAATACTCACTAATACTGATGCTATATTTAACATAAGCATTATTCAGGGTTCTGTAGAGGGAATGGTAATATATACTGAAACGCATAACACAGTCACTAATAAAGTAGGATTAGTTACTTTGACTATAGGTAAGGGAGAGTCAGATGATGATTTTACCTCAATAGATTGGGGTAGCGGGCCCTATTTCCTCAGTGTGGAAATTAATGGTATAACTATGGGGACCAGCCAGTTACTGAGTGTGCCGTATGCTTTGTATTCAAAAGAAGCCGAAAACGTATTTAGCGGTGATTATAACGATCTGCTTAACAAGCCGGATTTGTCCGTATATATCACAGATGAATCAGACCCTCTGTTTAATGCTTCAGTTGCAAGCGGTATAACCTCATCGGATACAGCCAGGTGGAACCAGGAATATAGCGGTGATACAGGATCTGTTTTGACATATAAAGAAGGAACCGGTATAAGTATAAAAGACAATGTTATTTCAGTTAGTACACCTGACCCTGAACAAATAGTACCATTTCAATTCCAGGGTGGTATCATATTTGTTAACCCGTATTTAATAAGGTCTGGTGCGTGGGGAGTAAAAAACCTGTTAATAGGTTCAACTTCCGAAGTTGACGGCATGTCAAATACCGAAAAAATTGTAGCTGCTATTGGGGAAGGCACATATGCTGCCAAAGTATGTTATGACCTTACAGACTTTGGTTATGATGACTGGTATTTGCCCTCACGCTATGAAATTGATGCAATATGTAAACAATCATATCTGTTAAAATACATTAACTATTCATCACATTACTGGAGTTCTACCGAATCGGACAAAAGCAATGTCTGGAAGGTTAATTTTTATAATGGTGCTCAAACAACTGATATTAAGGAAAGTACCAATACATTCGTATGTGTAAGAAGAGATAAATAAATTTCAGAGAGCTGTCCCCTAAATCATAAATCTTAAATCTTAAATCGTTAATCTTAAATCATATAAGGGCGCTGTCCCCTTTCAAAGGCGCCATCCCCTTTCAAATGTCCCTTCTTTACTTGCCTTTCGGTTTTTTCTCCATCAGGAGCTTAAATTCAGGATCCTCCCTGATTGACTTTAATAAAAACTCTTTGCATTTGAACTTTTTCTTCTTGACAAGTCCGATGCTGCTATACTTCATCTGTTTTGCTATTTCTTTATAAGGTACTTTATCATAAAAGAGCTGCAGCAGCTTTTTACACTCATCGCCAAGCTTCTGAAAGTGTTTCTGATAAAGTTTATACTCTGCACTTTCCTCAATCTGTTCGTTATCTGAAGCACTGAAGGTGATATATTCCCTTATATCATCGAGTTTGTCAGTACGGATTTTTTTGTTACGTAGATTATTCAGCCAGATTGTACGGCATATCGAATACAGGAAAGTTTCAAATGAACAGTTAATCTTAAAATCGTCTTTCTTTGTATACCGGTAAATGACTATGATCGCTTCCTGGAAGACATCCCTCGCATCGTCGATAGTCCCGCTGTTCTTTACTATAAATGATTTTACTAATGAGAAATGCTCTTTATATATGATTTTTAATATCTTGTTGTCGCGGTTTTTTATGCCTTTTATGAAGTCGTGAGATTCTTGTTTAGCCACCGGAATTTATATAATTTATGAAAAATATATTATAAATATATACTTTTTTATATTACTCGCTGGATGTGCAAAGCGAAAATTAAAGTAATTAAAGTATTACTTCATATAGCCTATTGCATCTGAATATAAAAATCTCTCTTTGATATACTTTAACGAAAGGTTAAGCTTAAGGTTTAGCTCATGAAAAAATTTTTGAGGGTAAATATTGCCTGGCATTTCACCGGGTGAGCGCTGAGGCTGAGGGATTATGACTACTGTCAGTATGCTGGCAGTTTAAACAAGCAATGCTCCTATCTGGAAAATTAAAAAAGAAATAATCCAGGCTAGCGAGGTTGTATATAATAATGCGAAAACTGCCCATCGCGGAGAGCCTGATTCTTTTCTTATTGCTGCAATAACACCTATGCAGGGGAAATAGATCAGAATAAACATCAGAAATGATATTGCTGTTACTGGTGTAAATACTTTGTCACCTTTTCTTTTTCCTTCCTCATAAACTGCATTTTGTAATTTGCCGGGCAAAGACTCGGAAATGTCGCCACTGGTATTATTTGCCTGGTAAATTACTCCCATTGTACTTATTACTATTTCTTTGGCAACAATACCTGTAATAAGACTAACGCCCATTTTCCAGTCAAAACCTAAAGGCCGGATTGCCGGCTCCACGAACCTGCCGATATGTCCAATGTATGATTTTTCTTTCCTTTCAGATTCCCTGCTTAATTTAATTTTTTGTAGTTGTTGTTGCTTTTCAGCCTGTATATTATCTACGGTGCTTTTATCATCCGGACTCGCAGAACTTATTATTGCATTATATTTCGTATTTAATTCTTCAATTTTTTTATCATAGTCGGCAGAGAATTTAACGTTCCTGGGGAAATATCCCAGTATCCAGACTATAATTGATGCAATTAAAATTACGCCACCTATCTTCCTAAGATATTGTGAAGCCTTGTACCACATGTGTTTAATTATTGATCTTAATGTCGGCATTCTGTAAGGAGGCAGTTCCATGACAAAGGGAGCCTCTTCGGATCTGAATAATATTCTCTTGAGAATAAGGGCAACACAAATAGCCAGAACAATTCCGGAAAGATAAATAAGGAAAAGAATAGTACCGCGGTTTTTCGGGAAAAATGCACCAATAAGTAATATATAAACAGGTAACCTGGCGCTGCATGACATAAACGGATTTATAAGCATGGTAAGCAGCCTGTTATTTCTATTTTCTATCAATCTTGTGGACATTATAGCAGGGACATTACAGCCAAATCCCATTATCAGGGGTATGAATGATTTTCCGTGCAAGCCTATTTTATGCATTAATTTATCCATAATAAATGCTACCCGCGCCATATAACCAGTATCTTCCATAAAGGAAATAAACAGAAACAGGATTAATATATTAGGCAGGTATACAATAACACTTCCTACACCCCCTATTATTCCTTCAATAATAAGATCCTTCAGGATCCCGTCCTGTAATAATTTACTAATCAGGTTTCCCGTGAAAATCACTCCCTTATCAATCCAGTCCATAGGGTACTGCCCGAGAACAAAGGTCGAGGAGAACATTATCCACATAAACAGTATGAATATCGGATATCCCAAGTACTTATGCGTTATTACATTATCAATAATATCCGATATATTGCGCCTGACAGCTTTTGCGGGCTTATAGGTTTCTTTCAGGGCCCCTGCTAAAAATCCATATTTTGCATCTGCGATAATTGTCTCACTATCTTCGCCATATACAATTTCCAGGCGTTTTATTTCTTTTTCAGCCGTAGAAATTATGTCTTCATAGTTTTTAGTATTTTCTATAATCTTATTTATCCCTGTATCATTCTCCAAAAGTTTTATAGCAATGAACCGGGAAGAGGTCTTATCAGTGACATTATAATTCTCTTCGATCTTTATTTTATCCTGAATATTACTTATTGATTCTTCCACTTCCTGTCCGTAATTGATATGTATGTGCCGCACTGTAGGGT
This sequence comes from uncultured Bacteroidales bacterium, assembly GCA_964521285.1. Classification (GTDB taxonomy): domain Bacteria; phylum Bacteroidota; class Bacteroidia; order Bacteroidales; family UBA10428. The sequence continues at coordinate 188,348 of CAZFQS010000006.1, read as the reverse complement.
CATTATCGTTATAGACTTCTATCACCTTTTCAAATAATTCCTTTATTCCCTTTCCTGAGGGACCAACAGTAGGAATGAAGGGTATACCAATCATTTTACCCAGGGAAACAAAGTCAAACCTGTCCTTTTTCTTAATCAGATCATCATACATGTTTAACGCAATTATAACCTTTATATCCAAGTCTATCAGCTGGGTAGTCAGATAAAGATTACGTTCAAGGTTTGATGCATCGACAATATTTATAACAACATCGGGCGTACTCTCAATAATATAATCCCTGACATAAAGTTCTTCGGGTGAATAAGCAGAAAGTGAATAAGTGCCGGGCAAATCGGTTATATTAAATGTATAGCCACTATGTTTAAAGGTGGCTGTCTTCAGGTCTATTGTCACACCACCGTAATTTCCAACGTGTTCACGTGACTTTGAAGAATAATTGAAAATTGTGGTTTTACCGGAATTTGGATTTCCAACAAATGCAATATTTATAACCTTACTTCTCTCTGCTGCAGAGGTTTTCAGAACTTCGGTGGCTACAATTCCCCCGCTAAAAGCAGTTGCATTTAATTTTGCATCCTTGGGAGTTACAACATCAACTAGTGAAGCTTCACTTCTTCTCAGTGAGACCTGATAACCCATAATCTCATATTCAACAGGGTCTTTAAGCGGAGCATTCTTAATTACTTTCACCTCCTTGCCTTTTACAAAACCCATTTCCAAAATCCTCTTCCTGAAGGCGCCCCTTCCCCTGACCTTAAAAATTATTCCCCTTTCATTATCCGATAAATCCGATAGTCTCATCCTTTTCCATTGAATTTAATCTGCAATTATAAACCAAAATTAGCTGTTTATAATACTATTTTCTAAAAATTATTAATAATTATTATAAATAAAAATAAGAATCAAGTTCCAGCTTATACTTTTTTGCATTCAAAGGGTATTAAAACTATTATAAGAAAACATAAAAGGAACACTTTCACGTTCTATATAATATATTCATTTTAAATTAGTTTTAAATACTTTTTGATTTGTTTTTAGTTTATATTTTACTATCTTTAATTAACAACTAATTATTTTGGCATCCTAATAAAACGGCAGGAATTGAAAGGTAACGAGAACATATATGATACAATCAGGGATTTGTTTGGAGATCTAAATAATAATTTACAAGTCCTTGAAGATCAGATTGATATTGATATCCAGACCGAGTATTTTGAATATTCAAAAAACCATAATCTAACTATCAATCCTGAGGATGTTATAAAAAACAAAGAAGATATTTTCCAGAATGATATATCTATAGAAGATAAGAAATGTATGTTTGTTAAACTAGCCTCAATTAACAGTGTTGAAGCATTCAGAACAATAGAAAGATATTTAAAGGAACCTCATCAAAGTTTGCACGACTGGGCAAAACTTGCTTTTCAGGAAAGTAAATTGTTGCTGGAGAGCAAGCTGTTAGATGAAAACCAGGTACTTATTTCAACAGGACTGGGGGGTAAAGGATTGAAATTAAGATATTTCACGGTAATATTATCTGATACTGGAGAAAATCTCACCAAAATTCAGAAGAAGATTATTAATACAGAATTAGGTTTTTTATTTAAGAAACAAAGTGCAGAAGTCGAGAAAATCAGTTTCCGGAAAGATATTTGTATTATATTGTCGGTAATTCCTCTTAATGTACCGGTGCGAAACATCTTCGACATTCTGATAAAAGAATGCAACCAGTTTGGGGGTTTTTTAAATAAATATTATTTAATTACCAATCTTAAAATTCTCACAATAAATGAAATAAGAGAATTTATTGACGAGAATTTCGAACATTTAGGGAGAATTAACTAATACCTGGGAAAAAATTCCGGAAATAATAATATAACAAATTAAAGTGTAAAAAAACGGATAATAAAAATTATTCGTTTTTTTGTTATTCTTTCTTCTTAGATCCTTTTTCCTTTTTTTCTTCTTTTTCTTCTTCTTCTTCTTCTTCTTTCTCTTTTTCAGCCTCAACGCTTTCAAGATCTTCAAATTCTACATCAGTGTAGTTCTCTGAGTTCTTCCTCTTAAATTCCTCCCGGGGTTCAATGGGCTCAGGTTTTTCATTCTTTATGAATTCAATTGATTCTGCTAATCCCTCTGAAAACTTGTCAAAGTCCTCTTTGTACAAGAAAATCTTGTGCTTTTCAAAGTAGAACCGGCCATCTCTATGGTACCGCTTCTTACTTTCTGTAATCGTCAAATAATAATCATTTCTTCTGGTTGCTTTAACATCGAAGAAATACGTCCTTTTGCCAGCTCTCACTGCTTTAGAGAAAATTTCTTGTCTTTCAATTCTCTGCTCAGTGCCTTCATGTTTATCATTTCCTTCTTCCATCATTGATTTAGGTTTTAGTACAGGTTAATAGCCAATTCAAAAATAAAAATTATTTTTTAAAAATAGAGTTTTTAGTAGTTTATAATAAATAAAATTCAAAATTTATTAATTTCAATTGATAATTGTAAAAATTGCACTTACTTTGTAAAGCATTATAAATCTTACTTATATAAATATTCAGGTTCTTTAAAATCATGATAAGCAGAAGGATATTAAGAATAAAAATATTACAGTTGCTTTATGCTTATTATAAATCTTCAGGCAGTTCTATTAATAAAGCAGAAAAAGAGCTATTCTTCAGTATTCAGAAAACTTATGATTTATACCATTATTTACTTCTGCTTATTATTGACATTGCCGATTATGCGTTAACACGCATTGATATAGCAAAAAATAAAAAGATACCAACCTGGGAAGATCTTAATCCTAACACCAAGTTTGTTGAGAATAAACTGATTTTGCAGTTAAGAAGCAACAGGGAGCTTAATGAATATTTGAAGAGTAATAAACTTAGCTGGGTTAACTATCCTGAATTGATTAGAAACCTGTTCAACAAAATCAGGGAATCGGAGCACTATAAAGAATACATGAATAATAGTAACCGGACTTACGAAGAGGATAAGAAACTAATATCAGACATATATGTCAAAGATATATCAGTCTTTGAGCCTCTTTATCAGAACCTTGAAGAACAGAGCATATATTGGAACGATGAAGTTGAATTTGTAATAAGCATTATTTTAAGGACGATTAAAAATTTTAAAGAAGCAGAGGTGGAAAGCGGAATTATACCACCGCTTTTTAAAAATGAAGAAGATATTAAGTATGCAAAAAGACTTTTTAGAAAGGCTATCCTCAATAGGGAAGAATACAGAAAATTAATTAAGCAGTATGCAAAAAACTGGGAAATTGAGCGTATAGCATTTTTTGACATTCTTATTTTGCAGACAGCAATAGCAGAGTTTATAGAATTCACCTCCATACCTACAAAAGTGACGTTTAATGAATACCTTGAAATAGCAAAGTTTTATAGTACAGATAAAAGTAGTATCTTCATTAATGGTTTACTGGATAAGATTGTCAGCCATTTGAAAGATAACAATATGATAAAGAAAAGCGGCAGAGGATTAGTTGGAGAAAATGAATAGTATTAACAAAGTTTTATTATTGAATAACTTAAATAAGCTTGTGGTTATAATAAATTTATTATTATTTTGCAGGCAGTTTATATAAATCATAAAAATATTGACAAATACCGGACCTGAAAGCATAATATTATTAATTCCGGCATTTGTAAAAGGAAATAAAAAGACTACTAATATTAAAACTTCATAAAATGACTGATTTATTTGATATTATTCTTATGGCGCCAACAGGAGAAGGGAAAAGTCCCATGACTTCGTTGTTGCCTTTGTTGTTGATTATTGCTGTTTTTTATTTTTTCATGATAAGACCACAGGTCAGAAAGCAAAGAGAACTCAGAAATTACAGGGATGCCCTTAAAAAGGGAGATAAAATAGTTACTACAGGTGGTATATTTGGAAAAATAAACAATATCTCGGATAATGTAATAACAGTTGACGCAGGAAATAACGTACTGTTAAAAGTTGATAAAAGCGCAATATTAAAAGACCCTAGTGATATAGCTGCTCAAAAGTAATACACAGTATCATTATACTATGAGTTTAAGGTTCGTTCACATACTGCTTTAAGCTCCTATATATATTGGAAGCTAGAAGAAAATATATTAAAAATCTGTTAAGTATTCTGGATCAGTTACCAGAGAAGATAATCAACTTCAGAAAAAAGTACCAGCAAAAAATTTTGCTCTTCCTTTTTTTTGTTGTCCTTTCAACAATTTTCTGGATAATTAGATCATTAAATGAAGAATATGAGGCTGATATCCTCTATCCGGTCAAATATGGCGGTATGCCTGAGAATAAAGTGCTGTTAAGTGAGCCCACTGACAGGTTAAAATTAAGGGTCAAGGCTGTTGGCCGCACAATCCTTTCCCATAAATATAGTTACTTTCTACGACCCCTTAAGTTCGACGTAAGTTCATATTCCCTGAATACTATTGGAACAGATTCGTCATATATCTTAACAAAAACTGCTAAAGAAGCTCTGGCTCAGGAGCTTGATGATATACAGATATTGGATATATCGCCTGACACATTATTCTTTCGCTTTACAGAAATGATTACAAAGAAAGTTGGAATAAAACATAATATTTTAAATTTCCCAAGAATATTTGCAAAGCAATATATGTTTAACGGCAATATATCTTATGTTCCTGACAGTATAATTGTTTCAGGGCCCAACAGCATTCTGGATACATTGAATTGTGTTTACACTGAACCAATTACTATAAACAACCTGAATGATTCCCTTGTTAGGACATATTTGCTTGAGAGAATTGGCCAGGTTGTTTTTTCAAGGAAGAAAGTCAAACTGGTTATACCTGCTGACAAGTTCACTGAACTGAGCTACCTGGTTAATATTAATCATATGAATGTTCCGGATTCTTTAGTGCTTAAAACATTTCCAAATTCAGTAAGGATAACATGCAGGGTTACACTTAGTTATTATGACAGAGTAAAGCCGGAAATGTTTGAACCTTATGTTGACTATAATGATATTGAAACATCAATAAGTTCAAAACTTAAGATACTGCTTAAAGATGTACCTGAATATGTTCATTCTCTTACACTCTATCCCCCATCAGTGGAATTTTTAATAGAAATGTAATGTTAAAGGTCGGGATAACAGGTGGAATAGGTAGCGGAAAATCTATCGTTTGCCAGGTCTTTAAACTTTTAGGTATTCCTGTGTATCATGCAGATATTGAAGCCAGCATTCTTATTGACACCAATACGGAAATCAGAAATCAGCTCATTAATTTATTTGGAGATAGTATCTATAATGATAAATTAAAGAGAGACATATTTGCAGGAATTATTTTCAATAATAGAGAAGCTCTCAAAAATGTCAATAAAATAGTACCTCCAAAAGTAAGAAGCCACTTTTTTAAATGGGCCGAAACCCACAAGGATAAAAAGTATATTCTTTTTGAAGCGGCAATACTTTTTGAAAGCGGGACATATAAGCTCCTTGATAAAATTATAACCGTGACTGCCCCGGAAAAACTGAGAATAGAAAGAGTTATGGCATATAAGAATTACTCCGGGGAGATAATAACCAATATACTAAAGAATCAGCTTCCCGATAAGGAAAAGACTAAACAAGCACATTATATTATTGTTAATGATAACAAAACTTTAATTTTGCCGCAGATATTGGAGATACATAACAGGCTTCTCAATATTGAAAATAAAATATAACAGCATTAAAATTAATTTTTTATTCGGATTATGGGAAAATTTGGCAAATGGATAGGCGCAGGTCTTGGATGGACTTTTGGCGGACCTTTAGGTGCAATACTTGGTTTTGCATTAGGATCTTTCATAGATGCTGCAGATGTTCAGGTAATAAAAGGTGAGCGAAAAACCACAACAGGAGATTTTATAGCCAGTCTGCTTGTACTGGTTGCATCAATTATGAAAGCAGACGGTAAGGTTCTCCGCTCTGAACTGGACTATGTGAAAAAGTATTTTGTCCAGGCATTTGGCAATGAATCCGCTATGGAAGCAATGCAGATGCTCAGAGATATTCTGAAACAGAATATACCTGTAAGGGATATAAGTATTCAAATTAAACAAAGGATGGATTATTCATCCCGACTTCAGCTACTCCATTTTTTATATGGTATAGCAAATGCTGACGGAAAGATCGACCCCAGTGAGATTCAGTTAATTGAGCAAATAGCTTACTATCTGGGAATAAGCTCTGCCGACACAGGCTCAATAAAGAATATGTTTGTCAAATCTACCGATTCGGCTTATATAATCCTTGGAGTTAACAGAAATGCCACAAATGAAGAAATAAAAAAAGCGTACAGGAACCTTGCAATAAAATATCATCCTGATAAAGTTAGTTATCTGGGAGAAGATATTAAGAACAAAGCAAAAGAAAAGTTTCAGCAAATTAATGAGGCCTATGAAACTATAAAAAAAGAGAGAGGAATGGTATAAAAGTTTTATTTAACTGTTTAAATTTTTAATCAAAAAAAAATAAATTATAAATTTGAACTTTATAAAATTAACTATTATCAGTTTTTTAATAAATATTATTTTTACATCAGGATATCAATTTAACAGATTATGAATTTAAAGGACATATTATCCATATCAGGACAAAGCGGGTTGTATAAATATATCTCCCAGGGAAGACAGGGCATTATTGTTGAATCATTTGACGACAAAAAAAGAACCTGTATTTATGAAACTCAAAAGGTAACCACGATCGAAGATATTGCTATTTATTCTGATGATAAGGAAGTACCACTGGTTGATATATTTAAAACTATATATGATAAGGAAAATGGAGGTGAATCAATAGATCATAAAGCATCACCCGAAGAATTAAAAAGTTATATGGAAGAAATCTTACCTGATTACGATAAGGAAAGGGTGTATGTTTCCCATATAAAAAAGGTTGTACACTGGTATAATATACTTCATAAACACGACTTACTGAAATTTGAAGAGGAAAAGGAAGAAAAAAAGGAAAAAGAAGGGAAAACCGGAGAAGCAAAAGAAGGACAAAAGGCTGAAGCCAAAGAAGATATAATCAAACCCCCGAAAACAGCATCTAAATTTAAAGGAGCCGGCACAAAAGCAAAACAACATACTAAAATAAATATATCGCACAAAGGAAAAAGCTCTCAGAAAGTTTAATTGGATATCACAAATTGTGATATCCAATGGGAATTAAATACGTTTGTGAAATCATTTATTTTGAGGTACCGATTTGGCACCTCAAGTTTAAGTATTAGACTTTTAGTAAACTAGCTATATTATGTCACAAGAGGGAAAATCAGTAGCTATACCAGATGAAATAATAATACAAAAGATATACCTGATAAGAAGTAAAAAAGTTATGCTAGAAAGAGATTTAGCAGAATCATATAAAGAATATATTAAGGATTTTGATCAGTCAAATGTCTGGAATATGAAACAATTTTATCTGTTAGGTTTTATTTATTCCAGACAAATCTTACCATAATAAATTGTCTTATCAGTAATAACATTTATTATATATATCCCCTTTGTAAAGGCTGTCAAATCAATAGTTGCTTTTGCTGTATTTTGAAGAGTTTCCGAATACACAAGCCTGCCCTGAAGACTGAACACTTTAACAGTTGCCTGCCTTGACGGGATTGTGCCAAAGGATATGGTAAACTGGCCCGCAGACGGATTAGGATATATAACTGTTTCATTTGTAAAATCTATTATATCTATTATGGTCGCAGGAAATGGTATCATATTTGATGAGGGTGAAGTACAATTATCTAATGTAACTTTTACAAAGTAACGTCCTTCTTGTGCGGGAGTATAAATCGAATCTGTAGCACCTTCTATCAATGTAGTAGGAGGGAAAATATACCACTGGTTGCCCGATGAAGCATTTGAGTGCAGGACATTACCGACCAACGTTATCTCAGGTTTTGGCGGAAGTTCTTTTATGGTTACATATAATGTACTTTCATCACCATCTGCATAAGGATTGTGCCCTCTAACTTTGATATTGCCCGAAGAAGCCTTGTTGTCCATAACATATTCAACCTCATTTATTGAAATAGTATCGATTTCTCCGCTTGGCAACGTCCATATATAAGAGGATACTCCCCTGATTTCCGGGACCGTGTATAATTTTCTTTTGCCATCGCGGCATACGCTTGCCTCACCTGTTATTAGTCCGGCTGCATCAGGAATACCATCAACAGTGACCTCCAACCTTCCAGTAATACCCGAGCCGTCGAGGGCTTCGGCTACTATTGCTATTGTACCACCTTTATCGGCTAGTATTTCACCATTTACATCGAATTTGCCATTTCCTGTTATATTTTCAATGGCCCATTTTAATAACTTATTTGTTGCGTTTGCTGGAGAAATTTCTGCGTCTATCTTAAATGGATCATAGATTTTAAGAGGTTGAATACTACCCGGATTAATTGATAAATCAATGCCTGAAACAGGAACAGGTGTTTGTTGCACGTAGTTAATAGTATCGAAAATCCCCTGGCTTAAATTATAATAGGATCCGCTGGTTACCTCGCTAAGTTTGAAGGTTTTTACCATATAATAGTTATTGCCGGCATCAGGCAGAGTATCTTCAAACCAGGTATCTGTGATCGGCTCAGATGTGATCTTATTGTACTCATTAAGCGTCGTATCCAGTTTATACACGTGATACCCAATAATACTGTCATCGGCAGGTTTCCATGCAAGCATTACGCTACTGTCAGCCGTAATGGTAGATTGCAAAGAATTTACAGGACAAACAATGTGCATGCGCAGGGTGGGGTCGCCCAGTAAATTTACATGCATCCCCCGCTTGTCAGAATTAAAATCATAGGTATCGATATTATTTTGTGTTGTACGAACACCATAGCCTATGGTTTCTCCCATTCCCATCATGTGGTAAATATGATATGGCCATGCATCATATATACAAGTCAGGGACCAGCCTTTGGATGCCAGGGATGCCCTCAGGAAGTTATCCGGGTAATCCCAGAGGCCAGTGCAACTACTAAATAATGAAATAAAAACGATTTTGACGCTGTAATTGACAAAGTCATTTGTGTGCCCAACACCATTAATTAAGTTACCCAGAAATGGTCCGTCTCCAAATCCATTTGCATAGGAAAACATATAACTGTCCGTCCTTCCATCAGTAAAAAATTCACCCTCCTGTATATTTGGTTCAGTAACCAGTGCCGTAAAATTGCGTAACGGTCCTGTTGCCCCACACCATCCATCTCTACATCCATGACCATCCCTTATTAAAGCCTGTAACTTTGGATTATTTCTTTTATGCCTGAAATTATGATCTTTGTTTATATAGTTTTTTAACAGCTCTGCTTCTGAAACTTGAAATGCCGGCATTTTCGACAGATCGATCCGTCCGATCTGTAAGACAATATTTTCATCGAGTGGCAATACCGAAAGATCAAATTTCCCGTCTCCGGGAATATTATTGTTCTCACTCCGTCTGTACAATATTACTGTATCAATGTCAACAATTTCATCCGTCCAGATCTCTTCTTTCATACTGCCATAATACTGATCTGCCTGCCATGCACCTAGATCTACAAGATGCCCGTCAACAGCCGTACAGCCTGAATAGGGAACAGGTATATGGCCGAAAAGGATCAGGCTTTTAACATTGACCGTATCGGAATAGTAAAAATCACGAACAACACTTTTAACATATTTTACCGATGTATTCCGTGAAATGTCTTTACGCAGTACTTTCCATCCATCGCCCAACAAATCGGTTTCAAACAGGTTAAGTTCGTTCCGCAGACTATCCACAAAGCTGCTGTCTACCAACAGAATGACCTTCCCACGGTGTTCCACTTCCGGCAGTTTAATTCCAGCACTCAGGTAAGTTATAATCGGTTTGTAATCATATGAAACATCCCACCATTCTTCTTTCCATTGCTCCAGGTTTGTGAAATTATCTATTATAGTGTATGGATATAAAATTGGGGTTCGTTTTTGTATCCGGTATTCATATTCCACCCCTATTTCGATGGAATTGTCAGTATACGTGGTAGCGTCAGCAGGTAGAGTGGCCAGGGCATTACCCCATTCCATTGCGCCTTTGCTTTTACGGTGAATGGTTATCACCGAATCACCGGGAATCATATCCCATGTGAAAGAAATGGAAGCCGGGTTTTCGCTATTAGTTGTTATAACATTTACAACAAAATCCTTTGGTTGTTGACCAAAAACGGAGCTAACCATAAAAATTAAACACAAATTTATGATAGCTGATTTAATAATTTTTTTCATAGGTTTAGTATTTAGGTTGTTTTAATTCAAGGAATAAAAAGCTATTCTCAGAAAGGTAACCTTTTGTTAGAAGCACTAGAAACCCTAATGTGTAAATAAAAACACAAAGAATAGTAGTTAATGCTTTCATAGTAACTCCCTTCTTAAAAAGAGATGTTATAAATTCACCTAATAATTATGTAGACTGAAGAAACCATAATGTTATTTTTTATGATTTGTAGTGTCTTTATCCCAATTTGATTACTTCTATCTTTTTAATCTTTCCTAATAACTGTGCAATTTTCACACCTGACTAATAAATAGACTGCAATATTTCAGCCTATCACTCTTTAGACTTTAGTATAAATTACTGCGGCTAAGTAATTTAATACAAAATTACATTTATAAAAACCGGAAGTCAAGTAAATAACTACATTTTTGATGAAATTTATACTGTTTGCCGGTTATGTGATTTATACAGCTTTGATTGAGTTATATGCCTCTAACCTGTAAGACAAGCACTGCCAACAGCCACAGAGTATGATATTCCTTTACTTTTCGTTGTAAAAAGTTAAGTTGAACTATAAGTATTTATTTATTAATACGATAGGTGAGTTTTAATTAATTTAAGTAATCGATGTTTAAAATACATGAAGTAAATTTTAATATTATTTTTTTCAATAAAAAGATTTTATTATATTTGCGAATCGCGAATCGCGAATCGCAAATTAAAAATTGTAAATATGAAGAAACATAACGGTATGCGTCCCCAAGACATAGTAATATTATCAAAAATTATTGCATTAAAACATAAAGATTGGAGGCATGCAGACCTTGCATATTCTTTAAAGATAAGTTCCTCTGAAATAGCCGAAGCGCTTAACAGATGTAAAATTGCAAGATTGATTGATACTAAAAAAAAGAAAGTACATATTAATTCTTTCAGAGAATTTTTAATCTATGGATTAAAATATGTTTTCCCTGCCGAACCTGGACCTATTGTTAGAGGAGTTCCAACGGCACACTCAGCACTACCAATTAGTGAACATATTTCTAAAGGAACAGATATTTATGTTTGGCCCTATGCAAATGGTAATGTAAGAGGTCAAGCTATAGTGCCACTTTATAAAACTATACCAGCAATTGTTCAGGAAGATAAATTATTCTATGAGCTTCTTGTAATAATAGATGCACTTAGGATTGGTCGTACAAGAGAAATCAAAATAGCAATCGAAGAACTTGAAAAACGATTACAATATGCCTAGTACAAATATTGTCATGTTACAAGTAGTGGCAAAGGGTTTAGGTGAACTTAAAGATGATATGGCCTTTATTGGAGGGGCGGTAGTTGAACTATACGCCAATGATCTTGCATCTTCAGATAGCCGTGCAACACTCGATATTGATTGCGTAATCGAATTAAGTTCAAGAATGGAGTATTATAAATTAGAAGAAAAGCTTCGAGCAAAAGGATTTGCAAATGATACAACATCCGGAGCTCCAATTTGTAGATGGATATATAAAGAAATTAAAGTAGATATAATGCCAACTAATGAAAAAATTCTAGGTTTTAGTAATCAATGGTACTTAGAAGGAATCAAGAGTAAAATAACAAAAGAATTGCCTGATGGAAATGAAATATTTATATTCCCTTCTGAATATTATCTAGCAGCAAAATTTGAAGCACATAAAAGCCGTGGAAGCAATGATTTAAGACAAAGTCGTGATTTTGAAGATATTATTTATATTCTTTATAACCACCGGGATTTGTTAAATGATATTAGCAATGCAGATTCTAATGTTAAAGCATATTTGAAAGCACAATGCCGAAAATTACTGGAAAATAAAGATTTAACAGAGGGTATTGAAAGTGTTTTAACATATGAATCATTGGACGAGGGAGCGGAAGTAATTGAGCAGTTAATAAGGGAAATTGCTGAAATAAACAATGAAAACCTTTAACAATAAAAGTGTTGTTAGTACTTTAAAAGACAATCGTACTTAATTCTTGCATTTATAATTAAATATTTTGTTGTTTCATAAAAATGAATAAGGCCCAGCTCTTAATAAAAGATTATATGTTGTTTGTAGTTTGAGCGTTTGAGAACGTTTGTTCCTTTCTTAACTTTTAATAGTCAGACAAGTAGAAGCTATGATCTTAACAGCATCAAAATGTTGCATCTAACTTACTTTCTGTTCCCAAAAGTTCAGTTTAGATATAAATATTTGTAAATTAACGGGATAGGAGAGAGTTTGAGGATTTAAGTAACAAAATAGTAAAAGTTTTTAAGTGGCCAGATGTAAAATCGTAAATCGTTAATCTTAAATCATTTAAGGGCGCTGCCCCTTTTCAATCGTCCAGATGCTGGTAGAATTCCTTGGGTTCCAGTTCGCTGAAGTTTCCCTTAGCTACTAAATGCTTCCTGATATCCACACACAGATGGCACTTTGATAAATAACCGCCTTTAACTTCTTTATATCCATAATCTTTTGCAAATGATAATAATCCTTCAAAATTATCACTTATAATATATTTTAATACAGGATGCTCATCCAGTTCTATACCATCTTTTATATACTTATCCAGATCATAAAAGCTACCCAGTGATATTCCTCCGCAGTAGCCAGGTACAAAATTTTCATAATTATCCACATGATTATGCCAGCTGCGAATAAAAGGCGGACTGCAAACCTGATTAAAAAAACGTTTTGCCGGATATTTCAGATATATGTTGTAATTCTGAATTTTATAGGGCGCGCGTCCTGATATAAAGAATTCCGTATTCCTGGCAAAGTCTCTCCTGCCCTCTAAATCCAGAAAATCATTAAAAGACATTTTCTTGCTTATATCAAGACTTCTGAATCGCTTGTAATATTCGTGCTGATATACTATAAGATTCTGGCCAAATAACTCATATCCGTATTTGACTGTCCTTTCTGTTCTTTCAAAAGGTATATACTCAAGAAAAAAAGGATTGACCGAAATCAGTATCCCTTTTAAACCTTTGTTTTTTAAAATTGATAATTTCTCCCGGGTTGACTTATCGTTGACCGCCCAGAAACAGTTAGTCTCAACAAATGTTGAAGGTATGTTTAATTCCTCTGCCATTTCCACTGCTTCACAAAGCAAGTCGAAATTTAAAAAGGGCTCACCTCCTGTAAAATGTAATCCGTAATTTAAATTTATGTTGTCGGGCCCATATGGAGACGGCTCAATTATACCGGCCATTTGAGTTAGTATTTTATATAAATTTTCATTCGAAATCCATTCATCACTCCATTTCGGACTGCAGGCGTACATGCAGTGCTTGCAGGCAGCTGAACACTTATATGAAAGTATAAATCCAAAGGATATTGGTCTTGGTAACCTTATTATCATAGACTAAAATTAATTTATATTAGACACCAGATTATTTTTTCTATGTGTTGTTATACAATTCATGAAAACATTTGTATATCATTAGTTATTAATGATTCCTGTTTCCTGTCGTGAAAAGTATCTTTATCAGTTGATCCTCCAATTAAGAATGGGGATTCAGGATCGTGCTGTCTGAAATTTTGCATTACTGTTTCAAAATTATAGTTAGCATAGCAATACAGGCAGTTATGCAAACATGTATTATAAACACCAATATCAATGCTCTCAAAACAATTGCATTCTTTTCTCTGATTTTTGTCTTTGGCTATGTTTAAATGCCTTCCGGTAATTTTTTCAATTAATGTTTTATCAATGCAGCTCCCGGGATTTATCCCATAAGCTGATAAATCCGTTTTAAGGGCGCATGATTCTATTTTTATATTAAACTTATTCGCTATCTGAACCATATTCTTTGATATAGCAAACATTTCATCTGCTGTAACTTCCCTGGCATTAGTACCCTTAAGATTTCTCTGGCATTTGTTATACATATGAATAAAGCTAATAATGCATTTGCTGGTATGCCCTGACAATTCTTTTACCAGGTATTCAAAGTGCTTCAGATGATAATCCATACTAATTTTGTTGGTATAAATAACAGGATCATATCTCCATATTACTTTCTCCTTGCCTAACTTGCCAGATAATATTCTGAAAGTATTGATTATTTCTTTTTTGTCAGGCAGATGTTTTTCCAGGGTTGTATTATAGGGAGTTACAGTGAAAAGGAAATAATAGTTATATTGATTGAGGAATTGCAATTTATCCAAAAATGATTTTGGATCTTTTGTCCAGAATACTATACAATCAACGATATCAGGATTAATATCTATCCTGTATACAACAGTATTGTTGAATGGATTTCTGACAAACAGGAATCCCTTATTAATTCTGTTGATAAACCATTCCCCGTAAAAAGAAGGAATATCAGTCCGCCTGCTTGCACTTATTATCATATTAAACAAATATTTACCTTATAATATCCGGTTAAAACTCTTTTTGAGTTTTAATGGTACTCTTAAAAGAATAAATCCCTTTGTAATGTTAATTGCTAAGCCTACTGAAATATTTCCTGCATCTTGTGAGTCTACTCAACCATTTGTGACTCCGGCGGGATTCGAACCCACGACCCACGGCTTAGAAGGCCGTTGCTCTATCCAACTGAGCTACGGAGCCGGTATTTAAACAGGCTGCAAAAATAAAAAAATAATCCTTTTGTGACAGTTATTGATGAATTATTTACTTTTTACCCTTTTTAAGTTTGTTTAACATTGCAGTTGCCTTTTTCAGCTCTTCCTGGAGCTTCTTACTTTTTGCCTCAACTTCACCGGCTCTGATTTCAAGGTTTTTAATTTTAGTTATATCAGATGATACACCAAATGTCCCTATTGTCTTACCTTTTTTATCGACCAGAGGCATCTTTGTAGTGGTAACCCATGTAATTCTGCCATCACTCCTGGTTTCTTTTTCTATCTTATTAACTATTGGTCTTCCGGTTTTAATAATTTTCATCTCATCACGAAATGCCGGCCTGGCATGTTCATCTGTAAATAAGTCAAAATCGCTTTTACCTGCTGCGTCTTCAGGTTTTTTAAAGCCAAAAGACTTGGCCATGGTTTTACTGATTCTTATAAACTTGCTGTGTTTGTCTTTGAAATATATATGATCCGGACTAAAGCTCATCAGATTATTTAACAGGGCTGTTTCTTTTAAAAGGTCCTCTTGCAGTTTCTGGCTTTCTGCCTCAACTTCACTTGCCTTGATTTCAAGCTCTTTGATATGAGTTACATCCGATGATATCCCAAATGTTCCTATAGTCTCACCCAATTCATTTACAAGGGGCATTTTTGTTGTGGTAACCCAGGTAACTGTGCCATCACTCCTGGTCTCTTTTTCTATTTTATCGACTATAGGTTTACCGGTTTTAATAATTTCCATTTCATCATTAAATGCCGGCCTGGCATGTTCATCGGTAAACAGGTCAAAATCGCTCTTGCCTACTGCGTCTTCAGGTTTTTTGAAGCCAAAAGACTTGGCCATAGTTTTACTGATTCTTATAAACTTGCTCTGTTTGTCTTTAAAATAGATATAATCCGGACTAAAGTTCATCAGATTATTTAACAGGGCTGTTTCTTTTAACATGTCAACCTGAATCTTGTTAAGTTCTTCATTCTGCAACTTTAGTTTATTCATAAGTTCTTCCTGTTCCTTTCTGTGCTTTTCTGTCGCCTTCTTTTCCTCTTCTTTGACTCTTCTTAATTCATCCTGTGTAGCCTGCATTTCCTCAAGATTCTGGCGCATTTCTTCTTCCTGCTGGGCCAGATCCTCAGTACGTTTATTCGATTCCTTTAACAGCTGGGCGGTCCTGACATTCAATTTTACTGTTACCATAGTTGAAGCAATGCTTAATGCAAGCTGTTCTACAAATTCAATTTCATGCTGCTTAAATATATTAAACGAGGCTAATTCAATAATTCCCAAAACTTCATCATCCAGATTCAGTGGTACAATCAATACACTGCGTGGATGACTTCCCCCGAGTCCTGAAGTAATCTCAGCATAATCCTCAGGAATATCCTTCAGGAAGATAGTCTTCTTTTCCAGAACACTTGTACCTGCAAGACCCTCACCAATTTTTATCTGTTTCTTCAGGTATTTCCTCCTGTCATAGGCATAAGAAGCAACAAGATTTAATTGTTTTTCCTGGTTTTCTTCCCCTTCAAGAAGGAAGAAGCCTCCCTGGTTAGCAGATAAATAATCAATTAAATTCTTAATTAAATTATATGAAAGTTTTTCAATATTATCGTTGTCTGTTCTGAGAATATCATTAAACCTGGCAATACCATCAGTTGTCCAGTTTCTAATCTCATCTTCTTTTTTCCTCTTTTCTTCTTCATCGCGTGCATTTAACAGGCTGTTTTTCATTTTTTCAAGTGATAAACCCAATTTATCATTCTCGCTATAAGAACTAAATTCATAATCAAATTTCCCCTCCCCGAGATTTGTAGCAAAATCTGAAGCCTCATTAATTCTGTGCATAAGATTATTTAAATACTCTACTGTATTTCCCAGTTCATCAAACTGTGAGTTTATAAGGTCGCTGAAAGTCTCACCTTTTGATAGTGTAATCAGGGATTTATTAATATTATTTATCCGGCCTGAAAGCCTTTTACTAAATGAGCCTCCGGCCAGCAGGGAAAATATTATTATGACTATGCTGATTACAATTAACAGGTAGATTATAGTTCTCACTGATTTAAACAAATCCCTGGTATTTGCCTGTGTTATCAGAATCCAACTCAAGTCTTGTATATTTAGAGGGGTATAAGTACATAAAAACCCTGTTTTTGAAATATCCTTGTATTTTCCCTGGCCGGAATAACCGTCATTGCCATTTGAAAATAGTTCTTTACCCACGGACTGAATAAGAGCTGTAGTGGAAAATTTTTCAATTTTATTGACAACTCCTGTATTTACTCTTGCCTTTTTTAATGTTCTTAAGTATTCATCCTTATCTGTGATCAGTCTCAGGTCATTATTTCTTAAATACCTGTCATCACCAATTATTAGAGACTGAACACCGTTAAAAGACTCAACATCATCTTTAAGCTTTTTTACATTTAATAAATCATCTATAGTTTTTGTTGATACCTGGAATATCAAAACACCAATTTTCTCTGAATTATCAAATATCGGAGAGGCAATGAATAAAGAAGGTTCCAGAAGAGACGGATAGTAATTTTCAAAATCTACAGTGATTGTATAGCCCGAATTAATTGCCCCTGCTGCAGATTTATATGCCTCTGAAAGATTACTTTTGCTATAAGGCCCTGAAAGCAGGTTTGTGGCAAAATCCAACTTCTTACTTACTGAATAAATAATATCTCCTGACTTATTATCAACAAGGTAAATATCATCGTATTTAAATTTAGTTAGCCAGTCTCTGAAGAATGAGTGATACATATTATGAATATCACTGTAGACAGTCCCGTCCTCTGCTCTGTTTAACTGGTATTTTAGTTTAGCAGGCTTATTATTGTTTGCAATATAAAGAAACTGAAGGATTTTGGAATTATTATTGTCAGGGATAAAGTTTCCCGCATCCAGTTCAACATCTAATTTATCGTTGATAACTTCAATGTATTCTGTTTCATAATAGTTAGACAGCAGGGTTGAAACATCTTCAATACTCGCGGCAGAAGAAGTATAATAATTATCATTTTCAACAGCTCTGTAAGCATCCTTAAATTCCTGTAATGCATTTATTACAACTTTGTTGTCAGATAACAATTTTATCTGGTTCCCTATCTGTGAAAAATATGACTCTATATGTTTTTTGTTATATTCCTGTATTGATGTAAGTTTATCTAATGAACTTTTATAAATGACACTTTTATGGTATACCAGTCCGAATATACTTATCAAAAGTATTGTACCAAAAACAACAGCAAATACCAACAACTGAAGTTTATTCTTTATACTATATTTCCCGGGATCTAATCGCTTAAACAATAATTTTATTTTGCTATCAGGTTTTTTATGATCCTCTATATTATTCATTGTTCTTAGTTTAAATTAAATAATAATAAGTTAATAATATTATTATTAATAAGATATGTAAGTTCTCTGTAATTTGTGCTTATTTTTTGTCAATTTAATAAAAAAAATACTTTTTTCAGATAATAATAAACAAGTAATTAAACCATTTTTATTTCAACAATCGTTAATCCTAAATCAGAAATCCGGTACTTCTTTTTTGCTGAATTTTTGGAAATATTGAATACAGGTATCTCTCCAGATCTCAGCATCTTTTTCCTGTACCCGAAGTTTGTTTTTTACGTGTATATAGATATCATTATTTATGCTTCCTTCAAGTTCATCCCATTTGGCAATCATGTCTCTTACGTAATCCACTCCTTTAAAATACCTGTAACATAGCTCTTCCCACAATGTCATTCCTGACCTGAGTTTATGGTCCCAGCTTACATGGTGAAACCAGAGAAGGTATTTCTCAGGGCAGGTGCTTATATTATCAAATTCCTCCCTTAAAGGAGAAAAGTACTGGCCCGTAGCATTGCTTCCTGATGAACTCCTGTCAAACCCTATTCCCATGCTATCGGCACGATGGTAATATACAGAGGTCCAATCCAACCTGCCCCTTGAATGGTCAGGTTGCGGACCGTAATGAAATCCTTCCTGCATAATATGATGCAGTCCGAGTGGTGTCATATAATTAACACAGGCTTCCCATGAACCCATCATCATTGATTTTATTATTTCAACAATATCATCTTTATTGCTTATTGACATACGTATCCATTCTTCTGCAATATCTTCAGCAGTTAGCGAATGGTCCCATGCCAGTCGGCCAAAAGTATACCAGTTTGCCTGGGCAAAGAAATGCCCGCACCAGTTCTGGTCATCTCCTGTGTTTGCCACTCCCGCTATTCCTGTCATCTGATAATTATACAAGCTCCCGTCAATGATTCTTGCAACATTTGAGCCTTTCCCATGAGCATATGTTTCAAACTGAAAATATTCTTTCCACATGGGTGCCAGATAAACCAAATGCTTTGAATGCCCTAAATATTCCTGGGTTATTTGCAGTTCCATCATGAGCGGAGTATTAGGCATTGCCCCGAACAAAGGCTGAACAGGTTCCCGTGGCTGGAAATCTACCGGTCCGTTTTTAGCCTGGACAAAGACATTAGTATGAAACCTGCCATCAAGGGGAACAAATTCTTTATAGGAACGTTTTGCACGGTCAGGATCAACATCAGGTTCATAAACAAAGGCACGCCACATAACAATTCCGTTATAGGGTTCCAGGGCTTCAGCCAGCATATTTGCCCCGTCAGCATGTGTTCTCCCGAAATCCTGCGGCCCTGGCATACCTTCGGAGTTTGCTTTTACCAGGAATCCTCCAAAATCGGGTATATGTTTATAAATCTCCCTGACTTTTTCCTTCCACCATAATCTGACTTCAGGATTTAACGGGTCTGCCGTGTCGAGATTGCCAATACCTCCCCGCCTCCTGTTTATAACAGCTAAAGGTTTTAAAGGGGAAGAAAAATTTATCGACAGGTACAGCTTTATTCCAAAGGGTCTGAATACATCAGCCAGCGCGGCTATCTTCCTTATATATTCTGGCTTAAGTATTTCGGGAGTCGCGTTAACATTATTAATAACTGTTCCGTTAATACCTATTGATGCACAGGCACAGGCATAATCCCTGTACCGGAGGTCTGTCTTGTCAGGCAACTCGTCCCATTTCCATAATGATTTTCCTGCATACCCCCTTTCCACTTTCCTGTCAAGATTATCCCAGTGATTTAACAATCTGTACCGGATTTTTGGTTTTGAGGCTATATTTATATTTTTCAGGCTGTTTTGTGTTTGCATAATCCTTAACAAATGGAACGTACCGTATAGCAGTCCAATTTCTTCATTAGCTGCTACCAGCAGAGCTTTATACCCGTTTATTTCTGCCGTCTTTATAAGAAAACCCTCTATGCCCAGGGTGTCAAGTACAGAGGAAATATTGAGGTTTCTTATAATTCCGGATTCCGCCGGAGTGCCAATTATTAAAGTACCGTTACTTAAGATTGTATCTGTTACAGGTATATTTCGCCCCAATAATCCGGAAAAGCCCCTCTCTGCCTCCTCCCGGATAACTTTCATAGTTCCGGAATCTCCCTTTATACTGACATATGATATGTACTGCCTGTATTCTTTAAGCACGGCAACATCACCAATTTTCTTATATTTAAGCCAGAGGTCATAACTATTATCCGCATATTTTGTACAACTAATAAAACATGTAACAAGCCAAATAATAAAAAGCATATTTTGAAGTCTATGTTTAAGATACTCCGTCATATATAGATATTTTAAATTAAAAAGCCGCTCCGGAATCGAAGCGGCTTAAGATATTGACATAATTGTTTTATTCCTGTATCTTGACATCAATAGTTATACTACCTGTATCGCCGGTAGTTATTGCACTTACTTTGATTAAACCTTTTTTCCCGTTAACAGTTAAGAAAGATAAGACATTACCTACTGCCAGTTGAGTCTTTTTGGAATTACTTATTCCGGTCTGAGCCAATATTTGAATATCGTTTGATATATTTTCAAATTCAGCAGCAGTAACCGAAGCAGTTCCAAATCTTGTTCCATTCTTAGTCGTCCAGCTTGCACAAAGTGCTAAGTTGCCGGCACCTCCACCAACAGTAGCATCATCAGGAGCGGTTAAAGTGGCAAGGTTCTGTGAGCCATAATAATAAACAATATCTATTGATGATTGATTTGAGGTTGCCGGACCAATTAAATAAACTGTTCCTGTCTGTGCGTCAAGAAAACTACCTACATCCAGATTTGATTGTGCCCCCATAAGAACAGCTGTATAGGTATCTATAGGGCCGCCTGCTAATGAAGCATCAACAGTAATTACAACTGACTGGCTTGCTGTAAGCCCATCTTTATCGGTTACCATGAGTGCATAATTATAAGCACCTTCATTAAGGGGTGCTTCCACTAATGCCGTATCAGTGTAATTTTCATTTTCGCTGTTTGGAATTTCTTTTTCATTCCAGCCTACCAAAGCAACACCATCCCTGGAAATTGTCATTGATTCCAGTTTTGCATCACCGCTCTGGGCATGCCACCCAAATGATAAAACAGCACCCGGTACTACTGTTCCGTCACTATCAATATTAGTACCTCCATAAAGTGAAAGTGACGGGCCGACAGCATTTTCATCCCCGCACCCCACAACTATGGTGAGCATTGCTAAAAATAATAATCCTATAATTACATGTGCTTTTTTCATTTTATTAAGTTTTTAATTAAACATATTTTCCCCAGGTTGATTTAAAATCCAATGTTAAGTTAGTAAAAAATAAAATACTAAGATTAAATAGTTATTATTTTTCTTAACAGAGTTAAAGGGGACAGCCATTGGGATAGCGCCCTTAATATGGAAACGTCTGATTTACAGTAATTTAACAATTATGAGCACTGACACCCTGGAGACTGTTTACAAAGAACACCAAACATTAAACCTGAAACCCGGAAAAATATATATTTTTGCAAAGAAATATATTTAAGTTGTTAGTCACTGGTTTCTTGTTGCTCGTAGCTTTTAATTTTTTTACAGAATAAACTTTAAACTTTAAACCTTGAACTAGTAAATGTTTTCTTTAGACAAAATATTGAGGGAGAATATAAAAAATCTTAAACCCTATTCATCGGCAAGGGATGAATATACAGGGAAAGAAGCTGTCTTTCTGGACGCAAATGAAAATCCGTATGACAACTCATATAACAGGTATCCTGATCCTTTGCAGGTGGAGGTAAAAGAAAAAATCTCCGCTATTAAAGGGATCAAACCCGGGAGCATATTTCTTGGCAATGGCAGCGATGAATCAATCGATCTTCTGATACGGGCTTTTTGTGAACCACGCATCGATAATATAGTGTCAGTTGAACCGTCCTACGGTATGTATAAGGTCCTGGCCGATATAAATGGTGTGAAATTTATTACGGTTTTACTAACCGGTGACTTCCAGTTAGATACCAAAGGAATTTTAAAGGCAGCAGATAATAATACAAAACTCATCTTCTTATGCTCTCCAAATAATCCTACTGCCAACAGCTTTAATAAGAAGGACATAATAACTATCTTAAAAAATTTTAACGGAATTGTAGTCGTTGATGAAGCATATATTGATTTCTCAATGAAAGGCAGCCTGTTATCTATACTTAACGAATATAAAAATCTGGTTATTCTGCAGACTTTCAGCAAGGCCTGGGGACTGGCAGGTATAAGGTTAGGAATGGCATTTGCTTCTTATGAAATCATAAATGTTCTAAATAAGATTAAGTATCCCTATAATATTAGCAGCCTGACCCTGGAAACAGCCAATAAGGAACTTAAGGATAACAAATCCAAAAATAACTGGATAGACAGGATATTAAAGTCAAGAGACAACCTGGTTAAGGAGTTAAATATACTTCCTGTTGTAAATAGAGTGTATCCATCTGACGCCAACTTTCTCCTGGTTAAAGTTAATTCAGCAAAAGAACTATATGATTACCTGGTCGATAAAAAAATAATTGTAAGAGACAGGTCGAATATTATTCTTTGTGAAGGATGCCTTAGAATTACAGTTGGAACAGAAGATGAAAATATCATGCTCATGGATGCATTAAAAGAATATATACAGATATTATCAAAATAATGAGAAAAGTACTATTTATTGACAGAGACGGAACACTTATAAAAGAGTCACCGGATGAGCAGGTTGATTCTTTGGAAAAACTTGAGTTTATACCAAAAGTATTCAGAAACCTGTTTTTAATTAAACAAAATCTTGACTATAAGCTGGTAATTGTAACAAACCAGGACGGACTGGGAACTGATTCTTTTCCTGAAGATACATTCTGGCTTGTACAAAACAAGATGATAAAAGCATTCGAAAATGAGGGTATTGTATTTGATGATGTTCTGATTGATAAGTCCTTTCCCTATGATAATGCCGCAACAAGAAAACCAAAAACAGGTTTGCTTAAAAAATATACTACCGGTGATTATGATCTGCAGAATTCATATGTTATAGGAGACAGGCTTACTGATATTGAAATGGCTAAAAACCTTGGAACAAAAGGAATACTTTTCTCTGATAAGGATGAATGGGATAAGATAAAAAAAAGCGGACTTGAAAAAAATTGTTCGCTTATTACAAATGACTGGGATAAGATCTATGAGTTGGTGGCTCTGGGACAACGCTCAGTTAAAGTTCACAGGAAGACAGGTGAAACAGATATAACGATTGAAATAAACCTGGATGGTTCAGGCAGGTCAGATATTGAAACCGGCCTGGGATTTTTTGATCATATTCTTGAGCAAATACCAAAACATGCAAATATAGATTTAAATTTGGCAGTTAAAGGAGACCTGGAAGTTGATGAACACCATACTATTGAGGATACAGCCATTGCCCTGGGAGAAGCAATTAATAAGGCACTGGGGGACAAAGCTGGAATTGAAAGATATGGATTTGTCCTGCCCATGGATGATTCGCTGGCACAGGCAGTAATTGATTTTGCAGGGAGAAGCTGGCTGGTATGGAATGTTGAATTTTCAAGGGAAAAGATCGGAGAGATGCCCACAGAGATGTTTTACCACTTTTTTAAGTCATTCTCAGATGCCGCAAGATGTAATCTTAATTTAAGGGCTGAAGGTAAAAATGAACACCATAAAATTGAAGCTATTTTCAAGGCATTTGCCAAAGCAATAAAAATGGCAATAAAACGGAATGCCTTTAACAGGGAAATACCAACAACAAAAGGAACACTATAGTAGAACAAAATATAAATGAATATTGTTATAATAAAATATAATGCCGGAAATATAAAATCGGTTGATTATGCACTGCGAAGATTAGGAGTAAGTGCTGAAATAACAAATGACCACGGGAAAATATTGTCAGCTGACAGGGTTATATTTCCGGGGGTGGGAGAAGCCAGCACAACAATGCAGTACCTTAAAAAGAACAAACTGGATATACTTATTAAAGAACTGAAACAACCATTGCTTGGAATTTGCCTGGGTATGCAATTGTTATGCAAACACTCTGAAGAAAGAAATACCGATTGTATAGGTATTTTTGATGAAAAAGTAAAAAAATTTGTCCCTGAGCCGGGAATGGAAAATATTACCAAAGTTCCTCAGATGGGATGGAATAATATATATAATCTGAAAAACCGAATATTTGATTCAACACTTGAAAATAAATATGTATATTTTGTACATAGTTATTATGTCACATTAGGAAAAGATACGGCAGCTCAATGTGATTATATTCTGCCTTTTAGTGCAGCTTTATATAAGGATAATTTTTATGCTACCCAGTTCCATCCTGAAAAAAGCGGTAAGGCAGGAGCAAAAATACTTGAAAACTTTATAAGGCTATGATAGAAATTATACCGGCAATTGACATCATTGAAGGAAAATGTGTCCGATTACAGCAGGGTGAATACTCCACCCAGATAATATATGACGAGAATCCTCTCGAAGTGGCTAAAATATTTGAGGATGCAGGTCTCAAACGACTGCATATAGTTGACCTCGAAGGTGCCAAAGCAAAAAAAGTTATAAATCTTAAAATACTGGAAAAGATAGCATCAGAGACGAATCTGGTAATTGATTTCGGAGGAGGAATAAAAACTGAAGATGACCTGGCAAAGGTATTTTCAAGTGGTGCTTCATTTGCAACTATAGGCAGCATAGCTGTAATAGAACCTTCGACATTCAGGTCATGGCTGAACAAATATGGAAGCCACAGAATTATCGCCGGAGCAGATGTAAAAGATGATAAACTTGCAATAAGCGGATGGACAAGTTTAACCGATGTTCACTTGTTTGATTTTATAAAGGATAACCAGGAAGCTGGCGTCAAATATATACTATGCACAGATATTTCAAAAGATGGCATGCTGATGGGATCCTCCATCAACCTTTACAAAGACTTAAAAGAAAAATTTCCTGAATTAAATATAATTGCCAGTGGAGGAATAACACATATTACAGAGATTCAAGAACTAAATAACTTAAACCTGTATGGTGTTATTTTAGGGAAAGCTATTTATGAAGGAATGATAAGCCTTGAAGAATTAAGTAAATTTGTTCTGAATGATAAATAATAAGAATACCACCCCTGTCCCCTGTTAAAAATAGCAGGGAAAATTGCTTGTTAAAAGAAACAGTTGACTTAAACACGGAAAAACAAATGCTTGCCAAGAGAATAATACCCTGCCTGGATATAAGAGACGGAAAAGTTGTAAAGGGAATAAACTTTTTAAATATTCAGGAAGTTGGTGATCCTGTAGCGATGGGATCAAAATATTCTGATGCAGGTGCTGATGAACTGGTATATTTGGATATTACCGCAAGCCATGAAAACAGGAAGCTATTCGCCAGGCTGGTCAGGGAAATATCAATGTACCTGGATATACCTTTTACTGTCGGAGGAGGTATTAATGAACTTGGCGATGCCGACACACTGTTAAATGCAGGAGCCGATAAGTTATCAATAAATACTTCTGCAGTGAAAACACCTGAATTAATCAATCAGATTGCAGAAAATTTCGGAAGCCAGTTTGTTGTTGTGGCAATAGATGCACAGTTAAAGGATAACAAATGGACTGTTTTTGTTAATGGCGGTAGAATTCCCAGCAATAAAGAACTGTTTTCCTGGGCAAAAGAAGCCGAAGAAAGAGGAGCAGGAGAAATTCTTTTTACATCTATGAACCATGACGGCACAAAGAATGGTTTTGCCTGCGAGGCTCTGGCTAAATTATCAGAATCCCTGTCTATTCCCGTGATCGCGTCAGGAGGAGCCGGTACTATGGAACATTTTGCCGAAGTGTTTACTTACGGAAAAGCTGATGCCGGACTGGCAGCAAGTATTTTTCACTTTAATGAGATATCTGTTCCGCAATTAAAACAATTCCTGAGAAACAGGAATATACCTGTAAGGTTTTGATAAATAACTAACCAATAAATTATAAAATGAGTTCTAAAAATAATCCTGAAACCATCAATTTTTTAGTTTATTTGCAAAATCTGATAGATCAGAGAAAAGTTGAAATGCCTGAAGGATCTTATACTTCCGGATTATTTCAAAAAGGATTGAATGTTATTGCCAGAAAAGTCGGAGAAGAAGCCGTAGAACTGGTTATTGAATCATCCGGTAGTAATGATAATTTCTTTTTAAATGAGGCCGCGGACCTGATATATCACCTGCTGGTGTTGTTATCAGCCAGGAATTACAGGATAGAGGACGTTGTTGAGGTATTGAAATTAAGGCATAAAAAATAAGAATCCCTACAGCTTATTTATCATGTTAATAAATTCTTTATTCGGTATATAACCCAGCATGTCTTCCGAGTATTCATCCTTTATGCGATTAACAAAGTACATATCTACTTTCCCAATATTCTTTGCCTCAATCTTCCCCCTGTAATCACATTCAAAGAAGTCTTTAATATATTTATAAGTCGGACCTGAAATATTTACCATGCCTGCATGCCCTGTCTGTTCCATCCTGCTTGCTACGTTTACTGTATCTCCCCAAATGTCATAGGCAAATTTTTTCTTACCAACAACACCTGCCACAACAGGGCCTGTATGTATACCAAGCCTTAATTCCCAAACTGACAGATTGTTCAGAACCTTTGAATCATTTAAGATATTCATATAACTCTGAATTTCAAGGGCTGCAATAACCGCATCAAACGGATTACTCTTATTTCTTAAGGGTAATCCCCCGGCAAACATATAAGCATCACCTATTGTTT
Organism: uncultured Bacteroidales bacterium; assembly: GCA_964521285.1. GTDB lineage: Bacteria > Bacteroidota > Bacteroidia > Bacteroidales > UBA10428. The sequence continues at coordinate 161,295 of CAZFQS010000006.1, read as the reverse complement.
TTATTTTTTCAAGGTAATGCTTATCAATTATTTCATCAAATTTGGCAAAATAAGTATCAAGGATGTTTACCAAATCTTTTGGCTCAAGCTCTTTACTTATCTTTGAAAATCCCTTAAAATCCGCAAATACAACACTTACCACGCTGTAGTGCCTGGTACCTGCCTTTCCTTTGCTTTTTAGCTGCCTGGCTATCTCAAATGGTAAAATATTAAGTAATAAATCCTCGGATTTATTCTGTTCCTCTTCAATGAGTTGTTTTTGGATGTTTATTTCTTTTTTCTGTTCTTCAAGCAATGAATTTGCTTTCTCCAGGTTCTCCTTGATTAAAGTCATTCTCTTATTTTGCTGATTCAGCTCTTCCTCCTTTTTCTTCATAAGAGTTATATCGGTTTCAATAGCTATAAGTTTATCAATTTTATCGTTATGATTTAACCTTGGGGAGATGTAAGTCTGCAGCCACCTGTCCTCTCCTGACTTTGTTTTTATTTTGTTTACATAATTGATTGGTTCTTTCTCCTTTACACATTTGCTAAACAGATTTAAAATATCTGTCCGGTTACACAGGCTAAAAATTGTACTGCCAAATCTGTCCTTAAATTCATCCAGTTTATAACCGTGCAGATTTCTAAACCCGTCATTTGCCCATTCAAGTTCTCCATTTGTATTGATTAAAATAAAAGAATTTTGCAGACTATGAGGGATCATAGCTCTTTTTTCCATCTCCTCCTTTTCAGTCTGATACTTGTTTAATAATTCATTTGTGCTTTTAATAGATTCCTTAAAATCAAGTGTTTTTTTGACCCTTAGAAGTAATTCAAAATTATTTATGGGCTTGGTTATACAATCGACATGGCCCATTTTAAAGATATCTTTAAGATTCTCAGGCTTATCAAAGGAAGTAATTAAAATTACGGGAATGTCTTTAGTTGTTGTTTTTGCACGAATAAGTTCAAGTGTTTTCAGTCCGCCATTCCCAGGCATGCTATTATCCAGCAGAATAATGTCAGGCAAATTATTAACAGCAGCCTCATAGCCTTCTTTATTGTTTGCTGCAGTTAATATTTTATAATTTTTATCAGAGGAAATGAGTATATTCTTAACTAAATCTCTATTGTCCTTATTATCATCGATTACAAGAACTTTATATCCCATAAGAATTATAATGATAATTTAGTAAAAACCACTAATTAAATGTAAGAATAAATTTTCAATTAATTTAATACTAAATATAATATCATCTAATTTATACGAGAATAGTTAAATATAGTTCCTGATACATTATTTTCCCTATGCTGAAAAAAACAGTTTTAATATTTTAGTCCGTAAAAAAATTCTAACCTTAAAATAAATATATATAGGATTTTAATAATGCTGAGCTAAAATTTTCAATTAAAAAGCCTGGCTAAAATATTTTAACCAGGCCTGCTAACGCGTTTAAAGAGTAAGGTGATTAGCTAAATTGTTTTAAAGATTTATGAATAATCTCAATACAATCATATATCTGTTTCTGAGTTATTACCAGCGGAGGAGCAAATCTGATTATATGATCGTGTGTAGGCTTGGCTATTAATCCGTTATCTTTTAAAGCAAGGCAAATATCCCATGCTTTTTTACCTTCCTTTGGTTTAATTACCATTGCATTAAGTAATCCTTTTCCACGTACCATCTCCACCATATCAAATTCTGCTTCAATCTTTTTCAATTCCTCTCTGAATAGTTTACCTAATTTTTCAGCGTTTTCAGCAAGTTTCTCATTTTTAATTACTTCTAATGCAACAATGCCCACTTTTGAGGCAATGGGATTACCACCATATGTTGAACCGTGTTCTCCGGGTTTAATACACAACATTATATCGTCATCAGCCAGTGCCGCGGAAATAGGATAAACACCCCCTGACAGAGCTTTGCCCAGAATTAAAATATCCGGATGCACGCTATCATGATCACATGCCATCATTTTACCCGTTCTGGCCAGTCCTGTCTGAATCTCGTCTGCTATAAACAAAACATTTTTCCCCTTACATAGATCATAGGCTTTCTTTATATATCCGTCATCAGGGACATATACTCCTGCCTCACCCTGAATTGGTTCAACCAGGAAACCCGCCACATTAGGATCCTCAAGTTCCTTTTTCAAAGCCTCAACATTATTATATGGAATAATTTCAAATCCCGGCGTATATGGGCCGTAACCTTTGTACGAATCCGGGTCTGTCGATATAGAAATTATAGTAATTGTCCTTCCATGAAAATTATTTTCACATACGATGATCTTTGCCTTATTTTCGGGAATTCCTTTTTTTTCATAAGCCCACTTCCTGCAAAGCTTTAATGCAGTTTCAACTCCTTCAGCACCTGTATTCATTGGTAATACTTTATCATACCCGAAAAACTTTGTTATATATTCTTCAAATTCACCAAGACAGTTATTATAAAAAGCCCTCGAAGTAAGTGCCAGTTTTTTTGATTGCTTTACCAGTGCATTTATTATTTTGGGATGATTGTGCCCCTGGTTCACCGCTGAATATGCTGACAGGAAATCATAATACTTCTTTCCCTCAACATCCCATACAAATACACCCTTTCCTTTTTCAAGGACCACTGGAAGCGGATGGTAATTATGTGCACCGTACTTTTCTTCCAGGTTCATGTAATCTTGACTTGTCATAGTTCATTAATTTAATTTATTATTGTATTTTTTTGCAAAAGTATTGAATTTTTATTCATATCAATGCAATAATTATAAGTTTTTTTTATTGTTATATTTAAATTAACTATTATTATTTATTTATGACAATAGGAGAATTCTGTCGTTGAGATTGATATTTTTTAAAATAAGTCAGTAACAGCATGATAAATGAGCTAATACTTAAACGGCGCAGTCCTGTACTTTTTTCAGACAGGCCTGTAGAAAATGAAAAACTTGAGTTATTATTTGAAGCTGCCAGATGGGCCCCTTCAAGTCATAATCAACAGCCATGGCGTTTTATGTTCGCAAAAAGAAAGGATAAAGATGATTTTAATCGATTATTCGACTGCCTGTCACCCGGAAATAAACTTTGGGCCGGAACAGTGCCGGTTCTTATATTAAGTATAGCGGAAACAATTTCAAGCTACAACAAAAAAATGAATAAATATGCATTTCATGATGTTGGTCTTGCCGTCAGCAATTTAATAATTCAGGCTACATTTATGGGACTATTTGTTCATCAGATGGGAGGATATGATAATGAAAAAGCCAGAAATACCCTTAAAATACCAGATGACTATGATCCTGTTGCTATGATAGCTGTCGGATATCTTGCAGAATCATATGAAGGTTTTCCGCAGGAACTTATTAAGAGAGAAAAGGCAACTCGTCTGAGGAAACCCTTAAACGAGATTGTGTATAATAATATATGGGGAAAGAGTTATTATCGTTAAAAATCAGAACCTTGCATTAATCTTTACATTAAATGTCCGTCCTGTTAAATAATTCGGCACTGCAAATAAATTTGGCATTCCAAACTGGTTCTTTATTGTTCTGATCCACTGATAGGAAATCTGATTCTGAATACCCAGAAGATTAAAAATTTCTACATTCAGCCATATACTTTTAAAACGTTTAAGTAAACCTGCTTCATTATCCAAAATTTTATTTCTTAGCAATGACTTTGACATCCCTAAATCTACTCTTTTATAGGACTTCATTTCATATACTTCATGAGGTTTGTTATATTCAGGTGATCCGTAAGGCAACCTGCTTCCGTAGAAAAAACTTAAATGAACCTTGTAATCAGGATTATTCGGAAAATAATCCTGAAAAAACAGGCCAAAACTAAATAACTGATTGGTTGGCCTTGGATAATAACCAGGAGAAACAACGGTCTTATCAGCTTTAATGTAGTAATCCTTATATATATCTTCTTTAGTCTGCATTATTGACAATGTTGCCCAGGATTGAGCATCTTTCACAAACTCACCATTTATTTTAAATTCAATACCAGCAGCATACCCCCTGGCGAAATACTGGGGTAAGTACTGGATATCGACATCATCTATTTTATATGGGACCAGGTTAAACATGTATTTATAGTATAACTCTGTTGAAAATATAAATGGCCTGTCCCATGCAGTAAAATTAAAGTCACTTCCCAATACATAATGTATGGATTTTTGGGCCTTAATATCCTCGTATAAAACACCCTCAGGATTTCTTAATTCCTTATAAAAGGGAGGTTGATAATAATACCCGGCTGCGAAATGAAATTGTATATCCCTTCTCCAGTTAGGATTTACTGATAAAATTGCGCGAGGACTTATTACAAGCTGGTTGTTGATTGTCCAGTAATGGGCCCTTATCCCTGTATTTAAAAACAAATCCGAACTCCCTGACTGGAAATAAAAAGTATTTTGCACAAATGAAGTAATTCTCTCAGAGAATAAATTATTTCCGGATCGTGTATTTCTTGCAAGCAGCACCTCCGTATCGGAATAGGGGACGGAATAACCAACAGAATCAATCATATCCCACTCCGTTATTTTGTCATATATTTCTTCAATTTGATATTTAAATCCCCATTTTAAATTATTATTGTCAGTATAATAAGTCCCTTTATGTGATATTGAATAAACATAGGCATCCAGATAATTTCTGGCATGCTGCAAATAGGTCCCTACCCCTAAATTCAATATGCTGTCTCCAAATGTCTCCGAACTGACAACATTGTCAAGCAGGTTTATTAAATACTGACCCTGTATGTCATAAGTTACGTCCTCATAAGTAGCAAATCCAGAGCCTATAAGCTTAAGGGAAAGATTTTTGCTTGGATGGTAATCAAATGATATTGCTCCCAGATAGGTTATAAAATTATCCAGTTCCTGGCCATCATAATATATGTTAAAACTAACAGTTTGCTGGTAAGTACCAAAAGCTGTCTCCCTCGTTTCAGGTATTACATTATATTTGTTCTGGGCTATATTGCCAAGCAGACTAATTTCAAATGATTTACCTATATCATAAGTAAGATAAGTCTGAAAATCAAGAAATGAAGGTTTGTAGTCTCCCTTTGTCTGCAAATTACGCAGAAGATACTGATTCGATTTATACCTTAGTCCTGATATATGAGTAAATCTGTTATTTTTTGAAGAGCCTTCAATATGAAACGACCCTCCTAACAGGCTGGCAGAGAAACCACCTCCAAAACTGGCCGGCCTCCTGTATTTTATATCAAGCACTGAAGACATTTTATCACCATACTGGGCATCAAACCCCCCTTCAGAAAACTGAATTGATGAAACCATACTCGAGTTTATAAAACTTAACCCTTCCTGTTGCCCTGCTTTTACTAATAAGGGCCTGTATATTTCAATATCATTAACATATACCAGGTTCTCATCAAAATTCCCGCCCCTGACCGAATATTGTGAACTAAATTCGCTTCTTATTGATGCGCCGAGCGTAGTTAAAATAGTCTCAATACCTCCTGTAGTTGTTGGCAGATATTCAATAGATTTGATGTCTATTCTCTCAAGAGTACTACCTCTGTCAAATTTACTTTCAATTAATACTTCTTCTATTTCTTCACTTTTAGCAACCAGACTGCGATTAACTTCATAGGTATCACCTGCCATAATTTTAACCGGCACACTTATTTTCTCATAGCCTATAAAAGAAATGGTGACTGTTACATCTTTATTTGCAGGTACATTAAGCTCATAATAACCTCTTTCATTGGTTATTGTCCCATATTTATTAGCTTCATCAACAATTGCAGCGCCTAAAACAGGATTACCTTTTTCATCTGTAATTCTGCCTTTAAGAATCCCATATTCCTGAGAATAACCACAGTAAATATTGAACAGAAAGAAGATTAAAAATATGATCCCTTTTGATGAACTCATTATAATAATCCTGTTATTGAGTGTATTAACTTCAACAGAGGTAATAAATTGTGTTAGTGAGGATTTTTTTGCTATTTCTCCTTTTGATCGGCATTACGCTTAAAATCTCCTCGTTTAAGTGCCTGAAAAAATTTTGCCCATGCAAATGCATTAAATATCTGGTATGAAGGATACATTCCGTGGCTAAAAGTCTCCCTGTACTGCTGTTCCATAACATATTGAAAATTTTCTCTTGCGTTTGGTTCGTTATCTAATATTATCTGAGTTTTTATCAGGGCAATATTTCGCCTCGCCCTTTCATTGTCATCATCGGGAAGTTTAAGATTTAGCAGCGCCCTTTTGAATTCTTCATATGACTTCCAGGGATATATTTTGACTTCGGCAATGAGAATTGTATCTTCCACTAATACGATGTCAGTTGTCAGAAAAGGTTTAGGAAGGGTATCGGGAATAGTTAATATCTTTCTCTTATAACCTACAGTTGAAAAAAGAATAGTATCATATACTTCAACGACTAATGAAAATTTACCTTCACGATCGGTGATAGTTCCTCTGAAATTATTCATTATTAAAACATGGGCAAACGGCAACGGTTCAGATACTTCATTTGTAATTCTGCCGGTCAGCTGAACAAGATCCTTATCCTGACCGCAAATAACAAAAGCAAAAAGAATTTGAATGGTCAGAATTGTAAAATATTTTCTCATCAATATCAAACTCAGAAAAATATGAGGTTTCTAATATAGAAGATAAACCAATGTCCCAAAAATAGTTAAAATAATAAACTTAAATAACTTAAATAAAAATGATTTTAAAGTATTTTTGTATATATATATCTAAAAACCCAGTATATAAAGATTTTATTTTAGTACTGAAATCTAATTATCAAAACCGGCTACTATGATATTTCAAAAAGAAATTACATTAAGAGGATTCGGGCGGGGGTTTCACCTGATAACCAGACTTATAGAAGATAATTTAGAAGAACTGCCCGAAAAGGGATTACTTAATATTTTAGTAAAACATACTACTGCAGCACTGGCTATAAATGAGAATGCCGATCCTTCAGTAAGAGTGGACTTCCGGTCATTTGTAGATAAGCTTATACCTGATAATAACTCAATTTATACTCATACGCTCGAGGGCCCCGATGATATGTCCTCTCACCTGAAATCTTCGGTTTTCGGGCAGTCATTGACAATTCCAATAACCAACCGCAGATTGAACCTGGGAATCTGGCAGGGCATATACTTTTGTGAGTTTAGAAATTCAGGGGGACCAAGAAATATGGTGTTGACAGTTTTAGGATAGTATGTAAAATACGTACTAAAGAGTTAAATTTGTAAATATGTGAAAAATATGAGTTAATTTTAAGTATTAAAATTAATATGATACTGGCTAAAACTAAACATAAATTTTGCTAATTTGCTAAATTAGCCATTATAATAAATAAGTACCCTATGTTTAATAAAACAGATATCATACATTTTCAGGAAAAAGGGATTAGTGTTGAAAAAGTTACAGAACAGATAAATACATTTAAAAAAGGCTTTCCCTATGTTAAATTATTTAAAGCTGCCAGAATACAAAATGGCATTAAGCCTTTAGATCCGGAATCCATTAAAAATTATATTAATAAATATGAATCTGCACAGGATCGCGTTAAATTAAAATTTGTTCCTGCTTCAGGTGCTGCATCAAGAATGTTCAAAGCGCTGTTTGAATTCAGATCAGCTTATAAAAACAGCAACTATGATCCGAATTTATTAAACAATAGTGCCTATAAACAGGTAAGTATATTCTTTAAAAATATTAAAAAGTTTGCTTTCTACAGCGACTTAAAAAACATCTTGCAGGATAATGATAAAAACATAGATGAGCTTGTAAGGCAGAATAAACTATGTGTAATACTGGATGCGCTGTTCAATGCCGATGGCCTGAATTATGAAAGTCTTCCCAAAGGTCTGCTGAAATTTCATGTTTATGGAAATAATAACCGCACTGCCGTTGAGGAGCATATGGTTGAAGGAGCCATGATCGCAAAGAATGCTGATGGCACTGTAAAGATCCATTTTACAGTTTCACCTGAACATAAATCTCTTTTTCAGCAAGTAACAGATAAAATAAAGGATAAATATGAATCAGAGTATAATGTAAAGTACGATATTTCATATTCAATTCAAAAACCTTCAACAGATACCATATCTGTTAATGTTAAAAATGAACCTTTCAGGGCTAAAGACGGAACTATAATTTTCAGGCCCGGGGGGCATGGAGCCCTAATTGAAAACCTTAATGAAATAAATGCTGATATTATATTAATTAAAAACATTGACAATGTAGTACCTGACAAGAGAAAAATCAACACAGTAAAATACAAAAAAGTATTGGCCGGAGCTTTGCTGGAATACCAGGAAAAAATATTTAATTATCTTGATTTACTCAATTCATCATCATCTATACAACAGTCACTGGCAGACGAAATAATTGGTTTTGTAAAAAATGAGTTGTGTATATTATGTGATAATAAAAAAATTAACTCAGACCTGCAAAACACAGTAAAATATCTCACCAAAATATTAAACAGGCCCTTGAGAGTTTGCGGCATGGTAAAAAATGAAGGTGAACCGGGAGGGGGCCCTTTCTGGGTAAAAAATTTAAATGGTGACGTATCACTCCAGATTATCGAGAAATCGCAAATAGATGGCCATAACTATGAACAAAATGCCATATTAAGCAGTTCAACACATTTTAATCCAGTAGATATTGTCTGTGGAATAAAGGATTATAAAGGAAATAAATTTGAGTTGCATCAATTCATCGATCCTAATACAGGATTCATTTCAAAAAAGACAAAAGGAGGAAGGCCATTAAAAGCTTTAGAATTACCAGGTTTGTGGAACGGCGCTATGTCTGACTGGAACACTATATTTATTGAAGTACCCATCTCCACTTTTAATCCTGTTAAAACGGTCAATGACCTGCTGAGGGCTGAACATCAATAAATACAAATAAATACCTCCAAAATGAAAAATTTAGTATTCATATGCATCGTAATGCTATTGCCCATAATAAATCTCTGTGAGATTTGCGGGCAATGTACTCCTGATACAATTGGCTGTGTTGATGAATTATTACCCGGAGAGATTTGTCCTGATACTTTGCCTGAAGGAGAGGTAGGTGTTGAATATAATCAGACTGTCACAATATGGCCTCCATCAACTTATAGTTCTGAGCTCATTACTGTTACAATAATAAAAATACAAATTATCAGTGTTGACAGTTTACCCCCGGGTTTGGAATATGAGGTTAATGCTGAAGATCTTTATCCTGATACTGCATATTGTTCATTGATTAGCGGGACTCCAACTGATACAGGTCTGTTTTCCCTGGCTATAAAGGTCCAGCCATATATTTTATTCGGAGTCGATACAATTATGTGGGAACCTCAGGTTAATGATACATCAGTATTTATAAGAATAAACTCCCCAAGTAATATTAAGAATATTTTTGAAGAAGAATTCCAAATCATTAATGAGCCAAATCCATTTAACAGCAAAACCAGAATTGGATTTATTACAGGTAAAACCGGAGAAGTTGAACTTTATGTTTTTGATATTCTTGGGAAATTAGTCTATAATGAAAAAATAATCGCTAAAAGAGGGGAAAATTACTTTGAATTTACAGGTGAAAACTTAATAAACGGGATATATATTTATTCAATAAAGAATAACGAAACCAGTCTCAGCCGGCGGCTGATTAAATCAAGGTAAGGATTAAGGATTAAGCGGGAAGGGAGACATCACATATCCATTGAGAATTTTAATGTTATGTTCCGCGGGGGGCCAATATCCCCGGGTCTTCCAATATATTCCTTATTAAAAATATTTTTAACAATAAAAGCAATTTTAAATTTTGCTGACAATTGAAATGAAATTCTGCCGTCACATAATATATAACCCCTGTCATGTGTTTCACGGTATTCGGGATAACCCGGTAAAAATATATTACCAATAAGCGGGTCAATAAATATGGGATCAACATTTATCATAAAGCTCCTGTAAATAATATTAAATCCTCCTGAAAACCTCTTATAACTGAACTCAACATCTGCTTTTGCCGAATGGTGAAATCTGTATTTTAAAATACGGCTTTCTGATGAATTTGTAGTATCATTTTCGTCATAATTCAAATCAACCGGATAATTATAATTATATCCTGCATGGAAAACTGCAGGTATGCCAAAAAGTTTTCCTTCTCCTGCCAGTATAATTTCTATTCCTGATATACGGGCATTACCAATATTTAATGATTTAAAACCAATATGTTCAGGTGTGGCATATTGTATTGTATCAGGTTTATATACACCGAATGTGTATTCAATCATATCCTTATACTCTGTTATAAATGCTGCAATATCCAGGTATCCTTTCCAGTTTTTTATCTGCAGGCTCTGTTTAATACCTACCTCAGCACTCCATCCTGTTTCGGTTTTCAGGTCAGGGTTGGGAAATATATTCAATGAGCTTACGCTTGTTGCAGTATATTTTTCTGCAATGGAGGGAAACCTGTAACCCTGTCCGTATGAAGCTCTGAGAAAAGTATACCTGGCTGGCTGATAGTTTAATCCTGTCCTGAACAGTGGAGTGGATACTTCAAATATTGAATCCAGTTTGTAGGTTTCCCACCTTAAGCCGGCTGATAATTTCAGATTTTTTAATGCTTTGATATCAAGCTGCGAATATATGGCTGTATTCAGACTATTATGGTTACCATATAAATTGGCTAATATATCCGAATAAGTAATACTCAATCCAGTATTCCAGACAATACTTTCCTTAAAAGTCCTTTGAAATTTATATTCTCCAAAGTATTGCGCGGATTCATTATCTTTATCAGGTTCATCCTTGAAAACATTATTTATTAATAAAAACCTTGTTTTTATACTATGCTTAGTCCCCTTCTCAGCAGAATATTCAATATATGGATCAATATTTAAGCGAAATGCATGCACCCTGGGGATTGCAGCCAAATTCTGCATGTAAGCTCCTGAATCAGCATTCTGCCATAGAAGGAAGTCAATTTTGTCCTGATACATAGTATTCATATTTACTCCGTAAGATAATCCCCTTATCTTCTTATCCCTGTATCCAAGGTTCATATTAAATCTTGCCCTCTTATCATCTTCATTTTCCCTGTAACCCTGATTACTAAATAAATAACTTCCGACAACAATACCCAGGTTTCCCTTTCTAACCGAATGAAAAAAACTGCCCCCGGCAAATACCGGTTGACTTTCCCACCATATCAGTTCCTTTCTCTTCGGATTCAGATACATACCACTGTACATATTTATATTTGTCTGGGGCTTACTCTTAGGGTATGCTGTTCTGATGTTTATGACGCCATTTAAGGCCGATGACCCATATAAAACAGAAGAAGCCCCTTTTATTATTTCCACCTGGGAAATATTTTCTACAGGTAAATATGACCATTTTACATCACCTGCATCAGCAGAGAGTATTGATAGATCATCGATTAATACCAGGACCCTGCTTCCGGCTCCAAAACTATAGCCACTTCCTCCTCTTATGCTTGCCTGTCCGTCCAATATATCAATGCCGGGCATTTGATTTATAATCATTTCCATTGAAGTTGAATTTGTGACTGCGATCCTCGCCGGTTTTAGGATATCAAGTGATACAGTAACATCAGAGAGTTTTTGTTCATATTTACCGGCTGTTACAACAATTTCATCAAGCATTGTAATGTCAGTAACCATTGTGACATCAACAACAAGGGTGTCATTTGCAGCCATATCTACAGTTTTAATGGCTGTTTTATAACCAATATACTGGAATTTGATTTGTGTTCTCCCCGGTTTTAACAATAATACATAATTGCCCTGAGAATCTGATACTGTCCCATGCAAGGTATCAGCTATAATAGTGGCCCCTGTTAACGGCAGCATGGTGCCGGCATCTATAATTTTACCCTTAACAACAGAATTATCCTGAGCAACACAATCATATACGAATATAAGTAGAAATAGACTTATTATACAAGACTTTGTTTTAACTAATGTATTAGTCATTAGCTTCCAGGTTTATTTCTTTTTTCAAAGCACGTTCATAAACAGTGGCTTTTACAGGTAATATGAAACCGTTGACAATTATTAAATGTTCATTAAAATCAAGCTTTGTAAGAAAGTCCCCGGAAGTAAATTTAATTACATCCCTGCCACTGCCGGTCTCATATCCAAGGACCTTTCCGGTGTGAGTTTTTATGGTAAGGTTACCCTTTACAGATATAAGTTCACTAAAATGAAGGATTAACGATTTATATTCAATTGTAAAGGATTTAACATAAGGCTGCTGTTTTGATTCCGGATCCCACTGTCCGTTAAATGTCCATTCAGCTGTAATATCTTCGGGCAAGGGTGAACTTTCCGCGTTCCGGAGATTATCGCTGAACCACCCGAAATCTCCACCTTTTCTATGACAATTATAATAATAATAACGGTCACCAAATATATTCGGCCGGTTCTTTCCGGGTTCTTTTTCATATAATACCCTGAAAATTGGTATATCATCCATATTCTCAGAAAAATTGCAATTTAACAGGAAGAACTGGGCATCATAATGGTGGCGCCCCAGGTAAAAGCCTTCCACACCATCAAAGTAAGAGTTGCAGATAACAAATTTCTGATTACTGTCTCCTATGCCTGCATGCCAGATGGCTGCTGTTTTTTTTAATTCGTAAAACCTCGAATCCCTGATATAACACCATCCACGCGGGCATACAAAGTCTACACTTCCCTTAAAGTAACAGTTTGAATGATAGTATTTGCCGCTTTTATAATTCCACAGTGACAGGGTATCACCTCCCTTGCTTAAAACATTACAATTCACAATTATTGTCCGTGTGCCTGTACCATAAACAGCGAATGCATGGGGGCCGGTTTCCGGCTGTGTATTTTCAATAGTAAGGTTTTCAAGAATAATATCATCAGCATGAATGTTTATAACTGCGGGACCTATATAATCTTTATTATTTTGCCAGTCAGTTCGTAACTGATTAAAGCAAATTATTGTGCTGTCACGGCTTTCACCCAGAAGTGTTAAATTGTTCTGCTCGATTCTGATCTTCTCGTTATATACACCATTCTTAATAAAAATTACAGTTCTTTCATAATTGAACATTGGCAAAGCATTTATTGCCTCAGTTATGGTTCTATAGTCGCCACTGCCATCAGCTGCTACCAGAATATCATGATAAGGCTGTCCGGCACCGGAATCAGCTGGAAGTACTGAAACATCAGGCGCATTTTTAACTGTTGCAAAGCTGGCAAGTGAAGAACCCTGACCTAATAAGACAGGTCCGGTACAACAAAAAGATAAAATTACCAACAGGGAAATGTGTTTCATCTATTAGAATCTTATCAGGTAAATAATGATTTTTAAATTATCAGCAAACGATCATTCTATCCTGAACCAGTCAAAATCTGCAAAACCTGAGTCATTAGTTATACCTTCCCTGGTAGCAAATATTCCCAGTTTGGCACCTATCCATTTTCCCGGTTTTGCTGTGAAAGTGTTCCCCAGGGGCAGATAATTTTCACCGTCAGTACTATAGTAAAAATCACACTGTGCCTCTTCCATGACCTTCACTCTCAGGTATATTGTATCTTTTTGAATCTTTATATTAGCTGTCTCTTCTTCCCTGCCTCCGGTATCGGCATTATAGCAAACGGACTGTGACAATTCAAGGTTCCCGGTTGTCTTTTTTAAAGAGAGATAAGCATAATCTGTTCCCATTATGATAAGTCCGCATTTTTCACCTGCCAGGAGGCTGTGAAAAGTAAGTTTTGTTGTTGCAGTAAACCAGGGGGCAGGAAACTTTTGCATAAGCAAATTGGGCACATCCCACATATTAATGTAATCTTCAGGCAACGGCACACAGTATAATCTCAAAAATCCATTACCGGCAAAAGGAAATGCCCATTCAGGTTTATTGTTACCATGCCACTGCCACTGCAGTCCGATTACACTATCTTCAAATTCATCCGATACCTGTGGTGAAACCTTTGGAAAAGTTTTTCCTATATCAGGTTTCCTGTATGTTGCTACCGGTTCTCCTTTGCCGTCTCCGTCACTGTCAATTCCTATTACAGGCCAGTCATCTTTCCATTCCATAGGTTGCAGGTGCACAATCCTTCCATATGCTTCCCTGTCCTGAAAGTGAATAAACCATGATTCTCCTGAAGACAGTTCTACCCATGCTCCCTGATGAGGGCCGTTTATAGATGTAGCCCCCTGATCCATTACAATCTTATCTTCATAGGGTCCGTAAATATCCTTTGAACGAAGGACTGTCTGCCAGCCATTTGTTACTCCACCGGCCGGAGCGAATATATAGTAGTATCCGTTTCTCCTGTACATCTTGGGTCCTTCTATTGTCGGATGATTATCGTGGCCGTCAAACACCAGTACTCCATCATCAAGCAGCTGTGTGCCTTCGGGATTCATTTTATTTATTACCAGTACGCTTTTTATTCCTGACCGGCTGCCGGCAAAGGCATGAACAAGATATGCGTTTCCGTTATCATCCCAGAAGGGGCAGGGGTCGATCCATCCTTTAGCTTCCCTGACCAGCAGCAATGGTTCCCATGGTCCTGCCGGATTTTTCGATTTTGTCATATATATTCCAAAATCGGGATCGCCGTAATAAACATAAAACTCACCATTGTGATATCGTATAGCAGGGGCCCAGCATCCTTTCCCATGCTGAGGCTTATCAAATACCTTAAAAGGTTGCTGCAAGTCAAAAACATGCCCTGTGATAGTCCAGTTTACCAGATCTTTTGAATGCAGTACCGGCAGTCCGGGAACACAATTGAAACTGGAGGCAACTAAATAGAAATCATCTCCAACGCGTATTACATCAGGATCGGAGTAATCGGCAAATATTACAGGATTTTTAAAATATCCGTTGCCAGGGTCAGGGTCCCATACCTGGGAGAATGTAATAAAGCGGGAAATTATAAGCAGTATAGAGCATAGCTTTAATCTGATTCCCATCTGACTAGTGGTTTAATAATTTCAGGTAATACAACATATCATTAGTACCTTTTCGGCAGGGTACATATTTACCAATACCTGTATGTTAATTAATCTGTCAAAGACTTTTTTTTCATTTTATCATAAAGAATGCCTGCCATAATAAAGGGACCTGTAGCTTTAGGATCATTATCTCTTCTTCTCTCATTTATATAGTATTCATAACTTCCGTCCCTGTATGGGTTACCTCCCAGACCGGCCACCGCACAAACAGGAGTGATAATTATCTTACCATCCTTTTCCGTTTTAATAAGATTATTAATAATACCCTCATAAGCCTTAAATGCATTTTCAAGATATGACTTATCAATATAGCCTTTTTTAACGGCCTTTAACAGTGAATAAGAAAACATAGTGGAAACCGAACCTTCAAGGTAGTTACCTTCCCTTTCGCCCTGATCAAGGACCTGATACCATAGTCCTGTTTCCTCATCCTGCACTTTAACCATTGCTTCTGCAAGCCGCTGCATAACAGCAATAATTTCATCCCTGCGGGCATGATCTTCAGGGATAAAATCCAGTACATCCACCAGGGCCATAGAATACCAGCCCATTGCACGACCCCAGAAATTCGGGGAACAACCTGTTACCGGATCAGCCCATTTTTGTTGTTTGCTTTCGTCCCATCCGTGATAAAGCAATCCGGTCTTATTATCCCTTGTTTTTTCTTCAATTAAAAGTATCTGATGGGCAACATCATCAAAATTTTCAGGCTCATTATATTCCAGTCCGTATTGAGCATAAAAAGGAGCACCCATATAAATACCATCAAGCCACATCTGATGGGGGTATATTTTCTTATGCCAGAAGCCTCCCGATTCTGTGCGTGGCTGATTTCTTAATTGCTCTCTCAGGGTGTCCATAGCTTTTTTATAGCGTTCATCTCCTGTTTCCTTATAGAAAATAAAAAGAACTTTACCGGAGTTTATTTTATCGATGTTGAAATCATCCATTTTGTATCCGCTAATGATGCCATTTTCATCAATAAGGGCATCGACATATCCTTTTGCATAATTAAAATATCTGCTGTCGCCTGTTTTTTCCCATAATTTAAGGTAAGCCAGGGACACCAGTCCGTGTGTATAACTCCATTTCGGCTTGTTCCTGTTTTCTATATGCCAGAGCTCTTTATAGTCTGCCATTAGTGTTTCTGCCATCTTTTGAGACCAGGGCAGACTATCGGCAACTACCAAAGTACTCTTATTTTGTGTATCGGCAGGTGCCTTACAGTTCTGAGCAGATGAGTATGAACCCGCAATAATTAACGCCAATGTCAAAATGAGAAAATTTTTTATTCTTTTCATCCGATTAAATTTTAATTACATTATTTATTAAATGATTTTTTGCAATCATATGTTTATATTACTTAACCAGCAACGGATTATTGAGTAAGGTTATTGTCGTTTCAAGGTATTCCCTGAATTCATTGATATTTTTTATACCTTCTTTTTCATTCTCCCATGCAGCTGCAAAATAATATTCCAGTTCATTATTGTCAGGTTTTAATATTATAACATGGTTTTCCTCGTCTTCAGTCAATTTTACTAAATTTTCAGATTTATAAAATATTGCCATTCCAAGGTTGTCATCAGCAAGACTTTGTTCACCATATGTAGCGAGGTAAGTCCATTTTCCGCTTGCACCTTCCTGAAGTATTTTTTCTGCCATTTCAAGCTTAATAATTCCCGTACATATATTATCCACTGCTTCACTTAAATAAAGCTGGTGTCTGGTCATCCTGCTCCCGGCATGAATAGAAAGAAGAGATTTTAAATCAGTTTTAATATTCCCTGCCTGCCATCCATAGTATTTTGTTTTTATTATTGATTGAACAGGTCCGTTTTGAACAATTTTACATATAACACTATCTGTAACAGCTACCCTGTTAGCTTTATCATCATACCACATGCCAATACTTCCCAACCCAAGCGAATTCCCCACCTTTAAAATATCCATACCCCAAGCTGAAGGTTCATGATATGAATCAAAGCCATCCTGACCAACATTCTGAAGGACCATTGTATCAACCATTTTGCCAAATATATCTACAGCGTTTCTCCAGTCAAGATAAAACCTGTAACCAACCCTGTCTGACTCCCATCCCGGTCCTTCATACCTGATATAAAAAGAATGATCGGTATGTTCAGGGGGAACCCTCAGATATTTTATGTCCTTAAACGTACCTCCTGTATATTTCCTGTTCTTCCATTCACCTCCCACCTTCACGGATATTTCAGCCTGGGTTCTTTTTTTAAAGACAGGAACATCGTATTTATCGGGTTTCATAAAAGTAAATACCTTTTTTTCACCAGGTTGAAAACTGCATACAAATAAAAGCTTATCTGCCTTGCCATCCTTATTATTATCGTTTAACTGAAAAGGATAGATGGTATCAAGAATCAGCACAAAACTATCAACAGCCCCTGAGATACTGTCTGTAAACAGATTATTTATATCTATTTCAACCAGGGCATCCTTATAAGGTACTTCTGACGGATTTGTAACAGATATGCTTGCGGACATATTCTTGTCACCTGATTTATCAGCATTTCTTTTACATGAAATACTTATTACCAGCAAGAAAGTAATTAATAATAAAATTTTATTCATCGTTTTAAGATATTTAGTGGTTTATACAAATCTTTTCAGTCTTAATTTTCATATCAGTAATAAAACGGACAAAATAAATTCCCGTCTCAAGATCATCAACAGCTATTTTCATAATTCCCGAAGCAGGCTGATTATTTATCTTTATTGATCTTAAGGTCTGTCCGGATAAAGAACAAATATTTACAGCAATGTTTTTATCATTTTTTATATTGTATTTTAAGTACAGAACATTTCCTGCAGGATTGGGATAAATACTCAACTTATAATTATTATCGGTATAGACAGGAATATTTTCAGAAGTAATACCTGACTTATATAATGAATCAATTTCACTATCTGACAAAGCATAATTATATAGCCTTACATCATCTAAAGCACCTTTTAAATACATGTCATTATCAATGTTATAGCCGAAGTACAGGTCTTCATCCTGTGAAATGTCAGTGCTGCCGTCCTCTGCCGATTCAATTAAATCTCCATTTGCATAAAGGTTAATTAATCCGGATTTTGTATCTCTTGTTGCAGCCAGATGAACCCACTCACCCCGAATATAGAATTCCTCACCTGCCTCAACGCTGCTCATAATTACATTATCATCTATTTCAAATATCAGGGCATTAATGAGAGGTTTATAATATATCTCATATCTTTTACCTGACCGGTTGAGTAAAGGATTTTCATAACGAGAGCCTTTAATCAGATAACTGTATTCTTTTGTTTCTTCAATCTGATATGAAAACTGTAATAACCAGAATGCAACAGAGAAGTCACCTCTTTCAAAATCGAATTCAAAACTATGCGGAATTCTTACAAACTGATCCAAACCATCAAAACTCAGAGCCTTATTTATTGCGCCATTCCATAAAAATGAGGCTGCTATAAAATTATTATATTCTCCATGATTACCAAATTCTGATGAGTCTACAGCTGATGAACTTGTTTCGAATTGCCAGTGACCAACTAATTGATCGGGTAATAAAGGGCGGGTAGTAAAACTCCATACCTCACCCTGTGTTGTATCATTAACGTTCACTTCATCCACACGCCAGTAATAAGTATTTCCTGGCAATAGTGTATCAGGTTTATAGCTGTTATCTGACAAAGTTAAGGCAAAGTCCGGTGGATTATTAACACCCAGGTATAGTTGATGAGATGTAGCCCCCACTCCTTTTTTCCAGCCTAGAACCGCAGATGTCCTTACATATTCAAGGCTATTGGCTGGTAAAGGATTGCTTGCCGGAAGGGGCGGACTTGTTTCACTAAGTGTGGTAGCAGATAATATTTTTGAATAAACAGAGGAGTCTGTTTCGTTAAATGCTCTAATTCTGTAGTAATACTTAGTTTCGTAGTTCAAACCGCTATCAATATAAGCTTTAGTATTTTGTAAAACAGTATCTATGATATTATAACTACCTGTTGTTCTTCTTTCAATATAATAACCCTGCTCCATATCGGAATTACCCTTCCAGGAAAGCATAATATCGGTAATATCAATAAGCTCAACACTGAAATCGGTCGGGGGGTAGATAAAGTCTCTGAACTCAGTAATTTCTGCAAGATATTCTTCCAGGTTTGTATATCCGTCGGTGTCGGTATCACCGTTCCTGTCATTCGGATTTCCTGGATCAAGGCCATTAAGCAGTTCCCAGTTATCTGCCATACCGTCGTGATCGCCATCAGGTGGCGCAGGGGCTGCGAACAATACAGGCCATCCGCCAACATCTTCCTGCGAATCGATAATTCCCGTATTATCGCCCCATATTCCCCCGTATAAAGCAGTATCATTAATAACCTCCCATATAATACGTTTGTCTAATGTATCTCTTCGTGGCAATATTGTTCCGGCATTCTCAATAACTACGGTGTATGCTTCTTCAGCCGTATGTTGAATCGAAATGTCAAATTCAAAAGGGGCAGTAACTTTCATTTCTTCTTTGTTAGAAGCAGAAACACCCTGCACCCCATATAGCCAGTTGTCTTGAGTAGCATCGGGATAGCCACTGACATAATTACTATCTATATACCAGTAACTGTAATCATATCCGCTTTGATCATAGGGTTCTAATATCCTGAATTGTTTTTCTCCTGAACTAGTGGCAGGCCCTGCCTTATAATAATTTCTTACCATATTAATATTTGCCTTTATACCGTCAATTTCGCTGGGTTCACCTCCATATGCACTATTTCCTCCCCAGTTATAAATAACATTATTTCTATGGTCCACAATTTCTTCCCAGGGAGCTGCTTTTCCCCTGGCCCCGTCAAATCTGGGATTTCTGCTTGAGTGATGGGCAAATAGATTGTGATGAAAAGTAACCTTGCTCCCACCCCATATTCCTCCATATCCATGCGCTCCCTTGGAATGTACGGAATTGTAAAGACTTTCAGATATCAAACACCATTGCAACGTAAAATCCTCATTATCATAACAGCTTGCCGTTTCATCTACACTCCAGCTAAAGGAGCAATGATCGACAATAACATTTTTTTGGCCGGTGCATGTAAAAGCATCGGCCTCCTGTCTTGTATCATCACCTAAGCGTGATCTGATATAGCGAATGATTACATTATCTGCACTTACCCTGAAATTATAATTTGCAAGGGTAATACCGTCTCCAGGGGCGGTTTGACCTGCAATTGTAATATACCCGCTATTAATTGTCAAGGTCGATTTGAGAAAGATTGTTCCTGAAACTGTAAAAACCACTGTTCTTGGCCCGCTTTGAATAATTGCTGCCCTAAGGCTACCTGCTCCATTATCATTCAGGTTAGTTACTTCAATTACTTTGCCGCCTCTTCCACCAGTGGTATATTTACCAAAACCTTCGGCCCCCGGAAAGGCAAGTTGCTGTGCAAACAGTGAATATCCTATAAAAAGAAAAGTACAGACAAATATCCACCGTTTTCGAATAAAATTAGATTTCATATATTTTTAGTTTAATCAGAATCACTAACTAATTTAATTAAATAATATTCAATATTAGTATAATCATTGTTTAAATCATGATTGTTACGGTCAGAATAATCCTGAGGATTTAGATTGTTATTGTTCTCCCAGTAGTCCGGTATCCCGTCATGGTCAGTATCCACAGGTGCCGCTTCAGATATTAATTCAGGCCAGCCCCCAACCTGATTCTGTGAATTGATAATACCTTTATCTCCGTAGTGATATATTCCTTTTTTAACTTCATTGACTATCCTTTCATCAATACTATCCCTGCAGAATGATGCGCCTGCATTTTTTAAAACTTTATCCCATACAACCATGGGGTCATCAATTTTGACCGCATAATTAATAGTTGCAGGGGTATCTGAAAGAACAGCATTTAATTCATTAAATTCCGAAGAATAATTTTGAGGATTATATTCTCTAAAAACATCATCGATAATTATGTAATTATCAGCTAAATAAAACTTACCATAAGGCTTAAAAGGTTCAACAATCTTACCGGTCTTTTTTTCAGGAGTTGCCGGACCTGGTTTGTAAATGTTACCAATAATATTATAATTGCCTTCTTCGCCTCCATAAGAACATTTCGCTGCCCAGTTATAAACAATATTGTTACAAAATTCTGCTTTTTCTTTAAGAGGCTGGTTATGATAGCGGCTCCCCTGGAAACGCGGTAATCTGCTTACATGGTGTGCCAGAAGGTTGTGATGAAATGAAGCCTGCATACCGCCCCAGATCCCTCCATAGCCATGTGGACCTTTTGGATGGCAGGAATTATTCAGGCTTTCGCTTATAATGCACCACTGAAGAGTAAAATTTTCATTGTCATAAAACGATGCACATTCGTCAACGGACCAGCTGAATGAGCAATGATCAATCATTATATCTTTACGGTCTTTGCAGTGTATCGCATCAAAAGGTTTACCTGAAATATCTCCCAGCCTTATCCGCAAATAACGGATTATAACATTATCTGCTTCTACATGTAAAGGAAAATCTTTTATACAGATGCCGTCACCGGGTGCAGTCTGCCCTGCAATTGTCAGATTACCTTCAGTTATTACCAGTTCTTTCTCCAGCTCAATAGTCCCGGATATTCTGAATACAATAATCCGTGGCCCTTCGCGTTTAACGGCAGATCTGAGACTTCCCGGACCGCTGTCATTGAGATTTGTTACTTCAATAATCCCACCACCACGGCCCCCGCTTGTATATCTGCCAGCTCCTTCGGCTCCGGGGAATGCCAGAACTTTACCCTCCGGTGCAGCCTGAAAGTAATGGCAATTCACTACTGTATTGCTGCTAATACTAAAGCAAAGAAATATAAAGTGAATAAGAAACTTTATGTTCATCAATTGCATCATGTATACAAAATAGTACTGCAACCTCACAAATGGAACAAAGCAAAAAATTAGTATATATGATTTATTGGAGAAATATTTTATTGAGTTATACCATTAATGGACACATTTTCCATTACAAGGTTTCTTGCGTTTTTTATAAAGCTGTCTTTTTCTGCTTCTTCAAATGTACAGTTTATTAAATAAATATTTTCAACTATTGCTTCCTCATTAGCATTAATCCATAGAGGATATTTACTCTTATAGCTGTGTACTTCCTCTAAAAATATATTTCGTATCACGGGATAAAATTCCCCTCTTCCTGTACTATAAAAAAGGTTAATTTTAATAGTTGCTTCAGAAACCTGTACTACTTTCAGATTTCTGACATAAATATCTTCAACCACTCCACCCCTCTGTGAATTGGATTTGATTCTTATTGCCCTTTCCAGGTTGTTACTGTTCATAATACAATTTTCAACAAAAATCATTCTGACATTACCTGAAATTTCGCTTCCTATTACAACTCCCCCGTGTCCTTCGTACATTGTACAATTTCTGACTATAATATTCTCGCTGGGCACATTAATTCTTCGCCCATCTTCATTTCTGCCTGATTTTATAGCTATGCAATCGTCCCCTGTATCAAAAAGACAATTTTCTATTAAAACGTTCTTCGACGATTCGGGATTACAACCGTCATTATTAGGCCCCAGGGTTCTTACCTCAACATTCCTGACAATAATATTTTCTGAAAGGACAGGATGTATATTCCACATCGGAGAATTTTTTAATATAAGTCCGTCTATTAAAATATTCCTGCATCTGTAAAACTGAACAAAATTCGGCCTTAAATAATGACCTTCACCGAATACCCGTTCCTCAACAGGAACATTATTAGCTACCATTTCTGTTAACAATTCATTATCGCTTATCTGATTTGGTGTA
Source organism: uncultured Bacteroidales bacterium (assembly GCA_964521285.1). Taxonomy (GTDB): domain Bacteria; phylum Bacteroidota; class Bacteroidia; order Bacteroidales; family UBA10428. Next base: position 138,444 of record CAZFQS010000006.1, on the reverse strand, counting down.
CCAAGCTTCCAGCCTGCATTAACCGAACCGGACCAGCTGCCTTTCCATGACCACCACACTTCTCCCTGTCCGTCTAAAATTCCTTTACCTGTTAGTGCAATATTTTCCTGGTTATAAGCATAGATAAAGGGGGAATAATTCATACACTCCATTCCTTCGAACCGTGTATATACATTTGGAAGGTATTTCTCTTTGTCTGTAGTAAAAAGTATTTTTGCCCCTTCTTCAAAGTGCATATGTACATTACTCAGCATATGTATGGCGCCGCTCAAATAAGTTCCGGGTGGTACAATTATTTTGCCACCTCCCTCATCATGACATTTTTGAATTGCTTTCCTGAATGAATCAGTGCAATCATTTGTACTGTCATTCACTGCACCGAAATCAGTTAGTAAAAACTCTCTTTCTGAAAAAACAGGATCTTTTAAATTATCTATAATTTGATCAGCTGTTTCCCATCCCCTGTTTATTTCTTCCCTTACTGAATTATTCAGGCAACTTAAATGTAACAGAAAAATAAATAGTATTATTATAATATTATGCATTTTATATTTGATTTTTAGTTTAGTATTATAACTACTGTGAATGAACCTGTTAGCAATTTCCAAATAATTGCTTAATTCAAAGAAAAGTATGGTAAATAAAAATACCAGAGACAATTATAACTAGTTATTATGTATAAGAGATATGATAAATTATCGAAATTAAGGGTATATTTTACCGCCGTAAGTACATAAACAGGCTGAAGTATGATATAACGGTTTGTTCTGGCCGGCAGTTTGTTTACATTCAATGCATTACTGAATAAAGACCCGGTAACACATACAGGAGATTATAGAAGCTCTATGTGTTTAAAATGAGTAATTGACTTTTAAAATTGCATAATTCGTACAAATTTTTAATTTTGTATGGAATAAGCAATATAAATTGCGGGCATGAATGAATATTCAAAGGATTGGATAATTTGTCCCCCTTATTACGATAATTTTAACACCTTGTTTTTTTTACCAAACCTTAAAATTGCAAATTACAGTAAATAGGTACTAATTATCTGCAAATTAATTCAGACACTTAAAAATAACCTAACTTAAAGTTAAACAACTATGAAAAAAAACAAACTAAAGAATTTGAAGAAATTCTGTTTGCTCTTTACATTCATTTTCTGTGCTATACAGATATTTGCCCAGGGAGTGGTTGTCACAGGTAAGGTTACAGATGGAAATACTGGTGAACCTTTGCCGGGAGTAAACCTAATTTTAGCAGGGACTACAACCGGAACAACTACTAATGCAAATGGTAACTTTTCCCTTGAGGTTCCTGATGAAAATGCACAAATTGTATTTTCATTTGTTGGTTACGTTTCCGAAACTATTGATCTTGAAGGGCGAACAACACTGGATGTTGTTCTTGTACCCGACATTCTTTCACTTGAGGAGATAATTGTTGTCGGTTACGGTACTATGAAAAAGAGTGATTTAACAGGTGCGGTTTCTTCTATTACTGATGAAGATATTACCATGACAAAATCTTCAAATGCAGTTGAGGCATTACAGGGTAAAGTTTCAGGTATTGACCTGACCCGCAGGAGTGGCCAGGCTGGTGCTGAATATGATATCAGGATCAGGGGTGATCGTTCGTTTTCAGCTAAAAACACGCCAATATATATTATTGACGGTCTCGATTTTGGTAAAGATATCACTCTTAATCCAAATGATATCGCTTCCATAGAAGTTTTGAAAGATGCATCCTCAACAGCCATCTACGGATCGAGAGGGGCAAACGGAGTAATTCTAATAACTACTAAAAAAGGTGTTGCCGGAAAACCTGTTATCTCTTTTAACACATATTATGGAATAACCAGTCCGTTAGGCGAGTTGCCAATGGGTGATGCTGATTACTACCTGCGTATGATAAGAGATATTATCAGGACTGATGATGATTTATGGGATGTTCCTGATGAAGATATTGATGTTATTCCTGTACTTTTCCCCTCAGAAATTGAAGGATATCGAAATGGAACAGACTTCGACTGGATTGATGCCCAGATGGAAGACCATGGAACCCAGCAGGACTACCATCTTTCAGTTACAGGTGGTACTGAAAGGAATACATATGCCGTGTCTTTAAACCACTTTATTGAAGATAATTACATCCCGAATGATAATTACAAACGGTACTCTCTTAAAGCAAACGTTGATTCAAAGGTTACTAAATTTTTTGAAATGGGTAATTCATCGTTTATATCCTTTGTTAACCAGAAAAGAGGCAGGCAAATAAATTACAACATGATACCTCTTGTATCTGCATTTGATTCTCTGGGGAATCTTATACCTGAACCAGATGAACGTGTTCCATTTGAGAATCCGCTTATTGATCAGGATCCTGCCAACAGGTTAAGGGAAATTTACAAGACAAGAATCCTTTCTAATTTTTACGGACAGGTAAATATATTGCCGGGACTTACATTTAGATCATCATTTAATTTTGTCCTTACTTTTGAACGTGATGGAGAATATACAGGTGAATATGAAGGTATAGACCGTGTTAATTCAGCCATTGCCAGATATAATAATACATATAAATGGGCCCTGATTAATGTTTTAACCTACGATAAGACTTTTGATAATCATCATATTATGCTTACCGGTGCTACTGAAACAATGGCGTCACGTATAGAAAGAACTTACCTGTCAGGGAGGGAAATGGAGCTGGGAGATTCCTGGTGGTATGCCCTGAGAACCGGTAATCCGGCCGACCTTACAATAACAGATACTGATCCTTTACATTATCCTCTTGAAGAAGAAAAATTACAGTCTTTTATAGGAAGGTTACACTACGGTTACAGAAATAAATACCTGCTTACAATAACCGGAAGGTATGACGGCGCGTCCCAGCTTCGTGAAAAATGGGACTTTTTCCCATCTGCAGCTATTGGATGGAGGATAAGCGAGGAGAGCTTTATGCAAAACCTGGATGCTATATCAAACCTGAAAATCAGATTTGGTTATGGTACAAGCGGTAATCAATCAGTTGGACCATACAGTTCTTTGGGATCAATCACAAACTATGCCATGAATTATGAATTTGGTGTTTCAGAAACCGCAGCTATTGGATACCGTACTGGTTCCCTTAAAACAAACTCCAAGTGGGAAAAAACCAGCGCCTATAACATCGGTATAGACTTTGGATTAATAAAAAACAGGATATCAGGTAGTATCGAATTGTACCAGGCAAAGACAACGGATATTTTACAGGAGGTAACCCTGCCCCCGACATCTGCTGTTACACAAGTTGTAGAAAACATTGGGGAAACAGAAAGCAAGGGTATTGAAGTATCTTTAAGGACAGTAAACATTTCTACCGCTGATTTTAACTGGACTACTGATATTACTTTTGCCAGCAACAGTGAAGAAATAACGTTACTTGCCGGTGGTGTTACGCAGGATGTTGCAAACGGATGGTTTGTCGGGGAACCACTTACGGTTTTTTATGACTGGAATAAAATAGGAATCTGGCAACTTGACGAAGCTGAGGAGGCTACTATGTACAGGGCCGAACCGGGAGCTATTAAACTGGAAGACATTGATAATAATGACACTATTAATGATGCCGACCGGATGGTCCTGGGTTCGAGCAAGCCTAAGTGGACCGGCGGAATAAACTCAACAATGAAATATAAAAACTTTGATTTGTCGGTCTTCTTTTATGCCCGTATGGGGCAAATGATTAAGGACAATGTAATAGGTTTATGGAGCCCAGATTGCCGCGAAAACTCTATAGAGCGCGACTACTGGACTCCGAATAATCCGACAAACGAATATCCCAAAGTTGATCCCAATCAAACCCGCAGCGGCTGGAGCCAGCAAACTGTTCTGCAGTATGTGGACGGATCATATATAAAAATTAAGGATATTACCCTGGGTTATACTCTGCCACAAAACATAACAAGCAAGTTAATGATGTCCTCATTCCGCATATATGTAACAGCTAAAAACGCATTCGTATTAGGAAAATATTTCTCCCAGGGAAGGTATGACCCGGAAGCTGTTAATCGTGACCCGGATGCAGACATAGAGGACAGGGGAATAAGCAATATTGGCTTCCCAATGCCAAAAATGTTTGCAATTGGAGCAAATATTAACTTTTAATTAAAAAGCATTATTAAGATTTATAAAAAAAATAAGATATGAAAACATATAAAATATTCTTAGTCTTTTTAATAGTCATTAGTCTTCTTTCCTGTGAAGAATTCCTTGAAGAAGACTATCTGACCGGAGCCAATACTGAGTCTCATTTTTCTACTGAGGCCGGATTGGAAACCCTGGTTAATGCCTGCTATGCAACAACTAGAATCTGGTTTGCAAAAGAAGAAGGTTACGATTTTAGTACTCCGGGAACAGATATATATGATTACGGACAACAACATCCCCAACAGTATCAATATCTCTTTACCAGTGAATTTAATCCGACAAATTCAAGACTTGTTGTACTATGGATTGAATTTTACAAAGGTATTAATGCGTGTAATGATGCCATTCAAGTATTAAATGATCCGGATATGAATCCATTTGATGAAGAACATACAAAAACCAGGTTATCTGAAGTACGTTATTTAAGGGCATTATACAACTGGCTGCTTGTGGAACAGTGGGGTGGTGTGGATTTAAGAACAGAACCTGTTATGGGTGTTGTTAAAACTTCAAAAAGATCATCGGTTCAGGAATTTTATGATCTTATTTATGAAGACCTCGATTTTGCAGTAAGTAATCTTGGTGATGATGTAAATACATCTGCCAGCGATTTCGGAAGGGTTACCAAACTGGCTGCATTAGCTTTCAGAGCACGTATGAAACTTACCAGGGCCAGCTATTTAAATGATCAGACCCTTTATGCAGATGCGGCTAATGATGCAATAGCTGTTATTAACAGTGGTGCATTTTCTATGTGGGACAACTATGCTGATCTCTGGGACCTTGAGAATAATGATAATAATCCGGAATGTATATGGGCCATTAACTATTCATATAATCAAACTGCTCAAATAGGTGTTCCGGATGCCGAATATCAGCCATACCAGCGCCCGGGTGATAAACCATGGGATCATAGAGACGGTGGAAATCATGGCCACCTTATGTTTGGAAGCCAGTATGATATCCAGCCGGGTATGACCAGGGACCTGGAGAACGGACGTCCTTTCAGGAGATATAGTCCGACCAAATACCTGATAGATGCATTCCATGAAGATGTTGACGAAAGATTTCACGGCAGCTTTAAATCGGTATGGATCGCCAATGTAGATTCATCTTTTCCTGTTTCATGGCCATTAGGCGGATATCATGAAAATGATGAATATACCGGTAAGTCCCTTCTTTATCTGGGAGATACAGCTATAGTCTACACAAAGGGACTTTTTAATGATGATCTTCAGAAAAGAGATGTTCTTACCAATTATATATGGCAGATAGAAAGGAATTTCTGGTGCCTTGATTATGATAATATGTTCAATGCAGATGGTACAATTAAGGATGATGATACCTATAACCGCAACCTGTGCTTTGAACTGCACAAGTTCTATGATAATACCAGGGCTGCGGCAAATGGAGATGGTTCGGAACGAGGAAAACGTGATTCTTACGTAATGCGTATTTCCGAAATGTACCTGATTGCAGCCGAAGCTTTATGGAAAACGGGCCAGGCCAGCAGTGCGTATAATGACTATTTAATACCGCTGGCAAACAAGCGTTCAATCAGCGGAGATGGTGCTGCTATGCTTGCGGATTATGGTATCAACAGCGGTGATGACCTTTCTATGGAATACTTCCTCGATGAAAGGGCCCGTGAATTTGTCGGTGAACAATTGCGCTGGTTTGACCTTAAACGTATGGGTAAAGATGTTCATATTGCCCGCATGCAACAATATGCCGGCAATCTTGAAGCACGTGCAAACTTCGATGAGCATTTTACAGTAAGGCCTATTCCACAGGTACAAATAGATGCTATTACAAATAAAGAAGAATTTCTGCAAAATCCCGGATATTAATGAATATCAGGGAAAAATAAGATTTATATTGTAGTATAACATTTTTACAATTAAAAAAGCCGTCTCAACTGCAGACGGCTTTTTTTTATACTGCTGTAAATTAGTCTTTTTATTTCATTATTTTATTCAAATAAGTATTCCCATCAGCAGTATTAACGCGCATAAAATACATACCATTAACCAGATCACTGGTGTCAATAATCAATTGTAAATCATTCGAGCCACTTTGTATGTTTTTAACCACTTTACCGGTGATGTCCATTAATTCGACATTTCTTACAGATATTTCGCTGTTAATGTGAATTTCATTAAGGACCGGATTTGGGAAAATTTCGTAAGGTCTTACAGTTACGTCTTTAATATTATCACCCTGACATGAGGAAATGTCCTCACCTAAAACCCACTGAACGGCATTCTGGATAATCTGCCAGAAGTCCTCTGTCGCATGTTCCAGTAAATCAACGTGAACACCCCAGACTACCATTCTTTTTGTAGTGGGATTTTCTTCTATTTTCCACATAAACGCGGCAGATGCTGCGGCAACATTCACGAAATACGGACTTTCTGCCAGAAGAACAGCATTATCCACAACATCCGGGATGGTTGACTGTGTGAAATCAACTGCCTGAATATGGCCTTCACCCGCACCTGTTCCTATTGTTGTGTTATAACCTTCAGTCCATGTTACTATATCATCAACAGCATAATTACACAAAATATCGCTATTATCTTTTACTGTCAGTTCAATTACACCATCCGGTAAAATTGACGTTTTATCCATCAGAATATGTGCCGAACCGGGAATTAAAGCATTAGGATCATCATCCAGGCAATAGGTTTTTAAATACACAACAGGAAGAGTCCAACCATTTTTGTGAAAATCGCTCATGGCACCCGAACCCGAACTACCATTTTCAGTCATGATTGCTGCATGATAATCTGAATAATTACCATTCATTGTAACCATATCAGCCATTGAAACCCATTCTGCTGTAATTCCGTCAAGAGCGTTAGTATAATCCATAAAATTCTGATTTATGGAGTTCGAAGCCGGATCAAGCGCACTAACCACCATTACTTTTTTATCGCGTGCATTTATACTGATGGTTAGCAAAACTGAGATAGCAATAAGGTAAAATTTTTTCATAACAATATAATTTTAGTTAATAATTCAGTAATAATCATTATTTCAGTTACAAAATTATTTCTTTAATAAAAAAAAAGAGGTGTTGATATCATCTAAAAATGGGGGACAAATTATCCAATCAGGTAATTACTAATAAATAAAGATGCATTAAAAGCCAGGATTCGGTCAGGTGAAACATACAGTAAAATTTCCATATTTTTTAGCGGTCTCTGAAATTTAAATTAATTTTGTTTATAGTTTTATAACCGTATTATTTTATGTTCATAATATTTTAATTATAACCAGGGTAATTATAAATGAAATGAAAGTATATATGGCTGTTATTTGCAGAATAGTATGGATGGTGATTTTTTCAGTCTTTCTTTATTTCAGATTAATCCTGGTTTCGGGACAGGAAGTTGAAAGATTTGAGCATCTGGATTCAGAGGATGGATTATCACAAAATTCCGTGTTGAGTATTTTTTGTGATCATAAGGGATTTATGTGGTTTGGCACATGGAACGGGCTTAACCGTTACGATGGGAATAATTTTAAAATTTTCAAATCCCAGATTGGAAAAACCAATGTATTAACAAATAACAGGATAAGTAAAATATGGGAAGATAAAAGAAATTTTTTATGGATTCAAACTTACGACGGTTACTACCATTACCTGGATCCTGAAAAAGAACTTTTTACCACATTCCCGTTTTATTATCTTTCGGAAGAAGAAAAGAACAGTATCATTACTTGCTTTCATCAGGAAAACAATGATGAAATATATATCGGTTCAAGCAACTCAGGCATATATTTTTTAAAATATAATCCGCTTTTAAACAATTATGATGTCAGACACTATTTAAGCAAGGGAGAAAATGCTGTTACAAATAATAATATAAGTTTTATTATTCATGACCGGCAAAACAATAAATGGATTGGGACAAGACAGGGACTTAACATGCTTGATTATGAAAATTCAGATATAGAATATCCTGGTTTTCATCACTATTATGATGATATAAATTTCACTGTTGCAGCAGCTATCGAAAACATAATATGGTTTGGTACCCGGGACAGGGGTCTGATTATTTATGACGTTAACAGTGATAAATTTCTGACACTTCCTGTTAAACTGAAACCCTTGAAAGAAGCTGAGATTACAATACTGCAATTATATAATAATAACGAGTTAATTATAGGGACAGCAAAGAATGGTTTATATATTTATAATCATTTTACAGGATCATTGCAACACTTCATTCCTTCCGGCAACAGGATAAGGTCAGTTTATGAAGATCATTATGGTATGCTTTGGGTAAACACCCAGGAATTTGGTGTAATCCGTATTGATCCCATGCACGGGACAACCCGTTATTATGTTCTGACACCAAAAGAGATACAGCCACTGGTTGATGAAGAAAGGCAATATTTTTACGAAGATTCCAGGAAAAATTTATGGATTGGTTTACATGGTGCCGGACTTGCGCATTACATCAGGGAAGATGATAGTTTTGAGTTTTTCAGAAACAACCCCGATGATCCATCTACTATGAGCTCCAATTTTGTGCATTGCATAACTGAGGATAAATCAGGTTTATTATGGGCGGGTACAGGACAATTTAACGGGGGCATTAATAAGATTATTCCTGCAAATCCATTATTCAGGCAGATATTACCAAAAAAGAATATAACCGATATGTCAGAGAACGTAATACGCTGCATCTTTGAAGATACAAACGGTTATATCTGGATGGCAACCAAGTCGGGGAAGATATATATTTATAATTCTGATTACATTCTTAATACTGTCCTTGAGGACCTACCCCTAAAGGACAGAAACATGCCGGGATACAACATTTATGCTATTACACAGGATCGTTACGGATATATCTGGCTGGGATCCAAAGGTGGTGGTATTGCGGTAAGTAGTGAACCTTTAAATGAAATTAACGAACATTATAAACTGTTAAACTTTAGGTTATATTGCCATCAGCCCGGATTTCCAAAATCATTGAGCAGCAATTATGTATATTCAATTACTGAAGATAGTTATGGCAGAATATGGATTGGAACCTATGGAGGAGGATTAAACCTGGTAGTAGATCGTACAGCTGATTCGATTATTTGCAGGCACTTTAACCGTGATAATAGTAATATTTCAAGTAATGAAATCAGACGGGTATTTGAAGATTCTAAGAAACGCCTATGGATTGCCACTGTATTCGGCCTGAATCTCTTACAGGACTATAATCCGGAAACTGACACAATCACCTTCCGGAGTTTTAATTATTACCCGCATAAGGATTCAACCATTAGTTATAATGATGTAATACATATTTTTGAAGATTCCGATAATAATATCTGGTTTGCTACATTCGGGGGAGGAATAAACAGGCTGGTTTCCCTCACAGACAAGGATGCCAGGTTTGAAAATCTTAATCATACTAACGGCCTTTTTAATGATGCTGTTGTTGGAATATTGCAGGATCAGGACGACTATCTCTGGTTAAGTACTGAAAACGGGGTTTCAAGACTGGATATTCAAAACCGTGAATTTGAAAATTATAATAAAAATAATGGCCTTCTTTCCAATAATTTTTCTGAAAATACCTGCCTGAGGACCCAAAACGGGGAGTTAATCTTTGGCAGCACTAATGGAGCTTTGATTATCTATCCGACAAGAAATTTAAGAAATCCTTATGTGCCCCCTATAGTATTAACCGATTTTCAGTTATTCAATAAAGATGTGGATTTCCATGATGAAAATGCTCCTTTTCACAAAGCAATCGAATACCTGGATGAAATTGTATTAAAATACAATCAGTCAAGTTTCAGTATTGAATATGCTGCATTAAGCTTTTTTGATCCCAGGAAAAATAAATATGCTTACATACTGGAAAATTTTGATAATAGCTGGAATGAGGTAGGGAACCATAGAAGAGCTGCCTATACCAATTTATCTCCCGGGAAATACGTATTTAAAGTTATAGCATCTAACTGGGACGGTACATGGAACAAAGAACCACATAGTTTGAAAATCACCATATTACCTCCCTGGTGGAAAACCAAGCTGGCCTATATATGCTATTTTATTATTCTTTTAATTATTGTGGAAATAATAAGAAGGGTGCTTACAAAATATAACCGTATGCGCAACGACCTTAGAGTTGAACGACGTGTAAATGAAATCAAGCTGCAGTTTTTTACTAATGTTTCACACGAAATAAGAACCCCGCTTACATTAATTCTTGGCCCCCTGGAGGATATTATAAGCCATTCGAAATTACCGGACAGGCTGAAACGATCAATAGAAATTATGGACCGTAACGGAAAACGAATGTTAAGACTGGTTAATCAGCTCCTTGATTTCCGGAAGATCCAAAAAAATAAAATGAAACTGAAAATCACAAAAATAGAAGTGGTTGAATTTATCAAAGAGATATGTGAAAACTTTGATCATATAGCAAGACAAAAAAACATACGGTTTAATTTTAATTCTAATATAGAAGAACAATGGGTATGGGTAGACCAGGAAAAATTTGATTCTGTACTGTTTAATATTCTCTCAAATGCTTTTAAGTTTACCAAAAGAAATAAAGAAATATTTGTAAATATTGTAAAAGATAGTGAAGACCATATAAAAATTAATTTCGAGGACCAGGGGCCGGGTATTTCAAAGGATAAATTACCTGAGCTCTTCCAGCGGTTTACTCCATTATCAGGGAGCGATGTTAATTACAGCGGAACTGGAATCGGACTGGCGCTGGCCTATGAAATCATTAAACTGCACAAAGGAGAAATTAAAGTAAAATCTGAACTCAACAAGGGAAGTTGCTTTACAATATATCTGCGCCTTGGGAATAGTCATTTTTCTTCTGAAGAATTGGTAACCGAACAGGACATCCCAAAAACACTCACACACCAGGTCATGGAAACTGAGAATGAAAAATTATATAACCCTGACCAGGCAGTGGCAAATAACCAGGCAAAAACGCAAAACACTGTGCTGGTTGTTGAGGATAACGACGAAATTACCAACTATATACAACATATACTGGAGGATAAATATAAGGTAATCATGGCAAGTAATGGAGTGGAAGGAATAAATATGTTAGAAAAACATCACCCTGATTTAATAGTCGTTGATATTATGATGCCGGAAATGGATGGGATACAGATGACAAAAATAATTAAAGACAATATTGAAACCAGTCATATTCCTGTTATCATGCTTACGGCCAAGTCGAATATTGAGGACCAGATACAGGGTATTGAGTCCGGCGCCGAGGCATATATCCTGAAACCTTTTAATGCAAATTATTTAATAACCGTTATTTATAATTTACTAAAACAACGGGAAATAATTTTTAAAAAATACCGTGATAAACAGGATATCGGTTTAAGCACTATTAATATTACTTCGAAAGACGAAAAATTTTTAAAGGATATTGTTAAAATTATTGAAGAATTTTATTCTGATCCAGAATTTAATGTTGAAAAACTTATAGAGAAATCCTATGTCGGAAGAACTGTCCTCTATAACAAAATTAAAGGTTTAACCGGGGTTTCTCCGGTTGAATTTTTAAGGCAGATGAGATTAAGAATTGCAGCTAATTTATTGCGTACTTCAGGATATAATGTTTCAGAAGTGGGTTATATGATAGGCTTTAATGATATTAAGTATTTCAGCAGATGTTTTAAATCTCAGTTTGGTAAAACTCCCAGTGAATTTAAAAATATGCAAAACTGAGATTATTAAAGGGACTTGTACCTGAATATTTTAAATCTAAATATTCCTGATTTTTGCAAAAAATACATTATTGAAACCATTAAAACCCCGAATCCATACTTAAGACTTCTTTTAAAATTTATAGATGATGCTTCTTTGAAATATTTTGTAGGGCACGTAATCTCAGCTATTTCAAATCCTGAATATAATATTTGTGCTAAAACCTGATTATCAAAAATGAAATCATCTGAATTTGCATCATAATTAATTGTCTCTATTACATCTCTGGCAAATGCTCTGTATCCTGTATGGTATTCAGATAATTTCTGATTCATTAATAAATTCTGGATCATTGTCAGTAAACGATTTGCAATATATTTATATAGCGGCATACCGCCCTTTAGAGCCCCTTTACCTAAAATTCTGGATCCCAGGACTACTTCATAAAGTCCGTTTGCTATTATGTAACACATTGAATGAATAAGTTTTGGATTATACTGGTAGTCCGGGTGCAACATAACAATAATATCTGAATTAAGTTCAAGGGCTTTATTATAACATGTTTTCTGGTTTCCCCCATAACCTTTGTTTTCTGAGTGTTCAATAATATGTTTAATACCAAGTTCTTTAGCTTTTTCGATTGTTTTATCACTGCTTAAATCGTCAACAAGTATTACGTTATCAACTATATCAAAAGGTATTTCATTATAAGTCTGTTCCAATGTGCTCTCAGCATTGTATGCAGGAAGGACAACTGTAATGGTTTTTTTATTTATCATTGCTGCTGATGTTTTTTGGATTCCTTACACAAAATAAAAATCCGTTTTTCTCATATAAAATTTCAAGGTCAGGATAAAGTGATAATATTTTGTCTTTTTTATCAATTTTCATTGAAAAATAAGCTTTCTTATCTAAATCACGGGTTAATAACGAATGCATATCATAAGATTTCATATTAACCGGCATTTTCTTTCTGGTATAAAAATAATGAGCATAACTTTTATAACCTATGGTGCCAAAATAAGCATCCTCCTTACTTCTATCCTTAAAAAACTCAATCACAGCATTCTGTGTAATTTTTTCTACTGCGGGTGTAATCGCCAGAATACTCAGAAAAATAAATAAAGTTGATGCACCAAACAGTGATATTACACCTTTTTGAAAATTCCTTCCCCTGTAGCTAAGCTGGAAAACAATGATACCTGCTATTAATATAATGCCGATAACCGGTTCGAAACCTGACCAGCTGACTTCTGCCTGCAGACAGCCGGCAGCAAACTCATCACCTATCCTGCCCGAATCAATTATCTGTTGTTTGTAATTATCAATAACCGGGATCAATGTAACCGCAAGAGCATAAATAATACCTAAGGGTACAAGTATATAATTAAGCCATTTTTTATATTCAATTTCTTTATTAATAACCTTATAAATTGTAAAGGCAGCAAGATATGTCAGCGGGAAATAGCAAAGTGATGAATAATGTACTATCTTGGTTTTAACGATGGTAAACAATATCAGAACTACCCAGAATAAAATTATCATCCATCTGATGAAACTGCGCTGATATAAATTATCTGAAGGATGTTTAATAAATCCCTGCAAGGCAAATACCGAAGCCGGAAAAACCCCAATAAGCAGTATAACAAAATGATATAGCAGGAATCCTCCATGTCCGGCATCTTTTGTCTGGAAAAGTCTGATCTGGTAATTTATGAAGTCAATAATAAGATCAGAATTGCCGCTAATAATCTGTAATATAAACCAGAATCCTCCGACAAATATCAGGATAGCTGCAAATGTCAGAATGTGCAGAAAGGATACTGATAATTTAAAACCGTTAAATATCCAGTATATAAAGACAGTCAGAATAAAGATTATAAGTGCAACAGGACCTTTTGTTAATATAGCCAGTCCGATTAACACAGCAGAAAATACAAGATGCCGGTAATTATTTTTATCAGCATTATGCGTGAAGAGAACAAGGAAGTATATTCCTGAAAAAATAAAAAGGTTAAACCACGGATCTATAATACCTGTTTTGAAATAAAAGAAAGGTAGAAAACTTCCTGAAAAGGCCATTACCCAGATTAATCCGAACTTTTCATCGTATAATCTTCTGCCAAAATTAAATAATATTAAAAGTGTTAAAATTCCGCAGATAGCGTTAGGAAAGCGGGCGGCAAATTCATTAATCCCGAATATTTTCATTGAGAGAACCTGGAGCCATATAAACAGAGGGGGTTTTTCCCAGAAAGGTTTAAAGTTTATCTGCACAGTAATGTAGTCCCTGCTAACAATCATTTCCCTGGCCGATTCTGCAAAATTAATCTCATCCCAGTCAAACAGATGAACTCCTCCCAGAAATGTTATGAATAACAAAGCTGCAGCCAGCACAATTATAAACTGATAAATTAATATTTTATGCTTTTTAAGGTTCATCTTTCTTCTGTTTCAAAGTTAATATCGAAAGATCCAGCCATTTTGCTTTTCCTGAATAAACAATATTGTAAAAAATAATACTCCCGGCCACTCCTATTATTGAGCCAAAATAAACATCAATCAAAAAATGCTGCGAAAGATAAATTCTTGAATAGCCGACTAAACATGCAAGGAACAAACATAAAAACTTGATCAATTTATTTTCAGATATAAACGCAATACAAACAAAAAATCCAAAGGTTGTAGCAGCATGTCCTGAAGGAAAACTAAATTTATTATAAATCTTAACTCCTTCCACCAGATATAAATCGAAATTTCCTTTGAAAAACTCAACAGGCCTGTCAATATTATAAAAAACAGCTCTTTTCAGGATCTGGACAAAAATTCCTGTTGTAATATATGTAGAAATGATAAACATAGTCTTTCTGAATGATATCATTAAAAAAATTATGCATATTACTAAAACAAATAATCCGTTACCCAGCCAGGTTATATTCCTGAAAAAGTGGTCAAAAAAGGTATTGTGAAACTGGTTAAGATATTTGTGTATATCTGCTTTTGAAGCAGTTATAAGAAAAAACGTGGTGAATGCTATTATAACAAGGTAAGGAATAAAAAAGTAAATATTGTTCCCAATTCTTTTCAATGTTCTTGTTTTGATTGATAATTAGGATAGCAAATATATTAGAAAATATGCTTATGATTAAAATTAAATCTTTATAAACTTGGAAGAATATATATTGTTGTTTTCTTTTATCAGGAGAAAATAAAGACCCTTGGAAAGGGAATCAAGGTCAAGTTGATAATATTGCTCATTACTCTCAAAGTTATTAATAATTCTACCTGATATATCTGTAATATAAATTTTATAGTCCTCTATTGGCTGGTTAAACTGAATTACAAGCCTGTCTCTTGCAGGATTGGGTTTTATAGTATATTTTTTGTCTATATTATAATAATTCTGAACATTTACTCTCATTAGCAACCATTTTTCCGGGTCGACTTTTAAATCTATGACTTTTCTATTAATTAATATTTTATACTGATCGTAGTTTGATTGTTGTCTAAAGAATAAAGATGTATCACTATCAATAAAACTTATTTTATATTCAGTAAGGTTATTAAATAATGGATTTGATGAGGTGCTGGCAGTCTGAAACGAATTTATAGTAAGAGTATCATTATGGACATTCCAGGTTACATTCAGAGTCGGATGACCTTCTCCAAAATACCATTGGTTAAAAAATGCTGTAAAATCCTTATTTGTCTTTTCTTCCAGCACAAACTTAAAATCCAGTCCTGTTGCCACACTATCTTTATAAACAGACTGAAACTCTCTTAAAATATCAAAGAATAAAGAATCATCCTGCACTTCCTGTCTTATCATATGAATTATAGCTGCTCCTTTTTTATATGAGAGCCGTGAATCAAAAATTCTTTGATGGGCTTCTGCATCTCTGGCCGGTATATAGACACTCCCGTCAGGTTGGGATATAACGAAATCATGAGCTTCAGCCATCCATAACTTAGCTTTATCTTTAGATACCAGAAATTCATTTGCCAGGTATTCCAGATAGCTGGCAAATCCTTCATTAATCCATATATCCTGCCATGTAGCACAGGTTACGTTATTGCCGAACCATTGATGTGCCAGTTCATGAGCCACAAGGTTGAATGTAAAATTATTTAAGGTAGTCATTGTCTGGTGTTCCATGCCCCCTCCTATTGGCGCAACAGTATGCCCATATTTTTCTTCAGCAAAGGGGTATTGCCCGAATTTGTCAGAGAAGAATATTAGTAAATCCCCTGTTTTGTCAATATCTTCTTTATTCTGACTAATATAATCCTCGTTATTATATAAATAGTTCTGAACAAGGATTGAGTCTTTCAGACTTTCACCCTTTACACGGAAGCTATAATCAAAATATTCACCTACACATATGGAAATAAGATAATAGGCAATTGGATAACGGGATTTCCATTCATATCTAACCCTGTTCCCTGGCAAAGAAACAGTAGAGCTAAGAATTCCATTTGAACCAACCTTTAAATGTGAATCAGTTGTAGCAAATACATAAACTGAATCAGCTTTATCTGTTAATACCTGTTTACAGGGGAACCAGTTTTTGGCATAGAAAGGTTCAGAAAGCGTCCAGGTTATATTTTTACCAAGCGGGTAACCTTCTTTATTATATATTCCTGGGTATGAGGACTCACTATTAACAGACCCAAAGTAAAAAACCTGTATGTTAACAAGAGAATTAACCTCATGTATTTTATCTGAGTTGATAACTATTTCACTGTTTTGATGAGTAAAATCTGCATTTATACCATTCACCAGAACAGAATCAACAGTATACAAATCTAAAAGTTCCAATATAAATTCATTGAATGGTTCTTCGATTACCTTAACAAGAACTGTTACTGAGCCAGATAAGTATGTTGATGTATCACTAACCTCAAGATCAAGCTTATAAAATTTTACATCATAATTACTCATCAAAAGGTTATTCCTGTCAGTATGATAAACCTCTTTACTGCAGTAATAGTTAAGTTCAGCAAGTGATTTTGTATTTGTACTTTTAATTGAGAAAAGATCCAGATACAGAAATATTATTAATGAAATAACCAGCCTCATAACTTTAATTAACAAATCAGTAGTGAATCAGGTTCAACCTGTATATTCTTTTTTTTACTTTCAAATTTATCATAATCTGGCAGGAATTAAAAAAAAAGTCCCGATTAAATACCGGGACTTATAAATACCTAAAACTAATAAACCCTATCAAATGAAAATCTAGCGACTGTACTAAATACTACCCTAAAATCTAAATAAACATTAAAAAATCTAACAAATGAAATAATCTTACACGCTTCAAATATAGACCAAAAAATATTCAGTTATAAATAAAAAACAGTGATATATATTATCTATTAGTGGTGATTTTTATCATTTTATTAATATTTTTTTAAGTCTTATATCCACGGCATTTTTATGTGCATCAAGTTCTTCGGCCTCCGCCATTACTTTTATTGCGGGACCTATCTTTTTTAATCCTTTTTTACTCACTTTTTGAAAGGTAATTTTCTTAACATAGTCATCCAGATTTAGTCCATTGTATACTCTGGCAAATCCGTAGGTCGGGAGAGTATGATTTGTTCCTGACACATAGTCTCCTGCACTTTCAGGAGTATAATTACCAATAAATACTGAACCTGCATTAATTATTTGTTCAGCCAGATTATCAGCATTTTTTGTACATATAATTAGGTGTTCAGGAGCATAGGAGTTTATTATGTCTATCATTTCAGCCCTGTTTTTCATGAGCAGTATCTTACTGTTTTCCAGTGACTGCATTGCAAACTCTTTTCTTGGAAGATTATCAATTTGCTTTTTTAGTTCTTCCCGTACATCATTTATGAGTTTTTCTTCAGTGGTTACCAGAATTACCTGGCTATCCGGATTATGTTCTGCCTGGGATAACAGGTCAGAAGCAATAAATTCAGGATAGGCACTAAGATCAGCAATAACGGCAACTTCTGACGGACCGGCCGGCATATCTATTGCCAGACCATCCAGTGTAACAAGCTGTTTTGCTATAGTTACATATTGATTTCCCGGACCAAAAATCTTGTAAACATCAGGGACTGTCCCGGTACCGTATGCCATAGCACCGATAGCCTGAGCCCCACCAATTTTAAACACTTTGGTAACCCCGATCAGTTTTGCGCAATATAATATTACGGAATTTATATTTCCGTTTTTATCAGGTGGTGTGCACATGATAATCTCTTTACATCCAGCAATTTTCGCCGGTATTCCAAGCATAAGAACCGTAGAAAACAAGGGCGCTGTCCCCCCGGGGATATAAAGACCTATTTTTTCAATAGCCACGCTTTTCTGCCAGCATTTTACACCTCTGGTAGTGGTAATTATTTTTGTATCCTGTTTCTGGGAAGAATGGAACTTTTCAATATTATTTTTAGCAAGCTGAATTGCCAGTTTTAAATTTTCCTTAATATTACCTTCGGATTGATAAATTTCTTCCTCTGTAACAAGAAAATTCTCCAGATTAACTTTATCAAATTTTCTCGAATACTTTTTCAGAGCGGAATCTCCATTTTCCCTGATGTCTGTTAATATTTGCACAACTGTTTCTTTAATTACCCTGTCATCATACAAAGGACGCTTTAAAATATCTTTCCACCTGCTTTGTTCGGGATATCTTATTATTTCCATTGTAAAATTTTGTTAATATTAATACGTTTATTCAGTGCCAGTATATTTCCGAAGATTAATAACACTATTCCAACTATAGCTGATTTATGCAAATTATAATTTTCGAACAGGACAGACACTATGATTGCAATTAAAGGTGTAATTAAAATAATATAAGCTGCTCTGTCAGGCCCAATATTTCCGATTAGTTTTAAATACATTCCAAAAGCAACAACTGATCCCAACAGTGCCAAATAAACAAGTGAAATTAGATATGATACTGACAAGTCAAAGCTAAATTCTTTGCCTGCAATTAATGCAACTATAAATGTGAATATTGATCCGTAAGTCATACCAAAGGCATTAGTTTGAATAACAGGAAGAGCCTTTTTTTGATTATATGCAGATGTGATATTTCCCAGAGAAGCTAAAACAACGGAAATCAAGGATATTATTAAAGCATAAAAATTTTTATCAGATAAACTGAGCGCCCGGAATTCATTCTTAAAAATTATCAATGTGCCTGCAAAACCTAATATGCCTCCAATGAGAACCTCTTTCCTGATAGCTGCTTTGAGTAATATAGAATTGAAGAATATATTTAAAAAAATCATCAAAGAAAATACTATAGCAACCAGTCCACTTGTTAAATTTAATTCAGCAAAATATACAAGCCAATAGTTAATACTGAATAAGCTCAAACCCTGCAATAAAATGTAAAAATGGCTTCTCAGGGAAAATTTCAGATTCAGCTTTAAAATCCTGCACATTATTAATAATAAAATTCCGGCAATAGCAAACCTGTATGCAACAGAAAATAAAGGATTTACTGTACCCAGCTGGAATTTTATAGCATACCAGGTAGTTCCCCAGATTAATGCCGGAATGGTAAACAGAAAGAAGTTGTTGATCTTCATCTTTTATTTTAAATTATCATTTTTTCAATTGAAGTGACCAGTATGCCTTGTGCACCATATTCTTTTAACTTGTTTATTACCTCCCAGAATTTATTTTCGTTAATAACCGAATGCAATGAGCTCCATCCCTTTTCATATAATGGAATAATTGTGGGGCTTTTCATACCGGGCAATAATTTAACTATCTTACCAAGTTTGTCATTCGGAGCATTAAGCAGAATATATTTGTTATTCTTTGAACGCTGAACTGCCTGGATCCTGAACAATAAATCATCCATAATATTTTTTTTGTTTTCTGACAGGTGAGGTGTCACGACAATTACTGCTTCGGAATGACAGACAACTTCTGCTTCCTTAAGCCTGTTACTCACTAAGGTACTGCCGGAACTAACTATGTCGAAAATTAAATCAGTAAGACCAATGCCAGGTGCAATTTCAACAGAACCACTTATTTCATGAATTTCAGCTTTAATATTGTTCTCATCGAGGTACTTCTTTAATATTCGCGGGTAAGAAGTTGCTATTCTCTTTCCCTGAAAATAATCTTTGCCTGTATATTTTTCTGACTGCGGTATGGCAAGAGATAACCTGCATCTGGCAAATCCCAGTCTTTCTATAATTTTAATATCTTTATCCTTTTCCAGTACCACGTTTTCACCTACTATCCCGATATCTGCCACGCCATCACAGACATACTGCGGGATATCATCGTCACGGACATATAATAATTCCAGTGGAAAGTTCTGACCAACAGAAACCAGTTTACTTTTACCTTCCTGAGTCAACATTATTCCACAGTCTTCAATAAGCTTTAAAGATTTTTCATTTAACCTTCCCTGCTTTTGAATTGTTAATTTTAATTTATCCATAGCATTTATGTTAAACAAAAAAAGGTCTGCAGTACCTGCAAACCTTTATAATTAATATTCTGATCTTACACATACTACATCTGCTTATAGAAGAACTATAAGTGACCTTGGATGCCAGGTATGTGTATTAGTAATTCTCATATCTTAATTTTCGAGATGCAATATTAGAAATATTTTGTTAGAATATCAAATTATAACTTACCATGTTAATGGATTTATATTTGTATTTTTTTAGTTAATGTCCTAAAGATCTTTTAACAATACATTTTTGGATGATTTCTCCAGTTCATTTGTGAATGTATCTATTATTGCAGAGATGCTCTTTAATTCATCCGAATGATTAAACGGAAAAGTATCTATTCCTCTTTTATCAAGGCTCTTAATAACATAACTAATACTCAACCGGCCCGGATCCTGGGCTGGTTGATAAGCCAGTTCCTTTATATTTCTAGTTACTGTTTCTGATAATATTTTTGCTTCAGATAATTCATATATTATTTCCCTGACTAATCGTACAGGAATATCCAGTTTATGAGAAATTTCATTAGCTGTCATTGCCGGCAGCCCATTTGAAAAATTCTTTATTATCTGTTGCGCTATCAGAAGAGATAATACTTTTTTATAATGACTGCTAATATTTAATATGTCTGATTCATATTCATAATTTTCAACATTCTGGTTTGCAAATGCAACCTCTGCCCCAAATAATACTATTAACCAGCTGAACTGTAACCACATTAAAAACAATGGCAGGGCAGCAAAACTTCCGTAAATGGTTCCGTATCCTGATAAAAGTGATTGAAAGTTGACATATCCCCACTGCAATAACTGAAACATCGTTCCTCCTATAACACCCCCGGCAAAAGCGGACTTAAAATTCACCTTTGTATTGGGCATAATAATATACAGTAAAGTAAAGACAAACCAAATAAGAGTAAATGAAAGTACCCAGACCAGTATTCTGAATACAGGGCCCAGATATTCTATTATAGTACCCTGCAAAAAGCTATTTTCCTGCGTTACTGTAAAGCCGCTGGAAACGAATACCAGTATCGGGGCCACAACCACCAGGGAAAGATAGTCACTAAGTCTTCGTGAAATTCCTCTTGATTTCTTTATCTGCCAGATATTGTTAAATGCATTTTCAATATTTCCAAGTACATTCATTACAGACCATATCAATACTACCAGTCCGGTTCCGGCAATAAAGCCTCCCTTTATATTTTTAAGCATCCTGTCAGCAAATTTTAATGCTTCACTTAATATTTCCTTTTGCCCTTCAAGATTTTCCTCTAATATTGTTTTCAAATGCTGTTCAAAGCCAAATCCTTTTGCAATTCCAAATACCATTGCCAACACAGGGACAATTGATAGTAAAGTATAAAATGTTAAAGCAGATGCTCTTAACTGGACTTTATCTTCTGCAAATCCTCTGATTGCAAGCATAAAAATTCTCAATTGCCTGATAAAAAAGAACTTACTGGAAGAACGCTCTTTCAGGCGAATCTTCCAAATCCCTTTTTCAAGGAATTCTTTTATTTTTTTAAACATGATCTCTTTTTTAACCTGTAAATAATAATATTATATGAGATATGCGAAAAAAGATCAATACAAATTTTAATGAATATATGAAATATTTTAGTAAAAAACCCTCATTTCAAATAATTTATGAACTGAATTTTCTACTTTTACGGTATTAACAGGTTTAAGTTATTGAAAAAATGTCCCTCCTTAATTTAGAAGGAAAAAGAATTCTTGTTGTTGAAGATGATGATATGAGTTATATATTGCTAAGCCAGATTTTCAAATTAACAAAAGGCGAAATACTCAGGGCAAAAAATGGAAGGGAGGCACTTCTGCTTTTCAGGAATGATCCTGCTATTGATCTGGTTTTAATGGATATTCAACTTCCTGACATAAACGGGAAAACAGTAACAAGTGAAATGGTTGCTCATAATAACAAGACCCCTATTATAGCACAAACAGCAGGTAAATCGCCTCAGGAAATTGATGCCGCGATAGCAGCAGGGTGCTCGTATGTTTTAATCAAGCCATTTAAAATGGAGGAGCTGATGGAAATCCTGAAAAAATATTTACATTAAAATCTAATCACTCATTTGCCTTCCCGAATTTGCATTGCAGGATTCAGTGATTGTTGAATAAAGGTGATTATTTTCCTTAAAATTTGTAGTTTTAATCCATAAAATCCCTATTTTTATATATGAATTGGTTCAGATATGTAATCCCAATATCTGTAACATACACAAATATGAAAAAAAATAGAGATCCTACTCTATAGAAAAATTCTGCAATAAACCTGGTATACTTTTCTACATAATTTAATCTTTTTTATTAAATATTTTTTTAACACAACACTATTAACATTAAATATTAACTAAAACATAAAAATATTCTGATTATGGGTATAATTATTATTTACATAGCAATTGCCATCCTGTTAATTGCTGCAATGTGGACACTTTTTAATAAAGCCGGTCAGCCGGGATGGGCATGTATAATACCTATTTACAATTTAATTGTATTTTTCCGTGTGATCGGGAAACCATGGTGGTGGTTATTCTTGTTGATTATCCCTATTGTAAACATAATATTTGTTATCTGGAGTGTAAATTTACTCTCCAAAAGTTTTGGCAAAAATGAAGGATTTACTGTCGGTTTAATTTTCCTGTGGATTATTTTTCTCCCTATTCTTGCTTTTGGTGATAGCAAATACAAGGGTCCGGCAGGAAAATAGAGCCAGAGTAGATTGAATTAACCCTAAGATAATCAACATAAATTTCAAAAAGAACCGTATAAAATATATACGGTTCTTTAAATTTGTATATTAATTCAAAAATTGCTTTTTTCAGATAGCAGAAGTTTTCCATTAATAATAATTTAAAGCGTCAGGATAATGATTAAAATAGTTGGTTTAACAAAAATATTCAGAACAGAGGAAATAGAAACAACAGCCCTTAACAAAATTAATCTTGAAATTGCTGATAAGGAATTTGTTGCAGTAATGGGACCGTCAGGATGTGGCAAATCAACTTTATTAAATATTCTTGGATTGCTTGATAATCCTACGAGCGGAGAATATTATTTTTATGACGATGAGGTATCTAAATTAAAAGAAAGGCAGAGAACAAACCTTCGTAAAGGTAAAATAGGATTTGTATTTCAGAGTTTTAATCTTATCGACGAATTAAATGTTTATGAAAACATAGAACTTCCATTATTATATTTACGAATAAAGGTATCTGCACGAAATAGGATGGTTAGTGAAGTATTGGAGCGTATGCAGATAAGCCACAGAAAGAAGCATTTTCCACAGCAATTATCCGGCGGGCAACAACAGAGGGTAGCTGTCGCCAGAGCAGTAGTGGCAAATCCAAAGCTTATTCTTGCAGATGAGCCGACCGGTAATTTAGATTCAAAAAATGGTGATGAAGTGATGAAGCTACTTGAAGAATTAAATGCTGAAGGGACTACGATAGTAATGGTTACACACTCCCCGGTTAATGCCGAACGCGCACACAGAATCGTCCATTTATTTGACGGACATATTGTCACGGAAAAAATCAAGCAACAATTTCATATATAGCGACATAATAACTTCAACAGTTTTCTGTCATCCCTGGCAATATAAGCAACCATTCATTAGTATTTTGCGACCATTCATTTATTTTATCAGTCCTTCCTTTTGTATTCTGATATTAAAAGTTTAAAATCATATTTTCTATAATAAATTGTTAATCTTAAAATCTTAAAATCATGAATAATTTAAGAAACAGGGTACAATTAATAGGTAATCTGGGAAATGATCCTGAAATTAAGGAACTGGACAGTGGAAAAAAGTTAGCAAGATTTTCCATAGCCACAAACGATTCGTATAAAAATTCCGATGGTGATAGAATTACTTCTGCTCAATGGCATCAAATTGTTGCATGGGATAATCATGCTTCCATAGCTGAAAGATTTCTCAGGAAAGGAAGGGAGGTTGCAATTGAAGGACGTCTTGTTCACAGGTCGTATGAAGATAAAGAGGGTAACACAAAATATATAAGCGAGATTATTGTAAATGAAATACTTCTGCTTAGTAATGGCAGCAAAGAATAATATGATCGATTTAATTCCGTATGATAATAATGAAATAACAGATAATCCAAAATCATAAGCTATTATTGAAAAACAAAGATTTTTCAATTCTTTCTGCGCTCATCAGGTTTTCATTAAATGGCTCCAGCATTATTTGTAAATCTGCCAGTGGCAAATTAATATCTAACCAGTGCCTTTCAATATCCGGTGGTAAAATAACCGGCATTCTTTTCTTTAAATTATGAATTTTCTCCAGCATAGGATTAGCTCTTGTGGTGATTACCGTAAAAGTATTAATGTATTCCCCTGTTTCCCTGTTTAACCAGTTATCATATAATCCCGCAAGGGCAAAAGAAATATTGTCCTTTAAATTAATAAAGTAAGGTATTTTTTCTTTCCCCCTGGTATGCCATTCGTAAAAACCATCTGCCAAAACCAGGCATCTTTTTGATTTAAACGAGTTCCTGTATGAAGCTTTATCTGAAATGGTCTCAGCTCGAGCATTAAAAGTTCTTGTCCTTATGGATTTAGCATCTTCTTCACTCCTTACCCAAAACGGTATCAATCCCCAGGTGAATAATTTAATTTCATCTGCTGAGTCAGAGCAAATTATCGGAAGATCAGGAAGGGTAAAAGCTGAGACTCTTTGTCTGGGTTCAAAATCAGAACCATTCCTGAATTTTGCATTAAACCTTTTTTCGATTTGTTCCCTGGTTAAATTTATTTCTATTGTATAGCACATAGTTAAAAAAACACTCCCATACTTAGAATTAACTGGTTTGATTTCGTATTAAAATTAAATGTATCGTCCCCTATTTCTATTCCATTCCCAAATTTGCTAAGGTTACCTTCGTATTTAAGATCAAATGTTAATTTAGAAATTTCCAGGCCTATGCCAGCCTGATAACCGAGTGTAATATTATTATATTTTTGTTTGTATCCAATCTCATCAAACAAATCTGATTTATCTTTTAATAAAACGCTGGCAACCGGACCTAATTCTATTTTAAATGCTTTAATTTTTATTAATGCCAATACAGGCATATCAAGCCTGTTAAATTCCTGGTTGATAATCTGAATGTCACCATCAGTCATTTCCTCATATTCAATCGTATTATTGATAGAAGTAATTAAAATCTCAGGCTGGATTAAAATTTTGAAAAGTTTAATTTGGGAAATGAATCCAAAATGAAATCCTGTGCTTAAGGTATTTTGAAGGGTCAGTTTATACTCGTATCCGGGCTGCGAAAAATAATAGGCTTTGGGCCATGTAAAATTTATACCGCCTCTCATTCCAAAATCAATTTGTGAAATAGCTGATATACAATACACTACAATAATAATATAAACTAAAGCAAGCATTCTTAACATAATAGAAATTTTAATATGTAAAATATATGTAAAACGTATATTTAATCAAAATAGTTAATTTATACAGGAGAAATATATTTAATAAATTATCTGCAGAATGAAATCTATATCCTGGTTAAAAGAATGTCTAACAAGTCTTCCCTGGTCAGTGATACCGGATTGTTTTTAAGACTTGTGGAATCAACAATTTTATCAGCCTGTTCAGTCTTTATTCCAAAGCTTCCTAACCCGGGAAGTTTCAGGATTGTTATTAATTCCTCGATATGGTCAACGAATGCCCTTGCATAATATTCGTTGCTCTTACCAGTATCTTTGATAAACATTTTACCAACAGTAGCATATTTGTTCAGAGTAATATTGTTATTACCCTCATTAAAAAGTACTTCAACATTTCTTCTATTTGCTGTACCCATTAATGTTCCGCAAACAATACCGTGTGGTATTTCAGTGTATCCTCCCAAAGTAGAAGCAAATCCATGTACAACACCTAATCCGGCATTTGACAGTGTAATTCCTGATATCATGGCAGCATAGGCCATCCCCGCTCTGGCTTCAAGGTCATTTCCACCCCTGTATACCTTTAGCAAATACATGCTTATACATCTTAATCCTTCAACTGCAAGTGAATCTGTAAATATACTGGCTTTATCAGAAATATATGATTCAAGCAACTGTGAAAAAGCATCCATCCCGCTTGCAGCAGTAATTTCAGGATTACATTTTAGTGTAAGCTCCGGATCTATTATTGCGTAATCAGGTATAAAATTAGTATGGCGCAAAGATTTCTTAAAACCTTTTTCACCAATTTCAGATATTACGGCATTATTTGTAGTTTCGCTTCCTGTGCCGGATGTAGTTGGAATTGCAATAAAAGGTATTTTTCTGCCTGAATGTACTTTACTACCAACGCCCTCAAGATAATCCTTAACACCCTCACCTGTTAAAAGCATCGCAGATACAGCTTTACCTGTATCCATTACACTGCCCCCTCCTATGGCAACAACAAGATTAATATTTTTATTAAAGTAATTCCGGGTAATTTTATCAACTTCGGCAGGTGAAGGTTCTTTTTGTACCCTTGCCCTGTGAATTACAAGGTTTCCCCTTTCAAGTCCGTTTAGAAGTTTCTTACCTTTATCGCCTGATTCAAAAGATTTAGCCCCAGTAATAATTAATACTGAGCGGCCAAAACTTTTAATAATTGATGGCAGCTCCATTATCGTTCCGGGTCCGAATATTATCTGTGGTACTCTTGAAAATTTAAATGACTCTACCATTTGGTTTTATCTGCAGGACATAATATTAAATGTTTTATACCTTCCCGGGGCTTTGCCATCCAGTCAGCCACAGTTTCTCTCCATTTTAAGTAGTGAGGAGTAGTTTTATGAGCAGCAGCAGCTTCTTCTGACTCATAAGCCTCGTATAGGACAAACTTTGCCGGATTACCGGCATCCTGTAAAAAATCGAATCTTAAATTTCCAGGCTCCCTGACTGACTCATTGTGGTTAGTGACAGAGGCTTTAATAAAAGACTCAATATATTCTTCTTTAACCCAGACATGAACAAAAGTAACAATCATAGATCATATTTTTAGCAATGAATTAATCTGAATTTTGAATATAACAATTTAAAAAATTTTTATAAATCTTTAAATGGATTTGGTCCTGCTTTTTTAATTTTCTTAACATAACTGTTAATTATTTCAGGTATCTTATAATAATCATCAATTTCAACAAATTCAGTTTTGATCCTGTCCGGTTCGAGCATTAGTCTGCTTAATGTTTCCTGCAGGTTTTTTGCTCTAATCTCACTAAGCTCACTTCCCGTCATAAAGTGGCATTGATAATTACTACCAGGTTTACAGCCTATCTGGAGAATACCATCAAATCCCCTTGAAAATGCATCATATATCCACACTGTATTAATTGAACCCAGGCATCTAACAGGTATTATTCTGATAAAAGTACTATATTTCAACCGGTGTAAGCCAGCCATATCAAATGCGGGGTATGCATCATTCTCGCATATGAATGCTAAAATGCGTGGTTTTTCTTTTGATCTTTCAGGCACAGAAACCGCCTTAATCATTTCTGATATAATATTAATAGAATAGTCGCCAAAGTTTATAACCCTTTCAGGACATGATCCCAGACAAATGGCACAGCGGCGGCATCTGTTAATATTTAGCAATGGTGTACCTTTTTCAGTTTCATCATAGGCCCCGAAAGGACATTCTTCTGTACAACGTTTACAATCTGTACACCGGTCCATATACAAATCGGGATAAGACCGGTCACCCGAACGGGGATGGACTGCTTCTCCCCGTTTCGTTGATTCAAGGCACTGTATAGCTTTTAATGCTGCTCCCGTCGCATCCTCCATACATCCAATGCTATCCATAGGAGCCCGGAAAGAACCTGCTGTATAAATACCGGTTCGTCTCGTTTCATAGGGGAAGCAAATAAAATGAGAATCAGGAAATTTATACTTTATTTCCGGTAATCCTTTGCCCAGGCGGTATTTTAAATTTAATTCCTCACTGCTCACCGGGGTCATACCAATGGCAAGGACTACCAAATCTACAGGTATATTTATTTTTTCACCGATTAATGTATTATCTACGCTGACAATCAACTTGCCGTTCCTGGCACTGACTTTTTTAACTTCTCCCTTGGTCATAAATATTAGTTCATCTTTCTGAATTTCCTTGTAAAAGATCTCATAATGGCCGGGAGTCCGGATATCCTTATATATAATATATACAGGTGCATTCTTATAAGTATCCCTAATGTATTTGGCCTGCTTTAACGATGTGCTGCAACAATAAGTTGAGCAATATGGGAGATGCTTATCACTTCTTGAACCGGCGCACTGTATAAAAAGAATACTTTCCGGTGGTTTTTTATCTGAGGGCTTAACTATGCTTCCTGATTTTGCCATTTCTTCAATTTCGACATTAGTAATAACATTACTAAATTTACCGTAACTATATTCTTTTAATTTATTTGCATCATAGGGATGCCAGCCTAATGCCGCTATAATTGAAGCCACAGTAAAATGCAGCTCATCATTGCCAACAGTAACTTTTACCTCAAACCTGCCTGGCTGTCCGCTTATTTCTTTGATTCCTGCAGACGTTATTACATTTATGTTAGCATATTTCTTAAGCTCATTTATTTTCCCGGTAATTATAGGTTCCTCAGAATATTTGTATGGATATCTGGAAGGTAATTGTTTGTAAAGCTTATTGGACCACCCCCCAAGATTAGCCTCTTTTTCAATTAACAATATGTCATACCCGGCCCTGGCTCCTTCAATGGCTGCTGTAATTCCTGTTATTCCTCCGCCAATAATCATTATTCCGGAAGCTGTATTTTCCAGTATATAAGGCTCCTGAATAACAGTATTCAAAGCTTTAACAATAGCCATACGGATATAGTCCTCTGCCAGCATCTGGGTATCATTATTATTTGGTTCGCTGCACCAGATGACCTGTTCCCTGAGATTCACCCTTACGGTAATAATTCCTTCCGGGAAAGAAAATTCTTTTGTAAAATATCTTGGGGAACATGCTGCAATAATAACGCCTCCGAGATTCTCTTTTTCAATATCCTTAATTATTAATTCCACTCCAGCTTTCGAACAAAAGGCTGAATGTTTTTTACGGACATTTATATTATACTCATTCTTAGCCATATTAGTCAGAGCTTCTGTATCAAGCTTCTCTCTGATTTGGCATCCGGTACAAATATAAAGTCCTAATTTTATATTCAATTTCTTATCAATTATACGATTCATTGAATAGACTTAAGAGCAGTACCTGTTGCATCTTTTAATGATGAACTTACGTCCATGGGTCTTTTTGAACATGCTGTTGCATATATACCTTCGGGTAAAGACTCTGGCAGCAGAAATCCGAAATCATCTTTCAGATTATCTTCCAGGGGAGTCTCTGCAGGTCTGATTCCTCCGGCAAGAACAACTAAATCAAACTCTTTTTTCACTTTTATGCCGGATAGAATATCTTCTGCTTCAAGTATTAAATTTTTTGAATTTTTTTGTTCTTCTATTTTAGCAACTTTCCCTTTTATCAGTTCAATATTTTTATATGATTTTACTTTGGAAAGGAAATCTTCATTTCTTCCTGTTACCCTTAAATCTATATAAAAGATACTAATTTTAGTATCAGGATATTTATCGGAAATTGTTATTGCATGCTTTAATGATGCTGAACAGCATACTGCTGAGCAGTACGGCAAATGATTTTCATCACGTGAGCCCGCACATTGTGCAAATGCTATTAATCCGGGGATTTTTTTATCTGAAGGCCTTAACAACATGCCATTATTTGGGCCGTTTTCTGCAAGTAACCTTTCCAGTTCAACATTGGTAACTATATTGTCATAATCAGCATAATGTAAATCTTTTATGTACTCTGCCTGATATGGTTTCCATCCTGTTGCTAATATAACTGATGAAACTCTCAGTTTAAAAACCTTTTCCTTTGCTGCTAAATCAATAGCATCATATTTACATACATCCACACATTTGTTACATTTCTGTTTAATACAATATACATCATCAATATTATATCTGAACGGATAAGCCATTTCATGGGATATATAAATAGCCTTTGTTTTGTCAAAGAAATAATTAAATTCATTTGGCCGTTCTTCGGGGCAAACCTCAGAACATTCACCACATGCGGTACAATTTGCGTTTACATATTCTGCTTCGCTTTTGACCTGAACAATAAAATTACCTTTGGTCCCGGTTATGCTGCTGACTATAGTTGATGTGTATACAGTAATATTACTATTTTGCTTAATTCTTCTGAAATTTATCTCCAGTCCGCATACAGGAGGGCATAATTTTGGAAAGTAATTATTCATTTTCACTACGTTGCCGCCCAGGTAAGGCAGTCTTTCAACTAATACAACCTTCCTGCCGACCTCTGCAATTTCGACAGCTGCGGTTATGCCGCTTATACCCCCTCCTATTACCAGTATTGGATTATTAGTCATAAACTTGTTAGTCTGTTCACTCTTTTTTCATTTAAAAAAGTTAGAGTCAGGTTAACTCAATTATTTCTTTTTTCATCACTTCCCATTCATTTGTTTCAGTGTTCCATCTGCAATTAGTAAAGCACTTCCATTCTTCCCTTATTTCCGGAAAATCGGTTCTCTGGTAATATCCCGGCCATCTTGTTTCTTCCCTGAAAAGCAAAGACCTTATATGTGCTTCAGCCTGCCATAATCTGTGCATATTTTCCCAGCACCTCATTAATTCATGTAAATCAGAAGCAGCAAGCTTTACTGAATCTTCATGCATAAAATGCAAATATTCCAGTCCCCTTTCCAATAATGCTTTTGATGTTTTAAATCCGGTTCCTGTACCACCGGCATACTCATCCATAATCTTCTGAAGACGGAACATAAACATTTTGGGTTTAATAAAGTAAGGATTCACATCCTCATCAGTGGTATAGTCTTTGTATTTAGAAAAAATATCTAATGGCTTTAATATTGTTCTTCTTAACTCATTAATTTTATCCTTATCAATATGTCCTGCAGGACTGTTATTTATACAAAAAGCTATTGCTGATTTAGCTGCTATCCTACCCTCTGTAAAGGAGCCGGAAGAAAACTTATGGCTGGATGCACCTGAAGCATCACCTGCAGCAAATAAGCCCTTAACAGTAGTCATATTATCATACCCCCAGTGATATGCATCAGGGGACAAGTCCCTGGGCCCGCTTACCCATGCCCCTGAAGCGCCGGAATGAGAGCTTATAAAATAAGGTTCGCAAGCTGCAATTTCTGATTGCTGTTTTTCAGGTTCTATATTTTTGGAAGCCCATAATAACGCCTGGCTCACAGTCATATCCAGAAAATCTTCCCAGGCTTCTGATTCAAGTTCTTTCATTCTCTTTTCAGCGACCTTTTTATCAGTAATCTTATCAACCAGGTTTTTTATTGCTTCATTGGTTTTCATATATATAGGGCCGTTTCCCTTCTCCAGTTCCAGCATCATCAGGTAATTTCTCAAGTTGGCAGGTACTGGATTTGTTGTGCCATATGGAGCCCATTTCTTCAATACAGAAGCATGCTTTTTCATATAGTCTTCACCCAGAGCATTTGTGGCTTTGGATTTAAATAAAAGAAACCATGCTCCAACCGGACCATAGGCATCTTTAAACCTTACAGGGACAAACCTTACTTCCTGACAGGTCATTTCAGCTCCGGCTTTTATAGTAAAGTAAGCACTGGATCCCGAATTGAAGGGTGGATACCATGAACGTCCCAAACCCTCTCCAACTGATCGCGGCCTGAATATGTGGACCGCACCACCCATAGCGGCCAGCACTGCCTTTGCCCTGAATATATAAATTTTGTTTTCACGGACACTGAATCCGGCAGCTCCTATACAACGATTATCTGCTATAATAGGTTCTGAAACGAATATTCGTTCGAAGTATTCACCATTTTTACCTAATTCTTTTAAAGCTTTTTTAGCTGCTTCAGCAACAATATTTTTATAGGACTCTCCGTGAATCATAATTTGCCAGCGACCCTCATTTATATAGTTACCTTCAGCATCTTTCCAGACAGGCAGTCCCCATTTTTCAAATAAATGAACAGATGAATCAACGTGGCGGGCAATATTAGCTACCAGGTCATCCCGGGTAATACCCATTAAATCATTCTTTACATAATTAATATAATCTGCTACGGTATTTTTCCTGTTCTTAAGACCAAGGTAGAGATTAATTGCCGAAAGTCCCATAGCCACCGCACCACTCCTTTCCATTGCTGCTTTATCCACAAGGGTGACTTTTAAATTATTCTTCCTGGCCCAGAATGCTGCTTCATAAGCCGCCCCGCATGCGGCCATACCCCCACCCAGGATTAGTAAGTCAGTGTTTACCTCAACGGTCTTAAAATCATTTACATTCATACTTATAAGATCTGGTTATATGTACGTACATTAAAAAATCTATATCGTTAATACAATATGAATAACAACTTAATTACCGATCTTGCCTGTGGCGCAGGTTAACAATTTTATGTGTCATCAATATCTGACAATCCTGATAATCCCAGGGACCCGGGCTCCGTTCTCAAAAGGGGACTTTCTATATCGTCTGCTTCAGTCATAAATCCCGCGTCAGGGTCCAAAGTTCCTTCAGGGATTGTCCTGACTGGAAATTTAAATCTTTTAATTTCATTGTTTCTAAACTTAACTGACCATAAAATTGAATCCGTACCGCGCATTGGCTGAACATTGGCTCCTGCTGGCATAAAATCAGCATAACCCCTCACCTCGATTGCCTGGTTAGGACAAATCTTTACACAGCTGTAACACTCCCAGCACATTTCTACAGCCCTGTTGTAAGCTTTATTTTTATCTTTGTCAAGAACCATCAGATCATTCGGACATATATACTGGCATGCAGTTTTATCCTGAGCTTTACAGCCATCACATTTTTCATTTATAACAAAACTCGGCATATCATTAGGTTTAATAAGAATATAGGTTAGCTGCAAACATAAAAAAATTATTGCCAATTTCAATTGTAATTGGGATATACTTTTGTCTGTTACATGCACGACATTCATTTTCGGTATGAAAAATAAATGTTACCGGTTTATTTATGCACGTCATGTACAGACAAAAAAAAACCACCTGAAAGGTGGTTTATAATTATAATCGCAAGTGGAGTCTTTAATAGAATATATAATATATATATTTCAGGATACTATATCCTGAGGAGATACCTGTTAAAATTAAAAAGCAGGATTTTATTCCTGCTTAATGTCCTTTAAATCTCTTTAAGTAGGTTTATTCCATAGTTTCTTCTTCAGCTTCTTCTGCAACAGTGTCTGCTCCCATAGGTTCTTCAACCATTTCTTCAGTTTCTTCAACTACTTCTTCGGTAGCTTCTTCTGCTTCTCCGGCCTTTTGTTTACAAGAATTTAAAGAAATGAAACAAAATAATGCAAGGGCAACTAATAAAAAACTTAACTTTTTCATGTTCTTAAATTTTTAATAAATTAAATTAGTTTACGATTTATGGCAAAAATAATAAATTATTTAATAAATCAAATTTTTTTATTCCATTATTTAAAATACAGATTAATTGATGCTTCCCATTAATTCTTACTTTAATTTTTATCTATGTACTTTATAATTGATATTAATTAATCAATATATAGTTCCTTTATTCCTGGCATCTGTTTATTATTTAACTGATTGATATAAGTATAGCTATTTCAATTAGATTTTTCACCTGTGAATAATCAAGGATTAATTATTATATTCGTGACTGATTATAGAGGATTATTATGAATTTGAAAAACAGAAATTATGGAGAGATAAAAAGCTATATATATTTTAAGCATTGGATGAGGGAAAAAAATGCTTCATTAAACAGTCTTAAAAGAATAATAAAGATTTGTATATTAATAGCTACTTACACTATACTTATTCAGACACAAGTTATTGCTGCATATCAAGACACTATAAGAATAAATAAAAAGATTGACCTGGATGAAATAGAGGTTATAGGTCAAAGAAGTCCCGCTCTTTATTCCGAGATCTCCAGAATCGTTACTGTAATTACAAGAGATGAAATTCAAAGTGCTCCGGTGCACAGCATTCAGGAATTATTAGAATATATTACCGGGGTAGATATCAGGCAAAGAGGAATGTTTGGGATACAGGCCGATGTAAACATCAGGGGAAGCTCATTTGATCAGGTGTTAATACTCCTCAATGGCATAAATATTTCAGATCCCCATACCGGCCATTTTAGTTTAAATCTTCCTTTAGATGCGGAGAGTGTCGAACGCATTGAAATACTGAACGGACCTGCGGCAAGAATACTTGGAGCAAATGCATTTGCCGGTGCTATTAACATTGTAACAGCCGCGAAACAGACAAACAACCTTAGTCTTGGTGCAAGTACCGGAGAATATGGATTTTCCAAACTTAATACTTACGGAACCTTTCTAACTGGAAGAAGCAAAAATTCTTTATCACTGTCAAAAACGAAATCAGACGGTTATACCAACTATACCGGATTTGACAAATATAACCTGTTCTATCACGGAGAGCTGCAATCTGAGAATACAGATTTTAGTTATCAGATAGGATATGACTATAAAGACTTCGGAGCAAACAGCTTTTATTCAAGTAAATATCCCGAGCAATATGAGACAATAAAGACAACTTTTGCTGCAATTAAAGCTAACACCGGAAATAAAATAAAGATTATTCCCTCAATATACTGGCGCAGATTAAATGATCATTATTCAATGGTAATAGACAGTTCTTACACATTTCATGCATACAATCTTACTGATATATTCGGAGCTAATTTAAATTTTACTATTAAAACCCCGCTCGGAAAAACTGCCTTTGGTTTTGATTACCGGACAGAAAATATTTTCAGTAATAACAGGGGATTGGAGATGTCTGATTCAGTCAGGATGCCGGGATATATAGATATTTATTTGAAAAATAGTTATGTAAGGTCAAATCTGGAATATTTTATAGAACATAATGTGTATTTAAAAAAATTATGTTTTTCTGCAGGGGCAATGATAAACTGGAATTCATCTTTCAGAAACAAATTAAGGTTATATCCCGGGATAGATATTAGTTATAATATTTTT
Source organism: uncultured Bacteroidales bacterium (assembly GCA_964521285.1). Lineage (GTDB taxonomy): Bacteria > Bacteroidota > Bacteroidia > Bacteroidales > UBA10428. The sequence goes on along the minus strand of CAZFQS010000006.1, from coordinate 102,956 downwards.
GAAAGCCTTAAAATTTACGGTTCCGTAAATAATACTCTGCGTATACCATCCTTTACCGATATGTTTTATGAGGCGCCTGATACCTATGGAAATATCGACCTGATACCTGAAAAAGCAACTGCCCTGGAAAGCGGGTTAAAGCTGAACTTGCCCGGAGTAACAGGACAATTATCGTTTTATCACAGGATAGGAAAGGATATCATAGACTGGAAACTGGAGGAAGATACAATCCCCCAACCCCGCTGGCATGCTGAAAATATTGCTGATATTACAGTTAGTGGCATGGATTTATCAGTATACTTTAAGATAAATGAGATTATAGAACCTGATTTTTTCATAAAACACCTGAGTTTTAACTATTCGTTTTCAAATATAACCAGGTCAACAGGTGAATTTGAATCAAAATATGCTTTGGATAATTTAAGACATAAGTTAACAACTACTTCCTTAATAAGGATATACAAAAAATTAGAAGCAGTTATCTATGTTATTTATCAGCATCGTGTAGGCAACTATGATGTTTTTAATGCATCTACATATAAATACACATTGAAGCCTTATTTGCCATTCTGGTTAATAAATGCAAAAATGCGCTGGAGCAGGAAAAACCTGATTTTTTTTGTTGAGGCAAGTAATATTTTTGATATAGAATATCGTGATATTAGCAATGTAATTCAGCCTGGCCGGTGGATTACAGGGGGGGTGGAAATAAATATTGATTTTCCTTCAAAAACCAAAACGCCGGATTGACATTTACAGGAAATAATGTAAAACCTGAAAATAATTATAAAAACTGGTTATTTGATAAGCATATTATTAAAATTAAATAAATCAAACTTTTCTTTCCGGATATGCATCGTATTTATTTTTATCTCGTCTTTTATAACAATTCATGAAGGAAAAGACCGGAAAATACAACAATATTCATAAGGAGTTGATTGAAAAATGTAAGGTTAACAATCGGGAAGCCCAGTTTGAAATTTATAAAATTTATTACAAATCAATGTACAATACGAGTTTAAGAATTGTGAATGATCCTTTGCAAGCAGAGGACTTAATGCAGGAATCTTTTCTTTCGGCATTCAGTAAAATTGACACCTTTAAAGGTAATGTGAGCTTCGGTGCATGGTTAAAAAGAATAGTCATAAATAAATCTATAGATTACCTGAGAAGAAAAAAAATAGAATTTAATGTATTAAATGATAATCATTTGGATATTAAGGATGAAGAACCACCGGATGATTTTAAAAGTAGTGACAATATGATCAAAAAAATAAAGGAGGCGATGAAAATGCTGCCTGATGGATACAGGGTTGTTCTTTCATTATATATGATCGAAGGTTATGATCACAGGGAAGTTGGAGAAATCCTCAATATTAATGAATCTACATCAAGATCGCAGCTAACCAGGGCCAGGAGGAGATTACTTGATATTTTAAAACAATAAAATGATGAAGTTTGAAGAAATTTTAAAAAATAATATTGAAGCTTTTAATTCGGACGGACCATCAAATACCCATTTTGAAAAATTCAGAAAAAAGCTTCAAAAGTTAAAAAATACCAAGGATATATATACTTTAATTTACCGGATTGCAGTCGTTTTCTTCCTTTTTATCATCACCACAGGAATATTTTATATGTTGAACATTTCAGGACCCGGTCATTCAATAAAGAAGATTAGTCAGATTTCTGATGAACTATATGAAGTTGAGATGTATTATAAAAGCCGGATTAATAATAACTATAAAAAGATAAGAAATTTGAATTTTGACAATAATAAAACAGAAAAGAAACTTGTATTATCAGAATTTAAAGAAATGGACGCAGCATACAGGGATTTGCAGGAAGACTTAACCCAAAATCCTTATGATGACAGGGTAATTAATGCTATAATCAACTATTACCAGTTGAAACTGGAATTTACGGATATAATATTAAATCAGACTAAAAAAACCAACATTTAAAAATTTAAACTATACAACTATGAAAAGACTAGTTCTAAAAAGGCTCACTGCTTTAATTATGATACAGTTAGTACTTGTATTATTAATAAAAGCTCAGGACCCTGAATTTGTAAAAAATTATAGTAAGGACTATGATGTTAATACAGACACAAAGCTGGAAATAATAAACAAATATGGCGATGTTGATATCAGAGACTGGGATAAAAAGTCTGTCACCATTAATGTGGAGGTTAAAGCAAACACATCAAATGAAAATAAGGCTGAAAATATATTAGAAAATATTGACGTTGTATTTTCAGAAATCGGTAATTCAATTCGTGTTGAAACAACATTTGGCAAAAATTTAACTAAAGGATTTGGTTTCCGGAATAGTGACGATAAAAAATTTGAAATCAACTATGTAGTAAATATGCCAAAAAGTATCCCTCTGAACTTACTCAATAAACATGGCAGTGTATTTATTAGTGAACTGACTTCAACTTCAAATATTGAAGTAAGATATGGCAACCTCAAGGCCAACAGAATAATTCACAGTGAAGAAAAACCTCTTACACAGATAATATTAGCCTATTCAAATGGAACAATTGAAGAATGTAAATGGTCCAAATTCAATATTAAATATTCAAAAATCCAGGTAAATAAAAGTAAAGCACTTGTTGTTATAAGTAAATACTCAAAAGTATTTATAGATGAGGGAACTTCGGTTGTATCAGAATCAAAATATGATACTTATGAAATTGGGAAAACACAGAATTTTTTAACTACCACAGCATATTCAAATTTTAAATTCAAGGAAATAAGCAAAAAGATACAGGTTGAATCGAAATATTCGAATTTTAAAGTTGATTATATGCCCGCAGGTTTTGATAAAATCAGGATTGACAACAAATATGGCAGCTATAAAATTGGTGTAGATTCGAAAGCTTCTTACAAAATTGACGGTTATGCCAGGTATTCAAAAATACATTATCCTGAAAACGCTGATGTCAGTGTAGATAAGGGAAGCAATGAGATGACAGTTAAAGGCCTGGTTGGTAATGATCAGAATACCGGTTCGACGGTGAATATAACCACCAGCTATGGAAGTGTGAGACTTGCAGACTAACCGGCATGCTAAATTGCTCTATTGCTGAAATGTTTACCCTGTGAAATCTCTCTTGCGCGAGGGTTTCAACTGTCGGGGAGTAACCGGTTTTATATAATCTCTGAACGTCCTGCAATAAATGGCGGATTTCTCAAATCCTTTTTATTATAAATTAGCGGATTGTTATTATTTATCTCACAAATTTTGAATCCTGCTCCTTCAATAATTGCATGACCGGCAGCTATATCCCATTCCATTGAAGGGCTGAAACGGGGGTAAATATCTATTTTCCCTTCTGCTATCAAACATAATTTCAATGAACTGCCAATTTGAATTACTTTTAAGTCCCTGTATTGTTTTTTTAGTTTTTTAATATAAATTTTAGTTTTTATCGACAAATGAGATCTGCTGCCAATCACTGTAAATTTGTCCCTTTTAACCGATAATGGTAAGGGAGTTGCCATCTTTATTAAATATTTAAGACTTTTATTCTTAACAGTATCGTAATCAGCTTCTGAAATTTTATATGAACCCTCTCCAGGAATTGAAAAATAAAGATCCCTGTGAAAGGGGGCATAAATAACACCAAATGCCGGTACATTTTTTTCAATCAGGGCAATGTTAACCGTAAATTCTCCCTTTCTTTTAATAAACTCCTTTGTACCATCCAATGGGTCAACAAGCCAGTAAATATCCCAGTTTTTCCTTTCTTCATAAGTAATATTTCTTTCTTCTTCACTAAGAACAGGTAATTTTGATTTTATAAGGTAATTTCTGATGATTTCATTTGATTTTAAATCAGCTTCAGTAAGTGGTGAGAAATCTTTCTTAAGTGTTACATCGATTTTTACTGAATTATATACCTCCATTATTTTAATACCAGCCTCAACCACAGCATCAACAGCTAACTTGACCAATTCCCGGTAATCATGCATTTTATTATCCACTAAAAATATATTAATGAAAGGATACTTACGGCAACTATCATATAAATTATAGTAAGGGGAAATCCAATTTTGAAAAAATCTTTAAATGAATATCCACCGGGTCCGTAAACCATCAGGTTAGTCTGATAACCAATGGGAGTCATAAAGTTGGCTGCTGCAGCGTATGCTACAATCAGAATAAAGGGCATAGGAGAAATATCAAGATTACGGGCTGCCGTAAGAGCAATTGGGAAAATTATACCAACAGCAGCAGTATTTGTAATATAGGCAGCCAGGACAGTGGTTATTAAATAAATACCGAAAAGAAGCCAAATCTTCCCGAACGGAATAAAAATATTAATTAACACATTTGCTATAAGGTCGGCTGTACCTGATTTTATCATGGCAGTGCCTAATGCCAGTGCAAGAACAATTATCAATGCCAGATTATAATCTATGCTTTTTGGCAGTTCTTTAGGATGTGTTACTTTCAGGACCATTGAGGCAAGCAGTATAATTATCAATCCCATAAACAGGGGAACAATATGCAATGACGAAAGAATAATAGCCAGCAGCAATCCTCCAAATAATATTGCAGTTTTATACCATTCGAGTTTTATAAAGTCCCTTACTTTTGATATAAAATAAAAATCAGTAGTATTTAATGTCCTGCTTAAAAAATCGCCACCAGTATAAAGCAGCAAAACATCGCCCGCTTTTAATGTAACATTTCCCAGTTTACCTTCAATTCTTTCCCCGTTCCTGTGAACTGCTATTATTGCTGCATCATACTTTCCCCTGAAATCGGTTTCTCTGACTGATTTATTTATCAGCGGCGAGTTTTGTGATACAACAATTTCAACAATTTCTGCTCTCTTCTTTTTTGTTAGCATTCCCACTTCAGGCAGGACAAGTCCTGAACTTGAATTTATTAATTCGGCTATCCTTTGTGTTTCTCCGGCAAAAACCAGTACATCACCTCTATCTAAAATTACGTCAGGAGCAACTGCTGAAATACGGAATGATCTTCGTAAAATCTCAACCAGAAAAAGTCCCTTTAAATTACGTAATCCTGCTTCACTTATCGTTTTACCTATAAGATGGGAGTTAGCCCTGACTTTCGCTTCAATTACATATTCACGTGTATCATAACTATATTTTTCTGTAATAGCCGATTTGTCAGGTAAAAACCTGTTTCCGAAAAACAATAAATATAAAAATCCAATAAACACCATCGGAATACCAACATATATAAAATCAAAAATCTCAAGAGATCTTAAGCCTGGAATAATAGTATTATCTACAACCATCCCATTAACGATCAGGTTTGTTGATGTACCTATCAATGTGACAGTACCTCCCAAGATTGCAGCATATGAGAGAGGTATCAGAAATTTGGAAGGAAAATAATTATTGCGCCTGCACCAGCCATGAACATATGGCATCATAACAGCAACCAGGGGCGTATTATTTATAAATGCAGAGAAAAATGCCACTATTAACATCATTCTGCTTAGAAATCCCCTGTAGCTTTTTGCAGACCTGAACAATCTGTCAAATATATTCTCAATTAAAGATGTTTTTCTTATGATATCACCAAAAAGAAGAAGCATAATAATTACAGCTATCTGTACATTTGCCAGTCCGCTTATCATTTCAACAGGAGTCAATACTCCAAATATTCCAAGTGTGATTATTGCAATAAGAAATGTAAACGCTGGTCCCAGTAATTCAAGATATAAGGATACCAAAATGAAAAGTATGACTATAAATACCAGTATTTGTTGAAAATCTATCATATAACTTGAAAATCTCTATATGGAGGACTATTTGTTGTCTAAAATATTATGTTAACAGGGACGAAAGTAAAAAATAAAATATCATTATTAAAAAGATTTTGACATCATTTTTTTAGGTTACAAATGTAAGATAAATTATATTCGTCATTATGTTGTATTATAATAAATATAACTTCAGAAATTATGAAAAGCATTAGAGACATACCGCCAAAACCACTCTGGACTTATTTTGATGAAATTTGTCAAATTCCCAGACCATCAGGAAAAGAGGAAAGAATAATTAATTATCTTATGGAATTTGGGAAAAAACATAAGCTTGAACCTAAGAAAGACCATGCAGGTAATGTTCTTATTAAAAAAGCTGCTCATCATAATTGCGAAAATAAGAAACTTGTCTGTTTACAAAGTCATGTAGATATGGTATGTGAAAAAAACAGTTCAACAAACCATAATTTTGATAGTGACCCTATACAAACAATGATAGATGGCAACTGGGTTAAGGCTGATGGTACAACGTTAGGAGCCGATAATGGTATAGGTATTGCCGCTCAGCTTGCAATTTTAGAAAATAAGGAAATCAAGCATGGTCCAATTGAATGCTTATTCACCGTTGATGAAGAAATGGGATTAAAAGGGGCTTTTAACATACAATCTCAATTTTTTAACAGCAAAATATTAATTAATCTTGATTCTGAAGATGAAGGAGAGTTATTCATTGGATCTGCAGGAGGTATAAATACTATTGCCAGAATAAAAATTAAAACAAAAAAAATACCAAAGGGCTATGTTTCATTTAAGATTGTTGTAACCGGACTGGCAGGGGGGCATTCAGGAGGTGACATAGATAAAGGAAGAGGGAATTCAATAAAAATTTTAAATCGTTTTCTATGGACTGCCACCAAAAAGCTGAAAATAAAGATAGTTAAATTTGAAGGTGGCAACTTACCAAATGCAATACCCAGAGAAGCATACGTAATAATTTCAATACCCAAAAATAATGAACAGATACTGAAAGAACATCTTAACCAGTATGTTATCGCGATTAAAAATGAGTTAATGATCACTGAGCCTAATCTAAAAATATATTTAACCGCGGTAAAAATGCCTCAGCAGGCTCTTAACAAAAAATCACAAAGCAGATTGCTGAATTCACTATATGCCTGTCCGGATGGCATAATTGCAATGAGCAGGACTATGAAAGGGCTGGTTGAGACATCAACAAATCTAGCATCTGTTAAATTTGAGACTAAGAATGAAATTAAAATAACCACCAGTCAGCGAAGTTCACTGGAATCATCAAAGAACAACATATCCAATGCTGTAAGAAGTGTTTTTAATATGGTAAATGCTAAAGTCGAACATATCAATGGTTATCCTGGCTGGAATCCGAATATGAAATCTGAAATACTTCAAATTACTAAAAAGTCATATAAAAAACTATTTGGGACAAGTGCCAAAGTAAAGGCAATACACGCTGGTCTGGAATGTGGTCTTTTTCTCAATAAATATGAAGATTTGGATATAATTTCATTTGGCCCGACAATAAGGGGAGCTCATTCACCTGATGAAAGAGTAGATATTTCATCAACAAAGAAGTTCTGGGATTTGCTTATTGAAGTTCTTAATAACATTCCTGAGGATAAAATCCCCTAAAATGTCAGAAATAAAATCTAATATTTATAAATCCAGTTCTTCAAAATCGTCTTTTGAAGATCCGCATACCGGACATACCCAGTTATAAGGGATTTCTTCAAAGGGTGTCCCGGGAGAAATTCCTCCATCAGGATCACCTTCTTCAGGATCATAAATATAACCGCAAACAGTACATTTATATTTCTTCATCTTTTAAAATTATTTTCTGGTTCAAATATATAAAAATATATGATTCTCTTATCATACAAGAACAATACAGATATCAAACTTCAGTATGAATTAAAAAATTTTTTTTAATTAAAAATTAAAATTAGATTTGCATTTCTTTTATAATTTTAAAACTTTTTTTATGGATATTTTTGTTGCAAAATTAAATCATGAGACCACTGGTGATGATCTCAAGGAAGCCTTTAAAAAATTTGGTGAAGTTACATCAGCCAAAGTAATTATTGACTATCAAACCGGTAGATCCAAGGGTTACGGATTTGTTGAAATGCCTAATGATGAAGAAGGTAATGAAGCAATTAATCAGCTGAATGATACTGAGCTTAACGGAAATATTATTGTAGTTAAACAATCACAACCAAGGAATAAAAATTCACGTTCCAGATATGATAAGTAAATATTAAGTGTTTCATTACAAGATATCTAAAAAGCAGGTTCAAAGCCTGCTTTTTTATTTAGTAAATATCTCAAAATTATCGGCATCAAGATGAACAGGAAATTTCTTTCTTAAATTATTGAGTTTGTTTAAAGATAAAGTAAATGTTTCTGTTTTCTCCTTGTCATGTTTTAGCCTGGCCAATATTTTTCCCCGAGGATCATATATTAAAGAGTTCCCTGAATAAGAAATATTCCGGCCATCCTTTCCTATCCTGTTAACACCAATAACATAAGCCTGATTCTCCATTGCCCTGGCCTTTAATAATGTATTCCACACATCATCCCTTGCAGCAGGCCAGTTAGCAACATATATAAGTACATCATAGTCGTTTTTATATCTGCTCCAGACAGGAAAACGGAGATCGTAGCATATTAGCGGGAATATTCTCCATTGTCCAATCTTTACAATCAGCTTATTTTTACCTGGCGAATGAGAACTTTCCTCACCTCCCATTTTAAATAAGTGTCTTTTATTATAAAAAGATAGATTTTTATCTTTATCAATGAATATGAGACGGTTATGAATTTTATTTTTTTCTTTTATCAATAAGGACCCGGTAATTGCGCACTGTTTTTCATCAACTACTGACTTCATCCACTTAACTGGACCGGAATTCATAGTTTTGGCAAAAGTATACGGATTCATTGTAAAACCAGTAGTAAAATATTCAGGAAGGATTATTAAATCAGTAGCAGATAAATCAGAAAGGATAATATTCATAAATTTCTTAAGATTCCACTCAATATCTTCCCATTTTATATCGGCCTGAATTAATGTAACTCTTAAATTTTCCGAACCCATATTGATTGCAAAAATTATGAAAGGTTAAAATCGATATCGAATTGAGTAATTAAATCAGTTACATTTCTTTTAACATTTTCCAGCAATACGGGGATATCATCAAGATTTGTATTATCATTTACATATTGTTCTATTTTAACTAAATCGTCTTTGATATTTTCTGCCCCCAGAAATGATACCCCTGGAATAAGCCTGTGAACTTCCTTCCCTAATGCTATATATTTTTTATTTTTCATGTATCTCCCCATTTTAAAGATTATTCGGGGTGTATTCTGTTTGAAAGTCTGAATCATATCCTTTATGAAATTATCATCAGTATTTGATATACTTTTTAAAAAGCCTAAATCATATTTTTTTTCTGAAGCCATATCAGCTTTTATTAATATTGTAAATTAAAGCAAATCACGATTAGCAGGCTGCCAAAGTTATATCAAATATGATTAAAAGCTATTGAGTATTTTAAGTATTTATTAATAATTATTAAGAATTTTAAATAAGTATTGGCCCAAAGTTTGTATTATATTCTTTGAAGTATTAATTTCGCGGAATTTGTATACAAAATAGATAACTTGACGTTTAAATAATAAAACATTTAAGATATGCGGATTATTAATAAGGTAAGCTTCAGGGAGATTTTATTTGTAGGTGCACTTATTACTGTAAGTCTGTTTACTAATGCTCAGAAATTAAAGTACTATGAAAATCCCAAATACGGGATTGACAGTCTTTCAAGAGTAGAATGTGCCAAAAACCTGTCCAATATGAGTTCATTTGTAAAGGTTGACATGTTTGATTATGCATACGATTCCTGGAGATACTGTTTTAAAAGCTGTCCCGGAGCAAGCAAGAATATTTATATTATGGGGGCTAAAATACTAAAACACAAAATTGAAAATTCAGAAGATGAGGAAGTTACTAACAAATTCATTGACACATTAATGATTCTGTATGATCAGAGAATACAACACTTTGGGCAGGAAGGTTATGTTCTGGGCTGGAAAGGGGTTGATCTCCTGAAGTACCGTCCTTCTGATCTGGAAAATGCATACAATTTTCTGAAAAAATCGGTTGATCTAATGAAATTCAAGTCCGAAGAAGCAGTTAGCATAACATTTATGCAGGCTACAAACGTACTTTATAAAAGTGAACTTATCCCAAAGGATGAAGTTATCAACAATTATATAAAAATCAGTGGGTTTATGGAAGAAAGGTTAAAATCATCAAAATCCGCTGATAAAACTGAACTAGCCATAGATAATGTTGAAAAAATCTTCACTGCTTGCGGTGCTGCAGATTGTGAAACATTAGTAGATATTTTTGAACCCAAATTTATTGCTGACAAGGCAAATGTTGAACTGCTGAAAAATCTTTCCGTAATACTGGAAAAGAGTAATTGCAAAAACTCGGAGTTGTATTTAAATGTCCTTGTAGAACTTTTTAATATTGAACCATCTGCTGATTTGGCGACAAATATAGCTACATTATACCACAATACAGGAGATTACAATAAATCTGTATCATACTTCAAAAAAGCAATTGAACTGGAAACTGATAATGAAACAAAGGCAAGATTCTATGTTATTCTGGCACAAATTTGTTTGGACAACTTAAAGGACTTTTCCCTTGCCAGAAACCATGCTTATGAAGCAATAAGACTGAATGATAATTTTGGAGAACCATATATACTCATTGGTGATGCCTATATAAAAAGTTCTGAAGAAACCTGTGAGTCCGATTTTGAAAAAAGGGCGGTTTACTGGGCTGCTGTTGATAAATATCAAAAAGCAATTATGGCTGACCCAAGTGTTTCAGATAAGGCCAAAACACTTATTAACAGGTATTCAGTTCATTTTCCCTTAAAAGAAGAAACATTTTTTCATGGTTACGTTGACGGACAGGAATATATGATAGGTGGCTGGATTAACGAAAAAACTGTGGTAAGAACAAGACAAAACTAGTATATCATACATCTTTATTATTTATTATACTTATTTATGTAATCTTCAATCCTGTCTAAACCATTCTTTATATTTTCCAAGGAATTTGCATAGGAAAACCGTAAATAACCTTCTCCATTATTGCCAAAGTCAATTCCGGGAGTTACACCCACATGTGCTTTTTCAAGGATATCCATAACAAGAAATGATGATATTTTATTTAACCTTTCAGGTATTTCCACTCTATAATAATAAAGATATTTAAACTTATAAATTTAAAAAAATTGGCCAATTATAAAAGAAGCATTTCGAATATTATAAATAAATATTAATTTTCATTTATATGTTAAAAAAGATGTTATTATTCCCCATTATCTCTAAATATAAGTATATTTGTTTTTCAAGCTTATAATTCTATTATAACAAATAATCAAACGGTATAATTTTAACAAATATTAGAAATGGAAAAAGACAGATTTCTCAACTGGATTGAACGAATTAAGTGCTCTTTTGGAAAAAAGAAAGTGCCGGCAAAAGTATTATTCATTGTATTGGGTGTTTTATCAACAGTATGGTTTCTGATAAGGGTTATACCTAAACCAAGCCGTGCTACATATCCCTGCATGAAAGCAGCTGCACCTTTTATGGCAGGTTTTGTAATTTATTTAATATCATTAACAGGTTCAGTAGTTGCTTTCAGGAAGTTTAAAACCAGCCTTCTCAGGGCAAAATATTTAATTGCTTTTATTTCCTTTGCTGCAGGGATACTGGCAATTTCACTGTCAATTGTTACTTCTCCGGGCAGGACAAAGGCAATGCAACTGGTAACAGCAGATGCTTTTGAGGCAAACCAGCCTATGGGCGAAGCATACGGTATATATCCCGGCCGTGTTGTATGGATGTGGGATCCGGATGCTACAGATGAAAATTGCAAAAATGTCCCGGACGATTACTGGTTTCAGAACACAGACCAGGATGTAGTTGACAGTATGCTTACAAAAGCAATTAAGTACCTGGCCAATGAACCAACCATTAATCAGGCATGGGATGCCCTGTTTAAATATTTTAACCAGACTCATGGCAAGGCTGACGCAGGATATACTGAAGGAGAAAAAATTTATGTTAAGATCAATTTAACAAATTCCAGCCAGGCAGTGAGCGGTACACAAAAAACTGGCAATTTTGAAAGAATGGATGCCACACCCGAAGTAGTCCTTGCCATACTCAAGCAATTAATAGAAAATGTAGGAGTTGCCCAGAGCGACATATATATCGGTGACCCTTTCCGGACCTTTCGTGATTCATATTGGGATATGTGTCATTCTGTGTATCCCGATGTTAATTATTGCGACGGAAACGGTATAAACGGAAGGCATAAAATTCAACCAACAACAGAAGAACTGATGAAATTCAGCGACGGCAAGCTTGACTACCGGATACCACAGGAATATGTGAATGCATCTTATTTCATCAATATACCCTGCCTTAAATCACATGATTCAGGGGGCATTACGCTGGCAGCAAAAAACCACCAGGGCTCAATCCTGCAGGATGGGGCTCAGACCAGTGGCCAGTCTGCCTATGATATGCATTATTCCCTGCCTGACCATGACGGAACAGACGGAGGGACCCACAGGTACCGTCATCTTGTGGATTACATAGGACATGAGCATATGGGAGGAAAAACAATGCTCAATATTGTGGATGGGATATGGGCAGGAAGAAGCTGGGAAGGATGGGTAGAAAAATGGCAAATGGAACCCTTTAATGATGATTATCCGAGTTCTCTCTTCCTATCACAGGATAATCTGGCTATAGAGTCTGTCTGCTTTGACTTCCTCCTGACTGAATACGAGGACAAACCGTCCACTCAAAGATATCCATATTTTGCAGGAACATCGGATTATCTGGTCCAGGCAGCCGACCCGGAAAACTGGGCTCCTGGTGTTACATACGATCCTGAAGGTGACGGGTCAACGCTTGGAAGCCTGGGGGTATACGAACACTGGAACAACCCGGCTGACAAGCAGTACACAAGGGACCTTGGTACAGGTGAGGGTATTGAATTGATAAAAATAACAGCTTCATCTCCTGATGATCCTACTGCTATTGATGTTAAAAAAATTGATTCCCCTGATATCCTGAATCTTTATCCCAATCCTCTGAAAAGCGGTAATTTAAATATTGAAATAAACAACACCATAAATGGCCTGTCAGAAATCAGTATTACTGATATAAAAGGCAGTCAGATTTATAACCTCAGAACTATTAACAAGGTAGTAGAAATTCCGGTATCAGTATTTACCAAAGGTACATATCTTGTAAAAGTAACTGCAGGTAAGTATACTTCTGTAGAGAAGTTAATAGTTGAATAAATAATATAATTCCTTAGAATAAAAAAAGGCTGCCTTTTTGAGACAGCCTTTTTTTATTCAGATCCTCTTCGCTTCTTCCCACAACTGATTCATTTCATCAAGGGTCATGTCTTTTAATTTTTTGCCGCTTTTTGTAGTTTTTTCTTCGAGGTAGTTAAAGCGCTTTATAAATTTTTTATTTGTTTTTTCCAGGGCCGTTTCAGGGTCTATGTCATACAACCGGGCAGCATTTACCAGTGAAAAGAACAAGTCTCCGAATTCGCTCTCTGTTTTTTCTTTATCCGACTTATCTATCTCAGATTTCAATTCTTTCAATTCTTCAATTACCTTTTCCCATACCTGGCTTCTTTCTTCCCAGTCAAAACCTACTGCCTTTGCTTTTTCCTGTATTCTGTTTGCTTTTATCATGGCAGGCAGCGAATTTGGGACACCCCCCAGTACCGTATGATTGCCTTCTTTAATTTTAAGCTCCTCCCAGTTTTTCTTTACTATATCCGGACTATCTTTAACATCGGTATCACCAAAAACATGCGGATGCCTGAATATCAGCTTTTCTGAAATAGTATCGGCAATCTGTTTAATATCAAAATCACCTGTTTCCGAGCCTATTTTTGCATAAAATACCAGGTGAAGAAACAAATCTCCCAGCTCTTTCTTTATAGCTTCCTTATCGTTCTCAAGAATAGCATCAGCCAGCTCATAAGTTTCTTCAATAGTAAGGTTTCTCAAACTCTCGAATGTTTGTTTCCTGTCCCATGGACACTTTGCTCTCAGCTCATCCATTATATTCAATAGTCTTTCAATTGAAGCAAGTTTTTCTTTCATTTATCTTCTTTATTATAGGATTGTCAGGATTTACTTTTTATCGTAAAATTTTATCCTTATGATTGAATTTATATTCAGATTGAGTAGATCAGCTACATTTCCGCTGCTAATAGCAATCTCAAGCAGGTTAAGCGAATTAAACAATGCTAATAGCTCACCTGCGGAAGTCTCGTTATAAGTCTTATTGATTTTATTTATTTTATAGTGATTGCTTTGAATAAAGATATCAAAAGGCCTGTTTTTTCCTATCTTTTCAAATAACTCTCTTGGTATATTGGTAATAGCATTCCTGAAAGAGTCAATATAAACCACGCTGCCATTAATCAACGATTCATCAATCGTTGGTAACATGGGAATCTGTTTATTAAGATTATTATGCAAAGTTCCCAGATTTTCCATTTTTTTACCTTTTATTAAATCACATGCTATTTTGCTGAATACATCATAAGCCACAAAGGAACTATTCTGGCTTGATTTGGTATTTATCTTTATAATTTTTTCAGGAGGTTCATCCAGCAATAATCCGAAAATTCCATTGTCGCATGAAATGAAATAATGTTTCAAAGCTTTGACTAAAACAAGATCTTTATCTTTATCAGCCATTGAATTTACCGCAACAATATGTATTGTACCGTCAGGGAAATTCCTGAAACTGTTTTTCAAAACAAAAGCTGCCTGTAAAATATTAAATGTCTGGATCTGATGTGAAACATCAACGATAGCAACATCAGGACATAAACTTAGTATTCTGCCTTTTATTGAGGCAAGATAAAAGTCATTTTTATTCCAGTCGCTTGTTAAGGTTATAATTTGCATTAAAAATTCCGGAAAATGAATATTGTTTTATGATAAAAAAACATTATTTTGTAAAGATCAAAAGTAAACATTATTCTCCAAATTTTATGATTGAAAAAACTATATATTTGGAAGGTATTGATCCATTAACCATATATGGCGCCAACAATATAAATCTTGAAAAAATAAAATCTTACTTTTCAAAAATAAAAATAATAGCAAGGGGAAATGAACTAAAAGTGCTGGGTGAAAACAATGAAATTGAAATTTTTGAAAATAAAATCGAATATTTAATTGACTATGCACAGGGAAAGAACAAATTAACTGTTGATGATATTGAAAACATACTCAGTTCTGAAGATGAAAATCTCCCGGAAAAAGTTACCCATGATGAGGATGTACTAATCTATGGTAACCAGGGAAAAATAATCAAAGCAAAAACGATAAATCAAAAAAAACTGGTAGATGAATATCAGAACAGTGATTTAATTTTTGCTATAGGACCTGCGGGTACCGGCAAGACCTATACTGCTATAGCTCTTGCTGTAAGGGCATTAAGGAATAAAGAAGTGAATAAAATAATATTAACCCGTCCCGCAGTTGAAGCAGGTGAAAATTTAGGATTTTTACCAGGAGATTTAAAGGAAAAAATGGATCCTTATCTGCAGCCGTTATATGATGCTCTGCGTGATATGATACCTGGCAAAAAACTAAGCGGATATATTGAAGAAGGGATTATAGAAATTGCCCCTCTGGCATTTATGCGGGGAAGAACATTAAGTAATGCTTTTGTAATCCTTGATGAAGGACAGAATACATCTGTCAACCAGTTAAAAATGTTTCTGACAAGAATGGGGAAAAATACAAAATTTATAATAACAGGAGATATAACTCAGATTGATCTGCCGGAAAAACAGATCTCAGGCCTTATTAAAGCTTTGAATATACTTAAGGATATTAAAGGTATATCAAAAGTGGAATTTGACACAAGAGACATTGTAAGGCACAGGCTGGTAAAATATATTGTTCATGCATATAGCGATAAATCGCAAAAGACCGGGAATAATCAGACAAAGTCTAAATAATAACTTATTAAACTTAATTTATTATGGCTGAAGCAATAACGAAAACCAACTTTAGTTTTAAAAACCAGAAAGGATTATATGTGGGAAAGGTCCGTGATGTTTACAATATAAATGACAAATTTCTTGTAATGGTTGTAACTGACAGGATTTCTGCTTTTGACGTAGTGTTACCAAAAGGTATTCCTTATAAGGGACAGGTGCTTAACCAGATTGCCTCAAAATTTCTTGATGCGACAGCAGACATTGTACCGAACTGGAAAATTGAGAGTCCGGATCCCATGGTAACGGTTGGTCATTATGCCGAACCTTTTAAAGTTGAGATGGTAATAAGAGGATACCTTGCAGGACATGCATGGAGAGAATACAGAGCCGGCAAAAGAACTTTAAGCGGCGCTCCTGTGCCTGAAGGGATGGTTGAAAACCAGAAATTTCCTGAACCTATAATTACGCCTGCAACCAAAGCTGAAGAAGGCCATGACCTCGATATTTCAAAAGAGGAGATATTAAGTGGCGGCCTGGTGTCGGAGGAAGATTATGATTTACTTGAAAAATATACTTATGCTCTCTTCAGGAGGGGTACCGAAATTGCACAGGAAAGAGGGCTTATTCTGGTTGACACAAAATATGAATTTGGTAAAAAGGATGGTAAAATTTTTCTGATTGATGAAATAAATACACCGGATTCGTCACGTTATTTTTATTCGGATGGATATATTGAAAGGCTAAAAAAGGGAGAGCCCCAAAAACAACTATCAAAAGAATTTGTAAGGCAATGGCTTATTGCAAATAATTTCCAGGGCATGGAAGGACAGACTATGCCGCAAATACCGGATGCATTTGTTAATGAAATTACTGAAAGATATATTGAACTTTATGAGAAAATCACAGGTGAAAAATTTATAAAGGAGAGAAGTGAAAATGTTTTAAGCAGGATAGAAAATAACGTCAATAATTACCTGAAGTCGGTTTACGATTAACTATTGTTCTATTGTCCTATTGTTCCGTTGTTCTATTGTTATATTGTTTTACTTTACTACTTTTACCAAAACACGAAACAAATAAGCGAGACTTTGAAAAACCGTACAATATACTATATATTATTAGTTTTTGGATTAATATTCATTTTTCAAAATTATAACGCTTTTCCCCAGGAACAGACCCCCCAGGTAGTACGTTCATCTGAAAAAGTCATAATAAATGGAAGGTTATATTATATACATACTGTTCAAAAAGGTCAGACAATATATGCTATTAGCCGGGCTTATGGAGTAACGGAAAATGTAATTTTAAATGAAAATCCAGGAATAACGGCAGAATCAATCAATCCGGGAAAAGCATTAAGAATCCCTATAAAAACATATATTCAGGCCCAGGATGATGGAGAGGATGAACTGAATAAAGATGATTTTCATTACCATAAAGTCAAAAGGAGACAGACTCTATACTTTATTTCAAAAAAATACAACGTGCCAATTGACATTATATGCAGATATAACGATGAGATAAAAACAGGTTTGAAAACCGGACAAATAATTAAAATTCCAAAAAAGGATGTTCTGGAGAAAATTATGGAAACTGAGGGGCCTGAAGAAAAATTTGTATTCTATACAGTCAGTGAAAATGATACATTATATTCCATTTCGAAAAAATTTGGCGTTCCCATAGCTGAAATAATTAATTACAACGACCAACTAAGATGGGGTCTAAAAAAAGGATATATACTAAAAATCCCTAAACCCGGGGTACTATATATAGACACTCTGCAGGCAATTACCGATTCAATTAAACTATTTCTGGAAAAATATACTTCTCCCCTGTCTGCATATGAATGTGATTCCATCCGGGGATATAGAGATTCTATTAAAGTTGCACTACTATTGCCTTTCTTTAGTAAAGAGTTTGTTGAAATACAAAAACTGGAAAAAGACACATCACTAATAACAGATGAAGCTTATTATGAAGCAACCAAAAAAAAGGCTTCTATTGGAGCAAGTTTTATTGAATTTTACGAAGGTGTCTTACTGGCAGTGGATTCACTGAAAAATTCAGTTAACTCTATAAAGATTATTGTAAGAGACACAGAGAGAGACACGAATACGGTAAAAAGGATTATCAGAGAACTAGAGTATTTTAATCCGGATATTATTATTGGTCCGATTTTCCCGGAAAATTTAAAATTAGTCGCCGATTTTGCCAGGCAACAGCAAATAGTCATTGTATCTCCTTTATCCCCGCGAACCGATTTAATTGAGAATAACCCTTTTATAATACAGGTTATACCTTCCAGGAAAACCGAGCTTGATGTTTGGGCAGATTATATTTCACAATTCTATGATAAGAATATAATTCTTATTCACAATAGCGACAGCAATGAATTTAAAGAAATGAATTACTTCCGGGGAAGATTATTTTCCAATTTTTACCGGGATTCAACTTATAAATACATAGTATATAAAGAGGTCAGATTTAACGATACTTTTAGCAATAATATTCTTTATGCCCTGTCTAAAGATAAAGAAAATATGGTTTTTATATCTTCAACAAATGAAGCTTACGTGATGAAGGCGGTTAATAAATTAAGGAGGTATCAGAAGGACTACCAGATAAGAGTATTCGGATATCCAATATGGCAAACATGGAGTAATATTGATATTGAATACCTTCATGATCTGCAGTTAAACATTTATGTGCCTTTCTATATAGATTACAATGATAAGCATACCAAATATTTCATTAATAAATGCAGGAGAATTTATAATTATGAACCCCATTCGGTTATGGCCAAAGGTTACAATTATTGCTTCCTGGGATATGATATTGCTTTGTATTCTCTTAGTGCTTTAAAAAGCTACGGAAAATATTTCCCCCGGTGTATTGAACATTTTAAGATTAATTTGCTGTTATCAGATTACGTATTTATAAGAAGAGATATAAAAAGTGGCCTTGAAAATATATCAATCAGTATTTTAAATTATAACAATGACCTTACTGTTAACAAAGTGAATTACTAATTAAAGAAAAGTACTTACTCACTGTATTAAACCGGAAAAAATTACTGCTGAAAAGGATAATCACCTGAAAATACTAATGGCCATATAGGAATATCAGGCTTATAAATATTACTATTAAAATTACCAGAGATGCAGCAATTGTAATATTTAAAGTATTTGCCCTTTTGATTTCCTGATTATAACTTGTTAATTGCTTTATTCTTAGTATTAATTTATCTAATGCCAGTTTGCTTTTTACAATAAAGTCAACTGCTCCAAGACGTACTGATTGAATGGCACCTTCCAGGTCTCTGGATGAGGATAAGAAAATAACCTTTGTTTTAGGACTTAAGGTCTTTATTCTCGTTAACAAACCAATACCATTAATTTTATTATCACCATAATATAATTCAGTTACGACTATATCAGGTTGCAGATCAATATATTTCAGGCATTCATCAGCATCAGGAAAAGTAAGAATATCATTAAAATCAGCTACATTAAGATACTGAGCAGTCAATCTTCGGAATAACGGGTTATTATCTACTATAAATATACTAGGCAATTTTCAGGGTTTTCTTTAAAGACTTAGGTTTAATAAATTTATAGTAAAATTATAAATATATTATGCTCACAGGGGATTGATTATTAAGCTATTTGACTAACAATTAATATTCATTTATTAAAGTCAGATTTTCTTATATTATAAGAAGAATTTTCCTTTTAGATTTTAATTGTACCGGATATTTTTTATATGTCAGGAAAAATGAATTATCATTTTATTAACGGAGTAATATTATTCTTGATAAAGGTAATTATTTAATAAGCTGAGCGGCCTGTTTATCAAGATACCACTCTAATTTACCACCAAGGGATTTGATATAACTGGCAGGATATAACTTAGCAGAAGACTCGTTATTTATAATCTCTTTTACGGCTTTATGTTTATTTTCACCTGTTATCAGAAATGTAATACGACGGGAATTAACAAGCACTTTGCCTGTCAAAGTAATTCTCCTTTGTTTTGTTTGCGGATGCATAACAGGTTCACAAAAACTGTTTGAGAATAACACATTAAGTTGATCAGGAAAAATTGAGGCTGTATGTCCGTCCTCTCCAAGCCCAAGAAAAACCCAGTCAAATGACGGGAAACTATTTCTCAATGGAATATTTGATTTAAGTTCCTTTGAATATCTCAAAGTTTCTTCAGACGGTTCTTTTTCTCCCCGTATCCTGTGGATATTTTCCCGGGGAATATCTATTGTCCGCAAGAATAATCTGTCTGCCGATCCATAATTGCTATCCTGGTGATTAGGGGGGACACATCGTTCATCAACCCAGAAAATATGAATTTTATTCCAGTCAATTTTTTTTAAGCTTATAGCATTAAAACTGGCGAGCCTCCTGTAAAAATATAACGGTGAACTACCACCTGAGATAGCAATATTAACCTTTTTATTCAATTCATAGAGTTCTTTTGTGTATCTGTAAAATTCTTCAACAAGTTCCTCTGCCATTTCTGAGGCGTTGTCAAAAACTTTAATATCCGGTCTCATTATTAAATAATTAAATGATTCCTGCACGAACCCTAGCTTTGGCAGACAGGCAGTATACCAATAAATAAATTACTATATTATAATTCACAATAACTACCATTACCAGTAAGATTTTTACATGGATATCTCCATGTCATATTCTTCTCTTCAATCAATGAATCCGCTATTTCCGGGCCCCATGTGCCAGCAGGATAACCGAAAATCCGTATATCCGGCTTTTCATTCCATGCATCCACTATCGGATCAACAAACTTCCATGCTTCTTCAATTGCATCACCTCTGGTATATAATGTTGAATCACCCTGCATACAGTCCAGTAACAACCTCTGATAAGCTTCAGGTATGTAATTATTGGCAAGACTTGAATAATGAAAATCCATATTTACATCCTGTACATTAAATCCCGCACCAGGCACTTTCACTCCAAATTTCAAAAGTATGCCTTCATCTGGCTGTATTCTTATTACTAACTGATTATCAGAATTAAACTCCATTTCATTAAAGCAAAAAAGTTTATGTGGTGTTGGCTTAAAATGAACAACCACTTCTGTAACCATTGTGGGCAACCTCTTTCCGGTTCTTATATAAAACGGTATGCCTCCCCATCTCCAGTTATCAATATACAGTTTCAAAGCAACAAAGGTTTCAGTCCTGGAATCATCTGAAACCTCCGGTTCATCCCTGTATGACCTTATTTTCTCACCTTTTATAACTGACTCGGTATATTGACCACGGATAACAGTCTTTTCAACCTCCTCAATATCTATTTGACGTAATGACTGAAATACCTTAAGTGTTTCATTTCTGATGGAAGTGGAATTAATTACCGTAGGAGGTTCCATGGCGACCAGTGCGACAAGCTGCAATAAATGATTCTGCAACATATCTCTTAATGCTCCTGTTTTGTCATAGTAGCTGCCGCGATTTTCAATACCTATGCTTTCGGCAGCTGTAATCTCAATATGGTGTATATAATTTCTGTTCCACAACGGCTCGAATATACCATTGGAAAACCTTGTAACCAGTACATTCTGGACTGTCTCTTTACCCAGGTAATGATCAATTCTATAAATCTGCCCTTCAGAAAAATATTTTAAAAGGTTCTTATTCAAGTCTCTGGCAGATTTTAAGTTGTTGCCAAAAGGTTTTTCAACTACTAGTCTTTTCCATCCGGATTCATTATTGGATGTTAATCCGGCATGAAAAAGATTATTGGGGATAATTTCGTATAAACCCGGGGGAGTTGCAAGGTAAAATATATAATTTCCCCGGGTATTATATTCTTTGTCCAATTCTGATAATTTATCTTTTAAAATACTATATTCAGTAGTTTTACTTGTTTCAATGGAAAGGTAATATAATCTCTTCAAAAAATTATCTGTTAACATGTTCTTATCGCGGTTTTTAGCATATTCTCTTAATCCTTCCTTCATTCTTTGCCTGAATTGCTCATTATTAAGGCTGGTCCTTCCTACCCCAAGAACAACATAATTTTCAGGCAAAAGCTTTTGTGCCTGGAGCTCATAAAGGGCGGGTATTAGTTTTCGCTTTGTAAGATCGCCTGAAGCACCAAAAATTACTATTATATGTGGATCAGAGATTTTCATCTTTAAGAAAAGCTTATTTTATTTTCTTTTCACCTGTTGCATTTACAAAAAGAATATCTCCAACTTCATCGTAACCGTTAAATAAATCCTTATCATATTTTAATTGTTCCTCCCGGAATCCTATTACTGTCAGACCTGCCTCACTGGATCTCGAATTAATCTGAGATTTATAACTGATATTTTCTTCAAGTTTTATCAATTCGATATTATTGGGAGAAATTGGCAGGTGTCCTTTGTGAATAAGTTCAATTAAGTTATTTCTTGTTTTCTCCATATCTTCTTCCTCACAGATATCCAGAATTTTAATCTTCCCGTGCCGCCAGTCAGGGTGTCCAAGAATTATATAGCTCAGTAAAATCATCAGGTTTGAATTTTCAAAATCAGTGCCTCTTATCCATATGTGTATTCCCTGTTTATAATTTATTTGTCTCCTTGATGCACCCAATACACAAATATCAAGATTCCCTGCTTTTACAAGCGGAATATTCTCGGATATTTGCTTAAGGTTGTCGGGATTTTCTTTATCAAACTCAAATATTATCATATTATTGGGTAATCCCGAAATACTCGGTAGTTGAATAGTCTGTGCAATAGCTGATGTATAGGATGGTGAAATAATAGTATCAATGTAAACATTACTTTTCTCATCAGATATATCTATTAATTTATCTAAAATTTCAATAGATTTTTGATTTGATGCTTTTGAGAAATAATCTTCAATCAGATGTATAAATGTACCAAATCCGTATTTATAAGAAATCCAGTTTAATAGCTTTAATGCTTTATCTCTTTGAAAAGCCGAATTAGATACACAAATTGCTGAAGGTCTCCATTTACTTTCAGCCGCAGTTTTTTTCGATTTTTGAATGAATACCTGAATCTTACGGGTTATCTGAAATATTGCTCCCTGAAAAATATTCTGTAATCCTCCTCTTTCCTTATGCGTATAGCTAATTATTAAATAAATTAATGTCATCGTGATAATAGCAGCCAAGGCATAACCTGTATTTATTTTAAACATTAACCATAAGCACATAATAAATCCAATTAAAGAAATATACCAGCGTGACTTAAAAACAGGCCGGTAAGAGGGATCTGCCCCGAAATGATAGAGAAATGAAATAAGACAGATAGAACCATAAGTAACCATAAAAAACATTGAAATTATTTGTGCAACGGAATTGACATTTCCCAGGGCAACAAATATTAAAGCAATAATAATGGTAACCACTGAAGCATTGAATGGCTCGTATATCTCACCCTTGCCCTTTGCCATTGCATTATTAAATGGTCTGAAGGGTAATGATCTGTCTAATCCTAACGCCTGGAGTGTCCTTGGAGCAACCATTACAGAACCAATTGCCGATGACATTGTTGAAGCTGCAAGGCCCAGTGGAATCATTATTATGCCATACAACGTAATTTCTCTCATAAAACACAGATTATTCTCATCAGTAATAACTCCCGGAGGTGCTGAAACAGATAATTTATATGATACAAATATGTATGCTATCATGCCCAGGACTGTTGCCGTAATTGTTCCGATAGGAATAGACCTGCCAGGATTCTTTAAATCCCCTGAAAGGCCAACTCCTGCTGTCATGCCTGTAAATGCAGGGAAGATAATAGCAAATACGATAAAAAACTGTTTAAGTGCTCCTTTGGGTATTGATAGCAAATTACCTGATAAGGCAACAGGAGTTTCCAAATTGGTATCGAGTCCGCATACATTTGAACCTACCCTACTACCCAAAAAGAATAATGTCAGTGATAATGCTAAAAGTAATACTATTGCATAAAGTGTTTTTACTCCCATGTTTGCACCTTTTTTTAAAATAAGGTATGACAAAGCAAGCATAGAAGGTATACTTATTACCTGGCGGGGCAGTTCAATATCAAACCTTACCTTAACAAAATTGAAAAGGGGCTCAAAAGATTCTGTAAAAGCTATAACATAAAATGCAACACTTATAGCCTGTGAAAAATAAAGTGCTATACCTATGGTGGCACCAATATTCAAGCCAAATGAACGGGAAATGATAAAATACTCGCCTCCTCCCTCAACACGCTGGTTTGTTGCTATTTCTGATAATGCAAAAGCTGTAGGAATGGTTACTAAATGTCCAACAATAATAATTAGAATAACCCCGGCAAAACCCAATGTTCCTACAGCATAACCAAATCGCAGGAAAAGTATTGCACCTAAAATTGTAGATATGGCAGTAAAAAATACCGGTGCTGTACCAAAACTTTTTTTCTTGCCCTGTATTGTTTCCATAGGTATATAGCAATTATTAATAGAGGATCAAAAGCGATTTTAAATACTTATTAAATATATTCTAAATGTATTTAAAATATCATTTACATAATAAAAATAATAAGATAAAAAAATATAAAGGATATGAAAATTCAGAATTCTTTTGCAGGAAACAATGTTAGTCTGACAAAAAATATTTTAAATGCCGGGTTTTATAACTAAAAAAAAGAGAAGCTAATTATTTAACTTCTCTTTTATGTTAAAAGATATTTTTTATTACCGGATGTTAGTTATCAATGACCTCACCTGTAATAATTAATTTAGTTTCTCCTTCACTTGCATTGGAACTGACAATAATTGATTTCGTGAAGTGTCCAATACTCCTCGTATTATAATTAACGGTTATTGCAGCGCTTTTACCAGGCTGAACAGGTTCTTTAGGATAATAGGCTACTGTACATCCGCAGGTAGGTCTAACAGAATTTATAACCAGGGGAACCATACTATTGTTCTTAAACTCAAACTCCACAGTTGCAGGTGAGTTTTTTACTATTTTTCCAAAATCGAAAGAGGTTTTTTCCCATTCAATACTGGCTTTTGTATCCTTTTTTTCATCAGGATCTGTATTTGCCAGAGCAAAACTATGTACAATAATGCCCAGCAATAATACTATTAATTGTATTCTTTTTAACTTCATAATTTTAAAGATTATTAAATTTAACATGGGTTTTTACGAATTTTACACTTTAAACATACGTATATAATAACAATTAGTTTGTTAATGAGTTCATAAAATTTGTTAACGAATTGTTAATGTTAAATCAACAATTATACCAAAGGTTAACTTAGCAATATGAAGCGCAATACTATAAGATTAACAATTATTCTGGGTATAATATCTATAATAGGAATTATCGTTGTTCAGGTATATCTTCTGCAGAAAAACTTCAGTTTAAAAGAAAGACAGTTAAATCAATCAATACAAATTGCCCTCAGAAATGTGGCTGAAATTCTAAGTGAATATAATAATTCTGTTCTGCCATATGAAAATGTAGTATACCAGTATTCTTCAAACTATTACCTGGTAAATGTCAATGATATAATAGATGCAGAACTTCTTGAACATTATTTAATAAAGGAATTAAGTAAAATAAACCTGAATCTTGATTTCGAATATGGTATTTACGATTGTCACACTGACAAAATGGTATATGGTAATTATGTTCAAATGTCTGATAATAATCATGTTAAAAAAACAAGGAAAAATCTTCCAAAATATTATGAGTACATATATTATTTTGGAGTGTATTTTCCGGAAAGACAAAAGTATGTATTATCTGATTTTGTTATCTGGTATATTCTTACTGCTATTCTGCTAATCGTTATTATATTTTTCGGGTACACCCAGTTTGTCATTTTGAGGCAAAAACAATTGTCAGAAATTCAAAAGGATTTTATTGATAATCTTACACATGAATTTAAAACACCTATAACATCATTGAAATTATCTGCTGAAGTGCTTTCTGATAAGGAAATTATAAATGAGCCGGCAAGGATAAAAAAATATGTCAGTATAATTAATGAACAAAGTCAGAAATTATTGGACCAGGTTGATAATATCCTTCAGATGTCACATGCTGATATCAGAAAACTTGTTATGAATAAAAAAGAGATTAACCTGCATGAGGTAATTCAAAGAGTGGCCGATAGTTTTAATTTACGTTTAAGGAATAAAAAAGGAAAAGTCTCTTTAAATCTGAATGCAAAAAATCCCTTAATAGTTGCAGATGAAAATCATCTGACCAATTTATTATATAACCTGATTGATAATTCCTTAAAATATACTGTTAAAGATCCCCGGATTAATGTTCTGACAAATAATGTAAATAATAAAATATTATTATATATAATTGATAACGGAATAGGTATATCAAAAGAATACTACAATAAGGTTTTCAGGAAGTTTTATCGTATCCCGACCGGCAATATATATAATGTTAAAGGTTTTGGTCTCGGGTTAAGTTATGTAAAAAGAATTGTATCGGCTCACAAATGGAAAATTAAGATAGAAAGTAATGAAGGAGAAGGATGTAAGTTTATAATCAGTATTCGCGAGTCTTAGATTATTGAATTTTCTATTTAATGTTTCATAACTAATTTTTAAAATACAGGGATTTAAGACTTTTTACTGCTTCAGCTATGGCACTGGTTTATGCTTCTTTTTTTGAAGGATTTGGGATTCCCTTGCTCGAGGCGATGTATTGTGATGTGCCTATTATCACTTCAAAAGTATCATCGATGCCTGAAGTAGGAGGAAATGCTGCTCTGTATGTAGAGCCTTCTTCTGTTGAATCTATCAGAAATGCTATGTTAGAAGTATTCTGTGATATAAATCTTCGTGAAAGTTTAATAAATAAAGCAAAAAAGCAAAGGGAAAAATTTTCATGGGATAAAACCTCTGACAAGCTATGGGAAAGTATAAAAAAATGCGTTTATAATTATAAATCCTAAGGGTGGTTAAGAATTATAGCTTGTAAAGAAAACTTGTACCCAGAATATAATTTGTTTCCGGATTCTTAACATTATATTCTTTCTCAATCATATAATAAATATTAACTCTAATATGGTTATTAATACGATAACCCAATTCAGGAGCAAATCGTATTTTATCAAATTTATTACCACCAGGATTATTAAGCTGGTAATAGATGTCAAACCATATTTCAGGCTTTAACGGACTGCGATAAATATCATAAGCTAAACTGAGTTTGTTTCTGTTATGATTTTCAGGTTTATATCCGGTATCATCGGAATTGATATTTTTATACCTTGATTGATATCGGGTCCTTAGTGACAGTTCCCACCTTTTTATTTTTCTGTCATATTTCAGATCAAAATAATATCTGTGAATATTGCTTATTCTATCATCCAACTCATTTCTTCTGATAAACCGGTAGTATCCCCCGAATGTGAAATTATCCCAGAAGTTATATGATATACCCACATCTGTAAAATAGTCTTCAATTTTGGAAATATTCTCTGCCAGTCTTATCTCTTCTTCTATTTCAACTGATATTTTTTTGAATATTTCTGCTTCCAGTTTTATATCAGACCACAGCTGAAAATCCTTCGTCTGTGAAGATCCAGGATTAATCTGACAAAAAATAATTAGTATTACGGTGATTAGTTTGCTTAAGAAATGCTTGCTGAGTATATCACTATTCATCATCATCATTACGGTTACCAACCATATAACTATCTTCCTCATCAGAGATATTTACACGGTTACTTGGCTCAAAGTAATATATTGTTACCCGTGCAACATCACGCACAAAATTAACCCTGCCCACTTCTATTCTGTTGATTTTTAAGCCAGTCCTTTCTTCCAGATCTTCAAGTAACAATTGATAATTCTCAGGCTTTATCAAATTAATCTTTTCATATGTTATAGTTTTTCTTGACTCATGCTTTAATAACCAAAGCCTTTCAAGACCAAAAGTTACTGCAATAACTGCCAGATTTGTAAATATCAGCTCGGTATAACTCACTTTTTTGTTGGCCAGTGCATTTATAACGGATATTCCTATCACTATAAACAGGTAGGTCATTTCTTTTATAGGTATCGCATTAGTTCGATATCTTATTATTCCGAATATAGCAAAAAGGCCCAATGCCAATCCGAGCTGTAATTTCACATTTTCAAGAAGAAAACACAGCAGAAATACAGCTGTCCCTATTGAAATATATGTAAAAAGATAATCCTTCCTTTTAGCAATAGGATAATATAAGACTCGTACAAGAATCAAGACAACAAAAAAATTAAAAGCGAATCGCAGAATTAATTCCAGGATATCCGGTACGTCAATTATTCTTACGCCAAATAATTCCATACTAAACTATATTTAATATTAATGCTTTGAATTTTGAATACTTTCAATATATCTCAGCTTGGATTTAAATTGATTTTTTTTCAAATCACTGTATAATATTGCAGCTCCAATACAATATTTGCTCATGCGTGATTGTCTTATATCTTCAGATCTTAAAATCTTCATGAACTCAGAAGTATTGGAATATCCTTCACGCTTGATTTCACAAATAGCAAGGTCTGGCAGTTCGTGTGTCTTTACTATTCCGGCAAAATCACAGGTATATGATAAATTAAAATCCAGTGTTATTCGCTCTTTTTCAGATTTATGTACCAGGGTTATTCTTTTAAAATCATTTTTTAATACAGGGGTTAATTCATCATACTTATATGGCGAGTTGGTTTCTATAAACTCACTTGAACCCTTATTTAAATTTGTGCTGTATTTATTTTTTATACGCTTTTTAATTGTCCTGTCTTTGTTGGTCTTGAATTTAATCTCCAAAAAAGCAACATCTGATACATCATAATTCCGGTATCTTATTTTATACCTGTTGCGTTTACCGTTATGATGATCTAAATACATGTCATAGTCACTGGTATCAAAATACTGATTTTTATATAGATGTATTCGCTCATCATTTATTTCAAGTATCTTATAATTTTTCAGGGCGCTTTTAAGAATATCAGGTAATTTATTAACATTGAAGACGTATTTTACATCGGTCCTGTTCATCAGTTCAACCCTGCTCGCATCATCCAGATTGACATGATCGAATTGTTTAACAATAGGTATTAATTTATCAGAAATCTTCATAAAGTATATTTTCTTTTCCTAATCTTTTATGTTTAATTACCTTCTCAACCTGCAAATATATCTCTTTTTAGTGAAATACCCCTGTATTATTAAGTTTTTAATAATCAATATTATTTCATTTATAACTATATTACATTTATTTTTAAATTTTGTTACATTTTCAATAATTTCTTTTTCATTTATTTTATTTTTTTAATGCATCATATGATGTACGTAACATATTCATTTTTGAAAATTATATTTCACAGGATAAATTTGTCAAACCATAGACTTTAAATTATAAAGAAATTAATGGGCAATTTTCGCTATAAAATTCTCCTGGTCGATGATGAACCCGACATTCTGGAGTTCCTGACCTATAATTTAAGATCTGAAGGTTACAAGATTTATACTGCTGACAACGGAGCAGGAGCTATCGAAATTGCAAAAAAAATTAATCCTCACCTTATACTCCTGGATATTATGATGCCTGAGATGGATGGAATTGAAACATGCAGGCAACTGAGGAAAATTAACAGTCTTAAATATACAATAATAGCATTTCTGACAGCCAGAGGAGAAGATTATTCGCAGATAGCAGGCTTTGAATCAGGCGGAGATGATTATATTAAAAAGCCTGTAAAGACAAAGGTTTTGTTGAGCAGAATTAAGGCATTATTAAAAAGATATAACGACCCTCTGTATGTTACTTTCTACAGGAATTCAAAAAAGATTATAAAAAAAGGTGATCTTAAAATTGACACTGAGAAATTTGTTGTTTATAAAAAAAATAAAGAACTAATACTTACAAAAAAAGAATTTGAACTTTTGTTATTCCTGTCATCAAGACCGGGCAAGGTCTTTACCAGGGAAGAAATATTTCATTTGGTATGGGGAGATGATGTAATTGTTGGTGACAGGACAATTGATGTTCATATAAGAAAACTTCGGGAAAAGATTGGCGACAAACATATCAAAACATTCAAGGGCGTGGGATATAAATTTAAAGAGTAATTTATGGATATATTAACACTGCAGCCGGACATCGATTTTATAAGGCAAACGAAAAAAATAAGCGGCTCATCTGTTAAAGAATGTGTGCAGTGTGGAGAATGTACTGCAATATGTTCCCTGTCACCTGAAAATAAGCCATTCCCCAGAAAAGAATTAATATGGGCAGGCTGGGGACTAAAAAGCAAACTGATGGGAAACCTTGACATCTGGTTGTGCCATCAGTGTGGTGATTGTTCTGCCCATTGTCCTCGAGGTATAAATCCTGCCGATGTTCTGGCTGCCTTGAGACAAATAAATTATTTACATTATGCAAAGCCAAAATTTCTTGCAAAAATTCTGAGTAAACCTGCCTTTCTGCCTTTAGCTTTAGCATTACCTTTTATTATTATCCTTGCAATTATATATGCTGCCGGCACATTAAGAATTCCTGAAGGACCGGTTATTTATTCAAAGTTATTTCCACATGCATGGCTGAATTCATCTTTTTTTGCAATAACTATTGTGATAATCGGATTTACTATGTCCGGTATCAGAAAATTCTGGAATGATTTGAAAAAAAACTTTCCTCAAACTAAGCAAACAGGAATATTTAAAAGCTTTAGGTCAGTTATTGCTGAAATTATTTTCCATAAAAATTTTAATCAGTGCAGGACTCAAAGGTCCAGAGGAATTAGTCATCTGATGGTATTTTACGGATTTATTTTACTCCTTGTAGTAACTGTATTTGCAATAATTGCTGTAATAACAAATAACTACCCGCTCCCTTTTCTCAGTCCGGTTAAAATTCTTGGAAATATAGCAGCCTTATTAATGGTTACCGGCTTAGGTATTATGATGTATCAAAGACTTTTCAACAAGCAAAAATATGGCAATAGCAATTATGCTGACTGGCTTTTCTTAATAACCCTATTTTTATTAACCATCTCAGGAGTCCTCCTGGAGATCGCAAGGTTTGACAACTGGCATGCTGCATATCACTTTTATTTTTTCCATCTTATATGCGTATGGTTTATAATTTTTTATGTACCCTATATCAAATTTGGCCATTTTATATACCGGACTGTGGCACTGGTTTATGCCAGGTCAAGAGGCAGGGGGACAGTGCCCTAAAAGGGACCTGTCCCCGTGCGCTTTCATCTCTCAAGGGTGCTGGCTCCTACCCAGCTAATGATATATTCAGTATTTCCCGGCATTTTAATATCAGGATTCAAAACCTCCTGCATGCCCCTGTACATATCTATAGTATTTATTTATATAGCAATTCTATCACTAATTTTATACCTTTGCAAGCCACTGAATATAAGGGACTGATATATTATGCAAAAAAGAGTTGTTGTTGGTTTATCCGGTGGAGTAGACTCCAGTGTGGCAGCATATCTTCTTAAAAGTCAGGGATATGATGTTATAGCTCTTTTTATGATTAACTGGCATGACACAACAGGTACCTTATCAGGTGATTGCCCATGGAAAGATGACATTATATTTGCCGAACTTACTGCAAAAAAAATAGGGATACCTTTTCACACAATCGATTTCAGTGATCAGTACCGTCAGCGTGTTGTTGATTATATGTTTTCTGAATATGAAAAGGGACGCACACCTAATCCTGATGTGTTATGTAACCGTGAAATAAAGTTTGACCTTTTTATTAAGGCTGCACTGGAATATGAAGCAGAGTTTGTAGCTACAGGACATTATTGCAAAAAAGAAGAAATAATAAAAGACGGGAAAACATTATACAGGCTTCTGGCCGGAGATGATAAAAGTAAGGAGCAGAGCTACTTCCTTTGTCAGCTTTCCCAGGAGCAGCTGAAAATGGCTTTATTTCCTGTCGGACACCTGAATAAATCGGAAGTCCGTGCTATTGCCAGAGAACAAAAATTATCAACTGCTGAAAAAAAAGACTCCCAGGGAATATGTTTTGTCGGAAAGGTAGATTTGCCTGTATTCCTGCAACAGAAGTTGGAATCCAGAACAGGGAATATTGTTGAAATCCCTGGTAATCTCACAATATATTCAGATTATAAGGAAATTTTAAAAGATGATAGACTATTACCGGATCGATTAAAAGAAATTACATGTAGTTTCAGTTATTCGCAATCAGATGGTATGATAGTGGGCACACATGAAGGATCACATTATTTTACTATAGGTCAGAATAAGGGTTTAAATATTGGTGGCAGGCCTGAACAGTCTTTTGTAATTGGCATTGATGTGAAAAATAATATTGTCTATACCGGACAGGGACAAAATCATCCCGGCCTGCACCGGAAAGGTTTATTCATTCCCCCGGAAGATATTCACTGGTTAAGGGAAGACCTGAAGCTTATGCCTGGTGAATCTAAGGATTATCAGGTAAGAATACGATACAGGCAGCCATTGCAAAAGGCTGCTCTTTATATGGAAGTAGACGGTCTTTATATAGTCTTTGATAAACTTCAGCGCGGTATCACTTCGGGTCAGTTCGCTGCATGGTATGATGGTAATGAATTGCTGGGTTCCGGGGTTATTTTTTAATCATATTATGTAATCCGCATTCCCTGTCCTCGTTCTCCTCCCACCACCAGCGGCCGGCTCTGAAATCTTCACCCGGTTTCAGTGCACGTGTACACGGCTGGCATCCAATGCTCGAAAATCCCTTATCGTGTAGTATGTTGTAAGGAACGTCATTCTCTTTAATATATTCCCATACCTGTTTTTCAGTCCATTTTAACAGCGGGTTTATCTTAATCATATTATGAGTTTCGTCCCATTCCACAAGTCTTGTATAAAACCGGGAAACTGTCTGGTCCTTTCTTATCCCTGATATCCAGACTTCAACTCCTTTTAACGCCCTTTTTAATGGTTCAATTTTTCTTAGATAACAGCACTGCTTCCTGTTTTCAATGCTCCTGTAAAACAAATTAATACCTTTTTCCCTGACCATCTCTTCAACCTTTTGCCAGTCAGGGAAGTAAATATCAATATTTATATTGTATTTATTATTTGTCTTTTCTATAAGGTCGTATGTTTCCTGAAACAGCCTTCCAGTGTCCAGGCTAAATATCCTTGTTTTATTATCAATGCTGCAAATCATATCTGTTAAAACCTGGTCTTCAGCTCCAAGGCTGGAACTCTGAGCTATCTTACCCTTATATTCTTTGATAAAATATTTCAACACCTCCCGGGGAGAGCTGCCTTCAAGTCTTTTATTCAATTCTTCTACCCTCTTTTTCATTATTTGCTGTAAATCATTTTAAGTATAAACCAATATTCAGGCAATTTGTTTATTCAGGCTGAATCTTAGCACGAGATATCCCAATACTCCTGAAATCAATGAAGCTACGATAATTCCAATTTTAGCATAGTTTATTAATCCCGGATCACTAAAAGCCAGATTAGTTATAAATAAAGACATGGTAAATCCCATGCCGCCCAGTAATCCCAGTCCGATTAAATTAATCCACCCTGTATTTTCAGGTAATGATGCTATTCCAATTTTTATGCTAATCCACGAAAACAGAAATATCCCTGCAAGTTTGCCAAGTATTAAACTAAGTTCTATATTAAAACTTAATGAACTGAATAAATCCTGGGTACCTGAGGAATAAAGGATTACCCCTGCGTTTGCAAAAGCAAATACCGGCATAATTATATATGCTACAAATCCGTGCAATTTATACTCGAGAAATTGAAGCGGACTTTGTACATTTTCAATTTCATCTTCCATATTATCAATAGCTGCCAGCTGTGCCTTGTTAAGGGTAATTTTATAAGTTCCTGCTTTTCCGCTAAATTCCTCTAAATTCTTATTCATTCGGTGTTTAAAAACAGGAATTCTTATTCTTCGGCGCAACGGTATTGTAAAGGCTATCAGAACACCTGCAATCGTTGGATGAATTCCGGATCTTGAAAACATATACCAGATTATAAATCCTCCGATTACATAAATATGATAATTTCTGACTTTTAACTGATTAAAAAGAACAAGGACAAAATACATGCCTATTCCAATTATCAGGAAATTCAAATTAATATCAGAACTGTAAAATAATGTAATAACTGCCACAGCTCCGAGGTCATCAACAATTGCAAAAGCGAGAAGAAATACTTTCATTCCTGTAGGTACACGTTTTCCCAACAAACCCAATACTCCGAGTGAAAAGGCAATATCTGTAGCCACAGGTATGCCCCATCCGGATTCTGTATTAATATCCTTATTAATATACAAATAGATAAGTGCAGGAATTAACATTCCTCCGAGAGCAGCAATAATTGGTAATGTACCCTTTTTAAGTGTTGAAAGTTCACCAACCATAATCTCACGCTTAATCTCGAGGCCTATAAGAAAAAAGAAAATTGCCATCAGGCCATCATTTATCCAGTCAATAAATGATTTTGAAAGAATAAAATCTTTGATTTTAAAAGATAAATCATTCTCCCACAGTCCAAAATAATAATTTCCCCACCTGGAATTGGCCCACAGTAAAGCCGCTGCTGCTGCAATTAACAGAAGAACACTTCCGAAAACCTCAATTTTGAAAAATCGCTGAAAAGGATCGACTATTGTATCAATTAAACTTCTCTTCTTATTGTTCATTATTTAAGTAAGTTATTTGTGAAATCGAATCGCAAAGAAACAAAAAAAAACTTAATGGTATAATTAAAATCAGAACTTGACTATTATTTTATCCGGCGATAATTAAAAGATTACTATTTAACTTTTGTTAAAGTCAGAGATAATATTCCCCAATTTTCTTGACTTTTCAGCCTTCTCAATATTGTCTATCCTGCCAAACTCCATCCAGAATGAATCATCATGGACAAAGCCTTTAATCATTTGTTGCTTTGCCAGTCTGAGATATAAATCTGTTATGGGGAATGAATCTTTTTCAGTAATTAATTCAAAAATAGAAGGATTGATAACATGATATCCGCTAAAAGCTATTGAGTGTTTAGCCATTTCCTTGCTGGTCAGCATTGTCTTTTCTCCGGTTATATTACTTTTCCATCCGCAAAGACAATAATCTTTATCAAATATGAACTCTCTTGTCGAGGGACGCTTTTTTATCGCAAGGGTAACCAGTGCTCCTAATCTAATATGAAATTCATATAATTTATTCAGATTAAGATTAGTAATAACATCTACTGTTGCCAGTATAAAGGAAGACTTATCGTTAAAAAACCACGATGCTTTTTTTAATCCTCCACCTGTATCCAGCAACTTATCCGTTTCATCCGATATTTCTATCCGAATATTAAAATTCTTTTTAGACTCAAGCCAGGCAATGATTTGTTCTGCAAAGTGATGTACGTTAATTATAATCTCATCCACACCATGACGCATCATGTAATTTATTGTATGTTCCAGTAAAGGTTTTCCTTTGACCTCCACCAGGGCTTTAGGTATTTTGTCAGTCAGCGGTTTCAGCCGTGTTCCTTCACCGGCAGCTAATATCATTGCTTTCATAGTTCATCTTTGTTTCTGCGGACCATTAATCATTCCTTTCCAGTTCCCTGTGCCATAATTTAATTTTGATGCTATAATTTCTCTTTATAAGCCAGGCTATCTGCTCGGCAAAGTAAACTGATCTGTGCCTGCCTCCTGTACATCCAAAGTTAACCTGCAGGTCTGTAAAATTTCTTTCCTTATAATTCTCAATTGATGCTTCAATAATTGAATATGTATTATCAATAAATTTCTTTACTTTTTCTTCCTTTTTCAGAAAATCGATTACTGGCTTATCTTTTCCTGTAAACTGGGTGAATTCGGGATACCTGCCCGGATTAGGCATTGCCCTGCAATCAAATACAAATCCTCCCCCGTTTCCTGTATTGTCCTGAGGGATACCTGATCTGTATGAAAAACTGTTAATAGAAACAGTAAATTCACTCTGTTTTATATCATATTCCCTGAGAGCTTCTGAATTGACTATTTGTCTCAGACAATTAAGTAATTCCGGTGTTTTTACATCAATATTATAGTTATCCAGCAGCCAGTTCATATTCCTGACGGCATAGGGTATGCTCCGGAGATAAAAACTCCTGCGTTCATAGTAGCCTCTGTATCCATAAGCTCCCATTGCCTGAACTATCCGGGCCAGAATATATGAAGGATAAAATTTTATAAATTCCTCTGTATTAAAAGATCTTTCTTTTGAATTAATTTT
Source organism: uncultured Bacteroidales bacterium (assembly GCA_964521285.1). GTDB lineage: Bacteria > Bacteroidota > Bacteroidia > Bacteroidales > UBA10428. The sequence continues at coordinate 66,811 of CAZFQS010000006.1, read as the reverse complement.
AATATAGTAATCCAGCAATTCCTGCCTTAACTCGCCTGTTAGCTGAGTTTTTGCTTCAAATAACAGTGATGCCAAATCGTACTGCAGGGCCCCTCTCCTTCCCCCCTGATAATCGATAAAATATAACTTATCATCTTTAATCATTATATTTCTTGACTGGAAGTCCCTGTATAAAAAATAATTACAGTCCGCTTCCAGCAGATATTTAGCAAACACCTGAAAATCATCTTCCAGATATTGTTCATCAAACCTCACTCCGGCAAGTTTGAGAAAGTAATATTTGAAGTAATTCAAATCCCACATTATACTCTGGTAGTCAAATTCTGCCCTTGGATAACAAATACTGAAATCCATATCTTCAGATGCTTTTATCTGTATGTTTGGCATTTCATCTATAACTTTCCTGTATTTTCTTATCACCAAATCACTAAAATTTTCTTCACCTTTAATATCTTCAACATATATGTAAAGATTAATATCTCCCAAATCCTGAATCAGATAAACACCTTTATCGTTATCAACCTTGTAAACATCCGGAACATTTACATTATGCTTTTTAAGATGATAAGACAGGTATATAAATGCATCATTTTCTCTTTTGTTATTGTTATATACTCCAATTGCTGAAGTTTTACCTGCCTGGAGCCTGTAATATTTTCTGCCGGATGTTGTTTCAGGTAATCTTTTAATGATCTCCGGAAATTCTCCTGACCATTCTTTAAATAATTCTGATACCAGGCTTATAATTTTACTATTCAATTTTAAAATATTTTAATTGATGATAACTAAAACTTTAAGCTGTTTGCCTGTTCCTGTATTATTTTCCAGGCATGATCCACATGTCTTTGCTCTACATTTGTCTGTCCGGTTACCATCCTGAGTGTATAGATTCCTTTTAGCTTGGTATGTGACAGATAAATCTTCCCGGTATTATTAATCCTTTGCAGCAGCTGTGCATTTAATTCATTTAAGCTTTCATTATCTGTAACGTTTTCAGGTTTAAACCGAAAACAGATAAGATTGAAATTAACAGGAGCAACAAGTTCAAAATTATTGTCAGATCTGACTTTTTCTTCAACATAACGGGCAAGAGAAATATGTTTTCTCAACTTATCCTGCAATCCTTTTATACCAAAGTTCCTGATAACGAACCATAATTTTAATGCCCTGAATCTTCTTCCAAGCTGGATGCCCCAGTCGCAATAATCATTAACCCTCCCCTGATCACCGGATTTAAGGTATTCCGGCACTACCTGGAATGTATTAACAAGTGTCTTTTTATCTTTAACAAAATATGCTGAACAGTCAAAATTTGTAAACAGCCACTTATGAGGATTAAATACAAAGCTATCAGCCTGTTCTATACCCTTTAGTATAGCCCTGAATTCAGGCAGTATAAGTGCAGAACCCGCATAGGCTGCATCAATATGCAGCCATACATCATATTTTTTACATATATCACCAATTTCTTTTACAGGGTCTATTGCTGTTGAGCTTGTTGTACCGAGTGTTGCTATAACACATAAAGGCTTTTTCCCTTCTTCCAGGTCTTTTATAATCATATTTTGCAATGCAGACGGTTTTAGACTATACTTCTTATCGGTTTCTATTTTAATTAAATTTCTTTCACCTATACCTGCAATTTTAACCGCCTTATCTACCGATGAGTGAGCTTCAGCCGAACAGTATACTCTATATATATCCCCAGCCTTAAACCCCTCATTATTAATCCTGTAGTCTGTTATTTTCTCCCTGGCAGTCAGCAGTGCACAGAGGGTAGAGGTTGAAGCAGTATCCTGTATGACCCCATGAAAATTATCAGGCAGTCCGATCATAGTCTTTAACCAGTTCAGGACAGACTCTTCAAGTTCAGCTGCAGCTGGTGAAGTTTCCCACTTCATACATTGAGCCCCCAAAGCTGCAGTAAGCATTTCAGCTAACAGTGAAGGCAAACTTGAGTTCGCAGGGAAATAAGCAAAAAAATTCGGACTTTGCCAGTGGGTCATTCCCGGTAATATAATTTCTTTGAATTCTTCAAAGATTGTATCAACAGGTTCTCCGCTTTCGGGAGGCTTGACAGGTAGCTTTTTATAAATCTGATATGGTTCAACATTTGGCTTAACGGAATATTTTTCAATATTCGTATAATAATCGGCTATCCAGTCAACAAATTTATGTGCCTGTATTTTAAACTCATCCAGATTAATCATTTTGTTATTTTTTAGTTTGAGGGGGACAGCGCCCTGAAAAGGGGACAGCGTACTTGAAAGGGCGCTGTCAGCTCTTCAAAATCAATTAAGGGGGCTGTTCCCTTTAAATAATCATAAAAATAATATAAATTAGGAGTTGTAAGGTATAATTTTGGAAATTGATTAAGAATTAATATTTTTAATAGATAGTATCTTCAATAAAATAATATTGATATGAAAATTGAAATATTTAATACTGACACACTTAACTTTGTTGAACTTAATATAACCGGGGACAACAATAATTACAGGCGTTGTGATTCAGAATCCAAATACCTGGACAGCACAGTTTTTAATATATTTACCAGTTGTTTTGAAAATGCAAACAAACTATATGATTATATAAGCCCCACAAAATATAATTCCCGTAAAATAATTCCATTAAGAAATGAACTGATAAATAGTCTGGAAGACTTTGATTCTATAAAATCAAAAGATGAATTTTCAAAAGTAATTTCAGACAGATCATTTGGACGCGAATTTATGGAAGAGCTTGAAAAGAATGATAAAAAATGGCCTGAACGCTGGGAGACTTACCTGGAAAAGTTAAAAAAGGTAAATAAGGACCTGATTGATCTTACAGAAAAATGTGCTGATGAAGAAAGAATATTATGGGTTGTAGGTTACTGATCTTTAAAATTTTTCCCACTTCCCTCTTATTGTAGATTTTTTTAAAGACACCTTAAGTATTCTTAAAAACTCATCCCTGGAAATTTCTTCTGCTCCAAGCATTTTCATATGTTGTGTTGATTGCTGGGCATCTATAAAATGAAATTTCCATTTCTTCAGTCTTTCAATCAAATAGTATAATGCTACCTTGGATGCATCGGTCATTTTATAAAACATCGATTCTCCGAAGAAAGTCCGGCCCAATGATACTCCATATAAACCACCCACTAACTCATTATTATAATATGTCTCAAACGAATGGGCATACCCTTCTTTAAACAGTTGAATATATGCTTCCTTCATTTCATTTGTAATCCATGTTCCTTCCTGCCCTTTTCTTTTGCTTAACGCACAATTCTCAATGACTTTTTCAAAATTATCATCAATTTTAACAATATATTTTTTTTGCTTAATAGTATGCCTGAGTGATTTAGATATTTTAAATTTCTCCGGAAATAAAACCAGCCGCGGATCAGGGCACCACCATAATATTGGCATTTCTTCACTATACCATGGGAATATGCCAAGAGAATAGGCTTTAACTAAAGTATTAACTGACAAATCTCCCCCAATAGCAAGCAGGCCTTCCGGATCAGCTTTATCAGGATCAGGGAACAGATGGTTGTTTGCAGAAGATAACTTAGCTGGCATTTAAATGTTTTTACTGCTATTGGATTTTATGTCCGGTACAAACATAAAAGTATTATTGATATTTTTATAAAATTATTAAAAAACTGTTACCTGGTAATCATTTTCCTGTCCGACTATTTTTCAGATATTATAAATATGTATTTTAATTGACTTTAATAAAATGATGTCTTAAATTTGATAATAATATCAATCGCTGCAAATATCTGATTATACATTATGTATTAATGACTATTTTTTAATTATCAATTTAAAAGGAGGAATTAATATGGCAGTTTTTTTTATGTTTGGAAAATACTCAAGTGAGGCAATAAAAGGAATAGGTGCCAAACGAACTGAGAAAGCTGTCGAGCTCATCAAAAAATCTGGTGGTGAAGTAAAATCTATGTATGCATTGCTGGCAGAACAGGATCTGGTACTTATTGTGAGCTTCCCTGGTATTGAAGAGGTAATGAAAACCTCTGTTGCTTTAGCCAGGATGACAGGTATAGCCTTCACAACAGCACCGGCTATTGAAGTAGATGAATTTGACAAGTTGATGGGATAGGTATGAGCACAGCTCATAATTAAAGTAATAGCAAGATTAATTGTTTCATCGCGGGTAACCCTGTCCAAAGATTGAACATAGCCTTATGTAATTTTAACCGGACTAAATTTTTGTCCGGGTGGATGAATATTCTGTATTATTGAAATATTATTTCAGAATATCAACTAAAAATTGTAAAATCATAGATTTGGCTTCCGGTGTTACAAATTCTGGTCCGCCATGTCCGGCATGTGTTAATAAATGCAATTTTACAGGGACACCTTTTTCCCTAAGCCTTTTTTCCAATTTTACACTTGACGCGGGTGTTACCACACAGTCAAATGTGCCGTGGAGAATTAAAAAGGGAGGGTCATCATCTGAGATATAGGTTATGGGATTAGCAAATTTTACTTTTTCCGGACAATCCGCAATATTACAGCCAAGTAACAAACTTTCCGGTGAGTCGGGTGATAAATGCGGATCCATTTCTCTGCAAGAGTCCGGGGGTGAATCCGGTAACATATCCATAATTAAAAAATCTGTTGGTCCATAAAAGTCAATTACTGCCTGCACCCGGCTTGAGGCATTTTTATAACCCTGGGTCTTATCTTCCAAATCAGGAATATCAGATGAAGTACCTGTCAGAGATGCAAGATGACCTCCTGCAGATGCTCCGGAAACTGCAATTCTTGAACTGTCAATTTTATATTTTTTACCATTTTCTTTTAAATAACGAATAGCTGCTTTGCAGTCATGTATCTGAGCCGGGAAGATTGATTCCCCGCTCAGCCTGTACCCTATGCTTGCAACAACATATCCATGATGCAGCAGGGTATCAATTTCCGGGGCCAGTCCGTCTTTAGATCCTGATAGCCAGGCTCCGCCATGAATCCATACCAGGCAGGGCATAAGATTTTCGCTATTTTCCGGAATATAGATATCCAGCTTTTGGCGCTCGCTGGTTTGATTTACAGTATATGGAATGTCAGTTATTTTTGTATAATTCTGGGAAAATAAATATCCCGGAATTAATATCAGTAGTATTAAAAAATTCAATTTTGATTTCATTGGTAAATTTTATTTAGTATTTGTTTTACATGCGTTCATTAACTTCTTAAAACCGAGTTTTTGATATCTTCCACTAAATCATTTATCTCTTCAATTGTTGTGTCCCATGAGCACACTAACCTTACTCCTCCTGCTCCTATAAATGTATAAAAATGCCAGCCATTACTTTTTAAGTATTCAATAGATTTTACCGGTAAATTAATAAACAAAGCATTTGCTTCGCAGGGGAATATAAATTTTATCTGTTCAATATTTCTTAGTTTGTTTTCTAATTCTCTTGCACAGTCATTTGCATGCCTTGCATTTTTATACCAGGCTCTTGTTTTTAGCAGGCCTGACCATTGTGCTGCAATAAATCGCATTTTTGAGGCTAACTGGCCACTCTGCTTACAATGATATTCAAATTCTTCAGCCAAATCCTTGTTAAAAAAGATAACCGCTTCACCATACATCAATCCGTTTTTTACTCCTCCAAAACATAATACATCAATACCGCATTGCCAAGTTATTTCTTTGGGTGTTATATCAAGCGAAGCAATAGCATTTGATAACCTTGCTCCATCCATATGTAACTTCAGATTATGTTTTTTTGTTAATTTATATAATCCCAGTAATTCTTCAGGTTTGTATACTGTCCCGACCTCAGTTGACTGGGTTATACTCAGTACTTTTGGCATAGGATAATGTATATCAGATCTTCTCAATATTATTTCTTCAGTACTTTTTGAAGATATTTTTCCATCATCACCTTTCCCCAACAGTATTTTTGCTCCATTGGAAAAAAATTCAGGTGCACCGCATTCATCTGTTTCAATATGCGCCAATTCATTGCAAATAATACTGTGATATGATTTGCACATGGAGGATAATGCCAGAGCATTTGCTGATGTTCCGTTATAAACAAAGAACACTTCACAGTCTGTTTCAAACATTTCTCTGAACAAATCACATGCTTTTTCTGTCCACCTGTCTTCTCCGTATGGGTAATCACAACCTGTATTTGCTTTGTTTATGTTGTCTATTGCTTCCGCACAAACACCGGAGTAATTATCACTTGCAAAATGTATTTTTTTGGAATATTTATCACTCATGACTAAGCCTCCTTTTTAATGAAAACAAATATACTAACTTATCAGAGACATAAAAAAACCGCTCAGACTGCTCGTTGCATACTAAAGTCTGTAAGAATCCCGAAATGCCCGTTTCAAAGTCCGGTATCGTCAAACATAAACATCAAAATTTTACATAAATAAAATTGACTTTGAGATAATTTATAACTAATTTGAAAAATTGTTACTATATTTATTTTTACAGAAATAAGTCAGGATGTTCTGAAGAGTCACAAATATTAAATACTAAGAAAAAAGAAGGTATGAAAATAAAATATTATTTAATACTCTGCCTGATGGTTATTCCGTCATACTGGCTTAAAGGACAGCTACTGGATGGTTTTGGATTCAGAATAGGCGGGGGATTGTCAAATCAGTACTGGAATTATCTTGATCTTCCGGATTTGAGTGACTGGAAGGATAATAAATACGGACTAGCAGCTTTCATAAATTTGGAAAAGAATATATACCAAATTTTGTCCATTCGAGCGGAAATAGGATATATTCAGAAAGGATTTAAGAATGATTTATCTTTTGTAATGCAGCAGGAAGAAATTGAACTTAAGGGAAAGGATGTTATATTTCATGATCTTGCAGTTAATGCCGGACTTAAAGTAACTCCGTTTAATAAAATTGTTAACCCGTATTTGATTATCGGCCTAAGGACTGATTACCTTCTGAAGTATGAAGATATAACATTTGAATTTGAGGGGCAGGAATATGGTTTATATGAAGATGTTATGGATATTCTGAATGATATTAATAAGTTGACAGCAGGCGTATTAATGGGGATTGGAATTGATTTTAACGAGCGTTTTTTTCTGGATTTTGAAATTAATCCGGCACTAACGAATAACTATAGTGACGGGGCATTGAATTTAAGTGACAGGTTTATAGGATTAACTCTTGGATTAAACATAAAGAGCTTTTTTAAGAAAGATGAATAATCAAACCAAAATTATTTAATAACAAACTTTCTTATAATATTCCTCTTTTTGTTCGAAAGCATTAAAAAGTAGATGCCATGCAAATAATTATTCAGATCTATTTTGAGTAAATCATCCTGAAAGTTATCAATACTTTTTTCTTCTATAACTTGTACGTGGGCATTAATTATTTTATAATTGAATCCCCATGGAAATAATTCATTATCAATTTTATAATTTATAAAGTTTTTAGCCGGATTAGGATAAATCTGAAAGGATTCCTTTTGATTGTGTGTCTTCAAAGTAAGTTGGACAAAATAAATTTATGAATTAAGTGGTGATTTTACTAATTTTTAACCGTAAAATAAATCACCATGAATCAAAAGAAAAATCCGGAAAAAGTTGTTCGGGAGATAAAACGAAAAACCCGGCGTAAATTCACAGCAGAAGAAAAAATCAGAATCATATTGGAAGGTCTTCGAGGGGAGGAATCCATTGCTGCCATTTGTCGCAGAGAAAGTATACATGTCAATTTGTATTACAACTGGAGTAAATCCTTTTTAGAGGCTGGTAAGAAGCGTTTAATGGGAGACATTACCAGGGAAGCCACCTCGGATGAGGTAGGAAACCTAAAGCGTGAAAACGAGCGATTAAAGATTTTACTTGCAGAGATGATGCTTGAGAACAGCGAGATAAAAAAAAGCCTGGCTGATTTTATCGAGTATTACAATAACGAGAGGTATCATGAATCACTTGATAATCTTACTCCTGCAGACGTTTATTTTGGAAGGGATTATCAGATACTAAATCAAAGAAAAGAAATAAAGTACAGAACAATAAGGCAAAGAAGAATAAATTATTTGAATAGAAAACTTGAATTATCGCAGGAAAATAATAAGGAAATTGCTTAATTTTAATTAATGAAACTAATTTTAATACCACTTAAGGAAATACATAAATTTTTGTCCTCGGCACTTTGAAGATTTACAAACAAAACAAATGGAGTATACAAATTATGAAATACTCAACATACAAATCCAAAACTTCCGAATCGAAACCAGGAAATAAGCCCGAATCAAAAGATGATTTAAAAACCCTTCCTATGGAGGAACTGCAAAAGAAATTAAATACATCACCAGAGGGTCTCAGTCAGGCGGAAGCGGAGAAACGACTGAATCAATATGGGTCTAACGAACTTGAAGAGAGGAAAACCAATGTGTTTCTCAAATTCCTTACCTATTTTTGGGGGCCCATACCCTGGATGATTGAAGCAGCTGTGATCCTTTCAGCAATAGCCAGGCATTGGCCAGATTTTTTCATCATACTCATTTTGCTAGTTGCTAACGCAGTGGTTGGATTCTGGGAAGAACACGAAGCGGGTAACGCCATCGATGCATTAAAGGCCAAGCTTGCTGTCAAAGCACGCGTGAAACGTGATGGGAAGTGGGTCAACCCGGCTGCCCGCGAGTTGGTGCCGGGCGATATTATCCGCTTGCGCTTGGGCGATATTGTGCCAGCAGACGCACGTTTGCTGGAGGGTGACACAATAGAAGTGGATCAGTCTGCCCTAACGGGAGAGTCATTACCTGCCACGCACAAATCGGGTGAGGCAGTATTTTCTGGTTCAATCATTCGCCAAGGAGAAATTGATGCATTGGTGTATGCCACAGGTGCGAACACATATTTCGGCAAGACAGCTCAATTAGTGCAGGAAGCGCATACCGTAAGCCATTTTCAAAAGGCAGTACTAAAGATTGGCAATTACTTAATTATCCTCGCAATTTCTTTGGTAGCGGTGATTATTACTGTTGCGATCATCCGTGGCGATCCAATCCTAACCACTTTGCAGTTTGCCCTGGTGCTGACCGTAGCAGCGATTCCCGTTGCTATGCCAACGGTATTGTCAATAACGATGGCGGTTGGTGCACAACTTCTTGCCAGGAAAAATGCTATTGTAAGTAAGTTAGTTGCTATTGAAGAATTAGCTGGAGTGGACATGCTATGTGCTGATAAGACAGGTACACTGACACAGAATAAACTTACTCTTGGCGATCCTTTCAGTGTGAATAATATCCCAGCTGAACAAGTAATCCTTTATGGTGCATTGGCATCGCGGGCTGAAAATAACGATACCATCGATCTGGCCGTTCTGGGTGGACTGAAAGACAAAGATTCGTTAAAGGGTTATGAGGTGATCCACTTCCAACCTTTCGATCCGGTGCATAAGCGAACCGAGGCCACCATCAATTCTGCTGACGGTAATATGTTCAGAGTGACAAAGGGTGCACCGCAAGTTATTTTGAAATTGTCAGCCAATGCCGGACAGGTGAAAACGGCTGTTGAAAAGGCTGTTATTGAATTTGCGGAACGTGGTTTTCGTTCGTTGGGCATAGCACAGGCAGATGGAGAAGGCCAATGGAAATTTATTGGAGTATTGCCCCTGTTCGATCCACCGCGGGTAGATGCAAGGGCAACTATAGAGACTGCCAGCCAAATGGGGGTGAAGGTAAAGATGGTTACAGGTGATGCACTGGCCATTGCCAGGGAAACCGCAAAAAAGCTAGATATGGGCACAAATATCCTCGACGCCAGCGGCTTGGGCGATTCGAAACATCAAGAGAACAAGGAAACGGCTGAGTCCATTGAGAAGGCTGATGGTTTTGCGCAGGTGTTCCCCGAACATAAGTTTCATATTGTAGATGTTCTTCAAAAACGCGGCCATATAGTCGGGATGACAGGAGATGGAGTGAATGACGCCCCAGCGCTGAAAAAAGCCGATTGTGGCATAGCTGTTTCTGATGCAACGGATGCGGCACGTGCAGCAGCGTCTATTGTGTTGATGACACCAGGCCTGTCGGTAATTATTGATGCGATCAAGGAGAGTCGTAAAATTTTTCAGCGTATGAACAGTTACGCGATCTACCGCATTGCGGAGACTTTACGCGTATTGTTGTTTATGACGTTGTCGATACTGATTTTTAACTTTTACCCGGTAACCGCAGTCATGATTGTGATGCTTGCTTTACTCAACGATGGAGCTATCCTGTCCATTGCGTATGATAAGGTTAAATATAAAAATCAGCCTGAGGCATGGAATATGCGCATGGTGCTGGGCATTTCAACAGTACTGGGTGTGATCGGGGTTATCTCGGCATTCGGTTTATTTTACTTGGGTGAGCGCGTCTTTCATCTTGACCGTGCGCATATTCAGACGCTAATGTATCTGAAACTATCAGTAGCTGGACATCTTACTATTTTTCTGACTCGCACCCGAGGCCCTTTCTGGTCCATACATCCCGCACGTATATTGTGGATGGCCGTTGTTGGCACACAGATTATGGCAACGTTAATAGCCGTTTATGGCTTGTTTATGACACCTCTCGGCTGGGGTTGGGCACTCTTTGTCTGGGGTTATGCACTGCTGTGGTTCCTCTTGAATGACCGTCTGAAACTGCTCGCATACCGGATTTTCGATGCTCCAAAAGTTAAGATGGAAAAACTAGTTACATTGACCACCAGAAACCGGAACAAGTGACCAGTTCTAAAATAATAATATTTAATTTTAATGGATTTTATGAAAAGTGTTGAATATAAGATTTTTATAAAATGCAGAATTCCGGAATTGGGTGGTCAATTAAAATCGGAACAGTATGATTCAAAAACCGGAATAGGGTGGTCAGTGATACCGGTTTTTGCACATTACTATTTTAGTGAAATTATTTTACTTTTGGGTACTTTTTTGGGTACTCATTTAAATTTAATCTCTTAATCTACAGGAGTTTAAATGTTATATCCGTGCCCAGGACAGGACTTGAACCTGCACGTCCTTAATCGGACACATGGCCCTCAACCATGCACGTCTACCAGTTCCGTCACCTGGGCAATTTAGTTTGGGCTTTCAACTAAAAAAGTGCCGAAGGAGGGACTCGAACCCTCATGCCTTTGCAGGCACATGTCCCTGAAACATGCGCGTCTACCAGTTTCGCCACTTCGGCATAAGCAAGCAACTAAAATGCAAACTAATTGAGAAAATTCTTCAATAATGTCCGTATTGCAATTAATTAAATGAACCGGACAGAATCGGAATGCAAATATATAAATTTATACTTTATCAAGTCAAATAATTTATTGTCATAGTCTTGCTAAAAAAAAGGCCGGAAGAATAACTCCTCCGGCCTTTCACCGTACTAAATAATCGCTACAAACCCACTACTTAAGCGTTTTGGTATCCTGTAAAGGTTTATCTTTAAACGTACGTTCTATCTTAATTATTTTATAATTGTTCAAATTTCTGTCGCGTTTCACACTTGTGCTTTTCAAATTCTCCGGTGGCGGTGGTTCTACTTCATCAACGTATGCAATAAAAGTGTTTAACCTGTTCTTTAATAAAGGTAAAGTCTTTATCCAGTATTCATCTTCCTCTGCCAGCTTGTAATTGTTATAATTTTCATGCCATACGTCAATCCAGTATGATACGGGATCCATCCCTGTAAACGTAACTATTCCGTTTACATCTGTAAATCCCTCTACAATGTCATTTGTTTGCTGTTCCCAGTCATAAAGGCTCGAGTACAGAAGAACACTTGCATCACTTACAGGATATTCATCAAAATATTCTAAAACAGTAACTTCAAGCATTGTAGGCATCAATACTTCTATTGTCATATATGCCCTGTCATAAATCCTGTCATCCCTGAATGCAGTTAGTGATACTGTATAAATACCTTCAAAACTGTAATGGTGACTGGGATTTATTCTTGTTGATATGGTACCATCTCCAAAATCCCACTCAAAATAGCCGGCATGCATTGAGTGATTTGTAAAATTTATTATTTCATCAATCTCTACCAATGTTTCCGAAGCATAAAAATCTGCATAGGGCTCCTTCTCGCAACCGGCAAAAAGCATTGGTAGTATAGCTAATATTAGTATATATTTTTTCATGAGTTCTGATATTTTATGATTACTTACAATGCCAAATCCAAATACCGTGCCAAAGAATTAAATATATTTGTAAAACCTAAATAAAACAGGCACAAACTAATATTTGGCCGGGACAAAATAATTATTTTCAATAGATAAATATTATTAACGACATTGAAACCAATTTAAAATAAAAGAATATGTTAAAAATCAATATATCTAAACACACGCTTAAAGAAATATTTTATACCTGTGCGTTTATTGCATTATTACTAACAGGTTATAATCATACATTTTCTCAGCCCGACACAGTAAGCATAACTGTTAATGTCTCTAAAATAACCGGACCTGTGAAACCTTTCTGGGCATATTTTGGTTATGACGAGCCCAACTATACCTATATGAAGAATGGCAAAAAACTTCTTACCGAAATTTCCAGTTTAAGCCCTGTCCCTGTATTTATACGAACACACAATCTGCTTACTTCAGGAGACGGGACTCCTGCACTTAAGTGGGGTTCAACAAATGCCTATACTGAAGATAACGCAGGAATGCCGGTCTATAACTGGACCATTATTGACAAAATTTTCGATACTTACATACAAAGGGGAATGAAGCCGCTTGTTGAGATCGGTTTCATGCCGGAAGCCTTATCTTCCAATCCTAAGCCATACAGGCATATCTGGAATATTGATCAGCCTTATAATAATATTTATACGGGATGGACATATCCGCCAAAGGATTATAATAAATGGGCAGAACTTGTATACCAGTGGGTTACGCATAGTATTGAAAGATACGGAGAAGAAGAAGTAAAAACCTGGTTGTGGGAACCATGGAATGAGCCTAATATAAGCTACTGGTCAGGCACCTTTGAAGAATATTGTAAACTTTACGATTACACTGCAGATGCTGTAAAAAGAGCATGTCCGCAATGTATTGTCGGCGGGCCCCATACCACTGGTCCGGGCCGGGAAGATGCCTATACTTACCTCACACAATTTTTGCTGCATTGCCTTAACGGCAAAAACTATGTCACCGGGGAAAAGGGCTCGCCTTTGGAATTCATAGCATTTCATGCAAAAGGCGGACCAGAAGTTATTGATAACCATGTGCAGATGAATATGGGTACGCAACTAAATGATATAGCAAAAGGATTTGAAGCTGTAGGTTCTTTTCCGGAATTAAAGGGTATTCCAATTATTATTGGAGAATGTGATCCTGAAGGTTGTGCGGCATGCTCGGAAAAAACCAATCCGCAAAATGCTTACAGAAACGGTACAATGTACTCCAGCTATACTGCCTCTTCCTTTGCAAAAATTTATGAACTGATGGATAAATATGAAGTAAATCTTCAGGGTGTTTTAAGCTGGTCTTTTGAATTTGAAGACCAGGACTGGTTCGATGGATTTCGCTCACTGGCCACAAATGGAGTTGATAAGCCTGTGCTTAATGTGTTCAGGTTGTTCGGAATGATGGACGGTAACAGGGTGGAAACAAAATCTGAAAATGCTTTCACAGCCGGAGAAGTAATTGAAAGGGGCGTGAAAGGAGAACTACCTGATATTAATGCCCTTGCTGCTGCCGGCAATAATTCAGCGGGCATTATGGTGTGGAACTATCATGATGACGACCTGCCTGCAGAGGAATCAGTAATTGAATTAAAGATTATGGGATTACCCGAAGAAAAAATTTTGATTCACCATTACCGCATCGACAATGAATTCAGCAATTCTTTTGAAGCATGGAAAAAGATGGGCAGACCGCAGAAGGTCGATCATGAGCAATATAAACAACTCGAAAGAGCAGGGCAACTGCAATTGCTGACTTCGCCCGAATGGATTGAGACTGAAAACTGTTCTGCATTCATTAAATTTTCACTGCCCCGGCAGGGAGTTTCTTTTCTAAAGCTAACCTGGTAAGACTTATCTGCCTTATTATTAGAAAAATATAAATTACTTTAAAGCTTCCTTAAAATAAAATCGGTCATCCGCTTATATACGTGATATGTAGTATCACCTCCCCGAATATTATGATCTTTGTCAGGATAAAACTGCATCTCAAACTGTATATTATTCTGAACTAACTTTTTAATAAGTTCGGTAGAATTTTGTAAATGCACATTATCATCTGCCATACCATGAATCAATAACAGATCTCCCTTCATCTTATCAATAATATTCAGGGGTGAACTTTGCTCATACCCTTCCCTGTTGTCCTTCGGGGTGCGCATATACCTTTCAGTATAGATAGTATCGTAAAACCTCCAGTGAGTTACCGGGGCCACTGCTATGCCCATACTGAAGATATGAGCTCCCTTTGTCAGACAAAGCAGCGCCAAATAACCACCATAGCTCCAGCCAAAAATTCCAATCCTCGATTTGTCCATATAAGGAAAGTTTGCCAGATATTCAGCTGACTTAATTAAATCTTCTGTTTCAAGTTTGCCAAGCTGCATATATATGCACTTCCTGAATTCCTCACCCCGGGCATCAGTGCCCCGGTTATCGATACAGGCGACGATGTAACCGGACTGAACCAGCATCTGGAACCATGGCAGCCTGGATTCCCACGAATCTTTAACCCTTTGCGAGCCAGGACCTCCATATGCAAACATTAATAACGGGTACTTCTTTGACTCATCAAAATTTGCAGGTTTCATTATATAACCGTTTAATTCGAGCCCCCCTGAAACAGGAACTTTGATAAATTCCTTTTTAACAAATACATATGACTTTATTTTATCATTAAGGACTTCATTGTCTTCAAGCACTCTCATAATTTCTCCTGATGAATTATGAACAGATATATAATAAGGACTGTCAGCTGTTGTATTATAATTCACAAAATACCTGAATCCATTACTGAATAAGGGCTTGTTAGTCCCGGGTTTAACAGTCAGCCTGCATTTGTCCGAGCCATCCGGCTTTATTGAATAAACATGGCGCTGTAAGGGGGAGACTTCCGATGATGTGTAATATAAAAGTGCCTTATCCGGATTATAACCAAAAAATTCATCAACATCCCATTCCCCCCGGGTTATCTGGTTTATTAAATCACCCCTGATATCATATAAATAAAGATGCATATAACCGTCAAGTTCACTCTTAATGATAAATTGATTGTTGCTGTTAATGAATGTTATGTAATCATCTGAAATATCAGATATATAATATTTATTTTTTTCAGTATATATAATTTTTGATTTTCCTGTACTGGCATCAGCCAGCATAATATCTATCTTGTTCTGCAATCTGTTCAGCCTCACAATACATAATATATTCGTATCTTCAGTCCACTTTACTCTTGGAATATATTGATCGGCATTTTCTCCAATATCCATATCCTTTGTAATTCCTGTGCCAATATCGTAAACATGAATACTCACTTTTGAATTATCCTCTCCTGCTTTAGGGTACTTATATGAGTATATTCCCGGATATAGTGAATCATATAAAATTATACTGAACTGCTTCACTTCAGATTCATCAAACCTGTAAAAGGCAATTTTCTTTCCGTCAGGAGACCACGAAAAAGCTTTTGTAAAATCAAACTCTTCCTCATATACCCAGTCAGGTTTACCGTTTATTATTTCATCCTTTTTGCCATCATGCGTTATCTGATATATTTTCCCCGTAAGCAAATCCTTATAAAATAGATTATTATTTCTTACAAAAGCAACATAATTACCATCAGGGGAGAATGTTGCAAGTTGCTGTTTGCCTTCTGTACACAAAGGTTGCAGACTTTGATCTGACATATTATAAATATAGTATTCTGCTGAAAATGAATGCCTGAAAATTTTCTGACTGGATGTTGCCAGTAAAAGTTTTGACTCATTATCATTAAATTCATAATCTGATAATCTGCCTGAAATTTTTTTATTGAGCCTGTATGCTGAAAATATCGTATCCTCCTGCTCACCTGTACTATATTTAAACCTGATAATATAATTATACTTATCTAATATTGTATAGTGTTCGCCATCCCTCATAGATTTCAGGCTGTAAGTTGTTTTTTGATCAAATTCACGTCCAAGATATATTTCCTCAAGTGTAATCTGCCTGTGTTCCTGTGCCCGGCCAATACTGATAATTAATAAGAAAACTAATACTATTGGTAAATATTTTTTCATAAAGCTGTTCATAACCTTAGTTTATTGCTCTATTGTTCAACTGTTCCATTGCTGTATTGTTATATTGTTCTATTGCTCTATTGCTCTATTGTTCTATTGTTAAATTGTTAAATTGTTATATTGTTATATTGCTCTATTGTTTTTTATATCTTTGCACTTCGAAATTTATATTTATTTTCAAATCTAATGATAAAAATAACATTTCCGGATAATTCGGTAAAGGAATATAAAGAGGGCATTAATGGGCTTGAACTGGCTAAAGATATTAGCAGTAGTCTTGCTAATGAG
Organism: uncultured Bacteroidales bacterium; assembly: GCA_964521285.1. Lineage (GTDB taxonomy): Bacteria > Bacteroidota > Bacteroidia > Bacteroidales > UBA10428. The sequence goes on along the minus strand of CAZFQS010000006.1, from coordinate 50,270 downwards.
GTGTTAGCCATAAGTGTTAATAATGAAATCTGGGATATAACAAGACCAATAACCACAGATGCCATTATTAAGCTTCACAAATTTGATGATCCGGAAGGTAAGCACGCATTCTGGCATTCATCTGCTCATTTAATGGCCGAGGCACTGGAGCAACTTTACCCCGGTATAAAATTCGGTATCGGACCTTCAATAGAAAATGGATTTTACTATGATGTCGATCCCGGTGATGGAAAAGTTATAACTGAGGCAGCCCTCCCGAAAATAGAAAAAAAGATGTATGAACTTTCCGGGCAAAAAAGCCGGTTTATCCGCAAAGAAATCAATAAAAAAGAAGCAGAAGAATATTATAAAAAGAAAGGGGACGAATACAAACTCGAGCTAATAAATGAGCTCGAGGATGGTACTATATCACTTTATACACATGGTAGCTTTACTGACCTATGCAGGGGGCCTCATTTGCCTGACACAAGTCAGATTAAAGCAATAAAACTGTTAAATGTTGCCGGTGCATACTGGAGGGGCGATGAAAAAAGAAAACAGCTTACAAGAATATATGGGATTACTTTCCCCAGGAAAAAAATGCTGGATGACTACCTTGTGATGTTGGAGCAGGCAAAAGAGAGAGATCACCGGAAGCTTGGAAAAGAACTTGAACTCTTTACCTTTTCGGCTAAGGTCGGACAGGGATTACCTTTATGGCTGCCAAAAGGGACAGTGCTTAGAGAGACTCTTGAAAATTTTTTGAAAAAAGTACAGAAAGAACATGGGTATCTGCCTGTAATTACACCGCATATCGGGCAGAAAGAACTTTATGTAACTTCAGGACATTATCAAAAATATGGGATGGATTCATTCAGGCCAATAAGTACACCGGCAGAGGGCGAGGAATTTTTGTTAAGACCAATGAATTGCCCTCATCATTGCGAAATATATAAAAGCAAACCCCGGTCCTATAAAGACTTGCCTATACGTATTGCAGAATTCGGTGCTGTTTACCGTTATGAACAAAGTGGTGAGCTTCACGGACTGACGAGAGTAAGAGGATTTACGATTGATGATTCTCATATTTTCTGCAGGCCTGACCAGGTAAAAGAAGAATTTTTAAAAGTTATTGATATTATTCTGTATATATTCAGGACTCTTGATTTTAAAGATTTTACCACACAAGTGTCTCTCAGGGATCCCAATGATACCGATAAGTATATTGGAACTGATGAAAACTGGGAAAAAGCAGAAAAGGCCATAATTGAAGCTACAGAGGAAAAAGGTCTTGAAAAAACAATTGAACTGGGTGAAGCTGCATTTTATGGACCTAAACTGGACTTCATTGTAAAGGATGCAATCGGTCGAAAATGGCAGCTTGGTACTATTCAGGTTGACTATAATCTGCCTGACAGGTTTGAACTTGAATATATCGGCAGTGATGATCAGAGACACAGGCCGGTAATGATTCACAGGGCGCCATTTGGCTCAATGGAAAGATTTGTTGCAGTCCTTATTGAGCATACAGCAGGAAAATTTCCTCTCTGGCTCGCCCCTGATCAGGTAGTAATTCTGCCTATAAGCGAAAAATTTAATGATTATGCAGAAAAAGTTTTAAATTTTCTAAATAATTACGATATTCGCACCCTGATTGATTATAGAAACGAAAAAATCGGGAAAAAAATAAGGGATAATGAGATAAAAAAAATCCCTTATCTTCTGATAGTCGGAGAAAAGGAAGTTACTAATAATACGGTATCAGTACGAAAGCGAGGTGAAGGCGATAAAGGCAGTATGAAATTAGAAGATTTTATAGTATCTTTAAATAAAGAATTAAAAGAACATTTGAATTTTATAAATAATTAATTAGTTAATTAAAAAGAATAGGAGGACTTAAAGATAGCTGTACAGAATTTCAAAAAAGGCGGTAAATATTCAGACCTGCCGCAGTTTGCAGTAAATGAAGAAATTAAAGCAGCAAGAGTAAGAATAGTAGGTGATAATGTCGAAAATCCTGGTATTTATTCTATCAGGGAAGCAATGGAATTAGCTGACGAGATGGATCTTGATTTGGTTGAAATTTCACCGAATGCAAAACCACCAGTTTGCAAAATCATTGATTATCAAAAATTTCTTTACCAGCAAAAGAAAAAACAAAAAGAGCTTAAAGCAAAGACTGTAAAAATAGTTGTTAAAGAAATAAGGTTTGGACCTCATACTGATAGTCATGATTACAATTTTAAGCTTAGACATGCTCAAAAATTTTTACAGGACGGAGCAAAAGTAAAAGCTTATGTTTTTTTTAAAGGACGCACAATAGTTTATAGCGAAGATGGTGAAATTCTCCTGTTGCGTTTTGCACAGGATCTTGAAGAACTGGGTAAAGTAGAGCAAATGCCAAAGCTGGAAGGAAAAAGGATGAATATGATAATTGCACCAAAATCAATAAAGAAGAAAAGCTGACAATTTTAAAAACCAGATACAGAATGCCAAAGATGAAAACAAATTCCGGAGCTAAAAAAAGATTTGCACTCACCGGAACAGGAAAGATTAAGAGGAAACATGCTTATAAAAGCCATTTGTTGACCAAAAAATCCAAGAAAAGAAAAAGAAATCTGGGATACTTTACAACAATGCATAAGGACAATGTTAATAGTGCCCGGCATTTACTTGCTTTAAAATAAAACAGCCATGCCAAGATCAGCAAATATAGTTGCTTCAAAAAGAAGAAGAAAGAAAATTCTGAAAGAAACCAGGGGTTACTTTGGAGCTAGAAAGAATGTTTTTACAGTTGCAAAGAACGCTTATGAAAAAGCACTTCAATACGCCTACAGAGATAGAAGAAAGAAAAAAGGAAATTTCAGAGCCTTATGGATTCAGCGCATTAATGCAGGAGTTAGAAAACATGGGATGTCATATTCCGAATTTATGGGAAAACTTAAAAAGAAAGGAATAGAAATAAACAGAAAGGTTCTGGCAGACATGGCCATGAATGATGAAAAAGCATTTGAGTCTGTTGTAAAATCGGTTAAGTAAAATCTACAATTCAATACCAGGGAAGCTCATAAAGCTTCCCTTTTTTTTCTGATGATTTTATAATTTTCTTATATTTAGTAAATAATATTCTTTTTCTATTATTAATTATAATTCTGCTTATAACCATGAACATAGCAATCCTGGGATATGGTAAAATGGGTAAGGAAATTGAAAAAATTGCCCTGGAAAGAAATCATAAGGTGCTTCTGATAGTTGATATCGATAACCAATCTGAGCTTACTAGTGAGAACTTATTGAATATAGATGTTGCAATTGATTTTTCAATACCCGGTATTGCCTATTCAAATATTATAAGATGTTTTGAAGCAAATACTCCTGTAGTTTCGGGCACTACAGGATGGCTTGATAAACTGGATAAAGTAATAACAATGTGTAAAGAAAAAAGTCAAACCTTCTTTTATGCTTCAAATTTTAGCCTTGGTGTGAACATTTTCTTTGAACTAAACAGAAATCTTGCAAGAATTATGAACTCATTCAGTGACTATGATATAGCTATTGAAGAAACACATCATACACAAAAAATCGACGCCCCAAGCGGAACAGCGATAAAATTAGCCAATGATATTATTTCTGTTATTGACAGAAAGAATAGATGGGAATTAAATAAGGCATCAGAAAGTGATTCTATAAAAATTTCTGCAATCAGAAAAGACAACATTACAGGTATACATACGATTACTTATAACTCCCCTATGGATTTTATTGAAATAAAGCATTCTGCAAAGAGCAGAAAAGGATTTTCCCTGGGGGCTATTCTTGCTGCTGAATTTATAAAAGATAAAAAGGGATATTTCACAATGAATGATCTCCTAAAAGTTAGTTAATTAATACTCTGCAAATTGACTATCAAGGAATTAATTAAAAATCCATACTTTAAGCTTTTGGTTTCGTCAATGATATATACCATCCTGGTATCATGGATTGGTAATTACTGGCTGTTTCTTGGAATTATCGTTTTAATTGATATATATATTACCAGGTGGGTGAACTGGACATTCTGGAAAAAAAGAATAAAAAAAGGTGAAAAACCAGGGTTTAAGACTGAATTATTAGACTCATTCATAATAGCACTTATCCTGGTATTATTCTTAAGGATAATGTTTGTTGAGCCCTTCACCATTCAAACATCGTCAATGGAAAAAACAATCTTTGTCGGAGACTATATTTTTGTAAATAAATTGAAATACGGGCCAAGAGTTCCTCAGACAATTCTTGCTTTTCCCTTTTCACATAATACAATGCCTTTTACCAAAGGGACCCGCTCATATTTAACATGGATAAAACTACCTTATAAAAGATATCCGGGCTACGGCAGGATTCAGAATTACGATATTGTGGTTTTTAACTTTCCTGAGGGTGATACAGTCATAACGGATTATCCTCAGACTGATGAAACTTATTATACACTTATTAGAAAACACGGACGTGATTATATATTGAACAATTATAAAATTAAATCCCATCCTGTCGACAAGCGTGAAAACTATATTAAAAGATGTATCGCAATACCCGGAGATACTGTACAAATCATTCATGGTAAAGCATTTATTAATGGGGAAAAAGAAAAAGAGCCTGACAATCTCCAGTATAATTACTTCTTAATATCGGACAACAAGGAAATAGATGATTCAATCTTCGCAGACCTCAAAATTTCCAAATATGATATTAACTATAACTCATTAAATTCAATCTATGAAATACCATTAACCAATACAGGCTATGCCAGAACAAGAAAATATGAATTTGTCAAAGGTATTCGAAAACATGAAAGCGTAGATCCCCTGGCATCTAATCGTCAGATTTATCCCTTTAGTTATAAATACTTATGGACAGAGGATAATTTTGGACCCCTTATAGTTCCCAAAAAAAATGAGACTATAGATATAAATACAGATAATCTTCCGTTATATAACAGAATTATTTCAGCCTATGAAGAAAATGACTTAAAGGTCCTTAATGACTCAATATATATAAACGGAAAGTATGCTGATAATTATACCTTTAAAATGGATTATTATTTTATGATGGGTGATAACAGGCATAATTCCAATGATTCAAGATTCTGGGGATTTGTACCCGAAAATCATATAATTGGGAAAGCTATGTTTGTTTGGTTATCTTTGGACAAAAATAAAAGGTCATTTGTAAAAATCAGATGGGAAAGAATGTTCAAATCAATTAAATAAATAAAATGAATATACTGAATTTGAAATTTTTAAGGAAAGATTATGTAAAGTTTGCTATTGCATCAATTATATATACACTATGGGTTATCTGGCTTGGGAATTACTGGTTTCTGATAGGATTATTGGTAATTTTTGATATCTACATAACAAAAAAGGTACACTGGAGTTTCTGGAAAAAAAGAGAAGGTAAAAACAGCACCTTTATAGAGTGGCTGGATGCTTTAATATTTGCCATAATTGCTGTTACATTAATAAATATCTTTCTTTTCCAGAACTATAAAATCCCGACCGGATCAATGGAAAAATCTTTGCTGGTTGGAGATCATCTGTATGTCAGCAAGGTCGCATATGGGCCCAAGGTGCCCAATACACCCTTATCATTTCCCTTCGCACAAAATACCCTGCCACTTACAACAAATACTAAATCCTATCTTGAATGGATAAAGCTTCCCTATAAGAGACTAAAAGGATTTGGCAAAATAAAAAGAGATGATGTGGTAGTTTTTAATTTTCCGGAAGGTGATACGGTTGCTATGGAACAAAGAAATACAAGCTATTATCTTCTGATATTACAGGAAGCCGAAAGATTAAAGCAGATGGATATTTATTATAAACAAGATGTTAAAAGCGACAATTATTATTACAACAGGGCACGGAGCAATATTTGGGAAAATATGAATATAGTTGTGCATCCTGTTGACAGAAGAGATAATTACATTAAAAGATGTGTGGCTATTCCGGGAGATACCCTCAAAATTAAAGACGGGAAGGTGTATGTAAATAATAAACCTCAGAAAGATTATGAGGGTATTCAGTACAATTATGAAGTCAAAACTGATGGTTCAACTTTGAACAGGAGAAAACTTGAAAAAATGGGTATAGCAAGATCAGATATAAAGAAGGTTATTAATTCAAATAGTGTGTGGGAAATGCCTTTAACTATGAGCAATGTAAAAAGTATGAAGAACTTTAGAAATATTGTGTCTGTCAGAAAGATTATCCTGCCGGATAATTACTATGATTTTTCAGTATTCCCGCATGACGAAAGATATCCCTGGAACCTTGATAATTTTGGTCCTTTAGGCGTACCAAAAAAAGGAACAACCATAAAGATTGATACTTCCAACCTGCCATTATATAAGCGTATAATCAACTGCTATGAGAAGAATGACTTAAGGGTTGAAGACGGCAAAATTTATATTAACGGGGATCAAACAGACGAATATAAATTTAAGATGGATTACTACTGGATGATGGGAGATAACAGGCATAGCAGCCTGGATTCACGCTTCTGGGGATTTGTTCCGGAAGATCATGTCGTTGGTAAACCAAAATTCATCTGGCTGTCAATTGATAAAAACAAAAAATTTATTAAGAAAATACGTTTTGGCAGACTGTTTAAGCGAATTAGTTAATATAAAGAGAGATAGCTCCCTACACTGTGGGTTTAGGATCATACTATGCCTATAAAATTGAAAAGAAGCTGAAAATGAAGTTCAGCCTTATTTTCATATTATTCCTGTTTGTCTCAACATATATTCTCCTTGGATTTTTTATGTCGCTGTCTGCCATAGGTGTTTTATTCGTCTTCTATTTCGCAAGAGGACTTGCAACACCAGTTTTAAAAAAATATATTAATAAAATAACTGTCTCAGAAATAAGGGCTACAGTACTTTCTATAAGAAGTCTACTCCTCCGCCTGTTATATTCAATACTAGGCCCCTTATTTGGCTGGGTATCAGATGTAATTAATTTAAGGACTGCATTAATTATGGGCGGCATTACTTTGATGATAATGGGAACAACTTCACTGGTATTTCTGCTTATAAGCTATAGAAAGAATCTGTAATTAGCAGGATTGTTGGTAATATTTGATTTCTACTCATTACTATACAAGGATATTATTTCTATATTTGGCGTCAGGAATGATACCTATATTTTTATGAGTTCTGAAAGGCAACATAAGGAAGATATAAAAAGTCTGCTCGAAAATCCCGCAAAAAGAATTGCCATCATTACACATGTAAATCCTGACGGTGATGCCATGGGATCTTCGCTGGGACTCTATAAAATATTAAAGAATATAGGTCACGAAGCAACTGTAATAACGCCTAACGTATATCCCAGGTTTCTACATTGGCTGCCCGGCAATAATAATGTTCTGGTTTATCCTTCTGATAAAGGTATTATTACAAAAAAAATATCTGAAGCTGAAATAATATTTTACATTGACTTTAATGATTTAAAAAGAATAAAACAATTTAACAAGTTACTGGAGAATTCAGGCGCATATAAAGTTATTATCGACCATCATCCGGAACCTGTATCTTTTGCTAATCTCATAATTGCCGATGTAAATGTGAGTTCAACAGCTGAATTAGTTTACCAGGTTATTAAAAATCTTGAATTGCAGAAATTCATCGATAAAGATGCTGCAACCTGTTTATTTACAGGAATTATGTCTGACACAGGTTGCTTCAGCTATAATTCGTCCAATAAAAAAACTTATTTGGTAGTATCTGAATTATTAGATTACGGATTCAATAAGGACGAGATATATTATAAGCTTTATGATAATTTTACGGATAACAGGATGCGATTGCTCGGGTATGCCCTGAATGAAAAGATGGAGGTTTTACCAGAATATAAAACTGCCCTTATTAGTCTGAATAAAGATGAATTGGTGAAATATAATTTCCAGACAGGCGATTCAGAAAGTTTTGTAAATTATCCCCTTTCAATAAAAAATACATGTTTTTCTGCTTTATTTATTGAAAGGGAGAACCATATTAAAATATCATTCCGTTCTAAAGGAGATTTTGCTGTAAATGAATTTGCAAAAAAACACTTTAACGGCGGGGGGCATCTAAATGCTGCCGGCGGGGAATCTTATACAACGATGGCAGAAACATTGCAAACATTCAGGGACTTATTACAGGAATATAAAGAACAGCTTATAAAGTATGAAATTTAACACTGCCATATTATTATTGTGTATTTTCTTGTTCTCATGCAGACAAGAGCACAGAAATTTAACAAAAGAGAACTACCGGGAAACTAAGAAATCACTTATAGAAATTAACAGGCTCCTGGTAAAAAAAGACTCTGCAAAGATTGCAGATTATATAAAAAGCAGGAACTGGAATATGATTGAGACAAAAACAGGTTTGTGGTACATGATATATGAAAATGGAGCAGGCAAGAAATCAGAGGAAGGACTATATGCTACAATTAATTATAATGTAGCATTGCTTGACGGAACCCGGTGTTATAGCTCAGACAGTCTCGGTCCGAAACGTTTTAAAATTGGCAGAGGTTCGGTGGAAAGCGGGCTGGAAGAAGGTGTATTGTTATTAAAAGAAGGTGATAAAGCAAGGTTTATTTTACCGCCCCATCTGGCACACGGACTGGTTGGAGATGATAACAGAATACCTGCCCGGTCAATAATTGTATACGATATAGAGCTGTTATCTCTTAATAATTAATATATTTAAATATGTTTTTATCATGAAGAAAAATTATATTTTACTCATTTCTGTTATTTTATCTTTAACTTCATGTTATGATAGTTCCAAATATCCGGGATTTAAACACACCAGGCATGGTATCTACTATCAATTGCATAAAATAGGAGAAGATACTGAAAAACCAGGGATCGGAGATTTTGTTACAGTAGATTTGACTTATAAGACCATGAATGATTCCGTCTTCTTTACAGGGAGAAGAAAATTTCAAATAACAAAACCCTCCTATAAAGGATCGATAGATGAATGCTTTATGATGCTCGCAGAAAAAGAGAGTGCAACTTTCATTATTTCGGCAAATGACTTTTTTAAAAAAACACTCCAAACAGCACTACCCGGATTTTTTGATGAATTAAGCAGTATGAAAGTCACTATTGAAGTAATTGAAATTCAAACTGAAAAAGAATACCAGAAACAAAAAGAAGCATTTTTAAACTGGATTGAGGATTTTAATGATTATGAAAAGGTTATTTTAAAACAATTTCTTGAAGAAAAAGAACTGCCTGTCAAACCGATATTATCAGGAATATATTACATTAATATTCGTGAAGGAAAAGGTAAAAAAATAGAATTAGGAGACACCATTACAATAAATTATGAAGGAAAATTTCTAAATGGTAAATTTTTCGACTCAACTATAAAGCGTGATCAGCCCTTCCAATTTATATATGGGACTGAATGGCAGGTTATTAAGGGACTGGAAGAGGCATTGGGAATAATGCGTGAAGGTGAAAAATCCATAGTAATATTGCCATCTGATATGGGGTTTGGTAAAAAAGGATCATCAACAGGTATTATTCCGCCATTTACGTCATTAATTTTTGAAGTTGAAATTTTAAAAGTAAATTAGCAAAAAATTTTAACGCAACCTTTTTGGTTATAAAACATCTTTAAATATTACAATTATTAATTAATACTTAAGTATGAAAAAAATAATCAATAGTCTGATAATTACTTTGATAATACTTTTAAATATTATGGCAAGTGGCTGTTTAAAAAATGATTATGAAGAATATGAAGAACAGGAAAAGTCAGAAAGGAATGCTTATCTGCAATCTTTGAAGGATGATGGTTATACAATAGTTGAAGAAGATGGTATTTACTATGTAGTGATTACTGAGGGCACAGGAAATTCACCAACAGCAACTGATTATATAGTAATCGACTTTACGGGCAAAAAAACTGATAATACAATTATTGAGACAACTGACAGCAACCTGATAGATGAGTGGGCAAACTACAAGAATCTTGATCATTATGTTTTCGGACCAAAAAAAATATACCCGGGAAACAGTATTGAAGGATTTTATATAGGTCTGACAAAGATGAAAGAAGGGGGAAGAAACATAATAATAATCCCTTCTGAATTAGCATACTGGGATTACGTGACTTTAATATATGATGTCGAACTAATAAAAGTAATCAGTGATCCCGAAGCCTATGATTCAATTCAGTTAGCTTACTTTCTGGCAGAACAGGGAGTTGATACAACCAGCATAGTTAATAATGTTTATTATAATGAAGTGGGGACTACGGGTATGGACCGCTCCCCGACTGTTAAGTCAAACGATTCGGTTTATGTTGTCTTTGACAGTTATTATCTCATTGAAAACAAATTAGTATTATTTGAATCAAACAGAACATACAACTCGCCTCTTAAATTTAAATATTCTGAATCAGCAAATGCCCCTCAAGGATATTTACCTTTTACTGATGGTTTTCTTGCAGCATTGGATACTATGAGTAATGGTACACAGGCAAGAGCAATAGTACCATATGATTATGGTTATAAAGAAACCGGATACAGACACTCTTTTTATGGTTATATTATTGTTCCTGCCTATACTTCGCTGGTTTATGATATAGAAATTGAAAATATTAAAGAAAACTAAAACCGGAATAATATCTTATTTTCTTAAAACAGGACTGGCTTTCAGTAAAATAAATACTGTTGGTTTTTTATTTATATCTACATTCTGACTTTTCCACTCATTAATAGAAAGAGTTTTTATGCTTTCATCAGCCAGTGTAAGGTTAGTAGCAATACATAGTGATGTAACCGGACTGCATGAACTGATAATATCTTTGAAAACCTGATTATTACGATAAGGTGTTTCAATAAATATCTGTGACTGGTTTTCATTATTTGATCTTTTCTCAAGCTGCTTTATTTTATTAATCCTTTCATTTCTTTGAATAGGCAGGTATCCGGTAAATGCAAAATTCTGTCCGTTCAGTCCTGATGCCATCAAAGCAAGCAATATAGATGAAGGTCCGACCAGCGGAATAACAGTAATATTCTTTGTATGAGCCAGCCTGACTATTTCTGCCCCCGGATCAGCAACACAGGGTACACCTGCTTCAGACAGCAGACCAATGTTTGATTCTGAAACAGGATCCAGAAAACGCGATAGCTCATCCTGCCTGGTATATTTGTCCAGTGTAAAAAATGTTAAATTATCAAAAGGAGGTTTAATTCCGAGTTCAATCAGGAACCTCCTTGCTGTTCTCGGTTTTTCAACAATAAAATATTTTATTGTGCTTATAATATCTATTATACCTGCTGGTATAACATTCTTTGTTTTTTCTGCTCCCAAGACAGACGGAATTAAGTACAATTTACCTCTCATCGTTTTGTTATGAATATCAATGAACCATTAAAATATTAATTATGATAATATAACTACTAATTTAACCTAAATAAACGGCATAATGCTAACATGATTTCCGTTTAAGTTAACATAAACTTAATATTAATTGAATTATTTATTAAATTGTATAACTTACATTTGTGAAAATGCATAAGATGTGATCAGTGGGAAACATTTACCTCATTATTGTAATTATATTATTTGCACTGGCAATATCTGATCTGGTCGTTGGTGTAAGCAATGATGCCGTAAATTTTCTAAATTCAGCTATTGGTTCTAAAGCCGCTCCTTTTAAAGTCATTATGGCGATTGCAGCTTTGGGTATCCTCGTAGGTACTACTTTCTCGAGTGGTATGATGGAGGTTGCCAGAAAGGGCATTTTTCATCCTGATCAGTTTTATTTTAATGAGATTATGATCATCTTTCTTGCTGTAATGATCACTGATGTTATCCTCCTTGATTTTTTCAATACATTTGGTTTACCTACTTCCACAACCGTTTCTATAGTTTTTGAATTACTGGGAGCTGCTGTTGCTATTTCAATTATAAAAATCAGTAATTCTCCCGAAGGTTATGCTAATATGGGCAATTACATTAATTCAGGCAGAGCCCTGTTGATTATTTCAGGTATATTACTTTCTGTTTTTATAGCCTTTAGTGTGGGAACAATTGTGCAGTACATTACGAGATTAGTCTTTTCCTTTAATATCAAAAACACATTGAAATACTTTGGGTCAGTATGGGGAGGCTTTGCTATTACTGCAATAACATATTTTATATTGATAAAAGGAGCAAAAGGTTCCTCCTTTATGACCGGGGAAAATATAACGTGGATTAAGGAAAATACTCTTCTTATTCTGGTAACCAGTTTTGCAGGCTGGACAATTCTCATGCAGCTGTTAATCTGGATATTTAAGCTAAACATACTTAAATTAATTGTATTAATAGGCACTTTTGCCCTGGCAATGGCTTTTGCAGGTAATGACCTGGTTAACTTTATCGGTGTGCCATTGGCAGGTTTTGCATCATTTAAAAGCTTTATTGCTCAGGATGCTCTTGGTCCTGATTCATTTTTTATGGATGTGCTTAAGGGTGAGGTTAGTACCCCAACAATGTTTCTTCTTATTGCCGGTTTAATAATGGTAATAACCTTATGGATATCAAAAAAGGCCAAATCTGTTGTTAAAACATCTATAAGGTTATCTGACCAGGACAAGGTGAATGAAAGGTTCGGATCATCATTGCTTGCACGGACCCTTGTAAGACAAACCCTGCAAATTGGGAGCCTTATACAGGCCATAATACCAAAACAAGTTACTAATGCAATGAATAACCGGTTCGATGATAAGTATTTCAGAAAAACAGTAAAAAAAGACAAGGCAGTTGCATTTGATCTATTAAGGGCATCTGTAAACCTTGTTGTGGCCAGTATTCTTATTGCATTTGCCACTTCACAAAAACTTCCGTTATCTACGACTTACGTAACATTTATGGTAGCTATGGGGACATCTTTGGCTGACGGTGCATGGAACAGAGAAAGTGCTGTATACAGGATAACAGGTGTTGTAACAGTAATAGGCGGATGGTTTTTTACTGCTCTCAGTGCCTTTACCGCAGCGTTTATTATTGCATTATTTATTCACTGGGCAAATATATATGCTATTATAATATTAATTGGAATAACAATATTCTTCATTTACAAAACGCATGTTCTTTATTCAAGAAAAATAAAAGCAGAAAAAAAAGCTGAGACGATACTGACAGATAGCCTGGCAATAGATGGAGAAACAATATTTGAAAAGTGCAATTCTAATATTATCTCTACTTTATTAGCCGTATCCGAGTTGTATAAGATTATTATCAATGGATTAATAGGCGAAAAGAGAAAAAAACTAAAAAAGGCACTAAAAGAAATTAAAAAGCTTAATAAAGAAATAAAATCCTTAAAAAGTAACATACATATTACTATTAATAAACTTGAAGCGGAAATAGTTGAAAGCGGGCATCATTATGTGCAGGTGCTGGATTATCTGAGCGATATAACTCATTCCATGATATCAATAAGCAGGTCAGTTTTTGATCATGTTGATAACAACCATGCTCCTTTGAAAAATCCGCAAATAAAAGATTTAATTACCTTTCAAAAGAATGTCAGTAAGTTTTTTAAAGAAGTAATTCAGATTATCTCTGATAAATCATTTGATAACATTAAAAAGGCTGTTTCATTATCAGAGAATTTATTGGATAAAACGGTAAAACTACGAAAGGCACAGATAAAGATTCTCAAAAGTGATACCTACAATACACGTATCAGCTTGCTATATTTGGATATACTGGTAGAAAGCAAAAACCTGATCTTATATACGACCTATCTGCTTAAAGCTTCTAAAGAATTCATTAAACATTTTAAAATTTAATTTCTGAAAATTAAAATCGGGAAAATCATTTACATTATTATTCGTAATTAATATATATTTGACGTTAAGTAGTGATCGACTTAACAATAAAATGCAAATTCAAAATCAGTTTCTATTTATATTAATTACATTATTTTCAATAAATGTATTTGCCCAGGATTCTGTTTATATCGACAGTACTTTAATTGACACCACCGCTTATGTAAGCGGAAATATTGATTATAACCTGATTATTGCATCTGAAAAAGGTTACACCAACGAGGTTCTGCGTCTGCTAAATGAGGGTGCTGATATTAAGACCTCAACATGGGAAGGTATAACTCCCCTGATGTACGCAGTGCAAAACCAGGACACCGGTATTGTTCAGATTTTAGTACTGAACGGGGCTGATATGGATAAAAAGCCTGATAATGGGATACCTGTATTAATAAATGCAGTCATAAACAACAATCTGCATATTGCTGAATATCTTATCAGAAAAGGTGCAGATATAAATATCAGTGATAATGATGGTAATACTGCTCTTATGTATGCCACAGCATACGGACATTTTGTAATGTCGGACATGCTGATGTATTATGATGCTGATTTGAATAAAAAAAATAATTCCGGTACCGATGCCCTGATGGTTGCTTCCTATTTTGGCGATTATGACATAGCATACCGCTTAATTGAGGAAGGAGCAAATGTGAATTCAAAAGATAACAGGGGCTATGAGGCAATTCATTGCGCTTCACAAAATGATCATACTGATTTAATTGAATTACTTATTAGTAACGGTGCAGATATTAATTCAAAAACACTTAATGGTTATTCTCCTGTAGCTATTGCGGTTGAATACGAGAATCTGGAATTATTAAAATTCCTGATAGAAAAGGGAGCAAATGTTAATGAAAAAATATCTTTTTCTGAAAATCCGGTTTCCCTGGCAAGTGAGTACAAATACAAATCAATTAAAAAATTATTACTGGAAAACAAAGGCAGAAAAAATTTATGGCCGGCTTTTAATCAATATAATTTGGGTTTAAATTTAAACTGGAACTTTGATGACTTTATGACTGGCATAAACTTCGGGTTACATGATAAGAAATTTAATGCTGATATAGTAACCGGACTTTATATACGCCCCTGGGCAATAAGAGTTCTTGAAAAAGAATCTGAAGAATTATCTTACCAGTACTGGGAACGAAGAATGTCATTTATAGTGGGTCTGGACAAAAAATTTGATATAGTAAAATTCAATACCGGGTCAATACTGGGAATTTCACTGGGAGCTAAAGGACTATATACTTTTGGCAGTTACAGGGGCTCCCTGTCGAAGCCTGAAAACAGGCTGATATTCTCTCCGGGAGCAGGGATAGTCTGGAGTAATAGTTATCTTGCAATAAATGTGCAGTACGAATATTTAGACTATGATCTATACAATGTCAGACCGGACAGATTTAATATATCTTTTATATTTAATTTCAACAGAAGGAAGAATAATTATTTCCCAATTAATATCGGAGAATTTTGAACAAAAGAGGAATGATAAAGATGGATAGATTTGTAATTATACTTTTTCTTATAACATTAATGTATGCCTGCAGTGAAAAAATATTTACAGCAGGTGTGAATTGTGAGGAGTGTTACCAGGAAAAACCTGACAGTGCTTATCTTGTTATAGAACTTACTATAAATGATATTTATGATTCCATTCCACTTACGGTATATAAAGATGAAGTGGAAAATAATGAGATTGAATGGATTGACACAGCATATGCTAATCCGTTTTATCTTTTAGTTCCTATAAATAAAGAATTTTCTGTTGCTGCGGAATATATTAAAAGTGCTGAGAAAATCATAGCAATTGACGGCACAAAGATCAGGATAAAACACGTAAGTGGTGAGTGTGATGAGGATTGCTGGATTATCGAGGGGAATGACTTAAATGTAAAACTTAAATATCAATAATCTTTTATTGCAGAAGTTTTATATCAATAACTGAATTACCTGGTTTATTATCTTTATATCTTATAAGAATATCATAAAAACCTGTTTTATTGCATACAAAACTAAAAACTTCATAATATTTTTCTCCTACCAAATTCGTCAGAACCAATTTGTCTGCATCTAATAACTCAAAAACCGCTTCCCCTGCATAGTTTTCCAAATGATTTGTCACTTTAATTTTATAGGTCGAACCTTTATTAAATTTAATTGTCATGAAATATTCATTCTCATAATCCTTTTCACTTATGTTATCCAGTCTGAATTCAATTAATTTAATAAATATTTCTCTTTGAGCTTCTGTATGACCTGAATAGAGTAATAAGAATACAGTTAAAATAATTAAGATTTTATTCCTTACCATTTTATATTTATTTCAAAGAATTATACTAATTGTTTTTAAAATATAAACTATGGGAATTTATCTTTAAATCTGTTTCATTTTCAACCACTCATAACTTGTATCAAGCAAAATCAGTTTTGCATGCTCTGAGACCCTCTTTACCTGCACCTTTGATAATTCAACTACTATATGATGCATCTTTTTCTTATAGTAACTTTTGGTCAGCCCGGTACATTGTGTCCTGCCGTTCCGTATATAAAACAAAGCTTTAACCTGTCTTTTTTCATCATCACTTCTTAGGGCACTGACAAGTGCACCAAGCCTGTTCCAGTCTTGTGCTTCTTTTTCCCACCACTCAATAGCTTTTTTAACGCTCAGATCTTTAATCAGACTGCGCTTTTCAGAAGTTGAAATACTTTCAAGCTTATTTTTGTTACCCGGAGTGTCATAGTAACCAGGAAAATTATATTTTATAAAATTAATAAGTCTGTCTTCCTCTATATGCACTCCATCAAATCCAAACCTCTGAAAAGTTATATCTTCAAGCAACCATCCTGCACGAATTGATATGTCATCTATGTCATAGTCTATTATTTGTCCGTGACCATAAAATTTCTCGGCACCCGGATAAATCAGATCACCTGTATTTTGCAATTTTACTATTGAACTTGAACTTAACAGATTCATTAGTTCGGGTATAGGTTTACCTTCCAGATTCTCTAAATTTTCTTTAGCTTTTAATACAGTCGGCCAGTCATTTGATTGAAAATCATTTAAAAGCGTATCAACTGATCTTTCCTGGTTAAAACCCATAAGCATATAACCACAAACTAAAACAACTATTAATAATTTCTTTTCCATAAATAAGCTTTATTATTAAAAAATCACGATTTGTAAATAAAGTTACTATTATAATTTTAATATATACAAATCTTTATATTAACAAATTTAACCTGTTGATTTAATATTAATTATGTATATCGAAGAAATACAGGGAAACATATCAGGAATTTTTCTATACTAAAAGATCATAAACATTAAGTGCATAATTACCCAGGTTAACAACTTCATCATACATATCTGAATAAATAATGCCCATAGAGCATTTGTATCTATTCTTTCTCAGGTTTTTAAAATGCTCTTCTTTTAAGACTCTTTCCATATTCTGCAATTCTTTTCTGAAAGTCTTGTTTTTACCTGGAAATGTTAATGATTCTTCCCTGGCAAATCCTTCATTCAATTCTTTTAGTATTTGATCTATGAGTGTAAATAGTCTGTTTATATTCTTGTCCATCTCCTTTGTGAAGCTTGCTTTACTGGAATTCATCCTTTCAATAGTATCTGCCAGTTTGTTGGTTGAGTCTGCAATGCTCTCAATATTACTCGCCATATTGAGCATAGTAGTAACTCTTTCGGAGCTGGAACTGCTGAATGACTCTTCTGTGATCCTCGTTAGATATGATGCAATCTCCACCTCCATCCTGTCAGAAACATCTTCATATTTTCTGATTTTTGCCAGAAACTTATTGTATTTCTTACCTTCTTTTGATTTATAAGATTCTTTAACGAATTCAAACATTTTTGTAACGTGCGCCACATATAGCTGCATTTCCTTTCTGGCCTGTAATATAGATAACTCACCTGTTGAAAGTAAACCTGTATTAATATATTTAAGGCTGAAATCTTCATCTTCATCACGATCAGGTACCATAACCTTAACAATTTTAATAATAAAAGGAATGGCCCATATTAAGACCAGTGTATTTAAAATATTAAATACTGAATGAAATACTGACAAGGCAACCGGCATAGCCTGGGCTGTCTGTACAGCGGTTTGTTCTGCTACTACATATGGTGAATTTAATCCGATTTTAACAATAAACCAGTTTATTGATTTCAGGAAGGGATTAAATACCAGTAAAAGGAGAATTACGCCGGTTAAATTAAAAACAAAATGTGCTCTTGCAGCGCGTTTGGCCGAGGAATTAGCAATAAGTGCTGCCAGATTTGCAGTAATTGTCGTACCTATATTTTGTCCGAGAACCATTGCAGCTGCCATATTAAATGAAATCCATCCGTTATAACACATAACAAGTGTCAATGCCATTACTGCACTTGATGATTGAATAATCATTGTTAATACAGTACCGATTATTATGAAAATTAATACCGATATAAATCCTGTGCTTGTGTACTTTGATAAAAATCCCAATAACTCGGGATTTCTGTTTATATCGGGAGTAAATTCCTTTAAATAATGCAATCCTAAAAATATTAATGAAAATCCTATTATTACCTCACCCCAGGAACTTCTGCTTTTATCTTTTGAAAATAATATAGGTAGTCCTAAACCAATCAGTATAAATGTAATAGAAAAAATATCTATTTTAAATCCTAAAATAGATATTAACCATGCTGTAACGGTTGTACCTATGTTAGCTCCCATAATTACACCAATGGACTCGGCTAATGATAACAATCCCGCATTTACAAAACTAACGACCATAACCGTCGTAGCAGATGATGACTGTATTATAGCTGTAATGAGGAATCCGGTAAAGACTCCCATAAATTTGTTTGAAGTCATTGCCGAGAGAATACTCCTCATCCTTGTTCCGGCTACCTTTTGCAGGGACTCACTCATAAGTTTCATGCCAAAAAGAAAAAGTCCCAGGGCCCCCAGTAACCTCAATAGATCTAAAAATCCATAATCCATATTGTTAGCCTCTTACAGTATGTTGCTTTACTGCGACAAATGAAAATACTTATATTTTAAATCAAAAAATGCTATATCAGCAAAATAATTAGTCAGTTTACATATGCAAATAAATAAGTTCTGTTACATGAACTGATTTAAACAAATTACAATATTAAATATTTTATCTTCTTTTCTAATAAATTCCTATTTTTATATTTTTATTATTTCTGAAATTAAATTGAAAAATGCAGAATAAATTACAGGAACTTACAGAAAAAATATTCAAGGAAGGTATTTCAAAAGGTAATGCTGAAGCTGAAAAAATTATAAATGATTCTAAAAAGCAGGCCGAAGATATAATCGTTAAGGCAAAAAAAGAAGCAGATAAGGTTATTAATGATGCCAAAAAAAAATCTGACGAAATAAAATCCAGTTCGGAAGCTGAATTCAGACTCTCTTCAAAACAGGCTATAAATGCCTTAAAACAACAGATTACCGATTTAATTAACGGTGAAATTGTTAGCACGTCAGTTAAAAAGGTTTTTGAAGACAAGGACTTTATAAAAAAATTAATTGAAACCAGTATAAAAAACTGGCAGCCTGCATCAAACGAAGATGCGGATCTTACTATCCTTCTGCCTGAAAAACAGGAAAAAGAAATTCAACAATATTTTACAAAATCTGTTAAAGATTTACTGAAAAAGGGTATTGAAATCAGGTTTGACGCTGATGTAAAATCGGGTTTCCAGATCGGTCCCAAAAACGGCAGTTATAAAATAAGTTTTACAGAAGAAGATTTTATTAACTTCTTCAAACAATATTTAAGGCCAAGATTAATTAAATTATTATTTTCTGAGGAGTAAGAAATGAGGCGTGAATACCATTGCTTAGTAGCAGGACTTCCTGAGTTATTCATTGATACGAAAAAAATTGATTTTATTCTTTTGAATTTCAAAAATCAACTTAAAGAAGTACTGCATTTCAGTGACTTCAAATTAATTGAATCATTGTTCTGGAAATACGATAATCTGAATGTTCTTAAATTACTAAAAGAGCCGAAATCAAAAATTAATGAACTCGGGAATTTATCCAAATCGGACTTTGAAGAAATATTTTACCTTGTTAAAGATGATGCCCTTTATACATATGAAAAAGAAATTCCTGGCTATTTCGGACAAATTATAGATGCATATAAGAACGA
The DNA here is from genome assembly GCA_964521285.1 of uncultured Bacteroidales bacterium. Classification (GTDB taxonomy): domain Bacteria; phylum Bacteroidota; class Bacteroidia; order Bacteroidales; family UBA10428. Next base: position 30,222 of record CAZFQS010000006.1, on the reverse strand, counting down.
AACACCGGTATTTCCGGGTAAAGAATGGGAAAATCAGATTACCCAGCTATACTATAATTATTTAAGAACAATAGAAAATCGGTTCATTCGCAAATGGTTTGAGTTTGAAATGGACCTGACCAACATATTAACAGCTGCTAATTGCAGAAAATATAAAATGGAAATTAAAAATGAACTTATCGGGAATAATGAAATAACAGAAAAATTAGTTAAAAGCAATGCGCGGGATTTTGGTATTAGTTACGAATTTCCGAAGCTGGAAGCAATATTAGAAGCAACTGAAGAGGAAAATATTATTGACAGGGAAAAAAGAATTGATTTGATAAAATGGGAATTATTAGGGGAATGGACGTTTTTTTATTATTTCACAATCGAAAGGATATTCGCCTATACTATAAAGGTTGAAATTATTGAAAGATGGCTGAAATTAGACAGGGATACAGGGAACAAATTATTCAGTGACTTACTGAATAGCCTGGAAACGAGCTATGAGTTTCCGAAAGATTTTATATTAAATTAAGTGTTTTAAAATGTTTACAAAAGGAATAGTAAAAGGTATTATTTCAAATCTCGTAATTGTTGAGGTTAACGGACCGATATCTCAAAATGAGATATGTTATATACTTTTTGCCAAAGACAGGTTGATGGCTGAGGTAATAAAAATACATGGCAAAAATGCTTTTGTGCAGGTTTTTGAAAGTACAAGAGGATTAAAAATAGGAAGTGATGTTACCTTTACCGGCCATATGCTGGAGGTTGAGCTAGGGCCCGGACTTTTATCCAAAAATTACGATGGACTGCAGAATGACCTGGATAAAATGGAAGGTATATTCCTTAGAAAAGGCCAGTATACAAGTGCTTTGGATGAGGATAAAATCTGGCATTTCAAACCTGTTGCCAGGGCAGGAGGTTCAGTAATAGCAGGAGACTGGTTAGGTGAAGTCGAAGAAAATGCTATGCCTCATAAAATTATGGTCCCCTTTTCTTTTAACGAATCTTATAAAGTTATAAGTATTGTAAAGGCAGGTGATTATAAAGTAAATGATACAATTGCCGTTTTGGCCGGCAATGACAGTAAGGCCATTCCTGTAACCATGGTACAGAAATGGCCCGTTAAGGTTGCTATAAAAGCTTTTAGGGAAAAGCCCCGGCCATTTAAACTACTGGAAACAGGTGTAAGAATAATTGATACTTTAAATCCTATTGTTGAGGGTGGAACGGGCTTTATACCCGGACCTTTCGGTTGTGGCAAGACCGTTCTTCAGCATGCTATTTCAAGACAGGCAGAAGCTGATATTGTGGTCGTCGCTGCATGCGGTGAGAGAGCAAACGAGGTTGTAGAGCTGTTTAAAGAGTTCCCGGAGCTGGAAGATTTCAGAACAGGCAGGAAACTGATGGAAAGAACCATAATTATTGCCAATACATCAAATATGCCAGTGGCAGCAAGGGAAGCTTCAGTTTATACTGCTATGACAATTGCAGAATATTACCGTGCAATGGGGCTAAGGGTATTAATGCTGGCTGATTCAACATCGAGATGGGCACAGGCATTGAGAGAAATGTCAAACAGGCTTGAAGAACTGCCTGGCCCTGATGCTTTCCCAACGGACCTGCCGGCTATTATCGCAAATTTTTATTCACGCGCAGGTTATACTATTTTAAATAATAAAGAAACCGGATCAATAACCTTTATCGGCACAGTATCTCCTGCGGGCGGGAACCTTAAAGAACCGGTAACCGAATCAACAAAAAAAGTAGCCAGATGCTTTTATGCACTGGCACAGCATCGCTCCGACAGTAAGCGCTATCCTGCTGTAGACCCTATTGACAGTTATTCAAAATATCTTGAATATCCTGAATTCGCAGAATATGTTGAAAACAAAATTTCAGATACCTGGATTGACAGGGTGAATGAAGCTAAAACCATCTTCCAGCGTGGTAAAGAAACTTATGAGCAGATTAATATTCTTGGGGATGACGGTGTGCCGGTTGATTATCATATCATTTTCTGGAAATCTGAGATTATTGACTTCGTAGTATTACAACAGGATGCTTTTGATAAGATAGATCAGTCTACGCCTATAGAAAGGCAAAAGTATATGCTGGAACACGTACTTAATGTTTGTAATACTGATTTTAGTTTCGAATCATTTACAGAGGTGGATATTTATTTCAAGAGGATCATAAATCAATACAAACAAATGAACTATTCTGAATTTAAATCAGAAAAATTTATAAAATATGAAAAGGAATTATTAAAAATTATAGATGAACGAAAGATAGCATAATGGAAACCAGAGCTTTTCAAAAAATATATACAAAAATCAATCAGATTACCAAAGCAACTTGTTCATTGAAGGCCCCGGGAGTCGGATATGAAGAACTGGCAGTTGTTAACAATAAATTGGCGCAGGTTATTAAAATTATTGAAGATACTGTTACTCTGCAGGTATTTGGAGGTACCGAAGGCATACCTACGAACGCTGAAGTGACATTCCTGGGTAAGCCACCTACGTTGAAAGTTAGCGATGACCTCGCCGGACGCTTTCTCAATGCTTATGGCGAACCTATTGACGGGGGCCCGGCCCTGGAAGGTGAAGAACGTGAGATCGGCGGACCTTCCGTTAATCCCGTTAGAAGAGAACAACCCTCGGAATTGATAGCTACAGGTATAGCAGGTATAGATTTAAATAACACTCTTGTTTCAGGTCAGAAAATACCTTTCTTTGCTGATCCTGACCAGCCATACAACCAGGTTATGGCTATGGTAGCATTAAGGGCGAAGGCAGACAAAATAATACTGGGAGGAATGGGCCTTACTAACGATGATTATCTTTTTTATAAGAATATTTTCGATAATGCAGGGGTTCTGGACCATATAGTGAGCTTTGTAAATACTACTGACGATCCCCCGGCAGAAAGATTACTCGTCCCGGATATGGCGCTTACAGCTGCAGAATACTTTGCGGTTGATAAAAATCAGAGTGTCGTTGTGCTGCTGACAGATATGACTTTATTTGCAGACGCACTGAGCATAGTATCAAACCGTATGGACCAGATACCCTCAAAAGACAGTATGCCGGGGTCCCTTTATAGTGATCTGGCAAAGATCTATGAAAAAGCTGTTCAGTTCACTGATGGAGGATCAATAACTATTATTGCTGTTACAACACTCTCTGGTGGAGATATTACTCATGCAATACCGGATAATACCGGATATATCACCGAGGGACAATTATTTCTGAGAAGAGATTCCGATATCGGAAAAGTAATTGTCGATCCTTTCAGAAGTTTGTCCCGGTTAAAACAGCTCGTAATAGGGAAAAAAACAAGAGAAGACCATCCGCAGGTGATGAATGCCTCGGTAAGATTATATGCTGATGCTGCATATGCAAAAATTAAACTTGAAAACGGATTCGACCTGACTGACTATGATGAAAGAAGCCTTCAGTTTGCAAAAGACTACGCGGAAAAACTATTAGCCATTGACGTTAATATTGATATTGATGAAATGCTTGACACCGGATGGCAATTATTTAACAAATACTTTAAACCTGAAGAAGTCGGAGCAAAGAAAGAACTGGTTGATAAATACTGGCCGAAAGATTAAGTAGTGAACTTTAAACTTTGAACTTTGAACTAAAAAGATGGCAATAAAATTCCAATATAATAAAACCTCTTTACAGCAGCTTTATAAAAATCTTGATATAAGAGTCAGAGCCCTACCTACCATTAAGAACAAGGAATCAGCCCTGCGTGCCGAAGTCAAAAAGGCTAAGGATGAAATGAAAAGTATGGAACAGAAGTTAACTGCAAAAATTAAACAGTATGATTATATGGTCTCTTTATGGACCGAATTTGATGCAAGTCTGGTTACCATAGAAGATGTGAAATTATCAGTTAAAAAAATAGCTGGTGTAAAAACACCGGTTCTGGATGGAATAGATTATTATACAAAAAAATTCAGCATTTTCAATAAGCCCAAATGGTATCTTGAGGGTGTGGCATTAATAAAAGAAATTGCTACAATTGCTATTGAAAAAGAAGTTTTTAATAAAAAAATGCAGCTGGTGGATCGTGCCAGGAAAAAAACAACCCAGAAAGTGAACTTATATGAAAAAGTCCAGATACCCGGGTATGAAGATGCTATAAGAAAGATAAAAAGATTTCTGGAAGATGAAGAAAATCTTTCCAAATCAGCTCAAAAAATTGTGAAAAACAGGCAACAGCAAATGGAATTAGTGCAATGATTATACCGATGAAGAAATATTCATTCCTTGTATATCACAGGGAATATACCGACTTTCTGAACGATCTTCAGAAAATAGGAATATTGCACGTTATTGAAAAGGAATCGGGTGAGCTCGCAGATGAAAAACTTAGAGAACAGTATAACCTTATTAATCAATTTAATGCTGCCATAAAGTTTCTTCAGAAAAGAGAAGTTGAAGATAAATCAACTTCGATAGCCGGGACTGACGGACTGAAAATCCTGGAGGAAATTCAAAATGTTCAGTCAGAAGTCGAATTAAAAACACAACAGCTTTCCTCCCTGAAAAAAGAAATATCAATTATCAGGCCATGGGGCGACTTCTCATTTAAAGACCTTGATAAGCTCAGGGAGCATGGTTATAATATAAGATTTTTTATATGTCCGGTAAAGAAATTTGATGCTGAATGGAAAACCTTATATAATATAGAAGAAATAAACCACCCTGGAGGTCAGACATATTTTATTGTTGTCCAGGAAGGAGAAGAAAATATCGAAATTAACGCTGAAGAGATAAGGCTGCCTGAAACATCTCTTTCCGGGTTATTGAAAAAGCAGAAGGAGATAGAAGAAATATTAGTAAAATCAGAGGAAATATTTGATCTGTATGCCAAAAAGTATGTACCGCTGCTTATTTCAAGCAGGGACAAGTTACAGGAACAATTTGAATTTGAGAATGTTATTTTCAACACGGAAAAGCAGGCAGAAGAAAGGCTAATGTTGCTGGAAGGATGGGTCCCGGAAGATAAAGAGGAAGAAATAAACTCATTTCTCAATAATTCAGGCATATATTATATTACTTCAAAACCTGACAGCGGGGATAAAATTCCTGTTAAGCTGCGGAACACCAGATTTTCAAAATTATTCGAACCAATAGCGAAACTCTATTCTCTACCGGACTATAAAGAGCTTGATTTAACTCCCTTCTTTGCTCCGTTTTTTATGATGTTCTTTGGATTTTGCTTTGGTGATGCAGGATACGGACTTCTATTTCTGATTGGAGCCAGTATTTACAGACTGCGTGCAAAGAGTAATATAAAACCTCTGCTTACTTTAGTGCAAATCCTCGGAGGTTCAACGATTATTTTCGGATTATTATCAGGTACTATTTTCGGGGTTGACTTGATAAAAGCTGATATAGCATTTCTTACCGGCATAAAGAATATGTTCCTTGATCCGGAGGAAATGTTTTACTTTGCCATTATTCTCGGAGGCATCCAGATAATCTTCGGGATGATGGTTAAGATACTGAATATAACAAAACAGTTCGGATTTAAATATGCATTATCAACTCTTGGATGGATAATCTTAATTATCAGCAGTGCCTTATATATCATGCTTAAAAATAAACTGGAAATAGAATCGCAAGGATTAAAATACTTATATTTCCTGGTTCTGACTTCAAGCCTTGTAATGATATTATTTCTGAACAATCCTGAAAAAGGAATTTTGGGAAATATTGGTAAAGGTTTGGGAGATGTATATTTTACAGCCACCGGTGTATTTGGTGATCTCCTGTCCTATATCAGACTTTTTGCCCTGGGTATTTCAAGTTCAATCCTGGGATACGTATTTAATTATCTGGCCATGGAAATGAGTGGAGATACCATAATACTCAGCCAGATTATATTTTTATTAATCCTGGTTGTCGGGCATTCGATAAATATATTTATGGCAGCATTGGGTGCATTTGTACACCCGCTGCGTCTTACATTTGTTGAATTTTATAAGAATGCAGGATTTGCAGGTGGTGGCAAAGAATATAAACCATTTGGTAAAAATAAATGACATATTTATATAATAAACCTAAAATATTAAAGTTATGACAACAGCAATTATCTTAGCTTATATTGGAGTCGGGTTAATGATTGGATTAGCAGGTACAGGAAGTGCAATTGGTGTAACCATAGCCGGAAACGCTACTATTGGGGCACTTAAGAAAAATGAGGAAGCATTTGGCAGTTATATGCTATTGAGTGCTTTGCCCGGAACACAGGGCCTTTATGGATTTGCAGGCTATTTTGTTCTTGCTAACATCTACGGAGTTATTCAGCCTGACATGTCCTTGTTTAATGGTGTAGCAATATTTGGTGCAGGATTTGCACTGGGTTTAGTAGGTCTGCTTTCTGCTATCCGCCAGGGAATGGTGTGTGCTAATGGCATAGCAGCTATTGGCGCCGGATATAATGTTTTCGGAAGGACAATGATATTAGCTGTATTTCCTGAATTATATGCAATTATTGCCTTTGCCGCAACATTCTTAATAGGAGGTTCATTAGTTGCCGGTTAACATGGCCGGATAATATTCCGGAAAGTAAAAATTATTTATCCAGAAATATTATATCAGGAAAATAAAAACAAATAATCTATGCTGGACTATATATTACTTATATTCTCGTTATTAATAATAATTGTAGGCATAGCAGGTTGTATTCTTCCCGTTATTCCCGGTCCGCCACTCACATATGTCGGGATTCTGGTTGCACATTTCACAAAATTTGCTGATTTCAGCTTTAATACACTTTTCTTTCTGGGTGCCCTTGCAATAATTGTACAGATCATGGACTATATTGTTCCTGTGTGGGGTGCCAAAAAATTCGGAGGTTCCAGGGCAGGTGTATGGGGAAGTATTATAGGTTTAATTATTGGAATATTTTTTCTTCCATTGGGACCGTTTGGTATTATTGGAATACTTGGAGGGCCATTTTGTGGAGCCCTTGTTGGTGAAATTATGGCAGGCAAGAAATCAGATAAAGCATTCAGGGCTGCATTTGGGACATTTATCGGATTTGTCACAGGAACATTAATGAAGCTGGCAACCTCATTTATAATTACCGGTTTCTTTGTAAAGGAAGTATGGCAAACAATTTTTTAATGAAATTAATTATTATTAATCTGCAAATAATAGTACTGATTTCCTGGTATTCATTTGCTCAAATATCAGATAATAAAAATTACTACTCGGAATTAAATCTGAAAAATTTCAGAAAAGAACCACTGTTTAATGAACAACTAAACTTCGATAGTATTGATTTTACAAGGCTGCATGCAGCTATTTTTTTTATTACAAATGAAGAGCGGGCCAAAAAAAGACTGTCATTTCTGGAATATGCCCCTGAACTGGAAAAAACTGCTCAAATGCATTCCAGAGATATGTATGAAAACAAATTTTTCAGCCATTATAACCCTTATGTTAAAAAGAAAAAGACACCAAATGACAGAGCTGTGTTAGCCGGAATTCTGAATCCTTATGTTGCTGAAAATATTGCTACAAACCACGGTCTTAAATATAAATCAGGAGAAAAAGTATTTGTAAGAGGAGATGGTCAGTTTAGCTACAGAATGGATGGTGAACTGATACAGCCTCACACTTATCTTTCATTGGCTGAAACAATAGTTGAAAGCTGGATGAACTCAAAAGGACACAGAAAGAATATTTTATCGGATGATGCGCTTCAGATGGGATGCGGAACATATTTTTACCGTGATAAGGACTTCAATAATATGCCAGCATTTAATGCTACACAGAATTTTCAGTTGTATAAAAAAATAAGATCAAAGTAACATTATAATGAATATCAAAATCAAAAAAAACTTATAACCAGGGGAAAAATGAAGTTATCATTTAACATTCTCAGCATCTTCCTTAACTTTCTTTGTAGAATGTGCTTTTAAAACCCTGAGGTTTCTTCCGGCAACTTCTTTTCCGTCAAGAGTTTTAATAGCTTCCATTGCTTCCTTCTTATTGGGCATTTCGATGAATGCAAATCCCTTTGATCGTCCCGTTCTCTTGTCTCTGATAATCTTTACACTTTCAACTGCACCTAAAACTTCAAATATTTTTTGGATTTCAGCTTCACCTAACGAATAATTGATGTTACCAACATAGATAGTCATAATTGCGAATAATTGAGATTAGTTAGTAATTTAACATATACAAGTTAACAAAATTTTTTTGTATAAAGCAATTTTAAATCAATAAAATAACAATTTTTTAATTAACTGTGACCGGCTTCCTTAAAATCCCGGACCAATTATTTATATTAAGTTTACAAATCACCTAATGTAGCAACCATAATAGCTTTAATTGTATGTATGCGGTTTTCAGCCTGTTCAAAAACGATTGATGCATCTGATTCAAATACTTCCTCGCTAACTTCCATAGAGTCTATTCCGTATTTCTTGTACATTTCTTCACCTATTCCTGTTTCTCTGTTATGAAAAGCAGGAAGGCAATGCAGGAATTTAACTTCCGGATTCCCAGTTAATTTAACAGTATTCGTATTAACCTGAAATGGTTTTAATAATCTTATTCTTTCTTCCCAGGCTGATGAAGGTTCACCCATAGATACCCATACATCTGTATACAAATAGTCCACGTCCCTTACTGCATCTTTGACATTATCTGTCAATGTTATAACCCCACCTGACTCTTTGGCAATTTCCCTGCATTTTTCTACTAACTCCTTTTTTGGATGACATTCTACCGGTGCAGCTGCTCTGAAATCCATACCCATTTTTGAAGCACCCACCATTAAAGAGTTTCCCATATTATTCCTCGAATCGCCTAAATAACAAAACTTTATTTTATCCAGAGGCTTATCGACATACTCTATCATAGTAAATATATCTGCCAGTACCTGAGTGGGATGAAATTCATCGGTAAGTCCGTTCCACACCGGCACCCCTGCATATTCTGCCAGCTCTTCCACTATACTCTGGCTATATCCCCTGTATTCAATGCCATCATACATTTTTCCCAATACCCTTGCTGTGTCTTTCATTGATTCTTTATGTCCTATCTGCGATCCGCCTGGCCCCAGATATGTTACATGTGCTCCCTGATCAAATGCTGCCACTTCAAAAGCACATCTTGTTCTTGTGGATGTCTTTTCAAAAATCAATGCAATATTCTGACCCTTGAGAAATTGTTTCTCATTACCATCATATTTTGCTTTTTTCAATTTTGATGATAAGTCCAGTAAAAAGTCAATTTCAGCCTGTGAAAAATCAAGAAGCTTCACAAAACTCCTGTTCTTAAAATTAAAATCCATTTGTATAAATATTTATTTTGTATTTATAATTATAATTTTTTATTATATGCTTGCAAGTATTACTGAAAAGCATTAGTTTATACAATGCCTTACAAAATTTAACAATCCATGAAGCAAATATATGAAATATTTATTAACTGCAATTATGATATTTTTTGCAATTTAATGAATATTTATACATGCACCTTATTTAATAACTTTAATTTCCAGAGAATAAATTTTTAAAATTTTCTTAATCAAGTTAATTATATTGTTAATATTGCAATTTTATATTATCTGTCAAAACGCGGTATAAAAAATAAAACATATATATATATATGGCACGTATATCGTCGAGAAATCATTTAACTCCCCTAATATAAAAAGATGAAGTATTTGTTGGCTGTATTACCAGTTTTTTTAATCCTGACTGCTTGTAAAAAAGATACTTATACCGGAAAATACAATAACGGACTTATAGAATATAAAATAACCTATATTAAAAATGAATTAAAGGAAATATCACCGGCACTGCTTCCAAAAAAAATGAAGCTTGAATTTAGTCCGCATTATTCAACTAATACTATTGAGGGTTTTATGGGCTTTTTTAAATTGAACAGCCATACAAATTTCAAACATAAGAGATGTTCAACTATTCTGGAAGTACTTAACAAAAAATACCTGTTTAAAGGAAAGAAAGGTGAATCGATGTGCTGTTTCGATGAAAATTCTGATATGGAAATTGAATTTACCAGTGACATTAAAGAAATAGCAGGACTAAAAAGTAAAAGAGCAATTGTTACATTACCCCAGCAAGGTGATACATTTGATATTTACTATACTGATGAAATAGCAATAGAGAATCCCAATTCTACCAATCCATATAATCAAATAGATGGCGTATTACTGGAATTCCAGCTTAAGCTGGAATATTTGAAAATGAAGTTTACCGCAGAAAAATTTGTGCCCTCCCAGCAAAATGAAATTAAAAAATTTAAGGAGCAGTCCAATTACCGCGAAGTCACCAGGGAACAGATGACTTATATTATCAGGCGCCTGATGGAATAACCTGAATTTAGGATTTATTAACCATGAACTGTTATTAATTTTAGTAATAAAATCTCTTATTTCTTTAATTTGAATCAAACACTTATTAATTTTAAAGCATAATTATTTATTCTTTAAAATATATTAATGAGTAAGAAAAAAAAATCCAATAACAATATAAAGAGATCACGTGGTTTTATATTAAAAGATGAAAGATTTAAGTTCACTATTGGTTTGATAATCACATGTTTTTCGATCATAATATTTCTGTCACTAATTTCTTATTTATTTACCTGGAAGGTAGATCAAAGTTTTGAATGCAGTAATGTATTTTCCGGTCCCGATGTTAAGGTTCACAACTGGGCCGGTAAAACAGGAGCATGTTTCGCCAAATTACTTATTTATAAATGTTTTGGTATTGCATCATTCTCAATTCCTTTCATGATTCTTATTTCAGGACTGGCACTTTTAAGGATCAAATTTCTACCCCTGGGAAAAACATTTAGAATTGCAATAGTTGCTACTATTATACTGTCTGTCTGGCTTGGATTTTTATTTAAAGAAAATAACGAATTACTTGGTTATGGTTTAGGGGGCAAACACGGATCATACGTTAGTGGCTGGCTTATAGGATTCATAGGCAATACCGGAACAACATTTATACTTTTGATTTCAACTTTAGCATTTGTTCTTTTCTCATTCAGAAATTCATTCTCCTGGTTAAAATCTGTATTCAGGAACAATATATTAAATCCAAAAAAAATCGTTTATGGAGAAACCTCAGAAAAACAAGCCGACACTGAGGAAATTGAACTTGAGATGGATAATAAACTGGAAGATCTGGTTTTCGAAACTGAATTTCCACAGGGAGAGTCATCTGAAAACCATAGTTTAAGAAATGAAACGACAGTGACCCGTGAAGAGAGTAAATCAATATTTCAGGAAAGTAGCGAATCCGGTGATGACCTTGACGAATTAATAGATATTGAAGAACAGGAAGACTATGATCCGACTTTGGAACTAAGCAATTTCAAACTGCCTAACCTGGACTTACTTGAAAAATATGAATCTGCTGACGCGAATGTTACCAATGAAGAGCTGGTTAGCAACAAGAATAAGATTGTTGAGACCCTGGCTCATTATAAAATAAAGATTAATAAAATTAAGGCAACAATCGGACCGGCAGTGACATTATATGAGATTGTACCTGCTCCGGGAGTCCGTATCAGCAGGATAAAGAGTCTTGAGGACGATATTGCCCTGAATCTGGCTGCCCTGGGAATAAGAATAATTGCTCCCATACCGGGCAAAGGTACTATTGGTATTGAAGTACCGAATCAAAATCCGGAAATAGTATCGATCCGTTCAATATTGAGCTCAAGAAAATTTCAGGAATCAGACGCTGATTTAACTGTTGCCCTTGGAAAGACCATATCAAATGAAACTTATGTTTTTGACCTTACCAAAATGCCTCATTTGCTGGTAGCAGGGGCAACCGGACAGGGAAAGTCAGTAGGCCTTAACACAATTATTGCTTCTCTGTTATTTAAAAACCACCCGGCAAAACTAAAGCTTGTTCTCATTGATCCTAAAAAGGTTGAACTTACTCTATACTCAAGAATTGAAAAACATTATCTGGTTAAGGTACCTGATATCGAAGATCCAGTTATAAACGGGACACAAAATGTGATCTATGCCCTGAACTCATTAACAGTAGAAATGGATCAGAGGTATGATCTTCTTAAAAAGGCCCAGGTAAGAAATATAAAAGAATACAATCAAAAATTTATTAAACGTCAGCTTAATCCTGAAAAAGGACATCGCTATTTGCCCTATATAGTAGTAATAATTGACGAGTTTGCGGACCTTATTATGATTGCCGGCAAGGAGGTTGAGATGCCGCTTGCAAGACTTGCCCAGCTGGCAAGGGCTATAGGAATTCATTTGGTTATAGCTACACAGAGGCCCACAACAAATATAATAACAGGAATTATTAAAGCTAATTTCCCGGCAAGAATGGCATTCAGAGTAACATCTATGATCGACTCAAGGACAATTATTGATATTCCTGGTGCAAACCAGCTTGTAGGTAGAGGTGATATGCTGTTTGCCCAGGGAAATGATATGATAAGATTACAATGTGCATTTATTGATATACCCGAAATTGAAAGAATAACAGAATATATAGGTTCGCAGCAAGGTTTTACGTCAGCAATGTATTTACCTGAATATGTTGAGGAAAGTTCTTTTGAAGCAGGTGAAGTTGATTTATCAAAGAGGGACAGCCTTTTCAACGAGGCGGCAAGACTTGTGGTTATTCATCAGCAGGGTTCGACATCACTGATTCAAAGAAAATTTTCCATAGGTTACAACCGGGCAGGACGAATAATTGACCAGCTTGAAGCAGCAGGTATTGTGGGGCCTTTTGAAGGAAGTAAAGCAAGACAGGTACTTTTTTCAGATGAGTATTCTCTGGAACAATTTTTGAATTCTTTAGACAATAAACAATAAAATTATATGAAAAAGTATAGCCTGGCAATACTTATACTTTTACTTGCAAAATATACCATGTGCCAGCAGGATCCTGACGCACGCAAAATTCTCGATAAGGTAGCAGAAAAGACAAAATCTTATAAGTCAATTCAGGCTGATTACGAGTTAATAATAGATGATCGTAAAGAAGATATACAATCAGACACAAAGGGGCACGTAATCATTAAAAAAAACAAATATAAACTTGAATCAGCAGGATCAACAGTATATTACGATGGCAAGACTATGTGGACTTATACACAGGATAACGAAGAGGTTGTAGTTACAGAACCCGATACCCTCGATGAAAATTTCTTAAGTAATCCTGCAAAAATATTTTATTTTTATAACAGAGATTTCAAATACAGATATGTCGGGGAAGTTATGGTGGATAACACTAAAATGCATGAAATTCACCTGTTCCCTGTCAACCTTGATCAGCCTTATTCCCGGATTAAATTATACATCGATATAAACAGGGATATACTGTCAGCTATAAGTATTGCAGGAAAGGATGGAGTTGATTATAACATTTCTCTTACTAATTATATAACAGATAAAGATTTCGATGATTCCATCTTTACATTCGATAAGTCAAAGTTTAAAAAGGCAGAAATAATTGATCTCAGATATTAATAACATAAGTTGCTACTATTTTATTATTTGGGATATATTATTCTGGCATGGTAAATATTATGCAATCTCTTAATGAGTACTGCTTTAATCGTGGAAATATCTCTGAATGTAATATTCGCGTTATTATACTGGCCTTCCTTTTGCTGATAGCTAATAATATTTTCAACAGTTTTTTCAAGTGTTTTGTCATTGATGATTTTCAGACTCCGCGAAGCGGCTTCAACTGCATCAGCCATCATTAGTACAGCCGTCTCTTTTGAAAAAGGCCTTGGCCCCGGGTATGAAAATTTTTTAACATCTACTTCTTCTTCAGGGTATTTTTTAATATATGAGCGATAAAAATATTGTACAGTAGTCGTACCATGATGAGTTCTTATAAAATCAATTATAACTTGCGGCAGCTTGTTTTTCTTTGCTATTTCAACTCCATTTTCAACATGACTAATTATTATTTTAGCACTTTCTTCAAACTCCAGACTATCATGGGGATTAATATCTGAAGTTTGATTTTCAATATAGTATATTGGATTATTCATCTTCCCTATATCATGATATAAAGCTGCTGTTCTAACCAGTAAAGGATTACCTCCTACTTTACGTATTGCTTCTTCAGCCAGATTTGCAACTTGCATGGAATGTTGAAAAGTGCCCGGAGCAGTTTCTGCCAGTTTTCGCAGTAATGGCTGGTTTGTATCTGACAACTCAAATAAGGTAGCATCTGAAAGAAATCCGAATGTCTTTTCGAAAACATACATTAAAGGATAAGCAATAAGAATTAGTATTCCGTTTATGCCAAACCACATAAAACTTGATAGTTCTTCGGTATTTATATTTACCACGTTACCCTCCTTTACAATTAAAATACCAAAATATAACAGAGAATATGTAATAAATACCAATAGTGCGGTGATAACAAGCTTAGACCTTCTATAAAGATTTGTCAGACTAAAAATTGCTACCATGCCGGCAATAGAATTCAAAAAGACAAATTCAAAACTGTTCGGTGCAAAAAATCCTATCAGTAATACTGCAATAAAGTGGATAAATAAAGCCAAACGCTCATCATAAAAAGTCCTTAAAATAATAGGCAAAATAACAAAAGGGATTATATATATATGCACCTTATTGAGGCTGATTGTAAAACTCGCTATTATAATAAACAGTATAAAAAGAAAAAGTATAAAAGCGGTTCTCAGAATGTCATGTAAAACCTCTTTCCTGAAATTATACAGGAACAGGAATATTACCAGCATTGAAAGTGAAACAAGAATAAGTTTACCAAGCTTTACCAGCTGGTTTGCCATAAAACCCAGCTGCTGCTCATATTCAATTTTCAATGATTCCAGTATTCTGAATTTCTCATTTGTGATTATTTCTCCATTTGAAATTATTAGCTGACCTTTTTGTATCATCCCGCGTGTTAAAGATATTTTATCAAACATTTCTTTTTGTGCCCGGTTTGACTTATTCTCGTCATAGTTTATATTTACTTTAATAAAATAATTAAGGTCAAACTGCTTGAAAAAATCACGGTATCGTTTAATATAATATGCATTGCTTTCAGTTATATACTGGTTCAGGTTCATTATTAAATATTCATAGGCTGATTTAGGCGTAAAAATATCTGCCAGTTCTGATTCCTGTCCGATATTTCCTTTTACTATATAAACTGAAACTATATCTCTTTTAAGTTCATCTTCGAGATTGCCAATCTCAATAATACCGTTTAAGTAAATTTTCTGTAATTGATCAGAAATAAAATCCCTAAACTGATTCCCAAGTTCTTTCAGACTATTGTAATTATTATTATTCAGGTACGCACTTTCACTTTTTATTTTAAATTCATTTATTGTGTATTCAGTCCACTTTCTGTCAAAAGTTTCCTGGAATTTTTCTATTTGATCGGTTCCAATAAATGCATCATAAGTAAAATATGGCTTAAAGAATCTCATAACCGAGTCCTTTTCTTTTGCTATCCTTGATTCTGATTTATAAACCGGAAAGTCAAACGGAGCCTTCAGGTCACTATGTTTCCAAATCTCGGTTTTCCTGAATTCATACTTGAACTTACCCTGTTTTGGAAACAAATAAACAATTATTAATGCACTTAGAATGAAGAGAAAAACAACTGTAATTAATCTTATATTTTCCCTTATATAAGTAAAAAGCTTCTTCATTTAACGAATATTTAGATGTATAATTTAAAATTTAGGAAAAAATGTTCTACCTTCAATCTTCTATTTTTTAGCTATATTATATTAACCAAAAAAGTTAGTACCCTGCAAAATAAGTAAAAATTTAAGCTTATTTACCTGATAAACAGGAAATATTTACATAAGTTCATTTTTTCTGCTTTTTTAATATTCTTATTTTATAAGTAATGGAATTTGGAATTACTCTGTTAAGCATTATACCAATACGAAAAGAAAGCAATGATAAAAGTGAAATGACAAGTCAGTTGTTATTTGGCGAATGTTTCAGGGTTCTGGAAATTAAGAATGAATGGGTTTTTATTGAGTCATTTTATGACAATTACCTGGGATGGGTTGATGAGAATATGATTACAGAAATTAATCCTGACACATATGAAGCTCTTGCTTCGGGAAATCCTGTTATAATAAGACAAAGAACTGTGAATTTAATATTAGAGGATAAATCAGTTCTGCAAATTGTTGCCGGAAGCACTATACCTTTTTATGACAGTGATGCCAGCCAGTTTTCAATTGAAAATAGAAAATTTAAGATATCTGAAAAGCTTGATTTGCCAGATTTTAAAAATATAAGAGAGGAAATTTCTGATATTTCTCTGCTCTATTATAATTCTCCTTATCTCTGGGGCGGACGTACACCTTTCGGGATAGACTGTTCAGGATTTACGCAAATAGTATATAAAATATGCTATATAAGATTACCAAGAAATGCAGGTCAGCAGTTCGGTTGCGGTAAAATAATTTCAAATCTCGGACATTCAGAAAAGGGTGATTTGGCTTTCTTTAGCAGATCCAGGGCAAATGATATTACACATTCAGGTATATTATTAGGAGATAATAAAATTATCCATGCATCAGGCAGGGTAAAAATAGACAGGATTGATGAAAAAGGAATATTTGATGAAGTGACTAATACTTATACTCACAGACTTGTTGGAATTAAGAATGTGATTGAATAATAATCTCATCCAGACTTCTTTTTGGAACATGATGAACACCCTTTTCATCACGCCAGTATTGAATATTACCTGTCTCGTCAACCTCTTCCAGTACAATCTGTTCTTCCGGTTTACCAAGTGCTATTACAAGCGGAATCTGATACTGTTGAGAAATTTGCAAATCCTTTCTTAATCCGGGCCTGTTAAGGGAACCTAACATACAACCACCCAGTCCTTTTTCAACAGCGCCAAGAAGTATGCTTTGCGCAGCAATACCTACATCTGCATCAATAGTGGAATGTATTTCCGTATCTCCCAGGATAACAATATATCCACCCGGCCTCTCCCCTTTTGCAGGGCCATCCCAGTTTTTTAAATAATAGGCCCATTTTAAATGCTTAAAAATTTTAGAATTTATATCCCTGTCAACAGACAGTATAAATTTCAATCCCTGGATGTTGCTACTTGATGCTGATAACCTGGCAAAGTTTACCAGTTCTTTCAGTTCACTTATTTCCAGTCTGTAATCCTGATTAAATCTTCTGTAACTTCTGTTTTTTGTTATTAAATTTATAAATCCCATTATAATTTTAATCGTTGATTTAATCAAATATAACTCATTTTTGTTTACTATATATTAGTTATATTTATTGGTTGAAATATTTTAAATAAAATAAAAATGAGCTTGTTCAAACCACTTGAAAATCTCGAAAATAACCCGAAAGATAAAAAATCCGAAAAAGAGGAAGAAAGAGTAAGGTGTTTGATTATCGGATCAGGACCTGCAGGATATACTGCTGCAATTTATGCTTCAAGAGCAAACCTTAAACCTGTATTATATGAAGGACTGGAGCCAGGCGGCCAGTTAACCACAACCACTGAAGTAGAAAATTATCCCGGCTATCCTGAGGGTGTAACCGGATCGAAGATGATGGAAGACTTTAAAAAGCAGGCAGAAAGGTTTGGAGCTGAATGTCGCTGGGGAATTGCCACTTCAGCGGATTTATCATCTGCTCCCTACAAGGTCGTTATTAATGATGAACACATCATAAGAGCAGACACCTTAATTATTGCTACAGGTGCTACAGCCAGGTATCTGGGTTTGGAATCGGAAAATAAATTTAAGGGATCAGGGGTATCGGCTTGTGCTACATGTGACGGTTTCTTCTATAAAGAAAAAGATGTTGCAGTTGTAGGAGGAGGTGATTCAGCATGTGAAGAGGCATTATACCTGGCAGGCCTTTGTAGAAAGGTATACATAATTATCAGGAAGAACTATATGAGAGCCAGTAAGATTATGCAGGAAAGAGTATTTAATACACCTAATATCGAAGTCTTGTTTGAAAGGAATACCAAAGAATTACGCGGTAAGGATGTTCTGGAGGAAGCAGTGCTGATAAAAAGAAAAGGAGAACCTGATGAATCGGAAGAAGTTGTCAGGATTGACGGCTTTTTTTTAGCAATCGGACATACTCCAAATTCTCAGATTTTTAAGGACTTTGTTGAAACAGATAAACTAGGTTATATCAAAACAATCCCGGGAACATCAAAAACTAATATCCCTGGTGTTTTTGCCTGTGGTGATATTCAGGATCCTACATACAGACAAGCTGTAACAGCTGCAGGATCAGGCTGTCAGGCAGCTATTGACGCTGAAAGGTATTTGGCTGAAAAAGGAATCTGATTATTCAGCAATAGAGCAATTTAACAATAGAGCAATAGGTCAATAGGGCAATATAACAATAGAGCAAAAGAGCAATTTAACATCACATTTAAAGCTTATCCCTCACAGACACTACATTATCAGAATAATATTTACCGGCCTTTAATTTTCCCTGGACTTCACCAAATGCTTTAATGGTATATTCTACATCTTCAATAGTATGAACCGCGGTAGGAATTATTCTCAACATTATCACATCTTTAGGAACCACCGGGTATAATACTATTGAACAGAATATTCTGTAATTCTCTCTAAGATCTATTACAATATTACTGGCTTCAGCCACTGAGCCCGTAAAAAATACAGGCGTAACAGGAGATTCGGTATTACCAAGGTTAAAGCCTTTTTCTTTTAACCCGCTTTGTAGGGCTTTTACAATCTTCCAGAGTTTTTCTTTTAATTCGGGCTGTGTCTTAAGCAGCTCCAGCCGCTTAAGAGCACCTATAACCATAGGCATGGGTAAAGCTTTCGCAAATACCTGCGACCGCATATTGTACCTCAAATAATTAATTATATCTTCATTACCTGCAACAAATGCACCAATGCCTGCCATGGATTTTGCAAAAGTGGAGAAGTATAAATCAATTTCATCCTGCACTCCGAAATGCTCCCCGGTACCGGCTCCTGTTTTACCCATAGTACCAAAACCATGAGCATCATCAACAAGAATTCTGAAATTGAATTTTTTCTTTAGAGCAACAATTTTATCAAGTTTCGCCAAATCACCTGCCATACCATACACTCCTTCAGTTACTATTAATATTCCCCCGCCTGTTCTATCAACCAGTTTGGTTGCTCTTTCCAGTTGCTTTTCACAATTTTCAATATTATTATGAGGGAACATAAACCTTTTTCCCAGATGGAGTCTTACCCCATCAAAAATACATGCATGAGCTTCTGAATCATATATTACCACGTCATTCCTTCCCAGAAGAGCATCAATAATTGAAATAACTCCCTGATATCCATAGTTAAGTAAAAATGCATCTTCTTTACCTACAAATTCTGCAAGCTGGTTCTCAAGCTCTTCATGTTTGCCTGTGTGTCCAGTCAATAGCCTGGAGCCCATAGGATAAGCCATTCCATACTCTTTTGCAGCTTCAGCATCCGCTTTTCTTACATCAGGGTGATTTGCCAGTCCTATATAGTTATTTAAACTCCATACCAGAACTTCCTTACCTCTGAAATTCATATGTGCACCCAGCTCTCCTTCCAGTTTAGGAAATATAAAATATCCATGTCCGATTTGCTGATATTGCCCAAGAGGCCCTTTATTCTTATAAATTTTATCAAATATATCCACAGCTATTATTTTTTAGAGTTAATAATTTTCATCACAAAAGTAATTTTTTTTAAAAATAGAACAAACTTAAAAAATCATTCATATCGTTAACAGGAAATAAATATTTGTTATAAATCGTTATATAATAATCATTAAATAATTTGTATTTTATTTAAATAAAAAATTGTAATTTTGCGCGATATTTTGAAATATGAGAAAAAACTATTTGATTACATTATTACTGGCTCTCCTGATTATCTCTTGTTCAAGATATGAAAAATTATTAAAGAGTAGCGACTACAATCTTAAATATAAAAAAGCATTTGAATATTATAATGAAGGAGAATATGTAAGGGCTTCTTCCCTCTTTGATCAGATATCAGCAGTTTTCAGGGGGTCCAACAAAGCTGACTCTGTATATTTTTATCAGGCAATGAGCTATTTTCACCAGAATGATTTTATACTGGCCGGACATTATTTTGAAAGCTTTGTAAAAACTTATGGAAATAGCAGTTTTGCAGAAGATGCAAGTTTCTACAAGGCGTTTTGTTATTATAAAACTTCACCGAGGCCAAGCCTGGATCAGGTCAGTACAATTCAGGCAATTCAATCATTTCAGTTATTTATTATAAAGTATCCCAATAGTCCAAGGGCAGAAGAATGCAGGAAATTAATAAATGAACTGAGAGAAAAGCTTGTCGAAAAGTCATTTATGAGCGCTAAACTATATTTTGATCTGGAGGATTATAAAGCATCACTTGTTGCGCTAAATACGAGTCTGACTGAATTTCCTGACAGTAAATTCAGAGAGGATATTATGTTTTTAATACTTAAATCAAGTTATTTACTGGCATATAACAGTATTGAAAAGAAAAAAAAGGAAAGATACCAGGCATCTTTAGATGAATATTACTCATTTATTGCTGAGTTTCCTGATAGTAAATACCGAAAGGAAGCGGATAAAATGTATGAAAGTTCTTCCAAAATATTAAAAATAGACAATGATTTAAATCAGTTAGGAGATGGATTATAAAAAATCTAAAGCATCAACAACAACTCTTACCAGAAATTTAGATAACCTGGAAAAAGATACAGGGAACATTTATGAATCTGTAATGATCTGTGCCAAGAGAGCAAACCAGATAGGAATGGAGATTAAAGAAGAATTAAACCGTAAACTTGAAGAATTTGCTTATTACACAGATAACCTTGAAGAAGTGTTTGAAAATCGTGAACAGATTGAGATTTCCAAGTTTTATGAACGGATGCCAAAGCAAACTCTTATTGCTCTGGATGAATTTGAGAATGAAAAAATTTATATCAGAAAAGCCGATAATGAAGATACCTGATGTTAAAGGGTAAAAAAATAATTCTCGGGATAACCGGTAGCATAGCAGCCTATAAAGCTGCTATACTCATTCGCTTACTCGTCAAAGAGCAGGCAGAAGTAAAAGTAATAATGACCAGACTGGCCAGGGAATTCATCACCCCATTAACTCTGGCTACCCTGTCAGGGAATCGTGTTATGGTTGATTTCTTTAATCCTGAGAATGGTGAATGGAATAATCATGTAAAGCTGGGACTATGGGCAGATGCCTTTGTAATTGCTCCGGCAACAGCAAATACAATTGGGAAGATGGCCGGCGGTATTGCCGATAATCTGTTGCTTACAACCTACCTCTCAGCAAAATGTCCGGTATTCATTGCGCCGGCAATGGATAAAAATATGTACAGTCATAAAACTACAAAGAAGAACCTTCAAACTTTACAGAACACAGGAAATATAATTCTTGAGGCTGCTACCGGAGAGCTGGCGAGCGGATTAGAGGGTAAGGGAAGAATGGAAGAGCCTGAGAATATAGTGAATGAGCTTAAGAATTACTTCAAAAAAAGTACATTAAAAAAAAAACTCCTCGACAGGCTAATTAATAAAAATATCTTAATTACTGCAGGTCCGACCCGTGAGAATATCGATCCTGTAAGGTATATCAGCAATTATTCGTCCGGTAAAATGGGTTATGCCCTGGCTGAAGAACTGGCAAACCTGGGTGCAAAAGTTACTTTAATATCCGGGCCCACTGATTTTTTATTGAACCATCCAAATATTAAAATCATTAATGTGGTTGATGCCGATGAGATGTATAAACAAAGCAGGAGCAGGTTTAAAAACATGGATGGAGCAATTTTAGCTGCTGCTGTAGCTGACTATAAACCCAAAAAGGCATCCGGTAAAAAAATTAAGGGCTCTGGAAAGAAGCTGATTTTAGAACTCGCACCAACAATAGATATAGCGCAGGAACTGGGAAGATTAAAAAATAAGAGCCAGTTTCTGGCAGGCTTTGCCCTGGAAAGTGAAAATGAAATTGAAAATGCCCGCAGCAAACTAAAAAAGAAGAATTTTGACTTTATTGTTCTAAACTCAGTTAAAGATAAAGGAGCCGGTTTTCAGTATGATACAAATAAAATCTCCATTATAGATAAAAACAATAAATTAACTAATTTTAAGTTAAAGTCAAAAAAAGAGGTTGCAAAAGACATAATTAACAAGATTGCTGAAATAATATAAATAACTATGATAAAGAAACTCTTAATAATTTCAGTATTTTTTTATAGTCTCAGTATATACTCCCAGGAACTAAACTGCAATATTCAACTGATCACTCAGCAGATCCAGGGAACAAACAAACAGATTTTTGAAACTATGCAGGCAGCAATTTATGAGTTTGTTAATAATACGCCATGGACAACTTATGTATTTGATGTGGATGAAAGGATAGAATGTAATATGTTATTTAATCTGCAGGAACAAATCGGTGATGATGAATTCAGGGGTACTTTGCAAATTCAGGTACGCCGGCCGATATATAACAGTTCATTTAATACTGTATTATTTAATTATGTAGATAATGACCTGCACTTTACATATGTTGAATACCAGCCTTTGCAATTCAATGAAAATTCACACATATCAAACCTTACTTCAATTCTCGCATTTTATGCTTATATCATAATCGGACTGGATTATGATTCATTTTCTTATGAAGGAGGAACAGAGTTTTTCCGGAAAGCCGAAAAAATTGCGAATAATGCCCAGAATGCTTCTCAAAAAGGATGGAAATCTATCGAAAGTCCAAGCCGAAAAAACAGATACTGGCTTGTTAATAACATATTAAATGAAGATTTTAGTCCTGCCAGAGAATTTATATATAGATACCACCGGATGGGACTTGACAGAATGTATGAAAAACTTAATGAGGCAAGGGCTGAAATAGCAGAAAGCCTGAAATTACTTCAGCAAGTATACAGAAACAAACCCGATCCGTTCATGCACTTTCTACAGGTTATCTACGATGCAAAATCAGATGAGCTGGTAAATATTTTCAAAGAATCATTCCCTGAAGAAAAAAGCCGTATTTTCGCTATACTCAATGAAATTGACCCGGCTAATACCAACAAGTACGAGGCAATAATCAGGTAATATTTGCTGTTAAGTACGGTTGAAACAGCAGTTGCAACGATACAGGAATGCCCTGTTGCAAAGGCCTGATGAGTGTATATCGCTGATTATAACACTATAAAATATGAGGGGTGAAATTAGGTTTTTAGAAATCCATGTATTACATTTGAATTAAACAATGGCATAGAAAAAAGTAGTTGTAAGAAGTACCCTAAAGAATCTGTTTCGAGAGGATTATTAAGTAAAAACCGGGATTGAACATAAATTCCCATTTTTTCTTTCCAAGTTAATTTTAAACCAGATAGCACAAAATAAGATTTTTAAATAAACACTTAAAAACCAAATAGTATGAGCTTACTAAGTAAACCTTTGGCAGGAATAGCAGTTCTATTCCTGACAATCAATCTGGCAGGTCAAAAACCAATTAAACTTACTGATAAACAGATAAACTTCAAACATGGAGAATATCCCGGTTTCGAACTTACTATTCCTGAAGTCGCTTACGAAAATATTTCAAAAGACTGGATAAAAAAAATTGAGAAGGGTACGAAATCGGAAATTACTATTGATGGTGGTGAATACACCATTTTTGGGGCACAGATTAATGAAATCTATTCGGAACCCATCAATATATACAGTATATTAAGCTCCCGGGATTCCGCGGTAATTCTTGATGTAACGATTGAACTTAAACCAAAAGAATTTGTCAGCAGATCACAATCGGAACAGGAATTTGCTAAGGTGAAAACTTACCTTTTTGAATTCGGCAAAGAACACTATGCAAACCTGGCTCAAGAGGAATTGAAAACTGAAGAAAAACAGCTTAAGGATCTTGAAAAAGATCTGGAATCGCTTCAAAATGACAAAACAAAAATGGAAAAGCTGATAGTTGCAGAAAAAAACCAGATCGCAGAGAACAATGACAAAATTACAGGTTTGAAACAGGACTCCCAAAATCTAAATGACCAAATCGGAAAGGAGAAATCAATTCTTATCAGTCTTGAAGATGAAGAAGCAAAAAAAGAGAAGGAAAGTCAAATAAAGAATCTTGAAAAGGAGAAAGAAAAGGCACTGAAAGAAGTTGAGAATTTGCAAAAGAAAATAGTAGATAGCAATGCTACTATAGACCGGACAACCTTGGAGATAGAAACAAATTTGCGCGACCAGTCGGCAAAAGTAGCTGAAATTGATATACAGAGACAAGCTGTCAGTAAAGCAGAAAATAAACTCAATACAATATTAAATTATTGATATACAGCAGGGTACTGTTTTCAAATTATAAAATCATAAGCAGAAATAAAAAAGTCATTTTTAATCCGTAAAACCTATAATTATGTTTAATGAATTTAAAAAATTTATTGCTAAAGGTAACGTTCTTGAAATGGCTGTAGGCCTTATTATGGCTCTCTATTTTGGTGGAATCGTTAAGTCGCTGGTCGATGATATTATTATGCCTCCAATAGGTTTATTACTGGGAGGGATAGACTTTAGCGAACTTAAAGTAGTAATTCAACGAGCTGTTCCTGCCGTTGTGGATGGAACAGGCCAGGTTTTAACCGGTGAAACTGCTGAGGTTGCTATTAGTTATGGTAACTTTATAAATACCATTATTACTTTTTTAATTGTTACCTTTGCTGTTTTCCTCCTTGTAAAGGGGTATAATAATTTAAGGAAGAAAGAAGAAGCGAAACCTGCTGCTCCTCCGGCACCAACAAAAGAAGTGACTCTGCTGACTGAAATCCGGGATTTGCTAAAGAAATAAAACTTGGTTTATTTTCAATTTATAAAAAACTGTCTGCCTGGTTAAGCTGGCAGTTAATACTCCCGATGATTGTTTTGTCGCTACTGTATAAATATTCACCAAATTTGTCATGTGACAAAACAAGAATTAGAAAAATCAACAGATGACTAAAAATCTTCTTTGGTTCAGTAACCAAATTGTTGCAAGACTTCTTTTATTATGCTTCTTGTCCTTAATTGCCTTTATGAATTCATTTGGCCAGGAACTGATTGTGAATCCGCATATGGAGAATAGCTCCGGCTGGACAATTTATCATATGGGAAGCACTGATACTGCCAATTATGAGTTTAATTATACCATTGATGGACCGGTTGGTGGTACTGGAGGCTGCCTGAGGGTAACGAGTGAAAAGGCAACAAATATTTTATTCTGGCAAAAGCTGAATTTAAAAGGCGGTAAATCCTATATGCTTGATGGTCTTGTTAAAACAAGCTTTGTTGCCAGTTTCTGGTGTGAATTATACCTGAGTATTATTACCCCGGTTGAAAATACAGATTATACTCCAAATAATAATGAAGATGTAGTGCTGGGTTTATCTACCTGGGCAGGATGTGGCCCGAATCTCAATGGGAAATTTTCAGAAGGCGCCTGCGTGGG
The DNA here is from genome assembly GCA_964521285.1 of uncultured Bacteroidales bacterium. Lineage (GTDB taxonomy): Bacteria > Bacteroidota > Bacteroidia > Bacteroidales > UBA10428. Next base: position 4,696 of record CAZFQS010000006.1, on the reverse strand, counting down.
AAACGGAATATATGTTCCTCCTGGTGATTATGATGAGGACATTGAGGTATATTTTGGAATTAAAACCGGAATCTGGAATGACATGGAAGAAATTGAAGTTTTACTGGATGAGTTTAGCCTGGGATTAATTGAGAACTGGTTACTGCTTAGTACAGAGGAGGGAGAGCTTGATCAGGGAGGTTTAAGAATTTCTGATGTCTCTCCTTTAATGACCGTAGCAGATTTTAAATCAGGTCTTAGAGCTCCTCTGACTGCTTCGATGGATATTTTAGGTTTGGTGTCAGGTACAGTTATTCCGGATCAAAACACAACCCTGATGTCTGATACTATGGTAGTGCAGGTCACAGGTAACGAAGTTACACTTTATAATATTGAAACAAGAGAAATAGGAACTGAAAATGATATTATTTCTGCATTAACCGGAATTATCGATTTAGATAGTTCCAGGGTAACAGATCTTCCGGATAATGCTCTTGTAATCCAGTTAAAATCGGCAGTTACAGTATCACCCTATGCTACATATAAGGTTACCTATTCAGACGGGCAGGTACCCTCAAATCATTTCCTGATTAGTGAAGATCTGATAATTACAGTTAAAGCTGAAAACGGTGATGAAAAGACTTTTACTATTGTAATTGATGGCAGTCAAATGGTCGAAGAGACAATTGCTGATTCTGCAGGTACCTTTAGCTCTGTAAAAAACAGGTTGATAAATCTGGAAGGGAAAATTGACTGGCATGTAACAAGAGACCATAATCCCCTGGAAGGTAGTCTGGTTAACCTTAATTCCAATAATACCTGGATCCACTTTGATAGTATCAGACCACTGGAATTTTACAGTAAATACCTGGATCATATTCTGGTTGCCGACTCCGCTGCCTCTGTTAATGAGAATATGCGGCTGGTACAATATTTAAATGGTTCGGTAATAATAAGTCATGATGCAGATTTTAAA